>NZ_NFJK01000019.1 GCF_002159845.1 Anaeromassilibacillus sp. An250
TGCTCGAATATAATACCAAACCCTACCCCTTTTGTCAACACCTTTTTTAAAAAAATTTGAAACTTTTTTCAAATTCTCCTTTTCCGGCCTTTTTCCCTGCCAAAACGGGGCGTTTCTGCGGCCTTTCCATTCTACTATATATGGATAAAAAAGGCAAGGGGAAAGCACCCTGGCCACCAGGTCATGTGTGCAGCGCTCCACTCCTCCAACGCAAGCGCGCGGCGCAGGGGGATTCCACTTTTTTCAAGATTTCCTGGTAGATGGGCTGGGGAACGCGCGCGTCCTTCCTATAAAAATTTCCTTTTTTCTTTGAAAATCCTTCTTTCCTATGGGATTTAGGCAGCCAGGCAGGGTGCGCGAAATGGCCCGGGAACTCCCTGGGTTCCCTTTAAAAGCGTTCGATGTTCCCGCGCGAAGCTGTCCGGGTATAATTGCGCTCCCCATGGAAACAATCGTATCAATGGAAACTTCTGTGGGAGGCTACATCATGAAACATGGCTTCAGATACCTTTGGCGCATCCTGGTGATCCTGCTGGTGAACGTTTTAATCATCGCGCTGGCCGGCAATTTCGGCGGCAGCGTACAGACGCTTTCCAAAGTGGGCTCCACCGGCGAGGAGGTCCGGCAGATCCAGACCAAGCTCAAGGAATACGGCGTTTACACCGGCGAGGTGGACGGCATCTACGGCACGCAGACCAAGAACGCGGTCATCGCGTTCCAAAAATACAACGGCCTGGCGGCGGACGGCATCGCCGGGGAACAGACGCTGCGCAAGCTGGGGATCTCCTCCGGCGCCGGGCAGGGCGGGTTCAGCAGCAGTGATGTGGACCTGCTGGCCAAGATTATTTCCGCGGAAAGCCGCGGGGAGCCCTACCAGGGGCAGGTGGCGGTCGGGGCGGTGATCCTCAACCGCATCGAGCACCCCTCCTTCCCCAACACGCTGGCCGGGGTGATCTACCAGCCGGGGGCGTTTTCCTGCCTGTACGACGGGGGCGTGAACGCGGCGGTCGCCGACTCCGCCTACCGCGCGGCGCGCGACGCGATCAACGGGAACGACCCCTCCGGCGGCGCGGTCTATTACTACAACCCTGCAAAGTCCACCAACAAATGGATTTTTTCACGCCCGGTCATCACGGTGATCGGCAACCACCGGTTCTGCTCTTAACCCCTTTTTGGGGCGGTTCCCCGAACGCATCGGCCCGCATGTTCAAAAATTTTTTGGACGGGCCGGGCCGTTTGGGAATCCATCGCCTTTATACGGTTTCTCTTTATACCAAAAAAATCACCCCCGCAGCTGGGCAGCAGCTACGGGGGTGAACCTGTGAGGGAGTTATTCGATTTTTAAGGAATTATTCAGCCTCGACAACCGAAATGCCATAGGTGAGCGTGCCGGTATAGTTGCCGGGCTTGGTGGAAGGCGCGACCACCGGCTTCACGGTATAGGTCTCCGTGCCGTCAGCCGTGAAGGAAACAATCTCCTGGCCGGTCATGGTGTCCGTGCCGGTGGTCTCCAAGGTGCGGCCGTCCGGGGTGACGATCTGATAGCGCATCACCGCGCGGGTATCCTTGTCGGTCAGGACCATCTGGTTGCGGAAATAATCCGTGCCAGCGATCGTGACGGAAATCTTCTCATTCTCTGCGAGGTTCTCGACATCCTCTGCTACAACTTCTACATCCGTGCCATCCTTTTCAATGGTCACCTGTGCGGGGATCGTAACCGTATAGGTCGGGTCGTTGCGCAGGGTGAAGCTAAACTCCGTGGCAGTATCCTCGGCAAATGCGGTAGCGGTCGTTCCTACGCACAATGCCAAAGCCATCATAAAAGCGATCGTTCTTTTCATGTCTTTTCCTCCTAAACGAACTGTTTACAACATTCACTGGATTGTGTCTTTATCATACCGGAACGGGCGCCCGCTGTGGTTCAGGAGGGATTAAAATTATGTAAAATCTAGGTTATCCAGCCACTTTTTCGCGCAATCCTCCAACCCTTCCCTGTATTCCCGGGCCTGCGCCCGCTGGCGGGCCAGCAGGGAACGGTCGATATCGACCTGCACGCAGGTCAGGCATACCCCGCGGTTGTCCAGGCGAATGTCTTCCTTCATACAAATCCCTTCGAACCAATAGGCACAGAAATGGTTGCCGCAGTAGATCATCGCTTTTGCTCCTTACAATTTTAGGATTTTCAAAACCATTTTATATAAGATACCATACTATATATGTATTGTAAATACATAATATAGCATTTACAATCTATACATTTTCCTCTTCCATCCCTTTAAACTAATACATGGTGATGTATGGTGCGGTCTGAATTTAAAAGTCTTTACAAAAAATTGGGATTGAATATTGCTTATTACCGAAAGCTGCGGGGCCTTACGCAAGAAGCCCTTGCGGAGAAAATCGGCGTTGACCAGACCCATATCAGCAAAATCGAAGTGGCGAGCGTCGGCATTTCTTTGGATAACCTCTTCCGCATCTCCATCGCATTGGATGTGCCGCCCTCAAAACTTTTAGAATTCCGCGAATGAGAACGAGGCAGTTGCAAGTTGCAGCCGCCTTGTTTTTCTATATAGAAAAGGCTCCCTGCAAACGCAGGAAGCCTCTCTTCCGATTTTTCTCATTCCTACTCAGGAATCCTTATGCCTCCGGCAGCGTGGTGACCTCCACGCGGTTCCCGTCCGGGTCCAGGATGCACGCCTCATAATAGCCGTCGCCGGTGCGGTGCGGCTCCAGCAGCACCGGCCGCCCCTCCGCATGGGCGCGCTTCGCCAGGGCGTCCACCTCGTCCGTGCCGCCGACCGCAAAGGCGATGTGCGTCAACCCGAGCGCCTCCTGCCCCGGCGCATAGGCGCTCTCCGGGATGGTGGGCATCTGCATCAGCTCCAGCCGGCTCCCGTCCCCAAAGGTCAGGAAATACGACTCAAAATTCGGATGCGCGGCGGACTTGCTGCGGTATTTCGCCCCCGCCTTGCCGTCAAAATAGGCGCAATAAAACTCCTTCATCCCTTCCAGGTCCCTGGTCCAAATCGCAACATGTTCCAGCATGGGAAATCCTCCTTACTCGTGTTCCTGCCGTTCCCGCACGGGCCGGTTGCCGCCCGGCCGCGGCCATGCCCTGCGGGCCGCGCGTTTACTGGTATTATAGCGCAAATAAGCCCTTGTTTCTTTTCAGAAAGCGCCATATACTATAAGAAAAGCGACAAATAATGAGAAAGGGGTTGTGATGGATGCCGCTTGCACAGTGCTCCTTGCAGGTGGAGGCCAACCGGATGGAACGGCAGCCGGTCGGCCGCTCCCTGTTCCCCTGCCATGCCTATCGCGGGGATGTCCACCAGTATATCGCCTCGCAAGTCCCACCGCACTGGCACCATGAGGTGGAACTGTTTATGCTCGACCAGGGAAAAGTCGAGGTCTCCGCCGCGGAAACGCAATTTCTCTTGCAGCCCGGGCAGGGGGTGCTTGTCAACACCGACAAGCTCCACAGCATGACCTGCGCGGTGGAATCCCCCTGCCGGTACCGTTCCCTCGTATTTGACCCGTCCATCGTGGCGGGCCCCGAGGGGAACGCGATCGACGTCAAATATGTGCGCCCGTTCCTCGAAAACGGGCCGCCCACCCTTTTGCTTTTGCCCGGCGAAGCCTGGCAGAAGGACGTCCTAGACGCTTTTGTGACGGCGCATGCCGCCCGCCAGGGCGAAGCCTATGCCTTTGAGTTCACGGTCCGGGAGGCGCTCTCACGGGCATTCCTGCTGCTCCAACAGCACGCCGGGGAAGCGGCCGCCAGCCCCTCCCCCCTGCGGGAAGAGCGGCTGAAACAGATGCTTCTCTGGTTTGACGCGCACTACAGCGAACCTTTCTCCCTGCGGGTGCTCGCCCAGGCGGTGCACTTCTCCCCGCGCGAATGCGAGCGCACCTTTGAGCAGCTCCTGCACACCACGCCGCAGAGCTACCTCCAGCGGCGGCGCATCCTCGCCGCCATGGACCTGCTGACCCACGGGGAACTGCCGGTCATCGAGATCGCGGCGCGCTGCGGCTTTTCCAGCCACAGCTACTTTTCCAAGCAGTTCCGCGCCGCAACGGGGTACACCCCGCGCGGCTACCGCGCCAAAACGCAGGGCGCGTAAGGCGGCGCAGGAAAGTTTTCCACCATTTGGGCAAAAACGGTGGAAAACGAAAGCGGTCAGTCGGGAATTGCTTCCGCCGGTTCCCCATCCCACCGGGCGACGAACACATAGGTACACCGGCCCGCCGGTTCACCCGACTGCCAGGTGCAGTCCAGCCGGAAGCCGTAGAGCGCAGGCGTCTGCGGGAACCCCAGGTCCGCGCATGCGAGCGTCCCCTGCCCGCCCTCTATGGAGAAGGCGGGCAGATATTTGTTTCCGCTTTCAAGCGTATCCTCCCCATATTCGGGGATGCTCTCCTCGTCGAGAAGGCAGGCGCTCAACCGGCCAATATCGGGGGCGCGCCCATCCAGGGAAAATTCCAGAGTCCCGTCCTCTGGCATCGAAACGATGGGCGCCTGCGCCAAGAGGTTCCAGAGTTCGGGAAACGCCTCGTCCGCCCGTGGGCTTTCCCCGCCCCAGCGATCGACCAGCGTCGCCGGTTCGAGCACGGCGTCCCCGCATTGGATGCGCAGCTGCGGCGGCGCTTTCCTCGCCGGGACGGCCTTCTGCTCCGTCCGGACCATAAAGGAGTACGTACACCGGTTCCCGTCCGCCCATTCGCACTCCATGTTGAACCCGTGCAGGAACGGCTCCGTCCCCCAGCCGATATCCCCATATAGGATCTCCGGGCGGCATTCCAGCAGGGGGATCTCCATTTCCTGGGTTCCGGTGTACCTTCGGGAGGCAATCTTCCCCCAAAACCAGGAAAACTCCCCCGCCTCGTCCAGGGCGTAATCCTCTACCAGAATGTTTTGCGGCTTTTCCCCGGAAAAGGTGACGGTAACCTCTGTGCCGGTCGGCGCTGTGGGAATCCGGACCCCCTCCTGGACCGCGCCCGGGAACCACGGTGCGTAATCCAGCGCCGCGTCCGTAAACCCGTCCCACTCATGGAGCGTCACCCCATAATCCGCTTCCTCGCCGCCTACGGCAACCCGAATCGCCGGGACGGTTTCCTTGGGGCCATACGCCTCCAGGCTCCCGGTGAGATGCAGGCCGCATCCCGTTGCCAGGAGCAGGCAGGCCGCTGTAATAGCCGCAATGGTCTTTTTCATCGGATATTCCTCCTTCCAAAAGATTCCTCTACTTGGAATACCATCCCCCTTTCGAGGATTTTTCAATTTTTCTGGAGAAATATTTTCACATAGAAAATATATTGCGTGGAGGGGCTTCGACCCGGACGGCCGGCTACAAACCAAAAAAGCTGTTGCAGGCCCGTTGGCCCACAACAGCTTCTTTCCCCATATAGAATTATTCCGCTTTAAATCCCTGGAACTGCTCGACGATCTCCTGCTTGTGCAGCTCGTTCTGCTCGTTCGTCTGGGTGTCCTTATAGATCATCAGGTACTTCCCGCTGTCCGAGAGATAGGCGTCCGTGACCTCCTGCCCGATGACGGTAAAGGTGCCGTTCGCCTTGACGCTGTCCAGCACCGCCTGGGCCTCGCCGTTCAAGTTGTCGAGGTCGTATTCGTAGAGCTCCACCGTGACGTTGTTGCTGCCCTCATAGCTGAAGCGGTACTGCACGCCCGCCACCGCGCCGATGAAATCGGCCGCCATATCCACGGGGTCGCCGCCCACGCCGCCGGTCTGCGCCAGGAAGCTGCAAAGGCCGGTGAGGTTGTCGTCCACCTCCGCCTCGATTTCCTCCGGGTCTTTGGCGGGCGCCTGGCTCTCTTCGCCCGTCTGCGACTCCTCGCCGGGGACCGAGCTCAGGATTGCATCCGACGTTGTCCCATCTGAGCCGGAAACGGTGCCCACATCCACCCCGCAGGCGGAAATGCTGAGCAGGAGCGCCGCAGCTGCGGCGAGCGCAAGAACTTTTTTCATCGTCCGTCGACCTCCTATGATGTGCGGCGCAGCACCGGTTGCAAGCGCCTTGTTTTTGATTTGATAATACAAAACACCTATAGCGCAGGCTATAGGTGCTTCAGAATTGGTGGACACAAGGGGACTCGAACCCATGACCTCTCGCGTGTGAGGCGAGCGCTCTAACCAGCTGAGCTATGCGTCCATACCCCGTGCGCTTGCGCGGGAATAAAAAGAGTGGTGACCCGGACGAGATTCGAACTCGTGAAACCGCCGTGAAAGGGCGGTGTCTTAACCGCTTGACCACCGGGCCATTTGGTAGCGGCAACTGGATTTGAACCAGTGACACTTCGGGTATGAACCGAATGCTCTAGCCAACTGAGCTATGCCGCCATAAACGTCTCGCAGGACTTTCATATAGTCTATGCGAAGCGTTTATCATTATAATACAGCCTGTCCGGTTTTGTCAAGGACCATTCCAAGAAAGTTTTGACTTTTTTTGATTTTTTTCGCTTTTCCGGGAAAATCCGGGCAATTCCCGGGGGATTGGCGCCCGGTACGCCCCATAAAGGGCCGCCTCCCGCGCATGGAACGGCCTTGGCGCGGACGGGCGGCGCTCTCCCCTGCCGCGCGGTTTCCGCATTTTTATCCAGATTTCGTGCCGTCGCGCAAAAAAGCTTATGCACATAGCGCGCGGCGGTTGTGCTATCATAATAAGGTATTTTTTGTAAGGGATTTTCTGCACAAGGAGCGTTTCAAAATGAGGATTCTCGCACAAATCGGTATCGTATTGTTTGTATGCCTCCTGGGGGAGGCGATCGCGGCGGTGCTGCCGTTCCCGTTCCCCGCCAGCGTCATCGGCATGGTCCTGCTCTTCCTGCTGCTGGCCTGCAAATGGCTCAAGCCGCGGCATATCCAGGAAAAATCCAACTTCCTGCTCTCGAACATGGCGTTCTTCTTCATCCCGGCGGGCGTGGGGCTGCTGGACTACCTGGATGTGTTGAAGGCCAATCTGGTGCCCCTGTTGGTCATCTGCCTGGTCACCACGCCCCTCGTCTTTCTGGTCACCGGGTGGACAGTGCAGGCTGTGATGAAATGGACCGCGCGGAAGGAGGACAAACCCGATGTTTGAAACCGTCGTATACTCGCCGCTGTTCGGCATTGTGCTCTCCATCGCCGCCTTTGAAGCGGGGATCTGGATCCAGAAAAAGACCCGCAAGGCGATCTGCAACCCCCTGGTGATCGCCATCCTGCTCTGCATTGCGGTGCTCGTGCTGTTTGACATCCCGCTGGAGGCGTACAACAAAGGCGGGGACATCATCAACCTCTTCCTGGGCCCGGCGACCGCGGTGCTGGCCTTAAACATCTATAACCAGATGGACGTCTTAAAAAAGCACTTCTGGCCGGTCCTCGCGGGATGTACCGCCGGAAGCATCACCAGCATCGGCAGCGTATTCCTGCTGTGCAAGGCCTTTGGGCTGGACGATTCCATCACCAAGGCGCTGCTCCCCAAGAGCTGCACCACGCCCATCGCGGTGGGCATTGCGGAAAGCCAGGGCGGCGTGGTCGCCATCACGATGGTCGCGGTCCTGCTCACCGGGCTGATCGGGGCCTTGGCCGCGCCGCTGTTCGCCAAGGTGTTCCACATCAAAAGCCCGGTCGCGCAGGGGCTTGCCACGGGCGCGTGCAGCCACGCCCTTGGGACCACCAAAGCCCTGGAGATGGGCGAGGTACAGGGCGCGATGAGCGGGATTTCCATCGGCGTGTGCGGGATTATCACGGTTATTTTGTCGCTGTTTTTGTAAAGCGGATACGGGCGGGGAACCGCCCCTTGGATGCGCTGGGGCCAGCGCCGGGCTTGTCCCCGGTGCTGGCCTTTTGGTTTTCCAGATGGATTCCCACAGGTTTCCGGCATGGAAAAAGGGACCCGGGGTTTTGCAACCTCGGGTCCCTGTTCTGTCTATAACTATAAGCAGGTATCCTATGCGGAAAGAAACCTTCCCCTTACACGCTGAGGGAATAGTTCGGGGATTCCTTCGTGATCTGGATGTCGTGCGGATGGCTTTCGCGCAGGCCCGCGCCCGTGATGCGGATGAACTGCGCCTTCTCATGCAGCTCCGCAATGCTGCCGCAGCCGGTATAGCCCATGCCGGCGCGCAGGCCGCCGAGCATCTGGTAGACGGTCTCGGACAGCGGCCCCTTGTACGGCACGCGGCCCTCGACGCCCTCGGGGACCAGCTTCTTGCTGTCGGACTGGAAGTAGCGGTCGGAGCTGCCGCCGTCCTTCTTGCCCATCGCGGCCAGGCTTCCCATGCCGCGGTATACCTTGAACTGGCGGCCCTGGAAGACCTCCGTCTCGCCGGGGGATTCCTCGCAGCCCGCGACCATGGAGCCGACCATGACCACGTTTGCGCCCGCCGCAAGCGCCTTGACGATGTCGCCGGAATACTTGATGCCGCCGTCCGCGATGATCGGGATGCCGTGCTTCGCCGCGACGCACGCCGCGTCGTAGATCGCCGTGATCTGCGGCACGCCGATGCCTGCAACGATACGGGTGGTGCAGATGGAGCCCGGGCCGATGCCGACCTTCACGCAATCCGCGCCTGCGTCGATCAGGGCCTCCGCGCCGGCTGCCGTCGCGATGTTGCCCGCGATCAGCGGCAGGTTCGGGAACGCCTTCTTGACCTTGCGCACCGCGTCCAGGATGCCGCTGTTGTGGCCGTGCGCCGAGTCGAGCGCCACCACGTCCACCTGCGCCTTGACCAGCTCCGCCACGCGCTCCAGCACGTCTGCGGTTGCGCCGATGGCCGCGCCGCACAGCAGGCGGCCCGCCGCATCCCTTGCGGAATTCGGGTACTGCACGGATTTCTCAATGTCCTTGATCGTGATGAGGCCCTTCAGGTAGCCGTTCTCGTCCACAATCGGGAGCTTCTCAATGCGGTGCTGGCGGAGGATCTCCTGCGCCTGCTTGAGCGTCGTCCCCACCGGCGCGGTCACCAGGTTCTCCTTGGTCATCACGGCGGAGATCTTCTGGTCGAAGTCCGCCTCGGTCATGAACCGCAGGTCGCGGTTGGTGATGATGCCGACCAATTTGCCGTTCTCGCAGATCGGCACACCGGAAATTTTGTAGCGCGCCATGATGTCGTTCGCATCATGGACAAAGTGGTCCGGAGAGAGGAAAAACGGGTTGACGATGACGCCGTTTTCAGAGCGCTTGACCCTGTCCACCTCGTCCGCCTGTTTTTCGATCGACATGTTCTTGTGGATGATGCCAATGCCGCCTTCGCGGGCAATGGCAATCGCCATCTCCGTCTCTGTGACCGTATCCATGGCCGCGGTCATCAGCGGCGTGTTCAGGTGAATGGTCTTGGTCAGCTGGGTGGAGACGTCCACCTCCTTTGGCAGCACATGGGATTCCGCCGGGATCAAAAGGACATCGTCAAATGTCAACCCCTCTTTGACAAACTTGCTGGAAAAATCCGTATTTAACATGTTTTGCCTCCTTTTCCATCTCTCTTTTTTGACCTGTTTCGCGCGAGTTTATAGTATTTTATTATAGCATCGCCTAGAGAATTTTGCAACGGGGAAGGCGGCTTTCTCCCTCAAGGAAAGAAGATATGGATATTTGAATCAAAAACATGGACAATCCTCCCATTTTTCAGTATTTCTATTCTAAAATCTTTCCGTTTGTGCTATTATCAATTGTATACAATTCTAAAAATTTGCAAAATTTTATTGGTTTTTTATGGATTTATATTATTTCCTTTCGCCATTTTACATGGCAGATGGATGTTCGGTCCACATGCCATTATTTCATCTGGTATCGTTGACCATTTGGCTTTGAAAGGAGGGAAACCGGCTTTGCCCGTCAACGTTCCCTATATTTGGTAAGAAAAGGACATTGGAAAGGAAGGAGAACTGTTAATGAAAAGGTTTCGAAGAATCCTGTCCAGCGTGCTGGCGCTTTCGCTCCTGCTGGGCATGTTTTCTCTGAACGGCAGCGCAATGGCGCAGGAGAGCGCCATCGACAGCCAAACCGTCCTGTCCACCGGGACCGCCGTCGGGGACACCTATGAAGCCCCGGAGACGCCCCGGCAGCAGATCAATTTCAACCGCGAGTGGAAATTCAAGAGCCAATCCGTCACGGACGATACCGCCCCGGATTTCGGCGGCGCAATCGACCCTGCGTTTGACGACTCCGAATGGACCAACGTCGGCCTGCCCCACAGCTTCAGCATCCCCTATAATATGGAGACCAATTTCTTTGTGGGCTACGGCATGTACCGCAAGACCTTCGACGTCCCGCAGGAGTGGCTGGACGGCGGCAAGCGCATCAGCATTGAGTTTGAAGGCGCTTTTATCGAAACAGAGGTCTTTGTCAACGGGGAGGCCGTGGGCACCCATAACGGCGGCTATACCGGCTTTACCTTTGACATCACCGACAACCTCCACGCTGGGGAGAACGTCATCGCTGTGCGCGTGAACAACAAGTGGAACCCCGAGCAGAACCCGCGCACCGGCGACCACCACTTCTCCGGCGGCATCTACCGGGACGTATACCTCAACATCACGGACGGCGTCCACGTGGCCTGGTATGGCACGGCGGTCACCACCCCGGCCTTGAACAACCCCGGTTTTGATGAGAAGAACGAGGACGGCACGCTCTACCACGACTATGAGAACATCGACGAGGAGAGCTACACGCCGGCCGAGGAGATCCGCGAGAACATCGCGCAGAAGCGCTCCGATGTGCGCGTGCAGACCGAGGTACAAAATGACTCCGACACGGCGCGGACCATTGTGGTCAAGCAAGAGGTGGTCGATACGGCCGACAACACGCTGGTGGCATCGTTTGCCTCCGATCCCACGGTTGTGGCGGCTAACTCCACGGCGGTGGTCGACACCCAGAGCGACTACATCCAGGACATCAAACTCTGGAGCCCGGACGAGCCCAACCTCTACCGCGTCTATACGACCATTTACGACGGCGAGGGCAACGCCATCGACCTCTTTGAATCCCCTCTCGGCTTCCGCTGGGCGCAGTTCCTGAACGACGGCTTCTACCTCAACGGGGAGAAAACCGTCCTCTTCGGCGCAAACGCGCACCAGGACCACGCGGGCTGGGGCGACGCGGTCACAAACGAGGGTTTCTTCCGCGACGTACAGATGATTAAGGACGCGGGCATGAACTTTATCCGCGGTTCCCACTATCCCCACGACCCCGCCTATGCAGACGCCTGCGACGAACTGGGCATCATGCTGTGGTCGGAGGTCTCCCTCTGGGCCATGGGCGGCGGCGCAGACCGCGCCCCCACCTACACCGCTTCGGACTGGAACAATGTCAACGGCTACCCGACCAACCCGGAGCACTACGAGGCGTTTAACCAGGCCTGCCTGCGGGAGCTTTCAGACATGATCCGCATCTTCCGGAACCACCCGTCGGTCATCATCTGGAGCATGGGCAACGAGCTTTTCTTCCCCATGGGCCAATCCGATATGCAGGTCCGCAAGGATCTGGTCAACGAAATGCGCAACCTGGCCCACCTGCTGGACCCCACCCGCAAGGCGGGCATGGGCGGCGTGCAGCGCGAGGGCTTTGACACCCTGGACGTCTGCGACGTGGCAGGCTACAACGGCGACGGCGGCTCCGCCGAGCTCCCGGAAGAGGGCCAAGGGATGCCCGGCCATATGACCGAATACATGCCGAGCATCTCGGCGGAATACGGTTCGCACACAACCGACCGGGGCAGCTCCTCCGATGAGTTCCGCCCGTATTTCGGCGATATGCAGGACGGCGGCGACATCTATAACTATGCGCTCAAGGGCAACCGCGCCGGCATCTCGCTCTGGTGCGCGTTCCAGCACGGCAGCGTAGGCGGTTCCGGCCTGGCGAAGATGGGCTTCATCGACTACAGCCGCCTGCCGCTCAAGGCGTGGTACTGGTACCGGCAGACCTATACCGGCGTCCCGGCGGAATTCTCCAAGGAAGGCACGGGCGACCATCTGGAGCTCACCGTCTCCCAGGATACGATTCCAAACGACGGCACGGCGGACACCCACTTGATCGTCACGGTCAAGGATGAAAACGGCGATTGGGTCAACCAGTCCCCCACCGTGACGTTGGAAGTCATCGACGGCCCCGGCGTATTCCCCACCGGAAAGGTCATGACCCTGACCGGCGGCAACCTGATGCGCGACGGCAAGGGCGCAACGGAATTCCGCTCCTACTATTCCGGCACCACCGTCATTGAGGCCACCGCGCCCGGCATGGAACCGGCGGAGATCACCATCACCACCACCGCCACCGAGCCGGAATACGGCCGGACCGAGCCAGACAATTTCCTGATTGAAGAAAAAGAGGATACCACGGATAAGCTGCTCGACGCGGGGAATTATCGGGCGGACAAGACCGGCCATCCCACCTTCCCCTCCAGCGGCAACGGCGCTATGGCCAACGACGGCGACCTCTCCACCCAGTGGGTGGCGGAAAACGCCGGCCCGGACGAATACTGGATGCAGGATACCGAATATGCCCTGCACATGTATAAGCTCAAATTGGACTTCGAAGGCACCCCCTATCCCTATAAAGTAGAGGTCGCCACCAACGAATCCGGCCCCTGGACGGAGATTGCTTCCTACACAGCGGATACGGTTGCGAACCGCCCCTACGAAGAGGATCTCGGCGGCATCCGCGCCCGCTTTGTCAAGGTCACCTTCACCGATGTCCCCGAAGGGGAGCACGCCTTCCTGAACGAGGCCACGGTCTACGGCATCGACGCGCAGGGCGCAGCGGACGAGTCCGCCGACTATGGCTACACCACGGACTCCGTCTATGTCTCGGACCTCGAACCTGCACAGCCGATCACCCAGGGCTGGGAAGGAAAGACCCCCGGCATCGACCAGTCCATCGAGGGCAACCCCATCACCGTGGGCGGGATCGTGTATGAAAAGGGCCTGGGCCTGCACGCGAACAGCGAAGCGGTTTACAACCTGGACGGCAAATATACGCGCTTCCAGGCAATCGCCGGCATCGACGACGAGGTGGGCGGCAATTCCGCAGACGCCATCTACCGCGTCTACGCCACGGTGGGCGACAGCGAAGAGGAAACCCTGATCTATGAAATGCAGATGACCAACGGCGCAAGCGAGTTTGTGGACCTGAGTGTCCGCGGCGTCACAAAGCTCCGCCTGGTTACCGATTCCAACGGCGCCAACAGCAACGACCACACCGATTGGGCGGACGCAAAACTCCTGGGTGCGGCGCGCGACATCACCAAGGCAGGCACCCGTTATACCACGACGGTGGCCAGCAGCAGCCAGGGCCTGCAGCCCGGGACGGACTTCCAGGTGTATGTGACCATGAAGAACACCGGCAGCAGCAACCCATACGCCGCTTCCCTGGCGCTGTACGACAGCGAGGGCAACCTGGTGGACGTGTCCATCCTGGAGGACCGCATTTCGCTCAAGGGCGAGGAGTCCATTTCCCTGGAAATCCCGGTCCCTGCGGACGCAGTGCCCGGCTATGAGGCGCGCCTGAACGTTTATGATCCCGAGACGCTCGAGCTCATGGCAACGACAACGCACTTTGGAATGCAGATGGAACCGTCCGCATCCACGCAGCGTGCCGTTCGCGCCGCTTTCTCGGCTGCCCCTGCATCCACGCAGGACGAAACGGCCTATGTAAAGGTGGACGGCGAGTCCGAATCCGTTGTTAAAGAGGGCGCCTGGGGCCTTTGGAACGACAGCGGCGCATACGAGGGCACGGAGACCTTCGTCGGCGACAGCTACGACTGGGAAGGCGCTTCGCTCTCCCTGACCTTCACCGGCACGCAGGTCATCGTCGGCGGCAAGATCGACGGCAGCCAGGCGGGCGCGGACGTCTACCTGGACGGCGAGCTGGTTGACCATATCAACAGCAATTCCTCCGCGAACGGCGGCAAGAACGGGTATTTCGAAGTCTGGCGTTCCGGCGCATTGGACTACGACACCCATACCATCCAACTGGTGCCCACCGGGAAATTCAGCGTGGACTATTTCTCCTACTTGACCGAAAATCCATGGGACAAGGTGGACGGCGAGGACGAAGCCGTTGTCAAGGAAGGCGCCTGGGCGC
This sequence comes from Anaeromassilibacillus sp. An250, assembly GCF_002159845.1. Classification (GTDB taxonomy): domain Bacteria; phylum Bacillota; class Clostridia; order Oscillospirales; family Acutalibacteraceae; genus Anaeromassilibacillus; species Anaeromassilibacillus stercoravium. The sequence continues at coordinate 14,080 of NZ_NFJK01000019.1, forward strand.
TCTGGGAAAGCGGCGACGCCTACAACGGGACGGAAACCTATGTCGGCGACAACTACGACTGGCGGGGCACTTCGCTGTCCTATACCTTCAACGGCATCCAAGTGTGCGTCGGCGCAAAGGTGGATGGCAGCCAGGTGGGCGCAAACATCTACATCGACGATGCGCTGATTGCCACCATCAACACCAACGTTCCCGAAGTATCCCAGCAGGGTTACAAGCGCGTGTGGGTCTCCCCCGTCCTCACGGAAGGCGAGCACACCATCCGCCTGGAACCGACCGGGAAATTCGGCTTTGACTATTTTGAATCCCTCAGGCCCGGCTTCGAAGACATGGCGCTTGAGCCGACTGTCCAACTGACCGAACTGCTCAACCAGATCGCCCGCGCAAAGGCCCTCTCTTCGGCGGCCTATACGGACGAAAGCTGGGACGCTATGCAGGAGGTCCTGGAAGAAGCGGAAACCGTGCGGGATACCTCGCGCGACCAGGCCGAGATCGACGCGGCGGCAGAAGCCCTGCGCGATGCCATCGATCAATTGATCCCCTATATCGCGCCTTCGGACGAGGTCAAGGATGCGTTCTTGCAGGCCATGGCGGCCGTGCTCGCATTCATCGAGTCCGATTCCGCAAACCAGTACGATCCCGAGGGCGTCGCAGCACTGGCGGAGACCTTCAGCGATGCGTACGGCCTGTATGAAGAAGTGAAACCTTCGGAGGAAGCGTTCATCCAAATGACCGCCGACCTCCTGGAAAAACTCGAAGCCCTACAGCCGGCCTCCGGGGAATACGCGCTCACGGTGAAATTCCCGGCCGGAAGCGTGCGTCTTTCCATCGACGGCGAAGACCAGACGATCGCGAACCTGATCGGTTCCTATCAGGCCGATGTGCTCTCTGGCACGGAGCTCAACCTGGCCTTCACACCGAGCGTGGAAGGCCGCGAGATCGCAGGCGTCACCGTGAACGGCGAAGCCATCGCGGAAGACAGCTTTGACGTTTCTGAATATGTCTACAGCGCAGCCATGCCGAACGCGGACACCACGATCGAGCTTGGCTTCACAGTCGTCGACAAGCAGAACCTGCGCGCTGCCATCGAAATTGCAGAAGGCCGGGCGGACGAGGCGGAAGCAGCCGTTCCGTCCGTGAAGGAGAAGTACGAAGCGACCTTGCAGGCGGCGAAGGACGTCGAAGCAAAGAAGACCGCAACGCAGGACGAGATCAACACCGCATGGAGCGACTTGATCGACGCACTGCATTACCTGAGCTTTGTCGCAGGCGATAAGAGCCAGCTGGAAATCCCGATGGAGATCGCAGAGTCCATCAACCGCGACCTGTTTACGCCGGACAGCCTGAAAGCGCTGGACGAAGCGTATGCGGCGGCCGAAGACCTGACGGACGACGAGGAAGTTCTGGAAGCGGACATCACCGCAGCGGTGGATGCGCTGTATGACGCCATTTATGGCCTGGTCTACCGCGCAGACGTCACCGAGCTGGAAGCGCTGGTCCTCAAGGGCGACGGCATTGTCGAAAACGCAGACCAGTACATCCAGAACGAGGCATGGACCGCATTCGAGACCTCTCTGGAAGAGGCAAAAACTGTCCTGGCAAATGAAAACGCCACGCAGGATGCGGTGGATACCGCAGCAGAAGATTTGGCAGCGGCGATCTCCGCCCTGCGCATGATCCCGGATAAGGATGCTCTGGAAGCATTGATCGGGGAAGCCGAAGCGATCAACACCAATAAGTACACGGCAACGAGCGTGGCAACGATGAAGGCCGCCCTGAGCACCGCGAAGGCAGTTCTGAACGACGCAGAAGCGACCGAAGAAGAGGTTGCAGACGCAGTCGAGGCGCTGGAGAACAGCATCGACGGCTTGGTCGAGAAGAGCACTTCCACGAGCTCGAAGAACAGCGGCAGCACGTCCGCAAACGTTGGCAACGCATACGGCGCAGCGGGTGTGGTATCCGCAAGCCAGAGCGTGGCAACGAACGCCTATGTGGTTTCCGATACGACGGTCAACTTCACCTTGAAGAGAGGCAGCGCCTACTGCTTCAAGATGACGGTCGTCAACGGCAACGCCATGACGCCGAGCTTTACGGTCGGCAACGGCGATGTGCTGAAGACGCAGTTCGTGGCGAAGGTTGGCAACGACTACTACTACAGAGTCTATGCCACCGGTACGCCGGGCCAGAGCACGGGCGTTTACACGACCCTGCCGGGCCAGAATGCTACAAAGCACTGCACGGTAACGATTGGCTAATCTAAGATAAAAGGGAAGGCTTCTTCCCTGTAACTAGCGAAGCCCCTGGCTGGGAATCAATTCCCAGCCAGGGGCTTTGTGTATTTTTGTAGGTTCTATTCTCCTGCCTGCACCGGCAGAAAATGGAGCCAAACCGATCTTTCAAAGGCTATCGGATCTCCTGCTCCAAATGGTTAAATTCATCTGTGTCGAAAAATTGTGCAAGCGTGATGCCTAAACCATCGCAAATCATTTTGACGGTCAATATCTTTGGATTTTGGCTTTTTCCATATAGAATATTCTTTACAGAGGATGGCGGCAATCCACAGATATTTGCTAATTTGTTTATAGAGATATTTCGCTCGCCACAGAGCTCCAAAATACGATTTCGCACAGCTGCAACTGTATTCATATCCTATTCTCCTTCGCTTTTTTAATAGGATATAAAAAACAGTTGCAATTTATAGGCTATGCATGCTACTATATAGTCTATACATAGACGATAGGGATGTTCCATTATGAAAGTAGCAGTGATTGGCTCCAGAAATTTATACGTCGATCCTTTAGAAAAATATCTTCCGGAAGATGTCACAGAAATCGTTTCCGGTGGCGCAAAAGGAATCGATACATGTGCAAGGAAATACGCCATAGAACATCACATCAAGTTGACGGAATTTTTGCCTGAATACTATAAGTACGGGAAAGGGGCTCCTTTAAAACGAAACTTACAAATAATCGAATATGCAGATGTTGTAATCGCGTTTTGGGATGGACAATCAAAAGGTACAAAGTATGTGATTGACAACTGTAAAAAAAGGAATATCCCGATACAAGTATACAAAATTTAAAATTTCCATTGCGCGTCATTCATTTTATGAAAAATAAAAGGCTTCCGCCCTAGAATTCCTCTGGGTGGAAGCCTTTTGTTTCCAGCAGCGCCTTGATCTCTGGGATGGACAACCCCTGCGCTTTCAGCCTCTGAATCTCCTGCAGGCGGGCGACCGCCTCTTCCCGCGGGAACCGCCGGGTGAGGTTTTCCTCCGGCTGCTCAAAGGGCAGCATCCCCTCTTCCGTGTAAAACTTTAGGGTGCTGTACCGGCAGCCGGTCAGACGCGCCAGTTCCCCAATGCTCACGTAATCCGACGCCTGTATTTTTTCTATGGACCGCTGGCGCGACATACTCCTCCCCCTTTCCCGTTTGCTGAATCTTTACAGCGGGTATTTGCGCAGACGCATCCCCTGCACCGGCACCTTCAGTTGCCTGATCGTCGGCACCGCCTCGTACAATACATTGTCGATCTGGATGAGCGGCACGGCCCCCCGCCGCAGGACCGTGTATTGGTGGCCGTATTTGGTCAAACGCGCTTCCACATCCTGCAAGCGCTGTTCCTTGTTTTCAAACCACGCCTCTATGTCGATGAAGACCGACTGCGAGCGCTCCAAAAACGGGAATACAAAGTCGAGCCCGATGCCGGTCGGGGTTTCCATGACCTCCTTCTTGCTCCGCAGGAAATTCTTCACGGCGATTTCCAGGGAACTGTGGATGTCCACCGCAAAGAGCATTTTTGCCAGCCGGTTGGCCCGGTGCAGCTCCGCCATGCGCTGTCCCACGCGCTTGCGCTCCTCCTTGGAGAAAAAGTCATAGATGCAGCTGCTCTCCCGCAGCAGCCACAGCAGCATCACCGTCTCGTCGGCCATTTCCCCGTCCTCGAGGACGTCGGCCCGCATGCCCTCGGTCAGCCGGGTATATGTGGCGGGGTCGCTCCGATATTCGCGCATCGTGACGCTCGCGCTGTCATAGTCCATATCGCAGCCGAGCAAGTTCGGAATCTCCTCCAGGAGATCCATGCCCTTGAGCGGGTCGGAAAAGGCGTGTTCAATTTTCTTCAGGGTGCGTCTGGAAAAATGCGTGACCCGGGCCAACAGCTCCGGCAGCGGCATCTGGACGGCGCCTTTCTTTTTCAGGAGCGCACGGAAAACCTCCTGCCGGTGCGGGAACGCCGCTGCGTTTTCCACATCCTGCTTGGAAACAGTGGAAAACTCGCTTTGCAGCCCGTCCTCCTCCATGGCCCATTCCAGGATTGCGGCCGCGGCCATGCAGCGCACCGCGATCTTTTTCACCGTCGTCATATGCAGGCTATCCTGCGCGTTGAGTGCGATCAGGGCGAATTGCTGTGCAAATGTCAATTCTTTCATGGTCCATTCCTCCTCATTGTGGATGGTACCGTCAGCTTACTTACTACTTACTACTTACGATTTAAATATACCATCTTTTTTTCCGTTGTCAATGGGTTTGAACGATTTTGATAAAATTTTTCACGCCATACGTTTCAACCATAGACGTTCCGCGCACGGGCCGCGCGCCGGTACGCCCTTTCCCGCTTCCCCGCGTCCGCCCGGAACGTTTCCCGCCGGTTTAAAACTAGCAAAACGCCCGCGAAGCCGAATCTTTTCCATCCGGCCCGCAGGCGTCCATTTGATTAATAAAACCATTTCACGCATCCAAGAGCGGGCTTATTTGCCGCTTATCGGAAGAGGACGTCCCCGTTGGTCGCGAGCACCACGACCTGCCAGGGGATCATCTTGCCGCTCTGCTGCAAGGCCCGCTTGACCGCGTTCTCAATCCCGCCGCAGCAGGGGACCTCCATGCGCACAACCGTCACGCTCTGGATGTCGTTTTGCCGCAGGATCTCCGTGAGCTTTTCCGCGTAGTCCCCCTCGTCCAGCTTCGGGCAGCCGATCAGGGTCACACGGCCGCGCATGAACCGGCGGTGGAAATCCCCGCAGGCGTAGGCGGTGCAGTCCGCGGCGACCAGCAGGCTTGCGCCGTGAAAATAGGGCGCGTTGACCGGGGCCAGCTTGATCTGCACCGGCCATTGGAGCAGTTCGCTCGGCGCTTCCTCGATGGGTTCCCGCACGGGCGGGGCCTTGCGCTCGATGCGCTTCGCCTGGCTCCCCGGGCAGCCGCACGGCAGGTTCCCGGCCTTTGCCTGTTTTGCCGCCTCCACCGCCGCCTGGTCATACGCCGGGGCCTCGCGCACTTCAAAGGAGATCGCCCCGGCCGGGCAGGCGGGCAGGCAATCCCCCAGGCCGTCGCAGTAGTCCTCGCGGAGCAGCTTCGCCTTGCCGTCCACCATGCCGATGGCCCCCTCGTGGCACGCCTGCGCGCACAGGCCGCAGCCGTTGCATTTGTCTTCGTCGATTTTGATGATTTTTCGTTCCATAGCGGATTTCCTCCTGTCGTCTCAAAACGGTTTCCCGAAGGGCCCTTGCCGGATTTCCCTTGCTTTCTTGCCCTTATCCTACTATACTGAATCCAGAATGTCTGTTGGAATTCCAACAAGCGGAGGGAACCATGAAAAAATACAACGAAATTTTGGAGTCCGTGCCCCTCTTCCGGGGGATTTCCGAAGAAGAAAGGCAGCAAATGCTGGACTGCCTGCGGGCGCAGCAACAGCGCTTTGCGGCGGGCGCGGTGATCCTGCTGGCCGGGGATCCGGCGGACCGCGTGGGCGTGCTTTTGGAGGGGCGCGCGCAGGTGATCCGGGAGGAATTTTCGGGCAGCCGGACGATTTTAACCGGCCTAAACCCGGGCAACCTCTTTGCCGAGGCGTTCGCCTGCGCCTCCGGGGAACACAAAACGCTCCCGGTCACCGTGCTGGCGGTGGCAGAGAGCGTTGTACTGTGGATGGATTACCGGAAAATTTTGCGTGCCTGCCCTGCGGGCTGCGCCTTCCACCACCGGTTGGTGGAAAATATGCTTGCGGTGGTCGCGGACAAAAATTTGATGCTCAACCGCCGGATCGGGCATCTCTCAAAGCGCAGCACGCGGGAAAAGCTGCTCTCCTATCTCTCGGAGCAGGCCGCCCTGCACGGCAGCGCGGCATTTTCCATTCCCTTTGACCGGCAGCAGCTGGCGGACTACCTCTGCGTGGAGCGCAGCGCCATGTCCACGGTTTTGTCCAAGCTGCGCGAGGAGGGCGTCCTCGAGGTGGAACGGAACCGCTTCCGGCTCAAGCAGCTCCCCCGCTAGGCGGCCGCTGCCGGAGGGATGGCGGGGTACGCGCAGGGGCAGAAGCCAAACAGCCGCAGCCGCTTGTACGAACGGAAAGGGAGCGCATTTGCCCGCAGCCGGAAAAACAGCAGGCTTCCCTGGACCTTTCCGGAAGGCCCTGTTCTTGGTAAAATCATTCCCCTTCTTTTTCGCGCTCTTGTTCCGCACGGTGGAGGCGGAGGGGTTCCCCTATGCGTTAAAAGGCCGGCCCATGGGGACTCCCCGTTGGGCCAGCCGTTTGATCCGTCTTTTCTGTTATGGTTCGGCCTTTGCGGAAAAGCTCAGGCCGCGCTCGTGGTCGCCGTATAGGAAAAACCCGCCGCCCTCTGTGGGGCCGCCGTAGATTTTGAGCGTCTCCCCCAGATTGCTCTCGCTGATATAGCTGATTTGGATTTTCCGCAGCGGCTGCCGGCGCATCTCTGCGGGCAGGAAGTCCATCAGCACGTCCCCATAGACCGCATTGTTCAGGTGGTGGTTGAAATCCAGGTCCGAATAATAGATGGGCCGCTCGCCCAAAAGCGGCAGCCCCTCCGGGACCGTGAGGCGGTCCACCCGGTCTTCCGGGGGGACCTTGGCGTCCTGGAAGATGTTGTATGCCAAGAACACCTTTGGGCGCAGGATTTTATGCGTATCCGGGTTGGCGGATACGGACGTCTGCATGATGCGGGCGATCTCCTCCCCATCCGCATAAACGACGAAATCGCGGTAAAACTGCACGCCCACCGTGCCGCGCGGATGGGTCTTTATGGTCAGGACATCGTTATGGACGGGCAACCGCTTGATGAGCAGGCGGTAGTTTGTCATCAAAAAGACGATCCCATCCGCCTTCAACCGCTCATAGCCGATCCCCAGCTCCCCAAGGTGCTGTTCGCTGGTCTCCTGCGCCATGCGCAGCAGGACGCTCAATTTGATCTTTTCGTTTGCGCCCACCTCATAGCTGGCGACCTGCACCGTCCGGCTGAATTCTTCTACTGTAACCATCCAACTCCTCCTTGCCACGTTCTATTTCATGGCAAATGATCACAATCCCCCGGGCCGCTACATGGCGCCGGGGGATCTTGTCTGCTTGTTTTCCTTTCCGGCAAGCCCGGGGGGTTCCGCCGCGCGGCGGCCCCATGGACAGGGATTACCGGATTACGTCGATCCCCATATACGGGCGCAGGACCTCCGGGACGGTGATGCTTCCGTCCGCGTTCTGGTACTGCTCGACGATGGCGGGCATCACGCGGCTGGTCGCCAGGCCGGAGGCGTTCAGCGTGTTGACGAAGTGCAGCTTGCCGTCCTCCCCGCGGTACTTCATGTTGCCGCGGCGCGCCTGGTAGTCGCGCGCATTGGACGCGGAGCTGACCTCCTTATAGATGCCCATGCTCGGGATCCAAACTTCGATATCGTAGGTGCGCGCCATGGAGAAGGAGCAGTCGCCCGCGGCGAGCTTGCTCAGGCGGTAATGGAGCCCCAGCTCCTGCACCAGACGCTCGGCCTTGCCGACCATCTCCGCGAAGGCCGCGTCGGAGCCCTCCGGCGTGGTGTACTGCACCATCTCGACCTTATTGAACTGGTGGCCGCGGATCATGCCGCGCTCTTCCGCGCGGTAGGAGCCCGCCTCGCGGCGGTAGCACGGCGTATAGGCGATGTATTTGCGCGGCAGCTCGTCCAGCGTGAGGACCTCGTCGCGGTGGAGGTTCACCAGCGCGGTCTCCGCGGTGGGCAGCATGAATTTGCGGTCGGCGCTGGTCGGGTTGGCGATCCAGTAGTCCTCCTCCACAAATTTCGGGAACTGCCCGGCGACATAGCCGCATTCGTAGTTCAGCATATGCGGCGGCAGGATCAGCTCATAGCCGTCGCCCAGGTGTTCATTCACAAAGAAGTTGAGCAGCGCCCACTCCATGCGCGCGCCCCAGCCGCGGTAGATCCAGGCGCCGTTTCCGCCGATCTTCGCGCCGCGCTGGTAGTCGATCATGCCGTGCGCCTCGCAGAGGTCCACGTGGTTTTTCATCGGGAAGTCGAAGACCGGCTTCTCCTTGAAATAGTGCAGCGGGACGTTCTGCTCCTTGCCGCCCGCCACGACGTCCTCGTCCGGCAGGTTCGGCAGGGAGAGCATCAGGTCCTTCTGCTTTTCCTCCAGCTCGCCGAGCTCCGCGTCATACTCCTTGATCTCCGCGGAGAGGACCTTCATCTGCGCCATCAATTCGGTGGTGTCCTGGCCCGCCTTCTTCATGGCCGGGATCTGCTTGGACGCGGCGTTCTGCTCCGCCTTCTTTGCCTCCACCTTGCCGGTGACGGCGCGGCGGTCCACGTCAATCTTCAAAATCTCGTCGATCACGCTGTCGAGATTCATTTCTCTCTTTTGAATGGCCGCTTTTACCTTGTCCGGTTCTGTCCGGATCATCTTTAAATCCAACATGTTCGTTGCTCCTTTGTTTTCTGTATGTGATGTTTCATGTGAAACATTCAATCGTCTTCCTGGTCAAACAGCTTCATCAGGCCTGCGAGGTCGTCCTCCCCATAGAACTCGATCTGTAGGGTGCCCCGCTTTTTCGTGCCGCTCACCCGGACCTTCCGGCCCAGATGCTCGTTGAGCGCCAGCTCCACCTCGTCGAAGTAGTGGATGCGCCCGCTCTTGCGCGGCGGCTTCTTTTCCTCCTTGCCGTTTGCCTTGTTTACAAGCTTTTCCAGCTCGCGCACCGATATACCCTGCTCCACAACCAGCTTCGCCGCCGCGCGCATCTGCTCCTCGTCCGAAAAGCCGAGCAGCGTGCGGGCATGGCCCGCGGAAAGCTTCCCGGCGGAGACCAGCGCTTGCAGGTCCTCCGGCAGATGCAGCAGGCGGAGCGCGTTCGCCACCGCGGGGCGGGACTTCCCGACCGTCCGGGAAATCTCCTCCTGCGTCATGCCGTACTGGTCGATCAGCGACTGGTAGCCCTGCGCCTCTTCCAGGGGGGTCAGGTCCTCGCGCTGCAAATTTTCGATCAGGGCAAGCTCCATGACCTCGTGGTCGCTCATCTCCCGGATGACCACGGGCACCTCCGACACGCCCGCCATACGCGCCGCGCGCCACCGGCGTTCCCCGGCGACAATCTGGTAACCGCCGCCCAAAAGCGGCCGCACCAAAAGCGGCTGCAACACGCCGTGCTGCGCGATGGAATCTGCCAGCTCCGCGAGCGCCTCGTCGTTGAAGTCCTTGCGCGGCTGGGCGCGGTTCGGCTCAATCTCGCTGATCTTCAGCGTGACCGTCGCGTTGGCGTCCTCCATATCGTTCTCTGCGAAGATCGCGTCCAGGCCCTTGCCCAGGCCGCCCTTCTTTTTTCCCGCCATTTTCATTCACCCCCTGTGCGCTATATTCGGTATCCCTTCGTCCCCAAATCAGGGGGCTGCTTTTTTCAATACTTCGTCGGCCAGGGCGTCGTATGCATAAGCGCCCTTGCTGCTGCGGTCAAAATAGCAGATCGGGCGCCCGAAGCTCGGCGCTTCGGACAGGCGCACGGTGCGCGGGATCACGGTTGCAAACACCTTGCGCGGGAAATACTTTTTGACCTCTTCCACCACCTGCTGCGTCAGGTTCAGGCGGCCGTCGTACATGGTCAGGAGCACGCCCTCGATGTCGAGCTGCTCGTTGTACTGCCGTTTGACGCGCCGGACCGAATTCATCAGCTGGGAAAGCCCCTCCAACGCGTAATACTCACATTGGATGGGCACCAAGAGCGTGTCCGCCACACAGAGGGCGTTCGTCGTAATGATGCCCAGGGACGGCGGGCAATCGATCAGGATAAAATCGTATTCCGCCCGCAGGGGGACGATCGCATTTTTTAAGATGGATTCCCGGTGCTCCATTTCAATCAGTTCGAGCTCCGCGCCCGCCAGGTCCATGCTGGAGGGCAGCAGGTCGAGGTTGGCAAATTCGGTGTGGATGCGCGCTTCCTGTGCCGGCGTCTCCCCGATCAACACCTCATACATGGTCTGCTTGACCCTGCGGCGGTCCACGCCGACGCCGCTGGAGGAATTCCCCTGCGGGTCCACATCGACCAGGAGGGTCTTTTTCCCCTTTGCACCGAGCGCCGCCGAAAGGTTGACCGCCGTGGTGGTCTTGCCCACGCCGCCCTTTTGGTTTGCTACTGCGATGATTTTTCCCATAGTCCGCCCCCGTTTCCAAAGAAAACCGTCCCCTTTTTCCGTAAAGGGGAGCCTTTACAACGCCCAGCGTTGTAACAATGGTTTTATTATAGCACGGAAGGGAAGGAAGGAAAAGTATTTCTCCTTGAAATTTGCAATGTTTCACGTGAAACGAAGAACCCCGCCGCGGATCGCTTCCGGCGGCAGGGCTCTCGGCTGCAAGATTTCTTATTCCATTGTGAGGACTTAATCGTAATAAATGAGACGCCTACAACGGGGACATATCTCTTGGCTGCCTTTCGCATGAAGCAATCCCATTACTCGCATAGAGTGACAATAGGGACAACGCGTCTTTTTATAATCTATAAATATCGCTCCTAAAAACAACCCATAGAATACTAAATTTACTATCCAATTAGGAAAATGCAATAAAGTAAATAGAATCATAAAAACACCTGCTGATATATACATGATACTTGTCAATACGCCCCAAAAAGCTTTCACGCTTTTAGGCTGATAATCTATAACGATCCCCCCTAAAATTCATAATACAATTTTATAATAAAGAAAGCCCTTTTTCTAATAACGCTTGTGTATCATAAAAGTCATCATCATGAATATCCCGTACATTATCATCGTGCACACAAGTCCCAAGGCCGGACGCCACGTAATAAACATATTTCAGTTCTCTACTTGCACGGTACGGGGAGATATTCCCTGAACGCACCTCCCGATAATAAACAACGCTTGCATTATAGGAATGTACCCCCGTGCTTTGGCTTAACTGATATTCACCGTTAATAAGTACAAGAACTGAACCTAAAAGAATCTTAACCTGTCGTGTCGTTATCTTTAACGTCGTTACAATTACCGCAACTGTGAGGCCCGCTTTTAATGTAAAATCTTCGATTGCCTTATCACGGATGTCAAAATACATGGATTCATATAAGGAGACTGTTTTTCCTCCGCCAGATAGGGAATCGATATATTTATCCGAATAAGGCTCTCCCCGGTCCGCTTCCAAATCCAGCCCAATCACGTTTGCATCGTCGTCTCCCGATCTGGTCAACAATACCTCACGATTGATGTCCATTGTTTTTAAATCAACACGGCCATCACAAACCATTTTTTCAATTTCTTCAAAGTTTTCGGGTTGTTCAACATCCTCTATAAAAGTAACGCTATGGTATATAAGATCGGGATTTGCGGTTTCCAGATAGGCTATATCATATCTTCCATCCGATAAAAGCCCAATCGTAATACGGTAGTCTTCCGTATAATTGTGGTAATAAGTTGCCTCGCCGAACTCTTCAATTCCACTTGGGTTATACTCTGCAACAGGGGTTTCACTTGTCTCTATCGCCGCAAAAGAAAAAATAGATGTATTACACACAAAGGTCATGATTAATAGCAAAGAAACGATTTTAAAAAGAATACTTTTTTCATATTTATATTCCTTTCTCATATAATTTTAGGCCTCCTATCTTACGAATAAAAAATCCCATTGGACTATCCCCTTCCCCAATTATGAAATTTCAATTTATATTAACTATATTTTTTAAAAAATATCAATCATATCTGTATATGTGGTCATTTATTTTGACTATGATGCAATATCTTTTTATCCATGCTCTTCATATAATATCTGCTCATCCAAAGCACTTGTGTGTCATCCAATCGTATTTCGTTTTTATGGATCGATTTTATATGCTCTACATTGACGATCTCAGATTTATTAATCTGCACAAAACGATAATTTTGTAAATCTTGCAAGTAGTGGGATAAAGTCCCATTGGCACGAACAATTTCTTTTGTTGTATGAATCAAAATATGCCTGTCATATACTTCCACAAATACGATCTCTTTTATAGGGATCGTTATACTTTCACATCGATTGCGTGTAATATGCAGCATCCCTTGATCCATATACTCTTGCACAGCGCGTTCCATCTCTGCATTTAAAAACGCAAGATCGATTGGATGTTGAAAAACTTGAAATGCCTTGAGCATAAAGGAAAACGAATAAAATTGGGGATCATCAAAAATCAGCATCAGAAATGTACTGGGGAGTTGTGTTCGAACCTTTTGCAAACTTTGCAAAAAGTCAGCATCGTGAATCAATTGTATTAATAAAAATTCAACAGGAAATCGCCTATTACGTACTATATTAAATATGTCCTCTAAAGTCTTTATAAAAGTGAAATGAATTGTTTGATTATAATTTCTATTGATAAATTTTTTAATTAACAGCTCCCTATCATCTTGATTACATAAGATTAAACAATTCATTATTTCTCGCCTCTAAATAAGAATATAACAATTATAATTCTATCCCGATTTATTATCAACTCTTTTTCCAATTTATAATTTAAAGCTGCTGTCAAATCAACAAAATGATACCTTAAATAACAGGAAAAAGCCGCCGCAGTGCAAAGCACCGCAGCGGCTTTTCACAGGGAAAATATAAGGGAAATGGGAGTAGTCTTGTAATCTGTTTTCGGTGCGCGGGCTTACCGCGCGGGTTTGGCCAATGCCCGTCCGACCGGCGGGCTGGCCGCCGGGTTTTCCCGGCATTCCCCCTACCGCCCGCCAATCCGGGCGGTGTGGGGGTCTACAACTCGTGTTCTTCCCCAAAAAGGGCCCCGCAAGTTCCGGGGCTTGTACGGGCAATCACCCCGCAATGCGCGAAACAGGCTTGTCCTCCGGATTGCTTTCCATGCTGGGAACTGGGGGTTGCGCCGCCTCCGGCACAGCCGCCTGCTTCTCCGGCGGAGGTGTCATCCGGCCGGCGGCCGGCCCCGTCTTTGGGATGCGGACAATGCACTCGATGTAATCGTCCGTCTCATTCCGGATGGTCTTTGCCTGGATGCCGGAGAGCTGCATGGTCTTGACCGCATGGCTGATCGTATTCATGAAGATACGGATATCTTTTACAATGATCCGCTTCTTATTCTTAGGCTTGTCCTCTTTTTCCGAGAGAATGCGCTCGATGAACTGGTCGGTCTGCTGCACATTCAAATGCTGGGCCAGAATCGCGTCCAACACCTTGCCGCGCAATTCGACGTCGTCCACCCGGAGCAGCGCGCGCGCATGGCGCTCGGTGAGTCCATTCTCGCTGATCTTTTTACGCTCCTCCTGCGTCAGGCGGAGCAGGCGCAGCTTGTTCGCCAGGGTGGACTGGCTCTTCCCCAGCCGGAGCGCCGCCTCTTCCTGCGTCACGCCCCATTCTTCGATCAAGCGCCGGATGCCCTCGGCCTCTTCAAAGATTTGCAGGTCCTGGCGCTGTAAATTTTCGGTCATCGCCAGCACCGCGCTCTGCTTATCGCTGCACGAATTGACAATACAGGCCGCGCTGTCCAGCCCGGCCAAGCGGCACGCGCGCCAACGGCGCTCGCCCGCGATCAGCTCATAGCCGTTTTTGGTCCGGCGCACGCTTAAAGGTTGCAGCAGGCCGTTCTGCCGGATGCTCCGGCTCAATTCCAGGAGCTCCTTTTCCGGGAACGACCGGCGCGGCTGGGCGGGATTCGGATAAATGTCGTCGAGCGGGATCTCGATCACGCGCCGTTTATCCTGCATGATGCCCATAAAAATACCTCCCATCTGGTTTCTTTCTGCACATCTATGTAACCGCCCCAGGGGGGCTTGTCCTTCTGTGCTTTAAGCATACCATATGGGAGGGAAACTTTTTGTTGGAATCTGTACGCGAAAAAACGCTTTTCCTGTGGATTTTGGCGTGATTCCGGTCGATTGAGCCTTTGGAATTTTTGATATTAGGACTGTTTGCCTATAGGGGCTCCATTTTGGGGATGATTGACCACCCGGGCAGGCGGCGGCTTGGGATTCATCCCCACGTTCGCCATGCTGGTGCAATTTCCATCCACGCCATCCTCGCGGGTGGCGACATATGTACAAAGTATCACTCGATTATCTAACCGATTTCAATCCACGCCACCCTCGCGGGTGGCGGCCGCTGAACATCACGGCTTGGTCTACAAATTTCTATTTCAACCCACGCCGCCTTTTGAGCGGCGGCACATCCGCAAAATTGAGAGGCGGGGCAAGGACCAACCGCTTTGAGGCGCTTTTCCTTTCCCCCGCCATCCCATCCGGCGCCAATGCGGAAGGCTGCCTGCTGGCCACGCGCGGACACCCATTTCATCCCACGCCGCCCTTTGAGCGGGCAGCTCTCGGGAATCCCCATGATCTGGGAACGCCCTTTCCATCCTCGCAGTCCCGCCTGCCGCCACCAAGCCGGTTCATTACCCATTTCAAATCCGTGTTTCAACCCACACGGCCCTTTCGGGCGGTGAACAAGCAACCCATCGACCCGCGCATCTGCTATGAGTTTCAACCCACGCCCTCCACACGGAGGGTGACATGTTGGTGGTCAGCTTCTTTTGCTTGACCGGATCATTTCAACCCACGCCCCCTGCATAGGGGAACATGGGCCATAGCAATAACCACCTCATCATGGACATGATTTCAACCCACACCCTCCGCACGGAGGGCGGCGAGCACAGCATACATGCCGACGCAAACCATCATCCGATTTCAATCCACGCTCCCGTATTGGAGAGCGACTAGGGTTTTGCTGTCCTTCCGGCCGGTCACAATGGTCCAACCCGCGCACCTGCGCGGCGCAAAGGCACGCTCCATGCGCGAAAGCGGCCTATTTCATCAGCGTTTTGGCGATCTCTTCCCCAAAGAACGTGACTTCCGCGAGTTTCCCCTCGTTGTTGTTCAGGTCATCCTCGGTCAGGACGCCGCAGGTGTAGTAATTTGCCATGGGCCGGATTCCCATGCGCTGGAAAAACCGGTCGATGCGGGCCAGGATCTCCTTGCACTCCCGCGGGTCCTCGCGGGCGCTCAGGGCGATGCTGATCCCCCGCTTGCCCATGGAAAGCGCCGCGTGCGGCTGGTGCGCAGGGCTGTACGGCGTGCAGCGGTCGATGAACGCCTTGAGCTGGCCGGTGATCCCGCCCCAATAGTCCGGGGACGCGATGGCGATCAGGTCCGCCTGTTCCATCTGTTCCAAAACCAACTGTACGTCGTCGTGCTGCACGCATTCTGCCGTCTGATAACAGCTTCTGCACCCCTTGCAGAAGGCATAATGCAGGTCGCCCAGGCAGAGCGTCTGCGTTTCCATCCCTTTTTTCTGAAATGCGTCCCCGATCAATTCCAACAGCCGGGCCGTGTTCCCGTTGTTCTTGGGGCTCGCATTGAGCAACAAAGCCTTCAATTCGACATCTCCTCCATCCAGTCTTCTTCCCCTTTTCCCCGCGCTGCGCCCGCCGGTGGGAAATCCTCTCCCTGCGGCAGCGCCCGCCCACGCAGGAACTTCTGCAATTTTCCCCGACAAGCCGCAGAGCGCGCCTGCCCTTCTCGCCCCACTCAGAGCGGGCTTTTGGAAATCTTTGCGTCCTAGCGCGGATAGGCCGCCGCCAGGGGCTTTTCCCCCGCAACGCGCCCGCCGGTGGGAAATCCTTCCCATAACGGCAGCGCCGCCCACGCAGAGGGTTCTGCGGTTTCCTCCGGCAAGCCGCAGGGCGCGCCTGCCCTTCTCGCCCCACTCAGAGCGGGCTTTTGGAAATCTTTGCGTCCTAGCGCGGATAGGCCGCCGCCAGGGGCTTTTCCCCCGCAACGCGCCCGCCGGTGGGAAATCCTTCCCATACGGCAGCGCCGCCCGTGCAGGGGCTTTTGCAGTTTCCTCCGGCAAGCCGCAGAGCGCGTTTGCCCTTCTTGCCCACTCAGAGCGGGCTTTTGGAAATCTTTGCGCCATGGCGCGGATAGGCCGCCGCCAGGGGCTTTTCCCGGCGGATGCGCACCACGCTGCGCGCGTCGCCGCCCGGCAGGGTGAAGCGTTTCACGCCGTCCAACCGGCATCCGAGCAGGGAGACCGCCCGCTTTGCCGCCTCCACTTCGGCGTCCGGCTCCGGCCCCTTCATGGCCAAAAAGACGCCGCCCATCTGCAAAAACGGCAGGCAGTATTCGCACAGCAGGTTCAGCGGGGCGACCGCCCGCGCGGTTGCGAAGGCGAATTTTGTGCGCAGGCCCGCCTGCCGCCCACCCTCTTCCGCGCGCGCATGGACGATCTGTGCGTCCAGCCCCAGGCGGTCCAGCACCTCCCGGAGGAAGATAAGGCGCTTGTTCAAGCTGTCCAGCAAGGTCAGCTGGAGGCCGGGCCGCAAAATCTTCAGCGGCACGCCGGGAAAACCCGCGCCCGTCCCCACGTCGATCAGGGTGTCGCCCTGCTCCAATTCGGGCAACAACAGGATGCTGTCCAAAAAGTGCTTGACCACCACGGCCTTCGGCTCGGTGATCGCGGTCAAGTTCATCTTTTGATTCCACTCGATCAGCAGCTCCATATACCATTGAAACTGCTCCGCCTGCCCGGAGGACACGGCAATCCCATAGGACGCCGCGCACTCCTGCAAATATTGCCGGATGTCCTCGCTCATGCCTTCCCCTCCTTTGCCAGCCAGATCAACAGCACCGAAATGTCCGCCGGGCTCACGCCGCTGATGCGGGACGCCTGGCCGATATTCGCCGGCATGACCTTTTGCAGCTTTTCCTGCGCTTCCAGCCTCAGGCCGGTGATGGTTTTGTAATCCACGCCGCGGGGCAGCTTTTTGCCCTCCAGACGGCGCATCTCCGCGATGTCCGCCTTCTGGCGCACGATGTATCCCTCGTATTTGATCTCGATCTCCACATTTTCGAACACTGCGGCAGGCAGCACCGGCCGCGTGATGTCCACCGCGGTCAGCGCTTCATAGCTGAGCTCGGGGCGGCGCAGCAGGTCCGCGAGCTTCACGCCCGTGGAAACCGGCGTTGTTCCACGTGAAACAAGGATGTCGTTGAGCACCTCGGTGGGCGGCAACACGGTGCGGCGCGCGCGCGCCATCTCCCGCTTTTTCTGCTCCTCCTTTGTGCAGAAGCGCTCCCAGCGCTCGTCCCCGATCAGGCCCAATTTCCGGCCGGTCGGGGTCAGGCGTTCGTCCGCGTTGTCCTGCCGGAGGACCAGCCGGTACTCCGAGCGCGAGGTCATCATGCGGTATGGGTCGGAGACGCCCTTGGTGATGAGGTCGTCGATCAGCGTCCCGATGTAGGAGCCCGCGCGATCCAAAACCAGCGGTTCCTTGCCCTGGATCTTGAGCGCCGCGTTGATGCCCGCGACCAAGCCCTGCGCGGCGGCCTCTTCATAGCCGGAGCTGCCGTTGAACTGCCCCGCACCGTACAGGCCGGGGAAATCCATGAATTCAAGCGTGGCTTCCATCTGCAAGGGGTCCACGCAGTCGTATTCGATCGCATAGGCGCAGCGCATGATCTCCACATGCTCCAGGCCCTTGATCGACCGGTAAAACGCGAGCTGCACATCCTCCGGCAGGGACGAGCTCATGCCCTGCAAATACATCTCCTCCGTATCCTTGCCGCACGGTTCGATAAAGAGCTGGTGCCGCTTTTTATCCGCAAAGCGGACGATCTTGTCCTCGATGCTGGGGCAATAGCGCGGCCCCACGCCCTCGATCTTTCCCCCGTAGAGCGGGGAACGGTGGATATTTTCCAGGATGATGCGCTTTGTCTCCTCGTTCGTCCAGGAGACGTGGCACACCGCCTGGTTCTTGCCCGGGTGCAGGGTGTCGTAGGAGAAGGGCACGACGGGTTCGTCGCCCTCCTGCACCTCCAGATCTGTGAAATCAATGCTGGACCGCAGCACGCGCGCGGGCGTCCCCGTCTTGAAGCGGCGCAGGCGCAGGCCCAGCTTTTTCAGGGCGTCGCCCAAAAAGGCGGCCGGGAACATGCCGTCCGGCCCGCTCTCATAGGCCACGTCGCCCACAAAAATTTTGCCGCCGAGGAAGGTGCCGGTCGCGATGACCACCGCCTGTACGGTATACTGCGCGCCCATGCGGGTGGTCAAGACCCAGTTGCCGCCCTCCTGGTACAGGTCGACGATCTCCGCCTGCTTGAGCTGCAAATTCGGCTGCAATTCCAGCTTGTGCTTCATCACCTTGCTGTATTCGCGGCGGTCGATCTGCGCGCGCAGGGAATGCACGGCCGGGCCCTTGCCCTTGTTCAGCATGCGGCTTTGCAAAAAGGTCGCGTCCGCCGTGCGCCCCATCTCGCCGCCGAGCGCGTCGATCTCGCGCACCAGATGGCCCTTCGCCGTGCCGCCGATCGACGGGTTGCACGGGCAGTTTCCCACCGCATCCATATTGATGGTGAATACCACCGTCTGACAGCCGAGGCGCGCCGAGGCCAGCGCCGCCTCAATGCCCGCATGTCCCGCGCCGATCACCGCGACGTCATATGTTCCGGCCTGATAGGTCAAATTGGGTTCCCCCTTTATCGTTTTCCAAGGATTTCGGGCGCATCCGGCAGCCGAAGCGCCAAGATGCACCCTCTTTGTTTTTCAGCAATTGTTTTTCAGAGACCGTCTTTCCAAAAACAGCCGCTTTCCCCCGCAAATGCGACGGAAAGCCCGCTATTTCTTCATTCATTGTAATCATCGGGTGTTAAGCGACCCGTTGTCCCTTTTTTCGCCCAACATGCGCGGGATTCTGTTTTCTGCCCCGCATGTTTTCCATTGTTTTGCGCGATGGCGCTTGCCGGTTTTCGACCGTTTTCTCTTTCGGCGTTTTCCCAGCGCTTTTTTGCGCGTTCGCCGCGCGGTTACTTGCCGACGCAGAACTGCGCAAAGACCTGGTCCACGACCGCTTCCGTCGCGCGCTCGCCGGTCAGCTCCAACAGGGCCGACACCGCCCCTTCCACGGAAACCGTCACGGCGTCCAGCGTCACGCCGGAGCGCTGCGCATCCAGCGCCTCCTGCACGCAATCCCGCGCACGCCGCGCCGCGTCGCGCTGCCGCTCGGTGAACAAAATCCCGCTCGACGGGTCCAATTCATTCGTCTTCAACAGGGACGCGACCGCCTGTTCCAACGCCTCCAAGCCATCGCCGGACAGCGCCGAAATATATACAATTTGTTTAAAATGATTTTTAATATACTCTAAGTCAATTACATTTTCCAAATCGCTCTTGTTGACCACCGCAACTGCGGGCGTATCCTGGACGGACTCGATCAAGAGGCGGTCCTCCTCGTTCAGCGCCTGGGAGGAATCGAACACCGCCAGGACGAGCTGCGCCGCCTGCACGCGCTCCCGCGCACGGTCCACGCCGATCCGCTCGACCGGGTCCTCCGTAGCGCGGATGCCCGCCGTGTCCGCCAGATGCAGCGGGATGCCGCCGAGCAGCACGGTTTCCTCCACCACGTCGCGCGTGGTGCCCGCGTATTCGGTGACGATCGAGCGCTCGCAGCCGGAGAGCAGGTTCATCAGGGTGGATTTGCCCACGTTCGGCCGCCCGGCGATCACCGTCTCCACGCCCTCGCGCAGGACGCGGCCCGCCTCAAACTGGGAGAGAAGGCGGTCCAGCTCCTGGGCCGCGTGTTCCAGCGATTCCTGGAGGCCGCTGCCGTCCACCTCCGGGATGTCCTCGTCGGGGTAGTCCGCCCAGGCGTCCAGGTGCGCCGCGATGGTGGTCAATCCCTCGCGGATCTGGATGATCCGGCGTTCCAGCGCGCCGTCGCGCCCGGCCATGGCCGCTTTCCCGGCCTCTAGGCCCTGGGCGGAGATGATCTGCATCACGGATTCCGCCTCGGTCAGGCCGATCTTCCCATTCAGGAACGCGCGCCGGGTGAACTCCCCCGGCCCCGCCGGGGCAGCGCCCGCCGCAAAGACCGCCTGCAAGACGCGGCGCATGACGTAGATCCCCCCATGGCAGGAGAGCTCCACCACATCCTCCCCGGTAAAGCTGGCCGGGGCGACAAAATTCAGGGCGATCGCCTCGTCGATCTCCCCCTCCGCGTCGTGGACGCGGCCATACAGGGCGGTATACCCGCGGCATTGTTCCAGCGTCTTCCCGCGCGCGGACGTGAAGACGCGCCCGGCGATGGCGCGCGCCTCCGGGCCGGAAATGCGTACGATGCCAATCCCGCCCGCGGCCTGCGGGGTGGAGATGGCAGCTATGGTCTTTGGCATGGATGTTCCTCCTTTTTCGATGCGTCCGCGGCCTTCCGGAAAATGGCCGCCCGGCCAGCAATCCCCATCCAGCCGCGGGGCCGGGGTTCGCGGGCTGGGAAGGAGGCGGCCGATCCCCTTTCCTCCCCTGCGTGGAAAAGGCGCTGCCCGGCCAGGCGCGCAGATTCCCCGCGGGGGCGCATGGCCTTCCAAAACAGAAAGGGCTTGCCGCGCGTCCCTGTGTTTCCGATGCGCTTCCTGGCGCGCAGGGGCCCTTCCCCCGAGCGCGCCCATGGCATGACAAAAAGGGACGATTCCGCAGAACCGTCCCCCTTCCGTCTGGTATCCAAACGACAGCCTTATTCGCCGTCTTTATTCCGATTGATGTCGATGCGGCCGTAGAGCGGGCCGGAGGTCTCTTTCCTCGGCTGGGAGCGCTGCTGCGTCTGCCCGGCCGGTCTTTGCCCCTGCGGGCGCGGGCCTCTGCCGCCGTAGTTGTTCTTGTGGTAGTCCCCGCGGGATTTATCGCCGTACGGTTTGCGGGGCCCGCGCGAATGATAGGGCTTGCGCGGCTGCGGGCGCTCCCCATCCACCGGGCCGATCACCACATGGCGGTTGAGGTCTTCGCCTTCGCTCCAGCTCTTTGCGCCCTCCACAGTCTGCACCGCCGTATGGATGATGCGGCGCTCGTACGGGTTCATGGGCTCGAGGGAGCAATTGCGGCCCGACTTGACCGCCTTGTTTGCGATCTTTTTGCCGAGCACTTCCAGGGTGTCCTTGCGCTTCTCGCGGTAATTGCCGATGTCCAGCGTAATGCGGAAGTACGTATTCTCAATGTGGTTGGCCACCAGGCCGGCCAAATACTGGAGCGCGTCGAGCGTCTCCCCGCGGTGCCCGATGATAAAGCCCACGTCCTCGCCGGACAGGGAGATCAAAGCGCCGCTCTCCTCCTCCTGGATGTCGAACTGCACGTTGGACAATCCCATATTGGAGAGGATGTTCTTCAAATACTGCGCCGCAGCGTCTGCGGGGCTGTCTTTGACATAGGCGCGCACCTTTGCGGGATTGCCGCCAAACAGGCCGAATGTCTTTTTCACGGGCATTTCCAGAATCTCGAATTCTGCCTCGTGGGACTCCACGCCCAACTCCTTGCATGCGGCCTCAAAGGCCTCTTCCACCGTATTCCCGGTTCCAATTGCTTCTTTAATCACGTTTAACCCTCCCGGCTCCACACCGCACGGTTGTCTTCTTGATACGCGGCGCGTTTCTCGTTATTTTTTTGTTCCCCGGTAATCGTCGCTGCTCTGTTTTTGCTTTCCCTTTTGTTTTTGTGGATGCTGCGCAGACGCCTTTTCCTTTTTCTGCTGCTTTGGCGCGGGCCCTGCATGGATCTTCAGGGGCACGGCCAGAGGCTTCATCCTCGCCTCTTCCACCTCGCGCAGCGCGACTCGCTGCGCCTCCGCCTTTGCGCTCACCAGCGCGGGGCTATAGAATTTGCGCAATAGCATGGACTGCACAAAGCTCACCGTGGTCTGGATGGTCCAATAGAAGCCGACGGCCCCCGGGACGGTGTACGCGATCCAGGCGGTCAGAAGCGGCATCAGGTAGAGCATCCATTTCATGCAGCCCTGCTGCTGGCTCATGCCGGGCTGCATCTTCATCATAATCACCTGCGACAGCAGGGAGGTCAGAAGGCACAGCGCGGGGATGACCCACATAAAGGTCAGGAAGTGGCTGCTTTGCGGCGTATCCAAAAGGTTCAGGCCACAGAAATTGAATCCGCGGCTCAGGGATTCCATGCGGGACAGCTCGTCCCCGGTAAACATCGTCAGATGCGGACGGAGCTGGTCGAAATGTTTGATGATCTCCATCTGGGAGTAGTAGCCGACGTTCAGCGTCGTGCCCACGCCCGGGATCTGCGACAACAGGGCGGTCGCTTTATTGATCGAATCAATGCTGATGTGCAGAACGTTCTGCAGCGGGTACAGAACCGTGTAGTAAATGCCGAGCATGATCGGGAACGGGATCAGGGTCACCAGGCAACCGCTGGTGGGGTTGACCCCCTCCTGCTCCATCAGCTTCTGCATTTCCTCCTGCATTTTCAGCCGGTCGTTTGCATATTTGGTGCGGATCTCCTGCTGCTTGGCCGCCATCTTGCTGTTGGCCGCCATGGATTTCTGCTGTTTGACCGAAAAAGGAAGGAGCAAAAGCTTGGTGATGATTGTAAACAGAATAATTGCAACACCATAGTTCGGGATAATTTCATAAAGGAACCACAACAAATATCCCAGAATACTGCCGAACCAATTGAAAATTTCCATGTATGCTTTCTCCTCTATTTTGATGTTCCCTTTTCCTTCTTCTCCGGGACCGGGTCATACCCGCCCCGGCTGAACGGATTGCAGCGCAAAATGCGGTACAGCGCCAAAAGGGAACCCTTCAGCGCGCCGAAACGCTCAATCGCCTCCAACGCATAATTGGAACAGGTGGGATAATATTTGCAGCAGGGCTGTTTGAATGGGGAGATCGCCTGCTGATAAAATCGAATAAGCAAAATAAGCAGGCGTTTCATTTCAAAACACCCGCGTCTTTCAATTGCCGCATCAAAACGCGGTAAATATCCGTGCTTTTTACAAAGGGCGTGCGGCCGCGCGCCACCAGGACAAAATCAAACCCTTCCCGCACCTGCGGGGCAGCCTGCCGGAACGCTTCCCGGATAATCCTGCGGGAGCGGTTGCGCTTGACGGCATTGCCGGTCTTTTTCCCCGTCGTAATGCCCACGCGCACGTTCTGGCTGCGGTTTTTTAAAACATAGGTCACGACCACCGGCGACACATACGACTTGCCCCGCGTATAGATGCGCCGGAAATCCCGATTCTCTTTGATTGGTGTAAACAAGTCCATCATTCTTCCACGATCCCTCTTCGGGATGCCAGAAACGCACATTGGATGCGCCATCCGGGACCTATTCCCGAAAAACATCCGCCGGTTTGCCCGTTGTTTGCCTCAACAGGCAAAAAAACGGCCCATATGCCCCTTATTTAGAGGGCTGCTGCAACAAACAGCGCGCAGCAAAACCGGCGCGTTTGAAAATCGGAAGGGCCGCCCTGTTTTTGGAGCCCCCTTCCGCATCCGCGTGCCATTGTCTCCCGTCCAACGATTTCCGGCGGCCTGGGAAGCCGCCGCGCGGCTCGTGCTAAAAAGAAAGGCCACACTCCGGTGGCCTTTTGTCTTAGTAGCTCAGGCGCGCTCTGCCTTTTGCTCTACGGCGGGCTAATACCTTGCGGCCGTTGCTGGTAGACATTCTTTTGCGGAAGCCGTGCTCCTTTTTTCTGTGGAGCTTCTTGGGCTGATACGTTCTCAGCATACATACACCCTCCTTTCGGGGTACAAACCTTGCAATTTAGCATTATATATTATATCCGTCCGGGCTGTCAACCTTTTCTTAGCGAAAAAATGCGCGGGAAACCGGCATTCCTGCGGGATTTTCGCAAGAACTAAGGGGCATGCCCTTTCCCGACCACAAGATGCAGGGCCGTATCTTTTTAAAAGAACAATGCGAAAAAATTTTTCACCGGCAAACCGGGGGCGGACGGGGCCTTTTGCAGGGGCGTTTCCCAGCCGGTTTCCCTTCCGGGACGGGGGCGTCCCGGCGCCGCCTTTTTTGGGGAATCTGTGGAAAAAGCGGTTTTCTGCCCGGTAAAGCCCCGGTTTTTCCGGCGGGGACGCCCTTTTTACACGGGATTCTTTTCCACAGCTTTTCACCAAATCGATTTCTAACTGTTGAAAAGTTGTAAAAGCGATGAAATTGTGATACTATAAGATATATACTGCCTGAAGTCTATCGATTTCCAAAACTGGTGAAATTTGGATGTGCCGGTCCCGGTTTCACCCGCTTTGTTTGCAAGGAAAACATGCGCGCAAGGACGATTTTGAAAACACGGAGGTTCAAACATGGAATCTTTTACCGAAGCCTGGAGTTTTATTTGCGAATACTGCAAAAAACACATCACAGAGGTGGCTTACACCACCTGGATCAGCCGGATTGAGCCGGTCAGCCTGGACTTTGCAAAGGGGATCGCCCTTCTGAAGGCGCCGAATGAATTCCACCGGCAGACGCTGAACCGGTGCTATATGGATCTTCTGAACGATGCGGTGGCCGAGATCTTCGGGCCGGGCATCCAGGTGCAGATCTGCGTGCCGGAGGACGTGCCCTCCGCGGAGAAGGAGGAGGAAGAGGACGCCTCTTCCCAGAACGACGACTACGAGTTCACCTTCGACACGTTCATCGTGGGGCCGTCGAACAAATTTGCGCATGCGGCTTCCATGGCGGTCGCCACAAAGCCGGCGACACTCTACAACCCGCTGTTCATCTACGGCAATTCCGGCCTCGGGAAAACCCACCTGCTCTATGCCATCTGCAACGAGATCGCAAGAAGGCATCCGGAGATGAACATCGTCTACATCAAAGGCGACGAATTCACCAACGAGCTGATCGAAGCCATCCGCCACGGCACCACCGCGGAGTTCCACCAGCGGTACCGCAAGGCGGACGTGTTCCTCGTGGACGATATCCAGTTCATCGCGGGCAAGGAATCCACCCAGGAGGAATTCTTCCACACCTTTAATACCTTATATGAGGCAAAAAAGCAGATCGTCCTCACATCCGACCGTCCGCCCAAGGACATCGCCACCCTGGAAGAGCGCCTGCTCACCCGGTTTGAGTGGGGCCTGACCGCGGACATCCAGCCGCCGGATTTTGAAACGCGCATCGCGATCATCAAGCGCAAGGCGGAGCTGCTCGGCATCGACCTGCCGAACAACGTGATCGAATACATCGCCAACCGGCTGAAGAACAACATCCGCCAGTTGGAGGGCACGGTCAAGAAGATGAAGGCGTACTACCTGCTCAACGGCGACGCCCTCAACCTGTCCACGGCGCAGATGGCGGTCAGCGACATCATCAACAACGAGCAGCCGGTCCCGGTGACCGTGGAGAAGATCATCGAGGAGGTCGCACGCACGTACGGCACCAGCCCGGAGGACATCCGCTCGAGCAAGCGCTCGGCCAACATCTCCAACGCGCGCCAGGTGGCCATGTATGTGGTGCGCGAGATCACCCAGATGCCCATGACCTCGATCGGCGAGGAGTTCGGCGGCCGCGACCACTCGACGGTGGTCTACGCCATCCAGCAGGTGGAGAAGGGCATGGCCCGCGATCCCAAGACCAAGGGCACCGTGGAGGACATCATCAAGAACATCCGCGACCGGTAACCCCCGGCAGGGTCCCGGCGTTTTGCGCCCACAGGGCGGCTGTGTAACCATGCGGCGCTTTGCGGATTCGTGCGCCTTTCGTTATACAAATAGTTATAATACAAATTGTATAGATGCTATGCAGAGTGTGCCGTTTCTTAAAAAGAGCCTTTTGAGAAACCGGATTTTTGCGCCTTGAAATCTTTTAACGTGTTTTCAACTTTCCCCACAGAGTTTTCAACAAATTGTTGATTCTGGGGTGGATAATACAACCTTCCACAATGCATAAACATACAAAAAATGAAAATTCCGGCGTTTTTTGCCGCGCCAGCACTGGGTTTCCGGAGATTTTCCACATTTCCCCGGCCCCTACTGCTGGTACTAAATCAAAAGCATTCCATTGCTATGCTTATAAAGAGAGAAAACCGGAAGTTGCGGTGGAAACCCCGCAAACAAGGTGGAAAACATCGAGCCGCTTGGCCCAAACAGATAAAAGGGTGATACAATGAAAATAACTTGCAGCAAACAACAATTGACGGAAGCCGTCTCCAATGTGCAGCGGGCCGTCTCGACCAAATCCTCCATCCCCGCGCTCGAAGGCATCCTCCTGAAAGCGCACGGGCAGGAGGTGACCCTCTGCGGGTATGACCTGGAGCTGGGCATGACCACCACCATCGAAGCCTCTGTGGAGGAGCCCGGCAACCTGGTCTTAAGCGCACGTTTGTTCGGTGATATCGTGCGCCGCCTCCCCGGGGAGCAGGTCTGCATCGCGTCCGATGAAAAGAACATCACCGCGATCACCTGCGGCCTGAGCGAATTTTCGATCGTCGGCATCCCGGCGGAGGAGTATCCGGAGATCCCCTCGATCACCGGGGAGACCACGATCGATCTGCCGCACAGCATGCTCAAGAGCATGATCCGCCAGACGATCTTTGCCGTGGCGGACACGGACGCAAAGCCCATCCACACGGGGACCCTGTTTGAGCTGGGCGGCGGCACGCTGCGGCTGGTGTCCGTGGACGGGTACCGCCTGGCGATCCGCGAGGAGCCGGTGCAGGCAAACGAAGAGGCCAGCTTTGTGGTCCCGGGCAAGACGCTCAACGAGGTGACGAAGCTGCTCAGCGACAGCGAGGAAGAGACCCTTTCCCTGGTCGTAGGGCGCCGCCATATCCTGTTTAAGATCGGGAATTATACGGTGATCTCCCGGCTTTTGGAGGGCGAATTCCTCGATTACAAGGCGGCGATCCCCGCCGCAAGCAGCACCGAGGTGCTGGTCAACACGCGCAGCTTTATCGAGAGCGTGGAGCGCGTGTCGCTTCTGATCACCGACCGCCTGAAGAGCCCGGTCCGCTGCCTGTTTGAGGACAATGAAATCAAGCTGTCCTGCTCCACCTCCATGGGGCGCGCGAACGACCAGTTCGAAGCGCAGATTACAGGGGGGAATGTGGAGATTGGATTTAACAACCGGTATTTGCTCGACGCCCTGCGGAACGCGGAGGGCGACGAGGTCAAGGTGCAGCTGAACGGCCCCTTGAGCCCGATGAAGGTCCTCCCGCGGGAGGGGAACGCCTTCCTGTTCCTGGTGCTTCCGGTCCGCCTGAAGAGCGACAGCTGACGCCCCGCTTTGCCCGGGCGTTTGCGAAAAAACCGGCGCGGCTGCCTGCGCAGCACGCGGCCCATATTTTACAGAAAAGAGACCGATCTATGAAGAAAGAAAGCATTTCGATCGACACAGAGTTCATCCGCCTGGACGCCCTGCTCAAACGCGGCGGCGCCGTGGATACGGGCGGGCAGGCGAAATTTGAGATCCAGGCCGGGAACGTGCAGGTGAACGGCGAGCCGTGCACCATGCGCGGGAAAAAGATGCGGCCCGGCGACCAGGCGGTCTATAACAACGTATGTTACGAGGTGTGTAGTTCTGAAAATACAGAGTCTGGCGTTTGAACACTACCGCAACCTCTGCGCGGGAAGCCTCACCCCCTGCCCGGGGATGAACGTCATCTACGGCAGGAATGCGCAGGGGAAAACCAACCTGTTGGAGGCGGTCTGGCTGTTTACCGGCGGGCGCTCGTTCCGGGGCGCGCGCGACGGCGAGCTGGTGGCCTTCGGCCAGGAAAAGGCGGCGCTGCACCTGCAATTTTACAGCGAGGAGCGCGAGCAGGAGGCGGAGCTCACCATCCAGAACGGGCGGCGCAGCGCGTCGCTCAACGGCGTGCCAAAGCGCTCCCCCGCGGAGCTGGTCGGCAAATTCCGCGCCGTGCTGTTCTCCCCGGAGCACCTCTCCCTCATCAAGAGCGGCCCGGCGCTGCGGCGGAATTTCATCGACGCGGCCCTCTGCCAGGTAAAGCCGGCCTATGCGCCGCTTCTGTCGCGGTATCACCACACGCTGGTGCAGCGCAACGCGCTGCTGAAAGACATCCCGCGCCACGCTGAGCTCTTGGATACCCTGGAGATCTGGGACGACCGCCTCGCGCGGTACGGCGACGCCGTGGCAAGGGAGCGCGCGGCGTACATACAAAAAATCGAGGCGCCCGCGCGGGAGCTCTACGCGGGGATTTCGGAAAATAAGGAACAATTTGGAATACAGTATCAAAAAAGCGCCGAAAATCTAAGGGAGGCATTGGCGGCGGCGCGCCGGGACGACCTACAGAGCGGCCACACCACGGTGGGGCCGCACCGCGACGACCTGGAGGTCACCGTGGACGGCGTCTCTGCGCGGGCCTATGGGTCCCAGGGGCAGCAGCGCTCCCTGGTGTTGGCGCTCAAGCTGGCCGAGGCCGATGTGCTGGAGCAGGAGGGCGGCGAAGCGCCGGTCATCCTGCTGGACGATGTGATGAGCGAGCTCGACGCCGGCCGGCAGCATTACCTGCTCAACCGCTTGGACGGGCGGCAGGTGTTTCTCACGTGCTGCGAGCCGGGCGCGGTCAAGCGCCTGGAGGAAGGCGCGCTGTTTGAAGTGCGGAGAGGAGAACTTTATGTACCTACATCTGGGGCAGGACACGGTGATTAAGATGGATGAAATCGTCGGCATCTTCAATATGGAGACCTCGACGATCTCCAAAACCACACGGAACTACCTGGCGCAGGCGGAGAAGGCCGGAAAGGTCGTCAACGTCAGCATGGAGCTGCCGAAGTCCTTTGTGCTTTGCCGCGACAGCCAGAACCGGGAGACGGTCTATATCTCCCAGATTTCCTCGTCCACGCTGTTGAAGCGGACGGGGTACATCGACGAAATTTCCAATGTTTGAAACAGTAGAAGGGGAACATCATGCGACTCATGCTTCCAAAATGCCCGCACTGCGGGAAACAGGTCAACTGGTTCCGCGCATGGGCTCTGAAAACACGGGGGGAATACCGCTGCGGGAAATGCGGCGAATGCTCGAACGTCTCGCTGGATAAA
Organism: Anaeromassilibacillus sp. An250; assembly: GCF_002159845.1. Classification (GTDB taxonomy): domain Bacteria; phylum Bacillota; class Clostridia; order Oscillospirales; family Acutalibacteraceae; genus Anaeromassilibacillus; species Anaeromassilibacillus stercoravium. The sequence continues at coordinate 43,142 of NZ_NFJK01000019.1, forward strand.
GCGCTTTATCCGCTTGCGGCCGTGGCAGCCATCGCCGGCGCGGTGTTTTTCGTCCTGTTTGTGACACTGGTGCAGGAATTCAGCTTTACCTCCCTGGTTCTGATCGCCGTCCCGTTTTTGCTTTTCTTTTTGATCAGCCCGTTTTTTGTCCGCCTGCGGCCCATCCAGCCGGCAAAGGTGCCGCCGGCTGCGCCGGAGAGGGCGCGCCGCAGGCCGGCTCCGGGACAGATGCACGATACGCAGCGCGTGGACCTTCCGCGCGGGGGCCAGCGGCAGAGCCAGGCGCCCGGCCGGACGGCCAGGGGCGCACCCAGCGGCGGGGAATCCGGGCGCCGTCCCAATCCGCGGACGGCCCGGCGGTTATAGCGCCTTTTGAACATCGCGGAAGGTTTTTTGAAACAGGCTGGGAATGTGCCGGAAAAAGCGGCGGCCTGCCGGATTTGGGCGGCCAAAGGGCCGGGAAAACCAGGGCCCGCTGCGGCCGCAGGCAGGGAAGGTCCCGCAGCCTTTATGTGTGTTATTGGGGGAATCATGTAACATGGATATAAACGAAGTCTTGCAAACGAATCAGACATACGACGAAAACCAGATCCAGGTGTTGGAGGGGCTGGAGGCTGTCCGGAAGCGCCCGGGCATGTACATCGGCTCCACCGGGCCGCGCGGCCTGCACCATCTGGTCTATGAGATCGTGGACAATGCGATCGACGAAGCGCTGGCCGGGTACTGCGACAAGATCGACGTGGTGATCCTGCCCGGCGACGTGATCCGCGTCACGGACAACGGGCGCGGTATCCCGGTGGGCATCCAGCACAAGACCGGCCTGCCCGCGGTCACGGTGGTCTTTACGATCCTGCACGCGGGCGGCAAATTCGGCGGCGGCGGCTATAAGGTCGCGGGCGGCCTGCACGGGGTCGGCGCGTCCGTGGTCAATGCGCTGTCCGTCTGGCTGGAGGTCGAGGTCTACCACGAGGGGAAGATCTACCACCAGCGGTTTGAATACGGCAAGGCGACCGGCGACCTGGAGGTCATCGGCGACTGCCCGGCGGACAAGACCGGCACCACCGTCACCTTTAAGCCGGATGCGTCGATTTTTAAGGACACCACGGTCTATGACTATGAGACGCTGCAAAAGCGCCTGCGCGAACAGGCCTTCCTGAACGCGGGCGTACACATCGAGCTGCGGGACGAACGCGACCCGGAGAACCTTTTGCAGGACAACTACTGCTACCAGGGCGGCATTTCCAGCTTTGTGGAGTTCCTCAACAAGGAGAAGGAGCCCATCCACGACGACATCATCCATTTCTCCTGCACGGCGGCGGACAACAACTCCACAGCGGAAATCGCCATGCAGTACAACGACTCCTATAACGAGCTGATGCTCAGCTTTGCCAACAACATCCACACCACGGACGGCGGCACCCATGAGGACGGCTTTAAGCGGGCGCTCACGCGCGTGATGAACGAATACGCCCGCAAATACAACATCCTCAAGGACAACGACAAGAACTTGTCCGGAGAGGACGTGCGCGAGGGCCTGACCGCGATCATCAGCATCAAGGTCAAGGACGCGCAGTTCGAGGGCCAGACCAAGGCGCGCCTGGGCAACACCGAGGTCGGCACGCTGGTCAGCCAGCTGGTGTCCGACAAATTGGCCACCTACCTGGAGGAGAACCCCGCCACGGCGCGCACGATCTTTGACAAGGCGCTGTCCGCCTCCCGCGCGCGGGAGGCCGCGCGCAAGGCGCGCGAGCTGGTGCGGCGCAAGTCCGAGCTGGAGACCGCCTCCCTGCCCGGCAAGCTGGCCGACTGCCAGAGCCGCAACCCCGACGAGACCGAGATTTACATCGTCGAGGGCGATTCCGCAGGCGGGTCCGCCAAGGGCGGGCGCGACCGCAAATACCAGGCGATCCTCCCCCTCTGGGGCAAGATGCTGAACGTCGAAAAGGCGCGCCTCGACAAGGTGTACGGCAATGAAAAGCTGATGCCGGTCGTTACGGCGCTGGGCTGCGGCATCGGCGAGGAATTCGATATTTCCAAGCTGCGCTATGGGAAGATCATCATCATGGCGGATGCCGACGTAGACGGTTCCCATATCCGCACGCTGCTTTTGACCTTCTTCTTCCGCTTTATGAAGCCGCTTGTGGAGGAGGGCCACATCTATCTGGCGCAGCCGCCCCTGTTCCGCGTGAGCAAGGGCAAAAACCACTATTACGCCTTCTCCGACAAGGAGCGCGACAAGCTGATGGCGGAGCTGGTCAGCGGGTATGAGATCCAGCGCTACAAGGGTCTCGGCGAAATGGACTCCGAGCAGCTTTGGGAGACGACCATGAACCCCGAAACCCGCACGATGCTGCGCGTGGAGGTGGAGGACGCCGCCGCCGCGGACGAGGCCTTCACCATCCTGATGGGCGACAAGGTCGAACCGCGCCGCGCGTTCATCGAAAAGAATGCGAAGTACGTCCAGAACCTGGACATTTAACCCCTGTGCTGCCGGTTTCCGGCAGACGGAAGAAAATTCGTTTGAATGGCCCATGCCGGTTCCCTGCATACGGGCTATACTATGGCGCATCGCGCCGAAACATACAAAGGAGAATCCTACATGAAAGACTTTACGAAAGAAAACGAAGAGACCGCCCAGCCTCCGGAACCCCAGGGGGTTGAGGCCCCCGAACCGGAATTTTTGGAGGATGAAGAGCAGGAGGAGGCCGTCCAGTGGGACGGCAGCGACGCGGAGATCGTGTCCGAGGGCGCCGACCAGGAGTACAAAGACACCATCACCGGCGTGAAGCTCTCCTATGTCCTGACCGAGGAGGAGATCCGCACCTGTATGCGCGGCACGCAGTTTGGCAAACGGCGCAAACGGCGCATGCGCATCGAGCTGGTGGTCTTTTCCGCGCTGCTGTTGGGATTCCTGGTCTTTTTCTTTTTGAAACGCAACCCGGACAACCTGTTTTTTGCCACGGTCTGCGCGGCGATGATCTTCATCATGATCTTCCTGCCGGACATCCGCATCAAACAGGACGCCAAGCGCAATGCGAATGGCAAGGAAATCTGCATGGAGATCTATCCGCATAAGATCGAGATGGGCCGCGGGGAAAACCAGTGGGAGATCCCGTTGGACGGCTCGTGTAAGAGCGCGATTTATCAGAAGAACATCGTCGTGTATTTCAAGGGCGACGATATGGTGATCCTCCCCATGCGCTGCGTGGAACCTTCGGTCCTGCCGGAGGTGCGGGCGATGATCCAGGCGGGCACGCAGCCGCGGGAGGATTGACCGGAAGGAGGACTGCCCTTTGCCAACGTTTTACGAGGGGGAACCCATCGCGGTGGTGCATCAGACGCTCACCGCGGAGGAATATGCGCAGGCGGCCGTGTTTGCGGAAAGCCACCGTTCGGTTTGGAGCCGCAGAGGGGTGCGCGCGGCCGCGGCGCTGACCGTGGCGGCCCTGGCGTTTTCCTGCATCCCGGTCTACCGGTATCAATACGCCACGGCCTGGATTCCCATTGCCGTGGGCTGTTTGGGCGTGCTGCTGGCGGCCTATTTTTTCTGGTTCCAGCCGGTGCGGATGCAGAAACGCGCGGCGGCGGTCTTCCAAAAGAACCGCTTTTGGCAGCAGCGCTGCAAAATCGCCTTTTACCGGGACAGCGTCTGCTGTGAAACCCCTTATGAAAAAATCAGCGGGTATTGGAGCGATTATTACGCATGCTATGAATGCCCCGCGTATTTGGTCGTGGCGGGCGGTTGGGACCGGCATCTGCTGATTGTCGATAAAAAGCAGCTTTCCCCCGGACAGCGGGAGGCCGTGTCCGCCCACATGCGCGAACAATTCGCCAACCGGTATCTCTGGGCCAAACAATAGGCGGGGGAACGGAGGAACGATCGATGCGTGAAAACCATCGCTTTCTGGTAATCCAGGATGTGGAGCAGGCGGAACCGGTCCGGGAGCTGGAGTCCCCTTTTGCGGGCACGGTGTTTTCGGACAACGGCACGATCCGCCCCTGCACCGGCTGTTTCGGCTGCTGGATCAAAACGCCCGGACGCTGCGTGCTCCCGGACCCATACCGGGATATGGGGGCCTATCTTGCCAACAGCGGCGAGCTGGTCCTTGTGAGCCGGTGCTGCTTTGGCGGGCCGGGCCCGTTTGTCAAAAATGTGCTGGACCGGTGCATTTCGTATGTCCATCCCTATTTTGTCATCAAAAACGGGGAGATGCACCACCGCCAGCGGTACCATCATTCGTACGGTTTGACCGTGGTCTTTTACGGCGGGGCAACGCCGGAGGAACAGAGGACCGCGCAGGAATGGGTGCAGGCCATGGCGGTGAACCTCTATGGCCGGGTCAACGAGGTGCGCTTTGTGGAACAGCCGCCGGATTGGAGGGATTTGCTACGGACATTGCTTTGATTTGCGGAAGCCCAAAGGGAAAAAACAGCGCGTCCTGGGTGATCTTGCAGGGGCTGCGCGATGCATTGCCCCCGCAGGCAGCGGTGCGGGAATACGCCATCCGGACCGCCCCCCTCCCGGAACAGGCGCTGCGCGGGATTGCCGCCTGCGATGTGCTGGTGTTTGCCATGCCGCTCTATGTGGACGGCCTGCCCTCCCATATGGTGGGCGCGCTGCTGCAATTGGAAGCGGATTTCCGGGAAACGCCGCAGAAGGAGCGGACAGCCTATGCGCTCGTCAACTCCGGGTTTTATGAGGGCCATCAGAACGCCCATGCGCTGCACATGCTGCGCCATTGGTGCCGCCGTGCGGGGGTGCGCTGGGGCCAGGGGATTGGCGCCGGCGGGGGCGGGATGCTGCCGGAGACGCAAAACATCCCCATGGGCCACGGGCCCAAAAAGCGCCTCGGGCAGGCGCTCCAAACGCTCGCGGAGGCCATCGTTTCCGGCGGGCAGGCGGAAGACCTCTATATCACCCAGAATTTCCCGCGCGTTTTGTACCGGATGTCTGCGGAGTCCGTCTGGCGGCGGAAAGGGCGGAAAAACGGTCTTTCGAAACAGGAGCTCTTTGCAGCGCCGGGCGAGGGACCTACGGCCTGACGGCCGTCCGTTCCGATGGGCCAAACGGGTGTTGGCCGATCGGAGCGGATGGGACGGCAGTACGGCGGCTTTCAAACCGGCCATATGCAAACTAAGGAGGAAGGAATCCATGGCACAATTTGAGAAGGAACTCCATGATGCGGATTTCTACACGGTCTTGTCCCTGTTGGAGAAGGAAATTCTGGCGAGCGGCGCCTCCGTGGAGCTGGTCGGCACTGCCAGATACGACTTGGGGGATACGCAGGTTGCCGTCCGTGTGTACGACCGCTATTTTATGCGCAACGCCAGCCGCGCCAGCCTCACCTTGACGTTGGTCGGGCACGGCGGCACCGTGCAGGTGTCCGCCATCGGTGCGGGCGGCGGCACTGGTGCGTTCACCCACTTCGATTGGGGCACGGGGGATGCGTTCGTCCAACTGGTGAAGAAGATCCTGTCCAAGGGCCCATTTGAAGGGATGTAGGCATCCAAGCAGAACAAACGAAATCCAGAAAATACGATTTGTATTATTTATTTTGAAATATACATATAGAAATGAATTTGATTTTCCCGGCGGGCAGAAATGGGCGGCGCGCGCTTTGAAACGCGGGCGCTTGGGGCAAGCCTGCACCACCAGGCAGGGCTTTTTTGGCCCCCGTGCATCGAAGCGGGGCCGGTCCCGTGGCCCAGCACGCACCGGGATAGGAGGACAAATGGAACAACAGACACCGCTGCTCTCGGTCAGCTTTTTACCGACCAAACAGGATTATGCCGATTATCAGATCGCCGCGTGCAATGCGGCCGCATCGCCGGGCGAGCGGCTGTTCCTGCGCGCCGCCGGGTTTGTGCTGGTGGTGGCGGGCTTTGTGCTCTGCCTGCTCTTCGGCGTGGGGAACCCGCAGAATACGGTATTTTTCTCGCTTTTGGTGCTGCTGGGCCTGGCGGTGGGCTTTTTCCACGATTCCATCCAGCCCCTGCTGGTGCGCAGCCGCGCGCAGTCGTTTTACGACCACGCCGGGGAGCGCATGACCGCGCAGTCCCTGTCCTTTTTTGCGGACCATGTGGACGTAAAATCGGACCGCTATGCGGCGTCCCTCCCCTATGCGATGCTCTCGGTTTGGGAGGATGGGCGCATCCTCCTGCTGCGGCTGGGGCCCGGCGAATCGCGGTATGTCCCCAAGCGGGCGCTCTCCCCGGAGGATGTGCAGAAGCTCCATGCGCTGTTCCCAACCGGCGGGCAGACGCAGAAGTGAAGGCGCGCCCCATTTCAAGAAGATCAGCAAGCTGTTTTTTGATAAAGCGGTCCATGGGATCGCCGTAGGCTCGAAAGAAAGGGTTGGTTTCTACAATGCAAGACATGCAGGAAAACGATCGCATTATTAACGTAGATCTGGAAAAGGAGATCAAGAAGTCCTTTTTGGATTACTCGATGTCGGTCATCGTGTCCCGTGCGCTGCCGGATGTGCGCGACGGGCTCAAGCCCGTGCATCGCCGCATCCTCTACACGATGTATGAGAACGGCCTGAGCCCCGACAAGCCGTACCGCAAATGCGCGGATACCGTCGGTTCGGTGCTGGGCCGGTACCATCCGCACGGCGACGCCTCCGTCTACGACGCGCTGGTGCGTTTGGCGCAGGACTTCTCCATGCGCTATATGCTGGTGGACGGACACGGAAACTTCGGTTCCGTGGACGGCGACCCGCCCGCTGCCTACCGTTATACGGAGAGCCGCATGAGCAAAATTGCGGTCGAGATGTTGCAGGACATCGACAAGGAAACCGTCGATTTCATGCCGAACTACGACGACCGCCTGAAAGAGCCGGTTGTGCTGCCCAGCCATTTCCCGAACCTTTTGGTCAACGGGTCCACGGGCATCGCGGTCGGCATGGCGACGAACATCCCGCCGCACAATATGGGCGAGGTCATCGACGGCATGTGTTGCCTGATCGACCACCCGGACGCATCGCTCGACGAGCTGATGCAGTACATCAAGGGGCCGGACTTCCCCACCGGCGCCATCATCATGGGGCGCGCGGGCATCCGCGCGGCCTATGCGACGGGCCGCGGCCGCATCACGGTGCGCGCGCGCGCGGAAATCGAGGAGGAAAAGAACGGCCGGTTCAGCATTGTGGTGACGGAGATCCCCTACCAGGTGAACAAGGCGCGCCTGATCGAGAGCATCGCGACGCTCGTCAAGGAAAAGCGCATCGACGGCATCTCCAACGTGGAGGACCACTCCGACCGCCAGGGCATGCGCATTGTCATCACGGTCAAGCGCGACGCCTCCCCGCAGATTGTGCTGAACAAGCTTTATACATTTACGCAGATGCAGACGACCTTCGGCGTCATCATGCTGGCCATTGTGAACGGCGAGCCAAAGACCTTGACGCTCAAGGAAATTTTGCAGAATTACATCGACTTCCAGGAGGACGTCGTCACACGCCGCACGCGCTTTGAGCTCAAAAAGGCCGAGGACCGCGCGCACATCCTGGAGGGCCTCAAAATTGCGGTCGATTTCATCGACGAAGTGGTCTCGATCATCCGCACCTCCAAGGACCGCGCCCAGGCGCGCCAGCGCATGACCGAGCGGTTCGGCCTGGACGATGTGCAGACGCAGGCTATCGTGCAGATGCAGCTGGGCGCGCTGACCGGCCTGGACCGCCAGAAGCTGGAGGACGAGCTGGGAGCGCTGCACCTCAAGATCGAAGACCTGAAGGACATCCTTGCCAACGAGAGCCGCGTGCTCGCCATTGTCAAGGAGGAGGCGCTCGCGGTCAAAGCGAAGTTCAACGACGAGCGCCGCACCGAAATCGCGGCGATCAGCGGCGAAGTGGATATCGAAGACCTGATCCCGGAGGAGGAATGCGTGCTGACGCTGACCAACTTCGGCTATATCAAGCGCCAGAAGGCCGACACCTACCGCACCCAGCGGCGCGGCGGCCGCGGCGTCTCCGGCATGACGCGCCGGGAGGAGGACGTGGCCACCGAGATGTTCGTCATCAACAGCCACGACTATGTGATGTTCTTCACGGACCTGGGCCGCGTCTACCGTCTGAAATGCTATGAGGTGCCGGAGGGCGCGCGCACCAGCAAGGGCATGAACATCGCCAATCTGCTGCCGATCGCCCAGGACGAGCGGGTCACGTCCATGATCCGCGTGCCAAAGCTCGACGAGGACGGCTATCTGGTGATGGTCACGCGCAGAGGCGTCATCAAGCGCACCCCGCTCTCCGCGTTCCAGACCACCCGCAAGGGCGGCGTGATCGCCATCGACTTGGACGAGGGCGACGAGCTGTGCTGGGTCCGCCTGACCAACGGCAGCGACGATTTGCTGGTGGCGACCAAGAAGGGCATGGCGATCCGCTTCAGCGAGAACGACGTGCGCGCCATGGGCCGCACGGCCCGCGGCGTCAAGGCCCTGACGCTCAAGGAGGGCGACTGCGTGGTCGGCATGAGCGTTGTCCGCGAGGGCGGGCTGGTCCTGACCGTCAGCGAGACGGGCTACGGCCGCCTCTCCTCCACCGACGACTACCGGATCCAGTCGCGCGGCGGCAAGGGCCTGACCAACTACCACGTGGAGAAATACGGCGACGTGGCCGCCATCAAGGTGGTTGACCTGGACGACGACATCATCCTGATCGCATCGGACGGCGTGATCATCCGCATCCGCGCGAATTCCATCCGCGAGTGCGCGCGGCCCAGCAAGGGCGTGCGCGTGATGCGCCTGAACGAAGGAAGCCGCGTTGTCACCCTGGCGCGGACCGCCCACGAAGAGGACGAGGAACCGGACGATCTGCCGGAGGACGACGGCGACGCCGGGGACGAGGATTTGACCGAGGAACCATCGGAACAGGAGAACAGCAATGAAGAATAAATGGATTGCCATTCTGCTGGCGGCGGCCGTCGGGTTTGCCGCCCTGGTGGGGTGTACGGGGGACAACGGCACGGAGGACCCGCCGGGCAGCAGCTCCGCGCCCACGTCCAGCGCTTCTTCCGAGGAGAGCGCCCCGGCGCCCGCCCCGCAGCCGGACGGCGAAGCGCCGTCCACGCCGGAGAGCTCCACGGAGCCCGCGCCGGAGCCGCCGGAGGACAGCCCCGGCCAGGTGCTGCCTGTGGAGACGGAAAACCCGGGTTTTGACGAGAAATTCGCGGACAACCCGATCGACCAGGCGTATATCCAGGACAACAACCAGGCGATCTCCAACAAGGATATGGTGGAGGTCTCCCAGAAATACGCGGAGATCTGGCGCGAAGAGGTGGCGTATGCCTACGAAACCCTGCTGGAAAAGGTCTCGGACGACCGCAAGGCTACGCTTGAGAGCGAGCAGCAGGCGTGGAGCGATGGGACCGAAGCGGCCCTGGAGGAATTCCGCGCCGACGCCCAGGCGGTCGGCGGCACCATGGCGCAGGTCGATGAGGCCAGCCGGGTGATGGATTATTACCGCAGCCGGGCGGTGGAGCTTTACGAAGAGTTGTATGCCATCGACCCGAACTATACGTATCACTTCGAGGGATAAGGGGAGGCATGCTATGCCGCCCATCATAGGACGGGCAAATACATATTCCAATTTGTAATATGTATGTTATTTTATTCGTAAAGTATATTTTTTTACTGCGCAAAGCCCCGCATTTCCCTTTTTGGGCCTTCCTTTTGCAAATGGGCCGGAAGGGACGTTTGCCTTTTTGCGGCGGGGAGCAAGCGCAGAACAGATTAACTTTTAGTATTATCAACCGAGTTTTCAACAATGTGATGAATTTGTCAAATACAAATTGTTTTATAGATTATTTATATTACGTTTTGTATTTTAAATAAGGAGGCCGGACCATGAAATTGATCGAAAAGCAGTTGGGCCGCACGGATATCTACAAGGGCCGGATCATCGAGGTCGCCGTGGACGACGTGGAGCTCGAAAACGGCGCCAAATCCAAGCGCGAGCTGGTGATGCATCCCGGCGGGGTCTGCGTGGCGGCGCTCACGGGACAGGACGAGATGCTCTTTGTCCGGCAATTCCGCTATCCGTACCAGGAGGTGGTGTTGGAGGCCCCGGCCGGGAAACTGGAGCGCGGCGAGGACCCCTTTGAAGCCTGCAAGCGCGAGCAGCGCGAGGAGACCGGCACCACCGCGGAGCAGTATTTGAACCTGGGGCTGCTCTACCCCACGCCCGGCTATTGCGACGAGATCCTGCACCTCTATGCCTGCCGGATCACGGGGTACGGGGAATCGCAGCTGGACGAGGACGAATTCCTGGAGGTCGAGCGCATCCCGCTGCAAAAGGCGGTGGAGATGGTGATGGACAACACCATCAAAGACGCGAAGACCCAGGTGCTGGTTTTAAAGGCCGCCCGCCTGGTGGAGCAGAAAAAACTATAACAATCCGTAAAATAGTTTTAAAAATTACGAGTTGTAAATAAAATGCGTCCGAAACTTGCATTTTTGAAACGGCCCTTCCTCCACATATCCCATGGGATGGGCGGCTGCGCTTTCGCACGCAGGGCTGGAAACCGGGCGCCTTATAGACGCTTCGCGGTATCGGAATGCCCATCAAACCGGCGAGGTTTGTTTACAGGGAGGAAAAAGCGATGAAAAAATTGCTATTGGTATCCATGTTTCAAAATGTCTCCCACCTCTTGCAGCGGGTGATGCCCGATTACAAAGGGAAATCGGTCGCCTATATCCCCACGGCAAGCCTTGCGGAGGAACCGGGCGGTTGGGCCGCCCTGGAAAAGCAGAATTTGGAACAGATGGGGCTGGTTGTGGACGAAGTGGAGGTTTCCACCGCCCCGTATGATGCCATCCAAAGGGCGCTGCAAAAAAATGACCTGATCTACATCGCGGGCGGGAATACCTTTTTCCTGCTGCAAGCGCTGAAACAGAGCGGCGCGGACCGGCTGATCCGCGAGGAGGTCCACAAGGGAAAGCCCTATATCGGGGAATCGGCGGGCGCCATCGCCGCGGCCCCGGACATCGCCTATTCGTCTGCGATGGACGACCCCGGGAAAGCGCCGGGATTACAGGACTATACGGGGCTGCATCTGACGGAATGGTATCCGGTGCCGCACCGGGGCAACCCGGAGTATGGGGCGGCGGTCGAACAGATTGTGGCCGCGTATGCTTCCACGCTGGACCTGAAGGTCATCGACGACCACCAGGCGCTTTTCGTGGAGGACGGCCAGGTGGAGGTTTTGAAGTAAGGAAACCCCAAAAGGAAACCAACGGCCCTTGGCCGTTGGAGCTCCAAGAACCCGAATAGAAATCGGGAAAGCTTTCATAAAATTGCATATGCAAAAAGCAACAAAAAAAGCGGTGCCCTTTGTGAGCGTTTCAGGCTCAAAAGGACGCCGCTTTTCTGCGTATGTATGGCGATTGCACCAGCGCCGTATGGGCTGGCTGCAAGGCGTTTTTGGTGCCGCACGGTTTTGGCCTCGGGGCGCGGAGCGGCCCGGCTTTGCCGGCCCTCCCCCTCCGCCCGCTCAGGGACGGAGGTTCTTGTCCAGCAGGTCGTTCGTCCCGGCCTTTTTATAGGGGGTGATGTCAAAGCAGCACATCAGGACGGCGGGCCGGTTGTGCCAGGTCACCATGGAGGTGTCGGTCATCAGCCAGAGGTCCAGGGCCGCATGGTAAACCTCCTGCAAAAGGCTCTGGTTTTTCTCCGTCAGTTTCCGGAACAGGCATTCCGTGCAGGGATGGTCCCGCCTGAAAAAGGCTTCGTAGCAGTGCATGCCGATTTGCGCGCTCGGGAAGATCTGGCCCAGGCAGCGGTTCACATAGAGCAATTCATACGACTTCGGGTCGATCAGGTAGATCCAGGTGCTTTGGTTTTCGAGGATCGAGCGGATGGACTCCTCGGCCTGTACGGTGCGCTGCTGGGCGCGGTGCTTCAAGAGGAATACGCTCAGGATCTCCGAGATAAACGCCAGCGCGTCCACCTGGTCCTGCGTCCAAAACCGGTTGATGGAGCAATCGTCAAACCCGACAAACCCGCGGAACACGCCGTTGTCGTAGATGGCGCTCTGCAACAGGGCCTTGATCCCCTGCGGGGCGAGGATGGCATAGGGCTCTTCCTCCAAAAGGCGGATGTCGCGGCAGTAGAAGATGCCCTCCTCATTGAAGTTATCCCGGTAACGGTTGTTTAAATCCTTTTCATAGGAGATACAGCGCAGGTTGTCAATTTGCGGGGAGATGCCCTCGTTGCACCATTCGAACGTATTGCGGCAATAGCTCCCGTCCTCGCTGTCCTCAAAGATATACGACCGGCTGACGTTGAACTTCTTCCCCACCATCTCCAAGATGGATTGGACCGCTGTCTCTACGTCGCGGGAGTGGTACAGGATGTGGAAGCAATGCTCGGAAAGGTAGTCGAGAAGGTTGCCCGGCCCGTCCGCATCCACTTTTTCCTCGGGGATGGACGCCGGCTGGGTGTAAGGGCGCAAAATGCGCTCCTGCTGGTAGGAACCGTCGTAGACGTTGTACTGGTTTTTCCCGTTCTTTTTGGATTGATAGAGCGCCAGGTCCGCGTGGCGGTACAGTTCTTTGAAGCTTTTCCCATGTTTGGGATAGATCGCGGCCCCGATGCTGCAGGAGAGGGCGATGCTGGGGGAATTCTCCATGCCGTTGTTCACCGTCTCGATGTCCCCCAGCTCGAGGATCAACTGTTCCGCCTTTTTCTGAACGATGGAAACATCCTGGATGTTTTGGATATGGATGATGAACTCGTCCCCGCCGAGCCGCCCCACCGTGTCGGTGCTGCGGAAATGCGTTTTCAGGCGCTGTGCGGCGTCCACCAGGATGGCGTCCCCCACCAGGTGTCCCATGCTGTCGTTGATATGCTTAAAATTGTCCAGATCGACGATTAAGAGCGCCGAACAATCGCCGTCCGCCGCAGTGTTGAGATACTCCTCAATGCGTTTTTGCGAGGCCACCTTGTTCAGCAGGTTGGTCAGGGGATCGCGCTGGGCGATCTCCAGCAGTTTTTCGGCCTGCCGCTTTTCGCTGTCGATATCGACCAGCAGGCCGATGGCATGGACGGGATGGTTGGCCTGGCTGGTCTGCACCGTCATGCGCGCGCGGCACCAGAGGTACCGCCCGTCCGCCGTGCAGATGCGGAACTCCAGGTCGCTGTGCAACGCGCCCCGCCGGATGGAGCGCAGGGCCTCGGCCACGCGCTGCCGGTCCTCCGGGTGGATATGGGAATCGCCGTGCAGGATATGCCTTGTGATATGCTCCCTCTGCGGCATGTAGCCGAATTTCGTCTCCCACTTCGGGGAGCAGAAAAAGGAATCCGTCTCCATATTCCATTCGATGATGATGTCGTCCGTCTGGTCCATGAGGATCTGATGGCGTTCCAGGCTGAGGCGCAGCTGTTCTTGGAGCTTTTTGCCCTCGGTGATGTCCGTCAAGGTGCAGCAGAGCGTATCCGGCTCGCCATCCCGCTGCATCAGATGGCTCTGCTCCAAAATCCAGAGCGTATGCCCATCCCGGTGCTTGACCCGGTATTCCAGGCAGTGGTCCGTTCCGGTTTCCATATGCTTCTGAAACGCGCGGGTGACGGCCCGGCGGTCGTGCGGGTGGATCATGTCCAGGTAATGGTTGTGAAATTTTTCCCGCATCTCCTCCGCCGTATAACCGAACAGGTTTAAAAACCCGCGGCTTACCTCCAAAATGGTCCAAACGGGGTCGGGCAAACAGCGGAAAATCCCGCCGGGAATGCCGTCGCACATCAGACGGACCAACCCCGGCTGTGCGGGCAGCTCCGTCGGCCTGATCGATCGATTGTCCACCATTTTGGTTCCCCCTGACATCTTAAAGGATTCCGAGACCATGAGAAGCTTCTTCCGAGCGTGAAAATGGATGGCTGCCGGATCGGAAAAGAGGTGGCCCGCCGGATGTAAAAAATACCCGGCTATCCCGTCTCGCGCCACTGTTCTTCCAATTTATCTATTTTTTGAGGAATCCTATGCAAATTTCTGTTTGTTTTATTATAGCGTTTTGCCTTATATAAGTCAAAAGAAAATAAAAAAAGTTCTGGGGCGGCCGGAACCTACCGCAAAAGGCCCGTATATGGTATACTGGACGGGAACAACGGCGTTGGAGGGAAACGATGGACATAGAAGGGAAAAACAGGATCACCGGGCGGTTTGCACCCTCCCCCAGCGGGCGCATGCATGTGGGGAACCTGCTGAGCGCCCTGCTGGCGTGGCTTTCGGCGCGCGCGGCGGGGGGCCGCATGGTCCTGCGCATGGAGGACCTTGACCCGGACCGCACCTCGCGGGCGCTGGCGGACCAATTGGAGGACGACCTGCGCTTTTTGGGATTTGATTGGGACGAGGGCGGCTCGGCGGGGGGACCGAACGGGCCGTATTACCAGAGCGGGCGGACGGGGCTTTATGCGGAAGCGCTCGCGCAATTGGAAAAACAGGGGTTGCTTTACCCCTGTTTTTGCACGCGCGCCCAGCTCCATGCCGCGGAAGCGCCGCACAATTCGGACGGGGAAACAATCTACTCCGGCCGGTGCCGGGGGCTGGCCGCGGAACAGATCGAAGCGCAGGCCCGCCTGCGCGCCCCGGCGGTGCGGCTGCGGCTGCCGGACGAGGCCGTGCGGTTTGTGGATGGGCATTATGGCCCTGTGGAACAAAACCTGGCGCGCGAATGCGGGGACATCATCCTCCGCCGGTCGGACGGCGTGTTCGCCTACCAGCTGGCCGTGGTGTTGGACGACATCGCCATGGGGGTCACCCAGGTGGTGCGCGGCCGGGACCTGCTGTCCTCCACGCCGCGCCAAATGTATCTCTACCGCCTGTTCGGTGCGAGTCCCCCGCAATACATCCATGTCCCGCTGTTGCTGGCGCGGGATGGGCGGCGGCTTTCCAAGCGGGAGCACGACCTGGACCTGGGCGCTCTGCGGGCGCGCGGGTTTTCCGGCGAGGAGATCGTGGGCCGGGTGGCCTATCTTGCGGGGCTTCTCCCCCATCCGCGTCCCGCCCGCCCGCGCGACCTGCTCCCCCTGTTTTCCTGGGAAAAGGTGCCGAAGGAAAACCTGGTGCTCCCGGAGGACCTGTTCCGGGACGCCCAATAGGGCTTGGCCCGGTTTGCCGCCCCGGGCGGGCCGCGGAGCGCGGTTGAACCCCGGGGATGGCCCCGGTCATGCAAAAAGATCCCCTTGGGAGAAAGGATGGGTTTGGATGGAGATCCGGCAGCTCCGGGAGACGGAGATGGAGGAAGCGCTGCAACTGGTGTGGGAGGTATTCTGTGCGTTTGAAGCGCCGGTCTACTCCGCGCAGGGCGTGGAGGAATTCCGGTCGTTCCTTCAAAACCGGGAGGAGATGGCCCGGCAACAGTTCTTTGGCGCTTGGGAGGGCGGCCGGCTTATCGGCGTGCTGGCCACGAGCGGGCCGCACATCAGCCTGTTCTTTGTGCGCCGGGAGTGGCACCGGCGCGGCGTGGGAAGGGCGCTGCTGCACGCGATGGCATCCGCCGCAGACTATCCGGAGATGACGGTGCATTCCTCCCCCTATGCGGTGGAGGTTTACCGGCGGTTTGGGTTTGTGCCGCTTGGGGGCGAGCGGGAGGAAAACGGGATTCGCTATACGCCGATGGTTTGCAGGCATTGGACGTTTTGACGCGCTGCCCGCAGGGCCGCCCCTGCGGGCAACAGCCCTCCCCTTTCCCTTCTGCATGGGGACGGAGGGCGCTGCACAATCGGATGGAAGCCGCCGCTTCCACAGGCCAACCCTTCCAGAAAAACCGAAACGGCGTCCAAGCGGGTGCATACTCCCTTGGACGCCGTCTTTTTTGTGCCATGCTTTCCCAGCGGTTCTTTCCCAGCCGCCCTTTGGCGTTTGCCGCTTCCCCGCTTTCCCAGCGGGCGCCCTTGCGGCTGCCCTGCAAAAAGGCTTACCTGCCCAGGACATTCTCCGAAGCATTTTCCCCATACAGCCGCTTGGAAAATTTGTAATGGAAATTGTGCATGTCCTCCCGCAGGTAGAAGCGGTGCGCGCCTTCGCGCAGCTGGTTGGTGGCCGCTTCGATTTGGGAGCAGCCCCGCTTCCTGGCCATTTGGCAGGCGCGGTCGAACATCTCCCTGCCGACCCCTTTGCCCCGGCAGGATTCCGCAACGGAGAATTCCAAAATCTCCGCAATGCGTTCCGTGTGATGCAGCTGCTCCTCCATGCGCAGGTTCAGTGCCGCGACCACGGAGCCGTTGTACTCATAGACCAGGCAGTAATAGCGGCTGTCCTGTATCTGCTGATAGTAAATTTCCGAAAACCGTTGGTAGGGCAGTTCTTTCTGCTCCAGTTCACAGATCAGTTGATAGATTGCCCTGCAATCCTCCAATGTGCTTTTCCGGTACATAGGTCCCCCGATCCTTTCCCCGGCCGCCGCAAGAGCTTGCAAAGGGGCGTTCCCACCCCTACAAAGAAGCCCGCCCTTTTGCAAAAGGGGCGGGTTTCCAGTTCCCTACGGAAAGCCTTATTTTTCCTCCGGCATATCCATCAGCTTGCCCGGGTCGGAGAGCACCTGCTGGGCCGCGATGGCTGCCGCACCCATCAATACGGGGTTTTCCGGCATGGAATCGAGCTCGATCACAAGTTCGTTGCAGATCAGCGGGTTGACGCAGTCGTGTACGCGCTTTTGGACAATCGAGAGGAGCAGCTCGCCGTCCACCTGGGTCAGCTCGTCGCCGATGACAATCAGGCCCGGGTTGAACTGGTTGATGAGGTTGATGATCCCGATGGCCAGGAACCCGCAGACCTTCTCATACTCCTCGCGCGCAACCGTGTCGCCCGCGCGCACCGCCTCGGAAATCTTTGCAGTGCTCAGGTCGTCGGGCGTGAGCATGGAGGACTCGCCGTTCCGGATGCGCTTCTCGATGTTTTCGCACAGGACGATGAAGGAGCAATACTTTTCCAAGCAGCCATAGTTGCCGCATTCGCAGCGCGGGCCGTTGAAATTGATGGTGTTGTGGCCAAATTCCCCCGCGAGGCCGCGGTGGCCCAAAACCAGCTTGCCATCTGTGATCATGCCGCAGCCGACCCCCTGCCCGGCCAGGACATAGATCATGTTCCGGATGCCGTATTCCTTGCTGCGATACCACAATTGTGCAAAAGCGCCCGCGTTGGCGTCGTTGACAATCTGGATCGGCACGGTGAAGTCCTTTGTCAACGCATCCTTAATTGGGAAATTGTGCCAGCCGGCCAGCTCCGTGACAAAGAAGATGCTGTCCCGTTCCTCATAATACGGGCCGGGCATCGCCATGCAGACCACGGGGATCTCCGTATCGGTGTTTTCCTGCAGCATGGTGTAGATGGCGGTGCGGATGCGCGTGATGGTGATCTGTACGTTTTCCTTGGGGCCTATTTTGTACTGCTTGACGCCGTACAATTTTCCGGACAGGCCCGCCAGGCACAGATAGAACGCGCTGCGCGTCATGCGGATGCCGATCACCTTGTACTTTTGGTCGTTCAGGGAAATGCCGATGGAACGGCGGCCCTTGCTGCCGCTCATCAGGCCGGTTTCGATCACAAGGCCACAGGCGATGAATTCATTGATGATGTTGGTGATCGTGGCCTGTTTCAGGCCGGACAGCTGGGAGAGCGTGGCGCGCGAACAGATCCCCTCCTGCCGCAAAAGGTCGAGCACCAGCGCGCGGTTGATCAGTTGGCTTTTTTCTTGATTGATGCTTTTCCGGGTATTGTATTCGTTCATGTTTTTCCCACCCATCTAAAATGAAATGATTGGTAAAGGATCTGGTAATTTCTTTTATTATACACGCAACGATTCGACAAATAATTCTAATATTAAATTAAATATGTACAAATAGCACCATTTTCTCTAAAAAAATTTATTTTTTATAGAAATCATTTAGAAAGAACACATAAAATCCATTTTCAACTTGAAAAGTTTTAATATAGAACCCATAGATAAATTTATGGCAGGGCGTTTTATCCGGCTGGAAAGGGCCGCGCGCCCCGCGGGAGGGTTATTGCAAAAATGGGATTTTTACAAATAAATTTCTATATGAGAAGGCTTTCGAAAGGGGACCGGAAGAGACGCCTGGGAGGCCTCCGGCCGTTTTTCCAGCGGGCCCGCCCCTGTATGGGCGTAGCGGGAGACCGGGGCCGGTTTTGATGGCGTTGGGTTGGCCGAAAGGGATATGTACGGTGGGCGCAAGACGGCCCAACCGGCAAAAGCCCGGCCGGTTTGCGCGGCCAGGCCGGCGAGGGCAACGCAGGGCCGCCCCGCACCTGCATGGCCCTGTGGCGGAGCGTATCCAAAAGGGAGGAAGGCTGCGCACAGGCGCCGCGTGGTTGCCTTTCCCCGCACGTTAAAATGTGCGGGTAAAGAGGGTGTCGTTCTCCAGCAGGCTTTCCACGGTTGGGAATCCCAACCGGTGCAGCAGCTCGATCACATAGGGGTTGTCCACCGGCGTCGGCGTGGGGGCCTCTTCCCCATACCGGTTGACGTTGTCCCGGGCAAGCTCCTTGCCGATCAGTGCGCGGGGGCCGCCCACGCACCCCCCGGCGCAGCCCATCCCCTCCAGGAAGTTGGCGTCCAGCTTCCCCTCCTTGAGGTCGTTCAGAAGCTGTTTGCATGCGGGGACGCCGCTGGCCTGCACCGCATGCACCTTGATTTTGCGGCCCGGGTTCAGGCGCTGCACGCAGTCCTGCACCGCCTGGCTCACGCCCCCGGCGCGCGCGTAGATGCGGCCGCCCGTCGAGGAATGCTCCCGGTTGTCCTCCGCCATCATCTCCGGGTGGATGTCCGCAAAGTCGAAGAGGTCGCGCACCTCCTGGAAGGTGAGCACATAATCCACCGCGTCCGCAATGTCGGGCTCGCGCGCTTCGGATTTTTTCGCCAGGCACGGGCCGATAAAGACCACCTTTGCCCCGGGCTCCAAGCGCTTGATGGCGCGGCCGCAGGCCACCATGGGCGAGACCGCCGCGGGCACATGCGGCATCAGTTCTTGATAGACCCGCCGCAGCATGGCGATCCACATCGGGCAGCAGCAGCTTGTCAATTGGTAGTCCTGGTCGGTGAGGATGTTCGCATCGAATTCCAGCGCCTCTTTCAGGGTCAGGATGTCGGCAAAGAGCGCGACCTCCACCATGCCCGCAAAGCCCAGCGCTTTGAACGCCGTGCGCAATTTGCCGGGCGTGACCTCATCGGAAAACTGGCTGATGACCGCCGGCGCGACAATGGCGTAGACCGGCGCGCCCCCGCGGTGGATCAGGTCGAGCGTGGGCAGGATGTCCTTGCTTTCGACCAGGTTTTTCGCTTTGCAGCGCTCCACGCAGGCGGCGCATCCCACGCACATCTTGCTGTTCACCTGTACATTGCCGTTTTCGTCGGTGTAGAGCGCGTCGAACAGGCACTTCCCGGCGCAGTTGGCCGCCTCCTCTTTGGAGCAGTTGCAGTCGCCCACGCGCCAGACCGTGGGGTATTTTTCCGGGTTCAGCAGGCAGTCGAGGTGATGGGGATTAAAATCCTCCTGGCGGAGCTTTTCCAGCTCCTCTTCGCTCTTGCCTTTTACGGAGGCGCGCACTAGGCGGCCGTAGAGCGCGTTAAAGGTCGGCATATGATCAAATCCTTTCCACAGGGGCCCTGCACGGGCCCGCAAGATCGTTGCCCCCGCAGAGGGTGCGCTTAAAGGGCGCCCAGGCGGGACGCCTCGCCGTTTGCAGGGGGAAAATAGCGTTGCGGCGGGCTCCCCCATATTTCGCGGGACAGGCCGCCGCCGCATCTGTTACACTAGGGTTACCAAATTTTTTCCCTGCATTCCAAAAAGCCGCCTTTGCAGGGCGGCGCCTTCCCCCAGCCCATGGGCGCGCAGCCGCCGGGGAAGGCGCGCGGGCGTCCCGGCGGACGGTCAGGGCGAAACGTCCCCCGCCCCCTTTTGGGCCGCCGCGTGGGAGGACGCCGATTGCCGGTACCAGCCGGGGGTCACGCCCTCACATCGTTTGAACGCGCGGTTCATGGTGATCGAGTTGGCATACCCCACCATGGCGGAGATGTCGCCGATGGTGTGGTCGGTGTGGACGATCAGCTCTTTGGCGCGCTCAATGCGGAATTTGTGCAGGTAATCCAGGAACCCCACGTTGAGTTCGGATTTGAACAGGTTGGAGAGCACCGGCAGGCTGATGTGGAAATGTTCGGCCACCGCGCCCGCCGAAAGGTTGATGTCCTGGTAATTTTCCCGTATGTATTGGGTGATCTGCTCAATGCGCTTCCCCTGGGGGCGGGATTGTTCTTTTTTCGCGTCCAGATAGGCGAAGATACGGTATGTACACTGGCACAGGGAATCAATGCTGCGCGGCTTGCGGAAGGTTTCCGCGTTTTGCAGATGGTTCAGGAGTTCCGGGTCGAGGTCGCTGTCCGAAAGGGAGAGCAGGATGGCGTCCGTCAAATAGAAGATCTGCAATTTTGCCTGGGGCATTGCGGCCGGATGTTTGGAGAAGGACTCTTCGATTTCCTTCACAAGCGCTGCGGCCTGCTGGTAATTGGCGGACTGGATGGAATTGGAGAGCTTATTCACTTGCGCCAGGAATTCCCGGCAGCCGTTTGGCCCGGACATCAGGCTGGACAGGCGGCTATAGGTAGCGGTTTTTCCATATTCGCCGGCCAGAAGCTGGTAATCCGCCACCTGCGTGGCTTCATGGTACGCTTCGTGCAGCTCGTCCAGCGAATGGTGTTCGCCGCTTAGGGCGATGGAGACCTGCATGTGCAGCTCCGAGACGGTAAACGCCTGGATGGCTTCCGCGCACGCCTTGACCTCCTCCAGGCCGCCGCTGTCCAGGCCGACCACGCCGAGAAAGGACGTATGGTCGGCGACGACATAGGCGGCGAACCCACCGTTGAGCAGGAACGAACGGCATGTCTCCTTTAAAAGGCTCCCCGCCTCTTCCTGTTGGATGGGCGGGGACTCGGCGTCCGCGTCCTCGTCAATGGATAGGATCAGCACAACAAACTTCTGGCAGGCAATGGGGAACCCGCCCTGCCGCAGCGCTTCCGCGATGTCGGGCGAAAGGAAGATTTCGCCTTTCAGGACGCGGGTGGTGAGGCTTGCCGCTAAAAGGTCGCTTTGCGAATGGAGCTGGGTCTCGTAATCCTTGGCCCTTTCCGAGAGTTGCTGGACCGTGCTCGCCACCATTTGGAATTCGCTCTCATCCCGGCTGCCCTTTTTGACAGGCAGCGTATCCACCAGTTTTTCGACCGGCCGGTATAACGTTTTCGAGAAGAAATAGGAGAGGCTCCCGCCTGCCAATAGGGTTACGACCAGCGTGTTGAAGATGGCGCCGGCCATGACCACGATCCATTCCTGGACGCCTGCGTCCGGGATGGCGATCACCTGCTGGAGCGTATTGTTGGAAAACCCCTGATGGTAGACGAAATAGGTCTGCCCGTCCCACGTCCTTGCGCTGAAGGGCGGCAGGGCGGAAACCTGTTTAAAGTCCAGCGGCAGGTTGCCCGGCTGCCCATAAGCGTTGGCGGAAGAAATGCTCCGGTTGTTTGCCGTCAGGAAAAGCGTCTGGGCGTCCTCCGGCAAATAGTAATAGCTGAGATCTTCGGCAATCCGGCTGCTATTTACGCCGATCATCCAGACCACGCCCGGGTAAATCTGCCGCACGTAGACGAAGCGGGCGAAATCCATGTTTGGATCTTGGATAATGGTGCAGGTGCCCTCTTCCCCGGCCTGGATCAGCTGGTCCCATGTGGCGGCGTCCATCCCGAACAGCCCCGTCACGATCCCGCTTTCCAGGGGATCGACATCGGCCGATTTGTCGAACACCCGCCCGCTTTTCTGAAAATAGAGGAACATGGGCTGGTCCGTGGCAGGGATGGTCTTGCGGACCGTACGCAGGTAAGAACGGACAAAATGTTGGGCCTCTGGCGATCCCAAAGGGATGTTTTCAGATGTTGCCAGTTCCGCCATCCCATCCAGCTGGGCGATGCGTGTGCCGGCTTCTTCTATGTAAGACAGCATGCTCTCGGTATTCTTCATGCTTTTTTCCACCATGGAATGGTAAGATTCGATGGTTTCTTCGCGCTGTGTTTTCTCGTTGGCCAGGTACTGGGTCAACATCAACATGCTGCAAAGCAGCGTCACGGCAAAAAACGCGGCCAGCAGCTTATAAAAGCTTTTCCCGCGGTATGGTTTTGTCTTTTTCAAAACGCAATCTCCCTTCTCCCTAAAAACAGCCACGGTTCTACGCAGCATCATCCCCAATACAAACCCGGCCTGCCCTCTTCCCCCAAAGCGCCAGCGCCACAGCGGCCATACATCTGGAGATTGTGGCTACAGAAGCGGGGCGCTTCCGAGTTATATTTTACCGGGTTTTAGATATATTACATAAAAACTATATATTATAAAAATAATATCCCATTTTATACATAAATATAGCAAGAATCAAACCTTTTAATCTACATTTTCGAATAAAATTTAGCGGAAGACGTAATTATTGCTGTGAGGAAGCCTATAAAATACTGAGAAATAGACGAATTCCCCACACAATTTGCGGACAAAAAATTTTATTTACGCTATTATACATGATTTTATCGCAGGGTAGATTCATTGAGGGAGTAAAAAGCAATTTATTTTAAAGGAACTTTGCAAAAAGCTGCTTTTTTGCCGGGCATCGCTCCCCAAAAGCCTCTAAAGTATTTGCTTACATACAATTTTTTGGGAGTAACAAATTTTTTTGTTCGTTAAATTGCATAGTTTATTTTAGGATTGTTCGTACAAAAATAGTGATTCTTGATTTCCCTTTGTATCCATCATTATACTATATCCAGTCAGATATTCAAGCCGATAAATGAATAGGCTGTGAAAGAGTCCCATTTTATCCTGCTTTTGTGCATCTTCGTAAAAGGGGGGCTGGACCAGCACATATCGCTACCGGCTTGAATCGGATATTTTAAAGAAATTTCCTTTGAGAAAGGGGGCCAGAAGAGAAAAACGTTGAGGAATCCTGCAAAGAAAGAGGGCCTTTTGGCAGGAAAGAGGCCGGTCCGTGCGGAACCCGCTGCACATTTGCAATGGAAAGAGGAAGTATCTGCATATAGAAACGTACGGATTGGCTGCAAAGCCCTCCCGTTTGGTTTTTGAAATGGGTAAGGTTGGAGACACGATTTCAAAACAAAGGAGAATTGGATTTATGAAAAGACTACGGAAAGTCATTTCGCTGGTCCTGACGCTCTCCATGATCGCCGGGTCAGCTGTGACGGCGGCCTTTGCGGCTTCTCCCACGGACGAAATGTCCGAACGCGAGATCCGCAATGCAGAACTTTCCAGGGACGTTGCCGCACAGGGCATGGTTTTGCTGGAAAATAACGAAAATGTACTCCCAATCCCGCAACAGAGCAAGATCGCCCTGTATGGCGGCGGCGCATATGCGACCGTCAAGGGCGGCACCGGCTCCGGCGACGTCAACCAGCGCTATGTGGTCAACGTCTGGGACGGCCTGAAAAATGCAGGCTATGAGATCACCAGCGAGGACTGGCTGAACGACTTTAAGGTCGCCTACGACGAAGGCGAAGAGGATTTCCAAGGCGGCATGTGGGCCACCTTCTCCCTGCCGGACCCGGAGATCACGGACGCAAACATCGAAGCGGCTTCGGATGCAGGCACAGCAGTTTACGTGATCTCCCGCAATTCCGGCGAGGGTTCGGACCGGAAAAACGAAAAAGGGGACTACCAGCTGACGGACATCGAATATGCCAACCTGCAAAAGCTGGGCGCAAACTTCGACAAAGTGGTGGTCGTCCTGAACGTGGGCGGCATCATCGACACGAAGTTCTTCGGCGAGATCGAGGGCCTCGATTCCATGCTGCTGATGAGCCAGGCCGGCATGGAGGGCGGCAACGCGGTCGCGGACGTCATCTCCGGCAAGGTGACCCCGTCCGGCAAATTGACCGACACGTGGGCCGTCAACTACGAGGATTACCCGTCCTCCGCAGATTTTGCGAACAACGACGGCAATTCCCAGACGGAATTCTATAAGGACGGCATCTATGTCGGTTACCGCTATTTCGACACCTTCCGCATCGACCCGGCGTATGAATTTGGCTATGGCCTGTCATACACCACGTTTGATACGGAGATCAACTATGTGCAGGCGGACGCAGAGACCGTCACGGTGAACGCGACCATCACCAACACCGGCGACACCTATTCCGGCAAGGAAGTCCTGCAGGTGTACTTCTCCGCCCCGGGCGGCAAGCTCGAAAAGCCGTACCAGGAGCTGGCGGGCTATGCCAAGACCGACGAGCTGGCGCCGGGCGCGCAGCAGACGTTGACCGTTTCCTTCCCGCTGACGGAGATGTCCTCCTATGACGAGGAGCAGGCGGCCTATATCCTGGAACAGGGCATGTATACCATCCAGGCCGGCAACTCTTCCCGCAACACGGAAGTGGGCGGCGTGCTGAACATCAACAAGACCGTTGTCACCGAGCAGCTCAGCAACCAGCTGACGGTCCAAGAGGGCAACGAATTTGAGGAGATCAGCCCGAATGCACCGGAAACGGCTTCTGCAAAAGCGGCCGGTGCAGCGGATATGCAGATCATCAACATCGATGCCGATGCGATCGAGACGGTGAACAACGCCTCCGCATATGACGGCGAGAGCGTCACAACCTATATTGTCGAAGGCGAAGAGGACCCCGATACCAACTTCAACGGCAGCCATCCGGTCAAAACGGAGTATGTCCAGAAGATTGAAAACCCGAACCTCAAGGACGTCTACGACGGCAAATATGACCTGGCGACCTTCGTGGCCCAGATGGACGTGGATATGCTGGCGACCCTCGCAGTCGGCTCCAGCAACCGCAGCACCAGCGCGCCGGTGATCGGCTCCGATTCCGACTCCGTGCCGGGCGCGGCGGGCGAGACCACGAAGAATTACCTGGAAGGCTGGGGCATCCCGAACATCGTTGTGGCAGACGGACCTGCGGGCGTGCGCATCTCCCAGAGCTTTGAGGGCACCGACGCAACGACCGGCGAGACGCAGACCTATTACCAGTTCTGCACCGCATGGCCGATCGGCACCCTGCTTGCCCAGACGTGGGATGTGGACCTGATCCAAGAGGTGGGCAAGGCGTTCGGCGAAGAGCTGCGGGAAATGGGCGTCACCCTCCTGCTGGCCCCCGGCATGAACATCCACCGCAACCCGCTGTGCGGCCGTAACTTCGAGTATTATTCCGAAGACCCGCTGGTGACCGGCATGACCGCTGCCAGCGAAACCAAGGGCGTGCAGTCCAACCAGGGCGTCAGCGTCACCTTGAAGCACTACATCACCAACAACCAGGAGACCAACCGCAACCGTGTGGACACCATCGTAAACGAGCGTGCCCTGCGCGAGATCTACCTCAAGGGCTTTGAGATCGCGGTCAAGAGCGCGCAGCCGATGGCGTTGATGACTTCCTACAACCTGGTCAACGGCATCCCGGCAGGCCACAACTACGACCTATGCACCGATATCGCACGCGGCGAGTGGGGCTTCCAGGGCCTGGTTATGACCGACTGGGGCGGCGGGCAGTCCAAGGCGGACCTCTCCATGCATGCAGGCAACGACCTGATTATGCCCGGCGGAACCTCCAAGGCCAATACCATCCTGAACGGATACAACAGCGGCACCATCACCAAGGGCGACATGCAGAAGAGCGTCATCAACATCCTGAACATCATCCTGCAGTCCAACAACATGGGCAGCGTACACGGCGTTGAGATCGGCAACTATGGCGACCAGTTCGACGACCTGAAGGACTATGTAGACGTTGAAAAGGGCGACATCCTGGGCGGCGGCTACACCATGACCCAGATGCCGGAAGAAAACGGCGGATGGTGGAAGGTCGAGAACAAGGGCGGCGCAACGCTCGGCGTCATGGACCCCGACATCATCATCGAAAAAGACGGCTACGCCTTTAAGGACCTGAACGGCAACGGCGAAGTCGATGTCTATGAAGACTGGCGCCTCGACACCGAGGCCCGCGCACAGGACCTGGCCGAGACCATGGTCGCGGACGGCGAAGAGGGCATCGCGGCGATCGCCGGCTTGATGCTGTACAGCAGCCACCAGTCCGTGCCGAGCGAGGAGCTCACCGACGCACAGAAGACCTTCCTGGACGAAGACAACCTGCGCGCCGTATTGATTACCTCCGTAGAATCCCCGGAAATCGCGGCAAAATGGAACAACAATGCGCAGGCATTCGTAGAGGGCCTGGGCTACGGCATCCCGATCAACACCAGCTCCGACCCGCGCCACGGCGCAAGCGGCAAGAGCGACCTGGAATACATCGCTGGCCAGGGCGGCACAATCTCCCTGTGGCCGGATTCCATCGGCCTCGCGGCGACCTTTGATCCGGACATTGTCGAACGCTTCGGCGACATCGCCTCCCAGGAATACCGCGCACTGGGCATTGCAACCGCACTGTCCCCGCAGATCGACCTCGCAACCGAGCCCAGATGGTCCCGCGTCAGCGGCACCTTCGGCGAGAATGTGGAACTGGATATCGACATGGCCCGCGCCTATGTTGACGGCTTCCAGACCACGTATGGTTCTTTGAACCCGTGGGGCGAGCACAGCGTCAACGCCATGGTCAAGCATTGGCCGTCCGGCGGCCCGGAAGAGGGCGGGCGCGACGCGCACTTTGCATACGGCAAGTTCGCCGTATATCCGGGCGACAACCTGCAAGAACACATCCGCCCGTTCGTAGAGGGCGCCTTTGACCTGAACAACGGCACCGGGTATGCAGCGGCGGTCATGCCGTACTACACCATCTCTTACAACCAGGACCCGGAAGGCGGAAACGTCGGCAACGCATACAGCAAGTACATTGTCACCGACCTGCTCCGCGAGAAGTATGGCTATGACGGCGTGGTCTGCACCGACTGGGGCGTCACAAAAGACGCGACCAGCATGACCGGCTTCGGCACGACCTCTTGGGGCGTGGAACACCTGACCGTAGACGAGCGCCATTACCTGGCGTTGCAGGCAGGCATCGACCAGTTCGGCGGCAACAACGACAAGGACCCGATCATCGCAGCGTATCATATGTGGATCGACGAATTCGGCCAGGAATCCGCAGACCAGCGCTTTGAAGATTCCGCACGGAGGCTTCTCCGCAACATCTTCAACCCGGGCCTGTTCGAGAACCCGTACCTCGATCCGGTGGAATCCACCGCAATCGTGGGCAACGACCAGTTCATGGCAGAAGGCTATGACGCACAGGTGAAATCCGTCGTCATGCTGAAGGACACCAACGGCGCGATCGTTCCGGCAGCGGAAGACGAGAAAGAGACCGTCTATCTTGCAAAGAACGCAAACGGCCGCTATTCCATGAGCGAAGACATCGTTTCCAAGTATTACAACATCACCGACGACCCGGCAGAGGCGGATTTCGCCATCGTGGCGATGAGCGCGCCGAGCGGCGGCAGCGGCTATGACCGCAACGACGTAACGGCGGGCGGCAACGGCTATGTGCCAATCACCCTCCAGTATGGCGAATACACCGCGGACACCGCGAGAGACCCGAGCATCGCGGCATCTCCGGAAGTCCCCTTCGACGGCGTTGACAACCGTACCTATAAGGGCAAGACGGTCACCGCCAGCAACTACTCCGAGCTTGAAAAGCTTGAGGCAACCAGGGACGCGATGGGCGACAAGCCGGTCGTGGTTTATATGAAGCTCAGCAACCCGATGGTGTTCTCCGAAGTGGAGCCGCTTGCAGATGCAATCGTCCTGGGCTATGGCATCCAGGACCAGGCAGCGATGGAGATCATCTCCGGTACGACGGAGCCCTCCGGCCTGTTGCCGATGCAGCAGCCGGCAAACATGGAGACCGTTGAAGCGCAGTATGAAGACGTGGCCCAGGATATGGAATGCTATGTGGATTCCCAGGGCAACACTTACGACTTCGGCTTCGGCCTCAACTGGTCCGGCCAGATCTTTGACGAGCGCACCGATAAGTATGCGGA
This sequence comes from Anaeromassilibacillus sp. An250, assembly GCF_002159845.1. GTDB lineage: Bacteria > Bacillota > Clostridia > Oscillospirales > Acutalibacteraceae > Anaeromassilibacillus > Anaeromassilibacillus stercoravium. The sequence continues at coordinate 71,128 of NZ_NFJK01000019.1, forward strand.
CTTCTCCGGCACGGACTTCAATAAGAAGCCGGTCATGCTATTCAGCAAGAACGTCAAAGTGTTCGTAAACGGCGAAGAAAACAAGATCGCGGAACTCACCGGCCGCCTCACGGGAGACTTTGAGGATGGCGAGGAAGTCACCGTAACCTTCCAGCCGTATGCGGACGGAAGAGAGTTTGCGCGGATCGTCATCAACGGCGAGAGCGTCGATTTCACCGATACCAAGGAATACTCCTACACCTTTACCTATGACGCGGACGACAAGTCCATGCAGCTCGACTTTGCATTTGTCATTGTCGATAAGCAAGTCCTCAAGGCGACCATCGACGCGGCGAACGCATGCGGCGATGAAGTGGAAGCGGCGATCCCGGAGGTCCAGGACATCTTTAATGAGGCCCTGGAAGCGGCGAACACCGTCTATGCGGATATCCACGCAACGCAGGCGGAGATCGACGAGGCTTGGAGCGATCTGATGGACGCCCTGCACCTGCTGAGCTTCGAAGAGGGCGACACCAGCGCGCTGGAAAGCCTGATCGACGTGGCAGACCTGATCGACCTCGACCAATACTTCGGCGATAAGGACGCCTTCACAGAGGCCCTGGAAGCGGCGAAGGACGTCTGCGGCGAAGAGCATCCGCTGGCAGCCGATGTGGACGAAGCGTACAACAACCTGTACGATGCGATGATGAGCCTGACCCGTATGGCGGATAAGTCCTCCTTGCAGGCCGCCGTCGATAAGGCGGACAGCCTTGACCTCAACGACTACATCGACAACGACGCGAAGGCGGCATTGCCGGATGCACTCGAGGCGGCAAAGGAAGTCCTTGCGGACGAAACGGCATCGCAGGAAGCGGTGGACGAACAGACCATCGCACTGAATGACATCCTCATGGGCCTGCGCAGAAAGGCCGACAAGAGCGAGCTCAACAGCATCCTGAGCAAGGCACAGGCGGTCGATACAAGCGAGTACACGGCGGCGTCTGTTGCAACCCTCAAGAGCGCGATGAACCGTGCGTTGGCAATCATTGACGACAAGGACATGACCGAAGAGGATCAGCCCAAGGTCGACCGTGCCACCAGAGCACTGGCGAGCGCCTACAACGCACTTGTCCCGAAGAGCACTAGCTCCTCCGGCAGCAGCTCCAGCGGCAAGGGCAGCACGTCTGCCAACATCGGCAACGCATATGGCGCAGCGGGCGTTGTATCCGCAGCCCAGGGCGTGACCAGCCAGAAGGCGTATGTGGTTTCCGACACGACGGTCAACTTCAATCTGAAGAGAGGCAGCGCATACTGCTTCAAGATGACGGTAGTCAACGGCAACGCCATGACGCCGAGCTTCACGGTTGGCAACGGCGAAGTGCTGAAGACGCAGTTCGTGGCGAAGATCGGCAACGACTACTATTACAGAGTCTATGCCATCGGCACGCCGGGCCAGAGCACGGGCGTTTACACCACCCTGCCGGGCCAGAACGCGGTCAAGCATTGCACAGTTACGA
>NZ_NFJK01000002.1 GCF_002159845.1 Anaeromassilibacillus sp. An250
TTCTTCCCATCCAGGATGATTTCGCCGCCATCCTCGTGGTAGATGCCGAACAAACACTTCATCAAAGTCGATTTTCCCGCGCCGTTTTCGCCCATCAGGGCATGTACGCTGCCGGGGCGCACTTTTAAGGTGACCCCATCCAGCGCTTTCACGCCAGGGAATACTTTGGTGATGTTGTTCATCTCCAGCACGTATTCACCCATTGCATCAGTCCTCCTCCCATTGCTTTCTTCTTCATGCTTTTGTAACTCCTCGCAGGATAAAATTAGCGGGTCATACAACTATAATATATAAGAAAACACCTAATATATAGCTATATTAACCTGTTTTGTATATAAATTAGTTGCATAACCAATCAATTAAATTATAGGAACAAAAAGCAGGGTTGTCAATATAAAATAAAAAGTTGTAGGAAGATCGAAGAAATTCGTAGACTTTTAGAGGATAAGTTTAAACCACTAAAACGATAAAAGTGATAGAGTCGAATTTTCATTGACATTCTTTTTCCGTTAAGCTAAAATTTAAAGGAAGAGTTTATAAAGGAGCAAATATCCTCGCTATTGGAGGGAAAATGGATGCATGGGCCGTATTGGGATTACATTAAAATTTTTTCCGTTATTTATTGGCAATCACAGAGTTTCTGTGCCAAAAGGCTGAAAGACTTGGGGGTCACCTGCGGGCAATTTATGTACATCCTTTGTATTTGTGATAATCCTGGGATCTCCCAGGAGAAGGTTGCGGAAAGCACTTGCATCGACAAGAGCACCGTGGCAAAGGCCGTACAGCAGCTTCTGCAAGGCGGGTTTATCACGCGGCAGATCAGCGCGGAGGACCGGAGAGTCAATGAATTGTATCCCACAGAAAAGGCGAAGGAGATCTATCCAAAGATTGTGGAGATCATCGATAGCTTTAATATGGGGCAGCTCGAAGGTTTAACCGATATCGAGCGGGATATCTTTATGCGCCTGCTGCAAAAAGTCTTTAATCATGTGAAACCAAAACCATAGGATATACATATATAGAATCATAGAAAAGGGAGGACGCACACTGGTGCGTCCTCCCTTTTTCAGCGAACCCGTTTAACGGCGAGAATCCCCGGTACCGCCATAGGCCGGTTTTCCAAAGAACCGGCGGGTTTGTTTATGGAAGCCACGGGCGGCGCTTCTTTTTGGGCGGATAGGGCGCCCGTTCGTCCGTCAGCTCCGCCAAGTAGTCCATGCTGGATTGGTAGAAGCTTGCCAGACGAACAAGAATCCCTAAAGGGACACGGGATGTTCCATCTTCGTATTGGGCGTACGTTTCCGACGATATATGTAAAATCTTTGCAACGCCCTTTTGCGAAAGGCCGCATTCTATCCGCAATGCACGCATACGAGAAAGCATTTCTTTCACCTCCTCAGCTATATTAATAAAGTTCTTCGGAATGTGGAAAGTTTTAAGGGGAATTCCCTTGCGTAAAGATTTTGCGATGGCTTTAAGAGGGAAAGAGACGAAATTCCGCGGTTCGTCCTCTTTATTAAGCGCTGCAAATATGCTATGATATGAATATCAATATCTGCCTGGCCGGTGGGACGGTGCAGGTGGGGAAACGGGGGAAACAATGTCTGACGTAATCAGAGTATTTGTCGAAAAGAAACCCGGCTTCGACGTGGAAGCACAGCACATGAAGGCGGACCTGGTGGAAAACCTGGGGATGCCGGTCGAAGATTTGAAACTGCTGAACCGGTACGACGTTTCCGGGTTGAGCCGTGAAGAGTTCGAGGCCGCACGCGGCACCATCTTTTCCGAGCCAAATGTCGATACCGTTTATGACGAGGAATATCCGCTGCCCGAGGGATATTCCGTTTTTGCCATGGAATACCTGCCCGGCCAGTACGACCAGCGGGCGGATTCCGCTGCACAGTGCGTGCAGCTGCTCACCCAGGGCGAGCGGCCGCAGGTGGTCACCGCCCGCGTGATTGCGCTCAAGGGAGACCTGGACAAGGAGAAGCTGGATAAGATCAAGAATTACCTGGTGAACCCGGTGGAGAGCCGCCTGGCCTCCCTGGACAAGCCCGAGTCCCTGGACATGCAGGCGGATGTGCCGCCGGATGTGGCGCGCGTGACGGGCTTTATCTCCTGGGATACGGACGAAATGGCTGCTTATTATGAAAAGATGGGCTTTGCCATGACGATGGAGGATTTGCTCTTCTGCCGCGACTACTTCAAAAACGAAGAGAAACGCGATCCCAGTGTGACGGAACTGCGCGTCATCGATACCTATTGGAGCGACCACTGCCGTCACACCACCTTCTCCACACGCCTGGAGCATATCAAAATTGCAGAGGGCGCGCTGAGTGAGGCAATCGAGGAAGCGTTGCAGGCATACTATGACGCCCGCAAGGAGGTTTATGGGGAAGATACCGACCGGCCGGTGTCCCTGATGGATATGGCAGTCATCGGCATGAAGCTGCTGCGCAAGCGCGGCCAGATCCCGGACCTCGACCTCAGCGACGAGATCAACGCCTGCTCCATCGAGGTGCCGGTCACAATCGACGGCAAAGAGGAGAAGTGGCTCGTCCAGTTTAAGAATGAGACGCACAACCATCCGACGGAAATCGAACCGTTTGGCGGCGCGGCGACCTGCTTGGGCGGCGCGATCCGCGACCCGCTGTCCGGGCGGGCGTATGTCTATCAGGCCATGCGCGTGACCGGTTCCGGGGACCCGCGCGTCCCGTTTGAAGAGACACTGCACGGGAAACTCCCAACCCGCAAGATCACTACCGGCGCGGCCAGCGGCTACAGCTCCTACGGCAACCAGATCGGCCTGGCGACCGGCCAGGTCACCGAGCTGTACGACCCCGGTTATGTGGCGAAGCGCATGGAGATCGGCGCGGTGATCGGCGCCTCCCCGAAGGAGAATGTGGTGCGCGAGCAGCCGCAGCCGGGCGACATCATCGTCCTGCTGGGCGGCAGCACGGGCCGTGACGGAATCGGCGGTGCGACCGGTTCCAGCAAGGCGCACACGGAGAAATCGGTCGAGGTGTGCGGCGCCGAGGTGCAGAAGGGCAACCCGCCCACCGAGCGCAAAATCCAGCGCCTGTTCCGCGACCCGAAGGTCTCCCGCCTGATTAAACGCTGCAACGACTTCGGCGCAGGCGGCGTCTGCGTGGCCATCGGCGAGCTGGCGGATGGCCTGGAAATCGATCTGAACAAAGTCCCGAAGAAATATGAAGGCTTGGACGGCACGGAACTGGCGATCTCTGAATCCCAGGAGCGTATGGCGGTCGTGCTGGCCCCGCAGGATGTGGAGGCCTTCTGCGCCGCCGCTGCGGAGGAGAACCTCAACGCGCAGGTGGTGGCCGTGGTCACCGAATCGCCGCGCCTCAAGATGGAATGGCGCGGGGATACGATCGTCAATATTGCGCGCGCCTTCTTGAATACAAACGGTGTGACGCAGCGCACGGATGTGGAAATCGAAGCGCCGGACCCGGATGCGTACTACCGTAAGCAGGTTCCGGAGTGCCTCAAGGGGAAGCGGCTGGCCGAAGCCTTCCAGGAGAACTTGGCGCGGCTGGAAGTTTGCTGCCAGAAGGGGCTTGCCGAGCGCTTTGACGCGAGCATCGGCGCGGCCACGGTTTTGATGCCGTTCGCAGGGAAATACCAGTTGACGCCGGAAGAGGCGATGGTTGCGAAGCTGCCGGTGATCCATGGGGAGACGGACGACGCCACAGCGATGAGCTATGGCTACATCCCCGGGATTGCGCGCTTCTCACCGTTCCACGGGGCTGCCTACGCCGTCGTGGAGAGCCTTTCCAAGCTCTGTGCAGTGGGTGCAGACCCGCTCAGCTGCCGCCTGACCTTCCAGGAATATTTTGAGCGGCTCCGCACGGACCCGAAGCGCTGGGGCAAGCCGGCGGCGGCGCTGTTGGGCGCGTTGTCCGCCCAGCTCGGCATGGGCCTGCCTTCGATCGGCGGCAAGGACAGCATGTCCGGTTCGTTCGAGCAGATGGACGTGCCGCCCACGCTGGTCAGCTTTGCCGTCGCAATGACGAAGGCGAGCAAGACGATTTCGGCGGCGTTCCAGCATGCGGGGTCCCGCGTCGTGCTGCTCCCGCTGCCGGAGGACGCCAAGACCATGCTGCCAAACTGGGAGCGTTTGAAGAACTACTATAAGAGAATTGGAGAAAAAATCGCGGATGGGTCCATCCTTTCCGCATCGGTCGTCAAAGAGGGCGGCGCGGCCGCAGCGGTGGCAAAGATGTGCTTCGGCAACGGCATCGGCTTTGACTTCGATACGATGGACGAGGGAATCCTCTTTGCGCCCCTGTCCGGCAGCATCATCGTAGAGCTTGCGCCGGATGTGCCGTTTGAAAATTCGGCCGCGGTACTCTTGGGCAAAACCGTAGAACCGCAGGCCATTCAAATTGGCGGCGAGGTTCTCCCGCTGCAAAAGCTGGTGGAGAGCTGGACCGGTACGTTGGAGAAGATTTTCCCGAATCAGGCCCCGGCGGTCGCTTTGACAAAGGACGTGCCGCTCTATACGGCGCGCAATACGCAGGCCCCGGCGATCAAGGCTGCCAAACCCCGTGTCTTTATCCCGGTATTCCCCGGGACGAACTGCGAGTACGACACCGTCCGCGCGTTCGAAAAGGCGGGTGCGGAGACCGACGTCCTGGTGGTGCGCAACCTGTGCTCCGCGGACATTGAAACGACAATTGAACGCATGGAGAAGGCGATCCGCAACGCGCAGATCATCATGCTGCCCGGCGGGTTCTCCGGCGGCGACGAGCCGGACGGCTCCGGCAAGTTCATCGCAACCACCTTCCGCAACCCGAAAATCGCGGAGGCGGTCATGGACCTGCTCAAAAACCGCGACGGCCTGATGCTCGGCATCTGCAATGGCTTCCAGGCGCTCATCAAATTGGGCCTTGTCCCCTACGGCGAGATCCGCGAGACGAGCGAAACCGCGCCGACCCTGACCTTCAATACGCTGGGCCGCCACGTGTCCCGCATGGTGTATACGCGCATCACGTCGGTGAAATCCCCGTGGTTTGCCGGCTTACAGGCCGGGGATGTGGTGACGGTGCCGGTATCCCATGGCGAGGGCCGCTTTGTGGCGGACGACGAAACGCTGGCCCAGTTGGCCGCCAATGGCCAGGTTGCCACGCAGTACGTGGACCTGGAGGGCAACCCGAGCGGCGACATCGCCTGGAACCCCAACGGTTCGGTTTGCGCGATCGAAGGCATCACCAGTCCGGACGGGCGCGTCCTGGGCAAGATGGGCCATTCTGAGCGCAAGGGCGAAAACCTGTACCGCAATGTGCCGGGCGAGAAAGATGCACGTATTTTTGAATCCGGCGTGGCATACTTTAAATAAATATAGAAGCGGATGGGGCGGTATCCGCCAGAATCGAAAACAGTAGGAGCGAATTAGAAGGATGAATGACTTTTTCAGGCGCACATGGGCGGAGATCGACCTGGACGCCGTCGCACATAACTATCATCAGATCAAAGACCGGCTAAACCCAGGCACAAAGGTATGCTGTGTTATCAAGGCGGACGCCTATGGGCACGGAGCGGAACTTTTGGCGCGCGAATATGAGGAGCTCGGCGCGGACTGGTTTGCCGTGTCCAATTTGGAAGAGGCGATCCAGCTGCGCAACGCGCAGATCAGCCTGCCAATCCTGATTTTGGGGTATACGCCGCCGGAGTCGGCAGCGGAACTGGCCCATATGGATGTGGCGCAGGCGGTGCTTTCTCGTGAATACGGGGAGCGCCTTGCCGCCTGCGCGCGTGAGGCTGGCGTCACCGTGCGCGCGCATATCGTGGTGGACACCGGCATGAGCCGGATTGGTTTTCTATATCAGAACCCGGAGCGGGACGCGGATGCGATTGAAGACATTGCGGAGGTATGCGGGCTGGAGGGCTTGGATCCGGAAGGAATCTTCACCCACTTTGCCGTGGCAGATGAGGGAAACGACGGCCGTGGCTACACCCTTATGCAGCTCGACCTTTTTTTAAAGCTAATCGATCTTTTGGCCCAGCGGGGCATCACATTCCGCCTGCGCCATTGCGCCAATTCCGCAGCGGTTCTGGACTATGCGGATGCACAGCTCGATATGGTCCGTCCGGGCATTATCCTCTATGGCTTAAATCCGTCCCGTTCGATCAAAGAACCGCTTGATCTGCGCCCGGTGATGCAGCTCAAGTCCATTGTCTCGATGCTTAAAACCGTGGAGCCGCAGACCAGCATCAGCTATGGGCGGCGCTTCACAACGAAACAACGAACCGTGGTTGCGACCGTGCCGGTCGGCTATGCGGATGGGTATCCGCGCCACCTCTACCACCGCGCCAGCGTGCTGGTGAACGGCCAGCGCGCCAAGATCATCGGCCGCGTCTGCATGGATCAGCTGATGGTGAACGTCACCGATATTCCCGGCGTGAAAGAGGGGGATACGGTTACGCTCTTTGGGCACGACGGGGATGCGTTCCTCTCAGTGGATGAACTGGCTGGTTACAACCATACCATCAGCTATGAGCTGGTCTGCTTGCTGAGCAAGCGCGTGCCGCGCATCTACTATCGCGGTGGGGAAGCGGTTGCAGAGCTGGACTATCTCTGCTCCGGAAATGGCAGATAAGAATTTCAAAATGGAGAAGCAAAGGGAAAACGGGGTTCTGTCCGGTTTTCCCTTTTACTTTGGGATGTGCGGGCAGTGTGCCCTGGAACGCAGGCTGAGGCATCTGAAAGCGATGCAATATCAGAAAGAAATCTTAGATAGGTGTGGTTGATTCATGGACAAAAACGACCGGCGCGCCATTTGTACGGCGTATAAAGAGCGAAAAGGCCTTGGCGGGGTCTACAGCATCACCAACCGCGTGACGGGAGAAAAGCATCTGTTTTCAACGCCCAATCTACAGGGGGCGGAAAACCGTTTCGAATTTATGGTGCAAACGAATGGATGCACGGTTCTGTCCATTCAAAAGGAGTGGGCGTCCTATGGGCCGGATGCATTTTTCTTTGAAGTGTTGGAATCGATGGAACAGGGCGAAACGCAGGGTGCGCGCGAGTTCCGCGAGGACGTGAAAGCGCTGGAAGAGCTTTGGAAGGAGAAACTGGCCGCCGCAAAATGAGCCCAAATAGAAAGAGACCGCTGGAGAGCATTCTCCAGCGGTCTTTTGTGTTTCAAATGGTAGTTTTGTCCTTTATTGCACTTCTGGTTCTATATGTTCGAACAGATCGTCGTCAAAAAATTCCCGAAGGGTGATTCCGATTCCATCGCATAGCTTCTGTAGGGTGACAACGCCAGGATTTTGGCTTTTGGTATTTAGAATGCTGTAAACGGTTGAAGGGGAAATACCAGCTTGATTGGCCAGTGCGTTGATTGCAAGATCGTGTTCTGCACAGAGTCCCTGAATTCGTTTGGCAACTGCCTCTTTTGCATTCATACAAATCCTCCATCTTCGATATATCGCATATTTAGTGTATGAATGCTTGCGATATTATGTGTGGGATATATCCCAAATCATAAAATTGTGCTATGATATGGGATATATCGCACACAAGGAGGGAAATATGTCTGTTTGTTGCTTTGCCGGACATCGAGATGCAGAAGAAACCATACGCCCTATATTAGACGAGTCTATAAAATGGCATATACTTACAAAGGGAGTAACTGAATTTTTGGTTGGAACCTATGGGAACTTTGATCGGATGGCTTCAGCGTCTGTTTTAGAGAGGAAGAAAGAATATCCTTATCTTCGATTAACGCTCCTAGTCGCTTATCCACCTGCTAGGAAAAGAAGCTTTTTGTCTGGATATGACCAAGTGATCTATCCCGAAGGGTTGGAACTGGTGCCGCCCAGGTTTGCTATTCCGGCGCTAAATCGCTATATGCTTGAAAAATCCGATTATTTGATTGCGTTTGTGAAGCGAAATTGGGGAGGCGCGGCACAGACACTCAAAAACGCAAGACGGCTGGAAAGACAAGGGAATTTGGTTGTTACCAATCTGGGAGAAAAATTGGAACGCAATATATCCGGGTAATGGATTGAATGATAAAGCATATAACATGCAAGAAGCCGCCAGAGAAAGCTCCGGCGGCTTCTTACTATGTAGACATAAGGGGATATAAAAACCTGATTTTATCAATAATTCTTAGCCAAGAGCTGGAAATAGGCCTTCGGATGCGCACAAACCGGGCAGATTTCCGGCGCTTTCTTACCGATGACAATATGGCCGCAGTTGGAGCACTGCCAGATCATATCGCCGTCTCTGGAAAAGACCAATCCCTCTTCCACGTTCTTGAGCAAAGCGAGGTAGCGGGCCTCATGCTCCTTCTCGATCTTGCCGACCATCTCAAACAGGGCGGCGATGCGGGGGAAGCCCTCTGCGCGTGCATCCTCTGCAAAGCTGGCATACATATCGGTCCACTCGTAGTTTTCGCCTGCGGCAGCATCCTTCAGGTTCGTGGCGGTATCCGCGATTTCCCCATCGTGCAGGAGTTTAAACCAGATCTTTGCGTGTTCCTTTTCGTTGTTGGCGGTCTCTTCGAAAAGATTGGCGATCTGCACATAGCCTTCTTTGCGCGCCTTAGAAGCGTAAAACGTATACTTATTGCGCGCCTGGGACTCGCCTGCAAATGCAGCCATCAAATTTGCTTCCGTTTTGGTACCCTTGATGTTTTCCATAACAAATCCTCCTTGAAATATTTATTAATAATAGGAGTTAATATTATTTTTATGCCTATATTTTACCTGCAAAGGGAGGTTTTGTCAAGGGGGATTTTTTAAAAAATGAGAATAATTCTTGATTTTAGGTAAAAGACTACTCTGCTTAGCGGGGAAAGGGATGCGGCATCCATATAGATGGCGTCAACTTTCTCATAGCTTTGTAGGTGGAAGCTTTTGCAGTGCCTCCTGCAATCCACGCAGTAGCTCTGCCTCCTGTCCGCCACAGTTAAAACCGCCCAGAGTGATGCCCGGCTTGATCTTTCCGTGAAAATCGCTACCACAGCTGACAGCTACGGAAAGCATCTCCGCCTGTTGTACATAGAAAGTAACCTGTTCGGGGGAGTGGTAACTGCTGTACGCTTCGATCCCGCGCACCCCTTGCTCCACAATGCCGTGCAACAAGGCAGTGTCCTCGTGGATGTTGTTTCCCGGATGCGCCAGCACGGGCAACCCGCCCGCGGAACGGACTAGGGCCACGGCTCCCTCTAAGCTTTGAAAGGCGACCGGCACATAGCCGGGCTTCCCCTGTGAGAAGAAGTCCCAATAGATGTTGACATAGGGGTTATCGCTGCGCGCGCCGCCCGGCCGGTAGGGGAGAAGGGCGGGGTTTTCCGGGTCCTGGACCAGGGCTGCCTCGGCGATCATTTCCCCTGTGACAATGCCGCCCTTTTCCCTGCGGAGGGGCTCTGCATCAAACTGAAAGCCCATCGAGTAGGCAAGTTGGATGCGCTGTTCCCCGGCAAGTTGTTCCTGCTTCTGAATCGCCTGTTCCGTTTGGGAAAAGCCGGGGTGATCCGGGTCGATCCAATAGCCCAGCAGGTGCAGGTCGATCCCTTGGTAGGTACAGTCCAATTCCACGGCGGGGATGCATTCGATTCCCAAGGAGGACGCATGGCGCACAGCGCGTGCGATGCCGCGGGTGCAGTTGTGATCCGATACAGCGGCAACGCGCACGCCGTTTTGGGCGCAAAGCTCCATCAATTCTTCCGGGGAATAGGTGCCGTCGTCGCTAAAATGGGTATGCATATGAAGGTCTAACCAGCTCATAATGGTCTCCTTTCCAGATAAGGAAATTTCCAATGGGTTCTTATCTCAGTATAGAGGAAATACAGAGAAAAACCAAGCGCGCTTTTCTCGCGAGGCCCAAACAGGCCGTCCATACAAAAACCTCCCGGCACGTCGAAAAACGTACCGGGAGGCAAAGAATCCGTGGCTTATACGAAGAAACGATTATTCAACAATCGTTGCAACGCAGTGACGGACTGCGTTCTGGTTCGGCATGGTGGTGTAGATACCGGAGGAATCGCCCACTTTGCCGGTGGCCCAGATGCGGAAGTAGTAGTCGTTGCCGTCCTGCCGTACGAACTGGGTCTTGAATACGCCGTCCGTACCGCTGACGAAGAGCGGCGTTGCGCTGCTGCCGTCAATAACGGTCATCTTGAAGGTGTATGCCTGCCCCTTCTTGATGGAGAGGGCGCCAGTCGTGTCGCTGCGGACAGAGCCCTCCTGGACGTTTGCCGTAAAGGTGGAGGATGCGCCGTTCAACGTGACGGTGATGGTGGATTCGCCCATGGCAGCGCCGTTCAGCTGGAAGCTGTAACCGTCCGCTGTCTTGGTGAGGTACTGTACCGTGACATTGGCATTGTTCGCCGTAACCGTCGGAGCAGTTGCGGAGGTTGTTTGGACGTTAAAGACAAAGCGCTCCCCGACGCGGAACAAGCAGCTCTTGGTTGTGTCGTCCAAAGTGAAGTCCGGCGTTGTAACGGTTGTGGTCGAGGAGGTTGTGCTGCCGGAAGAGCTGCTGGAACCACTGCCAGAGCCGCTGCCGGAATTGCCGGAGTCCTCAACCAGGCTGTTGATTGCAGCGGACAGTTTGGTCTCCATATTGCGGATCGTTGCCTCCGCTGCGGGGTCGTCCTCTGCCAAGGTATTGTCGTCCAGGACCTTCTGCGCCTCTGCCATCACGTTCGCAAGGTTCTGATAGCTGGCAGCGGTATAGTCGCTGGCATCGATGGACTGTGCAGTCTCCATCAGTTCCTTCAGATGGTCCTTGTTGGCGATCTTGCGCAGGGCGGTGATGGCTGCATTCAAAGCATCGGCTGCTGCGTCCACCTCTTCCTGCGTGGCACTCGGATCGTCATAGACTTTCTTCGCATTCTCCAGGGCCGCCGTGAATGCATCCTGGCCTTCCTCGATGTATTCGCTCAGGTCGATGGACTCAGCCTTTGCGATGACGGTTGCAAGCGTCGATTTATCTGCCTGATGGCGGACGTTGTCGATCGCTTCCTTCAGGTTCTCAACCGCTTCAGTGATTTCCGGTTCCATGGCGTCGCGGTTGTCATAGACCTTTTGCGCTTCTTCCATGACCGCCTTCAGCTCTTCGATGCTGGAAGGATCAAGGCCCTCGGAAGCTTCGATGATTTGGGCTGCAATGTCGAGCTGGATTTTCAGTTCGGTCTTATCGCCGGCCTGGAAGTCGAGGTAGTGGATTGCATCGAGCAATTCGCCCCAAGCGTCGTTGATCTGCTGCTGGGTGACTGCAACGGTCTCGGAAACCGTCTTTGCCTCAGCAAGCGCTTTTTCGAATTTCTCTTGGACACTCGGTACAGCGCCCGCAACTTCCTCGTCCAAGGTCTCTGCATAGTCGATCAGCGTGTTCAGAACGCCCTTGCTCACGACCGTGAAGGAGAAGTCCAGGGATTCCGCGTCCGCCCCCTTGACCGTGTCATAGGTGAACTCGGCCGTGTCCGTGATCTCCTGCGGCTCGCCGTTCAGGAGCACTTCGCTGAACTCGCGTCCATCCATAGAAGGTTTAAAGGAGAGGTTCAATTCCGTTCCCTCTTCGAAATCGCCGGCGTACTTGCCGAGCAGGTTGGCGATGGTCTGCTCTTCGCCGTTGAGCGTGAGCTCTGCGTTTGTGCCATAGTTGACCGTGAAGCTGGTGCTCTCTTCTTTCTCGGGAGCCTCTGCAAAGGCAATCACTTCGCCGTTTACCGTAAAGTCCTCAAAGGTTGCCGGAAGAGAACCGGTCTTCCGATTGCCATCGACGGCATACAGGCCGATCTTGAGGTCGCCGCTCAAGCCCGACATCTCGACCGGGTCTGCGATCGGCGTCCAAGTCTCGTTGTCATAGCTGTAGAAGGAGGAGAACGTGGTGCCTTCCTTCACAACCTTGAGATAGACGGTGGCATCCTTATTGGCATCCGGGGTGGTATGCTCAGAGAAGCTGCCATTGTTCATGACAAAGTCCGTGAAGATATTGCCGCCAAAGCCGCTGTGATACCGCTTGTATGCGCCATAGATATTGTCCGTATCCTGGTAAACAATGATGCCCGCGGTCTGGTAGTCGCCATTGGGAATGAAGTCGAGCTTCGTGGTGACGGTAAAGTCGCCCTCGGCCGGGGTCAGCATGACGTTCTGTGCATTGTCGGTGCCGGTGTAGAATTCGCCGGGCTGCGTGGTGATCGTGATGGAATGCTCGTCATTGATCGTCCAATATTCCGGATCGTTGCGGATAATGCTCCAATCGTCCGTCAAGACCAGATCCGCCGGTTCGATCGTGACTTCGCAGGAGGCGGTCACTTCGTTGTTGAAGCCGGTCATGGCGGTGATGGTCACGGTGCCAGCCTCATATGCGGTAATCTTGCCGTTCTCGTCGACGGTTGCGATGTCCGGATCACTGGACACCCAGGTAATCGGATCTTGGGCCCCTTCCGGTGTGACAGTGGCCGTCAGCGTAGCCGTCTCGTACTGCTTCATGGTCAGTTCGGTCTGGTCGAGCGTGATGCCGGTGGCTTCGATGTATCTATTGGCAAACGGGACGGCTTCGCCGTTGATGGTGAAGTCCTCAAAGGTAGCCGGCAGGGAACCGCTCTTGCCGTTGCCATCGACCGCATACAGGCCGACTTTGAGGTCGCCGGTCAATCCGGAGACGTTCAGCGGATCGGCAATCTGCACCCACTCGGAATTGTCATAGCTGTAATATGCGGTAAAGGTGGTGCCCTCTTTGACGACCTTCAGATAAACAGCCGCATCCTTATTCGGGTCCGCCTTGGTGTGCTCCGAAGCACTGCCGTTATTCAAAGCAAAGTCGGTGAAGATATTGCCGTTAAAGTGGGAGTGATAGCGCTTGTAAGCACCATAGAGATTTTTGTCATCCTGATAGACGATGATACCTGCCGTCTGGTAGTCCGCGCCCGGTACAAACGTGAGCTTTGTTGTGGCGGTGAAGTCGCCCTCCACCGGCGTCAGGAAGACGTTTTCGGCATTGGCGGTATTGCTGTAATACTCGCCCGGCTTAGTGGTGATGGTGATGGAGTTTTCTCCGTTGAGTTTCCAGTTCTCCGGATCGCTGCGGATGATGGACCAATCGCCGGTCAGGGAGAATTCCGGACGGCGCACGGTGACGTCGCAGGTCGCGGTGACGTCGCCGTTGATGCCGGTGGCAGCCGTGATGGTGGTGACGCCCGGCTTCAGAGCAGTGATTTTGCCGTTTAAGACCGTGGCAACCTCTGGATTGCTGGAGGTCCAAGTGACGGTATCATATTCCACGTCCTCCGGGGTGAAGGTAACGGTCAGGTTAGCTGTCTCGTTCGGCTCCATCGTGACCTCGCTTTCGCTCAGCGTGATGGATTCTGCCTGGCTGGGCATGTTCCGGAGGATCTTGATCATCGCGCCGCCGTGCTCGGCCATCGGGATGGTCAAAACCGTATCCTTGTTGACGGTTTCCACGCGGGCCGTGATGTCGTCCACGGTCTCGCCGTCTTCATAGATAAAGGCATAGTAATCGCCCTCGCCGAGGAAGTCCAGCTTAAACTCCGCCGTGCGCTGCTCGTTGCAGATCAGGCCGAGGTACCAGTTTTCGCCGCTTCTGCGCGCGGTGTTGACATATTCGCCCGGCTCGCCGGCCAGCAGCTTGGTCTCATCCCACTGGGTCGGGAAATTCTTGAAGAAGTCGCAGGCGGGGCTGTTGAGATAAGCCTCCGGACGGTCAGCAAAGCACTGGATGCCGCTCTCATAGGTGACCGTCAAAGCGCCCATCTGTGCGATGGTCATCTGTTTGCGCGTGTTGGTGCGGTGCGAGAACATCGGCGTATAGTCCGCCGGCCCAACTGCACAGCGCATGAACGGCAGCATGCAGTTGTGGTAAGCGCTCACATCGGCGGGACGGAAAAGGTCCTGCTCTGCGCCAAAGATTCCTTCGCGGCTGAGGGCGTTCGGATACGTCCTGCGCTCGCCGGTGGTCTTATTTGCGCCGTGGATGTTGATAAACATATGGTTTTCCGCTGTGAGCTGCATCAGGCGGATATAGAACTGGATATAATCCTGGGACTGGGAATTGAAGAAGTCCGGTTTAATGCCCTTGAAGCCCATGTCCGCCAGCTCTTTGATGCGGCGCTCCGCTTCGTCGCCCTTCTTCAAATCGTTGTGGTTCTGCCAGGCGATCAGGCCGATGCCCTTTTCATTGGCGTAGCTGATCAGATCCTCGGTCCAATCGTAATAGCCATAGTAGGCGAATTCGCTGTGGCCCTGGCTGCTGCCTCTTGGCTGCCAGCCTTCGTCCAGGAGCAGGTATTCCCAGCCCATTTCGGCGGCAAAATCGATGTATTTCTTATAAACGTCCGGGTCGCTGGTGGATTCGCGGTTCAGCCAGGTCCAGGCAGTGACGCCGGGCTGGATCCAGGAGGTGTCCTCCAGCACATTGGCCGGGCTCAGGTTCTCCGCCATTGTATTTTCAGCAATGTCTGCACTGGTGCCGATGACGGCGAAACGCCACGGGGTCGCAAACGGGGCGGTGGTGTTGATAGCAGATCTCTGCTCGTTGGAGAATACAATGTCGAGGCGGCCGTTCGGGTTGCCGATGATGTCCGCGCCGCAATATTCGCCGTGCAGGCCCGCTTCGGAAATCAAAGCATATTCACCAGTGGGCGTCTTGTACAGCAGCGGCATGCAGTACCGCTCATTGAGCTCGGAAAGCTGTTTTTCTTCTTCCACTTGCTCGTTGTGGTTGATATACGGCATGACATATGCCGTGGAACCCTGCGGGATCTGCAGGGAGGTATTTTCAGAGGAAATCGTGATGGGCGTGCTTTCATCTTCCGCTGTGATCTGATACTTAAAGGCAATGCCGTCGTCATAGGCGCGCACGATAACGCTGAAAGTGACGCCCTCGACGCCTTCCTTCGTAAAGTTGAGCGTGGTCTGGTTCGCATGGTTTTCCACCTGCGTCACCTTGGCGCCGATCAGCTCATACGGATCGTTGATCTCCTCGTCGACGCGGTCGACAAAGCTCAGCTCAGAGAAATCGCCCAGGCTGGTGGTCAGCCCCACATAGGAGTTGTCCACAACCAGGTTGTTGTCCTTAAAGGAAGCATAGGAGATCTTCCCATCATGCAGGGCAAAGAGAGCCGTAATACTGCCGTCCGGCGATGCGATCTGCCAGGAAGAGGCCGGGTCGCCCTTGCCGATGATGAGATCCACGGTGGCCTCGCGGACAATATCCCCCTGCGTCAAAGTGCAGGTGATGGTCACAACGCCGTCGGAAACGCCTGTCACAACGCCTTCCGGGGATACGGTCGCAATGCCGTCATCGGAGCTCGCGTAAGCAGCGCTGAGCGTATCCGAGGGGATCACGGCGCCGCCGATGGAATATCCCACCGGGGTCAGCTGCGTGGTCTTTCCGATTGGCAAAACAGACTGCTGTGCCGTGACTGCTGCGGAATCCAAGGTGGTCTGGATCTCACGGTCGCAGAGGATCTTGGCGTCGCACCAGAGGCTGTGGTCGCAGATGGTGGAGCCGTTTGTGCCATTGTCGGTCTTCAGGGTCAAGGTCTGGGCGCCTTCGGGGATCTCGACATCCACGAACTGCTGCGCTTCGAGCCCAGAAAGATCATCGATGTGGTATTTTTCTACACCGTCAACTTCCACGGTGAACCCACACTCGCCATATTCGCCGTCATATGAGGAGTCCGCCTGAACGCCTATGTACGCTTGGAACGATTTGGCGCCCTGGTTGGAAATGTCATAGACGATTTCGGAAGCAGCATGTGCGCAAATACCTTTCTCATATTCGATGATGTCCAAGTTTTCATTGCGCAAACGCAAGGGCTTGCTGTCGATGTCTTCGTCGATGCCTAAGCTGCTGCCGAAGCCGACTTCGAAGCTTGTCGGGTCCATATCGCTCAGATAGAGCGCAATGTCGCCTTCTTCATCTTCCATGACAGCAGTGACCGCATGGTTGGCAGCGGGTACAACTTGGGCCGCTTGTGCAGCGAATACCGGCGTTGCTCCGGCAGCAACCATTTGTAGGGCAAGTGCTACTGCGATAAAAGATCGCACCGTCTTTCTTTTCATGGTTTCCTTCATTTCCTTTCTTTCAAATTGGTTTTCTCCTTCTCTAAAAAGGATGGGACCCCCTTTCCAATGTCTGTCCTTCCCGAAAAAATTAATAGCCGATTCGATGGAATGCAAAGTTGATGAATCCTTCTGATTTTTGAGATATTGTATAATTTTATATAAAAAACACTCTTTATTCCATCGATTCTTGTGGTTATAATAGCACGGACATTGTGTAAAATCAACAGATGCAATTATAAATGAGATAAAAATACATAAAATTGAAACAAATTTCCATATGCGATTTCGCTGCCTCCGATCGCCTTTACAGGCACGTGGCTTTCCAGTATAATGGGAAAAGATTGACGGAAAACCCTAAAAGGAAGGCGGGGCATATATGGGATCGAGCTATCAAGAAGAATTCGAAGAAATTTTCCGCAGCAAGGTCACGCGGGAAGGGAGCGCGGCGTTTTTGGAGTGGCTTTCCAAGACGGACTTTTTTACCGCGCCGGCCAGCACCAAATTCCACTGCGCTTGTCCCTGCGGCCTGGTGCAGCACAGCGTCAGCGTATACCGCACCATGATGGAGCGGTACTTTGACCCGGAGACGGACAGCGAGGAGAGTTTTGCGATCTGCGGCCTGCTGCACGATGTATGCAAGGCGCAGTTCTATAAGGAGGGCACGCGCAACGTCAAAAACGAACAGACCGGCGCGTGGGAGAAAAAGCCCTATTATATGATCGAAGACAGCTTCCCCTATGGGCACGGGGAAAAGTCCGTATTCCTGATTGAGCGCTTCCTGCGGCTCAAGACCAGCGAGGCAATCGCCATCCGTTGGCATATGGGCGGATTTGACGATGCAGCGCGCGGCGGCAGCTTCGCCATCAGCCAGGCATACGACCGCTATCCGTTGGCCGTGAAGCTCCATCTGGCCGATCTGGAAAGCACCTATCTGCGTGAAAAAGGCACTTCCGTAGTGCGTGCACAGCGGTAATTCGGAGGCGAAACACATGCCGGATATTTTGGTGGTCGACGACGAACAGGAGATCGCGGACCTGGTGGAACTCTATTTAAAGAACGAGGGCTATACCCTATATAAATGTTACGACGGCGCACAGGCGTTGGAGCAGATTGCGGCGCGGCCGTTTGACCTGGCGATTTTGGACGTGATGCTGCCGGAGACCAGCGGGTTTGATCTTTGCCGCAAGATCCGGGAGGCCTATACCTATCCGGTCATCATGCTGACCGCGCGCACCGAGGACATGGACAAGATCACAGGGTTGACCATCGGCGCGGACGACTATGTGACAAAGCCGTTCAATCCGTTGGAGTTGGTGGCGCGCGTCAAGGCGCAGCTCCGCCGTTCCACGCGCTATAATGCGGGAGCCGCGCCGGAATCCCATGTGATCGACTTTTCCGGATTAGAGATCAACAAGGATACGCACGAGTGCAGGCTCTACGACCAGCCGGTTGACCTCACCCCGACGGAGTTTTCCCTGCTGTGGATGCTGTGCCAGAACCGGGGGAAGGTGCTATCCGCGGAGGAGCTCTTTGAAGGCGTCTGGGGGGAGAAGTACCTGGACTCCAACAACACCGTGATGGTGCACATCCGCCGGTTGCGCGAAAAGCTGCACGAACCTGCGAGAAATCCAAAGTTCATCAAGACGGTCTGGGGGGTGGGGTACAAAATTGAGGGATAAATACACGCGCCTGAAGATCAAAATGGTGCTGGAATTGGCCGGGGTCACCCTTCTGACGGCTGTCCTGGGGGTCCTTCTGGTGCATATCGTGGTGGACGGGATTTTCCAAGCGCCATTTGCCGATATTTTTGTCGGGTTTTGCCGGAATATCTTGGGGATCAGTGAAGAATTCGCCATTTCCCTCTATCGGAATATTTTCCAGCAAAATAAATCGTTCTTTTTGGTCTTGGGGTTCTTATTCCTGCTGGCCATCGCGGTCTACCTCGCCATGTCGCGCATCAGCCGGTATATGAACCTCATCAGCGAAGGGTTGGACGAGGTGCTGGACGACGGGGGCAAGCCGATTTCCCTGCCGCAGGAGCTCAAGCCGATGGAAAACCGGCTGAACATGCTCCGGGACCGGCTTCGCAGGCGGGAATATGAGGCGAAGGAGGCGGAGCAGCGCAAGAACGACCTGGTGGTCTACCTGGCGCACGATCTCAAAACGCCCCTCACGTCGGTGATCGGCTATTTGAGCCTTTTGAACGACGAAAAAGAGATTTCCCCCGCCCTCCGTGAAAAATATACGGGCATCGCCCTGGACAAGGCCGAGCGGCTCGAAGGGCTGATCGACGAATTCTTTGAAATTACGCGGTTCAATTTGCAGGGGATTGAGCTGGAGCGGTCGCGCGTCAATTTGACGCGCCTGCTGAACCAGCTTGCGGATGAGTTCTATCCGGTGTTTGCCGAAAGCAGACTCACCTGTGAATTGGAAATCCCGCAGGGCCTGGAGGTGTTGGGCGATGCGGACAAGCTTGCCCGCGTGTTTGACAACCTTCTGCGCAACGCCGTCCACTACAGCCCAGAGGGGGCGAAGCTGGCGGTTTCTGCCCGGCGGGACGGCGCGCAGGTGGATGTGTTTTTCCGCAACACCGGGGCGCGCATCCCACAACAGCAATTGGAGCGGATCTTTGAGAAATTTTACCGCCTGGATTCCGCGCGTTCCAGCCGGACGGGGGGCGCGGGGCTTGGCTTGGCGATCGCCAAGGAGATTGTGGAGCTGCACGGCGGCACGATCGCCGCATCCAGCAGAGACGCTTATACCGAGTTCCGCGTTACCCTTCCGGCCGCGCCGGATGCAACCCATACAACGACATTGAAAAAGGAGCAGTTCAACCAATGAAATACCGAACGATTGGAAAAGCCGCTGTAGCGCTTTTGCTCGCCGCAGCGCTTCTTTTTTCCGCTGTGGGCTGCGGCCCGCAGGCGCAGACCGTCCCCGAAACATCTTCCAGCTCTGCCGCGGCGCCGGAACCGGCGGACAGCCCGGAGGAATCCGCTCCGGAACAAGAGGACCTGCCGGTGGGCGTTATCGCGGAGACCGCAGACACCCTCACCTATGACGACATGCTGGCCGGGGAAGTCACCATTCAAAAGCGCCCCCAGCGCGTGGTGGTCATGCTCAATGCCGTGATGGAGCTGTGGTACATGGCGGGCGGCACCGCTGTGGCGCGCATTGAAGGGGAGGACAACATCCCCGAGGAGGCGAAGGGTCTCCCGACCATCGGCACCATGAGCACGCCGAGCGTGGAGAAGATCGTCAGCTATGAACCCGACCTGGTGATTCTGGTGAACACGCTGACGAAAAACCGCGAGATCCAGCCCGCCTTGCAGGAGGCCGGTATCCCCAATATTTCGGTGCGCTATAAAGATTACCAGGATTTCTGCGATTTGTTTGAGCTGTTTACCCACATTACCGACCAGCCGGAGCGCCTGGAGGCGCTGGACGACATCCAGGCCCAGGTGGACGCGGAGATCGAACAGGTGCAGGGCAAGCCGGAGCAAAAAGTGATGATCCTCTATGCAACGGCCAAATACGTCAAGGCAGGCGTTCAGGACAGCGTGATCGGCGACATGCTCAACCGCCTCGGCGCGGTGAACATCATCGACGCAGAGGCGGCAAACGGGCAGTCCATGGTGGACTACAGCATGGAGAAGGTGCTGGAGAGCAACCCGGACGTCCTCTTCATCCAGATGGCAAACGGAGGGGAGAAGGCGGAGCAGAACGCCCTGGACGAGATCCAGAACAATCCCGCATGGCAGGAGGTGCGGGCTGTCCAGGAGGGCCGCGTCTACACCGTGCCGCGCGAATACTCCACGCTCAAGCCAAACGCCCGCTACCCGGAGGCGTTTGCCTACTTTGCGGAAAAGCTCTATGGCGATGCATCTTGATGGCGGCCATCGGATCGCTGCGCGCCTGACCGCGCTGACCCTGCTGGCCGGTCTTTGCGCATTGGCATTTCTTCTCAGCATCGGTGCGGGCGCGGTCAACCTGTCTTTGGGCGAGGTTTGGCGGGCCCTGTTCGTGGAGACCAGCGGCGTACGCCGGCAGATTGTCTTTAACCTCCGCCTGCCGCGCGCGCTGGCCGGGGCGATGGTCGGCGCGTGCCTGGCGGTATCCGGCGTGCTTTTGCAGGCGGTGATGCGCAACCCGCTCGCCTCTCCGAGCGTGATCGGCGTCTCCTCCGGCGCGGGCTTTTTTGGAATGCTGGCCATGGTGCTGGTTCCCGGGAACCTGTATGCGGTGCTGCCGCCTGCGGCCTTCTTCGGGGGGCTGGTCACCACCCTGGCGATTTATCTCTTGGCTTGGCGCAACGGCATCAACCCCACCCGCATGATCCTGGCGGGCGTGGCCACATCCACTTTCCTGCGCGCGGGCGTGGACGCCCTGATGGTGTTTTTTCCGGATCAGTTGGCCGGATTTGTCAGCTTTTCCGTGGGGGGGCTTTCCGGTGTGACGTGGCGGTATGTCTGGATGCTGCTTCCCTATGCGGCGGCGGGCCTTGCGTTTGCCGTCCTGCTGTCCCAACGGCTGAACATCCTGCTGCTGGGGGATGAAGCGGCGACCGGACTGGGCCTGCATGTGGAGCGGACGCGGCTGCTGGCGATCGCCGTCTCCGCCCTGCTCGCCGCCGCCGCTGTGAGCGTCGCCGGGCTGCTCAGCTTTGTGGGGTTGATCGCCCCGCACCTCATCCGGATGCTGGTGGGCACGGACGAACGCTACCTCGTGCCTGGGGCGGCGCTGGGCGGCGCAGCGCTGGTCATGCTGTGCGATACGCTGGGGCGCGTGGTTGCCCCGCCGATCGAGGTGCCGGTGGGGATTATCCTGGCGATCCTGGGCGCGCCGTTTTTCCTGTATGTCTTGAGGGGGAGGTCGAAACGCGATGTTGCAGGCAAAACATATTACCATCAGCTACGGCGCAAAAACCGTCCTTAAAGACGTCTCCCTCGACTTTGCGGCGGGCTCCCTCACGGCAATCATCGGGCGGAACGGGTGCGGGAAATCGACCTTGCTCAAGGCGATGTCGCGCAGCCTGATCCCGCAGGAGGGCGATGTCCTGTTGGATGGGACATCCATTTTCCATCAGAACACGAAAAAGCTGGCCCAGCGGCTGGCCATCCTCTCGCAAGGGGTGCGCTCCCCGGAGGATTATACGGTGCGGCGGCTGGTCTGCTGCGGGCGGTATCCCTATGCGGGCTTTGGCGGCCGCCTTTCCCAGAAGGATTTTGACGCCGTGGACCGCGCCCTTGCAGATGTAAACATCGCGCACCTCTGCGACCGCCCGGTGGAGACGCTCTCCGGCGGGGAGCGGCAGCGCGCGTGGATTGCCATGCTGCTGGCCCAGGAACCGGAGGTCATGCTGCTGGACGAGCCCACCACCTTTTTGGACATCGGCTGCCAATATGAGATTCTACGCCTGGTGCGGCGGCTCAACCGGGAAAAGGGCATCACCACCGTCATGGTGCTGCACGACCTCAATCAGGCTGCGCGCTATGCCGGCCGCATCGTGGTGCTGCGCGACCACGGCGTCTTTGCGGACGGTCCGCCGGCCTCCATCCTGACCTCGGACCTGCTCGCTTCGGTGTTCGGCGTCCAGGCACGCGTGCTGCTGGACGAGGCGGCGGGCGTACCGTATTACATCCCCCAGGAAATGGAATGAGGGAAAGGCTGCTGGGCAGTTTAATTTGCCTGTGCCGGCTTTTTTCGTTTGCTGTGCTGGGACGGCCAGGCCCATTTTAAAATAAGATATGCGATCCCCAAGGGGCTGTTGAAAAGCTCTTTGGGGATTTTTTGATTTTTTTGTTGGGAAGCCTTGACAATTCCCAAAAATAGCTGTACTATTGTATTAGATCGTTAGTACAATAGTACAATGGAGGTGAAGATATGGGATGGAACTTAAAATCGGACCGGCCAATCTATGCGCAGTTGATCGAGCAAATTGAGCTGATGATCGTGTCCGGCATGTATCCGCCGGGCGCAAAGCTGCCCTCCGTGCGGGATCTGGCGGCGGACGCCGCCGTGAACCCGAATACGATGCAGCGGGCGCTTTCCCAGCTCGAAACGGACGGACTTTTGTACACCCAACGGACCAGTGGACGATATGTGACGGAGGATGTGGATAAAATTATGCAAACGAAACGGAGCCTCGCCGCGGGGCTGGTAAAAGAATTTTTAGAGAGTATGGGACGCCTTGGCTTCGACCGGCAGCAGGCCATTGAGCTGCTGCAGGCGGGCGAGGACGCAAAGCGCGACAGCGCTTGATGCGGTATGGAAGGGAGGAACGCCGTATGAAAAGGATGGCAATGATGGTCCTGCCAGTCCTGGCCGCCTGCACCCTGTTGGGAGGGTGCTCCTTGGCCGGGGAGGAAAACGCCGGGCAGGGCGGCGATTTAGAGAAAGCGCAGGAGATCCGGGCTGTCCGGGCGGGGGAAGAGGAAACCGCCTACGACACAACCGATCGGGATGCGATCGAAGCGTTTGTGGAAAAACTGCAAATCGGCGAATGGAAGTTGGGAGAACTCCCGGAGGACGCGCAGGAGAGCGTCGTCTATACCTTCCAACAGGAGGCCACCGTCCTGTTTGGCGAAACAAGCACGGACGGTTCGATGGATAAAATGGTGGAGCTGACTACTTATGATGGAAGCCCCTATGTTACGCTGCATGTCCTCGGGCAGTCGCTCGATTTTGAGATCCCGCAGGATGCAGCGGAGTATTTGAACCACCCGGAAGACATCGGCTAGGCCGGTTCCGGCGTGCTGCGATCAAAAGAACCGCCCCGGCATTTGACCGGAGGCAAGGAGGAATGATTCATGGAAAACATTTTGGAGTGCCGCGGCTTAGTCAAATTCTTCCCGAACTGCTTGGCGCTCAACAACGTGGACCTGACCGTGCCAAAGGGCCGGATCGTTGGCCTGTTGGGGCCGAACGGCAGCGGGAAGAGCACCTTGATTAAGCTGGCGAACGGCCTGCTGACCCCCACGCAGGGCACCATTTTGGTGGATGGCAAGGAGCCGGGCATTGAGACGAAGAAGATCGTCTCCTATCTGCCGGAGCGCACCTACCTGACGGAGTGGATGACAGTGCAGGATATGCTGGATCTGTTCAACGATTTTTATGCGGATTTCAATATTGCAAAGGCGCGCGACATGCTGGCGCGGCTGAATATCCAGACCAAGGCGCGGATCAAGACGATGAGCAAGGGCACCAAGGAGAAGGTGCAGCTGATCCTGGTGATGAGCCGGGAGGCCCAGCTGTATTTGCTCGACGAGCCGATCGGCGGCGTGGACCCCGCGGCGCGCGATTACATTTTGAATACGATCATCGCCAATTACAATGAAAATGCCACGGTCCTAATCTCCACCCACCTGATTTCGGATGTGGAGCAGATTTTGGACGACGTGATCTTTATCAACCAAGGGAGCGTCGTTTTGACCTCTTCGGTGGACGATATCCGTGAGAAGCAGGACAAGAGCGTGGACGCACTGTTCCGGGAGGTGTTCAGATGTTAGGCAAATTGATTAAATATGAATTCAAGGGCACGGCGCGCCTGTATCTGCCCTTCTTTGCCCTTCTGGTCCTCTTGACGGTGGTCAACCGGTTTTCTCTGCAGTTCAGTGTGAGCCATTCTGAGATCATGGAGATTCCGTCGGTACTCGCCATGATGCTCTATATCGTGGCTGTGATTGCAATCTTTGTAATTGCAATGGTGGCGACTGTCCAGCGGTTTTATAAGAACTTTATGACGGACGAAGGCTATTTGATGTTCACCCTGCCGGTATCGCAGGACGGACTCATCCTCAGCAAGCTGATTGTCGCAACCATTTGGAACATCTTCAGCGTCCTGATTGCCATGCTGTCCTTGTTTTTCCTGATGGTCGATGAAGATATCTGGAGCGCCCTGGTCACTGGCGTGGGAGAGCTACAGGAGCTTGCCGCGACGTATGGGATCAACCTATTTTCTGTTTGCGCCATAACGCTTCTGACCATGTTGATCGGCCTGGTCGCCGGGATCTTGCAGATTTACGCGGCGGTTGTGATCGGCTGCACCAGTTCCCGCCACAAGCTGATTTTGGGCCTCGGCGTCTATCTGGGCTTTAACGTGGTCATGCAGACGGCGTCCCTGGTGATGCTGCCCCTGATTATGAATTGGCTAACGACAATCAACGAGTTGGGCGACTCATTCACCCCGCAGCAGGCTATGGGCTTCTTCCAGGGGGTCATGCTCTTGGGGTTGGTTTTCTCGCTGGTGTTCGGTGTAATCTACTATATCATTACCCGCCTGATGCTGAAAAAGAAGCTCAATTTGGAGTAACTTCGGGTTGATTGGCAGCAACCTGCCCGCAAAACGATAGGAGGAACGACATGCACGGCCCCATATATGTCCGGCGCTATTTGCTGAACCTGGCGCGGCTGGCGGTCACGACCGGCCTGGCCGTCGGGCTGTTTGGGACGGCAGCCCTCCTCCTGGCGGGCAGGTTTTTTGCTGCCTATGGCGATCTGTTGTTTTTGGCGGCCGTGCTGCTGCCGGTTTTGGTCTGCCTGCTGGGTTTTGAAAAGAAGCCTCTCCGGGCGGTGGGGCTCACTGTCCGGCGATGCGACCCCGGCTATTTCTTTTTCGGGATGCTCTGGGCGGCGATCGGGTTCCTTGGAATTCTGTGGGTTGCATCCCTGCTCACTGGGCAAAATGACGCTTGGATCGCCCTGCTCCAGGGCGCCAGCATCCCCCGCCTGGCCCACTATCTCATCGTTGGCTTTTGTGAGGAGCTGCTCTTCCGCGGATACCTGTTTCAGAACTTGTTCTGCGAGTGGCCCTTTTGGAGGAGGAGCCTGCTCTCCGCGGCGGTCTATCTGTTGCCTCACAGCTTGTGTGCAGGCGGGAACGATTTCCCGGCGCTCCTGTTTGTGTGTTTGTTTGGGCTCCTGGCGAATTATCTGACATATTGCACGGGAAGCATTTGGATGGGTGTCGGGTTTCACGGGATGTGGGACCTGTTGGCTGCAACCTGTTTTTGTGGCCCAGAGACCCTAGAAATTGCCGCGCCGCTGTTCCTCCTGTTGTCCTTTCCGCTGTTCCGCGTCTTGTTTCACCAGCGGGGGCGGCGCGCCCAAGCCAGCTGATCCAGCCCCTTGTATTTTTCCACAGAAAGGGATATACTGGAAGCGGTACATGGGGGACGGCACCCATTGCAAAAAACAGGGCATGTACATTTCCCACACGGAGAGGGGACGATACCCATCGAACGGACCATTGTTGTGGAGGACGGATGGGGGAATCGCTGTGAATCCACCTATCCGCGCCGGGCGAAACAATTGGTAAAAAAGGGTAGGGCACGCTTTGTCGGCCCGGACCGGATCCGCCTTGCGTGTCCGCCAGTCGAAACATTGGAGGATATAGCGATGAGCGATATGCAGATTTCCGCACAGGATATTTTGGCACGGATCGACCGCATCTTAGACGATACGGCGTATTTGAAAGACGCCTTTACCACGATTGAAAAGATCCCGCAGGGGGACAATGCCACGGAGACCGCCCGGCTGAAGGCCGAAGCGGTGGAGCGCATGGTCCAATCCCGGGAGAAGACCCATCGCCAGGCGCTTCGCCTGTTGGAATCCCTCGCCTGGGAGTCCGATGAGGAAGCCGGGGAGGACGAAGAAAGCAGCGGCGAGGACGAGACAGAAGAATAAAATCCCAGAGGGCGCGCCCGCGAAAAGCGGGCGCGCCTTTTCCATGCATTTCCTTTGCAGATTCCAGGGGAAATGATGAAATTTCGCATAAATTCTCTTGTCAGAAAACCACCCAAATGTTATAATATAGACAAAATTACGCGGCGGAACTTTTTCGCCTTTTTGAAAGATTGCCGCGTGAAACAAGCAGCAGGGGAGCACCCCAGGAGGAAATGAGAGTATGGAAATAACAGTTTGTATCGGCAGTTCCTGCCACCTGAAAGGATCCCGCGATGTCATCAGCATCTTTCAACGCCTGGTTTCGATGAACCATCTGGAAGATAAGATCGACCTGAAGGGCTCCTTCTGTATGGGGGAGTGCACCAACAACGGCGTCTGCGTCTGTTTGGACGGGGAACGCTTTAAGGTCACCCCGCTGGAAACAGAGGCCTTTTTTAACCGCGAAGTCATGAAACGGCTGGAGAAGTAACGCTCCAAGGAGTATCAACGGGGAGTCCCCCTAAGTATGTAGGATAGGTGATGACAAATGAGTATTATTGGCTTGCAGAAAGCAAATTGCAAAAACTGCTATAAATGTGTGAAGGTTTGCCCGGTCAAATCCATCAAGGTAGAAAATGAACAGGCGAAAATCATCGACCGCGACTGCATCCTCTGCGGCACCTGCCTGGAGCAGTGCCCGCAGAACGCTAAGACGGTGGCGAGCGATGTCGCCCTGGTCAAGCAGATGATGAAGAGCGGCGAGCGGGTCATCCTTTCGATTGCCCCGTCGTACTATGGATGCTTTGATTTTGAAGATGTCCATCAGTTTGCGGGTGCGATGAAGGCGCTCGGTTTCTATGGCGTTTCGGAGACCGCGGAGGGCGCGGCGTATGTGACGGCGGAGTACCACCGCATCATGCAGGAGAACAGCATGAAGAATATCATTTCGACCTGCTGCCCGTCCGTCAACCGTTTGATTGAATTGTACTATCCGTCCCTGGTGGACCAAATGGCGCCGGTCGTTTCCCCGATGATCGCGCACGGCCGCCTGCTCAAGCAGAGCTACGGCCCCGGGACGCGCGTCGTGTTTGCAGGCCCCTGCATTGCGAAGAAGGACGAGGCCGCCGACATCCGCCACAACAACGAGATCGACGCGGTGCTGACCTTTGAGGAGCTCGGCGCCTGGCTGAAGGAGGAGCACATTTCCTTTGCCAACGCCGAATCTGCGACGTTCCTCAACCCGAGCTCGAAGATCCTGCGCATGTACCCGATCGAGGAGGGTATCCTCGCATCCTTGCGCTCCAGGGGCGACATCGGCGATTGGAAGCTCCTGTCCGTTTCCGGCTCCGGCGCCTGCATCGACCTGTGCCGCGCCATGGAACGCGGCGAGCTCGACCACTGCTTCATTGAAATCAACATGTGCCGCGACGGCTGCGTCAACGGCCCCGGTTCCGGCACGGATACCGTTTCCCGCTTTGCCTCCCGCGTCCGGATCCGCGATTATGCATATGAGGATGCGGAGTCCTATCCGAACCTGCCGGAGACCATCCCGATGCAGATGCAGTTCGTGGACCGCTCCAGCAAAGAGGACATCCCGGACGAGGAGACGATCCGCGCGATCCTGGCAAAGATCGGCAAGAACGGTCCGGAGGACGAACTCAACTGCGGCTCCTGCGGCTACCCGACCTGCCGCGCAAAGGCCATCGCCGTTTACCAGGGCAAGGCCGAGCTACATATGTGCATGCCATACATGAAGGAGCGTGCGGAGTCCCTGAGCAACTGCGTGCTTTCGGAGACGCCGAACGTCACCATCATTGTGGACAGCGATTTGAATATCATCGAATTTAACGCCGCGGCGGAGCGCACGTTCCGCATCAGCCGCCATGAGGCGCTGCAAAAGTGCATCTACGAGCTGATCGACAGCTCGGACTTCCAGTTCGTGTTCGACAGCAAGCAGTCGATCACCGACAAGAAGGTGCACTATAAGGAATACGGTGTTACGATGGAACAGACCATCGTATATATTGCGAAGGAAAACATCGCAATGGGCATCTTTAAGGACATCACAAAAGAAGAAGCCAACATAGAGAACCAGTATAAACTGCGTGCGGAGACAATGGAGATGGCGCAGAAGGTCATCGACAAGCAGATGGTTGCAGCGCAGCAGATCGCAAGCCTGTTGGGTGAAACCACGGCGGAGACCAAGGCCACGCTGACCAAGCTGAAAAATATGATCGTGTTCGACGAGGACTGAGCGCCTCCGATGCGGAATTTATGCTGTAAAGGAATGATTGGATGAAAATGCATGTGGATGCCGCATATCGGAGCCTCAACAAATATGGGGAAGAACTTTGCGGCGATAAAGTGAAAATCATACGCGCCCCCGATTCCACCATCGCGGTGCTGGCGGACGGCCTCGGCAGCGGCGTCAAGGCCAATATTCTTTCCACGCTCACCAGCACCATTGTATCGACGATGCTGAACGAAGGGGCCAGCATTGCCGAGGTGGTGGAGACCATCGCAAAGACGCTGCCGGTGTGCAGCGTCCGGAAGCTGGCGTATTCCACCTTTAGCGTGCTGCAAATTTTTGACGACGGCACGGCCCATCTGGTGGAGTTTGACAACCCGCCCTGCATCTTTGTGCGGAACGGCAAAGTGGTCGATCTGGAGTCGCGCAGCGAACTGAAGGAGTACGGCGGCAAGCAGATCTCCGAGTGTACGTTTTCGGTGCGGCCGGGCGACGTGCTTGCGCTCGTCAGCGACGGCGTCATCTATGCCGGCGTGGGCCAGGCGCTGAACTTCGGCTGGAACTGGGATAACGTATCGTCCTGGCTGGCAAAAACGTCCACCAAGGAAAACTCCGCGCCGCGCCTGGCGGTTTCTCTTTCCGAGGCGGTGCGCGAGCTCTATCTCGACAAGCCCGGCGATGATTCGACGGATCTGGTGATCCGTATCGCCCCGAAGAGCGTGGTCAATATGCTCTCCGGCCCGCCGGTCAACAAAGAGGACGACAACCGCATGGTGCACGATTTTATCACCTCCTACGGGAAAAAGGTGGTCTGCGGCGGCACCAGCGCGAACATTGTGGCGCGCGTCCTCAACCGGAAAATTGAAACCTCAATCAATTATGTCGACCCGACGATCCCGCCCACGGGCAAGATCGAAGGCGTGGACCTGGTGACCGAAGGCGTGCTTACCCTGAGCCGCACGGTCGATATTTTGCGCGACTATCTGAATAAGGAGGCCGATTCCTTCTACTTCCACCGGTTGGATGAAGAGAACGGCGCTGCCATGATTGCGAAGATGCTCCTGGAAGAATGCACGGACCTGCACGTCTTCATCGGAAAGGCGATCAATCCAGCGCACCAGAACCCGGGGCTGCCTTCGGATTTGAGTATTAAAATGAAACTGATCGACGAACTGTGCGAACTCGTCAAGAAATTGGGAAAGAACGTCGAAAAAGTTTATTATTAATCACGAAATTAAGGATACCCCTTGCCAGGACAAGAGAAATGATTTAAGATGATAGAAAAGGATTGTTAAAAAAAAGGCAAAGTACCCGAAAGCATGGGCTTGTAAGCCCTTTTTGGCGCCTTTTGTCACAGCCCTTTTAGACGAAGGAAGAATGGAGCCTCTTGGCCTGCGGAGGGACCAGGACGTAGGATGAATGCCGTCAGCTTGTCCCCTATGTCTGATCTGCGTTTTCCAAAACGCCAATTGAGGGAGCAGGTGTAATTTCGAAAAGCGAGGATAGAAGCATGCAATACGATAATGACGCGAAACAACTAAAATATCAAGTGCTCACCCAGGTAGCGAAGTATACCTTTGAGGGAACATTGGATAAGCATATCCAGGAGATTCCGTATGACATTATCCCTGGCCCCGTGCCTACTTTCCGCTGCTGTATCTACCGCGAGCGGGAGATTATCCGCGAGCGTATCACCTCTGCACAGGGGGTCAGTCTTCCGGGCCAGGATGAACGGGGCATTGTCGGCGTTTTGCCGGCTGCCTGCGAGGGCTGTCCGATCAGCCGCTTTACGGTTACAGATAACTGCCAGAAATGTCTGGCGAAAAAATGCCAGGCGGCCTGTCCGTTTGGCGCGATTTCCATCACCGGCAAGGGCGCATACATCGACCCGGCCAAGTGCAAAGAGTGCGGACGCTGTGCGGCGGCCTGCCCGTACAATGCGATTTCCGATACCATGCGTCCCTGCATCCGCGCGTGCCCGGTCAATGCGATCAGCAAGGACGACTACAACCGCGCTTCTATCGATTACAGCCGCTGCATCAGCTGTGGCGCCTGCGTGGTCGGCTGCCCGTTCGGCGCGATCACGGACCGTTCGAACATTGTCGCGGTGATTGAGGCCCTCAAGAGCGGCGAGCCGGTCGTTGCCACCTTTGCCCCGGCAATCGAGGGCCACTTTGGCGACGCAAATGTCGGCCAGCTCAAGGCGGCCATCCGCAAGCTGGGCTTTACGGATGTCGTCGAGGTTTCCCTCGGCGCAGACGCCACGGCATGGCATGAAGCACAGGAGCTCAAGGAAGCGGTGGAATCCAACCGCAAGATGACCACCTCCTGCTGCCCGGCCTTTGTGGAGATGATTGAAAAGCATTTCCCGAAGCTGATTCCCAATATTTCCACGACCGGTTCCCCGATGACCCTGGTTTCGCGCTATATCAAAGCGAACAATCCGGGCGCCACGGTGGTCTTCATCGGGCCGTGCATTGCAAAGAAGCTGGAAGCCAAAAAGGTGGAGGACACGGCGGATTATGTCATCACCTTTGAGGAGTTGGCAGCGCTCTTTGAGGCCAAGGGGATCGACGTACACGAGGCTGCGGAAAACGAGCAGGACGGCAGCCGTCTGGGCAAGGGCTTTGCACAGAGCGGCGGCGTAGCTGCATCCGTCGCAGCGGTTCTGGACGATGAAAACTTCGAGATGCCGTTCTCCTGCATCAAGTGCAACGGCGCGAAGGAATGCAAGAAGACCTTGATGATTATGAATGCCAACCGCCTCCAGGAGGACATCGTGGAGGGCATGGCGTGCGAAGGCGGCTGCGTAGCGGGTCCCGGCGGCGTGGAATCCATGCAGAAGCTTTTGAAGAATCGCGCCAAGCTGTTGGCAACCGCCGATAAGCGCGGCATCAAGGAGAACATTGAAGAGATTCACGACTTCTCCAAGATCAATATGGTGGTTCCACACAATGTGTGATCCTCTACCAGGGAAAAGATTTTGGAAGGGCAGCGGCGTCTGCATGGGCAGATGCAAATTGGGGTAAATTGAGGATAGGGGCGCTTGCGCCCATCAAGAAGGGGCGTGGTTCACGCCCCTTATCTTTTATACGGATGTTCAAGATGGATTGGAGAAAGGGGGCTGCGGCTTGGAAGCAGTCACAGCAGTACAGCTCACAAAGACATATGGCGAAGTCCAAGCAGTGCGGGATTTGACCCTCCATGTCCCACAGGGGGGCGTGTTTGGGCTTTTGGGGGCGCAGGGAGCAGGGAAGACAACGGTGATCCGCATGCTCTGCGGGCTTACAAAGCCGACCAGCGGCGAATGCAGCGTGCTGGGGTGTTCCCCGGCAAAGGACCCGGCGGCCGTCCATGCCGTGTGCGGTGTGATGCTTGCAAGCGCCCGGCCATACGCCCATATGACGGGCCAGCAGAATTTGCTGTTTTTCGCACAGGCGGCGGGCATGGCGGAAAAAGCCGCCGAGCGCCGGGTATCGGAATTGATGAAGGATCTGGAGCTTTGGGACGAACGGGAGAGGCCCGTATCGGAATACTCCACCGGAATGCTGCAAAAGCTCTCCCTGGCGCGCGCTTTGGTCAACTATCCCAGCGTCCTGCTGCTGGATGAACCCACGAGCGGCCTGGACTACGAATCGGCGCATGCATTGCATGCCCTGGTGAGCCAATTCGCCGCGCGCGAAGACACGACGGTCCTGCTCGGTACCTCCATGATGCACTATGCGCAGAGCATTTGCACCGCGTATGGTATTTTGGAGGGCGGGGAGCTGGTTGCCTCCGGCGATTTCCAGTCCCTTCGGGAAGCGGCCGGATGCCGGGCGCATGCGGAATTCCGGCTGAGCGGAGGGGAAAGCCTGGAAGGGTTCCGGCCGGATGAGACCCTGGCCACCGGTCTGTTGGAACACAACGGCTGGTGGCGCGCGGAATTGCGCGATGAGGAGGAGATGCCCCGCCTGTTGCGGAGCATTGTGGAACACGGCTATGACGTTTTGGAGGCCCGGCTGGTTGAGCCGACCTTGGAGGACGTTTATAAACGGACGTTGGAACAGCACCCGGGAAAGGAGGGAACGGCCGATGCTCACGCTGGCTGAACATGCACTGATCCGCAAGGACTTTCTGGAAATTTGGAGTTCCAAGATGGCGCGCGCCACCTTGATTGCCGTCCCCATTGGGCTGGTGGTTGTGGTGCCAGCGCTTTTCCTCGCGGCGGTCTGCCTGGTGCCGTTGGAACAAGCCGCTGGAATCCAGGAGATGCTTTCGCTCCTGCCTCCCCATTTACAGCATTATAACGCGCAGCAGGGATTGTTCTATCTCCTAACCAATACGCTGTTTCCTTTGTTTTTCCTGATGGTCCCGTTGATGGCGTCCGCGGTCTCTGCATCCTGCATTTTTGCAGGGGAAAAAGAGCGCAGGACCATTGAAACGCTGTTGCTCACGCCGCTGCGGGTGCGCCAGATCTTCCGCGCGAAACTGGCGTGCTGCCTGTCTTTATCGTTCGTAACCACCGCCATCTCCTTTGGCGCGTTTACAATCGTTGCCTCCGTCGGGGATATTATGCTGGGGATGTCCTTCTTTTTGAATTGGTCCTGGCTGGTGATCATTTTGTTGCTTTCTCCGGGCTTGATGGTGTTTGGGGCGGTGTTTATGGTGTTTGCGTTCAACCGGACCAGCAGCCGTATCGAGTCCTTCCAGACCGTCGCCTATGTTGCGCTGCCCTTTCTTCTGTTGTACATCGCCCCGTTTACCGGGTTGTTCCGCGTAAATGCTACGGTCTTATTGCTGGCAGCAGCGGTTGTGTGGCTGTGCGACCTTTTCCTCTGGATCTACGACCGGCGCACCTTCCTGCCCGAAAAATTTTTAAACGCGCCCTTGGAAGATTGAAAAAGTGTGCTGCTTGTTTTATCGGACGGAATCGCTTATAATAAGAATGGAACGATTTACAAAGATTTTATGGGGTTAAGAACCGCTGGCTGAATGGATGGGGTGATTGTGTGCCAGCAGATTTGCATTGTCATACAAAGATGTCCGACGGTTCCGTGGGGATTGACGAGCTGGTGCAGTTGGCAAAGCGATCCGGGCTTTCTGCGATCGCCGTGACGGACCACGATACCTTTTCAGGGGCGCTGCGCGCCAAGAGTTATGGGGACCGGATCGGGATGGAGGTGCTGCCGGGGGCGGAGTTTTCCTGCATGGACCCGGCGACCGGCCGGAAAGCGCATGTGTTATGTTATGGGAATGTCCGCGTGCACCGGTTAGAGGGACTTTGTAAAAAAATTGGGGACAACCGCCGGAGATCCGTGAGCGTGTCCCTGCAAAAGGTGATGCGGCTGTATCCCATTACCATGGATATGGTGGTACAGCGTGCCCATGGGAGCAGCAATATTTTTAAGCAACATATTATGCACGCATTGATTGACGCGGGCTATGCGGATTCCTTTTATGGGGCCGTCTATGAAAAATTATTCCGCCCGCGGACCGGCTTTGCCTATTGTAAGACGGAGTACCCGGATGTACATGACGTCATCGCCCAGATTCACGATGCGGGCGGGATCGCGGTGTTGGCGCACCCGGGGATTTACGACAGCTACGACCTATTGGAGCAGCTGGCGCGCGACCATGAAATCGAGGGCGTGGAGGTCTGGCATACACGCAACCGCGAGGGCGATGCGGAGCGGTTTATGCAGATTGCCACGCAATACCATCTGATTATGACCGGGGGAACGGACTTCCATGGGATGTACAGCAAAGTGACGCATCCCTTGGGAACCTGCACCACACCGGACGATCAGCTTACCCTGCTGAAAAAATTGCGGGTGGAATAGAAGACCCATATAGGAGGAAATACAGGATGGAATATCGTTATAAGACGCGCGGCGTCTGTTCGTCGGAGATTTTGCTCGAGCTGGATGGAGACGTTGTAAAATCGGCCAAATTTACCGGCGGCTGCAATGGGAATTTGAAGGGGATTTGTTCCTTGATCGCAGGAATGAAGGTGGACGATGTCATCGCACGGTGCAAGGGCATCCGGTGCGGCTTTAAGCCGACCTCGTGCCCGGATCAATTGGCTAATGCCCTGATGCAGGCGAAAGAGCAGCAAAAAAAATGAGGGCCTGTCCCATTGGGACAGGGGGAAAAGGGGCTGCAGGTTGCAGCCCCTTTTCGCGCGGAAATTAGCAGCAGCTGTTGCCACAGCCGTTGTCGCAGCCGCAGCCACAACCGTTGTTGTTGGAGTAGCCATAGCCGTTACCGCCGCAGCAGCACAGGAGAATGATGATGAGGATGATGATCCAAGAGCATCCGCAGCCACCTAAGAAGTTGTTGTTACACATAATTGTTTGCCTCCTTTCGAATTACAGTATAGTATATTGCGGGAGGCCAAAAGGTGTTACAACCAAAATCGGCGCGGGAGGATTCTCCGATAAATATTCCTGTGTACAGATGTATATAGATGAAGAACGGGCGTGCGGAACCAGGGGGTACAACTGCACGCAAGGGATATAGACCCTGTTGATTGGAGGAATGTTTTATGACGCCACATCGTCAGGAAGAAGCAAAAAAAAGGGTACCGGCCCATGTGCGGGTTGTGGTAGACGTCCACTGCCCTGTGTGCGGCGCCTCTTTTGACGACATTGTCCGCAGCGGCCGGGCCGGCTGTGCGGAGTGTTACCACACCTTCTCCGACCGGTTAAAGCCGGTGATCGAGCGCATCCACGGGGAAGCAGTGCATCGCGGGAAGGTGCCGGGGGCAAACCTGCCGCAGCCGCGTCAAAGCAGCCAGTTGGTTGTGAAGAGGCGCGCGCTGCGGGAGGCAATCGACACACAGAATTTTGAGTACGCAGCCGCATTGCGCGATCAGATCAAGGCGTTGGAAGAAGGAGGCGGCCGCCATGCATAAGTGGTATCAGGAGGCGGGAGAGCAAAACGACGTTGTCATCAGCACGCGCGTCCGCCTGGCGCGCAGTTTGCCGGGGTATCCGTATCCGAAGCGGATGAATGCCGCCGGACGGCAGCAGGTGGAGCAGATGATCTATGAGGCGGCGACCAACGAAAACGCTGCGGTGGGGCATCAGTTCGCCTATTGGCGCATGGAGGACATCGGCCGGACCGACGGCCTTTCCTTGGCGGAACGACGCCTTGTCCAGCCGGACTTTCCTGCGGATCGCATGGGCGGGCTCCTGGTCACCCAAGACGAGAGCCTTTCCTTGTTGGTTAACGGCGAGGACCATCTGCGCATCCAGGTGTTCCGGGCCGGGATGGAGCTGGAAAGCGCCTATGCAGAGGCAGACCATTTGGACACCATCTTGGATAAAGAGTTGCACTTTGCCTTTGACCCGAAGCTCGGCTATTTGACGCAAGACCCCGCGAACTTAGGCACAGGAATGCGGGCCTCCGTATTGCTGCACCTCCCGGCGCTGCATGAAAGCGGTTCGATCGGTCGGATTGCGGCGGGATTGGCGAAGCTGGGCCTTGTGTTGGAGGAGGAACCCTTCGACCCATCCAACGAAGAGGAACAGACCTCGCGGTACCTGCTCTCCAACCGGTTGACCTTGGGGCTGAACGAGGAAGAGGCCCTGCGCAACCTCAAGAGTATTGCGCAGCAGCTTTTGGTGCAGGAGCGCACAGCGCGCCTTTCCCTGGCGGAAAAGCTGGAGATGCAGGACGCCGTAAGCCGGGCGCTTGGGGTCCTGCAAAGTGCGAAGATGTTGGGGGAACAGGAGCTTCCAGACCTGCTGTACCGTGTACGTTTGGGAATTGCAGCTGGGCTGATTTCCGGCGTTGGTGTGGAAAAGATCGACGCCCTGCTGATGGAATTGCAGCCTGCAACCCTGACGTTGGCCTGCGGCCGGCGGTTGAGCCAATCCCAGCGGGACGGCCTGCGCGCAGAAGTGGTGCAGCGTGTCCTTGGATAAAGAGAGGACGGAATGGTTCTGCGAAGGATACCGCGTAAATGATAGAACTAGGATGTCCAGTTTTGGAAAGAAGGGGACGTTATGACACATCCATCCATTCATCAAACAGAGTTGGCCGCTGCACTGTTCGACCTAGTGGGAGGGCCTGTCCCGCACCCATATGAACAAGAGGAGGAAGCCAGGGCGCTGGCCAAACAGTTGGGAGACCGGTCCAAGGTGCTATTAAAAGTAATCGAGCTTTGCAAAACCCCCACTACACCAGAACAGCTTTATTTGACAGCGCGTGCCTATAGTTTCCTAGGGGGCCCGTATGCAGGAGAGACGGAGCGCTATGCAACTGCCTATCTGTCCACAGACGGTTGGAAGGGGCTACCGCAGCGAACTGTTGAGGAAGAAGGAATTTTGATTAATCAAGCAGCGGCAAACCGGGCCTGCATTGTGTCCGATCTTGCGGCTGCGGAGGAACATCTCGGCAAATTGGAGGCTGCAATTTCGCACTATTTGGAGGCATACCGTTTGGAACCATCTCAGGCTATGTATGCAATCAAGGCGGCAGATGGGATGGCCCAGCGGGGACGGAAAGAGGAGGCGTTGGCGTTCCTGCGGCAACAAAAGAAAAGCCGCTATTATACGCCGGTGGACCGTCCCGGCAGATGGGGCGCGGCGGGCCGCAATGCTACGTTCCAAGAATTGTTAAACGCGCATATTTTGAAATTAGAAGCCAAGTGATCTTGAGCAGTTCAAATGTAAAAAAGCGTTGGTACTACGGAGAAATCCATAGTACCAACGCTTTTTTGTTGAAAGAAACAGAGACCTCTTTTTAGCGGGGACGAGTTCCTTGCCGCCGCCCACAGTGGCTGTGGGCAGGGGGATCCATCCTTCTTAAAGGATATAACCGATCTTTTTCATCACTTTGCGCAGGGTGCGGAGGGAGATGGCCAACGCCTTTTCCGCGCTCGCGCGATAACACTGTTCCAGATAATCCTTGTTTTTGCTGTAGTCGGCATAACGCTCCTGGATGGGGCGCAGATGCTCCACAACGGCTTCTCCGACAGCGGTCTTGAAATCGCCGTAGCCCTTGCCTTCGAATTCGCGTTCGATCTCGTCGAAGGAACGGCCGGTGACTGCGGAATAAATCCCCATCAGGTTGTTTACACCGTCCTTGCCCTCGGCATAGCGCACGCAGGCGTCGCTGTCCGTCACCGCGCGCTTGAATTTGCGCATGATGTCCTCCGGCTTATCCAACAGCGCGATGCAGCCGTTGGCGTTTTCGTCGGACTTGCTCATCTTCTTGGTCGGATCCTGCAGGGACATAATCCGCGCGCCGTTCTTCGGAATGTACGCATCCGGCACCACGAAGGTGGGGCTGTACAGGCCGTTGAAGCGCTCCGCAATGTTGCGGGTCAGCTCCAAATGCTGCTTCTGATCCGCACCGACCGGGACCAGGTCCGCTTGATAAAGGAGGATATCCGCAGCCATCAGCGCCGGATAGGTGAACAGGCCCGCATTGATGTTGTCCGCGTGTTTGGCGGATTTATCCTTAAACTGCGTCATGCGGGAGAGCTCGCCAAACTGGGTGTAACAGTTCAGAATCCACGCCAATTCCGCATGCGTATGGACATGGCTCTGCATGAAGAACAGGCTCTTGTTTACGTCGATCCCGCAGGCCAGTAACAGGGCGTAGGCCTCCAGGATGTTGCGGCGGAATTTTGCCGGCTCCTGCCGCACGGTGATGGTGTGCAGGTCCGCCAGGGCAAAGATACAGTCGAAGTCGTCCTGCAAAGCGACCCAGTTTTTCAGCGCGCCGAGGTAGTTGCCCAGGGTGATGGTGCCGCTGGGCTGGATCGCGCTGAATATGACCTTTTTGCGTTCGGCCGTTTGATTTTCCATGGGAAGCACCCTCCTTACAGGACATCCTTGGCCAGCTGGCCGAGGAGTTCAATGCCTCGGACAAGCTGCTCGTCGGTCGGCGTGGAATAGTTGATGCGGAAGCTCTGGCAGGGTTCGCTCTCGTCGGTCAGGAACGCATTGCCCGGGACGACGCAGACCTTGCGCAAAACCGCTTCCTTGCAGAACGCGGGCATATCGACCCCGTCCGGCAGCGTGCACCACATGAAGAGGCCGCCCTCAAACGGGTTGTAGGTGATTTTATTCGGGACGAGGCACTCGTCCAGCTTGCGCAGCGCCAGTGCAGATTTCACACGGTAAAGCTCGCGCAGGTGGGCAAGGTGCGCCTCATAGTCGTATTTGGTCATGAATTCATGGCAGATGATCTGGCTCCACATATTGGTGTGGACGTCCGCACCCTGCTTGCAGACCACCAGCTTTTGCAGGAGCGGTTTCGGCGCAATGGCGTATCCGACACGCATGCCGGGGGAGATCACCTTGCTGAAGGTACCCACATAGATCACAATGCCGTCCTCGTCCATGGACTTGATGCACGGGATGTACTCGCCCTTGATGCGGATGTCGCCATAGGGGTTGTCCTCCAGGATCATCACGCCGTACTGCTTTGCCAATGCATAGAGCTGTTTGCGCTTCTCCAGGCTCATGGTGATACCCGAGGGGTTCTGGAAGTTCGGGATGGTATAGATGAATTTGGCGCGGGGCTCCTCTTTGAGGGCGCGTTCCAGCTCGTTCATATCCATGCCGTCGCTCTCCATGGGAACGCCGCGCAAACGGGCGTTGTAGGAGCGGAAGGTATTCAGGGAGCCGATGAAGCTCGGGGCCTCGCAGATCACCACATCCCCCTCGTTGCACAGGGATTTTGTGGTGAGGTCCATCACCTGCTGCGCGCCGGAGGTGATGAGGATGTCGTCAAAGTCGCGGCCAACCTGGTGCTTTTCTTTCATATAAGCGGTCAGGTGTTGGCGCAACGGGAGGTATCCCTCGGTCAATCCATACTGCAACACGTCCACCGGGCGCTCCGCCATGATGCGGGCGGAGATTTCAGCAACCTCTTTGACGGGGAACGCTTCCGGGGCGGGGTTGCCGGCAGAGAGGGAAACCACGGTCGGGTCCGCCGCATACTTAAAGATTTCGCGAATCGCAGACGGCTTGAGGGTCTGCACGCGGTCGGAAATTTTGTATTCCATGACGCAAGTTCCTTTCGTTTAATAAATTCATATTCAGTTTACCACATTTTGCGCATAACGTCCAGCGTGGGCGGGGCATAGGCGTTGAAAGATGCTCGAAAGGGGGCCGAAACGTGCGAAAAGAGGGGAAGATTTGGAAATGGTTTTGTTTCTGGAGGATAGCTTGCAGGAGGAAGGCGGCTTGCATCAGGGAAACTGCGACCGGAGCTTCCAAAATATTACACGAAGTTATGACAAAACTTTCCATATACTTATTGTATAATGTTCCCGTAAACCCTTTTCGATGCCTGGATGCATGTTCGCTCTAAAAGGTGGACAAGCACGAAATCATAGAAGGAGAGCGATGGGAATGGCAAAGGAAAAAGTAGCAGCGCAGGTCCCGGAGGGACAGGCCCCGCCAATCTCCAACCGGCGTGTGGACTTGGAAAACTGGCTGGCGGCCCTTTTGCCGGGGATGCGGGCCGTTGTACGGCAGGCGGTGTTCTTTGTTGTAGGGTTGCTGTGCGCGCGCGATGTGGTGTTTGGAAAATATGCCCCCTTTGGCGTGGCAGCGGTGGCCGCCATGCCGTACCATTCCATGTGGAGCACCGTGTTGGGATGCGCGGTTGGGTATCTTTTGCCGTCGCAGGTATCGGTGCCCGTCCATTACATCGCGGCCATTCTCGCCGCCGCCGCGATCCGTTGGACGATGAATGATTTGGTGCGCGTGCGCCAGCATCCTGCCTTTGCCCCCATGACAGCCTTTTTGCCCATGCTCTGCACCGGGATGGCGTTGGCGTTTGTAAATGGATCCACGCCCTCGGGGACGGCGATGTATGTGGCGGAATCGCTTCTGGCGGGCGGCGCAGCCTACTTTTTTGCGCATGCGGGCACAGCGCTTGGTTCCCGCCGGAGTGCCTCGGGGCTGAGTGGGCAGGAGATTGCATGCACGCTCCTATCCCTGGGAATCCTGCTGCTGGCCTTTGCCGATCTGACCATCGGCAGCATCTCACTGGGGCATATTGCGGCCGTATTGGGGATTTTGTTCGCCGCACGCTATGGGGGCGTAGCGGGCGGGGGCATCGCCGGAATCGCAGCGGGGACCCTGTTCAGCCTGGGGACGACGGGGCTGAATTATGTCTCCGGCGCATATGCGCTGGGAGGGCTGATGGCGGGCGTGTTTTCCCCCGTCGGGCGGCTGGCCTCGGCTGCGGCATTTGTTGTGGCGAACGGCGTCGCGTCACTCCAGGTGGGAAACCAGGCTGCCGTGATCAGCGGGCTATATGAAGTCATGGCGGCGTCTGTCCTCTATATCGCGCTCCCCAAGGGAATGGGAAGCAAACTGGTGGGGCTGTTCTCCAGCGGGGACGACCATTCCCGGTCGGACGGCCTGCGCCGTTCCGTCATCATGAAGCTGGACTATGCGGCAAAGGCATTGGGCGGCGTGTCCGAGTCGGTGGAGGAGGTCAGCCGGAAGCTTGGCGCAGCGTGTGCACCGGACATCAACGGCGTGTATAAAAAGGCGATCGACGAAGTGTGCATGGGATGTGGGCTCAAGATTTACTGCTGGGAGCGCAATTATGGCGACAGCATGAACGCCTTTAACGACTTGACGGCCCGCCTGCGCACGCGCGGGCGGATCGACCGCACAGATTTCAGCCCGCATTTTGCAACGCATTGCAGCCGTTTAAACGATATGGTGGAATGCGTGAACCGGAATTACGAGGCGTTTACTGTGCGCCAGGCGGCGGAGGGCCGCATCGCGCAGGTGCGCAATATGGTGGCCAATCAGTTTACAACCACCAGCCGGATGCTGGAGGACATGGCCAGCGAAATGGAGCTCTTTGAACGCTTTGATTTCGCCGCTGCGCAACAGGTTTCAGAGGTCCTGCGGGCCGCCGGTGTGACACCCATCGAGGTGAGCTGCCGGGTGGATCAATTCAACCGCATGTCGATTGAGATTGAGGCCATGCAGGTGGAGCGGATGCGTCTGAACCGCGGCGCGGTGGTGAAGGAGATTTCCCGCGCGTGTGGCCGGCTGTTTGAGACGCCCTGTATCAGCACGGCGCAGGGGAAATGCCGGGTGCAGATGAGCGAGCGTCCGGTGTACCGTGTACAGACCGGATGTTACCAGCATGTGTGCGGGGACGGTCAGCTCTGCGGGGATAGTTACGCATGCTTCAACGACGGCAGCGGCCGTCAAGTGGCGATTATCAGCGATGGGATGGGATCGGGCGGACGGGCTGCGGTGGATGGCGCGATGGCGAGCGGCATCTTCTCGCAGCTCGTAAAGGCCGGCATCGGATTTGATACCGCATTAAAAATCGTCAATTCCGCTTTGGTGGTTAAAAGCGGGGACGAGTCCCTTGCGACGATCGATGTGGCGGTCTTGGATCTGTTCAGCGGATGCGTCGAGCTGCGCAAGGCGGGCGCGCCGGTTACGATCCTGCGGCAGGATGGGCAAGCCAAACGCATCGACGCCCCTTCGCTGCCGGTCGGCATTTTAAACGACGCCCATTTTGCAAAGGCGGACGCGGTGCTCAGGGACGGCGACCTGGTGGTCCTGCTGAGCGACGGCGCGCTCGCCGCCGGGGACGATTGGCTGTGCGAGACGGTGGAACAGTGGCAGGGCCTTTCGCCGCAGGATCTCGCGGAGGAACTGGTGGCGGAAGCGGTGGCAAGGCGTTCGGACGGCCACGACGACGATGTGACAGTCCTGGTGCTGCGCATGACCACACCCCAGCCAATCCCCAAGGACGAGGACGAAGAAAAGGCCGGGTAAAAAAGATTTAAATAGAGAAAAAGAGCTGTAGGGAACCTTTCCTACAGCTCTTTTTAAACCCCATCCGTATGGATTCTATTCTTGAAATTCTTTGCGCAAAACCTCATGGGGCGGCTCGATTTCCTTTGCAATC
The DNA here is from genome assembly GCF_002159845.1 of Anaeromassilibacillus sp. An250. Lineage (GTDB taxonomy): Bacteria > Bacillota > Clostridia > Oscillospirales > Acutalibacteraceae > Anaeromassilibacillus > Anaeromassilibacillus stercoravium. The sequence goes on from NZ_NFJK01000002.1 coordinate 41,879, forward strand.
GTGTGTTCCGTCAATTCGGACAGCAGTTTGATCTTCTGGTTGAGAATCGGCCGCATACAATTGGGGACATGCTCCTGGTGTGCCCGGTGGATGGCCACACATTCTTTGCAATTCCCATGGTAGCGGCAGGCCTTCTGGCAAGGACAATGGTCTTTGTCTTTGTATTCCTCCCGGAATTCCGCCGCAAATTCTTCCTGCAATTTTAAGCCCTCTTGCCGGTTGCCCTTGTGAAATTCAGCCATAGCGTCCAATTCTTTTTGATTTCCCTCGATTTTCATCTTGTCATCCCCTTTTGCAAATATAAATCGGCGCCCTAAGATCAAACTTGTTTCAGAACCGCAGGACGGTTGTCCCTTGAAAAGAGGCGCTCTCTTTTGGAAAGGACACGCGCATCTTGAGGAAAAGGAGTTCCAGAGAAGCATTTTAAGAAATCTGTGGATCGGGCTTCTTTGCTTCCTCCTCATAGGTGGTGATAAAGCGCCGCACACGGAAATGCGCCCCTGTCTGCTTGCAGAGCGCTTCACAGGCGGCAAGTTCCTCCTTGGGGGTTCCATTGTCCACCACCGTCATATCGACCTCCGGCACATATTGTACCACGTCTTTTGTGAAGGTTAAGATGGCGGGCAAGGCGTCCAGACCGTATTTGGGATGGCAAAGCTCTACGTATTTCTCCGGGGTGGAAGCATTCAGGCTGACCGAAACGGCGTCCACCAAGCCTTGGAAGGACTTTGCCGTACTCCGGCCGTTGATGAGGTCGGACAGGCCGTTGGTATTGACCCGGATGGGGATGTCCCGGATGCCGCGGACTTTATTGCAAACCCAAAGAAGGTCGTCGAGGCGGCAGGTCGGTTCGCCGTAGCCGCAAAAGACCAGTTCGCGGTATTGGCTGAGATCGTGCTGGGCAAGAGCGGCCATGATCTCCGTCTGTGTCGGTTCGCGCTCCAGCCATAAGTTGTCCCCGGTTCCGACGCTTTTGCTGTGGGTGCGGATGCAGAAGTCGCAGGCGCACGGGCAGCGGTTTGTGATGTTTAAATATAGGGTGTGCCCCAATACATAGGCGATATTGTCATAGAAATCGCTCATACGGAAGCCTCCTCCAAAGGAATTCCAAACAGGCGTGACGCATTCTGCTGCGTTGCTTTGAGCAGCTCTTCCACGGGCATCTGGCGGATCTCCGCAATGCGTTCCGCAGTTTTGGCGATCATGGAGGAGTCGCAGCGCTTTCCGCGGTAGGGGACGGGCGCCATATAGGGCGCGTCGGTCTCCAGCAGAAGGTGGTCCAGCGGGACCGCCGCGGCGACCTCCACCGGCACGCGCGCGTTTTTGAACGTGACCGCGCCGCCCAGCCCGATGTACATCCCCAGGCGGACCACTTCGCGCATCATCTCCACGCTGCCGGAAAAGCAATGGACAACCCCCTTGGGACGGTATTTGCACAGCAATTCCATCGTGTCCCCGTGTGCGTCGCGGTCGTGGACAATGACGGGAAACCCTCTGCGGTTGGCGAGTGCGAGCTGCTTGGCAAACCATTCCCGCTGGACCTCGCGGGGCGCGTTGTCTTCAAAGTGATAATCCAAGCCGATCTCACCGACTGCGACGACCTTGGGCGCGTCCAAAAGGGTTTCCACCTCGTTCAATGCCTCGTCTGGGGTGTCGTTTACACATTCAGGGTGGATTCCCACCCCTGCATAGATATAGGGATATGCTGCCGCCAACGCCACGGCGTCGCGGCAGCCCTGCAAATCCGCGCCCACGTTGACAATCCGGCATATACCCTGCGCGGGGAGATTCCGAAGAATCTCCCCGCGGTCTTGGTCAAATGCCTCGTCGTCGTAATGTGCGTGTGAATCAAAAATCAGACGTTCCATACATAGAATCCCTCATCAATGGATGCGGGAGCCGGCCGGGACGCCATCCACAAAGATCACCCGGACGCTGTCCTCGCTCTCGTCCGCGGCCAAGATCATGCCCTGGCTTTCCACGCCGCAGAGCGTAGCCGGCTTGAGGTTTGCCACCAAAATCACGCTGCGGCCGATCAGATCCTCCGGCTTGTACCAGGCGGCAATGCCGGAAGCGACCACGCGCTCCCCTTCGCCGTCGTCCAGTGTGAGCTTCAGGAGCTTCTTTGCGCGTTTGATCGGCTCGCAAGCCTTGACCTTTGCCACGCGCAGCTCCACTTTCTCGAATGTGTCGATCCCAATTTGTGCTAAGCCCTCAATGTGCTTTTTCTCGGGCTCTGCGCGATTGGGGAGTAGTTTGTTCAACTCTTCGATTTCCTTCTCCACGTCGATGCGCGGGAACAGGGTCTCCCCTTTGGTGACCACGGCGGTCGGCGGGAGCAAGCCCCACTTGGAGGAGGACTCGTAGGTGAGAACTTCCGGAATAGCGCCGATCTGCTGCTGAATCTTCGGAGCGGTTTCCGGCATGAACGGAGCGATCAAAATCGAAATGATACGCAGCGTTTCACAGAGGTTGTACAAGACGGTCGCCAGGCGCGCGCGCTTCGTAGCGTCCTTGCCCAAAGCCCACGGCATGGTTTCGTCGATGTATTTATTGGCGCGGGCGATCAGCTTCCAGATCTCACCCAGCGCGTTGGAGAATTGATACTTGTCGATCGCGGCGTCGCATTTGCCGCGCAGCATGGAAGCCAGCGTGATCAGCTCGCCGTCCGGCGCCGCAGCGCAGCGCTCGCGGGGAAGCGCGCCGCCGAAGTATTTTTCCACCATCGCCGTGGTGCGGGAGAGCAGGTTGCCCAGGTCGTTCGCCAAGTCGGAATTGATGCGGTTGATGAGCGCCTCATTGGTAAAGACGCCGTCCGCGCCAAAGGGAATTTCACGCAAGAGGAAGTACCGGATGGCGTCAACGCCATAGCGCTCGCAAAGGATGAGCGGGTCCACCACATTGCCCTTGGACTTGCTCATCTTGGTGCCGTCGCCAAACAGCAGCCAGCCGTGGCCGTAAACCTGCTTTGGCAGGGGTAGATCCAAGGCCATCAGCATGGCGGGCCAAATGATGGTGTGGAAACGCACGATTTCCTTGCCGACAAAATGGACGTCGGCCGGCCAGAACTTGCGGTACATCAAGTCATTGCCGGAGCTATAGCCTAATGCCGTGATATAGTTGGTCAGCGCGTCCAACCAGACATAGATCACATGATCCGGGTCAAAGTCCACGGGGATACCCCAGGAAAAGCTGGTGCGCGTGACGCACAGGTCATCCAAGCCTTGTTTGATGAAATTGATCATCTCATTCTTGCGGCTTTCCGGCTGGATGAATTCCGGGCGTTCCTCATAGAGCTTCAGGAGACGGTCGCCGTATTTGGAAAGACGGAAGAAATAGGCCTCTTCCTCCGCCCATTTGACCTCGCGGCCGCAGTCCGGGCACTTGCCATCCTTGAGCTGAGTCTCCGTCCAGAAGGATTCGCAGGGGGTGCAATACCAGCCTTCGTATTTGCCCTTATAAATTTCCCCTTTTTCATAGAGGGCACGGAAAATTTTCTGGACCGCGCGCATATGATATTCATCCGTCGTGCGGATGAAGCGGTCGTTGCTGATGTTGAGAAGTTTCCAGAGGCTCTGGAAGCCTGCGACGATCTTATCCACATATTCTTTTGGGGTAACGCCTGCTTCCGCAGCCTTTAATTCGATCTTCTGGCCATGCTCGTCCGTTCCGGTCAAAAACATCACGTCATATCCCTGAAGACGCTTATAGCGGGCAATGGCGTCGCTCGCCACGGTGCAATAGCTGTGGCCGATATGCGCCTTACCGGATGGATAGTAAATTGGCGTGGTGATATAAAACGTTTTTCTCTCCATGTCATTTCGCTCCTACTGTTCAGTCTACACATTTCCCGCGCGATGACTATATCGGCCGGGAAAATATGCAAAAACATTCTCCATATAGAGGTTGCCTTGCATGATATAACATCCATATTATACTCATTTTAACGAGGGTTTTCAATCGCATAAAGAAATACAGGTCGAATGTGAAAGATTTTAACGGCAATTCACAAAAAAAATACGCTTCGAGGGGACTTGCCTTTCTCGAAGCGTATTTTCGATAAGCGGAGGAAAGATTACAATCCGGCATTATCCGTGCCACTAGTACCATAGAGGAATTCCCGCAGCAGGCGGCAGTTTTCCGGAAGGTCGGGCACAAGCACCATGCCGCTGCCCTGGATTGTCTGATCCTCATAGGCGTTTGGATTGGGGACGGCCATGGTTTCCATCTCATAATTCATAATGGATGGGGCCATCGCAGCCAAGGCGAGCAGATCTCCGTCGCTGAGGTTGGTTTCTACATAGGGCAGGTAGTCATACATCAATTTGCTGAATTCCACAGGGTTGAGTTCCTTCATGCGGGCAATCATCGCTTCAACAACCTGGCGTTGGCGGCCAGTGCGCCCAAAATCGCTGTCGGTTGCACGGATGCGGGCGTAGTACAGGGCGAGGCGGCCATCCAGGTGGTTGACGCCTTCGTGCAAATTGCTGCCCATATTCCGGTTTTCCTCGGCTGCGACTTCGGCCGACATATCGATATCGATGCCGCCCATCTTATCGATAATCGCTTCGAAATTTTCAAAATTTACCGAGACATACTTGTCGATATTCACACGGAAGTTGTTTTCAATGGTCTGCATGGTTAAAGCTGGGCCGCCGTTGGCATAGGCGGCGTTCAGTTTGGTCTTTCCGACGGTTGGGATTTCGAGATAGAGGTCGCGCAGGAAGGAGACCAGACGGAGCTTTTTGGTCCCGTTGTCGATGGAAACCAACATCGTGGTGTCGGAACGGTGGCTGTTCCCATCGTCCCCATTGTCCGCGCCGATCAATAGAATATTGGTGACCCCATCTTTGGAAATCACATCCCATGTGGGGGCGGCTTCGGGCTGTTCCACATATTGGGATGTGTCCACCCCTGGACGGTTGAGACGGCTCACCATCACGCCGGCATACGCGACGACCCCCAGCACAAGCACAAGCGCTACAGAAAAAACTGTGGCAAGGACCCGGTGCCCTCCACGCTTCTTTTTGCGCCGGCGGTCCGCTTTCCGGCTTTTGGCGCTCTTGACAGCGGCCCGCTTATTGCTGCTGGAATAAATATCGCGGTCAACGTAATTGTACCGGTCGATTTCTCCTCGATACTGCCGGGGCCCTTTGCTGCTGGAATAAATATCGCGTGAACCGGATCGCGTATACGTATTTCGTTTGTCCATTTTGTCACTCCTCATCCAATTAACACGGCTTGTCCTTATCAATAAGAATACAAATCAAAAGGGCCCAATTTGGCATCCTCGCTCTATTCTATTGCATTCGGCATGGCATGTCAATCATTTCTGGGCGGGTGGAATTTCTTTCCTTGGACAGGTCTTGCTTTTTTACAGGCATTTTAACTTAGAATTCAGAATATCGTAACAAATTTTGAAAGAACAACGGGTATAATAAAATGCTATAGCAACTCATTATCATGGAACAGGAGGAAAACGCCATGCGGACAACGGGGAAGAAAAAAAGCCGCGCAGATACGCGGAAGCTTTTCATTCGGATTGTGGCATTGGGATGCGCACTGTTGATTGCAGGTTCCGCCTTATTGATGGCGTTCCTGTGAGATTGCAGAAGGAAAAGGAGGGTTTGTAATGGTAGGAAAAGCGACAAAGGAAGCCACGCTGTCGGTCCTTGGGATGAAGTGTGAGCATTGCGCGGCCAACTTGGAGAATGCGCTTTTGAAGGCGGATGGGATCGAAAAGGCAAAGGTGAGTTTTGCAACAAAAACCGCCCAGGTTGCCTATGACGAGTCGAAAATCGACCTGTCCGGCATTTCCAACGTGGTCAGCGACGCCGGTTATCAGGTCGGCGATTGATAGAGGCAAACAGATTCGAATTTGAAAGATCCCGCTGGAAGGAATGTCCGGCGGGATCTTTTTTCGTTTATCGTTTTCTCTTTTTATCCGACTATACTCCGGTAGATTTCGAAAATTCCTTTGGCTTTTACACTGGCGCTTAAAAGCAGTCTTCGAAGCCGGACGGTTTCCGCTTGAAAGGCGCCATGTGGACAGGTGTCAACGGCTATGCTACAATGAACGCACAGACCAATTGAATTCTGTTGGGAGATAGGAGAATGGATTTTCGAACCTTAGAAGAAGCCCATCAAACATGGCAAGAGATTCGGGTGATTGGAAGAACCATCGAACGCAAGGACAAAAAATATCACATCGTTGGCATGACCCTGGCGGACGAAGCAAAGCTCTATATCCTGGAGCCATATGAGGAATCCGAAGATGGGCGGCGTCGGAGAAAGGGAATCCGGAATCATAGAAGAATCCTCAAGGAGCAGGGGAACCCGGATGTTTGCTATTTGCACTGTAGCGACATCTATTTGGGAAAGGAACGGTTACAGGTGCAAGGGGGCTCGAGCGGCCCTTTGATGGATTCTTTCCTGGATTACGGCAATGTCCAACTCTTCCTTGCTATGATGAGCGCCGGCTGGGTGGTCCCCGAATGGCTCAAGCACATGGCATGGGAGCGTTTGCAGCTGGTCACCCTGGAGATTGCGGATCGAAAGACGTTGCCAAACGTTTCCGAGAAAACGCCGGTCACCATCCGGCACAGGCCGGACCCCATCCAGCATATCCTGGAAAAAACCGTCACGTTAACGGTGGGGAAAAGCCGCTCGTTCCGTTTCTTGGACCATTCCGGAGATTCAGTAGCGTGTTATATCAATCGTGTTACGTTGATCGATGTATGGAACGAGTTGGAAGAACAATTCAACCATCCGCGATATACGGAGGGCCTCTCACCGGAACAATTGCGGCAGGTCAAACGCAATTGCTTTGAAGCCTTGGAACAAAGCTGTCCAAAGGGAATGTGTTATGTCGGGATTGAATACGAATGCAGCAAGGATATGAGTCTGCAATTCTATTCCAAGGAATATTTGAGATCCCGCCCGGAAGAACACAGGGGGAGTTCTGCTTTGCTGGGGATGAGATTAAAACCGGATCGGGCAACGGGAACGCACGGCCTTCCGCTCCGGGGGAGTGTGATCGAGACAGCGGTCCCGCCGGACACCGTAAAGGTTCCTGCGGAGTTGTTTTTTGCCTTTGAAAAAGTCGAAGAATGGGAGGAACAGGTATAGGGATGTTCCATTCCTGGCCACTATAAAAATAGGCATCCCGTTCTCTTTTGGTAAGACCAGGCAATGGAGTTATATCCGGGAAAAGGAAACAGATAAAAACCGGCGGCCAGCCCCAAACGGGACTGGCCGCTGTCTTTATGCTTAAACTTGTATGCAAGGAACCTCCTGCCAGAAACGATCAAAACCTGGAGGGTTGCCCATAGGATGGCTGATGAGCCGCCAATGGAACGTCATTTGCAAACCGGCGTCGCTTCCGTGGCTCTTTCTGCTGGAAGCTCGTCCCCTTTTGTAAAATGCATGGCCAACCATACCGCCAATATGCCGCCCACCAGCTTACAGGCCACATAAGCGGCCACCACGTTTCCCGTGGATACGCTGGAGACAAACGCCAATTGCCCGCCGAAGACAAACGCGCCCGTTGCGGCGAATGCAGCGTTTGCGGCTTTCCCGCGTGGGTCCATCCGGCTGTACAGCGGCAGCATGGAGAGGCTGGACGCAACGCTGACAAACAAGCCGGCGACCGCGTACCGGTTCATCCCCAAGCGGCCCGCCAGCTTGTCCACGATCCCGCCGCAGTGGGCCAGAAGCAGCCCGCAGGCGACGGTCGATCCGCAAACCACGACCGTGCATTTCAAGGCGATGGTCAGCGCTTCAAAGACGAGCGTGTCCGGGACCATCGACCATTCGGGCACGAATACGCCCGCCACCACAATGCAGAAGAGCACGATGCCCGCAGCGCGGACGAACAGTCCAAGCCCAGAGAGGACCCGGATACAGGCGCGCGGGGCAAACCGCAGCGCCAGGCAGAGGATCGCGCAGAGAAGCAGCACCGGCCATAGGTTGGCGAGCAGCGAGGGGACTGGCAATCCGGCCAGCAGCCCGCCCACTGCAAGGGCGGCGGGCATGGCCACAATCCCCCAGAGGATGCCCCGCATAAAGCCTCCCACTTCGTGGCTTTCCAAGCTTCCCAGGGAGGTGGGCAGGACAAAGCTGATGAGGCAGCCGAGCAGGGAGGAGAGCATCGCACCGGAATAGGCAGCTAACGCGGGGGTGGCCGCAAGCTGGCTGGCGATCGGATAGCCGCCCAGGTCCGGCGCGAGCAGCGCGCCCGCCAGGATCGAGGGGTCGAACGGGAGGACGCTTCCCCAGGCGGAGAGGACCTCCGGATGGGACCCCAGCGCGGCCACCGCCACGCAGTACACGCCGGACATGGAAAGGCAGAGCGGGCCCATGGCGGCCAGACCGCGGTCAAACTCTTCGGCAACCCCCAGTTTGCCGCCGATGATCTTATCGACTGCGCCCAGAAGGGCAAAAAGGAGCAGGATTGCAATCAGTGCATTCATGTGCTTACCGGGTGAGCGGCGCGCAGGCGGCCTTTAGCCATTCCCGCTCCCGGTCGTTCAGGGAATTTTCCAGGGTCCGGTATACGGTCTGATGGAAATTGTTCAGCCATGTCAGTTCTGCATCGTCCAGCAGTTCCACCTTGACCGGGCGGGTATCGATCGGGCAATACGTGATCGGCTCAAAGCAAAGGAACCGGCCGTACTCCGTGGTGTCCCACTCCTTGCAGACCAGCTCATTCTCAATGCGGATGCCGATTTTCCCTTCCTCATAAACGCCGGGCTCGTCCGTGATGGTCATGCCGGGCTGGAAAACAGCGTGGTTGTTTGTGCGCAGGTTTTGCGGGCCCTCATGTACGCCGCCGACAAAGCCAACGCCGTGGCCGGTGCCGCAGCGGTAGTCGATCCCGTGCTGCCACAGGGGGCTGCGCGCGATAATATCCAGGTTGCCGCCGGTGCAGCCCTCCAGGAAGATCACCTTGGCGATGTCAATGTGGCATTTGAGCACCCAGGTGTAGTAGGTCTTTTCCTCGTCGGTCAGCTCTCCCAACGAATAGGTGCGCGTGATGTCCGTCGTGCCGTCCAGATATTGGCCGCCGGAATCCACCAGCAGGAACCCGTGAGGCTCCAGCGTGGCGCAGGTCTCCGGGACAGCGTGGTAATGCATCATCGCGGCATTGGCGCCATAGGCGGGGATGGTGTCAAAGCTTTCTCCCAGGCAGAGCGGCTGCTCCCGGCGCAGGGTGGCAAGCATCTCCGTTACGTCGCATTCGGTTACGGCTTCCCCGCGCGCCATCTTGTCCTCCAAGGCCATCTGGAAGCGCACCATGGCAACGCCGTCTTTCACATGGGCGTTCTTGATGTTTTCAATCTCGACCTCATTCTTAACGCCCTTGAGCTGCTGAACCGGTTCCTCACCCGCCAGAAGGGTGACGTTCGGGTTCGCTTTCCAGGCGTTGTACAGGGTATAGTTCAACCCGTCGGGCTCATAGAGCGCGGTCACTGGTTGGTCAATCGCGGCGATGGCGTTTGCAACGTCCTCATACGCGGCAGTTTGCACTCCTTCTTTGGCCAGCGCATCCTGGGCCTCCTGCGGCAGGCGGCTCCGGTTGATAAACAGCGTGGCGCTGTCCGGCAGGACCAGGCAGTAGGCCATGGCGACCGGCGTGCAGGCGATGTCGTCCGCGCGCAGGTTCAGAAGCCAGGCGACGCTGTCCAGGCGGGAAACCAGCATGGCATTTGCGCCCTTTTCCTGGAGTTTTTCGCGGAGCTGGGCCAGCTTTTCCGCCGCGGTTTTGCCCGCGTATTTCACATCGAGCAGCCACGCGGGGGTTGCAGGCGCGGCCGGACGGCCCTCCCACAGCGGCGTGACGAAGTCGATATCGCGGATCGAAATATGCTTCTTTTCAAAGGCTTTGTTCAGTTTTTCGACGGTCGATGTGGCGGTCACCATGCCGTCCACACCCATCACGCCGTTTTCCGGAAGCGTGTCTGCTAGCCATGCGGGGATTTCCGGCGTGCCTTTCTGCGCGATGCGCATCAGTTCGATGCCGCTGCCCGCAATCTGGCGCTCCGCCTGGATGAAATAGCGGCCATCCACCCAAAGCGCGGCGGCGTCCGCTGTGACGGCCAACGTGCCGACCGAGCCGTTAAAGCCGGAGAACCAGCTTCGCGCTTGGTAAGAATCGGGCAAATATTCGCTCATATGGGGATCGGAGGACGGGATTAAAAAGCCGTCGACCCCTGCTTCCTTCATTGCAGCGCGCAGGGCCGCAATGCGTTCTGGGACTGTTTTCATGGGAACTCCCTCTTTCCATATAAAATAAAGTGTAATTTGGTTTTATCCATTTTCCCTTCCCCATTCTATCCTCTCATCGTGCATTATGCAAGAGGGGAAACTACTTGTGGAAGAAAACGCCCATACCGGCGCAGGCATGGGCGTTCGAAAGAGCCGTTTCTGTGGGATGGAAAACGGGCAAAAGAAAAGCCGCCCGAAGGCGGCTAAGGAGGAATAAACAAATGAATTAGGAGGCTGTGCGCTTTTTGCGCTTCCGGCCCCGGCGCGGTTTTGGCGGGGCGTCCTCCTGGGATTCCACTTCGGCGGTCGTTTCCGAGGGTTGCACGCAGGCGGGGAGGTAGTCCGGCGGGGCTTTGGCAAGGTCCGTCAGGACGAGGCCGTCCAGGGAGACCTCGAAGAACCACGCGAGCTTGAGCAATATAAGAAGAGGCGGCAGGGTACGGCCGGCCTCATAATAGGTATAGGAAGAGCGCTCCACGTTTAACCAGAGTGCAACCTGCCATTGGGGGAAATGAAAGGCCTTGCGCAGGAAGCGGAGGTTTTGCGAAAGGTAAATAGGGGACATCGTGAAGCGCCTCCAAAGAAATATTCATGTCGTTTATATTATAGCACAGTACAATTTTAATTGCAATACAGTTGTAATGCTTTTTGTAATGCATACTTTACATAAATAACGATACATAATATCTGTATTACAATTGTATTGTGAGGTAATCGCATGAGAAATAAATTCAAAATTCCTCATATTCCAGCAACTCCGCCAACAACAACAAAATCCATTCGGTTTCCGAATGAGATGATTGAAGAAGTTGAAGAAGCTATTCGGGGAAAAGATAGTAATTTTTCTGCTTTTGTGGTGGAGGCAGTGCGTGTGGCTTTATTAGATTTGAAAGAAGAAGAAAACTTCACAGATAGTATATAATCAATCTGGTAATACAAATGTAGTACATACATTTTTCAAAGCTTTCTTCATAATGATTGTGTTACATTTGTATTGCGCGGTGATAAAATGGAGAAATTTAAGATTCCACGTATTCCTCAAACGACGTTAAAGTCGATACGTTTTCCAAACGATATGATTGAGGAAGTTGAAGACGCTATTCGGGGAAAAGAATGCACTTTCTCTGCATTTGTCATTGAAGCGGTTCGAATCGCTTTGCTAAATTTGAATGAAGAAGATTCTTCACAATCTTGATGAATAAAATTCCACGGGCTTTTATAACGCCCGTGGAATTTTTTATAGCCTAACCGTATGTTGTGAAAATTATTTACATAGAGTTGACATTTCTTTAATTCTAATTTATAATTAGAATTAAAGAAAATTGATAAAAATAGATGACAAATTTATAAAATTATAGCGTTATTTTATAAAGAAGGGAGCGGGACTTCATGAAAGGAAAACGGGTTGGTATTGTTTTGGCCGTCTTACTTCTTTTGGGGAGTGTGGTTTCACTTTCTTTCATGTCTAACATACCGAGAGAGAAGCCTGATAAAGAAGAAATCAACGATAGGACAATCGACCAGCAATCGGACGAAGCGCCCAGCGCCCTTTTGAAAATCACGCAAACATTGGAGCCGGTGCTTCTGGGCAAAACCGGACAAGCCGCTGGCGAGGTGGCATACTCCTTTTCTGTAAAGCCCTTGACGAGTGGGATCAAACATATTTCTTTTCTTTCCGGAAATCCGGATGTCAAATTTGTGGAGTATGTTCTCCTGCCGGAGGACGATTCGGACAATGTAGAAGAGGGCTTTGCAGAAAACCGCGTGCTCCGGCAGAGTACATCCCAGCAGCTTTCCCCGGATGGGACCATTCCCTGCAATGCAACAAAATGGTTGGAAACCCCGGTGGAAAGAGAGGTTGCCGGCGGGGAGGAAGTGGAAATCCATTTGGAGTTCCCAGTGAAACTGTTGCCGGAAGAAGGCGTCCGGCCGGAAGGGTCAAATGCATGGGGAATGGACGGCTTTTCCCTTTATGCGTTGCTGACGGACGGGCAGGGGCAACAGGCGTTGCAGGAGATTCGTTTTGAAAAGCAGGACGGCATGTCCATGGAGGCATCCGTTTTCAGCCGGGATTTGGAAGATGTGGCGGAAATCGAAACACCTTCGAAGGTCATCACGAAGGAGCTGCACGGCTATCGGTATATCTATTCTTCCCCGGAAAAGGTGGAACCGGTCTATCATTGCACCCACATGGATTCCGCAACGGGAACCGTTTTGGAAGGCGATTTGACGCTATCGCATATCACGCAAATGGGGGATGCGGTTTACGCATATTACGACGGGACGGTCACGGGCGTCAAAGAAGGGAATGCGTTTTCGGAGCTTCCATATGGACAAAGCGTATAATTTTTACTCGATGAAGGCCGCTTCCTAAAGAATTGTATCATTGTGGATGGGAAAGCCTGTCCTGCAAAAGAGCAGGGCAGGCTTTTTGACCTTACGTATTTGGAAAACTATTTTCATAGAAGTCCAAAAAAATGGATACTTTCATACATTCCTCCCGCAGGGTTTCATCCTCTGTGGGAATCTGCGCGCCATAGGTTTTGCATGGTTCCCAATTTGAAGGGGTGAAGGGTTCCAAATCGAATTGTTCCTGAATGGCGGCGATGCCCGTCTGAAAATCCATGGTGGCTTCCGCAAAGGCGGCGTCCGGGTCTTCAAAGACCGGCATACCTTTGGAATTGACCCCCATTGCATAGGCAGGATTTCCCGCGAGAAAATCGGGAACCTGTTCTTCAGAAATCGGACTTATCCCATTTCCATAGAGATCCTCCATCCGGTTTTGATGAAAAACCAAGGCGAGCGCAGCAGCAGATACGATCAAGATGCTCAGGATAAAACAAACCCATCGATTTCGGTGCTTTTTCATAGTCGCATCACATTCTCCAGTAATTGTTTCATCATACGATGTTGTTAACAAGAAACATAGGATTCACGATCATAATAGAATAAAAGGAAGATAAAAGCAATATCAAGAAACGCTTTCAAGCAAGCGCAGACGCCTGGAATCTTTTCTTATAAACGTGTTTCCGCAAAATCCCTGTCAATTCTTTGGTCACAATTCACGATTTGTTCTTTCCTTTTCCCCGTACCTATGGTATAATAACACCCGTATGCTCAATACTGAGATGAATAATCGGTTTTTTACAACCATTTTGAGGTGAACGTTCATGGGTAATATTCTCAAAGCCTTCTTTGGCAACTACAGCAAGCGCGAGTTAAAGCGCATCCAGCCCCTTTGCGACAAAGTGCTCGCACTTGAAGAAAAATACAAAGCGCTGAGCGACGAGGATTTGCAGGCGCAGACCCCTGCTTTAAAGGAACGCTTGGCCAACGGCGAAACGTTGGACGACATCCTGCCCGACGCATTTGCCGTCTGCCGCGAGGCTTCTGCCCGCGTGCTGCAGATGCGCCACTTCCCGGTGCAGATCATCGGCGGCATCGTGCTCCATCAGGGCCGCATCGCCGAGATGAAGACCGGTGAAGGTAAAACGCTTGTGGCGACGCTCCCCGCGTATTTGAACGGCTTGGCAGGCAAGGGCGTCCACGTGGTTACCGTCAACGACTATTTGGCCCGCCGCGACTCCGAATGGATGGGCAAGCTGTACCGCTTCCTTGGACTGTCGGTCGGCCTGATTGCCCACGATATGGACAATGCTTCCCGCCAGAAGGCTTACAATGCCGACATTACCTATGGTACGAACAACGAGTTCGGCTTCGACTATCTGCGCGACAACATGGTCATCTATAAGGAAAACAAAGTGCAGCGCGGGCACAATTTCGCCATCGTCGACGAGGTTGACTCCATCCTCATCGACGAAGCGCGTACCCCGTTGATTATTTCCGGCCAGGGGGACAAGTCCACCGAGCTGTATAACATTGCGGATGCATTTGCGCAGACGCTCCATATGGTCAAGGTCGCCGACCTGGATACCAAAGAGGACAACGACGAGCTCTATAAAGACGCAGACTATATTGTCAACGAAAAGGCCAAGACCGCAACGTTGACCCCGTCCGGCGTAAAGAAGGCAGAAGCGTATTTTAATGTAGAAAACTTGACCGACGCAGACAACATCACCCTCCAGCACCACATCAACCAGGCGATCAAAGCGCGCGGCGTGATGACGCGCGACATCGACTATGTGGTCAAAGACGGGGAAGTCATCATCGTCGATGAATTTACGGGCCGTTTGATGTATGGCCGCCGCTACAACGAGGGCCTGCACCAGGCGATCGAGGCCAAGGAAGGCGTCAAGGTTGCGCGCGAGAGCAAGACGCTCGCCACCATCACCTTCCAGAACTTCTTCCGCCTCTATACAAAGCTCTCCGGTATGACCGGTACGGCAATGACGGAAGAGGACGAATTCCGTGAGATCTATAAGCTCGACGTCATTGAGATCCCCACCAACCGCCCGATGATCCGCCAGGATCTGCCGGACGTCGTCTATAAGACGGAGCAGGGCAAGTTCAATGCGGTCATCGATGACATCGTCGAGCACCACGAAAAGGGCCAGCCGGTGCTGGTCGGCACAATCTCCATCGAAAAGTCCGAGCGGCTGAGCCAATTGCTCAAACGCCGCGGCGTCAAGCACGTGGTCTTGAACGCAAAGTACCACGATAAGGAAGCGGAGATCGTCGCACAGGCCGGTAAAAAGGGCGCGGTGACCATCGCCACCAACATGGCCGGCCGTGGTACGGACATCATGCTGGGCGGCAACGCCGAGTATATGGCGAAAGCGGAAATGCGCCGTATGCAGTACCCGGAGGAGCTCATCAGCGAGGCGGATGCGCATTCGGATACCGATAATGAAGAGATTTTGGAGGCGCGCAAGACCTTCCAGGAGCTCAACAACAAATATAAAGAAGAGACGAAAGGCGAGGCCGACGAGGTCCGCGAGGCGGGCGGCCTGTATATCATCGGTACGGAGCGCCATGAATCCCGCCGTATCGACAACCAGCTGCGCGGCCGTGCCGGCCGTCAGGGCGACCCGGGCATGAGCCGGTTCTATATCTCCCTGGAGGACGACCTGATGCGTCTGTTCGGCGGCGAGCGCATTACGCAGATGATGAATACGCTCAAAGTCGATGAAAATACGCCGATTGAGGCGGGCATGCTGACCAAGACCATCGAGGGCGCCCAGAAGAAGATCGAGGGCCGCAACTTTGGCATCCGTAAGAACGTCTTGCAGTACGACGACGTCATGAGCCGCCAGCGTGAGATCGTCTATGGCCAGCGCGACCAGGTGCTCAACGGCGAGGATTTGCGCGACCAGATTGTCAAGATGATCGAGCAGGCGATCGAGGCGCAGGTGGACAAATATTTGCCCGCTGCAACCCTGCGCGACGACTGGGATTTGAACGGCTTGCGCGAGCATTATATGGGCTGGCTGATCGGCCCGGACGATTTGCAGTATGACGAGACCGAGATGGAGAAGCTGGAACCCGGCTTTGTGAAGGATGAACTCACAAAGAAGGCAATGGAACAGTACGAAGCGCGTGAGCAGGCGTATGGCGACAAGGTCATGCGCGAGTTGGAGCGCGTCATCCTTCTCAAGAACGTGGACCGCGAGTGGATGGACCACATCGACGCGATGGAAGAGCTGCAGAAGGGTATCCGCCTGCGCGCCTATGCCCAGCGTGACCCGGTTGTGGAATACCGTCTGGAAGGCTTCGATATGTTCGACGAGATGATCGCGACCATCCGCGAGAACACCGCCCGCATGATGCTCACCGTGCAGCTGCGCACGCAGGAGGAGCCGAAGCGCGAGCAGGTGGCGAAGCCCACTGCAACCAGCGCCGACGGCACCGATACCGCCCAGCCTGTGCGCAAGGGCAAGAAGATCGGCCCGAACGATCCCTGCCCCTGCGGGAGCGGCAAGAAGTTTAAGAAGTGCACCTGCGCAGAATACCATCCTCAGAATTGATGGATTAAGTTAAGCGCGTTTAACCGTTTTGTAAAAAGAAATGGCATAGTTACCCCTTGGAATAACCGGTGGTTCCGGGATTCCAAGGGGATTTTTTTATGCCAAGAACGGGGAGAATCGGTCATTTTTCACACATAAATAGAGGGATTTTTCAAGCAATTGGACAGGACGACCACTGGTTAAATCATGGCTCAAAAATGCATATTAATTTTATTTTGATCTAAACTAAGCTTAACCTGTTTTTAACATTCCGCCGATAGAATAAGCTCGTACTTAAAGAAACCATGAAGAAAAATGTAAGGAGCAATGAAACATGAAAAAAGTTCTTTCGATTCTAATGGTACTGGCTATGATGTGCACGAGTATGGCGTTCGTTGGATGCAGCTCTGCGGTAGAGGGACAGTCTGAGACTCCGTCTTCCCAGGCAGCGGACAATGCGGCGGGCGACGATGCGGAAGCGCCTTCCTCTGAGGAAGCGACCACAGAATTGAGCGGCGACCTCACGCTGAATGGTTCCACCTCGATGGCGAAGGTTTGCCAGGCACTTGGCGAAGCATTTATGGCGAAATATCCGGATGTGACCGTGACGAAGAGCGGCAATGGTTCCGGCGATGCACCGGAAGCTGTTAACTCCGGCACAGCCCTGATCGGCGACCTGTCCAGAAACCTGAAGGATGAAGAAAACCCGGATCAGTTTGAAATCAACCAGATCGCAATCGACGGCATCGCGATTGCAGTTAACAAGGATAACCCGGTCACCGAGTTGACCAGCGAGCAGATTACGCAGATCTTCACCGGCGAAATCACCAACTGGAAAGATCTCGGCGGCAATGACCAGGCGATCACCGTGATCGGCCGTGAAGCGGCTTCCGGCACGAGAGACGGTTTCGAATCCATCTTTGGTTGCGAAGGCAACTGCAAATATGCAGCGGAAGTTACTTCCACCGGTGAGGTTGTCTCCAAGGTCGGTTCTGACCCGTCTGCAATCGGCTACGTTTCCCTCGACTCTGTAAACGATTCCATCACGGCTTGCAAGGTTGACGGTGTAGAAGCTACAGAGGAAAACATCATTGATGGTTCCTACAAGGCACAGCGTCCGTTCATCCAGATCTATAAGAAGGGCTCTGACAGCGAGCTGATTAAAGCTTGGTTTGACTTTGTATACTCCGACGAAGGACAGCAGATCATTTCGGATGTAGGGCTTGTACCGGCACAATAAAAAATAGCCCCGGAGCGCTTGCTCCGTATGAAATGCTCCGGCGCTCGGTTTGGGTGCCGAAGCATTTTGCTGCATCCAAAGGAGTTTGACAAATGGGGCTCAATAAAGAATGGAGGACCTGCTGATGCAGACATCTTTGACTGATGAACATGTTGAACAAAAGCGAGCGATTGCCAACCGGGTCAAAACGATTGTGGCGATTGCCTTGAGTGCGGTGATCATTGTTTCTTTCTTTTTTCCTTACATTCGGTTTGTATTTCGAGATACATCCTATCCGTTGACCGGTTTGCAGCTAGCTACGGTCCGTGGTATGATGGTTTACGGGCCGCAGATGAGCGGATTGGTAACAATCCCTTTACTTACCCGCATTGCAGTCATCGCGGGCGTGGTGTTAGCGTTAGCTGGCATTGTGCTTCTTTTGGTTAGAAAGCCGGTTTGGGCTGGCGTTGCTTATATCCTTGCCGGCGTCACGCCCCTGGTTTCCCTGATTACAACTTCGAATATTCAAACCGCGGTTACTTCCCTGAATATTAGTGAGATCGAAATTCAGTACCTTTGGCCTTTCCTCTGTACATTAGCGTTTGGTATCGCTGGTGCCATTCTGTCCCTTTGGACCCAAGGCACAGAACGCTTGGCGCAGTCGATTTTTAAGGTGTTTTCCTGTGTGTCCGTGGGGTCGGTGGCAGTCATCACCATCTATATCATTGTTTCCGGCGCCCCAGCGTTGGCAGAAATCGGCGTGGGCAATTTCCTGTTTGGTACGGAATGGGAAGCAAGTTCAGAAATTTTTGGGATCTTGCCCATGATTCTCTCGTCGATTGTGGGCACGATAGGCGCCATCATCATCGGTGTGCCGGTCGGCCTGCTGACGGCGATCTTCCTTTCGGAGACGGCAAACCCGATCTTGGCAAAAATTGTGCGCCCGGCAGTCGAGCTTTTGGCGGGCATCCCTTCTGTAATTTATGGCTTCTTCGGTATGTTGGTGATTGTGCCGGCAATCCGTACGTTCCCGCCCTTCCAGGGGCATACAACGGGCGACAGCCTGTTGGCGGCCATTATCATTTTGGCGATTATGGTCCTCCCAACCATCGTCAATGTTTCGGAGACCGCTTTGCGCGCGGTTCCGGTTTCTTACCGGGAGGCGTCCTTGGCTTTGGGTGCTACGCCGACCACGACGATCTTTAAAGTGACTGTCCCGGCGGCAAAATCCGGTATCCTCTCCGGCGTGATCCTGGGTGTAGGCCGTGCGATCGGCGAAACCATGGCGGTCATTATGGTGGCGGGCAATGTGCCCAATATGCCGCGCCTGTTGGGCTCGGTACGCTTCCTGACCACGGGCATTGCGATGGAGATGAGCTATTCGACCGGCCTGCACCGTCAGGCGCTGTTTGCAATCGGCCTGGTGCTCTTTGTCTTCATCATGATTGTTAATATCAGCTTTACGTATATCTCCAAGAAGGGAGTGCAGATGGATGCCAACTAATTCACTTTATTGCAAGCACAGCCGCCCCAAAGACACTTTTTTGAAGGTCCTGATCAATTTGGCGGCAGGGATTACGGTTGTCGTCCTGGTTGGGATTCTGGGATATATCCTGGTGAATGGCGTCCCTTACATCACCTGGCAGTTTATCTCCACACCGTATTCGGAAATGAACCCGGATCAAAAGGGTATTTTGCCGATGATTATCAATACCCTGTACATTGTTGTGATTACGCTGCTGATCGCAGTTCCAATCGGCATTTCTTCTGCAATTTATCTAACCCAGTATGCCAAGCAGGGCAGGCTTGTCCGGTCCATCCGTTTTACAACGGAAGTGCTTTCCGGTATCCCATCGATCATTTTTGGCCTGTTTGGTTACACCGTGTTTTGTATTCTATTCCGTTTGCAGGTGTCCATCTTGGCGGGCTGCCTTACGATGGCGATCTGTATCCTTCCGACCATCGTGCGCACAACAGAGGAATCTTTGCTGTCGGTGCCGACTAGCTATAAGGAAGGGGCCCTGGCGCTTGGCGCAGGGAAATTGCGTGTGATCTTGGGAATTGTGCTCCCTTGCGCAATGCCGGGCGTATTGACGGCGGTCATCCTGGCTGTCGGGCGCATTGTGGGCGAAAGTGCCGCTTTGCTGTTTACCTCGGGTATCGGCTATAGCATGCCGAGAGGGTTCTTCCGCCAGATTATGACAAGCGGCCGGACACTGACATTGCACTTGTATCAGACAGCACGCGAGGCTTCTACACCGGATGCGATGAATATTGCATTTGGCACCGCAGCGGTGTTGCTGATTTTGGTATTCCTTCTAAATTGTTTGACAAAAGTAGTTACCAAAGCTGTAAAGAAGGGTTGAGAACATACAATGGAAATGGGAAATAGTAAAATTGTAATGAAGGATCTAAACCTCTACTATGGGGACTTTCATGCACTGAAAGGGATCAATATGGAAATTCCAGCCAATAAAGTTACCGCGTTTATCGGACCTTCCGGCTGCGGAAAATCCACTTGCTTGAAGACGTTAAACCGGATGAACGATCTGGTGGATAATTGCAAAATCACTGGTTTGGTGACCTTGGATGGGGAAGATATTTATGACCCGCGTACGGACGTGACCTTGTTGCGCCGCAGGGCCGGTATGGTATTCCAAAAGCCGAATCCATTCCCGATGACGGTATACGACAACATCGCCTATGGGCCGCGCGTCCATGGGATCAAGAACCGTCAGAAGCTCGATGAAATTGTGGAGACATCCCTGAGGAGCGCCGCTCTGTGGGATGAGGTAAAGGACCGCCTAAAGAAGTCCGCGCTCGGCTTGTCCGGCGGCCAGCAGCAGCGCCTGTGCATTGCGCGTGCTCTGGCGGTGGAGCCGGATGTCATCCTGATGGACGAACCGACCAGCGCCCTGGACCCGATTTCTACTTCTAAGATTGAAGATTTGATGGATGACTTGCGCGACCGGTATACGGTGGTCATTGTTACGCATAATATGCAGCAGGCAGCCCGTATTGCCGACCGCACGGCGTTTTTCCTCTTAGGGGAACTGGTGGAATATTCCGATACGCTGTCCATGTTCAATAAGCCTAAGGACGAACGGACAGAGCGCTATATCACCGGCCGTTTCGGTTAATTCTTCTTCCATTTTCAGCGGATTTGCTGTATAATATCTAAATAAGGCAAATTTATTGTGTATTATAAACGTAGGAGATTGGAATTATGGCAAGAAAACTATTTGACCGTGAGATTAACGATCTGATCCACTCGATGACTGAATTAGGGAACAAGGTGGACGGGCGCATTCAGATGACGATCGATGCCCTGCGTACGCTCGATATGGAAAAGGCGAAATATGTGGCGACTAGCGACGGTGAGATCGACGGCGAAGAGCATAAGATTGAGCAGATGTGCATGAATCTGATTGCGTTGCAGCAGCCGATCGCCAGCGACCTGCGTACGATTGCGGCCTGTTTGAAGATTTTGACCGATATGGAGCGTGAGGCTGACCAGTGCGCAGATATTTGCGACATTCTCACCATCGCTGAGCTTGACCGGAGCAGTTTGGCGCTGTCCCATGTGGTACAGATGATGGAAGCGGCGCATGATATGTTCCGCGGCGCATTGGATGTATTCCTGAGCCGTGACGTGGAGAAGGCGCGGGAAATCTGCAAGGCGGACGACAATGTGGATTCCATGTTTTCCAAGATTGTCCTGGAAGTTTGCGGGATCATCACGGAGAACCCGCAGAATGTTATGTGTGACGTCGATTTGATCTTCATCACGAAGTATGCGGAGCGTATGGCAGACCATGCGACCAATATCGCGGAGTGGGTCATCTATATGGAGACTGGCGTGCATCCGGACCTCAATACAAAAGTCGTTTGAGTTCGCTTGTAGGGCGGCAGGGCATCCGCTGGCCGCCCCATACATAGTTGTTGTGCGGAAGCGCGCAGAGAAAGAGAGGGGCATTTTATGCCTTTGGTATATATTGCAGACGACGAACCAAATATTCGCCGCCTGGTTGCGTTTGGCTTAAAGGACAGCGGCTTCGAATCCGCTGAGTTTGCAGATGGGGAGACGCTTTTGGCCGGGATAAAGGCGCGGAAGCCGGATGTTATTATCCTGGACTGGATGATGCCTCCGCCGGATGGTTTGGCAGTGTGCCGTACGCTGCGGTCCGATGCAGATACACGGGATATCCCGATCCTGATGCTGACGGCGCGCGGGGAAGAGATTGACAAGGTGTTGGGCTTAGAGCTCGGCGCGGACGATTATATCGTCAAGCCGTTTGGGATCAAAGAGCTTTGCGCACGTGTGCGGGCGGTTCTGCGCCGGACGGCGCGTTCCCAGGAGCCGGAGCAGAAGTTGGAAGCCGGCACGCTGCAAGTGGACATCGCGCGCCATACGGTTACAAAGAATGGAACAAAAATCGAATTAACCGCCAAAGAGTTTGACCTGCTGGCAATGTTGATGAAAAACCGTGGGAAAGTGCTCACACGCGACAGCCTGCTGGATAAAGTTTGGGGTGTGGAATATTTTGGAGACACCCGTACCGTGGATGTGCATGTGCGCTATTTGCGGCAAAAAGTAGAAGATGACCCGGATCATCCGGTCTTAATCCAGACGGTGCGCGGCGTTGGGTACCGGTTTTCCGAATAAAATTGTTGGCATGCCTTTTGGGGTGTGCCACTTTTTTTACATCGTATTTATCTGACAAGCAGAGGGGACAGCAAAATGAAAAAGCGGATGATGCTGTGCAACATCATCATAATTGTCGTAGGCTTTGTAGCCGCCTTTTTGACAGCCACATTGCTAGTACAAAATCAATACGAGCGGGAGTTCACCAGGCAATTGGATACCGCGCTGGCGGTACTCTCTACACAGATAGAGGATTTGGAAGATCCGGAAAAAGAAGCTTCTGCTTTGGGGGAAGCGCTGCAAGAGGCGGGGTTGCCCATCCGCATCACCATCCTGGATGAGGAAGGAAACGTCCTGGGGGATAGCGAGGGGCGGGAGATCACAGAAAACCACGCAGACCGCCCGGAGATCCTACAGGCGCGTGAAGAGGGTGTTGGGTATGATATGCGAAAGAGCAACAGCGTGGGAACACAATATTACTATGAGGCGCGGCACGTAGGGCAATATTATTTGCGTGCGGCGTTGCCTACAGGCGCGCTGGAGGAGACAATCCAGCAGATGTGGATGGATGCAGGGCTCGGTATGCTGTTTGGTATTGTGATGGTGTGTATGGCGTCGAGCATTTTTGTCACGTGGATCAGCGAACCAGTCAAACGGATGAGCGTTGCAGCACGCCGCTTGGCGGACGGCGAATTTTCCATCCGGGTGGAAGGGAAATTTAGCTATGAATTTGCAGAGCTGGCCCAGGCGTTTAATCAGATGGCAGACAGCACGGAACACGCGGTGAGCCTTCTCAAGACAAAGCAGGAACAGTTGGAAGGGGTCCTCCAGGGGATGAATGACGGGGTACTTGCAGTAGACGAGGGCGGGGAAGTGCTCTTCCTCAACCAGAGCGCACGCAAGTTGCTCCACTGCCCGTCGATGCAGGTCGGGGACCATCTGGAAGGTAGCCTTCTGTTGACAAAAGTTTCCGCCCTGCTGCAAGAAACGATCTGTGCCGGAAAACCGATCAATGACGAATGGATCAATTTGCCGGAGGATAAGCGGTATACCGTTTATGCAGCGCCGATGGAGGCGCGGCCCACAGGTTCGGCATTGGTGGTCCTTTCCGATGTGACGCGCATGCGGAAAATGGAGCAGATGCGCAGTGAGTTTGTCTCCAATGTCACCCATGAACTCAAAACGCCGCTGACCTCGATCCGCGGCAGCATCGAGCTTCTGAAGAGCGCGGACCGCGATGAGGAAACACGCCGGTATTTTTATGATGTATTGGATATTGAGACAGACCGCCTGACCCATTTAATTGACGACCTCTTGGTGCTCTCCCAGATTGAGAACGCCAAGGACGACCCCTCCATGCGCCCTTGCAATGTGAAAGAGGCGCTGGAAGCCTGTGTGGAGCGCGCAAAGTCGCTCGGCCAGGAGAACCATGTCCGCATGCATATCGATGCCGATCCGGAGCTCTATGTGGCTTGTACGCCGACACGCTTACAGCAGCTCTTTGGGAACCTGATCGACAATGCGGTCAAATACAACGTCAAGGACGGCAGCGTGTTCATCACGGCGCAGCGCCAGCGTCAGACCGCTGTGGTGCGGGTGAAGGACACAGGGATTGGCATTGCGAAAGAGCATTTCCCGCGCTTATTCGAACGTTTTTACCGCGTGGATACCAGCCGTTCCAGGGAGATCGGCGGCACGGGCTTGGGCCTTTCCATTGTCAAGCATTTGGTAGCGCTGTACGGCGGGGAAATTGGGGTGGAGAGCGAGCCCGGAAAGGGGACTGCCTTCACGATTTGCTTGCCGTTAGCACCAAAAGAAAAGGAAAAATAAGGAGTGTGTGGTGATATTTCCCTTTGCTTTTGTACTATATCACCAAAAAGCGTTAAAGAAACTGCACACATTGCTCGAAACCGTATGCCTTCCACAAAAAGCAGGTTGCATTTCGACGGAAAAAGAGTTAAAATAACAAAAGACAACCGCACCAGAGCTGGCCTTTGGTGCGGTAAATTTTACAGCATCGCCTCCACCAAACGACGGAGCACGGCCCCCGCCGTTTTTCCTGGAGCGGCTGTTGTGTGGAGGTGTACCCGATCCATGTTTTATCAAAAAGACGTGGAAACCATGCGCCGCGCAGATATTGAGGCGCTACAGCTGCAAAAGCTGAAAAAGATGGTGGATTATTGCTACAATAACATCCCGTTTTATCATGAGCGGCTGCAAGAAGCCGGCGTTACCGGCGATAAGATAAAGACCTTGTCGGATATCCAATATATCCCCTTTACCACAAAGGATGACATCCGCGACAATTATCCCTTTGGCATGATGGCGTGCCCAATGAAAAATATTGTGCGCATCCACGCCTCCTCCGGGACCACCGGCAAGCCCACGGTCGGCGTGTATACCAAAAAGGACATCGACACCTGGGCGGAGCTGATCGCCCGCATTGGGGCGGCTTCCGGCGTGACGGATGAGGACATCATCCAGATTTCCTTTGGCTACGGCCTGTTTACCGGGGCGCTGGGCCTGCACTACGGCTTGGAAAAGCTGGGCGCGACGGTTATCCCGGCATCCTCCGGAAATACGCAGAAGCAGCTGATGATGTTCCGCGATTTTGGCGTGACCGGGTTGGTGGCGACCCCGTCCTATGCGCTGTATCTGGGCGAGATGGTCAAGGAATCCCCGTATCCCGCCAGCGCATACAAGCTGCGCATCGGCCTGCTGGGGTCCGAGGGCTGCACCGAAGAGATGCGGACGCAGATCGAAAAGAACCTACATATGTTTGTCACCGACAACTACGGCATGACCGAACTCGGCGGCCCGGGCGTTTCCGGCGAGTGCGAACTGCGCTGTGGGCTGCACTTCGCGGAGGACCACTTCCTGCCGGAGATCATCGACCGGGATACCCTTGAGCGCAAGGGGCCGGGTGAAGTGGGCGAGCTGGTGGTCACCACGCTGTCGCGCGAAGGAATGCCGGTCCTGCGCTACCGCACCAAGGACATCACCCGCATCAATTATGAGCCCTGTGCATGCGGACGCACCCACGCGCGCATGGATAAGGTGATGGGGCGCACCGACGACATGATGATTATCAAGGGCGTCAACGTATTCCCGTCGCAGATCGAGAGCGTTTTGGTGGGGATGGAGCATGTCGGCCCGCACTATCAGCTGATCGTGCGCAAGAAGAACTTCCTGGATACCCTGGAGGTCAAAGTGGAGCTCAGCAACGGCGAACTGTTGCAGAGCTATGGCGAGCTGGAGGCGTTGCAGCATAAGATCCACGACCGCCTGAAGAGCGTCCTTGGCCTGGAGACAAAGGTCACGCTGGCCGAACCCAAGAGCTTGGAGCGCTTCCAGGGCAAGGCAAAACGCATCCTGGACCTGCGCAACGAGCCGGAGGAATAAGCGAACATGGGAATTTCATCCGTCCATGCGGCGGATAGGTCTGATATATAGGAGAGGTAAAATGAAAAAGTTACTGTTGGGAAACGAAGCGGTCGCGCGCGGCCTTTACGAGGCCGGTGTGCGGGTGGTGTCCAGCTATCCTGGCACCCCCAGCACGGAGATCACAGAGGCGGCCGCCACGTATGAGGAAATTTACTGCGAATGGGCTTCGAACGAGAAAGTGGCGGCGGAGGTCGCTGCCGGCGCGAGCTTTGCCGGGGCGCGCTCATTCTGCGCGCAGAAGCACGTGGGCCTGAATGTGGCTGCGGACCCGCTCTTCACGATGAGCTACATCGGCGTGAACGGTGGCATGGTGCTTGCCGTGGCCGACGACCCGGGCCTGCATTCGTCGCAAAACGAACAGGACTCCCGCAACTATGCGATTGCCGCAAAGCTCCCGATGCTAGAACCCGCCGATTCTGCGGAGTGCCGGGACTTCACGAAGCTGGCCTACGAGCTCTCCGAGCAGTTCGATACGCCGGTGCTCCTGCGCTTGACGACGCGCGTCGCGCACAGCCGCAGCCCGGTGGAGCTGTACGAGCGCGAGGAGCACGCACTCAAGCCGTACGAGAAAAACCCTGCGAAAAACGTCATGCTGCCCGCTTTTGCGAAGCCGAAGCACTATAAGGTGGAGGAGCGCACGCAGAAGCTTTCCGCCTGGTCGGATGAAGCGGACATCAACGTGTTGGAGGACAATCATTCCGAGGTCGGTGTGATTGCTTCCGGCGCGGTATATCAGTATGCAAAAGAGGCGTTGGGCGATACCGTGTCCTATTTGAAGCTGGGGATGGTACACCCGCTGCCCCTCAAGAAGATCCAGGAGCTGGCCTCCAAGGTCAAGACGCTCTATGTGATTGAAGAACTCGACGATGTGATCGAGTCGTTCTGCAAAAAGAACGGGATCGCCGTGCATGGCAAGGATGTGTTCCCGCGCTGCGACGAATTCTCGCAGAATGTGATCCGCCAGTGTATGCTGGGCAAAGTGCCGGAGAGCAAAAAGGTGGATGCGGAGACGCCGGGCCGCCCGCCGGTGATGTGCTGCGGCTGCCCGCACAGGGGCCTGTTCTATGCCTTGAAGAAGGCAAAGGTCTATGTCAGCGGCGACATCGGCTGCTATACCCTCGGCGCATCCGCCCCGTTGAGCGCGATCGATACCTGCATCTGCATGGGCGCGTCCGTCTCTGCGCTGCACGGCTACAACAAGGCCCGCGGCAAGGACGCGGAGCAGAAGAGCGTTGCGGTCATCGGCGACTCCACGTTCATTCATTCCGGTATTACGGGCTTGATCGACATCGCCTACAATCAGAGCAATTCCGTGGTCATCATCCTCGACAACTCGATTACGGGCATGACCGGCCACCAGCAGAACCCGACGACCGGTTACAACATCAAGGGCGACCCCACCACAGCGGTCGATTTGGAGGCGCTGTGCAAAGCGGTCGGCATCAAGCGGGTGCGCGTCTGCGACCCCTATAACCTCAAAGAGGTAGAGTCAGTTCTGAAAGAGGAACTGGCAGCGGAGGAGCCTTCTGTCATCATCAGCCGCCGTCCGTGCGCGCTGTTGAAATATGTGAAACATAAGCCGTCCCTTGTGGTGGATACGGAGAAATGTATTGGATGTAAAGCGTGCCTGGGCATTGGCTGCCCGGCGATCAGTGTGCACGGCGGGAAAGCTGCAATTGACCGCACGCAGTGCGTAGGCTGCGGCGTATGCACCACCCTGTGCCCGAAGAGCGCGATCACAGAACAGGAGGTACAGGCATGAGCAACGTGAAAAGTGTCATGATTGTCGGCGTAGGCGGGCAGGGAACGCTGCTGGCCAGCCGTGTGCTGGGCAGCGCGATGTTGAGCCAGGGCGTCGATGTAAAGGTTTCCGAGGTGCACGGCATGAGCCAGCGCGGTGGGTCCGTGGTGACGTATGTGCGCTATGGCGATAAGGTGTATTCCCCGATCATCGCGCAGGGTGAGGCGGACGTTCTGCTGGCGTTTGAAGCATTGGAGGCGGCCCGGTACCTGCCGTGGTTAAAGCCGGAGGGGACCGTGGTGGTCAACACCCAGCAGATGGACCCGATGCCCGTTGTAACGGGCGTGGCCGAATACCCGAAGGACATACTCGGAAAGGTGCGCGAGCAGGGCGTAAAGGTCGTTGCGCTGGACGCTTTGGGGATGGCGGAAGAGGCCGGTTCATCCAAGGCGGTCAATGTGGTTTTGATCGGCGCCATGGCCAAGAAACTGGATCTCCCCAAGGAGGTCTGGATCGATACCATCAAGGAGACGGTGCCGTCCAAATTTATCGATATGAACCTCAAAGCGTTTGAACTGGGGTACAACGCGGACGTATAAAAAAGCGCGAAGCTTGTTTCGGTTGGCGCCGGTCCCGCATGCGGGAAGCCCAAGCGCGTAACTGAAAGAGAATCAAACCATAAAGGAGGAATCGGTATGCAGATCCAGCAGATTTCCGTTTTTGTGGAGAATAAGTCCGGCCGCCTTGCAGAGATCACGGAGGCGCTTGCCGCAGCAAATGTGGATATCCGGGCGGTTTCCATCGCGGATACCAGCGATTTCGGTATTTTGCGGTTGATTGTCAATAAGCCAAAGGAAGCCGTAGAAGCTTTGAAGGCTGCGGGATTGACGGTTTCCCTCACGAGCGTGATCGCCATGGGGATCGACGACCACCCCGGCGAATTTGCCAAAGCCATGCGCGTGCTGGCGGACAATCAGATTGGCGTGGAATATATCTATGCGTTTGTCAGCCGCGAACATGGAAAAGCCTTTGTGATTCTTCGTGTGGACGACAGCGAGCGGGCAGTAAACATGCTCAGGGAGAATGGAATTACCATCTTGAGCGCGGAAGAAATCTACGATTTGTAATTTATTTAGATTTTTATACGAATTGGAGCGGATGGGGGAGTCTTCCTGTCCGCTCTTTTGTTTTAGCGGGGAACGGAAATTCAGGGGGATTTATAGAAAGGGACAGGGGGTTGCTAAAAAGGGAGAGGGAAGCGGTGTACTGTGCCACGCGGGAAGGATTACGGGAAAAGAAAACGGAAGGGAAAATTTTTCCCTTCCGTTTTATAATGAGATAAGAGGTCCTATTCCGCGCCTCTGCGGACAAAGGACACAATCGGTTCGATTTCGGAGCGGTCTATAAAATTCACGTCCTTGCCGTAGGTTTCCAGGAGCTGGCGGTCCTCCTCCCGCAGGGAAGAGGGAGCCTTTTTCAAGAGCATCTTCCGGAGCATGGCCATCATCGCCCGGTGTACCACCGTTAAGTGCGGATAGTCCAGCCGGCCGCGCAGGTGGAAAAAGGTGCATTGCGCTGCGATATTTGCTGGGAGCGCCTTGTGCAATTGGCTGCGGATCTGTTCGACATTCGCTGGGTCCTTTGGGTCTGCAATCCCACAGGTAAACAGGATCAGGGGTTTCCCTTCGCATTTGGAGAAATGCTTCAGAAAAGTGGGAAGCCCTTTGACCCCTCCGGCATAGAGGCCCCCGCCGTACAGGATACAATCATAGCCGCCCAATACATCGGCGGAAATCGCGCGGACTGCATAGAGATCTGCGTCCAGCGCTTCTGCCAGCCAGCGCGCATACTGTTCGGTTGCGCCGTATTGCGAACTATAGACAACGATCGTTTTCATAAATTCCCCCTTAGAAATGCAGAGCATGTGTAGCACGGGAAAGCTTTCGCTTGTGCGGCCTTTTATAAAAGATGAAGTTCTCCGCTATGTAAGCTGGAATCCATCGATTTTCTGGAATTCCACCGTGTAACCGTTCGGGTCCTCCAAAAAGAACGAATAGACCGGTTGGGATGGATGCTGCGCAGGGGCGCTCTGCGGCTGAATGCCGAGTGCGCAGATGCGCTGGTATTCCGCATCGACGCTCTCCCGGTTGGCGCAATTGAGCGACAAGCACAGGTGTTTGCGGGGGATTTTCCCGTCCCCATAGGCGACAAAGGCAAAATACCCTTGCTTTGCGTGGAAAATACGGACGGTATCCGAGGCGAAGACCGTGCGCAGGCCGACCACTTGGGTATAAAACATCTCGGTTTTTGCAAGGTCAAGGCAGGGATAAAACGCCATACAAGAGGTAATCATCGACTGGCCTCCCAGAAAGATATGGATGAAAGCACATGCGCATGCCGCATAGGAATCATGGAGATGTGCTGCCCGGCGTAAAGCGCTTTATAAGCTATCCTTGCCGGCATTGATAAAATCGACGCCTCCGCCATAGGGATGGAACACAATCCCCGTCACGCCGGGAGCGGTGGCAAAATAGTGGCTTTCGTAGAACAAGGGGTAAAAGATACATTGCTCGTTGAGGTGCCGCTCCATTGCGGCGCAAGAAACAGCGGCCTCCGTACCGCTCTGATTTTCCGCATTGGCGAGGTTTTCGTCGAACCCTGCGGAGCGCAGATGGGCCGGATTGTTCGGATTATCGCTGCGGAACAGGTTCAGGACGGCCAATGGGCCGGACGATTCCGGCGTAATGGAACAGATGGCGATCTGGTAATTCCCCGAAGAAACCCGGGACGCCAGTTCGTTGTCGCTGAGCGGTTCCATATTAAAATAGTCGTCAAATTGTGTATTCCATTCGGTCAGCATCTCGTTGACCATCAGCTTGACATCCGGATCGTCCGGGCACAGGATGGTCACCTTTGGGAGGGCCTCCAGGCCCAGCTCCTGGATACCGGCGGCCAGATACTGCGCCGCGGCTGTATCCTGTAGGGGATAGAAAGCGCCGCCGCCCGCCAATTCGCGGTAGTCGTGTCCGAAGAGCTTTGTGTCCGGCGGGATGATGTTTTCCGCAGCTGTTGCGCCCTCCGGAAGATGGGCCAAGACTTTTTCACGCGAAAACGCCTGGGTAAAAGCCTTGCGGATATTGAGGTTTTGCATCACCTCATCTTGCGTGTTAAAGCACAGCCCCCACGTGGTATCTTCAAAGCCGGTCACAGTGCAGCCCGCTTCCTTGGCTTCTTCGACCAGGTCGGAGGGCATGGCGATGGCGTCCACGGTTCCATCCGTCAAAGCGGCCACGGGGTCGGAAACATCGACCTTTTTGTTGCCGATGCTGAACTTGACGTCGGACGGGAGCGGCTGGCTATTGCCGGAATAGCTGGGAGAGCGGCGCAAATTGATGTAGGAACCGTGTTCCCAGCCGTACACGCCGTCGATGGCAAGGGGGCCATTGCACAGCAACGTAGAACGATCCAGGCCGTAGCGTCCGCCTGTGGTGAGGAAAAAATCCTTGTGACAGGGCATGAAGACGGCGGAAGCGGTACGCTCCGGGAAGTCTTCGCAGGAATATTCCAATTGCACCGATAGGGTATGGGCATCCAAAGCGGAAACCCCCAGCTGCTCCACCGGCAATTCCCCGGCATGGACGGCGCGAGCGTTTTGGATGCAATACATGGGGCTGCATGTGGACGAGTTGGTTGCGGGGTCCAGCGCGCGCTGGAAGGCATAGACGAAGTCGTCAGCGGTCACAGGCGTATTGTCATCGTCGTTCCAAACGGCGTCCTCGCGCAGCTGGAAGGTGAATTGGGTAAAATCGGCGTTGGAAGTCCAACTCTCCGCCACACCGGGCACAGCATTGCCGTCGGCGTCCAGGCGGGTTAATCCCTCAAAAAGGGCCTGGATGAGGATGATGCCGGATTCATCGGCGGCGATTTGCGGATCGAGCGTCTCCGGCTCCGCGGCCAGATGGTATTGGAAGGATTTGTTTGCATTGCTGGGTTCGTCTTGCTCACATGCGGCAAGGGAAAACAAAAGAATCACACACAAGAAAATTGCCGCAAAACGTTTCATTCCGTCACTCCTTCCCGTTTTTTCATTTATTCTAACATCTTTTCTGAGGCAATGCAATGTGGATACAAAATTGTCATAGAAACGTAAGCTTTGCGTAATCCAATGCCGGATGGAACCGAAAAATTGCCACTCGAAAAGGATTCGAAAAAATGGAAATGCTCCTATACAACCCCCGTTTCATAGGGTATAATAAATGTGTGGGAAACATGCATCCCACAAAAAATATTTATGACTAAGAAAAATCGGAATGGAGGTCAAAAGGATGAGCAAAGAAGTCAAGTTTTATATTTGCAAGCATTGCGGGAATATTGTCGGGTTGATTCATGATTCCGGCGTGCCGCTGGTTTGCTGTGGGGAAAAAATGAGCGAATTGGTCCCCAACACCACAGAGGGCGCAACGGAGAAGCACCTGCCGGTGGTTGAGATGGATGGGAATGTTGTCAAGGTCAGCGTGGGAAGCGTTGAGCATCCATCGACGGAAGAGCATTATATTGCTTGGGTATATCTGCAGACGGCGCATGGCGGCCAGCGCAAGGCCATCCAGCCGGGAGAGAAGCCGGTTGTATCCTTTGCATTGCAGGATGACGAGTTGATCGCCGTTTATGCGTACTGCAATCTTCATGGCCTGTGGAAAACAGAAATTAAGAAATAAATCTTCCATCTACAATCCACACATAGGAAAAGGGCGCTTCCCCTCTCGGGGAAACGCCCTTTTCCTGTTTGGAGGACGGATTGTCAATTTGTATTGTAGAACGGGATATTCCAGCAACTGCTAGTAGGTCCGCGTTCCACAAGCTGGGGCGGAAGCCTGTTTCCTTCCGCCCCCTCTAACACAATGGGAAGAACGGCCGGTTTATTCCTCGATGAGGGAACGGCCGTCCATTTCCGCAGGCTGGGGCAGGCCCAGGATCTGCAGCATGGTGGGGGCGATGTCCGCAAGGCGGCCGCCTTTGCGCAGCTTCTTGCAGGGATAGCCGACCACACAGAAGGGAACGGGGTTGGTTGTATGCGCGGTGAACGGGGAGCCATCTTCCTCGTACATCTTGTCCGCATTGCCGTGGTCCGCTGTAATCAGCGCCACGCCGTCCTGCTTGGCGATCGCGTCCAATACGCGTCCAACGCAGGTATCCACTGCTTCCACAGCGGCCTTTGCAGCGTCAAATACACCCGTATGGCCGACCATGTCGCAGTTTGCATAGTTCAGGATAATCACATCGTATTTGCCGGATTCAATGCGCTCGATCAACCGGTCGGTGACCTCGTAAGCGCTCATCTCCGGCTGCAAATCGTAGGTGGCCACCTTCGGGGAGTTGACCAGCACGCGGTCCTCGTTGGGATACTGCTTTTCGACGCCGCCGTTGAAGAAGAACGTCACATGCGCGTATTTCTCCGTCTCTGCAATGCGCAGCTGGGTCAGGCCCTTGTCGGAGATGTATTCGCCAAAGGTGTTCTTCAGGCTCTGCGGCTTAAAGGCCACCAGGACGTTCGGCATGGTAGCGTCGTACTGCGTCATGCAGACGTATTTGACCGGGAAGAAGCCCTTCTTGCGCTCAAAGCCGGTGAATTCCGGATCGACAAAGGTGCGCGTAATTTCGCGCGCACGGTCCGGGCGGAAGTTAAAGAAGATAATGGAATCGTCCGCGCCGATTTCTGCGCCCTCTGCGCAGACGGTTGGAACGACGAATTCGTCGGTTACATTCTCTTTATAGGAATCCTCTACCGCCTGGACCGGGTCGGCACACTGGATGCCTTCGCCGTATACCATGGCCGCATAGGCCTTCTCCACGCGCTCCCAGCGGTTGTCGCGGTCCATCGCATAGTAGCGGCCCATCACGGTGGCAATTTGACCCACGCCGATCTCTTTGAGCTTCTCGGCGCACTCGGCTACATAATCCTTGCCGGAGGAAGGCGGGACATCGCGGCCGTCGAGCAATGCATGGACATAGACCTTTTTCAGGCCGCGGCGCTTGGCCAATTCCACCAAGGCATACAGGTGGGTATTGTGGCTGTGCACGCCGCCGTCGGAGAGCAGCCCGATGAGGTGCAGCGCGGCCTTTTTCGCAATGGCGTTGTCCACTGCGGAGATGAAGGCGGAATTCTCAAAGAAATCGCCATCCTGGATGGCTTTGGTGATGCGGGTCAGCTCCTGGTACACAATGCGGCCGGCGCCGATGTTGGTGTGGCCGACTTCGGAGTTTCCCATCTGGCCATCCGGCAGGCCGACGTCCATACCGGAAGCCCCGATCTGGGTGATCGGGTTGCTGCCGAAGACGCGGTCCAGGTTCGGCTTGTTGGCCGCCTTGATTGCGTTGCCGTAATCGCCGCCAATGCCAAAACCATCTAAAATCATCAAAATCAGAGGTTTTTTACTCATGTATGATTCGATCTCCTACTCTATTAAACATTGCAGGGGATATTAGCCCTGCGTAGCAGCTTTGACAATCTCCGCGAAGTCTGCGGGTTTCAAGGAAGCGCCGCCGATCAGGCCGCCGTCCACATCGGGCTGCGCCAGCAGTTCCGCCGCATTCTTCGCGTTCATCGAACCGCCGTACTGAATCGTCATCGCATTGGCGGCCGCCTCGTCGTAGAGGCCCTTCACGGTCTCGCGGATGATGGCGCAGACCTCGTTGGCCTGCTCTGCGGTCGCGGTCTTGCCGGTGCCAATTGCCCAGACCGGCTCATAAGCGATGATCACGCGGGAGAGCTCGTCCTTGCTGACGCCCTGCAACGCGATTTTCGTCTGCATAGCCACCAGCTCGGCGGTGATGCCCTGTTCGCGCTGCTCCAAATATTCGCCCACGCAGAGGATCACGGTCAGGCCGCTGTCCAATGCAGCGCGCACGCGCTTGTTGACGGTGACGTCCGTCTCGCCAAAATAGGTGCGGCGCTCGCTGTGGCCGATGATAACGTATTTTACGCCCATTGCGGTGAGCATATTTGCGGAAATTTCTCCCGTGTAAGCGCCGGAAACTTCCCAGTGGCAGTTCTCCGCGCCCACGCCGATGTTGGTGCCTGCGGTTGCCTCCAGAGCGGTGGCAAGATCCACATACGGGACGCAAACAACGACGTCACAGCCTGCGCCAGCGACCAACGGCTTGATGCCTTCGATCAGCTCTTTGGCCTCGGCAGGGGTCTTGTTCATTTTCCAGTTGCCGGCGATGACGGCTTTTCTCAGTGCTTTGTTCATGGATGTCTATCCCCTTTTATATGATAGTCAAAAAAGAAGCCTCCGGCGGGAACCGCACAGCCGGGAACGAATCCCTGGCAGGCGGGAGTCCCCGCCGAAGGCGCGGATGCTCAAATTAGTCCTTATCGTTCAAGCAGGCAATGCCCGGGAGAACCTTGCCCTCCAGGAACTCGAGGGAAGCGCCGCCGCCCGTGGAGATATGGGTCATCTTGTCCGCGAAGCCGAGCTTCTCAACCGCAGCAGCGGAATCGCCGCCGCCGATGATGGAGATTGCGCCGCTGTCTGCAACAGCCTTCGCAACGGCGATCGTGCCGTTTGCAAAAGCATCCCACTCGGAGACGCCCATCGGTCCGTTCCAGACCACGGTTCCAGCACCCTTGATGGCGTCTGCGAACAGCTCACAGGTCTTCGGGCCGATGTCCATGCCCATCCAGCCGTCCGGGATTTGGTCGGAATCGACGACCTTGTTCTCTGCGTCGGCCTTATACTCGGTTGCAACAACGTTGTCCACCGGGAGCAGGAACTTGACGCCCTTTTCCTTGGCCTTTGCCATCGTGTCCTTTGCCAGCTCGACCTTGTCGCTCTCGCAGATGGAGGTGCCGATGGAATAGCCCAGTGCGTTCATGAAGGTATAAGCCATGCCGCCGCCGATGATGAGGGTGTCCACCTTGTCCAGCAGGTTGGTGATGACGCCGATCTTATCGGAGACCTTCGCGCCGCCCAGAATGGCGACGAACGGGCGCTTCGGGTCGGTGAGCGCGCCGCCCATGATGGTGATTTCCTTCTGGATCAGATAGCCGCAGACAGCCGGCAGATAGTCGGCAACGCCAGCGGTGGAAGCATGCGCACGATGTGCCGTGCCAAATGCGTCATTGACATAAATTTCCGCCAAGGAAGCGAGCTCCTTTGCGAAGGCCGGATCGTTCTTTTCTTCTTCCTTATGGAAGCGGACGTTTTCGATCATCTCGACCTCGCCGTCCTGCAGGGAAGCGGCGATGCTCTTTGCGCTCTCGCCGACAACGTCCTTCGCCATCTTGACTTCCTGGCCGAGTGCCTTGGAGAGGTATTCAGCGACCGGAGCGAGGGAATACTTCATGTTGAATTCACCCTTCGGGCGGCCCAGATGGGAGCAGAGGATGACCTTCGCTTTGTGGTCGATCAAATATTTAATGGTTTTCATAGCCTCGTTGATGCGCTTCGGGTCGGTGATGTTGCCCTCTGCATCAAACGGGACGTTAAAGTCGCAGCGGACGAGGACTCTCTTGCCCGCTACGTCGATGTCTTCGACAGTTTTTTTATTCAGGTAATTCATAACGTTTGCGCTCCTTTATTTGAATTTTCAGAGTCTTCTACGCTTGATTTTCAGTATACAATAAATGGGAATTATTTTCAAGAGAGAAGACCCGATTTTTGCAGGGTCCAAGGCGGTTTTCCGGCGCTTTCTGTCAATCCCAGGAGAGCCGGTGAAGCTGCCCGGCGCAGAGAAGATCCGGATAATTCCACTGCCGCAATACTTCATAGACGCCGATCGCCACCGAATTCGAGAGGTTCAGGCTGCGCGCGTCCGGATTGTTCAGCATGGGAATGCGGACGCAGTTATCCGGGTGCTGAAGGAGCAGCTCTTCCGGCAGTCCGGCAGTCTCCTTGCCAAACACCAGATAACAGCCGTCCGGATAGGTGACGTCGGAATGCACATGCCGCGCCTTTGTAGAAAAATAGTAGAAATTGCCGCTGTTTTGCCTGAAAAAATCGGAAAGACTATCGTAATAGGTGATGTCCAAAAGATGCCAGTAATCCAGGCCCGCGCGCTTGAGCTTCCGGTCGTCGATTTTAAACCCCATCAGCCCGACCAGGTGAAGCCGGGCGCCGGTGGCCGCGCAGGTGCGGGCGATATTTCCGGTGTTTTGCGGGATTTCCGGTTCCACCAGTACAATGTTGAGTGTTGCCATGTTTTTCATTCTCCCCCGGGACATGCCCGATTTCAGTTTTGCTAAGATGCATGGCCATTATACCATCAATCGCCAGAAACCGCAAAATTTTGCAAAAGGACCGGAAACAAACGGAACCGATATTCACCCATAAGGAGGGGAAACTAATGCGGGGGAACACCCTGATCGAATTGTTGGAAAAATCGAATGCAATTTGGAGGTCGTATATGATGTATAAGGAAACGATGGGCTTTGTCAAAGGAATCGGCGCGGGTATTGTCGCCAGTGTTGCGGTGGCGGCGGTCGGCAGCCAAATGATGAAGAAGAACCGCCATCTGCGCCGGGATGCACACCGCGCCATGCATGCGGTCGGCCATGCGATGCAGAATGTGGAGCATATGTTTAAAGCGTAATTGCTTTGCCATAGCTGTTTCAGGGGCTCCGCGATGATAGTAGCTCATAAAAATGGCGGTATGCTGGGAATGGCTCCCTGCATCTGCGGAAGCAGAGGAATCTTGCTCCAAAGAAACAGCGAGGCCCCTGTCCAGGAAATCTCCTGGGCAGGGGCCTCGTTTCTTGTTTTGCTTGTGCAGCGGACCCGTGAAAAGGCGCTGTGCGTCTGAA
Organism: Anaeromassilibacillus sp. An250; assembly: GCF_002159845.1. Lineage (GTDB taxonomy): Bacteria > Bacillota > Clostridia > Oscillospirales > Acutalibacteraceae > Anaeromassilibacillus > Anaeromassilibacillus stercoravium. The sequence continues at coordinate 78,899 of NZ_NFJK01000002.1, forward strand.
ATCCTTGCGGAACCAGCGCGAAACATGTATAATGACCTTATATATAATGATAGAGATAGAAAGCCTTTGCTTTCTTTGATTAAGGAAGGATCGACTATGCAAAGCGAAACGGACATCCTTTTTTATGCCGTGTACCATCGGGACTACGACGGCCCTGCCGCCAAGCCCTCCCTACTGAGCCAGGCACGGCGCGAATGCTTTACACAGGACCGGACGGTGTCTGTGCGGGAAGAAGACTTCAACTCCGGCGTCAAGACGGTTTATCGTGGAAGAGTAGGCTGGCATCGCTTCACGTGGTCTGTCCGGCGCGGCGGCGCTTTGGTCCAGCAGGCTTTTCGCGATGAAAATGGATTTGAACTGGTTCATTTCGGGGAGCGCGGCGAGCCGGTGAGCAAAGCGCGTTTTTCGTTGGAATTGCGTTGGGAGAGCACCGCTTATTATATGGACGGCCGGAGGGATCAGCTTCCGGCGGCTGTGCTATCCCCAATTGCAGGCGGCCTGCTTTTGACGGAGTGGAACCCGGACAGCGGGAAATACAGCCGGATCAAACTGGTCCCCTGCGCGCTGCGCCGCGGCACGCCGGAACAAAGCTTGGCGGATGCGCGCTTGGGAGAGCCCCGCGTCTGGGCGGAGACCTCGGAAGGGGATTTTTGCTACTGCACGGAGGAAGAAGCGGCGTTGCGCCGTTCTTTGGTGGAACGCCCGCCGGAGGCAATCCCTGAAGATCTTGTTTATCGCCCGGAGGATTCGGAAACCGGCGGGGAAGAGCCCGCCTTCGCAGGGTTTACATACATCGCCAATGATGCGGATACTCCTGAGACAGAGACGGAAACAGCGGGGGCGGAGCCCGAGGAGGCCATCGCAGAGGGACCCTCCCCGGAGCTACCGGCTTCAGAATCCCCTGCGGCTGCGCAAGAGGGGGACTATGCGGCGGACCATGAGCTTTTTTCCGCGGGCCAGGACGCTGCAAAACCGGCCCAGTGGGGCACGGCCTGCCCGCCGACTTTGGACGTTCCGCAGCCCTCCTGGCAAGAAAAGGAGCTTCCGCTTCCTGCGTTGAATTCCGGCCTTTCCCAGCTTTTAAAGTTGGTGCAAGCGGAGCTCAAGGCCCAGGAACAAAAGGAGCCGGAACCTGCCGCGGAGGAAAAGCCGGCAGAGGACGATGCGTTCGAAGAAGTCGTACGCCCGCCGCATGCGGAGCGCTACGCGGTGGCGGCGAAAAACCGGCACGGGATTGTTGTGCATGCGCCGGAGTTAAAGCAAAAAGCTTCGCAGCAAACCGGCGAGGAGGCCGATGGATCGCCAAAGCCCGCCGCTATGCCGGTCAAACGCATTATTATCAGTGCGGAAGAGAGTTATGCCTACTTTGGCGATCTTTTAAATGGAATGCGCGAAGGCAACGGGCGCACCGAGATGACGAATGGCCATACCGCCTACGAGGGCGGATATCATGAGGACAAGCGCGACGGATTCGGTACCTATTATTATAAGTCGGGCAAGCTTTGCTATGTCGGCAACTGGAAGGACAATCTACGCCACGGTTCGGGGATCTCCTTTAGCTCCCGCGACGGTTCCATTTTTGTCGGAAAGTGGCGGGATAATATCCCGACGGGATGCGGGACGGCCTTCGACGCGGAAGGCAACTTATTATATACGGGCGAATGGAAGGACGGCAAACGCGATGGGCACGGAACCGAATACCGGAATGGGGCGGTTCTATACGCAGGGGAGTGGAAAGACGACCTGCGCCATGGCAAAGGGACGCTGACATTGGCGAATGGGACGGTCATCACCGGCATTTTTGAAAACGGGAAAGTGCAGGGGTTGGACGATTTATTATAGGAGTATGGGGGTGAGCCGTTTTGCAATGGCTCGAACTACATAATGTAGAATATGGGGAATGCATTGTTTTGGGCGGTTCCCATCACGATATTCTGATGGTGGACTGCGGAAGCATCAACCAGAAGATCCGCGAAGGGGATCTGGATTTCAGCGCCTATGTGGACCCAACGTTGATGGAGCGCTATTCCGGCTGCTCAGGGCGTGAGTTTTTGTTGACCCATTATCACAGGGACCATCTCTGTGGGCTGTATCAGATGCTGTCGAAACGCGGCGGGTATTTTGACCGCATCCTTTTGCCGGTATCCCCGGCGGACGCGCGCGGGCAGCATTTGTTGCTGGATTTTGCTCTATTTGTCTATGCCTTTTTGCCGCGGCAGAGCGATTATGCGCAGGTCAATTTGAGCGCCCTGCGAATTTTTAGCCGCATTGCGAAAAGTGCGGGGGCGGACCGCGTCTATCCGATTGCGGGCGGCTCCAGTTTTTTGTTTGACGGCGTGACGTACGAGGTGCTTTGGCCGGACCGGGAGGGGTACCCCTTTTCGGAGCTCTTCGCTTCGGCGGTGGAACAGTTAAACGTCTGCTTGGCTTCCCCGTTTTTGCCGGAGGCGGCCCGCCGCTTTTTGGAACTCAAGGCGCGCTACGGGAAGGCGTATGGCGCCTGCTGCCAATCGTCCCCCCTCCGGGCGGAAGGAATCGCGCAGTTGGACGCCCTCTTGGAGCAGATTGACGCGCTGATTCCAGAGCTGCATCTTTTGCCGACTGCCCCGGACGTCGTACAGATTCTGACCGATCCGGGCACGACGGCAGCCTATTCCGATGAACTGAACACGGCCAGCGTGATCTTCCACAACCGCCGTACCAGTGAAGCCAGTCTTGACGACATCCTTATGACGGGTGATGCGGCCCCTGAGAGTTTTGACGCCATTGCGGACCGTCTCTATCATGACTATTATATTGTAAAGGCGCCGCATCATGGAACAGCAAGTCATTGGAGCCATTGGCTTTCAGAGATAGCCGCTTCCCATATTCTCATCAGCAACGGGGAGTATCAGAAGGGTGGGAAAATTGCATCGGAATATGTGGATTTACCTGCGGTGAAACATTGTACAAACTGTGCGGCCTGTTCCTGGTATGCCTCCAGCGGTTGTTCCTGCAATCGGGTAGCTTGCTGCTACGATTTGCCCATGGGCGCAGGACTGACCATCAAATGCCCGCGCTGCCGCGACCGGAAGGGAACGGCGCCGTGCGGGATTTATGTGGTCTCACATGGCGGGGAACGTGCCTGCCTGTGCGATGATTTGCCCGTACAGCCAGGCTTATAAATCGGAAAAACACGGCCCCGCGGCTGTTGGCAGAAGCCTGCCAAGGCTGCCAATATTTTAGAGCAAACGCTTCCAAAAGGGCAAAAACCTAGGATTCATGCGGGTTTTTCGCAAAAAAATCCAAAAAATATTGTGATTTCCGCACTTGACATTGCGAAATAAATATCTTATAATCCAAGTAACATATGAGGGACGCATATGTGGGTTGTCTTTCTAGCGCCATCTAGGAGGGGCCTCCCCCGTATCGTCTTAGTCAAGGGCTAATCCTGTTAATGTCCGTGACGTTCATTATGTTCATTTCTCTTATGGCATGCGCAAATACGCAAACCACGATTTTTAAGGAGGACAAAAAGGATGAGAAAAATTACAGGAAAAGCTCTCGCAGCAGTGCTCGCAATGGCATTGCTCACGTCTAGCTTTTCGGGAACTTTTGCTTTCGCAGCTTCCAGTGAAAGAGCTGGCAGCGTAAGCTTCAGCGGCGACGATGAAGTTACCCTCGTAAAGGATACCGAGGACCCGAACGAGTACAAGTTTGATCTCGAAGGTCTGATCGGCACCATGACCCTGACCACCACCGATAAGGCGGAAAAGGACGTTGCAGTTGACAGCGAGGATCTTTCCTTCCGTCATGCAAAGGGCGACAACCTGATCTCCATTAAGGACGGCAAGGCCAGAGTTAAGAGCGACAAGACCGGCACCGAGACCATCATGGTCTATGGCGAAGCGACCATCACCCGCGACGACCGCGACATCACCCTGAAGGGCCAGAAGGAAATCACCATCCACGTAGTGGAGAGCGGCTATCTGTTTGTTGGTGTTGACGGCGTTCCGGAGACGAAGACCGGCGAAGAGGTTCCGGCTTTGGAGCTTTCTTACAACGATCTTGACGTCAAGAATGTTGCAGTTTATAAGGCAGTTGCCGGTGCAAACCTGGAAGCTACCTATAAGAAGACCACTGTCAATGAGGACGACGATCCGCTCCGCATTGAGACTTCTTCCACCACCAGATTTGATGTGGACGACGAGGATGACGTTACTACGATCCAGAACAGAGGCAAGGGCACTGGTACGATGAAGCTCTCCATCAAGAGCGCAACCGGCAGTGACAAGACCAAGTTCAACACCACCGAAGAGAGCACCACGGCTACGATCCTGAAGAGAATCGACGTGACGGGCAACGTTACGATCGACAAGGACGGCAGCAAGACGACGATTTCGCCGTATGCTTCCGCTCCGAACATGGATTCCGACAGCAATGTTGCCGGCTATGACATCAAGGTTCTGAAGGGAACCAACGTCAATGTAACTGGCAGCGCAAGCGTTGGCAAGATCACCGACGCAGCAGACGTTTCCGTTGAGGATAAGGCGAAGGTCGGCGACATCACCGATGCAACCGGCATGGTTTCCATCTCCGGCGGCACGGTTGGCGCACTCGACGTCAAGGGCAGTGTTGAGATGAGCGACGGTACGGCAGCTTCCATCGAAGCAGATGAGAACATCTCCATCGTTGGCGGTACTGTAAGCGGCGACGTTCTCACCGATAAGGACGTTACCATTGATGCAGAAGACGACGAGATCGATACGGTTGTGAACGGCAAGGTCGAGGCAACCAACATCTCCGTTGATTGCAGCAGCGAAGACGGCCAGATCCGTTTGGCGAAGGTTGTCCTGAAGGACGACGGCGAACTGAACCTGACGGGCGGCAATGTAGAGATCACGGAACTGGATTGCGCTTATGAGGGCAACGTCAACTTTGTTGACTTCCAGGGCACCCTGCCGACCATCCTGAATGCACAGGATATTTCCGTTGATGAGGATTCCACCGTTGTTGTGACTGGCGCTGTAGAGCTCGGCTCCCTCGATATCGCTGAGGGCGGCTCCATCGAGTTCAGAGACGCTGTTGAAGTTGAGAGCGTTTCCGGCGACGGCAAGCTGGTTGTTGGTGCAGATAAGCTCTATGTTTCCGATAGCATTTCCGGCGATGTGAAACTGAGACTGGCTGGCGCAAACGTGAATGTTGGCGATGTTGCTTACAAGGCAGCTAAGGACGTTGGCTCCACGGATGCATTCAGCGGCGTAGGCTTCACCGTTGAGAGAAAGTCTGTCGACAGCAACACCGATTCCTTCCTGGTAAGAAGCGTTTCCTTCGCGGGCGTTGCTCTGGATAAGAGCGAAGTCACCATCGCTAAGGGCTTCTCCGATACAGTTACTGTTTCCAACTATCCGGCAAGCACTTCCCTGCCGGCAGGTGCTTCCATCGTTTGGGATTACAGCGACGCTGACAGAGATGTATTCGACATCACTGCTGATGGCGCAACCCTGACGATCTCCGTTAAGGATTATGACGATGTCTATGCAACCTCCAACAGCTTTGAGCTGATTGCAACGGTTGTTGACTCCGACGGCTATGAGATCGAAGATTATGATCCGGCAACTTGCACCGTAACGGCTATTCCGGAAGTTGTTGTTTCCAGCGACCTGTCCGGCATCGTTGAGGTTCCGCAGGGCTCCACGAAGGACTTCGTTGTGAATTCCCAGGTTGAGGCTCCGGTTACCATCGGCACTGGCAATGTTGCTGTTCATGCTCTGAAGACTCCGTTCGCAAACGGCCAGGCTACCTACACCATCAAGGCTACTGGCGCTGTTGGCACGACCGCTGGCGTTTATGCTACGGTTCCTGGCCAGAACGCTGTGAAGCTCTTCATCATCAAGGTTACGGAGCCTGTTGTGACTTCCGACACGACGGTTGACTTCAACCTTGCAGCTGGCAACCGCTATGTCTTCAAGATCACTGCTCCGTCCGCTCCGTCCTTCACGGTTGGCAACGGTGCTGTTCTGAAGACCCAGGCTGGTAAGATCGATGGCAACGACTACTACTTCGCAGTCTATGCAATCGGCTCCGCTGGCCAGAGCACCGGCGTGTATGTCAATGGTGTTAAGGTCTGCACGGTAACGGTAGGCTAAGAATTAGCAAGTTTATAAGTATAGCTATTTGATTTGATTCGATAGTTGTATTTGCGCAGCAGCGGTTCGGGCATTTTGCCCGGGCCGCTGTTTTTCTTTTTTACCGTTTTCCAGATCGTGCAGGAGGTGTGAAAAAGCTCCATTTAATAACTGGAAAAACTGCAAATTGATAAATTCCTTGTTATAATAGGAAAATTTGTTCATTATAACAACAGTAAGCGGGATGTAAACATTAACAGAAGATTATTTTACTATCAAACGATAGATTTCAGTCAATCCTATTTATTTCCCGAATGCTTTTTTTGGTATTTATGGTTTGAGATAGAATAATTGCGTACTACTTTTGCACAGAAGTGGACAAGATTTACAATCTAGTATGGATTTTTTTTAAATATATTGACAATTTGTTGAAAAAGCTATAATATAAATATTACATTAACAGATTGTTCACAGTTAAAACGTTTCCTGTGTGCAAAAGAGATGGTTATAGAAAGTGGTGATGAAATGCAGGCCTTAAAAGGGATTGCAGCCTCCAATGGTATTGCAATTGGGAAATTGAAGCTCTGTGTGAAGCTGGATGATAAAATTGCGAAAAAGCCGATTACCGATGTGGAGGCGGAGATTAAGCGTGTTGAATCCGCAAAAGAAGAGGCGGAAGCTGCGCTGAATCGGATTTACCTGGATGCCTTAAAACGAGTAGGCGAAGAGAATTCGATGATCTTTCAGATCCATATCATGATGCTTCAGGACGACGATTTCTTTGATGCAATTAAAGATTGCATTTCTGACGAAAAGGTGAATGCAGAATATGCTGTTTGGCAGGCAGCGCAGCAGTTTTCAACGATGTTTGCCCAGATGGACGATGAATACATGCGTGCACGCAGTGCCGACGTTGTCGATATTTCGAAGCGCTTGTTGAGTTGCCTTGACCCGAATTTGGACAGTGGCTTGGATAGTTTAAAGGAAGAAGCGATTGTTGCTGCTTCTGATTTGATGCCGAGCGAGACCGTCCAAATGGATAAGAGCAAGGTCCTGGCGTTTGTTACCGAGCAGGGTTCAAAGAGTTCGCATTCGGCGATTCTGGCCCGTACGATGAGCATCCCTGCTGTAGTAGGACTTTGTGATGCGTTTTCAAGCTTGAAAGATGGCGCGATGACCATTGTAGACGGCAGCGCGGGCGACGTAATTATAGAGCCGGATGAGGCTACCCTCAAGGAATACGAGCAAAAGCGCGACGCTTTCCTGCAACATCAAAAAGATTTGCAGCTGCTTAAAGGGACAAAGGCTGTGACGAAAAGCGGCGTAGAAATGGAGATCAATGCCAATATAGGGCATCCCAGCGATGTAGAGATGGTTTTGGAAAACGATGCCGATGGGATTGGTTTGTTCCGCAGTGAATTCCTCTATATGGAGAGCGACGATTTTCCAACAGAAGAGCAACAGTTTGAAGCATATAAAACGGTCCTGGAGGGGATGAAGGGCAAGCGTGTGATTATCCGCACACTGGATTTAGGTGCAGATAAGCAGGTCCCTTATTTGAATATTCCTAAGGAAGAGAATCCGGCGATGGGATATCGTGCGATTCGGATCAGCTTGGACCGTAAGGAGCTTTTTGTTACCCAATTGCGTGCATTGGTTCGGGCTTCTGCTTTTGGCAAGCTGGCTATCATGTTCCCAATGATTACTTCGGTGGAACAGGTTAAGAAAATCAAGGAGTTGCTCAACCAAGTAAAAGCAGATTTGAAGGCGGAAGGTGTTGCGTTTGCACCGGACTTTGAAATCGGGATTATGATCGAAACGCCCGCTTCTGTCATTTTGAGTGATTTACTGGCGAAAGAAGTGGACTTCTTTAGTGTTGGGACCAACGACTTAACACAGTATACACTTGCTGTAGACCGTATGAATCCGCAGATTTCTTCGATGTACGATCCTCGCCATCCGGCAGTCCTCCGCATGATTCAGATGGCAGCGGAGAATGCAAAGAAGGCGGGAATCTGGATTGGGATTTGTGGGGAATCCGCTGGAGATACCGAATTGACAAGGTTCTATGTAGACATTGGAATCAATGAGCTTTCGGTTACCCCAGGCACGGTGCTGGAGCTGCGCCGGACGGTGCAGCAGCTTGATTAAGGTAGAAACCGGGAAAGGGACCCGGTTTGTATGAATTAATTAATTTTTTCGAGGAGGTAAAATTATGCAAAAGGTCCTTGCAAAGCTTCAAAAGCTTGGAAAAGCTTTGATGCTTCCAATTGCCTGCTTGCCTGTAGCAGGTATCCTGATGGGAATTGGTTACATGATCGATTCCAACGTTATGTCCGGTCTTGGTGATCCGAATGTCATCGCTTTCTTCTTGGTGAAAGTCGGTGGAGCGATCATTGACAACATGCCCATTTTGTTCGCGATCGGTGTTGCGATTGGTCTCAGCGACGATCACGAAGGTACATCCGCGCTGGCCGGCCTGGTTTCCTGGTTGATGGTCCAGCAGATTTTGAATCCCAGCGTCGTCGCAGTTTTGACTGGGGCGGAAGCAGATGCTGCTTTCTCCAAGGCAAACAACCAGTTCATCGGCATCATCTGCGGCGTTGTTGGCGCACTTTGCTACAATCGTTTTAAGAACACGAAACTTCCGGAGGCATTGTCCTTCTTTAGCGGCAAGCGTTCGGTAGCTATTGTGACGGCATTGGTTAGCGTAGTAGTTGGCTTGATCTTCTTCTTTGTATGGCCGGTTGTTTACAATGCACTTGTTGCATTCGGCGAGGCAATCATCAGCCTGGGTGCGATCGGCGCTGGTATCTACGGCTTCTTCAACAGACTGTTGATCCCGGTTGGCCTGCACCACGCATTGAACTCCGTGTTCTGGTTTGATGTTGCTGGTATCAATGATATCGGCAATTTCTGGGGCGGCACGGGCACTCCCGGCGTCACCGGTATGTACATGTCCGGCTTCTTCCCGATCATGATGTTCGGTCTGCCGGGTGCTGCTTTGGCAATGTATCACACTGCGAAGCCGAGCAAGAAGCAGGTTGCCGGTGGTATCCTCTTCGCAGGCGCGCTGTGCGCATTCGTCAGCGGCGTAACCGAGCCGTTGGAGTTCTCCTTCATGTTCCTTGCTCCTGCACTGTATGTCGTCCATGCCCTGCTCACCGGTATTTCCATGGCGGTTGTAGCGGCTCTCCCGATCCGTGCAGGCTTTAACTTCAGCGCAGGCTTTGTAGATCTGTTCTTCAGCTCCTGGGTGCCGCTGGCACAGAATCCGTGGCTGTTGATCCCGATCGGCCTCGTAGTTGGCGTAATCTATTACATCGTCTTCCGTTTCGCCATTGTTAAGTTCAACCTCAAGACCCCTGGCCGTGAGGACGACGACGATGAGGAAACAGAAGGTTTCTCCAAGCTGGTCAAGGACCAGGGCTATGACGGCCTTGCAAAGAAGTATGTCGACATCCTTGGCGGCAAAGAGAACATCAAGGAAATCGAATCCTGCATCACCCGTATCCGCCTGGTGCTGAAGAGCAACAAGAACCTTGACGAAAAGGCAATCAAGGCTCTGGGTGCTTCCGGCGTCATGAAGGCTGGCGATCAGGTTACGCAGGTTATCGTTGGCACGAAGGCAGAGGCTCTCGTGGATGCGATGAAGAAGTATCTGTAATTTTCAGCATTATATTCCTGTGATCGTATGAATGGCAGCAGTCTCCCTCCGCAAGTTCAGGGAGACTGCTGTTTTCAGATGATTGTATGCAGGGGTCAATTGCATCGTCGATTGATGAAGAAAATTCTTTTAAGGCCTCAGAGCTTTGAGGATTTTTCCCGGTCACGATGCACAATAATACCTGGTGGGTCCCTTTTTCGATTAAAATGGAGAAACAGGGATTGTTATATCCCGGAATAAAATTTGGAGGTATGTTCCATGGGACTGTTTGGTAAGAAAGACAGCAAAATTGTAGCGCAGCAAACGGGAAAAGTTGTGCCGATCACAGAAGTTCCCGACCCAGTATTTTCTGATAAGGTCTTGGGGGATGGAATTGCGATCATTCCGACCAGCAATACTGTAGTGGCACCGGTTTCCGGTACGATTGCCCAGGTCGCACACACATTCCATGCAGTTGGCATTGAAGCGGACGATGGGACGGAGGTGTTGGTCCATTTGGGAATTGACACCGTAAAGTTAAACGGCGAAGGCTTTACTTGCCATGTAAAAGTTGGCGATCATGTAAATGCTGGGGATAAGTTGATGGACATGGATATTGAGGCGATTGCAGCGAAAGGGTTCCAGACGATTTCTCCCTGTATCATCACGACAATGGACGACCTTAAGAGTATGGAAGGGATTACGGGAGAAGCTACTGCGGGCGAGACAACGGTCATCACGTACAAAAAAAAGTGAATTTTTCACACAGGCCTCCGGAGACAATTTGTTTTCGGAGGCTTATTTATTAAAATTATAATGTTATAATAGTGGGGGAAATTGGAAACTAGATTTTTATATGGTAATTTTATAAATTGATAAAGCGATCAAAATAGTTTCAGCGGGTTTCATTCCATATAAAATTTCTTAATGGGCGCTTTTAACGATCTTTTCCAGGAATTGTTCCCTAGAACAGAGTTTAAGGTGATGCATAGACCATGATGGAAATGAGAGATAGGGGCTTGACCGGTTTAGGTGAAATTCAAGCGATCTTGGAACATTATCAGATGGATTTGCAAAATGAGGTTAGAAGGGTTTTACAGGACCCCATATGTGTTGAGGAAGCGATTGCTTGTGCAGAAGAGAGGATTTACAGTGCAGCAAGTTGGATTTGTAAACTTCGGCAAAGCAATTTGAAGGCACTCATTTTGATTATTGCCCGCAATGCTGCCAAATCTCTTCAAAAGAGTAAGGATTGCATGTTTAACCCATTAGGGGAGGATCAGGATCTGATTCTGCATGATTTGGAACAGAGATCGTTTCCTTATTTGCCCAAGTTGCGTTCCAATTATCAGGACGTAATTGTCCTGAAATATTATTTTGAGCTGCCTAACCCGGTTATTGGCACTCTGTTGGGGATTTCAGAGAAAAATGTATGTATACGGATTTATCGTGCGAAAAAGCGGATTCAGGAGCTCATAGAGCAGGAAAGGGCCTAATTTTAAAGGAACCTCCCTTTCAAGGGCGCTTTATATCAAATGTGAGGCGCATGGCGCATGAACAGAGGCTTTTCGGAAATCCTAAAAAGAACAAGTTCGTTTACGAAATTTAGGTTGGCTAAGATAGAAGGAAAGTATGCATTTTAAAATATAAAACTTGCATAAACAAGCTTCCGCAAACAGCGCATCAGCAATTGGGATGTTTGGCAAACGGCGTGATTTCTGGGTTTATTTGGCTCTATTTGCTTGGCCTCCCAAAGGGGGCTATGGAAAATGAAAAATAAAAACTTGAACTTGCATTTTGTTCATAAATTTGTTATAATAGATCACATCAATAGGACACGTCCAATGATGGAGGTGTCCTATTCAACGTTATATAGCTACGAATCCTATTGAATTATCAAGGGTTATATGTTACAATAATAAAATATTAATATTTTATTCCAATTTTTGACAAACTTTCTGTAGGAAATGTGGATTATGTCCATTGGTTTTGGTGCAAAATGTTGAATTTAGGGGATTGCCGGGGGGAGTAGTCTACAAGATTTGACGGCTTTTCCGAAGACCGGTTCAGTATGATGCACCGAGGAAAGAATGCAAAAAGAAGGCAGCAAATCTTTTAGACTAAGGAGTGGCAAACAGTGGCGAAGTATGTATGTAAACGTTTGGGATACGCGATTTTGACCATCTTTTTGATCTCTGTTATTACGTTTACAGTGATGAACCTGATCCCTGGCGGGCCGTTTTTGAGTGAAAAAGCGGTAACTCCCGCCACCCAAGCAGCTTTGGAAGCAAAGTATGGTTTGGACGTGCCAAAGCCCCAGCAGTATTTAAACTATATGAATGGACTGCTCCATGGCGACTTTGGCGAATCCCTGAAACAAAAAGGAAGAACGGCAAACGACATCATTTTTTCGACCTTCCCCGTATCTGCCCGCCTGGGTGGAATTTCCATTTTGGTTGCGCTGGTAGCAGGCGTCGGGCTTGGTTCCGTCGCTGCCATGTGCAGAGGAAAGTGGGGTGATCAGTTGATTATGGTCGTCTCTACTTTAGGGATTGCTGTTCCGAGTTTTGTTGTGGCTACCGCGTTGATGAAAATCTTTGGTGTAGAATTAAAGTGGTTGCCAACGATGGGTTTATCAACTCCGCTGCATTACATCCTACCTGTGTTTACGCTTGCGTTCTATCCAATGGCCTACATCACACGCTTGATGCGTTCCAGTATGCTGGATGCACTCAACCAGGATTATATCCGTACAGCGCGGGCGAAAGGCGTCAGCAAATTTAAGATGTTGTTTAAGCACGCGCTGCGCAATGCGATTCTCCCAATTATCACGTATGCAGGCCCCCTGTTGGCCTTTACGTTGTCGGGCAGCTTTGTTGTGGAGAAAATCTTCAACATTCCCGGCCTTGGCCGTGAGTTTATCAATTGCATCACCGGGCGTGACTATCCCATGGTGATGAGCACTACGATTTTCTTGGCGACTTTTTTGGTGTTGATGAACGTTATCGTGGATATCCTCTACAAGATAGTGGACCCGCGTATTAAACTGAGATAAGAAGGGAGAGACGGTCTAATGGTGGATATTAAGCTGAAAAAAAATCCGCTGAGCCTCCAGCTTGACCCGGACGATTTTCTCCCGGCAAGCGAAGACGAGAAGAAACAGCTGGACATTATGCGCGAAAGCACAACCTTCTGGAAGGATGCGCTGAAGCGTTTTAGTAAGAATAAGGTGGCTATGGTTGCCGCAGTGGTGATCTTATTGGTAATCATTTGTGCGTTTGTTGTCCCAAACTTTTATCCTTATGAATACGACCAGCAGATCCGCGGCAGCGAAAATCTGTGGCCGATGCAGTATTCCGAGGAAGAGCAGGCGCTGATTGATTCAGGAGAAAGCGTTTTCCCCCATATTTTTGGCACGGACAAGCTGGGACGTGATTTGGGGATTCGCGTGCTCACGGGCGCCAGGGTTTCCCTTTTGGTCGGCTTGATTGCAAGCGCACTGGTTTTGTTGATCGGTTCCATCTATGGCTCTGTGGCAGGGTATTTTGGTGGAAAAGTAGACTTGATCATGATGCGAATCGTGGATATCATCTACTCGATCCCTGATATTTTGATTATCATTCTATTACAGGTTACTTTAAAATCCCCTCTGCAGGCGCTGTTTGATAGCAGCCCAATCTTTGACGGCCTCAATCGTGTGGGCGTCGGATTAATCAGTATCTTTATCACATTTAGTTTGTTGTATTGGGTGAGTATGGCACGTATCGTACGTAGCCAGGTGATGACGTTGAAGGAGCAGGAATTTGTCACGGCGGCCAAGGCGCTGGGCGCTTCAAATGGCCGGATTATCCGCAAGCATTTGCTTCCGAACTGTATTGGCACGTTGATCGTAACCGCCACGCTGCAGATTCCTTCCGCAATCTTCACAGAGGCGTTTCTAAGCTTCCTGGGGCTCGGTGTTGCAGCTCCGATGGCAAGCCTTGGCTCTCTCGCCTCGGATGCGATCAGCAGCATTAACTCGTTCCCATACCGTCTGTTCATCCCTGCCGTAGCCATCAGCATTATTATTTTGGCGTTTAACTTGTTTGGCGATGGCCTGCGCGACGCATTCGACCCGAAGCTAAAGAAATAGGAGATTTGTAAGATGAATACAGAAGATACCTTACTCGATATTGAAGATCTCCATGTTTCCTTTTTTACCCCCGCTGGCGAAGTCAAAGCCGTTACAAGCGTAACCTATAGCATGAAGTACGGCGAGGTGCTTGGAATCGTTGGAGAATCCGGAAGCGGAAAGAGTGTTTCCGCTTACTCCCTGATGGGGATCATCGCAGATCCAGGCAAGATCGTTGGAGGCACAATTTCCTTTAATGGTCATGAACATATGGAAAAGATGACGGAAAAGGAATTCCGAAAGATTCGCGGAAGCGAGATCAGTATCATTTTCCAGGACCCGATGACCTCCTTAAACCCGGTTTATACCATTGGAAACCAGCTGATCGAGATGCTGCGCCTGCATACGACCAAGACAAAGAAAGAATGCTGGGATCGTGCGGTAGAGCTATTGCACCTGGTTGGAATGAATGAACCAGAAAAGCGTATGAAGCAGTATCCGCATGAGTTTTCCGGCGGTATGCGCCAGAGGGTCATGATTGCCATGGCGTTGGCCTGCGAACCAAAGCTTTTGATCGCGGACGAACCGACGACGGCATTGGATGTGACCATCCAGGCGCAGATTTTGGAACTGATGGTTGAGTTAAAGAAAAAAATCAATATGTCCGTTATCATTATCACCCATGATTTGGGCGTTGTTTCGGACGTTTGCGACCGCATTGCGGTGATGTATGCGGGCAAAATTGTGGAGATCGGTTCAACAGACGACATCTTCTACAACCCGCAGCATTGTTACACCCTGGGCCTGCTCAAGTCCATTCCGAAAATCCATGAGGATGAACATGAGCGTTTGATCCCGATTGAAGGCACGCCGGTCGATTTGCTCAACCCTCCCGCGGGCTGCCCGTTTGCATCGCGCTGCGACAAATGCATGAAAATTTGCCTGCGTGAAATGCCGCCCTATACGGAGATCTCCGAGGGACATGTCAGCGCTTGCTGGCTGATTCAGAAGAGGCAGATGGAAGAAGCGAAAGCCGAAGGGGGGAAAGAAGCATGAGTGAGAAACTTTTGGAGGTACAGCACCTTCAGCAGTATTTTCCCGTCAAGGGCCGGCTGTTCCACAAAACGTATGTGCAGGCGGTCGATGATGTCAACTTTCACATCGATAAGGGCGAAACCTTTGGCCTGGTAGGTGAGTCTGGCTGCGGTAAGACGACGACGGGCCGTACCATTCTACGCCTCTATGAGCCGACGGGTGGCAAAATCATCTACAAAGGGGAAGATGTTACCCACGTAGATTTTGCGCCATACCGCAAAAAGATGCAGATCGTGTTCCAGGATCCTTATGCATCCTTGGATGCGCGTATGACCGTTGGCGATATCGTCGGAGAGCCCATTGATATCCATAAGCTTGCGAAGAGCAAGCAGGAGCGCCACGACATGATCCTTTCGTTGTTGGAACGCGTCGGGCTCAATTCTGAGCATGCGAACCGCTATCCACATGAGTTTTCCGGCGGCCAGCGCCAAAGAATCGGAATCGCGCGCGCCTTGGCGGTCAATCCGGAATTTATCGTCTGCGACGAGCCGATTTCCGCATTGGACGTTTCCATTCAGGCGCAGATTGTGAATATGTTTGAAGATTTGCAACAGGAGCTGGGCTTGACCTATCTCTTTATTGCCCATGATCTTGCGATTGTCAAGCACATCAGTAACCGGATTGGCGTCATGTATCTCGGCAAGCTGGTTGAGCTGGCAGGGAGCTCCGAGCTTTATAAGAACCCGATCCATCCTTACACACGTTCGCTGCTTTCGGCAATCCCGATTCCGGATCCGAAGGCCAGCCGTGCGAAAAAACGCATCGTGTTGGAGGGAGACGTTCCCAGCCCGGTCAATCCGCCGTCCGGTTGCCGGTTCCGCACCCGTTGCCCGTATGCAACAGAGCGTTGTGCGGCAGAAGTGCCGGAATTTAAAGATTACGGCGGGGGACATTATGCAGCGTGTCATAGAATTGGTGAAGTTTGATAAAATAGCAAATGCTTTTTTTGCGAATTCCGGTAGTTCTTGGGCTTTTAATTCGCAATTTAGCGGATTAAAATAGATTTATCCAATTTTAAAAACTGGAGGGATTTATTCATGAAGAAGATACTTGCAACCATCTTGGCAGTTGCTATGTTGGCGACAACCTTCGTGGGCTGCGGTAACGGTGGCGAAACCGCTTCGACTCCGTCCGACGACGGCGGTGCGGCTGCTCCCGAAATCACGGCTTGTATCGGCCCGGAGCCGGAGACTTTGGACCCGGCCCTGAACAAGTCTGTAGACGGCGCCTGCTATGCGGTCCATGCGTTTGAAGGCATCTACAAGTTCGATGAGAACGGCAACACGATTCTTGGCCAGGCAGAAAAGGTTGACGTCAGCGATGACGGTTTGACTTGGGACATCACCCTGCGCGACGACATCAAGTGGTCCGATGGTGAGCCGGTCACGGTGGACGATTTCATCTATTCCTGGCAGCGTGCCGCTTCCCCGGAAACGGCTTCCGACTATGCAAACCTGTTTGACGTGATCGAGGGCGGCGCTGATGTGTATCAGGGCAAAGCCGATCCGTCCACGCTGGGTGTTACAAAGGTGGACGACACCCACATGACCGTTCAGTTGGCAGCTCCCTGCCCGTACTTTGATAAGCTTTTGGCATTCCCGATCTATTATCCGGTTCGCCAGGATGTTGTTGAAGGCAACGACAGTTGGACCCAGGATCCTTCTACGTTCATCGGCAATGGCCCGATGATGCTGACCGATTGGAGCCACAAAGAGAGCATTACCTATGTGAAGAACCCGTATTATTATGATGCGGACAAGGTTACCGATAGCACTTTGAAGTTTATCCTTTTGGAAGACGACAACGCAAAGCTGGCAGCTTATGACAACGGCGAGCTCGACTATGTGTTCCAGCTGCCGGTTGACGAACTCGATGCTTTGAAGGAGCGCGAGGACTTCGGCACCATCAATGAGATTGGTACGTATTATCTCGCATTCCAGACGGAGAAGGAACCCTTTAATGATCCGAGAGTCAGAAAGGCTCTGACGTTGGCGATCGACCGCAACTACATTGTTGAGACCGTTTCCAAGCAGGGCGAAGTCCCGGCAGCGGCAATCGTTGCTGAGAAGGTTTCTGAAGGCGATACGACTTTCCGTGAGGTTGGCGGCGATTATTTCTCCACTGATCCGGCCGATTACGAGAAGAATGTTGAGGAAGCAAGACAGCTCCTTGCCGAGGCGGGTTATCCGAACGGTGAAGGCTTCCCGACCTTTGAGTACACCACCAACACCGCAACTCTGCATCTGGGTGTTGCAGAAGCTCTCCAGAACATGTGGAAAGAAGAGCTCGGCATCGAGTGCAAGATCGCACAGCAGGAATGGAACGTCTTCCTGGCAACCCGTCCGGCAGGTACCTTTGAAGTGGCCCGCGACGGCTGGGTTGCAGACTATGACGATCCGCTCACCTTCCTGGAGATCTTCAAGAGCGACAACGGCAACAACGACTGCCATTGGAAGAATGCGGAGTTTGATGCTTTGATCGATCAGGCGAAGGCAGAGGCCGATTCCGCGAAGCGTTTTGAAATCTTGCATCAGGCGGAAGATCTGTGGGCGGAAGAGATGCCTGGCGCCCCGATCTACTACTATGCGGATACCTATCTCAAGAAGCCGAACCTGGAAGGCTATTGGGATTCCCCGCTGGGCTATAAGTTCTTTATGTATTGCACCAAGACAGCGGAATAAGATGCTATTCTGCTGAAACATAAGCCGAGGAGGCACCTTGCTTTGCGAGGTGCCTCTTTTTGTTTTGCATGGATGGGGAAAATGGAAAAGATAGGAAGAGCGCTTTGCAAGAAAAAGCAAAAAAATTGCAATGTTATCCTCAATATGCGTATAGGGCATAAAATGAATTGGGCAATCAGCCGATTCTTGCACAAAAGCGCGCATCTTGCCTATTTTGATATTGCAAAAGGATGGCCTGCGTAGTATAATCACAATAATGAACTGTATGTGAACGGATTAAACACGGCGCCGCGTGACCATTTTCACGCTGGATGAAATGGATCACCTGCAGTTTCCTGCGGTAAAACGCGATGGACGTAGGTGAAAGTTCCGTCCGGCAAGGCCACCCGGTCGTTTTCATATTAGAGGGATTTTGGCGCAAGGGTTTGATCCAAATTTGAAATGGGGGTTCAGAATCATGAAAAAGCGTTTTTTAGCAATGGTTTTGGCGGCGGCCATGATGCTGACGGCAATGGTCGGCTGTGGCAACGGCAATACACAGGATGGTGGAAATGCCAACAATGCCGGTGCAACGGGTGATACGATTAAAATCGGCGGCTTGGCTCCTCTGACCGGCGATGTCTCCGTCTATGGCGTGGCGGTTGACAACGGCGTAAAAATGGCAGTTGAAGAGATCAACGCAGATGGCGGCGTGCTGGGGAAGCAGATTGAGTACATCGTATATGATGAAAAGGGCGATGCGACCGAGGCGGTCAACGCTTATAATAAGCTGGTGCAGAGCGACAATGTTGTAGCAATTGTCGGCGACGTTACGTCCAAGCCTACGCTTGCGGTTGCGCAGCAGGCGGCAAAGGACAAGATCCCGCTGATCACGGCCAGCGGCACGGCGGAAAACATCACCCAGGCGGGCGAAAATATTTTCCGCGCCTGCTTTATCGACCCGTTCCAGGGGGAACTGATGGCTTCCTATGCCTCCAAGAAACTGGAGAAAAAGACTGCAGCCATCATTTATAACATTTCCGACGACTATTCCAAGGGCCTGTATGAGGCGTTTGAAGCGGCTGCCGGAGATCTTGGTATTGAAGTGGTGCAGGTCGAAGGCTACGGCAAAGGCACCGTCGATTTCAAGGCACAGCTCACCAATATTAAGAGCAAAAACCCGGACGTCATTTTCCTGCCGGTCTATTATCAGGACGTGGCCCTGATTGCCGTGCAGGCCAAGGAGTTGGGCATTGAGGCGCAGTTCCTGGGCGCAGACGGCTGGGACGGCGTCATCGGCCAGGTGGACGAGAGCAATATGGATGCGGTCAATGGCGCGTATTTCTGCAGCCAGTATTCCGCACAGAGCGACGACCCGAATTTGCAGGCGTTCTTGTCGAAATATAAGGAAACCTATGGCATGGATGCAAGCCAGTTTGCGGTATTGGGCTACGACGCGATGAAGATGCTCGCCCAGGCGATCAGCGAGGCGGGTTCCACGGATTCCGCCGCAATTACATCTGCGATGGCAGCTATCGACTTCACCGGTCTGACGGGCCACATGACCTTTGACGAAAACCGCAACCCGGTCAAGAGTGCGGCAATTACGCAGATCGACAATGGCGAGTATAAGTTTATCGAATACTACGAAAAATAATTTTTCGACAAATTTATACGAATTGTAAAACAGAATGGAACAAAATGGAAAAGAGGGCGATTGCGGTCACCCTCTTTTCCGGTTATTCAAAAGAAGAGCTAATGAAATTGAGGGAGGAGCAGCCATGGATCTTTTGGCGCAGGTGTTCAATGGGCTTGGCATTGGAAGTATTTATGCCCTGGTTGCACTGGGGTACAGCATGGTGTATGGCATCGTGCAGCTGATTAACTTTGCCCACGGCGACATCATCATGGTGGGCGCATATGTTACATATGTTGGTTTAGTAATGGCAGGAATGCCGCTTTGGGCGGCGGTTTTGGTTTCCATCCTGTTCTGCGGGGTGGCTGGTGTGCTCATTGAGAAGCTGGCATACAGCCGGCTTCTGAAAAAAGGCGCCCCCAGGATTTCCCTATTGATCACAGCGATCGGTGTCAGCATTTTCCTGCAGAACCTTTCGCAGCTGCTGTTTTCGTCCAGCGCGAAATCCATGCCTGCTATGTTCCCGAATGGGATGCTGGAGCTTGGGGCGTTGCAGATCAGTTCCAACACAATTCTCAACATCGTGACTTCGATTGTCATGATGATTGCCTTACAACTCTTGGTCAACAAAACCAAGATCGGCAAGGCCATGCGCGCAACCAGTGAAGATGCGGGTGCGGCGAAGCTGATGGGGATCAATACCAACTCGACTATCGCCTTTACCTTCGGTGTAGGTTCTGCACTGGCGGCAGTGGGCGCCGTATTGTATTGCAACACATTCCACCAGATTACCCCATATATGGGCGGCATGTTGGGCCTAAAGGCGTTTGTCGCCGCGGTTCTGGGAGGAATCGGAAGTATACCGGGCGCGATGCTCGGCGGCTATATCCTTGGAGTAGCCGAGAGCTTGACCACGGCAGCGGGCGGCTCGCAGATCACCGACGCAGTGGTCTTTGGCATTTTGATCCTGGTCCTGCTGATCAAGCCGGCGGGCCTTCTCGGAAAAAATGTCCGGGAAAAAGTTTAAGGGGGTGGCAGCATGAAACAGAAAAAGTGGATTCCGAATGTCATCATCCTTGTTTTGGTGCTGGCGCTCTATATTTTACTCTCCGTATTAATCAGTGCGAATATTATCAATCCATATTACTCCGGCATTTTGACCATGGTCTGCATCAATGTGATTTTGGCTGTTAGCTTAAATTTGGCCACCGGCTTTTTGGGCCAGCTGGTTTTGGGACATGCAGGTTTCATGAGTGTGGGCGCGTATTCGGCGGCGTTGTTCACCATGTATTCCGGATTGCCCACAGTGGTTAGTTTCCCGTTGGCGCTGTTGGTCGGCGGCATTGTGGCGGCGGCCTTCGGCGTCATCATCGGCGTGCCGGCACTTCGTCTGAAGGGCGACTACCTGGCCATTTTGACGTTGGGATTCGGCGAAATCATCCGTGTGCTGATCCTGGCCATGCCGTTTACCGGCGGCGCAGCGGGCTTGTCCGGCATCCCACTTTTGACAACCTTCACATATGTGTTTATCATCGCCATTATAACCGTTGCGGTGATCTTTGCCTTTATTCATTCCCGCCATGGACGTGCGGTCATTGCCATCCGGGAAGATGAAATTGCGGCAGAAGCGGCCGGAATCCATACCACCTACTATAAGCTGCTCGCGTTTGTCCTGGCGGCGTTCTTCGCCGGGATCGCCGGTGGCCTCTATGCACATCATATCGGCGTTTTGGACCCGAGCAAGTTTGACTTCAACTATTCGGTGGAGATCCTGATTATGGTGGTTTTGGGCGGCATGGGCTCGATTACGGGTTCCATCGTGGCGGCGATTGTGCTGACGCTCCTTCCGGAGCTGCTGCGTGGCTTCTCCGAGTACCGCATGTTGATCTATTCCGTCATTTTGATCTGCGTGATGCTGTTTAAGCCCTCCGGCCTGTTGGGGCAGCATGAATTGTCCCTGACCAAGATCTTAAACAAATTCCGCGGCAAAAAAGCGGAGACAAAAAAGGAGGCGTAAGAAATGGCCGTTTTGGAAGCAAAGAATTTGGGAATCGCCTTTGGCGGCCTGCGCGCACTCCAGGATGTACAGTTCTCCATTGGCGAGAAAGAAATTATCGGCCTGATTGGGCCGAATGGTGCGGGGAAAACGACGGTGTTCAACCTGTTGACGGATGTGTATGTCCCTACGGAGGGGACCATCACCCTCGAAAACCAGAACATTGTTGGGAAAAAGACGTACCAGATCACGCAGGGGGGAATCTCCCGCACATTCCAAAATATCCGCTTGTTTAAAGATATCTCTGTGATTGACAATGTCAAGATTGCCATGAACTTCCAGATGAAGTATTCGGTCCTTTCCGGGATTTTCCGCCTTCCTGCGTATCGCAGGGAGGAGGAGCGGGTGGACAAGCGCGCGCATGAGCTGCTGCAGGTATTCAACCTGGACGAAAAGTCAGAGGATCTCGCCAAAAATCTCCCCTATGGACAGCAGCGCAAATTGGAGATTGCCCGTGCGCTTGCAACCAATCCGAAGGTATTGCTGCTCGATGAACCTGCTGCGGGGATGAACCCCACAGAGACAAAAGAGCTGATGGAGACCATCCGTTTGATCCGCGACCGGTTCGGGATTGCCATCCTGTTGATTGAACACGATATGAACTTTGTGATGGGAATCTGCGAGCGCATCTATGTGCTGGATTATGGCAAGGTGATCGCTGAGGGAAATCCGGAGGAGATCCGCAACAATCCGCGCGTGATTACCGCGTATCTGGGAGGGGAATGAAGACATGGCTATGCTTTCTGTGAAGGATCTGCAGGTCTACTATGGGTCGATCCATGCGATCAAGGGCGTCTCCTTTGAGGTAAACGAAGGGGAGATTGTCACATTGATCGGTGCAAATGGCGCGGGCAAGACGACGACACTGCATGCCATCTGCGGGCTGGTCAAGGCAAAAGCGGGAGAGATTACCTTTTGCGGTCAGAACCTGCGAACAACGGACCCGCATAAAATCATCCGTCTCGGACTGGCGCAGGTTCCGGAAGGGCGCCGAATCTTTGCGCGGATGACGGTGCAGGAGAACTTGGAGATGGGCGCCTATATCCGAAAGGACAAGAGCGGCATCGACGAGGATTATGAATCCGTATTCAAGCGGCTGCCGCGCTTGAAGGAGCGCCGCAAGCAGATTGCCGGGACGCTCTCTGGCGGCGAGCAACAGATGCTGGCGATTGGCCGTGCACTGATGGCCAGGCCGAAGATGTTGTTGCTGGACGAACCTTCCATGGGCCTGTCCCCGTTGTTGGTAAACGAAATTTTTGAGATCATTCACGATGTCAACCGGTCGGGCGTGACCGTACTGCTGGTGGAGCAGAACGCAAAAAAGGCACTGTCCATCGCCAATCGGGCGTACGTTTTGGAGACGGGAACGATCTCTATGTCCGGCGATGCGGACACCCTCAGCCGCGATGAAAAGGTGCGCAAAGCCTACCTCGGCGGCTAACGATCCATTTTGTATACAAGTGAGAACCCTCTGTGTATGACCACGGAGGGTTTTTTATTTACAAGATTACGAATACAAAAGGAAAATTTTTCTGCCAATGGTTTATCGTCTGTATGCAGCGCCCTTTCTTTGGGATACTACTTACGAGAGGGTGATACCATGCGAAGCACAAAAGAACTGCGGAGCGCACGTGCGGCAATTTTTATCGGGGCCATTTTGACGGTTTTAGCGGCCGCAGCCATATTTTTCGTTATGCACATGGGCGACAACAAAAATTTGTCCGAACGGGAACGGCAGGCGTTGGCACAGACGCTTTATTTTCCAAATCCATCGGAAAATCAGCAGATCGGAGAGACGGAATCCATTGTAAACAATGACCCAGATCATGCGGTCAGTATCCACTATCCGGTTTTCGGCATTCAAGCGATCGATTTACAGGTTTTGGAGGTAGTGGAGGACTTGCAAAAGGGCCATCGGGAACAGTTGGGACAGGAACAGCAGACCACTACAACGGATGTGCAATCCGATTTGCTGGTGGATTATCAGTCTTATATGGCCGGGGACCGGACTGCCTCCATGGTACTCACGGTGAAGGAACAATTTTCCACTTGGTCCAACGCACGGGATCGAACGATCGCCATGGTTTTTGACCTGCTAGAGGGGAGGCAGCTGGGGCTCGGGGACATTTTCCAGAACGATTATCTGGAACGCCTTTCCGAAGGGGTACGAAAATCGTTCCGCGAATCGTCCGGCAACCTTAGCGCAACCGAAACGGAGCAGTTTTTGGCGGGCACCACACCGGATATGGATAATTTTCAAAACTTTGCCCTCACAACGGATGCCGTACGCATCTATTTTGAGCAGGGGCAGATTTTCCCGGAACAGGATGGAGCACCAATGGCCGAAATCCCTTATGAAGACCTGACGGGCGCTCTTCGGATCCGAACCGAGGGGCCGCTGCTCTCCGTCGCGGCTGCGCCGGAGGTGGAACTCACAGAACCGGAGCCGGTCGCCGTCGATCCAGACCGCCCGATGGTTGCCCTGACCTTTGACGACGGCCCCCATCCGATTGTGACGCCCCGCATCCTGAATTTGCTCAAACAGTACAACGCGCGCGCAACCTTTTTTGTCCTGGGAAACCGCGTGGACAGCTACGCCGATGTATTACAGCGGGAATACACAGAAGGGCACGAAATTGGAAACCATTCCTATAACCACGCTTCCCTTTCCAAACTGGGTGAACAGGAGATCGCTTTTCAGGTGCAGGAGACGGATGAACGCATTTCGCATTTGCTTCCCACAGCGCCGGTGCTCTTGCGGCCCCCTTATGGGGCGATCAACGATGCGGCGAGAGAGGCCATACAAAAGCCGTTTGTCCTCTGGTCGATCGATACGCAGGACTGGAAGAACCGCAGCAGCGGCGCCATTGCCAGCGAGGTTTTGGAAAAGGTAAAGGATGGGGATATCATCCTGATGCACGACCTGTACGCCGCGACAGCGGATGCGTGTGAAGTGATCCTCCCCGCGTTGGCAGCGGAGGGTTACCAATTTGTCACAGTATCCGAGCTATTGGAGAAACGGGACATCGTTCCAGCGGCAGGGCAGGTCTATACCCACGCCACAGCGTAATATGGAAAGAAATTGTAAATTTTTTGTGGGACGGTTGACAAGCGAGCGGTTTGACGGTATACTAATCTCGAATTAAAAACTCATTCTGTTGTTCATCCATCAAGAGGGAGTAGTTTCATAGACATGCCGTCAACATACCCGATTTGAAAAAATCTGGCGGTGTGTGCCGTTGATCGGTTAACAAGACTTTTGGATGGCTGTCCTGCATTACGCTTGGGCAGCTGGCCGGAAGTCTTTTTTTGTTATATACGGCCGGCAGCAGGAAGAACTGTATGGAAGGAGAAAACATTATGGCAGACACATTTTTCAACCGCTCTGTGGAAGAGGTCTTGCGAGAGCAAGAGAGCTCTTCCGGAGGCTTATCCAATGCACAGGCAGCGGACAGGCTAAAAAAATACGGACCCAATGCGCTGGTGGAGGGAAAAAAGAAGAGCGTCCTCCAGGTGTTCCTGGAGCAGTTTAAAGACCTATTGGTAGTGATCCTGATCGTGGCGGCCATTATCTCCATGCTGTCCGGGCAGGGAGAGAGCACCATCGTCATCTTTGCCGTTCTGATTCTCAATGCAGTCCTCGGCACCGTGCAGTACTTCAAGGCGGAAAAATCCCTGGAAAGCCTCAAGGCGATGTCCTCCCCAACGGCGAAGGTTTTGCGTGGAGGCGCAAAGGTGGAGGTCCCCTCCAAAGAGGTGGTGCCGGGCGACATCGTGTTTCTGGAAGCGGGCGACCTGGTGGTTGCAGACGGGCGTGTGATTGAGAACTTTTCCCTCAAGGTGAACGAAAGCTCTTTGACCGGCGAGTCCGAGGGCGTTGAAAAGACCGAGGAGGTCATCCCCGGCGAGAAAGTAGCCCTGGGCGACCAGAAGAATATGGTCTTTTCCGGTTCCCTTGTGACGTATGGCCGCGCCACTGTTGTGGTGACGGGCACCGGCATGCATACGGAGATCGGCAAAATCGCCTCGCTGATGAACCAGACCCAGCAGCGCAAGACGCCGTTGCAACAGAGCTTGGACGACTTCAGCAAGAAATTGGCGGTCATCATTCTGGCGATCTGTGTGGTGGTCTTTGGCCTGTCCCTGTATCGGGAGATGCCCATCCTCGACTCCCTGATGTTCGCCGTGGCACTGGCAGTGGCTGCAATCCCAGAGGCGCTCAGCTCCATCGTGACCATCGTGTTGGCGATGGGGACGCAGAAGATGGCCAAAGAAAATGCCATTATCAAAGACCTGAAGGCGGTGGAAAGCCTCGGTTCCGTCTCGGTCATTTGTTCCGATAAGACCGGTACGCTTACACAGAATAAGATGTGCGTCCAGAAAATCTATGCCGACGGCCAATTGCTGGACGGGAAGGACCTCCAATTGCCGAACGACCCGCAGCGCCTGCTGTTAAAAATCGCGATCCTAGCGAGCGATGCAACTTCTGTGGACGGCGCGGACATCGGCGACCCGACCGAGGTGGCGCTGGTGCAGTTGGGCGACTTGTTCGGGGTCGAAGAAGTGGCCTACCGCCAGCAGCACCCGCGTCTGGGCGAAATCGCCTTTGATTCGGACCGTAAGCTCATGAGCACCTTGCACGACATCGACGGGACCCCCACGTTGTTGACCAAAGGCGCGATCGATGTGATGTTGGGCCGTGCAACGAAGATTTTCACCAGCAAAGGGGTTTTGCCCCTGGATGAAGCGGGCAAGCAGGAAATTCTGCGCGTCAACAATGCGCTTTCGGAGCAGGGCCTGCGGGTGCTGGCCTTTGGCTATCGCCCGTTGGATGCGGTGCGCCCCCTCTCCTTGGAGGACGAGACCGATATGACCTTTGTGGGCTTGATCTCCATGATCGACCCGCCGCGTGAGGAATCCGTGCAGGCGGTTGCAGACGCAAAGCGCGCTGGCATCCGCACGGTGATGATCACCGGCGACCACAAGGTGACCGCCACGGCGATTGCCCGTAAGATCGGCATCTTTACCGATGGGGATATGGCACTCGAGGGCGTGGAGCTGGATGCCATGTCCGATGAAGAGCTGGATCAAAAGCTCGCCAAAATCGCGGTCTATGCCCGCGTCTCCCCGGAAAACAAGATCCGCATTGTGGACGCTTGGCAGCGCAAGGGCCGCATCGTCTCGATGACGGGCGACGGCGTGAACGACGCACCGGCCCTGAAAAAGGCGGACATCGGCGTTGCCATGGGGATCACCGGCACAGAGGTCAGCAAAGATGCCGCTTCCATGATCTTGGAGGACGACAATTTTGCCACCATTGTCAAGGCGGTCCTAAACGGACGCAATGTCTATGAAAACATCAAAAATGCGATCCAGTTTTTGCTTTCCGGCAATATGGCAGCCATCCTCTGCGTGCTCTTCGCATCCATTGTGGGCCTGCCGATGCCGTTTGCCCCGGTGCATCTGCTGTTCATCAACCTGCTGACCGACAGCCTCCCCGCGATTGCGATCGGCATGGAGCCTGCCCGCAAGGACCTTTTGGACCGCAAACCGCGCGATCCCAAGGAACCCATTTTGAATCGGTCCCTTCTGGGGAAAATCTTTGGGCAGGGCCTGTTGATTGGCATCGCGACCATGGCGGCGTTCTACATTGGCTATGGCTCGACGCAGAATGCAGCGCTCGCAATGACGATGGCGTTTGCTACTTTGACGCTTGCCCGCCTGTTCCACGGGTTTAACTGCCGGGGAGAGAAGTCGATCTTTCGTCTGGGCCTTGGCAGCAACAAATATTCCCTGATGGCGTTTGCAGCGGGGATTGTGCTGTTGGCCGCTGTGTTATTGCTGCCCTTCTTGGAGACGTTGTTCCAGGTTGCCCCGCTGACCCTGGCAAACGTTGGCATGATCGTTTTGCTTGCCATCCTGCCCACCGTTTGCATCCAGATTTTCAAAGTCATCCGTGACCTGGTGAAAAAGGGCTAAACGCCTGCGTTTCCTGCCCAGAGAACCTTCTGCGCATAAGATGTTCGAAAGCCTCTATCCATGTCAAAAAAGATGTGGGTAGAGGCTTTTTTGTTTCGGAGATTCGATCTAAATCATTCGATTTATTCTTACAAATTAGAGCTTTTAATTTTGTAAAGAAATTTCACTTCAAAACCACTTGTTATTTTGCCGAAAATATATTATATTGATCTTGGAAGGAGGGAGAATCATGGGTGCTTTTTTGCGGAACCATGCAGGCGTGATTCAAGCCGCTTTGGGCGTCGTGATCTTGTTGTTGCTGATCGTATGGTTTAGTTCGCCTGTCTATTGGGTCGCCTGTACATTGACGGTTTTGGCAGCCAGCCTGTTCCGCGCGTGGCTGTCCTATTTCTCCATCCGGGAAGAAGCGCGGGAGGAAGGGCGGCGTTTTCTTGGCTGGGCGGAACCGGCGTTTTTGAACATGCTCGATACGACTTGTTATGCCTATACATGGCTGTTGGTTGCATTCCTCAGGCAATTCCCTGCGCTCCGCTGGCTTTGGTACATCCTGTTGGCCATCGGCTGGGGTGTTATGTTTGTATTGGCTTTAAGAGGGGAAAAGGTACAGTGCCAAGAGGCGGGGAAACCCTTTGTTTGGTATCGTGCGCGTGCCTTCTGGTTGTCGCTTCTTTGCTTAGCGCTTTTTTTGTTACCGGTCATCGTTGCTTATTGTTCGGGGTTGTTTACATAAGCTGTATTTTCCCACAATGGCGCTCGTCCCGCCGGAACGTCAATATGCAGAAGAGAACGCCTCCTGTCCTTTGGGACGGGAGGCGTTCTCTTATACGGAAACCAGCGTGGTGTTGGGGTAATACCACGCCAAAATTTCCTGATAATCCGAACCCTGCTGCGCCATAAATTGCGCGCCGGTCTGGCTCATGCCCACGCCGTGCCCATATCCCCGGACCGTAAACGTAAAGATGCTATCCGCACAGGCGAGGGTAAAATTGGAGGAGCGCAGGCCGAACGCCGAGCGCACGTCGTCGCCATCCACCGGCTGCCCGCCGATGGTGATCTGTTTCACCGAGCCGGAATTCGTGCATGCAGCTTCGCCCACCCAGGTGGATGGGTCGCCGGAAAAATCCGCGTCCGGCGCTTTTTCCTGGATGGCGTTCCGGAATTCTTCGGCGCTGAACGAGGCGGTGGTCTGGTAACCGCTGGCAAACAGGTCGCCGGGGCTGGCAACCGGGACGAGGTAGTCCAGCTTTCCGCCCCATACGTCCTCCGAGCTCTCCGTCTTTCCGGAGGAGATTGCGAAATAGGTGGCGTCGATCAATTCCCCATCGCTTTGAAGGGTCTGGCCCGCGATGCAGTCGATCACCTCCGTGAGTTTGTCGTAATACTCCTGAAAGGATTCTCCCCAGCGCTCCTGCATCTGTTCTTTGCTGACATAGACCTTCCAGTTTTGGGGGTCAGCGGAGAAGTCGCTGTCCGCGTTTTGCTCGCGGGCCAGCGCACGCTGCCGGCTGTAATAGGTGTAAGCGGCGACCGCCTGTGCTTTTAAGGCCTCCGGCTCCGCGCTGGGGGCCATTTCCGTGACGATGGCCCCATAGAGGAAGTCCCGGTCCCCGACGGTCAGGACCTCGTTGGTGGATTCGTCCCGGATGCGGAACGAGGCGTTCTCAAGATCCGCCGGGGGGCCGGAATCCGTCACCCGCGGGGAATCTGGAAGCGATCCGGACAGGTTCGCTCCGATCGCCAGGAAGGGGATGCACAGCATGGCGAGAAAAAGCAATAAGCATAAAATCGTCGTACCTTTCATTTTTACACCTCCGCAAACAAGCGCCTTGTCCGCATTTCTACGGCTATTCCATTTTTACATGGAGGATGTTTGAATTATGCATAAGGATGCTGTAAATTGCAACGATATTCGCATTTTCGAACAAAAAATGAAATAATTGACAATTTTTCATGCATTTTTACGGCCTTTGTCTCTGTTCCAAGGATTGACTTCCCTATGGCAATCCTTTACAATAAAATCGTTGCACAAAAGGGAGTGGGTGAAACAGGTCGGTTTTGCCCGATGATTGAAAGAACGGAGTGAATGTTAGGATGGAAGAGACACAGCAGAATGATCAAAAAATGGAATTTCGAGCGCTCTGTGAGGAATTTCGGGCGAATAACCAGATTCCCCCGGAAAAATTTGACCTGTATCAGGTAAAACGCGGCCTGCGGAATCCCGATGGGACGGGTGTCATGGCCGGTTTGACGCTGATTTGCAACGTGCATGGCTATTTGATCGACGACGCGGAACGCATCCCGGATAAGGGTATCCTGACGTACCGCGGCATCAACGTGGAGGATATTGTGGAGGGCTGCCGCCGGGAAAACCGCTTTGGCTTTGAAGAGGTCGCCTGGCTGTTGCTGTTTGGCAAGCAGCCGACCCGCTCGCAGTTGGAGGGCTTTAGCAAGCTGCTCAACAGCTGCCGGGAGCTGCCGGAGTATTTTGCCGAGGATATGATTATCAAGGCGCCGTCCCGCAACATCATGAACAAACTGGGCCGTTCGGTATTGGCACTGTATTCCTATGACGACAACCCGGATGATCCTTCCTTGGAAAACAACATGCGCCAGGCTATCCAGCTGATCGCGCGTTTGCCCACCATTATGACGTATGCCTACCAGGTGAAACGCCGCCATTTTGACCGGCAAAGCATGTTTTTCCACCCGCTGGACCCGAACCATTCCACGGCGGAGGCCATCCTCAATGCCATCCGCCCGGACCGCGTCTTTACCGATGAAGAGGCCAAGCTGCTGGATCTGTGCATGATTCTGCATGCGGAGCACGGCGGCGGCAACAACTCCACCTTTACCACGCGCGTGCTTTCCTCCACGGGGACGGATATTTATTCCGCAATTTCCGCCGCCATCGGTTCCTTGAAGGGGCCGCGGCACGGTGGGGCGAACCATCGCGTCATGATGATGATGGACGACTTGATGGGGCATGTGAAAAACTGGGAGAGCGACGACGAAGTGGGAAGCTACTTGGAAAAGATTGTCCGCAAGGAGGCCGGCGACCGCTCCGGGCTGATCTATGGCATGGGCCATGCGGTCTATACGCTGTCCGACCCGCGCGCCGTGATTTTAAAAGAAAATGCGCGTAAAATGGCGGAGGAGCACGGCATGCTGCGGAAATTTGAGCTGTTTGAGCGCGTGGAAAAGCTCTCGCCGGATGTATTCGCAAAGGTGAAGAACGACCGGAAGGTCATCTCTGCAAATGTGGACTTTTACTCCGGCCTGGTGTATGAGATGCTGGGGATTCCGAGCGACCTGTACACGCCGATGTTCGCCGTATCCCGCATTGCGGGCTGGTGCGCACACCGCATCGAGGAAATGGAAACCTGCGGCCGCATTATGCGCCCCGCATACCGCTCCTTGACGCATGAAAAGCAGTACATACCCATTGACGAACGGGAATAAGAGGCTTCGTACCGCCAGGCAGTGTTTCAGCGCTGCCTGGCGGTTTTTGATTCACGGCAACATTTTGCTATTATGTGAAATAAGAAAATTAAGGTTCCTGCAATTGTGTAGAATAGAATACAATGTCGCTTGATACTATTGTAAAAAGGGGAAATATCCGATGTCTATGAAACATGCCTGGTTGGTTTTTCTGGTTGCGCTGGTTGTGGTGCTTCCCGTTCGCCTGTATCAGCTTTTTGCCCTGATGGAAGAGGATACTGGATTTTTAAACGGCGGTACGGCGACTACGGCGGTGCTGGTGGTTGTCCTGCTGCTTGCATTTGCTGCGATCGTGGTCATTTCGAAGGGAAGCAAGCGGATGCCGGCGAGATATACGCCTTTGCGGAGCATCCCCACGGCTGTCCTGTCCGGGCTGACCGGCGCGTTGCTTCTGGTCAACTCTGTCAGCAATATTTTTATCTATAGTGTGCAGATCAATGGGACGGCTCCCAGTGGGGAGAGCACAACCCCTGCCGGTGTGATCGGCCTGGCAATGGCGATTGTCGGGATCCTGGCGGCGTTCGCCATTTTTCTGGCGGCCTATGGCTTTGCCACGGGGACGAACCCAGTGGGCGAGCATCCGCTCGTCGCGCTTTTGCCAGCGGTTTGGGGATGCATTTGCCTGGTTCTGCTGTTTATCTCCTATACAGCAGTGGTCAATGTGTCGGAAAATGTGTACGACATGTTTGCGGTGGTATTGCTCCTTTTGTTCCTGTTTGCACAGGCGAAATTTTTCGCCGGCGTGGAGGGCGAAAAGAGCGGGCGCATGTTGGCTGCGACCGGACTTCCGGCAGCACTGCTGGCGCTTTTGACCTCCGTGCCGACCCTGCTGATGGCGGTTCTGGGAAGGACCGTCCCGGGGCTGTTCCCTGCAGGGCTTCATCTGGTCAATTTGTGCATGGCTTGCTACATTTTGTCCTTTTTGTTCGCCGCGCGTAAGCTGCCCGCGGGCGTAAGCGCTGCCATCCGAACACCAGAAGAAGAAAATTGAAGAGTTTTCCAGAAAAATATTTAAAAAATGTAAGTTAAATTTATATCAAACTCTTGTATTATCGCTGCGAATGCTATAAAATAATAGCAGGATAGACCACTATAAAATTCAGGAGGTACAAGTTCTATGTCTATTAAAGTTGGCATTAATGGCTTTGGCCGCATTGGCCGCCTGGTATTCCGTGCCGCTGTTGCGCAGCCGGAGACCTTTGAGATCGTTGGCATCAACGATCCGTTCATCGACCTCGACTATATGGTTTACATGGTGAAATACGACACCATGCATGGTCATTTCGATGGCACCGTAAAGGCTGAGAACGGCAAGCTCGTTGTCAATGGCAAGGAGATCAGCGTTTTTGCTGAGAAGGAGCCGTCCCAGATTCCGTGGGGCGCTGTTGAAGCGGAGTACGTTGTGGAGTCCACGGGCGTGTTCTGCACCACCGAGAAGGCTTCCGCTCATATTCAGGCTGGCGCTAAGAAGGTTGTTATCTCCGCTCCTGCAAAGGATAAGGAAACCCCCACGTTTGTCTGCGGTGTTAACCTCGACACCTACACCAAGGACATGAAGGTTGTTTCCAATGCTTCCTGCACAACGAACTGCTTGGCTCCTCTGACCAAGGTTATCAACGACAAGTTCGGCATCGTGGAAGGCCTCATGACGACGGTTCACTCCACCACTGCAACCCAGAAGACCGTTGACGGCCCGTCCAAGAAGGATTGGCGCGGCGGTCGTGCAGCTGCTGGCAACATCATCCCGTCCTCCACGGGCGCTGCTAAGGCTTGCGCACTGGTTATCCCGTCCGTTAAGGGCAAGCTGACCGGTATGTCCATGCGTGTTCCGACCCTGGACGTCTCCGTTGTTGACCTCACCGTAAGCCTGGCGACCAAGACCACTTACGAAGAGATCTGCAAGGCGATCAAAGAAGCTTCCGAAGGCGAGCTGAAGGGCATCCTCGGCTACACCGACGAAGCGGTTGTTTCTTCCGACTTCCTGGGCGATCCGCACACCTCCATCTTCGACGAGAAGGCTGGCATCATGCTGAACGACCATTTCGTCAAGCTGGTATCCTGGTACGACAACGAATGGGGTTACAGCAACAAGGTGCTCGACCTCATCAAGCATATGTACAAGGTTGACCACGAATAATTTGGCCGGCGGTTAAAACCGAAACGTAAAGGCTGTGAGCCCCTGCTCTTTGCATTGCAAAGGGCAGGGGCTCTTTTTGTTTACCTAGCGGTTGTATCGCACAAAAGATCAAAAGGTTGCCTAGTTTAAAGGGCGTCTGCCCTCCATTGAGATTATGTTAAGCTTTTCATTTTATTTGGAACCGCGCTCGAGTGTTTTGCTGGATTTCCTAAAAAAATATAGAAAAATATTCCAAAAATTCGCCATAATATCTTATTCCTTGATAAATGTATGTATAATTAATAAATAAAACAGTCGGGCTCTAGTCGTTAAAAATATGTAATATATATAAAATTGTAAAGAGGATATATGATAAAAGGAATAGAAGGGAGGAGCGGAATTTTAAGGGCTTTTGCGGCCCTTCTCATGTGTCTTCTTGCAAATGGAATAAAAAGCTATTTTGGAAAGGAGATTTTGCATGATACAAAAAAAAGTCCGTAATCTACTGAGCGTAGTTTTAGCGCTGTTGCTCTGTTTGGGAAGCCTGACCCCCGCGTTTGCAGCCAAAAATAATGTACAGGCCGATCCGGATGCGGAGCTGTCCGTATTGGACATGGCCAACGTGGA
Source organism: Anaeromassilibacillus sp. An250 (assembly GCF_002159845.1). Classification (GTDB taxonomy): domain Bacteria; phylum Bacillota; class Clostridia; order Oscillospirales; family Acutalibacteraceae; genus Anaeromassilibacillus; species Anaeromassilibacillus stercoravium. Next base: position 112,430 of record NZ_NFJK01000002.1, read on the forward strand.
TACGCTTTCCGGGTACCTATATGAGCGTTCCCAAAAGAATTATGACCGGTTGGAGAGCGACCCCTATCTGTTGCCTTCTGTTCTGGAAGGCGACCCCAATTGGCCGGGGGATTATCAAGGCCGGGCATTGCTGGGAATCATCAGCGAGGCAAAGGCAAACCAAGACCGCGCCCCGCAGAACCTGGAAGCCATGATGCAGGCTTTGCCGGACAAGCTGCTCGACGGCTGTTTCTTTAATGAAACCTTGAATCCCGATATGATTAATGAGCAGTTGATGGCCGGGCACAGCTGGTTCCTGCGTGCGATGTGCGAATTGTACGAATGGAACCAGGATCCCCGTGCGCTCGAAATTATAGAGGGTTTGGTGAATAAGCTTTTAATCCCGGCGAAGGACGGCTTTGCGCGGTATCCCATTATCGAAGGCGGACAGGGCGGCGGAGAGTCCGGCGAGATTATCGGGGAAGAGGCCGGTTGGAAGTTGTCCACAGATACCGGCTGCGTGTTTATCATGTTGGACGGGGCAACCCACGCATATCAAATTACGAAAAACGAAGAGCTCCGTTCGGTCATCGAGATCATGATTGAAAAGTTTATGCAGGAGGATGTGCGCACCCTAAAATTCCAGACGCACGCCACGTTGTCTGCCACACGCGGCATCCTGCGGTTCTACGGCGCTACCCATGAGCAGAAGTACCTCGATTATGCGGTACAGCGCATGGAGGAATATGTCAGCTCCGGCATGACGGAGACGTATATGAACTACAACTGGTATCAGCGCCCGGAATGGACAGAACCGTGCGCCATCATTGATTCCTATATCGCCTCCATGGAACTGTTCCGCTATACACAGGATGTGAAATGGCTGGAATTGGCCCAGAAGATTCTGCTCAATGGCATGGGCGCAGGCCAGCGCAGCAACGGTGGCTTTGGCACCGATACCTGCTGTGGTGTGACCAGCGATTCCCTGGACGTGAGTTCCTATGAAGCAACCTGGTGCTGCACGATGCGCGGCGGCGAAGGCATGGGGAAAGCATTGGGATATCAGTATATGACCGATGCCCAGGGCCGCCTGTATGTGCTGCAATATTCGAACAATCGCCTGACGTTTGCTTCCGGCGGCGGGGAGACAGTTTTGCAGCAGACATCCGGCTATCCAGAGAATGGAGACGTACAGTTTGCCGTGGAAAGCAGCACCGCTTCGGAGCTTACGATGCGGCTGTTTATTCCATCCTATGTGGATCTCACAACACTCCGCTTGACTGTGGATGGGATGGAGACAGAAGCAAACGTAGAGAACGGCTTTTTGGAGATTTCCTTTGATCCCACAACCGTGGACGAAATCGCACTCCATTTTGACATTCCGGTGATCCGCAATGTGACCATGCCCGCGGAGGACCACATGTTTGGGTACACCTATTCCAAGGGCTTTGCCCTTTTGGGATGGTTCAACGGTCCTGGAACAGATGTGGAAGGCGAGCAGAACCTTCCCTTCGAAGAACGCACGTTGAAGCCCATCTATGAGGCGTTCCATTTGAGCCAGTCCGACCGTTCGGCGACCTCCATTCAGGTGGTGGACACGCCCAATAAAGATATGAGCATTTCCACCGGCGCAGCAGTGTCCGCGTCCAGTTCCTATGAGGCGGACGGCTGGGGGATCTCCGGGCTGGTGGACGGCGCCTATACCAACGGCTGGAGTTCCATGCCGGGCAGAAATCAGACAGAAGACAGCACGGAATGGGTCCAGGTGGATCTGGGAGGCGTATGCTCCATCCAGGAGATCCTGCTGTATCCTTCGGATAATCTCGACGGCGCTATGATGCCTGTGGATTATGAAGTCTTGGTTTCGGTGGACGGAAACGAATGGACGCCGGTCAAGCAGGTGGAGGGAGACACGGTCACCAGCAAACCGCGCGCCATTCTGTTTGACGAGCCGGTTGAGGCTGGCTATATCCGCGTAGTGGGCACGAAGCTCCGCTTGGCGAATGAGACAGACGGCTACCTGATGCAGATTGGCGAGCTGGAAGTCTATAGCGATGATGTGGTTATGTTGCAGATCGCTTCCAATGACCCAATGGCCTATGCAGCGGTGCGCATCAATGGCGGCGATGAGAAAATCCTCCCATATACAGGCGCATTCCGTGAAGGGCAGGAGCTGACGATTGAACCGGTCATCCTCAACGAAGCGGACTACGGTTTCTTCTCCTGGGGCGGCGATGTTTCTTCCGATGAAGAAACCATTTCTTTGACGATGGACAGCGACCATTCGCTGGTGTTGAATCAGGCATTGGCAATATCCGAAAATCTGGCGCTGCATGCGGCGGTGAATGCGAAGAACACCATTGAATCTCCGCCGGATTGGAGCACATCGAACCTGACGGATGGCGTCCTTTTGACGCCGGGAGATGTCAGCGGTTCCAAGGGCTATACAAGCTCGGCAACTACCAATCCCGATGTCTCCGCAGACCCGTATTGGGTTGAAGTGGATCTGGGGGAAAACACCGAGTTTAACCGCGTGCACTTGTATCCACGCTCCGACTATTTTGCGGCCGATGGAAGCACATGTTCCTTCCCAGAGGATTTCACCATCTCCGTGCGCAAGGATGGGGAGGATACATACACGGTCATCGGCACTTACCACGACGTTGTGGCCCCCGAGTATTACCGCCCAGCGGTTTATACCTTTGATGAAATGCAAGATGCCCGGTATATCCGCGTCACGGTGAATCGGATTGGCAAACTGGCAGCCGATACAACCACCAACTATATGTTCCAGCTTTCTGAGATGGGTGTATACCGCATCGACGAAGCACAAGACACCTATCAGCTGTATTTGGAGGGGACGCCCGGAGGAAAGATTTCTGTGAATAACGAGCTGGTATCCCTGCCATATTCCCAGGAATATGCAAAGGGCGACCGGGTGACCATAGAAGCCATTGAAACCACAGGTACGTTCATTGGCTGGGAAGGCAGCCAGACCGGTACGGATTCGGAAGTCTATTTGATTATGAATAGCGATCAATCCGTCCGTGCGAATTTCCAATATGGCAACATGGTTCCCAATAGCAGCATGACGGCGGAAGCAAGCAGCGAAACGAATCCACAGCACGACTACGATGGGCCGGCCTCTTTTGCCATCGATGGGAACATCCAAACCCTTTGGCACAGCCGCTATGACCCGCAGCAGGACCCGCTGCCTGTGGATATCACGCTTCGCTTTGATACCGTACGCCAGATTAACCAATTTGTATATGTACCGCGGCAGACCCCTGGACAGAACAACGGTATCATTACAAAGTACCGCTTGGAAATCCAGGCAGCGGACGGAACATGGACGCAGGTATCGGAGGGCGACTGGGCGCTGGATATGGCGGAGAAAACCGTGGAATTCTCCCCGACAGAGGCACAGGCTGTCCGCTTGACCGCCATGGAAGGATACGGTGGCTTTGCTAGCGCAGCAGAGCTGCGGGTTTACGAGGTGCCTACGGTCTATACGGTCTCTGGATGTGTACTTGCCGGCGAAACCGGTGTGGACGTGGGAGGAATCCCCGTGTACCTGTATACGGCCGGCAATCCGGATCAAGCGATTGATCTTACAACGACCGACGAAGAAGGAAACTTTGCCTTTACCGATGTAAAAGCGGGCGATTATCTTGTCCAGGTCAACGCGGTGGAGGGCGCTTATCTGGCATCCACCGTTGCTGTAACTGTATCGGACGGGGATGTGACCGATGCCGATCTCACTTTGCGTGGGAAACCGGAATTGACCGTCACCTTCCCGAAGACGGTAAAACTGAGCATCGGCGGCGAAGAGCAGACGATTGCAAACCTGCTGGGCAAGTATTCGGCCGACGTGATGGCGGACACCGAGCTCGAACTGACCTTCACTCCGAGAGTAGACGGCAGAGAGATTGCAGGCGTCACCGTGAACGGCGAAGCCGTGGCGGTGGAAGACTTTGACATCAACGAATTTGTGTACAATCTGACCATGCTGAATGTGGACACCACAATCGAGCTTGGCTTCACGCTTGTTGACAAACAGAACCTGCGCGCTGCCATTGAGATTGCAGAAGGCCGGGCGGGCGAGGCCGATGCGGCTGTTCCGTCCGTGAAAGAGAAGTACGAAGCAGCCTTGCAGGCGGCGAAGGACGTCGAAGCAAAGAAGACCGCAACGCAGGACGAGATCAACACCGCATGGAGCGACTTGATCGACGCGTTGCACTACCTGAGCTTTGTCGCGGGCGACAAGAGCCAGCTGGACATCCCGATGGAAATCGCAGATTCCATCAACCGCGACCTGTTTACGCCGGACAGCCTGGATGCGCTGGACGAAGCGTATGCGGCGGCGGAAGAGCTGTTGGACGATGAAGAAGTCCTGGAAGCGGACATCACCGCAGCGGTGGATGCGCTGTATGACGCCATCTATGGCTTGGTCTACCGCGCAGACATCACCGAGCTGGAAGCGCTGGTCACCAAGGGCGACAGCATTGTTGCAAATGCGGATCAGTACATCCAGAACGACGCATGGACGAGCTTTGAGACCTCTCTGGAAGAGGCAAAAACCGTCCTGGCAAATGAAAACGCAACGCAGGATGCGGTGGATACCGCAGCAGAAGATTTGGCAGCGGCGATCTCCGCCCTGCGCCTGATCCCGGATAAGGATGCTCTGGAAGCATTGATCGGGGAAGCCGAGGCAATCAATACCAATAAGTACACGGCAAAGAGCGTCGCAGCGATGAAGGCCGCCCTGAGCACTGCGAAAGCAGTCCTGAACGACGCAGAAGCGACCGAGGAAGAGGTTGCAGACGCGGTCGAGGCGCTGGAGAATAGCATCGACGGATTGGTCGAGAAGAGCACCTCCACGAGCTCGAAGAACAGCGGCAGCACGTCCGCGAACGTCGGCAACGCATACGGCGCAGCGGGCGTTGTATCTGCAAGCCAGAGCGTGGCAGCGAATGCCTATGTGGTTTCCGACACGACGGTCAACTTCACCTTGAAGAGAGGCAGCGCATACTGCTTCAAGATGACGGTCGTGAACGGCAACGCCATGACGCCGGGCTTTACGGTCGGCAACGGTGAAGTGCTCAAGACGCAGTTCGTGGCGAAGATCGGCAACGACTACTACTACAGAGTCTATGCCATCGGCACACCGGGCCAGAGCACGGGCGTTTACACCACCCTGCCGGGCAATGCCCCAGTTAAACACTGTGCAGTAACGATTGGATAAGTGCTTTCGTAGACGGACGCCGTAGGCGCGTAAGACGTTGCACGTCCTGTGAAACATTGTGCCGTGACGATTGCGTAAGTGCTTTCGTAGACGGATGCTATGCGTCCATTGCACGGTAGCCATTGGCTAATCGGAAATAAAAGACAAAAAGGGAAGGCAGCTTCCCTCTAAGCAACGAGGCCCCAACCCCGGAAGAGTTCCCAGGGTTGGGGCCTTTTCTATCATTCAATGCTTTTCTTTTTCACAGCTGATGCGGAAGGATGGCATCCGGTCTTTAGGTGGTTTTTCTTGCTTCTGTAGGGCTTTCCCGATATGGAGCGGAAAGCAAACTCTTCGCAGTTTGCTTTCTTAGGGGACGCCGTAGGCGCGAAAAGACGCTGCGCGTCCGCCGTAGGCGCGAAAAGACGCTGCGCGTCCGCCGTAGGCGCGGAAGGCACTGTGTGTGCCCGCCGTAGGCGCGAAAGGCACTGTGTGCCCGCCGTAGGCGCGAGAGACGCTATGCGTCTGCCGTAGGCCAAGGGACGTTGGGGTCTGTGCCTTTGGAAGTGTTCAATTTTTGCCTTAAATCCTTGTTTTATATTTGTTAGAACAATGTAAATGGGAAGTCTGTGGGGAGAATAAGCAAAATCTGACAAGCACCCTATGGTATACTGATTTTTGGGAAAAAGGCCATTGCAGCGAAAAACTTGGGCGTTTTATAACAATGTCAACAAAAAAATTTATATATATCCGCAAAATCTCCAATTAAACAACCAAAAACACTTGCTATTTTGTCAGTTTGTGATATGATAAACCTAAAGAAAATGTTACCAGGGGGAGCGGTTCAAATGCCAGATGTGAAAAAAACGGAAGAAAATAATTTTCCGCTATATTTATTCCACGAGGGAACGAATGTCAAGGCCTATGAATACATGGGTTTGCATAAAGCTGCCGTAGACGGAGGAGAAGGGATGTCCTGCCGGGTGTGGGCGCCCAACGCCCAGGCAGTCTCGCTGGTCGGCCCGTTCAACGAATGGGACGAAGAAAAAAATCCGATGGAAAAAATCAGCGACGGCGTGTGGGAATGTTATCTGCCGTTTGTCCTCCCCATGTATGAGATTTATAAGTTCAGCATCACCGGCAAAGATGGGAAAAAAGTGATGAAGAGCGACCCGTATGCGTTCCACTTCGAGGCGGGAATTGGACACGCTTCCCGCTATTATGACATCGAGGGATTCCAATGGAACGATCAGGCGTGGTACCAGCACAAGAAAGAAAAGCCGCATTACAACCAGCCTGTGAACATCTACGAGGTACATCTCGGTTCCTGGCGCCGGTATGCGGATGGAAATGTCTTTTCCTATGACAAGCTTGCTGACGAGCTGATTCCCTATATCAAAGAAATGGGGTATACGCACGTCGAACTGATGCCGATCACCGAGTATCCGTTTGACGGTTCTTGGGGTTATCAGGTCATGGGATATTTCGCGCCTACCTCCCGTTATGGCGAACCAAAGGACTTTATGAGCTTTGTGGAGAAATTCCATGAAGCGGGAATCGGCGTGATCATGGACTGGGTGCCGGCGCATTTTCCAAAGGATGAGGCCGGGCTTGCGCGTTTTGACGGCACACCCTGCTACGAGTATGCGGATTGGCGCAAGGGCGAGCATAAGGACTGGGGCACGCTGGTCTTCGACTATGGCCGCAATGAGGTGGTCAGCTTCCTGATTTCCAGCGCGGTGTTCTGGCTGGAGAAATACCACATCGACGGAATCCGTGTGGATGCCGTGGCTTCTATGCTGTATCTGGACTACAGCCGGAAAGAGGGCGAATGGGTTCCGAATAAGAACGGCGGCAAAGAGAATCTGGAGGCGGTCGCATTCCTGCAAAAGCTGAATGAATCCATCTTTGAGCTGTTCCCAGAGGTCATGATGATTGCGGAGGAATCCACCTCCTGGCCCATGGTGAGCAAGCCCACCTTCTGCGGCGGGCTCGGTTTCAATTATAAGTGGAATATGGGCTGGATGAACGATATGCTCCACTATATTTCCTTGGACCCGATTTACCGCAAGTTTAATCACGACAACATAACCTTTTCCTTCTTCTATGCGTTCTCCGAAAACTTTGTCCTGCCCATCTCCCACGACGAGGTGGTGCATGGAAAGTGTTCGTTGTTCAATAAAATGCCCGGCGATCGGGATCAAAAGTTTGCAAGTGTGCGCACGTTCCTCTCCTATATGATGGCGCATCCCGGCAAAAAGCTGAACTTTATGGGAACGGAGTTCGCCCAAGAAATCGAATGGAACTATGAGCAGGAGCTCGATTGGTGCCTGCTCAGCGATGAGCGCCATGCACAAATGCAGCGCTTCTCAAAGGACCTGAACCATTTCTATCTGGAGCATGCCCCGCTGTGGGAGGTGGACTTCTCCTGGGAGGGCTTCTCCTGGATCTCCAACGACGATTACACCCAGAGCGTCATCGCTTTCCGCCGGTTTGACAAAGAGGGCAACGAGCTCATGGTGGTGTGCAATTTCTTGCCGGTCCTGCGCGAGAAGTATTGCATTGGCGCCCCGTATCCGGGGGTTTATGAAGAGATCTTCTCTTCGGACGCTGTGATCTACGGCGGCAGCGGGCTTTCCAATGGCGCTGAGATCAAAACCCAGGACGACGAGCCCATGCACGGGATGGAGCAGAGCATCTGCCTCAACCTGGCGCCTCTGTCCGTTGTCTTTATCCGGTGCAAACAAAAGAAAGTACGCCGCAAGAAACCTGCGGCAAAATCCAAGACGGCTGCGGCCAGCAAGACAAAAAAGACGGCTGCATCCAAGACCTCCTCCGGGGCGGGAACCAAAACAACACGCCCCAGAAAAAAGAAGGCCGAACCACAAGCGTGACCGCCATTTGGCGGACGTTGATACATGGAAATCCCTTCACAATGAAATATGAAGCCAAGGAGGAATCTCATTATGATGCCAAAACAAGAAGTCGTCGCCATGCTCCTTGCAGGCGGCCAGGGCAGCCGGTTGGGCGTGCTCACGAAAAACCTGGCAAAACCCGCTGTTCCATATGGTGGCAAATACCGTATTATCGACTTTCCGCTCTCGAACTGTGTGAATTCCGGCATTGAGAGCGTGGGCGTCCTTACCCAGTACCAACCCCTGTTGCTCAACGAGTACATAGGCAGCGGCCAACCGTGGGATCTCGACAGTATGAACGCCGGTGTGCGCGTCCTGCCGCCGTATCAGCGCAGCCGCAAGTCCGACTGGTACAAGGGCACAGCTAACGCGATTTATCAGAACATCAACTTTATTGAGCGCTATAATCCCGATTATGTAGTGGTCCTGTCCGGCGACCATATCTATAAGATGGATTACTCCAAGATGGTGGCATTCCATAAGGAGCACGATGCAGCGTGTACGATTGCCGTCATCGAAGTCCCCATGGAAGAGGCGTCCCGTTTTGGCATTATGAATACGAACGAGGACGGTTCCATCTATCAGTTCGACGAGAAGCCAAAGGTGCCGAAGAGCAATAAGGCTTCCATGGGTATTTATGTATTTACCTGGAGCAAACTGCGCAAATATTTGGAAGAGGACGAGGCCAATCCGAAATCCTCTAACGACTTCGGCAAAGACGTCCTGCCGGCCATGTTGAACGCAGGCGAGCGCATGTTCGCTTATCCGTTCCAGGGGTATTGGAAGGATGTTGGGACCATTGAAAGCCTCTGGGAGTCCAATATGGACCTGCTCAATCCCAATGTGGATCTGGACTTGAGCGAAGAGAGCTGGAAGATCTATTCCCGCAACCCGGTTATGCCGCCGCATTATGTTGCAAAAGACGCCAAGGTGCAAAATTCCCTGGTGGCAGAGGGATGTAATGTCTATGGCGAGATCGACTTTGCCGTCCTGTTTGCCGGCGTGTACATTGCTCCGGGCGCACAGGTCAAGGATTCGATCATCATGCCGGGCGCGCGCGTAGAAGAGAACGCCATTGTCCAATATGCCATTGTCGCAGAGAATGCGGTCATCGGCAAGGGCAGCGTCGTCGGCGCACGGCCGGAAGACATGGAAAATAAGGACGAATGGGGTGTTGCGGTCGTTGGTAGCGGCTGCGTCCTAGCTCCGGGCACAACCGTACCCCCCAAGGCGATGATTGATGCGGATACACTTGCAGAGGAGGGGTCAAAATGATTCGCGGAAACAATATACTGGGAATTCTGTTTGCCAATGTCCACGAGGAAAAGATCCGGGAATTGACGGAGAAACGCACCATGGGTTCTGTACCCTTTGGTGGACGGTACCGTCTGATTGATTTCCCGCTGTCAAATTTGGTCAATTCTGGCATTAACAAGGTCGGTGTTGTCACAAAGGGCAATTATCAATCCCTGATGGATCACCTTGGCTCCGGAAAGGCTTGGGATTTGTCCCGCAAAAGCGCGGGCTTGTTCATGCTTCCCCCGTTCGGCCATGAGTCCTTGATCAACAACAGCCGGGTTGAGTCCCTGGAATCCAGCATGCGGTTTCTGACGAATTCCCAAGAGGAATATGTCATTCTGAGCGACTGTGATGTAATCTGCAACATCGATTATCGCGATGTGATGGCGTTCCATTTGAAGAACCAGGCGGATATTACGGTAATCTACCGGTATGGGAAGCTGCCGAAGATGATCAGCAATCCTTCGGTATACACCATCGATCCGGATGGCCGTGTGCGGGATATGGTCATCAGCCCGCGGCAGAGCGGCGAGTGCAATTTTGGCATGAGCATGCTGCTGATGCGCCGCGACCTGTTGATCCAGATGGTGACCGAGTGTGTGAGCCGCAATTTGTATAATTTTAAACGTGATTTCTTACAGCGGAATATCGAGAAGTTCCGCATTTATGCCTATGAATTCACGGGCTTTGCGCAGAATATCTGCTCGATGAATTCCTATTTTGAGGCAAATATGGCCCTGATGCTGCCCAAGGTGCGCAGCCAGCTGTTTGACCCGAACCGCCCGATCTATACCAAGGTGCGTGACAATATGCCCGCCCGGTATGGCCTCGGCGCAAACGTCAGCAACTCCCTTGTGGCGGACGGCTGCGTAATCGAAGGTTCTGTGGAAAACTGCGTGTTGTTCCGCGGGGTGAAGGTCGATAAGGGCAGCAAGTTGGAGAACTGTGTGATTATGCAGGACAGCGAGATCGGACCGAACTGTAAACTCAACTATGTTGTGATTGACAAGGACGTTGTCATTAAGAACGACCGTTCCCTCATGGGATTCCAGTCTTATCCGGTCTTTATCAGCAAGGGAAGCGTGGTCTGATTCGGCCGCGCAACGTGCAGCATGGAAAAGAAGGAGGAGACATTCAAATATGAAAGTATTGTATTGTACCAGTGAGGCACGGCCGTTTGCCGCTACGGGCGGTTTGGCGGACGTGGCGGGCTCCTTGCCCCAGGCATTGCGCGAGCGGCTGATTGGCTGCCGCGTCGTGATGCCGCTGTATGAAGAGGTCCCGCAGGAGCTGCGCGACAACATGCGCTTTGTCACCAGCCTGTCCGTACCGGTGGCATGGCGGCGTCAATATTGCGGCGTGTTTGAGGCGCGGTCCGGCGGTGTGATTTACTATTTGATCGACAATCAGTATTATTTTAAGCGCAAGGGGCTTTACGGCCACTATGACGACGCGGAGCGCTTTGCATTCCTCTCTCGCGCTGCATTGGAGATGCTGCCCTATATCGACTTTAAGCCGGACATCATCCATTGCAACGATTGGCAAACCGCCCTTGTGCCGATCTATTACAGCATCTTCTATGCGAACAACGAGTGGTACCGTGGCATCAAGACGATTATCACCATCCATAACATCCAGTACCAGGGGAAATATGGCAAAGAATTGGTCGAAGACGTGCTCGGCATCCCGAAGTCGGAGAACCATATCCTGGAATATGACGATTGTGTCAACCTGATGAAGGGTGCGATTGAAACCGCGCACCGCGTGACAACCGTCAGCCCGACGTACGCGCAGGAGATCCTCGACCCGTGGTACTCCCACGAGCTGGACGGCATCCTGCGGGAGCGTTCCTGGAAGCTCACCGGCATCCTGAACGGCATCGATACGGTCAGCTATGACCCGGCGACGGATAAGGATATCTACGCCAACTATTCGGCGGACGATTTCAGCAACAAGGCGGAAAACAAGCGCGCTTTGCAAGAACGCCTCTGCCTGGCCCAGGACCCGGATGTGCCGTTGATCGGTATGGTCACCCGCATGGTGGCCCATAAGGGCCTCGACCTCGTCAAAGAGGCGCTGGATCAGCTGATGTGGGAGACAAACGCCCAGTTCGTCATTCTGGGTTCGGGCGACTTTGAATATGAGAACTTCTTCCGCGATATGCAGAACAAGTACCCGGGCCGGCTGTGCGCCTGCTTCGGGTTTGTTCCGGAGCTGTCGCGCAAGATTTATGCGGGTGCGGACATTTTCCTGATGCCCAGCAAGAGTGAGCCCTGCGGTCTGGCGCAGATGATTTCCCTGCGTTATGGCACGATCCCGGTGGTACGCGAAACCGGCGGCCTGAAGGACTCCATCCAGGACAGCGGCGACGGCTACGGCAACGGCTTTACGTTCCGTACCTACAACAGCGGCGACATGCTCCATGCGTTGCATCGCGCAATCGACGGATATTACAACCGCGACGGCTGGAGAATTCTCGTGGAGCGCGCCATGCGCTGCGACAACAGCTGGGGCAAATCCGCCAACGAATACATCCGTTTGTACCGCGAACTTGTCAAAGAATGAAATTTGTGATAGAGTGTGTTTGAACATACACTCTGGCAAAAGGAAACAACCTGCCGGGTCTTTCGGCAGGTTGTTTTTGCTTTACAAGGGCCGGAAGGCCGGGAGGGACAAACGTGAAACGGAGAAGCGTCCTATTTCTTATGATAGCCGTCCTATTGCTTTTCGCTGTGGGATGTGCAGCGGGCCCAGCGAAAACGGAGGAACCGAATTCGTCATCATCCAGTATGTCCGTTCCGTCGGAAAGCGAATCCAGCGCTCCTCCGGCCGAGACAGAGGAGCGACCAGAAGAGCCGGAGGGCAGTGCTTCCGAAGAGAGCGATGCTTCATCTTCGGGACAATCTGCTGTTCCAGCTGGGCCAGCAACGACGCAAGAGCTTTTTGCAGAGGGATATCCGGAGGCGCAGGAACTGCTGGAGAACATGACCCTGGAGGAAAAGGTGGCACAGGTATTCCTGTTCCGCTGCCCTTCGGAAAATGCGCTGGCGGCGGTGCAGACGTACCAGCCCGGCGGTTTTATGCTCTTTGCAAAGGATTTTGATGGCAAAACGGCGGAACAGGTCTGTGCCGAGATGGAATCCTACCAGCAGGCCAGCAAGATCCCGATGTTTTTGGCTGTGGACGAAGAGGGCGGTACGGTTGTGCGCGTCAGCCGCAATGCGAACCTTGCGCCAAAACCGTTCCAATCGCCGCAGCAGGTGTTCCAATCGGGCGGTATGCAGGCCATTGTAGACGATACCGTCCAGAAGACGCAGTTGCTGCAATCGCTCGGGTTGAATGTCAACCTCGCGCCCGTGGCGGATGTATCCACCAACCCCGCCGACTTCATGTATGCGCGGACGTTCGGCCAAGGGGCGGCGGAAACGGCGGACTATGTGAAGAACTCCGTGGCCACGTACAACCAGCAGCGGATGGCCTGCGCATTGAAGCATTTTCCCGGCTATGGGAACAATGTGGATACCCACACGGGGATAGCGGTCGATCACCGTCCCTACGAGACGTTTATGGAATCGGACTTTTTGCCGTTTGCGGCGGGCATTGAAGAGGGCGCGCCGATGGTTCTGGTGTCGCACAACATCGTGAACTGCATGGATTCGGAGCATCCGGCCTCGCTTTCGCCCGAGGTACACCGGGTTTTGCGTGAGGACCTCGGCTTTACGGGGTTGATTTTAACCGATGATCTGTCGATGGAGGCGATCCCGGCATATACCGGAGGGGAAAACCCCTGTGCGGCGGCGATCAACGCGGGCAACGACCTGCTGTTATCCTCCGATTTGCAGGCGGATTACAACGCACTCTCGGCTGCTGTGCAAGACGGGACCGTGACGGAGGAACGGCTGGACGAATCGGTGCTGCGGATTTTGGCGATGAAATGCTGTACACAATATCAATTGGAAAGGGTTGTAGGATAGATGCGATTGACAGAAATGCAGGAAGAGTTGCTTTTGTGCATGCGGGGAGCCCGCTTCCCCATGGCGCGGTTTGAATTGCACAACGATGCAGAAAAAGAACTGGTTATGACCGCACTGGACAATGTGTATATGGAACACCCTGAGGAGGAAATGGGACTGGTCAAGAAGCGTGGGGAGGCCCTGCGCGGCTTGGAGGAACGTGGTTTGATTTCCATCGATTTTGACGCACCGGTTTGGGTGGCGGGCGACCATATCGTCTATTATAAAAGTAAAATTTACGAACTGCTCTGCCATACGGCGTTGGAAGCGTCGCGCACGGTGGAGGGGTGCCTGTTCAATTTGCCCGTCCTGCGCAAAGGGTATGCGGAGCTGACGCCGCGCGGCCGTCAAGAGACGCGACGCTTGTTGGCCCGCCACCGTATGGAGCAGCACGGCTGAAGAAAAACGTGGCGCGTTGGCGAAGGCCGCCTTATGCCCGGCTGGATTGCCTTGATGCGGATGGCGGAAAAGGAGGTTTTGGGAATCTCTCAGTTTTTTCTACAGGGATAAAGAAGACGCAAAAACGCCGTTCCACGTTCTGTGGGACGGCGTTCAAACGATTGTTTGCATTTTAGAAGGGTTCCTGCTATAATGGGATTGATTTCCAGCGGTCACTTCCGGACGATCGAATGCAGGGCATGCGTTTTTTCTGCGGGCTTTTTCCCGCCGCCCATCCGGCCTTCCGCGTTTTGGATTAGATTAAACAGGGAAGAGGCAAAGAGCGGGTATTCTTCCGAGATCTGTTCCGGGGAGAGAAGCGGGGCTTGGTCTTTCCTTAGCCCTTCCATCTCGTCCACATCTTCCCCACAGGCGAGCGCCTCTGCATTGGAAATGGCGACGTCCTGCGCTGCATTGGAGCGGCCGTCGCTCAACCGCTGCGGGACGGAGAACAAGCCCTGCGGATTTTTCCCGTTGGCCGAGTACAACAGGCGGAACGCCTTGTATACGGCAACGCTCAAAAAGGACGAAATCTCTGTGGTCAGGTGCTTGTTGTTGCATTTTTGCAGAATGCCATAGATCACATTCAGGGAATTGGCGATCAGCTTCTTATTTAAGGTGGGCAAAAGGCTGCCCTTAAACACATTTTCCTTGCCAGCGGCGTCCGGTTCCGGGAGATCCTCCACAGTGATCATAGCGCCGCTGCGGTGTGGGGAGCGGCCAAGGAGATAATCGGTGGAGACGTTGTAGAAGTCCGCGACCTTTACAACGAATTCAAGCCCACATTCCCGGATGCCCTTTTCGTAGTGGGAAAGCAACGCCTGGGAAACACCCAGCTGTTCCGCGGCGCTTTTTTGGCTTAAACCGCGCTCCTTGCGCAGCAGCGTGATAATCCTTGGAAAATGACTGTTCATGCTGTTCTCCACCCCTATGTTGGAAAGTATTTCAAGACGCGCTCCAAAGCGAGTGCATCCTATCAAATCATAAGCAAGAGCCGCGCAACCGCAAAATTCCAAAATCCTTTATGCTCTGCGTTTCCGCTGTAGATCAAAAGCCCCATTTCGACCCATTATTTGGCCGGGGCACACGCAGCGCGCGTCGAAAAAGCGTATTTTTTGCAGAATAACGTATAGTAAAGTATATACTAAATACAACATTTTGTAAACCACTAGATGCAGTGTGATTTGCTCGCTAAGACACAAGAACAAGTAGCAATGGAAATGTTATTTTGAAAGGTGGTGGACGGCGGGCAATAGGCTCCGCCGCTGTTTTATGAAATCCTATACCATTCATTTGATCCGGCATGGAATCACGGAGGGGAACCTGCTGGGGCAGTACATCGGCCGGACGGACTCCCCGCTCGCCGCGGAGGGGATTCGGGCTTTACAGGATCTCAAAGAAAAATACGAGTATCCCGAGGCGCAAGCCTATTACTGCAGCCCGATGAGCCGTTGTATAGACACCCTGCGCATCCTGTATCCAGAGGCAGAGCCCGTGCTGGTGGACGGTTTCCGCGAGTGCGACTTTGGTGATTGGGAAGGAAAGACCGCCAAGCAATTGGCCGAGGAAGACCCCAGCTTCTTGCAATGGATGGAGAGCAGCCACAGCGTGGCCCCGCCGAACGGCGAGAGCACCGGCGTGCTGGTGCAGCGCACCTGCGCCGCTTTTGAGAATCTGGTGGAGGAGCTGATGCGCTCCGGCACCACATCGGCCGTGGTTGTGGCCCATGGAGGCACGCTGATGTCCATCCTTTCTGCGTACGGCCTTCCGCGCGCCAGCTTCTATGACTGGATGACCGAGAACGGCTGCGGCTATTCCCTGCGGATTACGCCGGGCCTTTGGATGCGTTCCATGGTGGCAGAGGTGTACGACACCATCCCGGCCGGACGCAGCGCAAAGGGCGGCGACGAAAAATTCATCATCGACCTAGCGCGCGAGGCCGCGGACCGGACCTATCGCAACAAAGGCCAACAATTGGATGGAAAAAATGCGCCGCCGGAGGGTTGACATTTTCGGAAAGAAACGTTAATATTAATACTATAGAGAAAAGGCGATGACGGGAATAAGACTTGCGTTTTTTCTTCAGAGAGCCAGCGGGTGGTGCGAGCTGGTGCAAAGGCGCTTGTGTATAGCTCATCCCCGAGCTGCCGGTTTGACCCGCTGTGTAGGACCGGACGTATGGCTGCGTTATAAGCAAAGGCCTTGTTGGAGGCTGAAGGGCGCGTAAGCGCTGAATTTGGGTGGTACCGCGGATTTGTAAATTCGCCCCGAACTTTCGTTGGAAAGTTCGGGGCTTTTTTTATTCTATATAGGAGGACATTGCTATGTACGAAGGCTTTCACAAGTATATTCCCTTTCAACCGGTCCCGTTGCCGGATCGCACCTGGCCGGATAAAGTGATCACAAAAGCGCCTACTTGGTGCAGCGTCGACCTGCGCGACGGCAACCAGGCGTTGATCGACCCCATGAACCTCGAGGAAAAGCTGCGCTTTTTCCAAACGCTGGTGGACATCGGCTTTAAGGAGATCGAGATCGGCTTCCCGTCCTCTTCCGAGACGGAATACGAGATTTGCCGCACGCTGATCGACCGCAACCTGATCCCGGACGATGTGACCATCCAGGTGCTGGTGCAGGCGCGCCCGCACTTGATTAAAAAGACCTTTGAGGCCATCCAGGGCGCCAAAAATGTGATCGTACATTTTTATAATTCCACCTCGACTTTGCAGCGCAAAGTGGTGTTTAAGACCGATATGCAGGGCGTCATCGACATTGCCGTCAACGGCGCAAAGCTCATCAAAGAGCTCACCGACGAAGAGGTCGCCAGGACGGGGATGAACATCCGCTATGAGTATTCGCCGGAGAGCTTCTCCGGGACTGAGATGGACAATGCAGTCGCCATCTGCGAGGCGGTCATGGACGTCTTGCAGCCCACGCCGGAGAACAAACTGATCCTGAACCTCCCCAACACGGTGGAGATGAGCACCCCGAACCATCACGCGGATCAGATCGAATATTTCTGCCGCCATATCAAAAACCGCGACAGCGTCATCATCAGCCTGCATCCGCACAACGACCGCGGTACGGCGACGGCCGCCACCGAGCTGGGCCTCCTGGCAGGCGCGGAGCGTGTGGAAGGGACCCTCTTTGGAAACGGCGAACGCACGGGCAATGCGGACATCATGAATGTCGCGATGAATATGTATTCCCAGGGCGTGGACCCGGAGCTGGATTTCTCCAACATCCGTGAGATCCGTGAAATTTATGAAAAATGCACCCGCATGAAGGTGCATGACCGCCATCCCTATGCGGGCAACTTGGTGTTTACAGCCTTCTCCGGTTCGCATCAGGATGCCATCAAAAAGGGAATCGACTACATGCGCGAGCACGATACCCAGTATTGGGAGGTTCCATATCTGCCGATCGACCCGGCGGACGTCGGACGCAAATACGAGCCGATCATCCGCATCAACAGCCAGTCCGGGAAGGGCGGGGCTGCGTTCATCATGCAGCAGAGCTTTGGCTATGAACTTCCCAAGGCCATGCATCCGGAGTTTGGCGCGATGGTCAAGGCCGCCTGCGACGAAGCCGGCAGAGAACTCCTGCCGAACGAGATCTTCGACATTTTCCGCGCCCATTATCTGGACGTCAAATATCCGTACAATCTCAAGAAATACAAACTCTATGAAGAAAACGACACGGAAGGCGAGACCGTGGTACACTTTGAAGGCAATCTGCGCTTCCGCCATGAGGATCATCTGATCAGCGCGGCGGGCAACGGCCCGATCGACGCATTCTTCAAGGCGCTGCGCACCGTGGGCATCCACGACTATAAATTCGTCACCTACCGTGAACACGCCGTCTCAGAGGGCGCGGACTCTAAGGCAATTTCGTATATCCAGCTGACTGCGCCGGATGGCAGGACGGTCTTTGGTGTGGGTATGGACGGCAACATCAGTTTGGCGTCCATCAAAGGCATTATCTGCGCCATCAACCGCGCTTGCAGCGAGCAAAAGGACCCGGAGGGGGAAGCGAAGTAAGGAGTACCCTCCGTTCGAAAGAGGAAAGCGGAGACGGGTTTGTCTCCGCTAAAACCTTAAAAAGATGTTTTGCCAGATGAAAAATCTGATAAAGATTCAGAGATGCAAAGAAAATCGTTTGTGTGTTTGATTTGGAATATACACGATCGAATGATGTTATATAATTAGGAGGTACATTCAATGAATACATACAAAATTGTATTGTTGAAGGGCGATGGGATTGGGCCCGAAATCGTTGACCAGGCGGTCAAAGTGTTGAACAAAGCCGGGGAGAAGTTCGGCTTTGCGATCCAGTATGAGGAGGCCCTCTTGGGGGGAAGCGCGATTGACGCGGCAGGAACCCCGCTTCCACAGGAGACCATCGACAAATGCAAAGCTGCGGACTCCACGCTGCTGGGGGCAGTGGGCGGCCCCAAATGGGATACTCTGCCGGGGGACCAGAGGCCGGAAAAAGGGCTTCTGGGGATCCGCGGCGCCCTGGGGCTGTTTGCCAACCTGCGTCCAGCGGTTATTTTTGACGAACTGCGCGATGCCTCCCCGCTGAAGGCGGAGATCATCGGCGGAAAGCTCGACGTGATGGTGGTCCGCGAGCTGACCGGCGGCATCTATTTTGGAGAGCGCGGCCGCAAGGAGGTCAACGGCGTCCCGGCGGCGTACGATACCGAGATGTACACCGTGCCGGAGATCGAGCGCATTGCGCGCGTGGCGTTTGACATGGCCCGCAAGCGCGGCAAGAAGCTGTGCAGCGTGGACAAGGCAAATGTTTTGGAATCCTCCCGGTTGTGGCGTGCAACGGTTGCCCGCATCGGCGCGGAAGAGTACCCGGATGTAGAGCTCAGCAATATGTATGTGGACAACTGTGCCATGCAGCTGGTGCGCAACCCGCAGCAGTTTGACGTGATCGTCACATCGAATATCTTCGGGGACATCCTCTCCGACGAGGCCTCGATGATCAGCGGCAGCATCGGTATGTTGGCGTCCGCAAGCCTGGGCTCCGGAAAAGCGGGCTTGTACGAACCGATCCATGGCTCCGCCCCGGACATCGCGGGGACGGGCAAGGCGAACCCCCTGGCGACCATCCTGTCGGCTGGAATGATGCTCAAATACTCGTTGGATCAGCCGGAGGCGGCGCAGGCCATTGAGGATGCGGTTTCCGCTGCGTTGAAGCAGGCGCGTACGCCGGATATTGCGGCGGAGGGCCTCCGCACCGTCAACTGCACGGAGATGGGCGATCTGGTTTGCAGCCTTCTTTGAGAGGGATCACAGAAAGAGTTGGAGCGATTGAAAGAGTGGAACAGACAGCTTTGACCTTCCGGAAGGGTCTCAAAGATGGCATGCCCATCTGCCTCGGCTATCTCAGCGTATCCTTTGCCTTTGGTATCATGGCGACGCAAGGAGGGCTGCCGGTATGGGTGGCGCTGCTGATCTCCATGACCAATTTGACGTCCGCGGGCCAGGTGGCAGGGACGCAGCTGATCTTGGCGGGCGGGACATATGTGGAGATTGCGGTCACAACGTTTATCATCAATATCCGCTACATGTTGATGTCGCTGTCCCTTTCGCAAAAGGTGGAGTCGCGGATGACGAATCTGGAGCGTTGGGTGTTGGCCTTTGGGATTACGGATGAGATTTTTGCGGTTGCCATCCAGCAAAAGGAGGAAGTCAACGCAAAATACCTATCTGGCTTGGTGATTACGCCCTATGTGGGCTGGGCCCTTGGGACCCTGCTCGGCGCGACCGCCACGGGCCTTCTGCCGGATTCCCTGCGCAACGCCCTGGGGATTGCGATCTACGGCATGTTTATTGCGATTATCATCCCGCCTGCGTGCAAGGCAAAGCCCATCGCCATGGTGGTGCTGCTTGCGACGGTTTTGAGCTGCTGCTTCAAGTGGCTGCCCATCCTGAACCAGATTTCCTCGGGCTGGGTGATTATCATCTGCGCGGTTGTGGTATCCGCTTACGCGGCGGCGCGCTATCCGATCGATGACGAGCCAGCGCCGGAAAAGGCAGGTGGGACGGGATGACGTTCGACTTGCAGCGGGTGCTGCTCTCCGTGGCGATCATGGCGGTGGTGACGTATATCATCCGCGTATTGCCGTTGGCCATTTTTAAAAAGAAAATACAAAACCGGTTTATCCGATCCTTTTTGGCCTACGTGCCCTATGCGGTACTGGCGGCCATGACCTTTCCGGCGATCCTGTTCTCCACCGCGGAAGCGGTGACGGTGCAGAGCGTCGTCAGTGCGGCCGCAGGGTTATTGGTAGCCCTGGTGCTGGCATACAAAGACAAGGGATTGCTCACGGTCGCCGTGGGAGCGACGGCAGCGGCTTTCCTGGTGGAACAGATTACAAGGATTTTTTCGGTATAAAAGGGAAAAGTGGACGATGCGCGCGGCTCGTCCACTTTTCTTATGGTCTTATTTTTAATATCCAAAGGTTCCGTT
Source organism: Anaeromassilibacillus sp. An250 (assembly GCF_002159845.1). Lineage (GTDB taxonomy): Bacteria > Bacillota > Clostridia > Oscillospirales > Acutalibacteraceae > Anaeromassilibacillus > Anaeromassilibacillus stercoravium. Next base: position 132,778 of record NZ_NFJK01000002.1, read on the forward strand.
GAGCGATTCGTCGTTTTCGATCCAGTCGGACACGGGGACAGTGACAAACTCCTTCTTGTTCAGCCGGATGACCACGCGGGCGATGCCTGCGTTGATGATCTGCCGCTTGCACATGGAGCAGCTTGAGGGATTTTCCACATATTCGCCCGTCTTGGCGTCCTTTCCCACCAGGTATAAGGTGGAACCGATCATTTCCCGCCGTGCGGCGCTGATGATCGCGTTTGCCTCTGCATGGACGGAGCGGCAGACTTCATAGCGTTCCCCGCGCGGGATGCCGAGCGCTTCCCGGATGCAAACGCCGGTGTCGATGCAATTCTTTCGTCCGCGCGGCGCGCCGTTATAGCCGGTGGCGACGATCTCGTCGTTTTGGACGATGATTGCCCCAAAGTTGCGGCGCAAGCAGGTCCCGCGCTCCGAGACCGTTTCCGCAATATCCAGGTAATAATTTTCTTTATCTGTTCGGATCATATGTTCCCTCTTTTCTCTACTTGTTTTTATCCACTTCTATGATAGGGGATTTTCGTCCAGGAATCAATGGCATTCCAGGAATTTCTATGCTATAATATCGGAAACAGGGATGCGTTTATGTGCTTCCGAGGGGAGCCGTATCCCTTGGAACAAGTGGAAGCGCAGGCCGTTTGGGATTTGACGGTGAAAAGGAAGGGCGATGGAAGTTGTGGCGCGCCCTTTTCGCAGGGTCCCGGACGGCATGGAATATTTGCCCTTATAAGGGCGTTCGGAGGAAATCGTTTTGCAGGAGACATACAGGTTGTCCGACCCATCTGCGGTGAAATCGCTGCTTGCAAGGCACGGCTTCACCTTTTCCAAATCGCTGGGACAAAATTTTCTCATCAACCCTTCCGTGTGTCCCCGCATGGCGGAGGAGTGCGGGGCAGGCCCCGGCACCGGCGTGTTGGAGGTTGGCCCCGGCATCGGCGTGTTGACCGTCGAGCTAGCCAAACGTGCGGAAAAGGTGGTCTCCATTGAGCTCGACAAACGCCTTTTGCCCGTGCTGCACGAGACGCTGGGCAATCACCCAAATGCAAAAGTGGTGAACGATGATGTTCTCAAAGTCGATCTGCAACGGCTTTTACAGGAAGAATTCGCGGGGATGGACGTGGTGGTGTGTGCAAATCTGCCGTACTATATCACGTCGCCCGTCATCATGCGGCTGCTGGAGGAGCGGTTGCCCATCCGGGCATTGACGGTGATGGTGCAGAAGGAGGCCGCGCAGCGGTTGTGTGCGCCGCCGGGCACGCGGGCCTGCGGCGCGGTAAGCGTAGCGGTGCAGTATTACGCCGAACCGCGCGTACTGTTCCAGGTGTCCCGGGGAAGCTTCCTGCCGCCGCCGAATGTGGATTCCACCGTCATCCGGCTGGATGTGCGGGAGCAGCCGCCGATCTATGTGCCGGATGAGAGACGCTTTTTTGCCCTGGTGAAAGCGGCGTTCGGCCAGCGGCGCAAGACCATTCTGAACGCCGTGTCCGCGGGCTTATCGGTTCCCAAGGAGCAGGTGTCCAACGCCTGCACAACGGCGGGAATCTCCCCGACCGCCCGTGCAGAGCAGCTTTCGATGGAGCAGCTGGCCGCTCTCTGCTGTGCCATCGAGTCGAAATGATGGGAGGCGCAACGATGTCCGATCATAAACTTGCGTTTATCTTTTTTGAAATCGGAATGATCTTCTGTGTGGTCGCCATGATCCTTGGACCGGTCGGGGTAGAGGTCTGGTCCGTCGCCTGTTCGGTGGTCGCCATTATCCTGGCGTGTATGGGGATCTACTTGGCGTTTTGTAGCTGGAATGAAGTCCCGCCGGTAAGGAAAAAGACGGCGCCGGGCGGCGGGGAATCCCTGCCAAACCAGGGGGGGTCCGAGGAAAGCGCCCAAATGGAGACGGTGGAACCCCTGCATATGCCCTTAGAGGATGATTCCTTCTCCGCAGATACATCCATGGAACACCCGGAAGCGGAGAACAAATGAATATAGAGGCGGTGGCCCAACAAAAATCGCGTGCCGCTTTGCTTTACAAAATGATACGCCCCGAAGCAGTTTTTTCACCGGCTTCGGGGCGTATTTTTTGGAAAATTATGATTAGCAAGCGATATTAATAAAGAATGGCGCCATATTTGGCCGCAAGAGGTTCCAACACCTCATCCTCAATCTGGCATTCGCTATCGACGATCAAACGCCCCTGGAAGTACCGCAGGGCGGCGTCCAACACCGGCGCACTGTCGCAGTGGACAGCGATGGGAAGGCGGGTCATACCGCTGTTTTCCGCAAGGAGCAAAGCGTCGTCCAGGCTTTCCACTTCCACCAGGGCCGTGTTGCAGCGGTCGTCTTCGAGATCGATCAGATCGTCGGCCAAATGGCTGGTACAGGCCAGGGGTTCGCTGAACGCAATGTCGTCGCCGAGGAAGAACGCCTCCGTCTCAATGGTAGCGGCGTAACAGTCGGGCTCCTCCGGAATTTCCGGTTCGCCGAACTCCTGCACGACCTCTTTTAAGGCCGCGATATGTTCCGGGGTCGAATCGTCATGCCCGCCGACAATGCGCGCGCCGGCCTGCATCAATAGGCGCATCTTTTGCGCAAACGACTCCGGCGTGAGGAGCGTTTCGTCAGAGCTTCGCACATCCGGCTTTGCAATGATGGGAACGGCCGTGTGCAGGCAGACTTCTTCGATCAGCGGGAGCATGGGGTCCAGCAGGCAATTCAACCCGATGGCGTCCACGCCCATGGCCTGTAGGGTGATGACCACCGGGAGCAGGGAGCTCCCAGTCACCGTGTGGCCGCTTTCGTCCACAGCGATCGTGACAAACACCGGCAGGTCGGTCGTCCGCGCCGCGAGCACGGCGGCACGCATGTCGGCCAGGGAGGTCTGCGATTCGATGGCGATGAAATCCACCCCCGCTTTGTCCAAGGCCCGGATCTGCTGGCGGTATAAATCATAGATGTCGTCAAAATCGGCTTCCCCATAAGGCGGGACAAACAGGCCGCTGGGGCAGATGCTTCCGCCCACCAGGACCCCGCGCGGTTTTGCGATGCTTTGGGTCAAATGAACCAATTCGGCGTTGAGCTCCGCCACGCGCCCTTCCAGGCCGTAGGCGGCGAGCAACGAGGCGTTCGCCCCAAACGTCGGGGCGAGGACCGCTTGGGAGCCCGCATCGATGTATGCGTTCTGCAACGACCGCAGGGCATCGGGATGCTGCAAAATCCACTGTTCTGCGCCGGAACCGCCGGGACGGTATATGTCCGCCGGCATACCGGCTGCTTCTAATGCAGTACCGGTGGCGCCGTCCAACAACATAGGTAACGGATAAGGGAAATCTTCCATGGTTTTGTTCTCCTGTAAGGCTTCGTTTGAACCGGAATCACATGGATTCGGGCGCTGAAATCTTCAGCAGGGATAGCACGTTCCGGATGACCGTTGCGGCTGCCTCGCACAGGCAGATGCGCGCGGCGCGGAGGTGATCCTCTTCATCCTTTACGCGGCAGGTATTGTAAAATTTATGGAACAGATTGGCCAGCGTGATGACGTAGCGCGTGATACGAGCGGGGTCATAATCCTTGGCCGCTGCGACGATCTCATCCGTATAGGCGGAGAGATGGCGGATGAGGTCGATCTCCTCCTGCGTATTCAGAAGGGCGAGCTCCTCATCGGTGCAGGCGCGTGGTTCAATGCCCTCGGCTTTGAGCGCCTTCAAAATGCTGCAAATGCGCGCGTGCGCATACTGCACATAATAGACCGGGTTCTGTGCATCCTGCTGGACCGCAAGGTCGAGGTCAAAATCCATCTGGGAGGTCGCTTCGCGCATGTTGAACAGGAAACGCGCGGCATCCACGGGCACTTCGTCCAGCAGGTCGGCCAGTTGGATGGCTTTGCCGGTGCGTTTGCTCATGCGCACCACTTCCCCATTGCGGACCAACCGCACCAGCTGGATCAAAACAATGTCCAGCTTGCTGCCGTCCAGCCCGACAGCGTCCATGGCGGCCTTCATACGGGCCACATGGCCATGGTGGTCGGCGCCCCAAACGTCGATGCAGCGGTCAAAGCCGCGCTTGGCGAATTTGTTGCGGTGGTATGCGATGTCCGCGGCAAAATAGGTGGGGTTGCCGTTCTGACGGACCAGCACCTCGTCTTTTTCCGCGCCAAAAGTGGTCGCGCGATACCAGAGCGCGCCCTCCTTGTCGTAGGTCAGGCCCTTGTCTTTCAGAATCTGAATGGTCTCCTCCAGCTCGCCGTCGTTGTGCAGCTTGCTTTCCAAGAACCACTCGTCGTATTGGATGCCGTATTTGGCGAGGTCAGCTTTCATCTTCGCAATGTTGCGCGGCAGTGCAAACTCCACCAGGGCCTTGCGGCGGTCTTCCGGCGCTGCATCCACATAGCGGTCGCCGAATTCCTCCGCAAACTGCGCGGCGCGCTCCTTGATGTCGTCGCCGTGGTAGCCGTCCTCCGGGAATTCCACGGCGTCCTCGCCTTTATAAATCTGCAAATAGCGTGCTTCCAGGGAATTGCCGAATTTTTCGATCTGGTTGCCCGCGTCGTTTACATAGAATTCGCGCCATACGGAGTAACCCGCTGCATCCAGCACAGCCGCTAGGCAGTCGCCAAGGGCGCCGCCGCGCGCGTTGCCCATGTGCATGGGGCCGGTCGGGTTGGCGGAGACAAATTCGACCATGATCTTTTTGCCCTGCCCGTAGTCGCTGCGGCCGTATTCCGTGCCGAGCGCTTCAATATCCTTGAGCACGTCTACATAGAACTGCTTGCTCAGGAAAAAGTTGATGAAGCCGGGTCCTGCGATTTCGAAGCGGTCAAAATAGGTGCCGTCCAGGGACAGGTTGTTTGTGATTGCCTCCGCGATTTTGCGGGGCGCTGCATGGAATGCACGCGCGCTTACCATGGCGGCGTTGGTGGCCCAATCGCCGTGGGCCCGGTCCGCGGGGACCTCAATGGAAAATTCGGGGATATCCGCCTGCGGCAGTTCGCCGTTGGCGCAGGCCTTTTCCATGGCCGAGCGGATGGTATTCCTCAGTTCAGTGGTCGCCTGTTGCACGAGTTTCGACATCTTTATTTTCTGCCTCCTTGATGGTAATCAAAATTTCATTGGAGCTGGACAGGTTGGAATTGATGTCCAGCGTATAGCGCACCTCCAGCTTGCCGCCTTCGTCCGTCAGGTTGGAGTGAAGCTGGCTGGTGAAGATCCCAATCATCATGTTTCCATAGCCGGTGTCGTACTGGCAGAGGTGGCGCTTGCCGTTTTCCAGCACCAGGCGGGTGCTCCCCGCACCGCGCATGAGGGTCACTTTGTCGTTCCCTTCCACCTTGAGCACGGAGGTCACCGGTTTCCCATTGACTTCGCTGTCGTATTCTTTATAGGTAATATATCGGTTTTTCCCTTTTTTTACATAGGAACCGAGCGTGGTCACCTGGACTTCCCCGGTTTCCCCGTCCACCTGTTGGCGGCCTAAGATAGAAATCAGATAATTTTCCTGCATCTTTACATTCCCCCTCGAATGGGTCAATAGCGGTCGATGTCGATCTGGTGGACCTCCTGCCCGATGTCCCGGCCGAGAAAAATGCCCGCGATCTTGGAGAAATCCGCCATTCGGTCGCTCACATAATAGGAACACTGTCCTTTGGAGGTCCGGCCGGAAAGCAGGCCGCTTTCTTCCAGCTGTTTCCTACAGCAAAACGCGGTTTCCCGCCCGCTGTTAATCAGCGTAACCCCCTTGCCCATGATGGAACCGATGATCCGGCTGATGATGGGATAATGGGTACAGCCCATGATGAGGGTATCCACCCCAGCGTCCCGCAGTTCGCCGAGATAGCGCTCCGCCACCAGGCGGGTTACCGGTTCGTCCTCTTCGATAAAGCCGCTTTCCACCAGCGGGACGAAAAGCGGGCAATCGCGGTCAAACACTTGGATCTGTGGGTCGATTTCCGCGAGCACCCGGCGGTAGGAACCGCTGTGGATCGTTGTGGAGGTTCCGATCACGCCGACGCGTTTGTTGTGCGTAGCAAGCGAAGCGGCGAGGGCTGTGGGGTATAGGACGTCGATGATTGGAAGGTCCTGCGGCTTTTTCAGGCGTCCAACAAGGGAGCTGATGGTCCCACAGGCGATGACAATCATTTTCACTTGCTTTTCTTCCAGGAAGTGAATGTCCTGCGCTGCGTATTTTATAAGGGTTTCCTGGCTGCGGGAGCCATAGGGCACACGCCCGGTGTCGCCAAAATAGACGATGTCTTCCTGCGGCATGATCTCCAGAAGCTCCTTGACCGCGGTCAGGCCGCCGAGCCCGGAATCGAATACGCCGATTGGTCGGTTATCCATTGTTATTCCTTATCCCTTCCGGCCTTATTTTTGAAATGCGAGTTGAATCAGCTGCTCCAGCAGCTCCGGGATAGAAACCCCGCACGCCTCCCAGAGCTTGGGGTACATGCTGATGGAGGTAAAGCCCGGCAGGGTATTGAGCTCATTGAGCAGGATTTCGTTCCCGCCGCGCACAAAGAAGTCCACGCGGGCCAGGCCGGTGCAGCCCAGCAGCCGGTAGGCGCGCTCCGCAATGTGGCGGAGTTCGTCGGCAACCTCCGGCGCCAGGTGCGCGGGGATATAGAGCTGGGAGGTGCCGTTCTTGTATTTGTCGTCGTAATCGTAAAAGTCGGCGGAGGGGGCGATTTCGCCCACGATGGAGGCCTTCGGGACCTCGTTGCCCATCACCGCGCACTCGACTTCCTGGCCCACGATGCATTCTTCGATGACCACCTTGCTGTCTTCATGTGCAGCCTTGGCGACCGCGGCGTCCAATTCTGCTTCGGATTCCACCTTGCTCACGCCCACCGAGGAACCGGCATTTGCCGGTTTCACAAAGACCGGATAGCCGAGGCGCGCTTCGACCTTGCGCTTGATTTTCCCCACGCCTTCTCCGGCATAGTTGCATGCGAAGAACCAGAGGTAGTTTGCCTGGTGGATGCGCGCCCCGGTCAACAGGGCGCGGGTGACCGCCTTATCCATACAGACGGCGGAGGCCAGCGTGCCGCAGCCGACAAAGGGGATGCCGGCCATTTGGAACAGCCCCTGGATGGTTCCGTCCTCGCCGTTTTTGCCGTGCAAAACCGGGAACACAACGTCTACCTTGATAATCTCACAGGCATGGCCGCCGTCCAGGGCAACCAGCCCGCCCACAGAGCGGTCCGGCGAGAGGAACGCAACGCGGTTGCGCGGGTTTTGCTCCCATGCGCCGCTTGCGATGTCGTCCGTGCTGCTGTCGGTCAGGAACCAGCGGCCGGCCTTGTCGATGCCAATGAGAATGATTTCATATTTTTCTTTTGGAATGTTATCAATAACGCATTTTGCAGAAAGTCGGGAGACCTCATGCTCCGAGGAACATCCGCCGAAAATCACGGCAATCCTGCGTTTTTCCATACGATATTACCTCCTGATTGTTCGGGGACTCGCGTGTTTCGAATGTGCTTTTGATCACGCGGACCCTTGAATATATATGATAACACACGGCTACCATCTGCGCAATCACTACATTTGCCAACGCCGCAGGCGGCTGAGAAAAATTGCTGGGTATTTCGCCCATAATTCGCCAAGGGAAGCGGTGTAGGAACGATAAATAGTATGGTGACAAAAAAATAAATATGTAGTATAATCAACACAAATACGGATCAGAACAGCCGGAGCATGGAAGGAAAACCCCGGCTTTGATAGAGCAGGAGTGATAATTGTTGGATCAGAAGGCATTTGACCTGATTGTAGAGAAGACGGGCGCAGCGCTCACCCCGCAGGGGTTCCAGCGGGACAAGGACGGCGAGAATGAAACCACGGCGCTGTTTGTCGGCGAGAGCGTGGCGTACAGCGTCTTTTTTGACGAAGAGAAGAAGCAGTTTGAGCTGCGGGCCTGCGCAATGACGGACGATGGCCCCGACGAGAAATGGAAGATCCTTTCCCGGTGGCTGTTTGAGCCGGAAGAGCGGCCGCTCGCCGAAGCGGAGAGCATTGCCAACGACTTTGTCGAGACCATCGAGGGCCCCCGCCGCGTGGCTGCCGTGCAGACGGCAAAGCGCAAGGCAAAGGGCGGCGAAAGCAATGCGGACCCGTTGTTCTTCTACAACCGCCTTGTAGGAATTTTTCCGGATCTGCGCGAAGAGATCACAGAGGAACGCTCCTGGTACGGTATGGTGCGCGGCGTGACCTTTGCAAAGGAGCACGTGCTGCCCAAGATCGAATCGCTCCTATCCTCAGGAAGGCCGGAGCAGATCAAGCGCCTTTGCGATATCCTGGGGGATATGTATGCCGCAGGCGACATGGATGTGCGCTCGATCATCACGATCGTATTGCTGAACGGGATACACGATCCGGAAACGGTGGAGCAGAAGATGGTGCCGCAGTTCCGCAAGGAGCTGCAAGAGGCATACCGCGCGGGTAAAAAGTACCGCGGGAAAACGGTGAAACCGGAAAAGAAGAAGAAACAAAAGAAATATTCTGCAGAGACATTGAACGACCTGCGGTAAGGGCGCCTGGTTTTCAGGGCCTTAAAACGGAAACATTGCGCCGTTGGGGACCTACATTTGGAATGTCCCCAGCGGCGCATGCCTTGTTTCAGGCCTGAAATCCCTAGGAAACATGCGGAATTTTCGCAGGTTTTTCGAAAAATCCCTTGACCGCCGGGCGCGGGTATGGTATAGTAATCTTACCTCATGAATTGGGGTTCTTTTTTTGTACCCTTTTTTGAGGGAGGCTGTGGACCTGTAAAAAGTGGGTCCGGGGAGCTGTGCAGCCGCACAGGTCCTTGAAAATTGTTCCGTATAACGGGAGGTGCCGTCATGAGAGTGAAAATCGTATTAGCCTGCACAGAGTGCAAACAGCGCAACTACAACACAATGAAAAACAAGAAGAATGATCCGGACAGACTTGAGATGAACAAGTACTGCCGTTTCTGCAGGAAGCACACGCTTCATAAGGAAACGAAGTAAGCCGGACGGAGGGACAGAAAATGCCAGAGAATACCGAGAAGACCGTCAAAGACACCGAACAGGCTGTTAAAGCTGAAAAGCCGGCAAAGACGGAAAAGTCGGACAAGAAAGAGAACAAAAAAGAAAATGTATTTGTCCGCTTTTTCAAGAACACAGGCAAGTTCCTTCGCGATGTCAAAAACGAGGTCAAAAAAATTGTGTGGCCAACCCCAAAGTCTGTGTTTAAAAACACAGGTGTTGTCCTGGTGACGATCATCGTCGTCGGCCTGGTCATTTTTGGCTTGGACACCGCATTCATGAACCTGCTGGGATTGATTATGAATATCGCCTAAGCAGGAAGCGGAGGAATGGTTATGCCCGAAGAAGGAAAATGGTACGTTGTTCATACCTATTCCGGGTATGAAAACAAAGTGGCATCCAACCTTGAAAAAACGGTTGAGAACCGTCAATTGCAGGATCTGATCCAGGAGATCCGCGTGCCCACGGAAACGGTTACCGAGATCAAGGATAACAAAAAGCGCGATGTGGAACGCAAGATCTTTCCCGGATATGTTCTGGTCAAAATGGTTCTGACGGACGAGTCCTGGTATGTTGTGCGCAATATCCGCGGATGTACCGGATTTGTCGGGCCGTCCTCCAAACCGATCCCGCTCACCAACGAAGAGGTGGCGCGGCTTGGAGTGGAGAAGCGCGAGGTGGAAGTCAACTATGACGTAGGCGATTCCGTCCAGATCGTCGATGGTCCTTTGGAGGGCTTTGTCGGCACCGTGGAGGAAGTCGACCTGGAAAAGAACCGCGTCCGCGTTACGGTGAGTATGTTTGGACGTGAAACGCCGGTGGAGCTGGAGCTCGACCAGGCGGAAACAATGGATTAAGGGCCTTTTCCGGAAGGTCCGGGCGCTGGGCGGCTCCCAGCGCGCTGATAAGATGGTAATATGCGGGGAACCGCTTATTATGAGGGACGAAGTCCCCTGGGGAGCAGGAACAGAAGCTTCCCCTGTGGGAGGAACGGGTGAAACGCCTGTTCCGCCATTTACCACAAATTTTGGAGGTGCAAATAATGGCTCAAAAGGTTACGGGCTTGATTAAGCTCCAGATACCGGCTGGCAAAGCAACGCCGGCGCCGCCTGTTGGACCGGCTCTCGGTCAGCATGGCGTCAACATTATGGCGTTCACAAAGGAATTCAACGAGCGTACAAAGGGAGACGCGGGACTGATTATCCCTGTCGTCATCACGGTCTATGCGGACCGTTCGTTTACGTTTATCACCAAGACGCCGCCTGCGGCTGTTCTCATCAAGAAGGCCTGCGGAATTGAAACCGCATCGGGCGAGCCGAATAAGAAAAAGGTTGCAAAGATTACCCGTGAGCAGGTCAAGAAGATTGCCGAACAGAAAATGCCCGACCTCAACGCTGCTTCCGTCGAATCTGCCATGAGCATGATCGCGGGCACTGCACGCAGCATGGGCATCGAAGTCGTAGATTGATCACCCGGGTGGGAGGAACAAATCCGATTTTACCACTCAATAGGGAGGAAAACCAATGAAACACGGTAAAAAATATGTCGACAGCGCAAAGCTGATCGACCGTTCTAAGTTCTATGATACGAACGAAGCGCTGGAACTCTGCGTAAAGACTTCCACCGCGAAGTTCGACGAGACGGTGGAAGTCCATGTCAAACTGGGCGTTGACAGCCGTCATGCGGACCAGCAGGTCCGCGGCGCCATCGTTCTGCCGAACGGCACTGGTAAAAGCGTGCGCGTTCTGGCAATCTGCAAGGGCGACGCTGCAAAGGACGCGGAAGCGGCTGGCGCAGAGTTTGTCGGTGCAGAAGAGATGGTGCAGAAGATCCAGAGCGAGAACTGGATGGATTTTGACGTGCTGATCACGACTCCGGATATGATGGGTCTGGTTGGCCGCCTCGGTAAGATCCTCGGTCCCCGCGGCTTGATGCCGAACCCGAAGGCTGGTACTGTTACCCGCGAAATCGGCAAGGCAATCGCAGACGCAAAGGCCGGTAAGATCGAATACCGCCTCGATAAGACCAACATCATCCACTGCGTCATTGGTAAGGTCTCCTTCGGCGCTCAGAAGCTGGAAGAGAACTTCGATGCACTCATCGGCGCCATCATCAAGGCAAAGCCGGCTGCTGCAAAGGGCCAGTATATCCGTTCCTGTGTGGTCGCTACCACGATGGGCCCGGGCGTCAAGATGAACCCGAACAAAGTTGGCGCTGGTGCTTGACAAGGGCGATTCCCTGTGTTAAGATAAATACTGCTTTCCCGCAATTTGGAAAGCGAATTCGTTGCTGTCCTTTATTCAAAGACAGCAGGTGCATTGCGTAATGGGGTTTCCCAGCCTGCCGAGGATAGAGCTACAGAACATGTTTTGCTGGCTTGTACAGCGTAAAAATGTGTTTTATGCCCTTCCCGGTTTGGGAAGGGCTTTTTCTTTGCTCCGTCCCCATGGGAATGTAATTTTGGTTACGGAGGTGAATCCATTTGCCAAGCGAGAAGGTATTGGAACAAAAGAAGCAAATCGTTGCGGAACTTTCCGAGAGCCTGAAGAACTCCTGCATCGGCGTGATCGTCAACTATAAGGGCATCACCGTTGCGGAGGATACAAAGCTTCGTAAGCAGCTGCGTGAGACCGGCGAGTACAAGGTTGTCAAGAACACGTTGTTGAAGCTGGCCTTGAAGGATGCTGGGATTGAAGGTCTGGACACCGTCCTGGAGGGCACGACTGCAATTGCTCTCAGCAAAGATGACTACACCGGCAGCGCAAAAGCTCTGTGCGATTTTGCCGATAAGAGCAAGACGTTTGAGATCAAGGCCGGTTTCGTAGACGGAAAGGTCATCGATGTAGAGGCGGTTAAGAGCCTTGCAAAGCTCCCGTCCAAGGAAGTCTTGGTCGCACAGGCTTTGTCCGGCTTGAATGCGCCGATCACCGGCTTCGTCACGGTCTTGAATGGCACGATGAAGGGCCTGGTTGTCGCATTGAATGCTATCGCAGAGAAACAAGCTGCGAATGCATAATCGTTTTTATTTGTCCAGCGCCACAGGCGCACAAAATTTAAATTGAAAAATGTGGAGGTATTATCATGTCTGATAAAGTTGTTAAGCTGATTGAAGATGTTAAGGCACTCACCGTTCTGGAGCTCTCCGAGCTCGTTAAGGCTCTCGAAGAGGAGTTCGGCGTTTCTGCTGCTGCTCCGGTTGCTGTTGCTGCTGCTCCGGTTGCGGGCGCTGCTCCGGCTGCTGAAGAGAAGACCGAGTTTGACGTCGTGCTGAAGAGCGCTGGCGGCAACAAGATCGCGGTCATCAAGGTTGTCCGCGAGATCACCGGCCTGGGCCTGAAGGAAGCGAAGGAAGTTGTTGACAACGCACCGAAGGCTGTTAAGGAAGGCGTTTCCAAGGACGATGCGGACGCAATCAGCAAGAAGCTGACCGAGGCTGGCGCAGAAGTCGAAGTAAAGTAATTTCTTTTTCACAAGAAGAAAACCTGTCTGTGGATTAACTCCACAGACAGGTTTTTTGTTGCAAAAAAATCCCCGGCTTTGCCGGGGATTTGGCTATGAGGGAACTTTCCCAGACGAATCCCCTCCTTTAAAGAGGTATTCTGCCGCAGTTCTGTAAAATTCCCATTTTCAATTAGGGGACAGGTTTTAGAACGCAAGAATAATGTTGAGGAATACCCAAATGATCTCGACAACAAAGCCGACGATTGTGCCGATAAGGTTACAGATAAATGCATTCTTGAGTTTCTTTTCCTGTGCTTCCGCCGTCATTTCGTTCTTGGAAGTGACCGTGAAAACCAGGCCAACGATGCCCAATGGCAGGCAGCAGCAAACCAAATTGACGATGGACCAGACCAACAGGCCAGTATAATTTTTGGGGTTGCCATTGTTCGGGACCGCCGGATAGGGGGTATAGACAGGCGGCTGCTGGGAAGGCTGCGCATTGTATCCCTGAGGCGGGGTATTGCTATTTGGCTGCTGGGAATCCGAGGGCGCTTTTACATAGGGTTCTGTTTGGGCTGTATTCTCAACGGTGTCGGGCTGTTTCCCCAGGTCATACGAGCACGTCGGGCAGAATTTTACGCCTTCCGGCAATGGGCTGCCACATTTTGGACAATTCTTCATGTTCTTTTCCTCCTGCTAAAAATATAAAAGATTCTTATACTGGATAGGGAACCTACTAAGCGAAAAATAGAGTCAGATCCAACAATCGTGTGGGGTACCATCGAGACGATTGGGATATTTCCGCCTTTGGGTACTATCTTAAGGTGAAAAAATAGGATATCCGGATGTCTGCGGCAGCCAATCTGCTTCCCTTTTAAAAAGCTTTTCGGTTATCCATATATGTACTGTAGTTCTGTCAGAGAATCGAACACCGGTATACCCTGTATCGATTTCTTCCACATGGAGGGGAGATCCCGCGCTTTTTCGGAGACGATTATCAAGGCGCCAACCAGGAAAAAGGAAACACAGGAATGTTTCGCAGAATCCAGAAGAGAATGATCAACAGCATAACGCTATTGTACACCGATAGGCGAATACGAAAAAACGGCAGTGGGTCCTTTTGAAAGACAAAATGGATGTATTGCTTTACCAGATAATACACGATAAAAGGGAAAACCAGCAAGAAGAAGGCATTATAGTGGAGGGCCGCAAGGATGTCCCCATGAATCAGCGAGGACAATGCGCGTCCAGCCCCACAGCCTGGGCAGTAAAGGCCCGTCAACTGGTAGAACACGCAAACAAACGGGCTTCCATAATGATAAAGATAGAATAGGCCTCCCAAGGCCGCCAAGGGAGCGCCAATTCCTACAAGCGCCCGCAAGCAACGGGAACGACTTGGCTTCATAGACCATGCTCCCTTAAACAATTTGTTCACAATTAATATAGCATTTTTACTCAAAAATGTCAAATATATCTCGGAGATTTAAGAGTAAAATAGTTATTATTGACTATTTTAAAGGTTTCTAGCAAATACATATGCATTACATACGGCGATATTTCTTAATTTTGCGGAGATTCTTTTTCTTACGGTTATAAATCAATGCAAGGACCACATAGATGAGAAGTAGGAAGAGAATGATGCCGGCGATCACGAGGAACCAAGTGGAGGTAAAGATCGACTTAACGGTATCCGCAGAATGCAACAGCTCGCTGCGCTCCACTGACTCCGCTGCCACCAGATCGACCGTGGCGAGATCCTGTCCCGCGTAGCTCAAGGTCGCTGTGCCGATTTTCTGCCCCTTCTTGACGGGGGCTTCAATTTCCTCAGGGACATTTTTGGTCAGGATGATGCTGGATACGTCTACGCTGTCCGGCATAATGGTGGAATAGTTTTTGGCAGGCACCAGCAACAGCTTATCCTTGTTCCAGGCGTATTTCAGGTCGATTTCCCCGACCGCGTCTTCGCTGTTTAAAACATCCTTCATGCTGAGGCTGTTAAACGCCCATTCGTATAAATTCTTGGAATCGATCATCTCACCGCGGGTCGAGATTTTATTGCCGTTTTCATCCACACTGGGCGAGCCCAAGGCAACACACATATAGCTATAACCGCCCCTCGTCGCGGTGGAGACCAGGCAATACCCCGCCTGGTCATGCGAGCCGGTTTTGATGCCGCGTGCATAGCGGTAATAGAGGTCTGGGTCCAGGTTTGGATCGATCAGGCGGTTGGTGGTCACCAGCGTGCGCTCTTGCCCGGCCTCCGGGCCGCCGACCGGGGTATAGGTATAGCGGGTCTGGTCACAGATGTCCGTAAAATGCGGCAGGGACATCGCGTATTTGGTAATGAGATAGAGATCGTGCGCTGTAGTATAGTGTTCGTCGTCATGCAGCCCATGCGGGTTGGTGAAATGGGTGTCCTGGCAGCCAAGCTCCTGTGCCTTTTGGTTCATCAGCTCAACAAAGGCGGCAACGTTGCCGTTGCTCACGTAATCCGCCAACACCAGGGCAGCGTCATTTCCGGAAGGGACCATCATGCAATTGAGCAGCTGCATCACCGTAAGGACATCGCCTTCCTTAATCCCGGAAAGGGAGCTTCCCGTGCCCAGCAGTTGGTCGACGACCTCCTTGGTCACGGTAACTTGGGTGTTGTCGAGATCCTGGATTTGCTCACTGACGATGATAAAGGTCATGATCTTGGTGGTAGAAGCAGGCTCCCGCCGGGCTGTGGCATTTTTTTGGTAGACGATCGTATCCGTATCCAGGTTCACCAGCTCGATAGCAGCCGAATAGGTTTCAAAATCAATATTAAAGGTAGCGGCGCTCGCCTGGGCTGCTGGAAGCATAGAGCACAGCACCAAAAAGAAACACAGAATGGGAAAGAGCTTTTTTTTCATGGAACTTTTGCCTCCAATGTGATATGATAATAAAATATATAGCATCGTTGTGCAGCGCACATGCATCATCGATTGCATAAAATAGCCTTATAAAAAAGTATACCAGCTATTGGGCAAAAGATAAAGGCTGATCAAAAAATCTTTACAATTGGCAATTTGACAGAGGACAAAGGAGGGAAGCTCTTTGCTTTATATTACCGGAAATATGCATGGGGAGATGGCCCGGTTTGAGGATTCCCGGATACGCAAGTTGAAAAAAGGCGATACGCTGATTGTCTGCGGCGATTTCGGCTTTCTTTGGGACGGCGGGGCGAAAGAGGAAAAGAACCTGAAAAAGCTTGGCAGTAAGAAGTATCAGATTTTGTTTGTGGACGGGACGCACGAGAATTTTGACCTGTTGGAAAAATATCCCATCACAGATTGGAACGGCGGGAAAGTACAGCAAATCAGCGGGAACTTGTACCACCTGATGCGCGGCCAGGTCTACGAGCTGGAAGGCAAGAAGATCTTTACCTTTGGCGGCGGGGAGAGCACGGAAAAGCAGATGTACATAGAGGCGGGAAAATGGTGGGAACAGGAGATGCCCGGCCTGGAGGAAATGCGCACAGCGGTGGATAACCTGCGCGCCAACCAGTTTCAGGTGGACTACATCCTCACGCATGAACCTGCCCCCGGGATGCCGGCGCACAAGGTCAACCCAAAGGACACTACCAACCAGCTGGATGCCTTCTTCGACGAGCTGGTCAAGCGTGTCCAGTACGACAAGTGGTTCTTCGGTTCGCTCCATATCGACCGCAAGATTACGGCGAAAACGTATGCGGTGTTCAACGAGGTTGTACCATTATGAGGATTCTGCATACTTCGGACTGGCATTTGGGAAAGATGCTCTTTGGGCGCTCCCTCTTAGAGGATCAGACATATTTTGTCGACCGGGTGTTCCTGCCCCTTGTGGAGCGGGAACACCCCGATTTGATTCTGCTGGCGGGCGATGTCTTTGACCGGCCCATTGCGCCGGTGGAGGCGATCCAGCTGTTTGACCATTTCATCGAGGAGGCCCACAGGCTGGGAGTACCGCTTGCGGTCATCAGCGGCAATCACGACGGCGCTGGCCGCATGGCGCTGGGAGCGCCTCTGCTGCGCGAGAACGGGGTGGCCATCGCCACAAAGCTGGAAGATGCCTTTCGGCCGGTTTTGCTTTCCGAGCGCGTACATTGCTATTTATTGCCCTACTTCGAGCCCGCCCAGGCACGGCAGGTGCTGGGAGTGGACGTGCGGGGGTTCCAGGAGGCCTACCGTGCCGTATTAGACCGGGTGCGGGAGCGCTTTGTCCCTGGCGCGGTCAATGTGCTCGCCGCACACTGCTTTGTGATGGGCGGGGAGACCTCTGCCTCGGAAAGCCCTACTTTTGTCGGGGGAAGCTCCGAGGTCAGCCCCGCATGTTTCGAGGGCTTTTCCTATGTGGCCCTGGGCCATCTTCACCGGGCGCAGAAGGCGGGGCCAAATGGCCGCTATGCCGGTTCCCCGCTCAAGTACTCTTTTGACGAGGCGCATCACCGAAAGTCGGTGACGATGGTCACATTCGAGGAGGAGCAGGTCAAAAGCGAAGTCATCCCTGTGGAGCCATTGCGCGACCTGCGGACCCTTTCCGGTACAATGGAGGAGCTTTTGGAGCTGGGAAAACGGGCATCCAGCGAGGATTATCTCTATGTAGAATTACTGGACGACTCCCCGGTGTACATGCCCATGGATCGCCTGCGCCCCTATTTTCCCAACCTTTTGGGGATCAATTCGCAATGGCTTTCCCGCGCGGGGGCCGGGGAAAGCGCCGGGCTGCGGGAGCAATTGCTGCACCATAGGACGGACGACGCCTCCATTTTTGAAGCGTTCCTCAAGCAAATCTGTGGCTTGGACCCCGATGCGGCGGATCGAAACCTGTTCTTGCAGGCGATGCACGGGGAGGGGGAGGAATCATGAAACCAATCTCTGTGACCATGCAGGCGTTTGGCTCCTATTTGAAGCAGACGACCGTGGATTTCCGCGCGCTGGGGGACAATCCCATCTTTTTGATCACCGGGGCGACCGGCGGGGGAAAGACCACCATCCTGGACGCCATGTGTTTTGCCCTCTACTGCAAAGCGACCGGCGGACGGCGCAGCTGGGGCAGTATGCGCTGCGCCGCAGCTCCGAAGGGCGCGGAGACCATGGTCGATTTTATCTTCCAGTTGGCGGGCACGACGTACCGTTTTATGCGCTCGCAGTCCCAATACGCCGCGCGTGGAACCGGCGCGCTCAAGACAAAGGAGACGCACGCCTGCTACCGGATGGAGGGCGGCGAATGGGAGCTCCTGCTTTCCGGTGCGGAGTCTCGCGTCCGGGAGAAGGCGGAGGAAATCTTGGGCCTCACCTGCGAGCAGTTTTCCCAGGTCATTGTGTTGCCGCAGGGGGATTTTTTAAAGCTGCTCCTGTCCAGTTCGCGCGATAAAGCGCAGATGTTCCAAACGCTCTTTGCAACGGGGCGCTGGGAGCGTGCGGCGCGCAATTTGAAGGAGATGGCCGCCGCGCTTGGCAAACAGGCGGGCGAGCTCGAGGCGGCAAAGCGCTCCATTTTGGAACGGGAAGGGGTAGAGACCCTTCCACTCCTTGAAGAGAAGGAGGCCGCCCTGCGCGAACAGTTGGTTCAGGCCAAGGCGGCGCAGGAGGCCGCGGAAAAGGCATTCCAAAACGAAAATGCAGCTTTGCGAGCGGCAGAGGCACTTTCTGAGCGCTTTGCTGCCTTGGAGCAGCAGCAGACCCAGCGCAAGATATTGGAACAAAAGCAGGAAGAAATGGAAGCGAATCGCCGCCGTTTGGCCCAGGCCCGCCGTGCCGCGGGGGTATACCCCTATTTCACAGCGCATCAGGCAGCGCAAAAGGAGCTGCTCACAAAACGGCAAGCACATGCGGCGGCGCAACAGAGTCTGGTAAAAGCGGAGGCCGAATGCAAGGCGGCCCAGGCGCAGCTTCCCTTGGCGGAGCGCTACCGGTCCCAATTGCCGGAGCTGGCAAAGGAAGAGGAGCGCTTGCGCAACCTGCGGGAACATGCGCTCAAGTGGCAGGAGCTTCGAAGACAGCGGACGGAACATGCGAAGCAGATGGCTTTGCTGGAAAAGCAGCGGGCAGAGGCGCAGGCGCGTTTAGAAACGGCGGACCGTCAGCTGGCCGATGGGAACGTTTACATAGAGAACGCACAAATTCAAATTTCCATGCTGCCGCGCCTGTTGGAGCAGGTACAGCTATTGATGGATCAGGACGCTGCAGCGGCTCTGGCCGTACACTTGGAGGAAGGGGAACCTTGCCCGGTCTGTGGGGCTGTGCATCATCCCCACCCGGCACAGCCGAGCAAGCGGCTGCAAGAGGCCCAGGACGCTCTAAAGCGGGCGCGCAAAGCAGCGGACATGCTGGAAAGCGCTCAAAAACGGCTCCAGCAGCGCCGGGAACAGCGCGAACAGGCGAGGGAGGATCTTTCCCAGTCCAACGAAAAGATCGCCTCCCTGCGCAGCGAGCAGCAAGCACAGGCATCCGCAGAGCGCGAGATGTTGGACAAACTGGGCGAGCTGCGGGATTTGCCGGCGATTGACCAACGGTTGACGGAGGTGCGTTCGCAGGCAAAGAAAAATGCCGATGCAGCGGCCAAAATCGAGGAGCGTGCAAACGCAGCGCAGCGGGACGCGGCAACGGCAAACGCCGTATGCGACAGTGCTGCACAGGCGCACCGGGAGGCACAAGCAGCGGAAAGCGCCGCAGCACAGCGGCTGCAACAGGCATTGGAGGAATCCGGCTTCGAACAGCAGGTGGACTATGCCTCCCTCTTGCTTTCCCCGGAGCGGATGGAATCCCTGGAACACACCATACAAGCCTACGATGCCGCCATAGCGAGCGCCGACCAGCAGATCAGCCGCTTGCAGAGGGAACTGTCGGGTAAGGAACAGCCGGATCTCAATGCCCAGCAGAAAAGGCAAGCGCAGGCGCAGGAGGCCGCCGCCCAGGCCGCCCAGGCCGTCGGGAAGCTGGAGCAAACGGCTCTTGCGGCAAAGGAATCGCTGGGGCGCCTGCGCAAGTTGGAGGAAAAAGGGAAAAAGTTGGAGGAGGAATATGGGCGCACCAACCGTCTGGCAGCGCTCCTGTCGGGCAAAAATGCATGTAAAGTCCCGCTGCATCAGTTCGTCTTGGGCGTGATGCTGGACGACATCCTCTCTTCGGCCAACCAGTTCTTTGCCACATTGAGCTCTGGAAGGTACAGCCTCAGCCGTGTGGTAGGAGCGACCAGCGGAAATGCATTGGGCGGATTGGACCTGGAGGTCATCGACGCCTATACCGGTGGGGCGCGCGCGGTAGAGACGCTCTCCGGCGGGGAGCTGTTTCTCGCTTCCCTGTCGCTGGCCTTTGGCCTCTCCGACGTGGTGCAGAGCTACTCCGGCGGGGTCCATTTGGATTCCCTGTTCATCGACGAGGGCTTCGGTTCGCTGGATCAGGAGACGCTGGACACCGCGATGAAGGCGTTGGCGCAATTGCAGCACATGGGGCGTACCATCGGGATCATCTCCCATGTCAGCGAGCTCAAAAACCGCATCGCAGCGCAGATTATTGTTGGGAAAGACCGGGACGGCGGCAGTACGGTCCGGATTCGAACCGCATAAGTTTGTTTATAGCAACAGAAAATCCCCAGGAGTCCTGATGGATGGATCCCTGGGGATTGCGTTTTCATGGATAAAAACTGCGGGAATGGCCGATGGAAGCGCAATGGAGTTCGCTTAACCGCCTACCAGCGTCTGGAAGAGTTGGTTGACCTCCGCACGCAAGCCGCGATGTTCCGGCTGCTCCAATGCGAAATCCTGTGTCAAAATCGTGTGGGCTGCCTGCTGCGCCTGTTTTAAGATCTCCATGTCCTGCGCCATATCTGCAATTTTCAGGTCGGGCAAGCCGTGTTGCCGGGAACCGAAGAAATCGCCCGGGCCGCGCAGACGGAGGTCTTCATCGGCGATCTCAAATCCATTGGAGGTGCGGCACATCACCTGTAAGCGCGTGAGGGCCTCTTCATTTTGCGCGTCGGAGAGTAAAATACAGGTCGAACGGTGGGTACCGCGCCCGACGCGCCCGCGGAGCTGATGCAATTGCGACAGGCCATACCGTTCGGCGTTCTCGATCAGCATCACGACCGCATTCGGCACATCAACGCCCACCTCCACCACCGTGGTGGAAACCAGAATGTCCAACTGTCCAGCGGCGAAATCCGACATCACCGCTTCCTTTTCCTTGGCCTTCATACGGCCGTGCAGTACACCGATGCGGTTGCCGGGCATCCATTCCGTGCGCAGCTTTTCCGCATACTGCGTAACCGCCGCCATGTCGTTTTCGCCCTCTTCGATGGTGGGGCAGATGATGTAGCATTGCAACCCCTGATCGATGTGCTTCTGCATATAGCGGAAAGCGCGCATGCGTTTGGAGCTGTCAATGGCGTAGGTTTCGATCTTCTGGCGGCCGGGAGGAAGTTCATCCAGGACTGAGAGATCGAGATCGCCGTAGATCATCAGCGCAAGCGTGCGGGGGATGGGGGTTGCGCTCATGACCAGCAGATGAGGGTTGTTCCCTTTGGAGGAAAGCGTTGCGCGCTGCGCCACGCCGAAGCGGTGTTGTTCGTCCGTGACGACAAGGCCCAAGTTTTGGAATGCAACGCCCTCGGAGAGCAACGCGTGCGTGCCGATTACCAGGCGAATCTCACCGGATTGGAGCTGTTCCGCCAGCTTTTTCTTTTTGCCAGCGGCTAGGGAACCGGTTAACAGCGCAATGGGGATGCCAGTAGGCGCGAGAATCGCGGAGAGGGTCGCATAGTGCTGCCGCGCGAGGATTTCCGTGGGCGCCATCAGCGCGGCCTGCATGCCATTTTCGATCACATTGTAGCACAGCGCAGCGGCCACGGCGGTCTTGCCGGAGCCCACGTCCCCCTGCACCAGGCGGTTCATAGGGCTGCTGCCCATCATGTCCGTCATTGCCTCCCGTACAGCGCGTTTTTGCGCATTTGTGGGTGTGAAGGGCAGGAGGCGGTAGAATTCTTCGGTGCAGTCCTTTGTCAAGCGCAGGGGGCTTTCTCCGCGTTTCCGGCTTTTCATGCGCAGAAGCCCCAATTGAAGCACCAGCAGTTCCTCAAAGATCATACGGCGGCGTGCGCTTCGAAGGCCGTCCATCGTGCGGGGAAAGTGGACCGTCTCCAAGGCATCCCGGAGCGGCCAAAGCTGTTGCTGCCTTCGCAGCGGTTCCGGGATGGGGTCGCGCAGATCCCGCGGGAGGAGCAAAAACGCATTTTTGACAGCGTTGGCGATCATTCGGGAACTGAGCCCCTGCGTCTGCCGGTAGATGGGGATGATCGCGGGGCAGCTCGCTTCTGGATAGAATTCCGGGGACAGCATTTCGCGTTTCAAAAAATTCGCGGATACCTTCCCATAAAATAGATACGATTCTCCCTCGATCAAGCGGTCTTTGACGTAAGGATTGTTAAAGAATGTGATTTCCAGATCGCTTTCTCCATCGGTCACCCGGCATTTACAAAGAAGCATCCCGCCGCGGACCCGTGTTTCCGTGGGCGGGCGGTACAGCGTTGCCCGTATGGCACAGGGCTCGTTTAGCGGAGCTTGCCGGATGGGATAGGGGGCGGTCATGTCTTGATAGGCGCGCGGATAGAGGCGCAGCAAAGCGCCTACGCTGGGAGCGCCGATTCTTTCAAACAGCTTGGCGCGCTTTGGCCCCACACCCTTCAATTCTTGAATCGGCATAGAAAACAAAGACATGCTTTCCACCTTCCTTACCATCCTAGAATCAACAAAAGCCGGATTTCTCCGGCTTTTGAAACACACGTATTCTTTATGAATTCGTAAATCTGGCGTTTTCAGCATCCCGGGAGCGGGCGCTTTCTGTCCGGCGAACACCGGGCTCCTTTTCAGCAGCAAGATACGCGCCGGCTGTTTGCCTCCAAGCTCAGCAGTGGGAGATGGTTAAGCGCAGGAAGAAACCACTGATTCATGCATTAGATGGCTTTGAATCTTCGGCTCTCCGGAAGCGGGTGCTTTCTGTCCGGCCAACACAGGGGTTCTTTTCAGCAACAAGGCACGCGCCGGCTGTCTGCCTCCAAGCGCAGCAATAGGAGATGGTTAAACACAGGAAGAAACCACCGATTCATGCATTAGATGGCTTTGAATTTTCGGCCCTCCGGGAGCGGGCGCTTTCTGTCCGGCGAACACCGGGCTCCTTTTCAGCAGCAAGATACGCGCCGGCCATGTTTGCCTCCAAGCGCAGCAATGAGAGATGGTTAAACGCAGAAAGAAACCACCGGTTCATGCATTAGATGGCTTTGAATTTTCGGCCCTCCGGGAGCGGGCGCTTTCTGTCCGGCGAACACAGGACTTCTTTCCAGCAGCAAGGTACGCGCCGGCTGTCTGCCTCCAAGCTCAGCTTGGTTATTCGACGGAGATGATGAAGTAATAGACGGGCTGGCCGCCGTTAACCAAAGTGACCTCGATGTCGTTGCTGATTTTGGACTTGATCCGGTTATATGCATCGTTTGCCTGGGCTTCTGTGATCTCCTCACCATAGATGATGGTGATAAAGGACGTGCTGCGGTTCACCATGGAGCGGGTCAATTTGCTGCATGTGTGGATGATGTCCTTCTCCACCAGTTCCATTTTGCCGTTGCGCAGGCCGAGGATGTCTCCCTCGTGAATCTTATGCCCGTTATATTCCGAATCGCGCGCTGCGAACGTTACGGTTCCAGTCGCCACGTTTCCAGCGGCTTCCATCATGGTAACGGCGTTTTGCTCCGTGGAAACGTCCGGGTCATAGGCCAGCATCGCAGAAAGCCCCTGCGGGATGGTGCGCGTCGGAAGGACGATCACCTTGCGGTCCTTCACAAGCGGTACCGTCTGCTCTGCCGCCATAATGATGTTCTTATTGTTCGGAAGAACCATGACGGTCTTTGCCGGGGTCGCCAGCACCGCTTCCAGAATGTCGTTTGTACTGGGATTCATCGTCTGGCCGCCGCTCACCACGTGGGCGCAACCCAGATCGGTGAAGAGCGTCTTGAGGCCTTCGCCCACTGCAACGGATACAAATCCGATTTCCTCCGTGGGTTCCGCCGGGGATAGCGGTTCCTTTTCCGCAGCCGCTTTTGCTTTTGCCGCTTCGTTGGCTTCCGCCGCCTTGCGGTGCTGCTCTTTCATATTCTCGATCTTAACGGTAAGAAGCTGGCCAAATACAAGCGCCGCTTGAAGCGCATTGCCGGGCTCTTCCGTATGCACATGCACTTTGATGATCTCTTCATCGTCCACAACAACTACACAGTCGCCGATCCCTTCCAGATACTGGCGAAGCTCCTGCGGATCTTTTTCGCAATCCGGGTCGCGTCCCACAATAAATTCGGTGCAATAGGTGAAATGGATCTCCTGATCGAATTCCGCCGCAGCATTGCGGAAAAATTCGTCTGCACTCAAGTTGGAAACGTCCGCCGGGGCTTCGTTCACGATTATTTTGTGATCTTTAAAGACGGACATCATACCGTCAAAGATGTGGCACAAACCCTTGCCGCCGGCATCCACCACGCCGGCCTTCTTCAAGACGGGCAGCAGCTCCGGTGTTTCCTCCAATGCTTCGGCAGCTCCCTTGCAGATGGCACTCCACACATAGACCGGGTCGTTGTCGATCTCGGCGGCCGCTTTGCCTTTTTCATAGGCTACACGGGAAACCGTCAGAATGGTCCCCTCGGTCGGCTTCATAACGGCTTTGTAGGCAGCTTCCACACCGATACCAAGCGCATTTGCCAGTTCTGTGCCATCGATTTCTTCGCAGCCCTCTATCCCTTTTGAAAAACCGCGGAACAGGAGGGAGAGGATTACGCCGGAATTCCCTCTGGCCCCACGCAAAAGGGCGGAAGCCGCTTTGTGCGCAATTTCGCCAATGCCACCCTGTGCATTTTCCAAATCCCGCGCGGCGGCGCCCATCGTCATGCTCATATTCGTCCCGGTATCGCCATCCGGAACAGGAAAAATATTTAACTCGTCTACAGAGGTTTTATGCTTTGCAATATTGTTGGCACCAGAAATGATGGCATCCCGCAATTCGGTTCCATTGATCACTTCGAACACTCCCTCGGTAATATTTTTATAGCCACGGCTGTGTTTCTTTGCTTAATTTTCTACTCGTTACTTTAGGGATTTTATTGCATATTATACCATATTCCCCACTGGGATTCAATCGATATTATTGCCATAAAAAAGCGAAGATAGGCGAACAAGCGGATAGAACCCGCAAAAAAGGGTCCCGCACGGGAATCCTGCCAAACGTCTCGGGCAGGTTATCCCGCGCGGGAACCCTTTTTTTCATCATCTTTGTTCCACAATTAAGCGGATAGCCGTGCGTTCTTCGCCATCGATTACAACACTGGCGAACGCCGGGATACATACGAGATCGATCCCGGCAGGGGCGAGATATCCGCGGGCAATGGCAACCGCTTTAATCGCCTGATTTGCAGCGCCTGCACCCACGGCTTGTAGTTCTGCGCTTCCAGACTCACGGATGACTCCGGCGATTGCGCCGGCCACTGCGTTCGGTGCGGACTTTGACGACACTTTTAAAGGTTCCATAAAGCCATCCCTCCAACGTCCCTTGTATTGGAAATTTACGAAACCATCGCAGGTTTTTCCCCCTTTATGATAAAACATTTTGTACAAAGTTTCAAGCGGAAAAGAGGAATAACTAGCAATTCTTTTTGCGATTTCCAGTATTTATTCGATTAGAAGGCGTTCTATTGCCGTGGTTTTGCCCGTTTTTTCGTCAATTGTAAAAAGAACGCACCCCATTTGACAAGCGCCATCTGCAAGATCGAAACGCACCGGCATCTTTGTGCGCATTTTTTGGATGACAAGCTCCGGCTTCACGCCGAGCACGGAACGCTTCGGTCCGGTCATCCCCAGGTCGGAGATATAGCCGGTGCCGTTGTCTAAAATACCTTCGTCCGCTGTTTGGACGTGCGTATGCGTGCCAAAGACAGCGGAGACGCGCCCGTCCAGATAATAGGCGAGGGAGCGCTTCTCCCCGGTGGCTTCCGCGTGCATATCGACCAGCGTGATCTTTGGGACTCCTTCCGCAAGGATGCGGTCCGCAACGTCGAAAGGAGAATCCATGCTTTCCATGTAGACGACCCCCATCAGATTGAGGACGCCTACCTGGATGCGCCCCATATCCACAACACAGAAACCACGGCCAGGAGCAAGGGAAGGGAAATTGGCCGGGCGCAGGAGCGTCTCACAGGAATCAAAGAGTTCATAGGATTCCTTGCGGCGGAAGGTGTGGTTCCCAGCGGTAATCACATCCACGCCGCTGTCAAACAGAAAGCGGGCGGAGGTGGGCGTAATCCCGTTCCCATCGGCGGAGTTTTCTCCATTTGCAATGACGAGGTCCACCCCCTTAACCTTTTTCAGTTGGGGCAAATGTGCCCGTAAAAATTTGCAGCCGATGCTGCCCACAACATCGCCAATCGCGAGAATATTCATAGCAGTTGCCTCCCAGAGTGGTTCTTTGTTCAGATTTTTGGTTCATCGAAGAAAAAATACTAATAGAGCACATGGAATGCGGATTCCGATGGCTTTTCAGCGACCGACCGCATTTCGATGTGGTCGATGAAGCTGTATCCATTTCCGCGGCGAATCCCAGCGGAAAAGGCCGCCACTGCCTCATCCGGCCCCTGGGCCTCCAATTCGACAGCGCCGTCGGCCCGATTGCGGACCCAACCGGTCAGGCCGTTTTTTTTGGCGTTTTGCAGGCATGTCCAACGGAACCCTACGCCCTGTACGCGCCCGTGGACGACCATCCTATAGCGCGGCATTTGAAAGCCTCCTCCTTTGGTATGAAAAGAGCGGGCATTGCTGCCCGCCCTTGGAATTCTTATTTTGCGTATTCAATCGCGCGGCTTTCACGAATAATGTTGACCTTAATCTGGCCTGGATATTCGAGGTCGCTCTCAATCTTTTTACAGATATCCCGCGCAAGTAGGACCATTTTATCGTCGGAGATGACATCCGGCTTCACCATGATGCGGATCTCGCGGCCTGCCTGGATCGCATAGCAGCGCTCGACCCCTTCGAAGGAAGAAGCCACCTCTTCCAGTTTCTCCAGACGTTTGATGTAATTTTCCAGATTTTCACGCCGCGCGCCCGGCCTTGCGGCGGAAATGGCATCCGCGGCCTGTACAATGCAGGCAATGACCGTCTTGGCCTCCACATCGCCGTGGTGTGCTTGAATTGCGTGGATAACCG
Organism: Anaeromassilibacillus sp. An250; assembly: GCF_002159845.1. Lineage (GTDB taxonomy): Bacteria > Bacillota > Clostridia > Oscillospirales > Acutalibacteraceae > Anaeromassilibacillus > Anaeromassilibacillus stercoravium. Next base: position 159,441 of record NZ_NFJK01000002.1, read on the forward strand.
TCTCGCTCTCTTTATATTTGCGCGCCACATCGACGCCGATGTCCACATGGGAACCCTCGATTTCGTGGTCGAGCGCCTTGCCGATGTCGTGCAACAGACCGGCGCGGCGTGCGATTGTGGGATCAAGCCCCAACTCCGAGGCAATCACGCCGGAGAGGTAGGCGACCTCCAAGGAGTGGTTCAGGACATTCTGGCCATAGCTGGTGCGGTAGCGCAGACGGCCGAGCAATTTGACCAACTCGGGATGGATGCCATTGACGCCGGCTTCGATGACCGCGCGCTCGCCCTCCTGTTTGATCGTGGCGTCCACCTCGCGGCGCGCCTTCTCGATCATCTCTTCGATGCGCGCCGGATGGATACGGCCGTCCGCAATGAGCTTTTCCAGTGCGATACGCGCCACTTCGCGGCGCACCGGCTCAAAGCTGGAGAGCGTGATGGCCTCCGGCGTATCGTCGATGATGAGGTCGACGCCGGTCAGGGTTTCGATGGCCCGGATATTGCGGCCCTCGCGACCGATGATGCGGCCCTTCATCTCATCGTTGGGCAGCGGCACCACCGAAATGGTGGCTTCGGCCACATGGTCGGCGGCACAGCGCTGAATCGCCATGGAGATGATCTCGCGGGCGGACGCCTCTGCATCCTCGCGCGTCTGCTGTTCAAACTCCATGAGTTTGACCGCCTTCTCGTGCGTCAGCTCGTCTTCCAGATTCTTCATCAAATAGTCCTTGGCCTGCTCAACGGTGAAACCGGAAATACGTTCCAGCATTTCAAACTGGCTCTTCTTTACCGCTTCCGCCTCGGCCAACCGCTCGTCGGCCTGCTTGTTTTTGTTGTTGAGGATTTCGTCCTTAGCCTCTAAGCTCTCGATTTTCTTGTCCAGGGTTTCTTCCTTCTGCTGAATGCGGCGTTCCTGGCGCTGGACTTCCTTGCGGCGGTCATTTAATTCTTTTTCCGCCTCGGCACGCTGCCGGTGAATCTCGTCCTTGCCTTCGAGAACAGCCTCCTTTTTCTTTGCCTCTGCGGTCTTGATCGCCTCGCTCACAATGCGTTTGGCCTCGTCTTCCGCGGAGTGAATCGCAAATTCTGCGGTCTTCTTGCGGTGCGCAACGCCAGCAAAAAAGGCAATTGCCGCACTAATCACAGCGCATACCAGCGCAATGACAATACATACGGGGAGTGAAATTTGATACAATTCTGTTGGCACCTCCTTGTTTTCCATTTGATTCAAGGGGGCACTGAACCAGAACCGCGCAGATCAACCGATCCGGTGGCAGCCCATCGGGGAGGGCTTTATGCTTCCTTCCAATACGGCGCAAACGCGCAAAGAAACCTACGGCCTGCCCTTCCTTAATAAACAGGACCGGGAATCTTTGCCTGCAATCTGGCGTAGTTGGATACAGGGATTCCTTCCTTTCGATATGGAAAAGCGCAAAAATACGGTTCCCTATGGGAGGTGGCGGCAACATTTATGAAAAGGCACGCTCTGCCGCTGGCACACTTCCCGGATACGCCTGGGGCATGTTCGAAACGTTATTCAAGATAAATAAAGCCGAGAAAAAAGACCGCCGAGCAGCAAACAACCTAAAAAAAACTGCGCCAGCGGGTCCTGCTTCCCATATGGATTGGTTTCCCAAACATGCACAAAGCAAAAGTATTTTTAACACAGATCCGGCCGAACATTTGCCGGTGTTGATATAAAGCGAGTTCCTTCAGCGTTTCCCCATGGGGTGGCCGGGATTCCCGATCACCCTGCATTTGAAATTAAAATCTTGGAAACTACGGATGCAATGCATCCACTGTGAAACAATCATCACGGTTATAATTGTATTACGATATATACCCGGATGTCAAGAATTTTGATGTCAATATGTATAAATTATGAATAAAATGTGATGGAATGCTTTGAAACAATCACAAGAAAAATCCCGCTTGACAACCAGTGGGGGGAATGATAAGATAAAACCAGATCAAAAGGTTGAAAGCGTTGATGAGGACGCCGTAAATCCCCAGCAACAGAGAGCACGCGCAGTAGCTGGAAGCGCGGGCGGCAGGCGGGATTTGCAAAGGCCACCACCTCGGAGCGTGCGCCGAACGCGTTGTGCAGAAGGCGTGCCGTATGGCCGCGTTATAGGCCGCTGAAAGGACAGGATTCCTGTCGAATCAGGGTGGAACCGTGGGTTATACAACCCGCCCCTTTGTTGAGAAGGGGCGGGTTTTTTGTTTGTTGAAATTGAAAAAGGAGACGAGAATATGGTAAAAGTAACGCTCAAAGGCGATGTGCGGGAGTATGAGGCCGGCACAACCATCGCTGAAATTGCAAAATCCATCGGCGCGGGCCTGTATAAGGCCGCTTGCGCCGGCAAAATCGACGGGGAGGCTGTGGACCTGCGCACCCCTGTGACGAAGGACTGCTCCGTCGAGATCCTAACCTTTGATACGGCCGAAGGGAAACATGCCTATTGGCACACCACCTCCCACATCATGGCGCAGGCGGTTCAGCATTTGTTCCCGGACGCGGTGTTTGCCATCGGCCCGGCCATTGAAAATGGATTCTATTATGACATGGACCTGCCGCGTACCCTCACGCCGGAAGACCTCGAAAAGATCGAGGCGGAGATGAAGAAAATCATCAAGCAGGACCTTCCGCTGGAAAAATTTGAGCTTGACCCGGACGAAGCCAAGGACATGATGGCGAAGAACAACCAGGTCTATAAAGTGGAATTGATCGAAGAACACTCCGGCAAGGGCGAGAAGATCAGCTTCTACAAGCAGGGCGATTTTACAGACCTCTGCGCCGGCCCGCATCTGATGTCCACCGGCTGCGTCAAGGCGGTCAAGCTGTTGAACTGCACGGGCGCTTATTGGCGTGCGGACGCGAACAACAAGATGTTGCAGCGCGTGTATGGCATCTCCTTCCCGAAGGCGTCCCAGCTGGACGAATACGTCACGATGCTGGAAGAGGCGAAAAAGCGCGACCACCGCAAGATCGGCAAGGATCTGGAGCTCTTCACCATCATGGAAGAGGGCCCGGGCTTCCCGTTCTTCCTGCCAAAGGGCATGGTGCTGAAAAACCTGTTGATCGACTATTGGCGTGAGATTCACCGCGAGGCGGGATACCAGGAGATCTCTACGCCGATCATCCTGAGCCGGAAGCTCTGGGAGCGCAGCGGCCACTGGGATCACTACCAGCAGAATATGTATACCACTGTAATCGACGACGAAGATTTTGCCATCAAGCCGATGAACTGCCCGGGCGGGATTTTGGTCTATAAGACAAAGCTGCACTCCTACCGCGACCTGCCCCTCCGCATCGGCGAGTTGGGCTTGGTGCACCGCCATGAGCTCTCCGGAGCGCTCCACGGCCTGATGCGCGTACGCTGCTTTACGCAGGATGACGCCCACATCTTTATGACGCCGGAGCAGATCAAAGATGAGATCAAAGGCGTTGTGCGCCTGATCGACAAGGTGTACAGCACCTTTGGGTTCAAATATCATATCGAATTGTCCACCATGCCGGAGGACCACATGGGCGCCTTGGAGGATTGGAACACGGCGACCGACGCCCTGCGCGATGCGATCAGCGAACTGGGCTATGACTATGAGGTCAACGAGGGCGACGGCGCATTCTATGGCCCGAAGCTGGACTTCCATCTGACCGACTGCCTTGGCCGTACCTGGCAGTGCGGCACCATCCAGCTGGACTTCCAGCTGCCGGAGCGCTTCGAATTGGAGTACACCGGTGCAGACGGTGCAAAGCACCGCCCGATCATGATTCACCGCGTGGTGTTCGGCAGCATCGAGCGCTTCATCGGCATCCTGACCGAGCACTTTGCCGGTGCGTTCCCGATGTGGCTGGCGCCGGTACAGGTGAAGATTCTGCCGATCGCAGAGCGCCATCACGAGTATGCCGAGAAGTTGGAAAAGGCCCTCACGGATGCAGGGCTGCGCGTAGAGAACGACCTGCGCAGCGAGAAGATCGGCTATAAGATCCGCGAGGCGCAGCTCCACAAGATTCCCTACATGCTCGTCGTGGGCGATAAGGAAATGGAAGAGGGGAATCTCTCCGTGCGCAGCCGCAAGGACGGCGATTTGGGCGCGATGACGCTGGAATCCTTCATTGAAAAGGCACAGCGGGAAGTGGCGGAGAAAGCCTGCGACTGATGCATTCGTAGTTCAACCCTTCCGCAAAAATTAGATATTTCTAAAGCGAAAAGGCGCTGGGATTTTTACCCAACCATAACATGTTTTTATGGATGGGTTTCCCAGCGCCTTTTGTGTGCTTTCAGGAAAGGTTCGCATTTTGTCTCAAAGATTATGTAAAGTGATGATTTTGCAATTTTTCCACGGAATTGCACAGCTCGATTTTATAAGGTGGTGGAAAAGTAGGAGGAAATAGGGGAAAATGCCGCCCGTTCATGTGGAAAACTTAGTGGAAAATGTGGAATACTATAATTCTTGCGGAATGGGAGAGGGGTAGAAATGTAAAGATTATGTAAAGTAAAGATTACAGAAATGAAAAAGAATTTTTTCTGCAAAAAGAGGCTTGCAACTGCGGGAAGTTTATGGTAAAATAATAAAGCTACACAAATAGAAGATGTATTTATGCGGCTGTAGTTCATCGGTAGAATAGAAGCTTCCCAAGCTTCGGAGGTGGGTTCGACTCCCATCAGCCGCTCCACACCTGCGGTGAGCAAGTCGCGCACCGCAGGTTTTTCTCTATTTGAAGCTTTTCTGCCTGCGTTTATCGCGGGTATTTTTTGTCAACATTTCCCAACGGCAAGTTGCTGTTTTTGCATAACGTACTCCACAAAGTGGGGTGCGTTATTTTTATGCCCTGAGTGAAAAGTGGAAGTTTTTCTATCTGAGCCACTCCCTGTGGCGCGTTAGGGGATACGCAACAGGGGCATTCATTTAGGGCCTCCTGTGCGTATTTGTGGAGGAGTGGTCTTTCGGATCAGTGCCTCTCGGTTGCGTGATCCGGCAGTTCCTCCGTGAGGAGATGCTCTTTCCGCCAAAAGGTCTGGCAGTTTGCCTTCTCTTCCAGATTAAAGCGGATCATCCGTTCCAGCAGGGGGAAGTCCACCGGCTGTGCCCATCCGATGCGGATAATTTCTTTGCTGTGCGTATAGCCGGCCTGTAGGATGTCATCCGAAAAACGCTCGATGCCCGCCCGTTCCGGGGCGACGGCCAGATGCTTTTTGGCAACGCTGAAACCGATGATGAACGTACCGTGGTCGGTAAACATCGGCTGGTTCCAAGCAATTTTGGGCCTCAGTGTGGGGAACGTGGCGGTAATCCAGTGAAATATATCCTGTAGTCTATCCCGGTGCAGCGGATTTTCTACTCGTTCCAAATATTCGGCGAATGGCTCCAATCCCTTACCCCCAATCCAATAAAGTAGACCTCGTTTTGGGCTTTCCACAGCGATTTTGTAGGAAGCCACATGGAAGATAGGGTTCCCATTTTCGCCCTAGAAACGCATTTCCATTTCAGATCGTATTTTTTGGCAAGCTGCCATGGAAATTCATATAGTCGGCCCGACAATTGCTGTTATCCCAAGTACGGCCCGCTGGAATCCGCTGTTTCCAACAGATAAAGAAAAAGCGCTCCCCATTGCCTTTTGCAATGGGGAGCGCTTTCAAGTTCGATCGAAAATCCGTTTCTAATAAAAAACATATTACAAGCCAAATGACCCGGATGGGAATCAATCAAACAAGCTCAACTGCTTCATCTCCGAAGCGCGCTTTTTTCCTCCGGTAGTAGTCTTATGCAGGCAGTCCGCCGGGATCGCATCCAAAAAGCAGGAGGGCTCGTTTGAGGTCAATAGGATCAATTCCTCCTGCGCGCGGGTCATCCCAACGTAAAATAGACGGCGTTCCTCTTCCACATTTGCCGGATGCTTGGGAGATTCCAGCGGAATCTTTCCCTGCCGGACGCCGGCGAGGAAAACCACAGGGAATTCCAAGCCCTTGGAGCCGTGCAGGGTCATCAGGGTGACCGCGCCCGCTTCGTAGAGTTTTCCGGTTGCGCTTCGCATCAAGTCGCTTTCCTGGCCGAGAAGTAAGTTTTGCAGGAAAGAGGCCATGTCTTTGTGGAATACCGCTGTGTTCAGCAGGCGCTGGAAAGGTTCTGAGGCGGTGAGTCCCTGCGCTTTGGCCCATGCATCCAAGAGCTTGCGCGGCTTTTCCTTTCCCACGCGCTGCCGAAATTCCTCCACCTGCGCAAAGAAGGGCTGTAGGACCGCCACATCCGCGTATTCGGTTGCAGCGGCGTCCAAGGCTTCCTGGGAAGAATTCTCACTTGCCGCCTGCGCAAAAAATTGTGCAAGGCTGCCGATTAAGTCCGCGGGACAGTTCCAAACGAGCTTTAAACAGGCGCGCAGGGCGGGATCGTTTTGCACATCCAACAGAAAGTGGAAAAAGCTTACAGCTCCGCGCACGGCGTCATCCGCCAAGAAGTCGTCGCGCCCGGCGATCACGCAGGGAATCCCCTCCCGGCGGAGGCATTTTTCCACAAGATCGGCCTGCCGGTGGGTACGGTATAAAACGGCGATGTCGGAGAAGCTGCGCGGCGGCGCATCCTCCGCATGGGAGAACCCGGTATCACATAGTTAAAAATATTGGTGTCATTTAATCAATTTTGCCGATAAAGCGGTAGAAGATTTCTACCTCCTGTTCCCGGCTTCCGTCCTCACCTTTGACCGCTTCATGGACAACGATTTTTTCAATCAGCGTATTCAAAAGTTCGGCGGTCAGTTCTGTTGGATTGACGCACTCTTTCATCAAGGCAATCCATTTTTCTGCGTCTGCGGCGTTCTGGCTTTCAGTGGCGATAGCGGATTGAAGCTGTTCAATCTTTGTGTCCAGTTCAGCCTGTTCGCTCTGGTACTTCCCGGACAGCATAGAGAAGTTGTATTCTGTGATACGCCCCGCCGCCCAGTCCTCATACATCCGGGCAAACAGGGTATCGACTTCGGCTTTCCGCTTCTCCGCTTTGTTCAACTCTGCGGCTTGCTTCTTTCTTGCGGCGGCCTGTCCCTTGTCATTGGCATTTAACAGCCGCTTCAAAAGCCGTTCTTCATCATGCTGTACCAGCCCCGACCAGTATTGCAGACGGGAGAGGACATAGGCGTAAAGCACATCATAGCGGATATAATGCATGGAGCATTGGCGTGTGCCCTGTCCGTACTTGCTACAATGATAATGGCCGTAAGGCTTGCTGTTCTGCCTGTTCTCCCCATAGGACAACGACCAGCCGCAATCCGAACATTTTACCAATCCGGAAAAAATCTGTGTTGTACCGTCCTTGCATTTTCTGCGGCGGTTTGCTATCTGCTCCTGTACCTGCCGGAAAACCTGTTCGCTGATAATCGGCTCCTGCGTGTTCTCCACCCGCACCCATTCACTTTGGGGCTTGCGTATCCTCCGCTTGTTCTTAAAGGAAATGTTTGTTTCCCGGTAGTGGATGGTATGGCCGATATAGGTTTCGTCTTTCATAATGCTCTTGACCTGCGCTATCGTCCATGCGTAGCTTTTTTCCTCTGGCGCACCCGCATAGATGTTTGCGAAAGTCCCGTCACGCTGGAAGTTGATAAATCCCGGCGTGGGAACCTTTTCCGCAATCAGTATTCTTGTGATACTGGCCGCCCCTCTGCCATGAATGGCGAGGTCAAAAATCTTCTCCACTATCCAGCGGGTTTCCTCGTCGATTATCAGCTTGTTTTTGATTTCCGGGTGTTTCCTGTACCCGATGGGAGCATAAGCGCCGATACGCTGTCCTGTGGCAAACTTTGCTTTGAAAGCGGCCTTTACCTTGCGGCTTGTATCTTTCGCAAACCATTCATTGAACAGGTTTTTGAACGGGACAAAATCGGAAAGCCCTTTCTCTGTGTCCTCATTCTCCGCAACGGCGATGTAGCGCACCCGTTTTTCCGGGAACAGAAATTCCAGATAGTAGTCCATCATCACATGTTCCCGCCCGAAACGGGAAAGGTCTTTCGTGACAATGCAGTTTACTTTTCCGGCTTCCACATCGTCCATCATGCGCTGAAAATCCGGGCGTTCAAAGTTCGTCCCCGACCAGCCATCGTCCACATACTCACCGACTACATGAAGTCCCTGTTCCTTTGCGTACTGTTGCAGGATTGTCCGCTGTGTTTCAATGCTTACGCTGTCACCATAGTTTTCATCGTCCCGGCTCAATCTCATATAAAGCGCCGTGTTGTAAATCGTAGTATTGTAAGGTTGTTTCACCGTTAAAAATCCTCCTTCTTAAAGAAACAACCCACGCTTACAATACTTTTGCTCTATGGCAATTATATCATAAGCGTGGGCGTGTTATCAATGATGGGCTATCAGGTTGAAGCGGCTTTTTCTGCGGTATGCCGCACCACATCTACAATCAGATCACCGAGGGGCTTCCCGCCTGCGGCGAAGTGTTCGGAGATTTTTATACGGTTGTTCCCACATACAAAATACTGCGTGCCGTTCTCTGCTTGTATGACCTGCCCTGTCCGGGGCGTAAAAATATCGCTTTCGCTTTTTGCCATCCAGTGTCCTCCATATTCAGTTTTCAAGGTACAATGCCGCACAGGGGCGGCGAAAATTTCTGCTTATATCTATCACCTTTCCTTTACTGTGTGCCGCTGTTGCCGTTTCACCTGCGCCAGCACTTCCGGCGGGATACGGTCAACGAAATTGCGGAGATTGTGTAATTCGCTTTCCAGCGTTGCCCGTTCCATGCGGTCTTTCATCTTGCCTTGCTCACTGGCCTTTGCCCTTGCTTCCATCTTTTTGTTTTCTTCCAGCAGGTCATTGATTGTGACCTTGTACTTTTTCAACTGCCCGGAGAAGTTCTCCATCTGCGGGAACCACTTTTTCAGCATGAAGAGGGCTTCCTCTTTTTTCTTTCCGGCGTTCAGCGGGTTAATGCCGTCAAGGGCGGCTTCAATGGCTCTGGCCTGTTTGGAGAGGGAAACCGCCTGTTTGAAAAGCCGGGTGGGGATATGCTTCCGGCCTGTCTTGCTGGCACTCTCCCCACGCTCCAAGTCGGGATATTTCACCACCATATAGGCGTGAAAATCGTCCTGCCACTTCGTCAGGTTTGCCCGGTTGCCGATAATCTCCTTTGCACACAGGCGGTTGTCCTTTGTCAGCGGAACAAAGGTCAAATGCAGGTGGGGCGTTTTCTCGTCCATGTGTACCACCGCCGACACGATATTTTCCCGTCCTACCCGGCCAATGAGGAAATCTGCCGCCCTTTGGAAGAACGCCTGTATCTCCTTTGGAGATTTCCCCTTGAAAAACTCCGGGCTGGCGGTTATCAGCGTATCGACAAACCGTGTGCTGTCCTTGCGGGTTCGGCATCCGGCCTGCTCGATACGGCTCTGAATGAAGTGGTAATAGCGTCCCTCCGGCTTGACGATATGGAAATTGTATTTGCTCCGGCTTGTGTCAATGTCGGGGTTACTGGCGTATTGTTCTTTCTGCCTTTCGTGATGGGCTTCCAGCGGCCTTGCCGGGTTGCCCTTGTGCTTCTCAAACCGCAAAATTGCGTGTTGTGCCATTCTGCTCCTTTCCCCATTCCTTTCCTATCCTGGGTTTTCCACAGGGAAAATCCTGCCAGAATTATCTCTGATACGATAGGAATGGAATGGATATAAATAAATCATTTTAATCTTTGTATTTCTATATACCGTCCGGTTTTCGTACTTTAGGGGGGCGGTTTCCGTACTTCAAGGGTACGGTTTTCAGTCCTCCGGCGTACCAGAACGGGATTTCTTGAAGTCGGTGTTTGGAACCGCTTCATAGGATTTTGGAAAAATGCGGTTGGGTTTTCCACAGCCCTGCTTCTGGATCTCCACCAGTCCGGCGTATTGCAGTTCCCGCAGGGTGTTCACCGCTTTCTGCCGCCCACAGTGGAGCAGGTCAACCACTTCGCAGATAGGGTAATACAGGAAAATCCGTCCGCAGTCATCCGCCCACCCATTCTTGCGGGATAACTCTGTCCGGCGCAGGATAAAGGTGTACAGAACCTTTGCCTCGTTAGACAGGGGCTTGAATGTGGGGGCTTCAAAGAGAAAATTCGGGAGCCGGGTGAAGCTGAACGCCTTTTCCGGCTGATGAATGTAAATCGTGTTTGTCATATCGTGTTTTGTGGACGGTTAGAAGCCCGTTTTCCGGGGCGGGCGATACTTTATACCACCTGCCCCGGTTTGGGGCTTGCGGAGCCTAATAAATCAAGGCTTTTTTCGCTCCTAACTGTCCACAGCAGACCTCCTTTTCCGTTCACTTTCTGTTTTCTGCCGCCTGTGAACTCTGGCGGCACAGCCGGGGCAGTATTTTGCCCGGTTGGATTTGGGGACGAACACACCGCCGCAGACCACACAGCGTTTCAAGTCCTTATCCCGGAAAATCTCCGCTTCCAGCGTCCCGTCCAGCGGCAAGACCGCCCAGCGGAACCACTTACAGCAGACCGAGAAAGAAACTGTCTGCGGGCAGGTGCAGGTGTCCCCATCATCAAGGACAATGCAGTTGCCGTCCTCACAGCAACAGCACTCCTGGCGTATCAGGCTGGCCGCCTGTTTCCTTTGCGCCGGTGTCATGCGGTAAAGGGAACCGTCCGGCCTGCGTTCCAGCGGCGGCAAGTCTTTATAGGGGTTATCTCTCATGCGTTCCCTCCATTTTGCTTTCCGTTGCCGTTCTCCCCGAAAAGGTTTCTTGCCCCATGCCTGCGGCGTGTTCCCAACAGGGGCCCCCGCAAAGTCGTCAGACTTTGTGGGGAGAGGAGCCGCAGCGGAGCGAGTGAGCTTTCGCCCTCTGGCGGAAGCGAATGATACGCAGCTTGCGGCGACGAGGCACGCTCCCCGCAACTTCGGGACAACTTGTCCCGAAGTGACCTCTGGACAAAGTGTCCAGAAGCTGGCTCCTTGCAGTGCTTCCCCAGCCGGGGTATTCCTTTTTGGACGGTCATTCTGTTTTCAAGGTGCTGTCCATCGATGAACTACCCTAAGTCTACACCTAAATGACCGCCCGTCCCGTATATCCGAAAGGTAGGAAATCGGCTTAAAAAACAGGCTATTTCCGTGCTCTCGGAATTATGGTAAAATAAACATAAAAATTGGCTTTCAAGCCATAGGAGGACAATAATCTATGAAAATCGGAATTTTATGTGCGGGTGACGAAGAACTCGCCCCATTTTTGCCCTTGATAAGCAACTGTAAGATAACGGAAAAAGCTATGCTGAAATTCCATGCTGGACAGATTGATAGTGTAGAAGTTGTCGCCCTGTTTTCCGGCGTGTGCAAAGTAAATGCCGCCATAGCCGCTCAGCTTTTGATAGATGTATTTTGCGTGGATATAATTATCAATTCAGGGACAGCGGGCGGTATGGAGCCAGAACTTGAAATATTCGATACAGTTATCTCCACAGAAGTTTGTTACCACGATGTAGCGCCAGACATTTTAACGGAATTTCATCCGTGGATGAATTCTGTGTTTTTTGTGGCAGACCCAAAGCTGATAGATATGTCAAAGTCTGCTGTTGACAAGCTTTCAACTTCTGGAAAGGTAGTTTGGGGCCGTATGGTAACGGGAGAATCGTTTATAACCGATGAGAGCCGGCAAAAAATAAACGATGAATTTGCTCCCTTGACGGTTGACATGGAAACTGCCAGTATCGCTCATGTCTGCTATGCAAATGACATACCGTTTATCGCCATTCGGTGTGTGACCGATACTGAAAAACACAGCGGAGTTGATAATTTTGACGGAAACTGTGCAAAAGCATCAAGTATTGCCAAAGATATTACGGTTGCTTTATTAAGAGAAATCAAAAAGTCGTGGTAAGATTGGATGATATTTTAGAACAGAGGACAGAGGGGGGGAGAGTATGGCCCTAACTATTCAAGAACGACTAAAAGACCTGCGTGTGGAGCGTGGCTTGACGCTGGAACAGCTTGCGGAACAGACGCACCTCTCCAAATCTGCGCTTGGCAGCTATGAAGCGGACGAGTATAAGGACATCAGCCACTATGCCCTTATTGAGTTAGCAAAGTTTTACGAAGTGACTGTTGATTATCTGCTGGGCCGTTCCCAAACAAAAAATCACCCAAACGCCGATCTTGCAGACCTGCGTTTGAGCGACGATATGATTGAACTATTGAAAAGCGGGCGGGTGGACAATTCCCTCTTGTGTGAACTGGCGACCCACCCGGATTTTCCCCGGCTCATGGCCGACCTTGAAATCTATGTGAACGGCGTAGCGGGAAAGCAGGTGCAGAGCGCAAACGCCATTGTGGACGCTGTGAGTGCAACGATTATGAAACAACACAATCCCGGCTTGACTGACCCACAGCTGCGACAGCTTATCGCCGCCCATATTGACGATGACAGCTTTTGCCGCTATGTGATACAGCAGGACATAAACAAGATAGCCTTCGACCTGCGGGAAGCCCACAAGGACGATTTTTTCAGCGTCCCGGAGGACAATCCTCTGGAAGATTTTTTGCAGACCGCAGAGGAAACCACCAGAGAGGACAGCGACCCGGAGCAGGCGGCTATGGCATTTATCTGTAAGCGGCTCAAGCTGAACTATGGGAAACTGTCAGAGGAAGAAAAGAAGTGGTTGAAAAAGATTGCACAGAAATCGGATTTGCTGAAAAATCCAAAGCCGCAGCGGGGACGCAAGTAAGAGAATAATAAATCAGATTATATGGAGGTATTGGTTATGAAAAAGTGGTTACTGATAATTTCAGCGACTGTTATTTGCGTTGCTGCCGCTTTTTTATATTTCTTTAGTTTAACTCCCAAAGGAGATACCATTACCAGCAGAGAAAGCATATTGAACACCGCAATTTCAAAAGGGAATGAATGGACTATCGCAAAAGAACTGGAACTTGGCGGTTATATCGTGAGTGGAGCATACAGTACAGATAATAAATCTACACTTGCTATCTTTGAACCAACAGGAAATGGAGACTACAAATTTAGTACATCAACAAACCGAAATAGTGATGAGATTATTGTCGGTGGCGTTGCAATAAACGGAGAATGGTATGATTTAATTTGGTTTAATGGTGCTAAAACAGAGTATGCTGAAATCACTTATACAATAAATGGACAAGTGCAAGATACATTGAGATACAACACAGATGATATGGATATTATCTCAATTAAAAACCCAGAAAAAGAGTATTCCATTCATGTGGCTTACTATGACAATGATGGAAATAAATACGAATAAATTGTTTTTCATCGAGAAAATAGCAAAGCCAGCCGAGCCAGTCAACGGTCAAGATGAACGGCGCATTTCATGCGCCGCCGTTGACAGTCCCGCCCGTCTTTGCTAAAGGGTAATCAAGGCGGGAAAGCCCTAAAATGGCTTCACACCTATTTCAATAATTGGAGGAGATAAAAATGAGATCAGAAAAGGAAGTTTATGATATTGTTTTGAATTTTGCAAAAACAGACAAACGCATTCGCATGGTTACTTTGGAAGGATCTAGAACAAATACAAATATTCCGCCTGATGATTTTCAGGATTTTGATATTACTTTTTTTGTTACGGATATGGACAGCTTCACAAGTGATGATAAATGGCTAGATATATTTGGTGAAAGGTTGATTCTGCAAAAGCCGGAAGATATGGAATTATTTCCAGCTGTAGAAAAGGGATTTTCATATTTAATGCTGTTTACTGATGATGTTAAGATAGATTTAACTTTGCTGCCGCTGGAACTGATAGACGAGTATTTTACATGGGATAAACTGGTAAAGTTACTGTTGGATAAAGACAACCGTATCGTAAAGCCGCCAATACCAACGGATATAGACTACCACTTGCAGAAGCCTACTCAAAGAATGTTTGACGATTGCTGTAATGAATTTTGGAATACTACAACATATGTAGTAAAGGGCTTATGCCGCAAAGAAATTCTTTTTGCTATTGACCATATGAATGATATAGTACGAAAAGAATTGCTTCGCATGATTTCCTGGCTGATTGGTATCAAACAGGGATTTCATTTCAGTTTGGGAAAAAACTATAAATTTATGAAGCAATATGTCCCAGAGGAATTGTGGGAACGACTTATGTCTACTTATAATATGGATTCCTATCCCCATATGTGGGAATCCTTTGAACAATGTATGGCATTGTTCCGGGAGGTTTCGTCAGAAGTGGCATGCCAGTTGGATTACCAGTATCCACTATATGATGAAAAAATCAGTAATTATGTGATTCGGCAAAAGAAAAAATATGGCATTGAAGATGATAACAAATAAAATTTTTTCAATCGAAAAAATTTATTTTGATTATTCAATTTTGAAAAACTGAATACCTCAAAATCAGAAAGAGCGCGGCCAAGCACTTTGAGGGATTGGCCGCCTTGTCCACCCATCCAGCGGGGCGGCGGGCGGCGGTCAAGGCCGGGTGTAACCCCGTTCATTTCAGCCTTGACGGTTGCCCGCTGTCCTGCTACTTTTCCGGGAGTGTGGCCACAACTTCGGGACACTTTGTCCACAAGTCGGAGCGTAGGACGAGGGACGGGGGCTTTCATATACGCCCTGTCTGCTGATGAAACCAGACCTGCGCTTGCGGCTCCACGCCACGCAAGCACAGCCCTGTTTTCTTGCCGCTTCAAATCTTGCCGCTTCAAATGCCCTTGCCCTCCCCGGCGGCAACGGCATTTTCACGACAACGCCGACAGAGCGTATAACACACTACACTTTGCTTCGCAAAGTCGTGTGCCAAATGGGGGCGTTGCCCCCTTTGGAAACCCCCACAAGAAAAGGCGATATGCTACCCCTCCACGGGGCGCATACCGCCTTTTCTTGTTATCCAGCCCTCCGGCTGTATTGGTTGAGCAAAAGTCAGCGTGGGATTGGTGTGGTATCTTTATCTAAGTGAACCCCCGGCGTCGCTGTCCAGCATATCGATGCCGCCCACCATGCGGTTGATCTCCTTGGCGATGTAAATCCCCTCGGACAGGTCGCTCTCCGCCGTGACACAGCGCACAAGCGCTCCGCTGGGGTGTTGTGCCTCCAAAAGCCGCTGCGATCCTTCGTTTTCCGAGATGACCGGGAGCGCGCAGCGCAGGATCTCCGGCGTGGAGCGGTAGTTTTTCAACAGGCGGATGGAACGCATAGCCGGGAAGCTCTCTTCCAGGCGGGCAAAGCAATGGGCGTCCGACCCGCGGAATCCATAGATGGACTGGTCCGGGTCGCCGATCACAAACAGGCTTTTTCCGTTTCGGTTCCACGCCTGTACCAACCGGAATTGCAGGGCGTTGATGTCTTGAAACTCGTCAACGAGAAGATAGTGGAACCGTTTGGCCCATTTGGCGTTTTTCTCCGTCTCCGCTTCTGCCATCGCAACGGCTTGTAGGAGAAGATCGTCAAAGTCCAGGACATTCGCCGTGTGCAAGCACTCCTGATATGCGTCGAATGCCTCGGAAGAGAACGCGCTTTCCGATGGTTCCAACCCGTTTTTCCGGCGGGAGACCTCTTGCAGAAAGGCTGTGGGGGAGAGCTTGCAGGCGTGCGCTTTGCCGATTTCGTCCGCAATTTCCCGCGCTTCGTATTCATCCAGCAGATTGACGCCCTGCGTGTGTTCGGTCAAAAGCTGAAGGCAAATGGCGTGGAACGTGCCGATGGTCATGGCGCGGACCGCACGTTTGCCGCCGAGCTGCTTTTCCAGGCGTTCGCGCATTTCCCCGGCGGCCTTGTTCGTGAAGGTTACAGCGGTGATTTCCGAAGGCTTGACGCCGCGGTTCTGGATGAGATAGGCGATGCGCGAGACGAGCGTCTTGGTTTTTCCCGTGCCTGGACCGGCGCTCACCGATACCGTGCGTTCCGGCGCGGTTACAGCGGCAAGCTGTTCTTCGTTCAGGCCGTCGAGGGGCCCAGAAGGGACGGTGGGTGTGGATTCGGCTGGGGCGGATTCCGCCTTTGCGGCGCGCTTTTGGAGCTTTCTAGCAGGTCCTTTCTTCGCGGGCGTTTGTCCAAGGAAGAAACTGATCTGCCCGTTTAGTGCGTCGATTTCGTCCGGACGAAGCAGCTGGATTTTTCCATATGCACCGTCGTATCCGGGGGAACGTTCAACCTTCCCGGCGCGCAGGCGGCGAATCCCCTCCGCAACACAGGGGCCGGCGGCGCGCTCGATGTCCTCCGGCGCGATTTCGCGCAGGATGGGGAATTCCGGACCGAGCTGCCGCAGCATGGATTCGTATTGTGCGGAGACCTTGCTCCCAGTGGCGGATAAACCGGTCGAGCCTGCGATTACCTCCGGCAGAGGGGCGAGGCTTTCGAATGGGTTTGCGCCCGGCGCACGGACATCCTCGCCCCGGTCCGCGAGCTGTTCCACCCGGTGCTGCACACCGATGGTCAGCTTACGCCCGCAGACGGGGCATATCCCTCCGTAACGCTCCGCCTCCGCGGGACTTAGGCAGAGGTTGCAGTTCCGGTGCCCATCGTAATGGTATTTTCCTTCTTCTGGGAAGAACTCAATGGTCCCCGCAAGCCCTTCCCCGGTCTGTAGGGCGTGGGAAAGGGCGGGGTAGGAGAGTGAAATATCCAGCAGATTGGCCTCCCTGCCCAGCTTGGACGGGGAATGCGCGTCGGAATTGGAGATGAGATGGTAACCGTCCAGCGCAGAAAGCCGCCAGTTCATGGGCGGGTCCGAAGAAAGGCCGGTTTCCAGGGCGTGGATATGGGGCGTCAGGTCTTCGAAACACTCCTCAATGGTGTCGAACCCGGAGAACGCGCCGAACAGTGAGAAGTGCGGCGTCCATATGTGCGCCGGGATGAAGACGGCGTCCGGGCACGCCTCCAAGGTGATTTCCAGCAGGTCACGGCAATCTAAGCCCAGAATCGGCCGCCCGTCCGAGTGAATGTTGCCGATTGCCTCCAGCTTTTGTGCGAGCGTTTCCGCCGCCTCTAAGCTGGGAAGAAGGATGACGTTGTGCACCTTGCGGACCCTGCCGCCCTTTTTGTAAATGGAACTGATTTCGCCCGTCACCACAAAGCGGGGACGCCGTAGCCCGTCCGTACAGGCGTCGTGCAGGCGGTATTCCTCCCGGAGGGTATAGAGCCCTTCTTCCGCGGGGACCAGCTTTTCGTTCAATTCTTCGCGCCATGCCGGGTGCGTAAAGTCCCCCGTGCCGACGATATCGATACCTTTGCGCCTTGCCCAGAGGTCCAGATATTCGGGGACACATTCCCGGCTGGTGGCGCGGGAATATTTGGAATGGATATGTAAATCTGCAATATACATCTCGTTCACCTGTTTTTGACAAAATTCGCGTTTTCTCCCTCATTATAGGAAGTTTTTGCCCTTTGTGCAATGCAAGAGGTTCCTTGAAAATACAGCGCGCTGAAACTTGCCTTTTTCGACAGAACGCGATACAATATGCCTGTTATACCGGCGGAGGGAACGTCCCCTTCCCGGAAGGCGAGCCCCGCCGCCGCGCGGGAAATCCAACATGAGGAGAATCATTGAATGAACAGTTTAGGATTTTATCCGGCAAATGTCCTGCTGCCCACCCAAACAGACCTCACCAAGTGGAGCGTTGTCGCGTGCGATCAATACACGTCACAGCCTGATTATTGGCAAGAGGTGGAATCGTTTGTGGGGGACGCCCCCTCCACCCTGCGCATGATCGTACCTGAGCTTTACCTGGAGCAGCCAGGGGTTGAGCAGCGGATTGCGGCGGTGAATGCAGCGATGGACCGGTATTTGGCAGACGGGATCTTTCGCACGGTAGAGAATTTTATCTATGTGCGCAGGACGCTCCGCGATGGGAAAATCCGCCGCGGGCTGATCGGTGTGGTCGACCTGGAAAAGTATGATTTCACAAAGGGGTCCCAGTCCCTGATCCGCGCAACGGAGGGGACGGTGTTGGAGCGCATCCCGCCGCGCGTCAAGGTGCGCGAGAACGCTGCGCTGGAGTGCCCGCACATTATGCTGCTGATCGACGATCCGATGAAGACGGTGATCGAGCCAGTGGAAGACCGCGCGGGCGAATTGGAACAGGTGTATCAGTTCGACCTGATGCAGGACAGCGGGTCGCTGGAGGGAATCCTCTGCGATGATTCCGAGGCGCGGCGCATTTTGGCCGCTTTGGATGAGCTGGCAGACCCGGAGGCCTTTAATGCCCGGTATGATCTCACTGGGAAGGCCCCCCTGCTTTTCGCCGTAGGCGACGGCAACCATTCCTTGGCGACGGCAAAGACCTGCTATGAGAATTTGAAGAAAGTCCTCCCGCCCGAGGAAGCCCGCGTGCATCCGGCGCGGTATGCGCTGGTCGAGGTGGTCAACCTGCACGACGCCTCTTTGGAATTTGAGCCGATCCACCGGGTGGTATTCGGCGTGGATGAGAAAAAGCTGCTGGAAGCGCTGAAGGCCCAATGCGGTGCGCCGGACGGCCAGCGTGTGGTCGTATGCAAAGGAAAAGAGAAAACCGAGCTGTATTTCTCCCAAGCATCGTCCAATCTTCCGGTGGGGACGCTTCAAAAGTTCTTAGACGCCTACATAGAAGAAAACGGCGGACGGGTCGATTATATCCATGGAGAGGAAGTCGTCGAAGAGCTCTCCGCCCAGGAGGGAAACATCGGGTTCCTGTTGGAAGCCATGCCGAAAAAAGAACTCTTCAAAACGGTTGTGCTCGACGGCGCATTGCCGCGGAAGACCTTTTCAATGGGCCATGCGTGGGATAAGCGGTTTTACATGGAGTGCCGGCAAATTCAAGAATAATTCAAAAAAGAGAAAGGACTTTTGCATCGGAAGAAAGATGCAGGGTCCTTTCTTTGTTTAGGGTTAAGAATCCCCGGTTTTATGCTTGTCTGTGCCGTCGAGGCTATCCAAAGACGTAACGACGGCATATAGCTGCTCCAGCTTGCAATAGAGTTCATTCTGATTTTGAATGATGGTGTTTAAATTTTGGTTGAGTTGTTCCAGGTCCCGATCGATTTTCCGGTGATGACATCTGCGTTTCATTACAAGTTCTCCCCCAATCTATGTGTTCAGTATACCATATTTTACTTCATAGGCAATATCCCGTAAAGAGACACCTATCGGATTTCTAGGAATACCATAAAGGAGAGGGAGGGACTTGTATGCATCCACAGCAGTTGCTTTGGCAATTAGACGCTGCGCACAGGATCGTCTTGGCTGTGCAAAGACTCCAAAATCAGGTGTTTCAAACGAGAGCGCTGCTTCGAACCGCAGGAAATATAGCGGATCTTTGTTCCCTAGCGGAGGTGATTCAACAGGTTAGCGGTGCTTTGCGGCCAGCGAATAGCCCTCCAAACCGGCGCTCTTTTTAAACATTTTCAAATTTTTCTTACATTTTCATCCAATATTGTGCTAAAATAAAGATACAGCGTGAACGTTTGATAAGGAGTCCCTTAGCTTCAAAGATGGCGCTGCTTGTTTTAGCAAATGGTGAATGCATGGTGCGAGTGGGATGGCCGGTGGGTATGTTCCCTTGACCACCCCGACGAGAATGAACGCAGAGTTCGCCCATTTGCTGACGTTGTGAAAGGATACGTTGGTTGTTTTTTTGGAGGGCGAGAAAATGTTTCAGAAGGGCGATTTGATTGTTTATGGAAACACGGGAATTTGCCGTGTAGAAGAGGTTGGCACGCCGGAGAGCCTCCCCGGGGTCGATAAGGAGAAGCTGTATTATAAGTTGGTCCCGGTTCGAAGTGCCAGCACGATTTATACGCCGGTGGACACCAGTGTGTTTATGCGTCCGGTGATGACAAAGGAAGCGGCGGACCACCTGATCGACCGCATCCCGGAAATTTCGGAGGATTCTTTTGAGTGCCGCGACCCGCGCATGTTGGCAGAGCATTACCGCACATCCCTGCAAACGCATGAGTGCGAGGATCTCATCCGCTTGATTAAGACGGTTTACCGGAAGAGCAAAAAGCTGGTCCAAAACGGAAAGAAACCGGGCAAAACGGATCAACAATATCGGAAACGTGCGGAAGAATTGCTACACGAAGAGCTGTCCGTCGCATTGGGCATCTCGTTTGATGAAGTACCCGCCTATATTGAGCAAAGAATCTCTGCGCTGGAAGTTGCGCAGGGCGCGTGAGTTTTTCCTCGGCAAAAATAAAAAACAAAGGGGCTGTCCATTCTTTGATCTGAACGGACAGCCCCTTTTTGCGTATTCTTATTCGTGCAGGCCGCAGGCGCATTCTTCGCACTCTGCGAGTTCCCCCACCAGCGGGGTGGGGTCAATCCCCTGCCGTTTGTAGTAGTCGGCGACCGCCGCTTTGATGGCCTGTTCCGCCAAAACCGAACAGTGGACCTTAACCGGCGGCAGGCCGTCCAGCGCTTCCATCACCGCTTGATTGGTGAGCTTGAGCGCGTCTTCGATCGTTTTCCCTTTGATCAGCTCGGTTGCCATGGAGCTGGTGGCAATCGCCGCGCCGCATCCAAAAGTCTTGAATTTCACATCGGTGATGGTGTCGCCCTCCACCTTGATGTACATGCGCATGATGTCGCCGCAGCGGGAATTTCCCACCTCGCCGACGCCGCTGGGGTCCTTCATCTCCCCAACGTTGCGGGGATTTGCAAAATGGTCCATTACTTTCTCACTGTATGCCATAAAAAACAACCTCTTTTCTCTGTCCTGGTGTTTTAATTCAATCGGCCTTTTGCCCGTTCACGATCTCTTCCCATAGGGGGCTCATGGAGCGCAGCCGTTCCACAATGCCGGGAAGTACTTCCAAGATGTAATCGACGTCTTCCTCCGTGTTTTGGTCGCTGAAGGAGAGGCGCAGGGAGCCATGCGCAATTTCATGTGGGAGGCCGATTGCGAGAAGCACATGGCTGGGGTCGAGGGAACCGGACGTACAGGCCGAGCCGGACGAACCGCATACGCCGTTTAAGTCCAGCAGCAGCAACAAGGACTCCCCCTCGATGCCCTCAAAGCACAGGTTGACGTTCCCTGGCAGGCGTTTGGTCCGGTCGCCGTTCAGGCGGGTGCGCTCGATCTGCAATGCCCCGTCGATCAGCCGGTCCCGCATAGCGGTCAAACGCTTGGCGCGCTCCGCCATGGTGGCACAGGCCTCTTTGAGCGCAACGCTCAATCCGACGATCCCGGCCACGTTTTCCGTGCCGGCACGCCGTCCGCGCTCCTGCGCGCCGCCGTCGACCAAATTGGGAAGCGAGATGCCTTTGCGGATAAACAGCGCGCCCACGCCTTTCGGCCCGTGGAACTTGTGCGCGGAGAGCGAAAGCAGGTCGATGTGCTGCTCCTTGACGTCGACCGGCAGTGTGCCGGCCGCTTGTACAGCGTCGGTGTGGAACAAAACGCCGTGCTTCTGGCAGATGGCGCCGATTTCCGAAACCGGCTGGATCGTGCCGATTTCGTTGTTCGCATACATGACCGTCACCAGGGCCGTGTCCTCGCGGATCGCCGCTTCCAATTCCTCCGGCCGGACGAGTCCATCAGCGTGGACGTCCAAATAGGTGACGGAAAAGCCCTCTTTTTCCAGCGATGCGCAGGTATGAAGCACCGCATGATGCTCAAATTTGGATGTGATGATGTGCTTCTTCCCCTTTTTGGCAAGCTGATGGGCAATCCCTTTGATCGCCCAGTTGTCCGCTTCGCTTCCGCCCGATGTAAAAAAGATCTCGTTGGGTTCGGCGTTCAGGCAGGCCGCGACGTCTGCGCGGGCCAGTTCCAGGTGCTTTTTGGCCTCCCGGCCCACGGAATATAGGCTGGAGGGATTGCCATAAAGGTCGGTATAAAACGGTTTCATGGCCGCAAAGACGGTAGGGGAAACCGGCGTAGTTGCGGCGTTGTCCGCATAAACAAAACGTGCCATGGATACGCACCTTTCCTTTCCAAAATGTGATTGGTACTTCCATACCCCGTACCAGGGATTGCCGGTACAGGAATATTTAATCCTTACTAATTTACTATGAATTGAATATACACTATTCCAGTATACTTTGCAAGCCCTTTTTGCAAAAAAGTTTCAAAGTGGCAAAGGTTGTTGAAGGATGGCAAAATAGGGGAGAATCCTTGCAGGAGGCCCGTGTAGACAGAGGGGGCACACACGCTTGCATCGCCAAGGGTCAAACGACTGCACCGGCGGCCTTGGCGCGTTCGGCGCCCGCAACGGCCAAACGGTCGCACCGCTCGTTCTCCGGATGCCCATTGTGCCCGCGCACCCAGACGATCTCCACGCGATGGATTTCCAGCAAGTGCAGGAGGATCTCCCAGAGGTCGGTGTTCAGGGCGGGGGATTTGTCTGCTTTCCGCCAGCCATTTTGCCGCCACTTGACCGCCCAACCCTTTTCGATCGCGTTGCAGACATACTGCGAATCGCTGCAAAGCGTGACGGCGCAGGGTTCTTTCAAGCATTGCAGCGCGCGGATCACCGCCATCAGCTCCATGCGGTTGTTGGTGGTGTCCGGGTCGCCCCCGCTGATTTCTTTTTCTACGCCGTTGAAGCGCAGGATAGCCCCCCATCCGCCGGGGCCGGGATTGCCCTGGCAGGCGCCGTCCGTAAAGATTTCTACGTGTTTCATAGTTTCCGTCCTTTGTTTCCGCTTATGCGGTTGATTGCGTATCCCATACAAGCTTTTCCGAGTCCCGTCCACTTAAAAGAGGCGAGAAGCCTGAGAAATGCTTGGGAGGACCCTGGCAGGAAGCATGGCAGCGCTGGCTGCGCCGGTATGGATTGTCCTCATTATATCATAATTTTGCAGAAGAGTTTTTTCGATTTTGGCCTATGAAATGTTTGAAGAAAATTGCAAGGGGCAATAATAGGGATAACGACAGGGATTCCGGCCGGCGGTTCATACCTTGACAGCTATACGGAATCAAGGTACAATAATGACAATTAAAACTGGTGGGCCTGACGAATCCAAATGGACATCCAGCCCGCGGTCGGCATACAATTGAGGCAGAGCGATTAGGAGGCGCCGGGGAACGGGCCTCTTTGCTGTTGTGTACGTTAAGGTTTTGTTTTGGCAATTAATGCGCGCGGTTCCGGGGCGTGTGGGAAGGCACAGCGCGGGGCAATGGAGTGCGGATTAAAAATATATCATTATGATTTTTGGAGGGCCAACGCCGCCAGGCACCGTTTGCAGGCGGGCGTTTTATCGGCGTATCCAAGAGACAATGGAGGTTGTACTTTGATAGAACAAAATAGGAATCATGAAGGAACATCCAATCCGCCTGAGAAAAACGAGATGGGTATAGCGGCGGGCATCCACCCTGCGCTTTATGGGAAAGTGACGCTGCCGCAGCGGCCGGAACAGCCCATCCAGGCGGAGGCGCCGGCGGCGAAAGCGGAACCGTCAAAGCGCCGCACGATGCGCCGTGCTCCGAAAAAGGCGGAGCCGGAAAAGGCACAGCACCAGAACAGCAAGGAAACAAAGGCTGCGGCCCCGCGGGGAAAAAAGCGGGGGCAGAACAGTGGAGCGAAGAAGCCGTCCATCCGGATTTACTTTTTGGGCGGCCTGAATGAGATCGGGAAAAACTTTACCCTCTACGAGTGTGAGGGCGATATGCTGATCGTCGACTGCGGCATGTCTTTCCCAGACGACGATATGCTGGGCGTAGACCTGGTGCTGCCGGATTTCACCTTTGTGGAGCGCAATGCGGATAAGATCCGCGGGATTGTGCTCACGCATGGGCACGAGGACCACATCGGTGCATTGCCGTATCTGCTCAAAAGGGTGAATTTGCCCATCTACGGCACGATGCTGACCCTTGGTTTGGTCGATGGGAAACTCAAAGAGCACGGCCTTTCCGGGAAGGTCAAGATGAATGTGGTCAAGCCGGGCCAGACGGTGAAATTGGGTTGCATGGATGTGGAATTCATCCATGTGAACCATTCGATCCCGGATTCTGTGGGCTTTGCCATCCACTCGCCCGCTGGCACGGTGGTTTACACCGGCGACTTTAAGATCGATTGCACGCCCGCTTGGGGCGAGATGATCGACTTGGGCCGCTTTGCAGAGCTGGGAAACGAGGGCGTTTTGGCATTGCTGGCCGATTCCACCAACGCGGAGCGTCCCGGTTACACCAAGACCGAGCAAATGGTGGACAATACCTTCGAAAGCCTGTTTAAGAAGGCGGAGAAGAAGCGCATTATCATCGCGACATTTGCCTCCAACATCAGCCGCGTGCAGCAGATTATCAACTGTGCGGTGCGCTATGGCCGCAAGGTGGCGCTTTCGGGCCGAAGCATGCTGAACGTCATGGGTATCGCGGTGGAAATGGGCTATTTACAGGTTCCGGACGGCGTGTTGATCGACATCGACCTGCTCAACCGGTACCCGCGCGAGAAAGTGGTCTTGATTACAACCGGCAGCCAGGGGGAGCCGATGAGCGCTTTGACGCGCATGGCGTTTGCCGACCACCGGAAGGTGGAGGTCGGCCCGGAGGACTTTATCATTATTTCGGCAAGGCCGATCCCCGGCAACGAAAAGACCGTGGGCGCGGTGGTCGATGAGCTCTTAAAGCGGGGCTGCGAAGTGATTTACGAATCCATGTATGAAGTGCATGTGTCCGGCCACGCCTGCCAGGAGGAACTCAAAATCATCCAGGGCATCACAAAGCCGAAATATTTCATCCCGTTCCATGGCGAGCAAAAGCACCTGCGTAAAAATGCAGGGCTGGCCATCTCTATGGGGATGGACCCCGCCAATGTCTATATCGGCGACATCGGCGATGTGTTGGAGATCAATCACGAGTATATGAAGAAGCTCACCTCCGTACCCGCCGGGCGTATCCTGGTGGACGGCCTCGGCGTAGGGGACGTGGGGAGCATTGTGCTGCGGGACCGCAAGCATCTGGCAGAGGACGGCCTGATTGTCGTGGTATGTACCATCGACGACAACGGGCAGATCGTGGCCGGCCCGGATGTGGTCTCCCGCGGATTTGTCTATGTGCGTGAGGCGGAGCCGTTGATCGACGAGGCCAAAAAGCGCGTCGCCGCGGCGTTGGAGAGCTGTTCCGAGCACCATATCCACGATTGGGGCACGCTCAAGACGCGCATCAAAGATGAACTTTCCCGGTTCCTGTATGAGCGCACGCGCCGCAGCCCGATGATCCTCCCCATCATTATGGAGGTCTGAGGCCCTGCCATGCGCAAGAAGCACGGGAGTGTTGAAGGAGATCAACCGTGAAAAAAAAGGTTTGGGTGGCATCGCCGATCTGCTTTGTACTGGCGGCGGCGATGCTGATTATGGCGCTGATCAGCTGGTTTACCGGCCACAAGATGGTTTTTTTCATCGAGGCGGTGGTAGCCGTTGTAGCGATCCTCGCCATTGCCATTGTGCATATCCGCTTCCAGAGCTATGTATACACCTCTGTCAAAGCGGCCAAGAAGGTGCTCTTCGGAAAAGAGTACGATGCTCTGGAACAGTTTACCATGCCCATGGCGATCGTGGGGGAGGCGGGGGACATTGTTTGGGCCAACGCCGCCTTTTTAGAGAGCGCGGGTAGGGCGCGCGATTGCCGCGGGGAAAATGTGATGAAGTTCCTGTACCCGCACACCATCCAGCAGGTGGTGGCGGCCAAAGGGACGGATGTGACCATCGGGGACCGGCAGTTTACTGCATTTGCGTCAAAGACGGAGCAGGGGCATATCCTCTGCTTGGTGGACGACACCTATTATAAGGCGATCAACCGGGAATATGTGGAAAAGCACCCGGTAGTAGCGCTGGCGCATTTTGATAACCGGGAGGAATTGGCGCGCGATTCCAGCGGCAGCGAGGACGCGCGCATTGCCTCGGAGGTGGAGCAGGTGCTCACCGAATGGGCGCAGAGCATGGGCGGCTTCCTCCGGCGGCTCTCCGGCGGGCGCTTTTTGATCCTGACGGATGAAATTCATATCCGGCAGGCCATGGAGAAACGCTTTGAAGTCCTGGACAAGATCCGGGAAATCAAGGCGGGGGAGCGCCGCAGCGCGACGGTTTCGATCGGCGTGGCGCGCGGGGCGGAATCTCTGCAAGAGGCGGAACAATGGGCGCGCAAAGCGCTGGAAATGGCGCTGGGGCGCGGCGGGGACCAGGTGGCCGTCAAGCAGAAAAACGATACATATGAGTTTTTTGGCGGCTTGAGCAAGGGCGTGGAAAAGCGCGACAAGGTGCGCACGCGGGTCATCGCTGCGACGCTCTCCGACCACATCAAAGAGTCGGAAAACGTGTTGATTATGGGGCACCGCTTTTCTGACCTCGACTCGATGGGTGCGGCGGTCGGCCTGTGGAGCGTGAT
This sequence comes from Anaeromassilibacillus sp. An250, assembly GCF_002159845.1. GTDB lineage: Bacteria > Bacillota > Clostridia > Oscillospirales > Acutalibacteraceae > Anaeromassilibacillus > Anaeromassilibacillus stercoravium. The sequence goes on from NZ_NFJK01000002.1 coordinate 185,689, forward strand.
TACAAAGGCGCTTCACAAACCCGCTTTTGTCGTGGTGGACCGCCAGCAAACGCTTGCGGGGCAGATCGTGGAACGGATCGATGCCAATTCGGGCGACCGCGTGGTGTTCCTTTCCCCGATGGACGCGATGGAGCAGTTGTCCCCGCGAACGCTGTTGATTGTGGTCGATACGCATTCCCCGGACTTTGTGGAAAGCCGCGAGTTGCTCAACCATGTGAGCCGCGTGGTGGTGATCGACCACCATCGCCTGATGGTCAAGCGCATTGACAATGCCATTGTCTTTTACCACGAGCCCTATGCCAGTTCCGCCTCGGAGATGGTGGCGGAACTGGTGCAATACATCGGGGATAGCACGCTCACCCAGCACGAGGCCGAAGCGCTTTTGGCGGGAATTATGCTGGATACAAAGAGCTTTGTGCTCAAGACGGGCGTGCGGACCTTTGAGGCGGCCGCCTACCTGCGCCGCCGTGGAGCCGATACGGTGGAGGTCAAGCGCATGTTTGCCGATTCCATCGACAGCTATAAGGCGAAGTATAAAATTGTCTCCGGGGCCGAGATTCAACAGAACTGCGCCATCGCCTGCGCCGATAAGGAATTCCCGGACATCCGGGTCGTCTCCTCGCAGGCGGCGGACGAGCTGCTTTCCATCCGGGGCGTTAAGGCGTCCTTTGTCATCTACCCAACGGGGAATGTGATGAATATTTCCGCGCGCTCCCTGGGGGACATCAACGTCCAGCTGGTGATGGAGGTGTTGGGGGGCGGAGGCCATCTCACGATGGCGGCAACCCAGCTTCCCAATTTGACCATTGAACAGGCAAGGACTAAGCTGGTGGCAGCGATCAAAGAAAAAGCGCAGCTCCCGGCTGGGCAGAAATAAAGGGTTTTTTGCATCGGAATCACGGAGAAAGACAGGGCGTTTCCTGCCTTTCTCCGTGGTTCCGGTCCGTCTCTGGTTTCCATCAGGGACTGGAACAGTTTTTTTAAGATGGAGGGAACAATCATGAAAGTCGTATTGCTTCAGGATATTAAGGGGACCGGTAAGAAAGGGGAGCTCGTCAGCGTTTCGGACGGCTATGCCCGCAACTTCCTGTTCCCGCGCAAGCTGGCGAAAGAGGCCAATGCGCAGGCGATGAACGAATTGAAGAACGCAGAGGCTGCGAAGGCGCACAAGATCGAAGTGGAGAAGGCCAATGCGAAGGACGCCGCGGAAAAGCTCGAGGGCAAGAGCATCAAGCTGTATGCCAAGGGCGGGCAGGGCGGCCGCCTGTTTGGGTCCGTCACGGCGAAGGAGATCGCAGAGGAGATCAAGAAGGTCTATCACATCGACATCGACAAGCGCAAGATCGAAATCGACGGCGATATTAAAGCGTTCGGCACATATGAATGCCAGATCAAGCTCTATACAGGGATCAGCGCGAAGATTTATGCGGTGGTTTCCGAAGCGGAGTAATTTTGGATTTTGCATATCAGAAGTAAGGAGGAGGTTCCGGGATGGACAATCTTTCAACGGGCTATAGCGCTTTGAATTTGCCGTTCAGCCCGGAGGCCGAGCAGTCCGTGCTGGGCGCGATCCTGCTGGATTCCTCCTGCCTGGACCGCGTGGCGGAGATTTTGCCGCGGCCCGATTACTTTTACCAGACGAATAACGGCCTGATCTACGGCGCGATGCTGGATATGTTTACCCTGGGCAAGCCGGTGGACTTTGTCACGGTCCTGGAGAAGCTCAAAGAGAGCCGGGAGTTTGACGAGGCGAGCGGGAAGACGTATCTGCTGCAATTGGCGCAGATCGTGCCGTCCATCAGCAATGTGGAGTCGTACGCCCGGATTGTCCGGGACAAGTACGACATCCGCACGCTGATTACCACCGCGCGGGAGATCATGGAAGAGGCAGCGGACGGGACGGCGGATGCAGCGACCCTGTTGGATTCCGCGGAGCAACGCATCTTCGACATCCGGCGCGGGAAGAATATGCAGGGGTTGCAGCGGATTGACGAGATCATCATCCAGACGCTCGACCGGCTGGATCTGCTCAATTCGCCGGACAGTGACCAATATAAGGGCGTGCCCACCGGCATCAAGGAGCTGGACGACACCATCACGGGGCTGAACCGTTCGGATTTGATCCTCTTGGCGGCCCGCCCCGGCATGGGCAAGACGAGCTTTGCGCTGAACATCGCACGCCATGCGGCGGTCAAGGCGGACAAGCGCGTCGCCTTTTTTTCATTGGAAATGACCAAGGAGCAGCTGGTTTCGCGCCTGCTCTCCACGGAGGCCCTGGTGGGCGGCACCAAATTGCGCACCGGCAAGCTCACGGAGGAGGAATGGGTCCGCTTGATCGAGGGCGGCGACATCCTCTCGAAAACGCAGATGTATTTTGACGACAGCTCCGGCATCACGGTCCCGGAGATGAAGGCAAAGCTGCGCCGCCTCAAGGACGTGGACCTCGTGGTGATCGACTATTTGCAGCTGATGTCCGGTTCCACCAAGCGCAGCGGGGACGGAAACCGTGTGCAGGAGATTTCCGAGATCACGCGAAATTTGAAGATCATGGCAAAGGAACTCAACGTCCCGGTGCTGACGCTGTCCCAGCTCTCCCGTGCGAGCGAACAGCGCACCACGCACCGTCCCATGCTCTCAGACCTGCGCGATTCCGGTTCCATCGAACAGGATGCGGACATCGTCCTGTTTTTGTACCGCGAAGATTACTATGCCTCTGCGGATGCGCCGGGCGAATCGGAGGACCGCAACAGCGGCGAGTGTATTGTTGCAAAGAACCGCCATGGCGAGACAAAGACGGTCCCGCTGCATTGGCAGGGTGAATTTATGCGTTTTACCGCCCAGGAGGTGCTGCGTCATGAATGAGGAGATGCAGCAGATCCTAGGCCAAATCAAAGGGGTAATCGCCGAGTTTGGCCTTTTCCCACCGCAGGGCAGGGTGATTGTCGGCCTGTCCGGTGGGGCCGACTCGATGGCGCTTACCCATTTTCTCGTTTATCACACCGATTTGCAGGTGTTGGCGGCCCATGTCAACCACGGCTTGCGCGGGAGCGCGGCCGATCAGGACGAAGAGGTGGTCCGGCGCTGGTGCGAAGAAAGCGGAATCCCTCTGCGCGTCCTGCATGCGGATGTAAAGCAGCAGGCGCGGGAGCGCAATCTCGGCCTTGAGGAATGCGGGCGCGAGGTGCGGTATGCCTTCTTTCAGGAGCTGGCGGACCGCGAGACGGACCGCATCGCCACAGCGCACACCCTTTCGGACCAGGTGGAGACCGTGCTGCTGCATCTGACGCGCGGCGCGGGGCTGCGCGGGCTGTGTGGAATCCCGCCGGTGCGGGGGATGATTGTGCGCCCGTTTTTGCGCATCACGCGGGAACAGGTGGAGGCGTATTGCCGGTTTTACCATCTGCCATACGTGACGGATCAAACCAATGCCGACCGCGGGTTTGCCCGCAACCGGGTCCGGCTGGACGTGGTGCCCGCGCTCAAAGCGGTCAACCCGGCGTTGGAACGGGAGATTGCGGGGATGACAGCGCGTCTTGCCCGCGACGAGGCCTATTTGCAGGAGGAGGCACAGCGGGCGGTCGAACAGGCAAAAACGCCAAACGGCTATTCCCGCACGGAACTTGCGGCGCTGCCCACGGCTATTTTGGTCCGGGCGCTGGAGCGAATCCTCCGGCGTGCGGGAGGCGCCCAGCCGGAGGCAATTCATCTGGAACAGGCGGCGGCGATGGTCCGCGCGGGGCGCGGCAGCCTGAGCGCGCCGGGTGGAATACAACTCGCTGTGCAGGGCAATACTCTCTTTGTGGCGCAGAAGCCGCTTCCCCCTTGGAGTCTGCCCGTCACAGGGGAAACGACCCGCCTGCCGGACGGCCGGATGGCCGCTTTAAGGAAAATCCACAAGAAAGACCTGGAGAACCAAAATAAATTTAAAAATTTGTTATTTCATAATTGCATCAACTATGATACAATTACATCTAAACTGTTCTTTCGAAACCGCCGGGAGGGAGATTGCTTCCGTCCGGCGAAGCGCGGCGTTTCGAAATCGTTAAAAAAGCTGTTTAATGAGGCTAAAATAGAGCCTCTGCTGCGGGATCGCATCCTCCTATTGGAGGATGGGAAGGAAATTCTATGGATGGAGGGCTTTGGTCCGTCGGAGCGTGCCCGTGTGCCAAAGGATGCGGAGCAGATGCTTCTGATTACCGTATGGGAGCCGGAGGAAGCAGCGGATCAACGTGTTTCAGACAATTCATGAGGAAAGGAACGGGCAGAACATGTTAAACGACATCAAAGAGGTGCTTTTTAGCGAAGAATATCTGGCCAACATTGTCCAGCGGATGGGGAAACAAATCAGCGAGGATTATAAGGACAAGAATCTGCTGATGGTGAGCGTCCTGAAGGGGTCCGTCGTCTTTATGGCGGATCTGATGCGGGCCATTTCCGTTCCCTGCCGGGTGGATTTTATGTCGGTGTCCAGCTACGGTTCGGGCGTGAAAACCTCCGGCGTCGTCAAGATTGTCAAAGATCTGGACATTCCGCTGGCTGGCTACGACCTGTTGGTGGTGGAAGACATCCTGGACAGCGGCATGACGCTGAGCTACATACTGGAGCTCCTGCAATCCCGTGGTCCCCGGAGCATCCGGCTGTGCACGCTGTTCGATAAGCCGGAGCGTCGCACCGTAGACATAACCGCAGATTATGTTGGCACAACGGTCCCGGACGCCTTTATTGTGGGCTACGGGCTGGATTACGATGAGAAATATAGGAATCTTCCCTTTGTGGGCATTTTAAAGCCGGAGGTGTACGGCGGCTGACCGTCCCTCTGTGAAGGAGTGGATAACTTGGACAATAGAGACAAAATGAAACGTCTGCTGATCTATCTCGGCATTCCGATTGCGCTGTTTTTGGTGATCGGCCTGTTGTTTAGCAGCCGCCCCACCGAGAAGAGCTATGTCTATTCGGACATCGTGAATTACTTTGAAGATCAGCAGGTCACGGCTTTCTCGATCAATATGGGCACGGGCGAGATGCGCCTCCAGCTCAACGACGAGAGCAAGACGATCATCAACTATACGGCGCCGAATTCGACCTATCTGTTGCAGGAGATTCAGCCCTATGTGGATGAATACAACGCCAACCATCCGGGCAATGCGCGCATGCAGCGCGACATCCAGCGCGCTCCCGAGACCTCCTGGCTGGTGAGCATGCTGCCCATGCTGATCGTGCTGGGGTTGGGCGTTTTCCTGTGGTGGTTTATGATGAAACGTCTGAATTCCACCATGGGGGATGCCGGCAAGCAGATGAACTTCGGCAAGGCCAAGATTAAGCAGATGGCCGACGAAAAGCGCAAGACGACCTTTGCCGATGTAGCCGGTGCGGACGAGGAAAAGGAGGAACTGCGCGAGATCGTAGAATTCCTCAAGAATCCGAAGAAGTACAACGAGCTCGGCGCGCGCATCCCCAAGGGCGTTCTGTTGGTGGGCCCTCCGGGAACCGGTAAAACGTTGCTGGCCCGTGCAGTCGCAGGCGAGGCGGGCGTGCCGTTTTTCTCCATTTCGGGTTCCGACTTTGTGGAGATGTTTGTCGGTGTTGGCGCCTCCCGTGTGCGCGACCTGTTCGAACAGGCGAAGAAGAATTCCCCCTGCATCATCTTTATCGATGAGATCGACGCGGTGGGCCGTCAGCGCGGCGCAGGTCTGGGCGGCGGCCATGATGAGCGCGAACAGACGTTGAACCAGCTCCTGGTGGAGATGGACGGCTTTGGCGCGAACGAAGGCGTGATTATGATCGCGGCCACGAACCGCCCGGACGTCTTGGACCCGGCTTTGATGCGGCCCGGCCGTTTTGACCGCCAGGTGGTGGTGAGCTACCCGGACATCAAGGGGCGCGAGGAGATCCTCAAGGTCCATGCGCGCGGCAAGCCGCTTGCCCCGGATGTGAATCTCAAGACAATCGCAAAATCGACCGCTGGCTTTACCGGCGCCGATTTGGAAAACCTTCTGAACGAGGCCGCACTGTTGGCGGCACGCCGGAATTTGAAGGCGATCACCATGGCGGAAATCGAAGAGGCCACGATCAAGGTTGTGGTGGGCACGGAGAAGAAGAGCCACGTGATGACGGACCGCGAAAAGAAGCTGACGGCATATCATGAGGCCGGCCATGCCGTGGCGACCTACTATTGCCCCACGCAGGACCCGGTGCATCAGATTTCGATTATCCCGCGCGGTATGGCGGGCGGTTATACCATGCATTTGCCGACGGAGGACCGCTCCTATCAGTCCCGCAAGGAGATGAAGGAGGACCTGGTGGTGCTTTTGGGCGGCCGTGTGGCCGAAGCCCTGACGTTGGACGACATCTCGACGGGCGCCTCCAACGACATCGAGCGCGCCACCAAGGTTGCACGCTCCATGGTGACCAAGTACGGCATGAGCGACAAGTTGGGACCGATCCAGTACGGTACGGACGACAGCGAACCGTTCCTCGGCCGGGACATGGGGCATATCCGCAATTATTCCGAGGAGACTGCCTCCGCGATCGACAACGAGATCAAGATGTTGGTGGAGGATGCATATCACAAGACGGAACGCATCCTGACCGAGCATATGGATCAACTGCAGAAGGTGGCCGAATTCCTTTTCCACAACGAAAAGATGAGCGGCGAGGAATTCCGCGCCGTGATGGAAGGGACCTATCAGCCTCCGGAGGAAAAGCCCCAGGAGGAAAAGCCGCAGTCCGATTCGTTCGTCAGCGATTTCGATACAGAGAAACATTGATTGTTGTTTATAAAATGTGTGTCAAAGGGGTCGCTGCCAATGCAGAAGTTGCATTGCGCAGCGTCCTTTTTTTGCCAGTCAGCGGCGGACAATTTTATTTGCAAATTGTATTGTTTTGACATATAATTACGTGTTGTATATGATTTGGACTTTTTGAGTGATTGAGGAGAGGGCAAAAATGGCAAAAAAACCGGTTTACGGCAATGAGAGCATCTCCTCCCTGAAGGGGGCGGACCGGGTCCGCCGCCGTCCAGCCGTGATCTTTGGCTCGGACGGGATCGAGGGATGCGAGCATTCGATCTTTGAAATTTTATCCAACTCCATCGACGAAGCGCGCGAAGGCTATGGCAAGGAGATCACCATCACACGCTTTGCCGACGATTCGGTGGAAGTGATTGACCGCGGGCGCGGCTGCCCGGTGGATTATAACCAGAAGGAGCAGCGCTACAACTGGGAGCTGGCCTTCTGCGAGCTGTATGCGGGCGGCAAATACAACAACGCCTCCGCAGAGAGCTATGAGTATTCCCTGGGGCTGAACGGCCTGGGCCTGTGCGCCACGCAGTATGCCTCCGAGTATATGGATGTGGAGGTGTGCCGCGACGGGTTCCGGTATACCCTGCATTTTGAGCGCGGCGAAAATGTGGGCGGCCTGCAAAAAGAACCGTACAGCGGAAAGGCAACCGGGACCAAGATTCGCTGGAAGCCCGATATCCAGGTCTTTACGGATATCCATATCCCTGTGGAGTACTATCTGGATACCATCAAGCGGCAGGCCATTGTCAACGACGGCATCAAATTTGTGTTCCGCAACCAGGTGAACGGCAAATTTGAGACCACGGAATTTTTGTACCAAAACGGCATTGTCGATCATGTGAAGGAAATGGTGGGGGAGGATGCGCTGACCTCGGTGCAGTTCTGGCAGACGGAGCGCAAGGTGCGCGACCGCGCCGACAAGCCGGAATACCGCACCAAGATCAATGTGGCGCTGGCCTTTTCCAACCGCAATAAACAGGTTGAATACTACCACAATTCCAGCTGGCTGGAGCACGGCGGCGCGCCGGACAAGGCGGTGCGCAATGCGTTTGTCTACCAGATCGACGCGTATTTGAAGCAGACGGGGAAATACAACAAGAACGAGAGCAAAATTACCTTTGCCGATGTGGAGGACTGCCTGGTCCTGGTAATTTCCTCCTTCTCCAACCAGACCTCCTATGAGAACCAGACGAAGAAGGCCATCACCAACAAGGGCATCCAGGAGGCGATGACGGAGATGCTCCGCCATCAGCTGGAAATCTACTTTATTGAAAACCCGATGGAGGCGGACAAAATCGCCGCGCAGGTGCTCATCAATAAGCGCAGCCGCGAAGATGCGGAAAAAACCCGCCTGAATATCAAGAAAAAGCTCACCAGCACCATGGACGTCACGAGCCGCGTGGCCAAATTTGTGGATTGCCGCAGCCGCGACGCGAGCGAGCGGGAAATTTTTATCGTGGAGGGCGATTCCGCCCTGGGCGCCTGCAAACAGGCGCGCGACCCGAATTTCCAGGCGATCATGCCGATCCGCGGCAAGATCTTGAACTGCCTCAAGGCCGATTACGATAAGATCTTTAAGAGCGAGGTCATCACGGACCTTTTGAAGGTCCTGGGGTGCGGCGTGGAGGTCAAAGCAAAGGCCAACAAGGAGCTTTCCACTTTTGACCTGTCGCTGCTGCGGTGGAACAAAGTCATCCTCTGCACGGACGCGGACGTGGACGGCTTCCAGATCCGCACGCTGCTGCTGACCATGCTGTACCGGCTGACGCCGACCCTCATCAACGAGGGGAAGGTGTTCATCGCGGAGTCCCCGCTGTTTGAAATCACGACGAAAAATGAGACGTATTTCGCCTACACGGAGAAGGAAAAGGACGATTTCCTCAAGCAGCTGGAGGGGAAAAAGTACACCATCCAGCGCTCCAAGGGGTTGGGCGAGAATGAACCGGATATGATGAATTTGACCACGATGAACCCTGAGACACGCCGCCTGATTAAGGTCATGCCGGAGGACGCGGCGCGGACGGCGGAGATGTTTGACCTCCTTTTGGGGGACAATCTCTCCGGGCGGAAGGATTTCATCGCAGAGAATGGATACCGCTACATCGATACGGCGGACGTGAGCTAAGGAGGGGAAACAGATGCCGAAAAAACGCAAAGACCCGCCCCAAGCCCGTCCCAAGGCGAACGGCGTGATTGAAGGCGCGGGCGAGGTGGTGGAACAGCGGATCACCCGCACGCTGGAAGAGAACTACATGCCCTATGCGATGAGCGTGATTCTCTCCCGCGCCATCCCGGAAATCGACGGCTTCAAACCGGCGCACCGGAAGCTGCTGTACACCATGTATAAGATGGGATTGCTGGGCCCGACCCGCACCAAATCGGCCAATATTGTGGGGCAGACGATGAAGCTGAATCCCCACGGCGACGCCGCCATCTATGATACCATGGTGCGCTTGAGCCGGGGCTATGAGGCGCTGTTGCACCCATACATCGATTCCAAGGGAAACTTTGGCAAATTTTATTCCAGGGACATGGCGTGGGCGGCCTCCCGTTACACAGAGGCCCGTCTGGACGATCTCTGCAAGGAGCTCTTCAACGACATTGACAAGGACACCGTGGATTTCGTAGACAACTACGACAACACCTTGAAGGAACCCACCCTACTGCCCGCAAGCTTCCCGTCCGTGCTGGTCAATGCCAACACGGGCATCGCGGTTGGCATGGCGAGTTCCATCTGCCCATTTAACCTGGCGGAGGTCTGCCAGACGACGATTGCCCTGATGCGCGACCCGGAGCACGACATCGCCACCACCCTGCTGGCGCCGGACTTCCCCGGCGGAGGCCAGCTCGTTTACGATGCAAAGTCCATCCAGGAGATTTACCGGACCGGACGCGGCAGCTTCCGCGTGCGCGCGCGGTATAGCTACGACAAATCCGTCAACTGCATCGACATCACGCAGATTCCCCCTACAACCACGGTGGAAGCGATTGTCGAAAAAGTGGTGGATCTGGTAAAGCACGGCAAGCTCAAGGAGATTTCCGACATCCGCGATGAAACGGGCCTGGATGGGCTGAAGATCACCATTGACCTGAAGCGCGGCGTAGACCCGGACCGCCTGATGCAGCGCCTGTTTAAGTTTACGCCCTTGGAGGACAGCTTCTCCTGCAACTTCAACGTGTTGATCGCGGGCGTCCCGCGCGTGCTCGGCGTGGGCGACCTGTTGCAGGAGTGGGTGGCGTTCCGCATCGAATGCGTGCGCCGCCGCACGCATTTTGACCTGAGCAAAAAGCGCGACAAGCTCCATCTGCTCAAGGGCCTTCAAGCGATCCTGCTGGACATCGACAAGGCCGTGGCCATTGTGCGCAACACGGAGGAGGAGGCCGAGGTGGTCCCGAACCTGATGATCGGCTTCGGCATCGACGAGGTGCAGGCGGAATATGTGGCCGAGATCAAACTGCGCCACCTCAACCGGGAATACATCCTCAAGCGAACGGAAGAGGTTGGCCAGCTGGAAAAGGACATCGCGGAGCTCCAGGGGATTCTGGACAGCAAGGCAAAGGTCAAGGGGATCATCATCAAGGAATTGCAGGCGGTGGCAAAGCAATACGGCCAGCCGCGCCGCACGATGCTGCTCTATTCCGACGAGTTGGAGGAGTACCGGGAAGAGGAGGAAATCCCCGATTATCCCGTGCATTTGTTTTTCACCCGCGACGGGTATTTCAAGAAGATCACACCGCAGTCGCTGCGCATGAGCGGGGAGCAGAAGCTCAAAGAGGGCGACGAGGTGGTGCAGCAGGTGGAGAGCACCAACAATGTGGACCTTCTGTTCTTTACGGACCGGGCGCAGGTGTACAAGGCGAAGGCCTCCGATTTTGGGGACACCAAGGCCAGCGTATTGGGCGAATACATCCCCGCGAAGCTCGGAATGGACGAGGGCGAAAACGCCATTTATATGGCGGTGACAAAGGACTACGGCGGGTATATGCTGTTCTTCTTTGAGAATGGCAAAGTTGCCAAGGTCAATATGGAATCCTACGCGACCAAGACGAACCGCCGGAAGCTGCTCGGCGCGTACAGCGATAAATCCCCGGCGGCATCCATCGCGTATATCCAGGAGGACTGTGAGTTCCTTCTCACCAGCGCGCAGGGGCGGATGCTCCTGATGCATACGGGCGCCATACAGCCTAAGACGACGCGCAATACGCAGGGCGTTGCGGCGATGACACTGCGCAAGGGCGGGCGTCTGCTGCGGGCGGTGCCGTATGCCGAGGGGATGCTGAAAAAGCCGGACCGCTACCGCAAGAATATCCCTGCACTGGGCGCGCTGCCCACCCCGGAGGAGACCGAAGGGGAACAGCTGACACTGTAATTTTTGCCAGCGCATCCGATTGTGGAGACCGGATGCGGACGAAGGATGGCCGGGGACAGAAACCGGCATATAGCAATCGAAAGATGGAGCGGGAGAACCGAAGAACCGGTTCTTCCGCTTCGCTTATACGCTAGGGGCGAATCCATACCATTTCTTACCGGATTGCGATGTGTTACAAAAGCAAACGGGCGCCAGCGGCCAATAGCCGCCAGCGCCCGAAGCGGTTTCCGAAACGGCAAACGCATGCATCCCGGAATTCCTTTGTTAGAATGTCCGTATCCGGTTCGGTTTATACGTGATTCTGTGCATCAGATTGGAAAATAGCGCGGGACTTCATGCGGCCTCGGGCTGGATGAGGTCCAACAGGTTTTCGGAGACATAATCATAGACGGAGAGAGCCCATTCAAAATCATAGTCGGGAAAGAGATCTTGCTGTTCCTGGATTCGGTCTTCGAAGCTCTCGTCCGAATAGAAAAAGCCTGTCACGTCGCAAATCAAATAGCCGTTTTTTTCCACTATGCATGTTTTCCGGACGTCTGCGGTGGGGATGGATTGCTCGTTTAGCAGGACGCAAGTTCCATCGTTGCATTCGCTCTCTTTAAAACATTGCAGAATAAACATGTTGTTAGGCGTAAAGTCGACCATCCGCTCGCTGGTATCCACATGGATGCGGGTCACGTTTCCGTAAAATTCGCCGCTGTTCCAATAGTCGGGGACTGCCGTGTGTTCCGCTCCCCAGAGGCCATCGGCGTTCCGATTGGGATCGTGAAACGTTTTGGATGTGTCCACCGTCAAACCGATGTCCTGAAGCGAATAGCCTTGAATGACCTTGGCATATTCGGTTGAGGAGTCCGTAGGCAAAAATTCAGGAGCTTGCGAATCATCAATACTTTGGTTGGAAGAAATAGGAGTGGAATTATTTATATTCGATGATGAGGGATTTCCGTAATTTGTACAGCCATAAAAAATGAATAGCAGTACAATTGATGTTAATAGATAACAATGTTTTTTCATAAAAAAGCTCCCTCTTAATATGACGATTCAAAATTAGTACTTGTAACTATAAACCCGATTAATGATATATCCTTGGTTGGTATAGTCTTGAAGAGTGGGATAATTGTAAGAAGCAGGATCTTTAATATAAATTAATTCTCCACTGTATGCATAAGCAACAACGTAATGAGTATTACTTCCTTTCGCCATACCAATCATTACGGGTCTCTTTTTATTGCTAATAGAATCGGCCACAATAGGCGCAAGTTCTGCCGTGGTATATGTCCGAGAACTATCATGCAAATCTAACGTTAAGCTACAACGACTTCCTGCTTGTTCATAATAAAAATGGAATCATCCTCCTATATATCTACTAATTCTAAAATAATAATATACTTTAAAATTGTCAATAAAAATTACAGATTTGAAATTATTTTAAACAATTTTTATAAAGAATATGTGAAAAATATAGATGTATTTAAAATAGAAAATACACCTTTCGAAAAGATGCTTGCAATACAGGCGTGTTTGTGCTATTATATTCTAAGCTAAAAAGCGGATTGGGAGAATCGTCCCAGTTCTATTTTCGGAGGTGCACTATGGGCGTTTGGCAGATTATCTTGGGGATTGTCCTGATTCTGTTCTCCGTCGCCATCATTGTTGTTGTTCTGTTGCAGGAAGGCCATCAGGCAGGGCTCGGAGCAATTACAGGCGGTGCGGATACATTCCTTGCGAAGAACCAGGCCCGCACAGTTGACGCGTTCCTTGCCCGGTGGACAAAGGTGTTTGCAATTGGATTCTTTGTCCTTGTCATCGGTCTGAATGCGCTTGTGTTCTTTGCCCCGTAAATCAAGACGCGAAAAGCCCCGCTTGTATAAGCGGGGCTTTTTTCTGCCAAGAATCCAAAAGAGAAAGCAATAAATTGCACAGGGACTGGGAAGAATTTTTGTTGAGAAGCGCCGCACGATGGGCGCAATAGGAGTATCGAGTATGTTGGAAGAAATGAAAGATCAGATTTTAAAGTTTGTGCAAAAGACGCCGCAGGCGATGACTTCGCGTGGGCTGATGAAAAAAATGCGTGTAAAAGATCCAAAATTGTTTTATCGGGCGATGGACCAGCTGCGGCAGCAAGGGGTTTTGCAGGTCAATAAAAAGCACCGCGTGCGCCTTGCCGCGTCTTCCGCGCGTTCGAAACGGGCGGGTTCCCCAAGGGAAAAGCGGCCTTTCAGCGGCACACTCCGCGAAAAATTGCGCGGTCCGGTGGAGAAGATCAACGGGGTCAAAAGAGCGGTGATTGTCTCCCTGAGCAAGGGGTTTGCCTTTGCCCGCCCGGAGGACGGCGGGGAGGATTTGTTCATCCATGCGGATCATCTGAAGTCCGCCTTCATCGGGGATACCGTTGTGTTGAACCATTTGGAGCGCAGCGGCAAGGGGCTTTCCGCAGATGTGGAACAGATCACTGAACGGGCGAGCCGTCTGCTCACCGGGACGTTGGTGGAGGGCGAAGAGGGGCTGGAATTTGCGCCGGATGACGCCATCCGTTACAACCTTTCTCTTTCCAGGAAAAGCTTGCCACATCTCCGCCCGCATGTGAAAGCGCAGGCGGAGATCCAGCAGATTCCCGGGACGGACCGGCTGACTGCCCGCGTAATCAAGGTTTATGGCAATTCGGACAGCGCAAAGATTTGCGCGGATGCCATCATTGACCAGAATGGGATTCGGACGGAATTCCCGGAAGAGGTCCTCGCAGAGGCGGAAAAGATTCGAAAGTCAAAGATCACGGAGAAAGACCGCAAAGGCCGCCTCGACCTGCGCGGGCTCGGCATCTGTACGATCGACGGGCCGGACGCAAAGGACCTGGACGACGCGATCTCCGTCAGCCGTACGCGACTGGGGTATCGCCTGGGCGTGCACATTGCGGACGTATCGCATTATGTCAAGGCGGGAAGCGCCATCGACTTAGAGGCGCGGGAGCGCGGTACGTCGGTTTACTTTGCGGACCGCGTGATCCCCATGCTGCCGGAAGCGCTGAGCAACGGCGTTTGCTCGCTCAATGCGGGGGAAGATAAACTTACGTTTTCCGCCATCATCGAATTGGACAAGCAGGGGACGATCCTTTCGTTCCGCTTCCGGAAGAGCATCATCAATTCGAAGGTGCGCGGCGTTTACGGCGAGGTCAATCAGCTGTTCAACGGGACGGCGGATAAAGCGCTGCGCAAAAAATATTCGCCGGTCATCCGGTCGCTCCATGCGGCGCGGGAGCTTGCGGAGATCCTGAAGGCACGCGCGAAGCGCAGTGGCACGGTGGAATTGGACAGCACAGAGTCCCGCTTTGTATTGGACGGGCAGGGCGTCTGCGTGGATGTGCAGCCCCGCGAGAGCGGGGAGGCGGAGCAGATGATCGAGCAATTGATGATTACCGCAAACCAGGCGGCAGCGCAATTGGCGAAACGCGCCAACCTCCCCTTTGTGTATCGTATCCACGAACAGCCGGCCCCGGACCGTGTAGAGTCCCTGGCCGATTTAGTGGGGGCCTTGGGATTGAATCCGGTCTCCCTGCGGCACAGCGCAAGCGTCAAGACGGCGGATTTTGCGGCGATCATGGAGCAGGCGGAAGGGACGCCCGCGCAGAGGGTGATTTCCCATCAGCTGCTGCGCACCATGGCAAAGGCGCGTTATGATACCCAGCCGGTCGGCCATTTCGGCTTGGCTTTGGAGGACTACTGCCATTTTACCTCCCCGATCCGGCGGTACCCGGACACGGCGATCCACCGCATCCTGTCCGCGTACCTTGCAAAGGATAAGCAGATTGCCGCGCATTATACGGAGTTTGCCCGCGAAGCAGCGTCGAATTCCTCCAAATGCGAGGTCCGGGCGATGGCGGCGGAGCGCAGTGCAGAGGATTGCTACATGGCGGAATATATGCGGCAGCATATCGGGGAAGAGGCCACCGGTGTCATCAGCGGCGTAACCATGCGGGGGGTATTTGTCGAGCTTCCCAATACAGTGGAAGGGTTTGTCCCCATCACCTCCTTTGAAGGGGCCCATTTTGAATTTGATGGAATGATTACGCAATACGACGCCACCACCGGCCGGAAGCTGACCATCGGCCAGCCGCTGCGCGTCAAGGCTGTGGCGGCGGACGTCGCAAGCGGGCGGATTGATTTCCTCCCGGTGGAGCCTACGCCTGAAAATGCATAATCGGCAATGCCCGGAAAGAGCGCTCTATTTCAGAGTCCCTTTCGGGGCTTTTTTTATTTTTTAAAGCTTTTTACCGCAAACTGGTATAAAGGATGGAATAAATGTCCACCATATTCACATAGAAATAAAAATACACGCGGAAGATTCATGCATTGAGGAAGCGCTCTTTTTCCAATGCATGAGGACGGCAATGGAAAGTGGTGTGCGTATGGAAACGGTGTTGAAACTGATACAACGTGTGGACAGCCGGGAGACAGATAAAAAGCAGGAACAGGAGAAACGGCAGCTCCTGGAGGAACTCCGGGAGGTTGCGCGGCTCATGGCCTGCAACGACCTTTGGTTCCAGCTGGAGTGCGATGAAAATTTGATCGAAGCATGCATCTACCAGCGCGAGGCGTTACAGGCGCGGTACCGTTATCTGTTGGGGACGGCGCGGCGCAAAGGGATCAGCTGCGAACCGTTTCAACCGAAGAGGGCAGAGGGATAAGTCCATGGTGGGCTTGTCCCTTCCCTTGTTTTACGGGGAGTTTTTGGAAAAGGAGTGATGTGAGAAAAAGAAGCCCGGCCGCACCAAGCGTTCCATCTTCCGGGCCATTTTCCGCGGTGTAATGGGCAGATGTTTCAGATTGCTATGGGAAAGGGGAAAGGGACATGAATCATTGGACGATGCTTTTGATTGGATTGGGCGTTTTTGCCCTGTTGGTGCTTTTGCAGGCTATTGTACGGGCAGCGCATCCAGTCCAGCGCGCCATAGGAGGGATTGTGATGGGCCTATGCGCTTTGGTTGCCGTCAATTTGACAGGCGTTTTTACCGGGGTCTCCATCCCGCTCAGCCCCCTGGCGATCGGGGTGTCCGGCGCAGCGGGAATCCCAGGGGTGACGCTCTTGCTTTTGCTAAACCTGATCTTTGTATAGGGAAGAAGAATTGCCAGCCGTTTCAAAAATGGATGATGCTTAACGAAGGGCCTGAGCATCCAGAGCTTTATTTTGAAGGGATCACCGCTTATCTGGATTTTTCCACCGGAATGTGATACAATCGGAAAAAGAAAAATATGGGAGGTCACTTATGAAGGATTTTCTTTTGGAAGCTTGCGTGGACAGCACGGCTTCGGCGGAAGCAGCCCACCGCGGCGGAGCGGACCGCCTGGAGCTTTGCAGCGGATTGGTCGTTGGCGGTTTGACGCCGGGTCTTTCCTTCTTCCGTCAGGTCAAAGAACGCACAGGGATGCGTGTACATGTGCTGATTCGCCCACGGTTCGGAGATTTTTGCTATTCGGAAGAGGAATTCGCAGTGATGGCGGAAGATGTGAAAGCCTTTGTGGAGGCGGGGGCGGACGGAATTGTTGTGGGCTTTTTACAGCCGGATGGGAATCTCGATCTTTCCCGCATGAAGCGGATCCGGGAACTCTGCGGGGACTGCCACTTGACGCTGCACCGCGCGTTCGACGTCTGTGCAGATCCGTTCCGCGCGCTGGAAGAAGCAAAGGAACTAGGGGTCAATACCATCCTAACCTCCGGGCAGAGGGACAGCGCGCTCGAAGGAGCGGCGCTCCTGCATGATTTGGTACAGGCTGCCGGCGGGAAAGTGGACATTCTTGTGGGCAGCGGCGTCCATTCCGCCAATATGGCGCAGCTTGCCGCCAAGACGGGCGCAAAAAGCTTCCATTTGTCCGCCAAAAAAGAAAAAGACAGTGCCATGGCCTATCGGAAATCCGATGTGCATATGGGACTGCCTATGATGAGTGAATATACCATTTTTGAAACCGATGAGCGGGAAATCGCCGCAGCACGGCGCGTGCTGGAGCAATTTGAAGGATGACGGTTCAGCCCTTCATTTCCTTTAAAAGGTCGGAAACCATATCCCGGTTATTGGTGACCAGCGCCAGCATCATGCGATAGACGTTTTCCGGGGCGCGGTGGAAGTTGCGCTTTACCATGCGGGCCTGAAAGAGGTCCGGGACATAGAGTGTAAAGTTCATCAGCTCCATGTCGCCCCCGGAAACGTGGCAGGTCACATTGTATCCGCGCTCTGTCCGGTTGATTTCCACCTTGTTTTCCCGCTCGCGCTTTGCGGCGGCCAATAGGTTGACCGCTGCGGAAACCGCCCGTTCACGAACGGAGAGCGGCACAGCCGCATCCAATTGTTTGGCGATCATGCGCGCTTGCCGTGTGGCGGAAAGCAGATCGGGATGCTCTTCATCGGCGGTAATATTGCCATTGCCCAAAAGTTCCGCTAATGCGTCCGTCACTTCAAAATAATTGGCAAGCCCGTTATCCTGCATAATACCGATGATGTCTTGTCGGGAAAGAGGAGCGTCCACGCTGGAGAGCAGATAGCAGATTAAGATCCGGATCTGATTTTTGGTGCGGAGCCCCCCCGGCTCGACTCCGCCGGTAAAAGCATCAAATTCCATGAGAAATCCTCCCTTTGTCCTTGCGGACGCCGCGACAACCACATGCCCGAAACCTTGCAAAGTCCCCAGGTAAGGGCTATGCGTTACAAAAAAGCCAAAGCCACTCGTCCCCCTTTTGGACAGGTACGCTTTGACTTTGTTTTTCTTCTTTATTAGTTTAACACATGGTACGGCGCCTTGCAAGACGAAAGAGGGGGTTTTATTTTTTCAGACCGCAGATGTCGTTGGCACTCTGTAAGATTTCTTCCTGCTCTTCCGGCGTGGCAGAACGGAAAATGCCAACCAGCAACCGTTCGTCTGCCGAAAGGTCATAGATGTATTTGATGTGGTCAAAACTATCGCTCCTACTCGAATCCCGCAATTGCCCTGCCTCCGACTCGTCCATCAACAGCTCCATCAGGGAAACGTTATAGATCTTCGCCAGCAGCTTTAAAACGGAAATAGAAGGTGTGGTTTTTCCGGTTTCGTAATAGGTATAGGTGGAACGCGAGCAATTTAAAATTTTCGCGATTTCCATCTGTTTGAATCCATTATTCTCCCGCAAAGTACGCAACTTATCGCAAAGCTTTTTGTTAGTCAAGGCCTATTCCCATCTTTCTTATAAATTCTAGATCTATATGCTATATTATAATATAGTTACATGATTTTCGGATTATTATGTCAATAATCTTCACGGAATTAGAGGCGATAAAAATAGTATCCGCGGATATAGAGAAAAGTTTATAGAAAATGTACTTTTTTTTCGAAAAGCCCTTGACGTTTGAATAAAAATTTTGTATACTATCAAAGTCAGCCGTACTAAATATGCTACTGTGGCTCAGTCGGTAGAGCAGCTGATTCGTAATCAGCAGGTCGGCAGTTCGAGTCTGCCCAGTAGCTCCAAAAGGACCGTATGGACAAGCCCTTGTTGGTGTGCCATACGGTTCTTTTTATTTTCCGAGCAGAGCAAAGGAAAGCGCTCCCGATCGCTTAGGGTCAAATCCCCATGCAGTCGGGAGCGTTTTGTGTAGCATAAAACGGGTTAGATTTGTAAAAAAGCCTACCTCTGTTGCGTAGGTTAAAGGCTCAAGATTTCACTCACCGTGGGATGCGGAAAGATGGTCTGGGAGAGCTGCTCCGCCGTCAACCTGGCGTTCACAGAGGCAGTCAGTCCGCCGATCATCTCAGAGGCATGGGGACACATGAGTTGTGCCCCAAGAAGGACGTCCGTGTCTGCGTCAAACACAAGCTTAGCAAAGCCGCGTTCCGCCCCCTCCACCACCGCTTTTCCGTTGGCAGAGGTCAACGATTTGCGCACGGTCACCTTGCGTCCCTCCGCTTTGGCGGCATCCGCCGTCAGCCCCACAGAGGCGATCTCCGGTTCTGTAAAGATGCAGGCGGGGATGGCGGATACATTCTTCACCGGAGCGCCTCCAAACATGGCGTGAACCGCATTTTTGGCCTCTGCCTCCGCTGCATGGGCCAGCTGGATGCCGCCGGATACGACGTCCCCCACCGCGTAAACTCCGGGGATTTGAGTCCGATACTGTTCGTCCACCGGGATATAGCCGCGCTCCATCGGGAAATCAAACGATGCGGCAAAGAGCCCCTCGGTGTTGGGCCTGCGGCCCGTGCACACCAGCAGGCAATCCGCCGCGGTTTCCAGATCGCTGCCTTTTTGCGAAAAGCGGCAGAGGAGTTCGCCGTCCCCGGAGGCGATCTCCTGCACAGAGGCGCCTGTGTAGACCGATACACCGCGCTTTTTGAGGATCATCGAAAGGTTTTGGCTGATTTCGCGGTCCATGGTGGGAAGCAGGCGCGGCAGGGCTTCCAAGATGGTGACCGCGCACCCCAGGTCACTGTAAATCTGCGCAAATTCCACCCCGATCACACCGCCGCCGATGATGGCCAGGCGCTTGCAGTCCACACCGTCCCCCTGCAAGAGCTGGTCGCTCGTTACCACGCCGGGGAGATGAATCCCGGGGATGGGAGGCATTGCCGGGAGGGAACCTGTGGCGATCAAAAGGTTTTGCGCCTCATAGGGGGTCCCATCCACCAGGACACGTCCCGGCGCTTCAATCTGGGCGGAACCGTGCAACAGGGTGATGTTCCCCTTTTGAAAGAGCAGTTCGATCCCGCTGCGCAGCTGCGCCGTTACCTTCTGGACATGCGCATACATCGCCGCCCGATCACAGGAGGCGTTCTGCACGTGGATTCCCAATTCTTCGGAACAGGTAGCCTCTCGAAAGACACGGGAGGCGCGCAAAAGCGCCTTGGTGGGGATACAGCCGCGGTTTAAACAGGTGCCGCCCACCGCGTCGCGCTCTACCACCGCCACGGTTTTCCCCAGCTTGGCCGCTTCCAGGGCCGCCACATAGCCGCCGGGTCCTCCGCCGATGACAATCAAATCAAAACCATTCATAACATGCATTCCTCCAGAAGCGACCGGATGTCCCGAGACATCTGCGCTTGTTCTTGATCTTCCATGGGAAGGGCTTTGACCGCGGCGCACAGGGAGCCGCAAGTAAAAGGAAGGCCCTTCCAGGCTTGTTGGACACGTTGTGCATAGAAAACATCCATCGCGTCGGTATAGACAGCCGCTTCCTCGACCTGTCCGGCGGAGACGCGAAATTGGATCGTAATTTCGCCCCCAAAAAACCGCCGGGAAAGCGCATAGGTGAAGTCCGCCTCTTTCCCCATGCGCCACTCCCAGGAGGCAAATTTTTCTTCCAGACGGCGCAATTCTTCCCCAGCCAGGCGTTCGGTGGGAAAGGGAAGAGGCGTCCCATGGTAGACCTCGCCAAAAGCGGCGGTGAGCGCCTGCCGGACCGTTTCCACGGTGATCCCCGGGACCAGTTCCACGAGGTTCACCACGCGGGACCGCACAGAGGGAACGCCTTTGGATTGCAGTTTCCCGGCGGAAACATGCAGGTAGTGGGACATCTTTTCCGCATCCACATCGATCAGAATGGTCCCATGGTGATAGCACCGGCCGCCGCTGGAATAGAAGGCGTTTCCGGAGAATTTGCGGCCGCCCGCTGTCAGGTCGTTGCGGCCGGATTTTTCCGCCTGAATCCCCAACGCCTGCACCGCCCGGAGGATTACGTCCAACTGGCGTGGTACGCTGTAATCCTCCTTGTGGACCAAAAAGGTAAAATTGAGGTTGCCCAGGTCGTGGAATACCGCGCCCCCTCCGGAAAGGCGGCGGGCCAGAAAGCCCCCGTCGCGTTCCAGGGCTTCCACGCGGCATTCCCGGCGGCTGTTTTGGTTGCGGCCGATCACGACCGTGTTTTGGTTTTGCCAAAGGTAGAGGATACATTCCCCAGGGAGGACAGCGTTTAGCAGGGCCTCTTCCAGGGCTAAATTGGCGTATGGATTGGTACCGCTCGCCGTGGCGATATACAGGGTATTAAGCATCGAAGGAATACCGCAGTTTCGGGGTGCGCGCAGCGCGCACCTCGTCCGGCCGGCGAATGGGCGTGCGCGTGGGCGATGCGTGGAGCGATTCCGGGTCGGTGTGGGCGCGCTCCAGGATTTCAGCGATCGTCTGCGCCGCCCAGTCCAACGTCTCCTTGGATTCAGTTTCCGTCGGTTCAAACATCAGCGCCTCCGGGACGATCAGAGGGAAGTACATGGTCGGCGGATGCATGCCGTAGTCCAGCATCGATTTCGCCACGTCCATGGCGGAGACGCCGGTCTCCTTCTTGAGATGCTCCATAGTGAGCACAAATTCGTGCATACAGAGACCGGGCGTTGCGGCGTCGCAGTGCGGTTCTAAGAGTTTCTTCAAATAGTTGGCGTTCAGGACAGCGGTCTGCGCAGCATCCCGCATCCCATCGCCGCCGAGCATTTTCATATAACAGAGCGCACGGACCACCACCAGGAAGTTTCCGTAGAACGCCTTTACGCTGCCGATGGTCTGCTCTGCATCCTCGAAGGTATAGTGGCCATCCTTTTCCACCACATGGCGGTTGGGGAGGAAGGGCACAAGGAGGTCTTTTACGCCCACAGCGCCGGAACCGGGACCGCCTCCTCCGTGTGGGGTGGAAAAGGTCTTGTGCAGGTTGAGGTGCACCACGTCGAAGCCCATATCGCCCGGACGCGCGACCCCCATCACGGCGTTGAGGTTGGCGCCGTCGTAGTAGTTGAGGCCGCCCGCCTCATGAACGATGCGGGTGATTTCCAAGATGTTTTTGTCGAACAGTCCCAACGTGTTGGGATTTGTGAGCATCAATCCGGCAGTGTCGGGGCCTGCGGCCTTGCGCAGCGCGTCGAGGTCCACACAGCCGTCCGGCGAGGACGGCACGTTGACCACTTCGAATCCCGTCATGGTGGCGGAGGCTGGATTGGTGCCATGGGCCGAATCCGGGACGAGGATTTTGGTGCGCTGTAGGTCCCCGCGAGAGCGGTGGTAGGCCTTGATGAGCAGAAGGCCGGTGAATTCTCCGTGCGCGCCTGCGGCGGGCTGGAAGGTCATCGCTTCCATGCCGGTGACGGCGCAGAGGATGCGCTCCGCCTCGGCCAGTACCTCCATGCAGCCCTGTGCCGTGTACTCCGGCTGCAGCGGATGGATTCCCGTGAAGCCCGGCAGGGCGGCGATCTCTTCGTTGAGCGCGGGATTGTATTTCATCGTGCAGGAGCCCAGGGGATAGAAGCCGTCGTTCACCCCGTGGACCCGCTTGGAAAGCTCCGTATAGTGGCGGCTGATGTCCGTCTCGGAGAGTTCCGGGAGATGAAGGGGTTGCTGGCGGGCGAATTGCTCGGGCAGCGCGGCATTTGGAACGTCGCAGTCCGGCAGGAGCGTACAGGCCCTCCCGGGGACGCTTTTTTCAAACAGCAGGTTCATGCGCACACCTCCTTCAACAGGCCGATCAGGGCATCTATTTGCGCTTTGGTGTTCTTTTCCGTTGTACACCAGAGGATGCCGCCCTCCACGGGGTAGCCTCCCAAGATGTCATGCGCTTCCAGCTTGGCGAGAATTTGCTCCGCCGGGAGAGGCGTTTCTGTGACAAATTCCTGGAAAAACGCGCCGGGATAGCGGCGCGGGAAGCCGATCTTTTCCAGCTCTTCCGCGAGGTAGTGCGCCTTTGCATAGCTGAGCTGCGCTGCTTTTTGCAACCCCTGGGGCCCCATCGCCGCCAGGTAGACGGCCGCGCGCATGGCACAGAGGGCCTGGTTGGAGCAGATGTTGGAGGAGGCCTTTTCCCGGCGGATGTGCTGTTCCCTGGCCTGGAGCGTGAGCACAAAGCAGCGTTCGTCCGCTGCGTCCACGGTTTCGCCCACAATGCGGCCCGGCAGCTTGCGGAATAGCGCCTGTGTACAGGCCATGAACCCGAGGTACGGTCCGCCAAAGGCGAGCGGCATCCCGAGCGGCTGGCCTTCTCCCACAGCGATGTCCGCGCCGCATTCGCGCGGCGATTTGAGTATGGCCGCCGCAATGGGGTGGATGCCCAGGATGAACTTGGCCCCTGCTTCGTGGGCAACGGCGCCGGTGGCCTCCGCATCCTCCAGGTTGCCGTAGAAATTGGGCTGTTGCAGATAGACGCAGGCGTCCGTATCGCAGAGCATGGCGCGCAGGGCGTCCAGATCGGTGCGCCCGTCCTTAGTTGGAATGAGCGCAACCTCCGTATCCGCGCCCGCACAATAGGTTTGGATGGTTTGAATCACCGCCGGGTGTGCGGCGGCAGAGACCAACGCGCGATTGCGTTTGCGGTCGCGGCACATCGCCACGGCTTCCGCGGCGGCGGAGGCGCCGTCGTACACGGAGGCGTTGGAGGCGTCCATGCCGGTCAGCTCACAGATCATGGTCTGGTATTCAAAAATGGATTGCAGGATCCCCTGGCTGATTTCCGCCTGATAGGGGGTGTAGGCGGTCAAAAATTCTTCCTTATTGCAGACGCGCTCCACAATCGCGGGGATATAGTGGTCGTATGCGCCAGCGCCGCGGAAGATGGTGTGGAACACGTGGTTTTTATCGGCCAACGCACACATCTGCGCGGAGACTTCCATCTCCGAGAGGCCGGGGGCGAGGTCTAGGCCGTCCAGACGGATGGATGCCGGCACATTGTCATAGAGCGCCTCGATCTGTGAGACGCCGACAGCCTCCAACATTTGCCGTTTCTGTCCGGCGGTGGACGGAAGGTAACTTCCCATGGCGATTCTTCCCTTCTCAATCGTTTTTGTAGGGCGTCAATGCTTTGCCTCTTCTTCCGCGCAGAACGCTTCGTAGGCGGCGGCGTCCATCAGGTCGCCGTACTCCGTGATTTCCCCCACCTCGATGAACCAGGCGTCATAGGGAGCCTCGTTGATGCGCTGCGGGGCGTCGAGAAGCTCCTCGTTGATGGCGGAAACCGTGCCCCCCACCGGGCTGTACAGGTCGGAGACCGCTTTGACGCTCTCCACATCTGCAAAGCTTTCGCCCGGCGTGACCGGGTCGCCGACCTCGGGCAGATTGACAAACACAAGGTCGCCCAATTGGTTTTGTGCGTAGTCGGTTACACCGACGCGCGCGGATGTCTCATCGAGCTTTTGAATCCATTCGTGGGACCGGGTGTAGAGCAGTTCATTTGGAATTTTCATAAATGCGTCCTCCTTAAAAATGCGTTTCTATGGAATGTTTATTTGGATTTTGTGCGTTTGTAAAAGGGCAACGGGACGATTTCCGCTGCAACGCGGCGCCCGCGGACCTCCACTTCCACGGCGGTGCCGGGGGCGGAACAGGCGGTATCGATATAGGCCATCGCGCAGCTTACCCCCAGATAGGGGCAATGGGTGCCGGACGTGGTGACGCCCACTTCTTTTCCGTCGATCCAGATGGGCTGATCTTCCCGGAGAATCCCGCGCCCCGTCGCTTTGAGGCCCACACGCACGCGGGCGGGCTCTCCCAGCTGCATCAGCGCGCTCTTCCCGATGAAATCCTCCTTATCGAGTTTGACGGCAAACCCCAAGCCCGCACAGAGCGGGTCCATGTGGTCGTTCAATTCGTGCCCATAGAGCGGCATGGAGGCCTCTAGCCGCAGCGTGTCGCGCGCGCCCAAGCCGCAGGGGGTGGCCCCCGCCTGGACCAGCGCCTCCCAAACCGCCGGGGCGTCTTTGGGCTCCATATACAGCTCATACCCGTCTTCCCCGGTGTATCCGGTGCGGGAAACCATGCAGGGGACACTAGCCACGGTCACGTGCTCCACGAAGGAATAATACTTTTTAGGCAGCGCTTCCAGGTCGGCCAGCCCGGAGAGGACTTTGTCCGCCTCCGGCCCCTGTACAGCGATCTGGGCCACGCGGTCCGAGAGATCGGTGAGGGATGCCTCCCCTTGCAGGTGTGCGCGAAGCCATGCGAGATCCTTTTCGGTGTTGGCCGCGTTCAGAACCAGGAAAAAGGAGGTTTCCGAGCGGCGGTAGACGATCAGGTCATCCACCACGCCCCCGGTTTCATTGAGCATCAGGGTATAGCGCGCCTTCCCGACCGGCATCCCTGTGAACTGGTTGGAGAGGATGTAGTTGAGCGCTTGTTCGGCCTGCGGCCCCTCGATCAACGCCTCCCCCATGTGGGAAACGTCAAAAAGCCCCGCATGCTGCCGCACCGCCATATGTTCGGCGATCACACCTGTGGGGTACTGCACCGGCAAAAGGTAACCGGCAAAGGGAACGATGCGCCCTTTGAGGGCAATGTGTTGTTCATACAGGGGTGTTTTCTTTTCCATGGGAACAATCCTCCTCATAAACAAAATTCCAGGAAAATAAAAAAAGACGGGGCGCGCAAATCTTTGCACGCTCCGTCATACAACCTGAAAGATTCTCCCAAAACGGGATTGCTTCTTCGGTGCCGCTTGTTGGCCGGAAGACCGGCAGGCATACGGCTTTTCGGAGTTTTGTCGGATACCGGTCCCTTTTGCCTGAGAGTTTTCGGCGTAGCCCCTTCGGCGCCGCAAATGCGCGGTCTCTCCCGGTATCTTCATCCATCCTATGTACTTTTCAAGCTTAGTATAAGAAATTTTTGGGGGTAAGTCAAGAAAATTTTGATACAGATTTTACACAATTCAAAGGCAAACGGCCGAAAATCGCCGCGGAATTGTATGCGCAGCAGGCCTATTCCAAAGGCTTTTTGGGCGGGAACCTTTTCCATGTATATGAAGGATTTCGTAAAAGATGACCGGCTGTGTGCGCAATGCGCACCCGCTGGATTCCCAGAAAAACAACGAGGGAAACCAGAATCCATTCTGATTTCCCTCGTGTTTTTTTAAAGGCTTTGTACAAAGTCCTTGATGTCGCCCAGCTCTTCCAGCAGGGGGGCGCCGATGACCTTGGAGAGCGCTTGATTCAGCTCGGAATATTCGTTACCTGTGATTTGAATCTGATCGTACTGGTGCTCGCGCAGAAGGTCCATGCGGCGGTCCAGTTCCGCGATGATCTCCTTTTTGATGTCCTTTGCCATGGAAACACTTCCTTTTGTTCAAAATACGTGCAGCCGCAATGGATGCGGCCGTATGGAACGGATGGAAGTAGTGTCCCCTGGGAAGCGGCGCTTATGCGTATTATTTGCTCATCGCTTTGGACTTTTCGGTGCAGACGTTAACCGCGCGGATGACGGCGGCGCGCAGGCCGTCCTGCTCCAGGCTGGCGACCGCCTCAATCGTGGTGCCGCCGGGCGAGCAGACCATGTCCTTCAAAGCGCCTGGGTGCATGCCGGTTTCCAGAACCATGCGTGCGGAGCCCAAAACAGCCTGCGCCGCAAAGGTATATGCCTGCTGGCGCGGCATCCCCTGCAACACGGCGCCGTCCGCCAGCGCTTCGATAAACATATATACATAGGCAGGGGAAGAACCGCTGACCCCTGCGACGACGTCCATCATGTTTTCCGCGACGAACTCCGCCTTGCCGAAGCTTTCAAAAATTTCCCGGACCTCGTTCTTTTCTTCGTCGGTAACATAGCTGTTTGCACAGAGCGCCGCCATCCCTTCGCCAACGAGGGCCGGCGTGTTGGGCATGGCGCGCACGATTTTGATGTTGCGGCCAAAGCGCGCCTCATTGACGGCGATGGTCTGCCCGGCGGCGATCATCACGATCACCACGTCCTGCTTGACCGTGTCACGGATCTCTTCAATGACGTCCGCGTACAGATACGGCTTGACCGAAAGCACCAAAATATCGCATTTTTTTGCGGGGACCAGATTGTCCTGCGTGACACAGATGCCGTATTCCTTCTGCACATGGTTCAGGTTTTGTTCACTGGGGTCGGCGGCATATACCTGCTCCGGGGGGACAAGGCCGGATTTTACAATCCCGCCGATCATCGCCTGCCCCATGTTACCGCAGCCGATAAATCCAATTTTTTTATCCATAAAACGTTTCGCTCCTTTTCCAGACGCCGCGTCCGCCTTGGGCACGGTGTTTTCTTTCTATTTTACAGCGCAAGCCGGAGAAAGACAAGGCGCGGTTTCCCCACCTTCAAAAAATAGGCATGCAGCGTTTTTTGCTGCATACAATGGAATGGCGGATGGATGGACCGGATTTTTCAGTGAAATTTCCGAACTTTTCAAAGTGTCTTCAAAAAACGGTCACATTGCGCCAGTATACTAAAGACAACATCAGGAAAGGAGATGAGAGACCGGAACATAAAATCAAAACGGAAATGCAATTTTTGATACATATGATACTACTGTTGAAGCTGACCGGGTGGCTGGAATACCAGCCCGGTCGGCGGGACAGACAAACGAGAACTCATGCCGAGGGCATGGGCTTTTTTTATTTTATGCACCTTTGGTTGATTTTTGCAGAGGTTTGCCCAACCGGTCCGGTCAGATTCATTTTGAAAAAAGAATATGCAGCTTCCGCAGCAATCTAAGCGTCTACTTTTTATGTGCCTTTTTAGGATATTGGTTGCGGAGCAAGAATCCATAAAAAAGCGGTTAGAAAACCACAAAGATTATGTAAACAATTGACGCATTTTTCCTTGAATATTTTGGGCTTTTACGGTATAATCAAAACATATTTTGGAAAAATAGCCGTTTTTTGTTTGTATTTTATTTTGATTTATCGGAATAATATAGAGCGCCGCCGAAAGGCGGGGCAGGAACCCGGTATGGCATGCCGGTTGGGGAATAGGAGTGAACAGATTTGAGGAAGCATTTTCGGCGGATGGGCTCGGCAGCGGCCGCCCTATTGTGCACCGTTTCTCTCGCAGTCACCGCGCTGCCAACAGGTGCATGGGCGGCTTCGACGGCGCAGACAACGGATTATCTAAATTTGCGCACGGGCGCCGGCCAGTCCTATTCCGTCCTTTTGACCATGCCAAAGGGCACGGAAGTCACCATCCTAGACGATTCCCAGGGCGAATGGGCCAAAGTGCGGTTGGCCTCCGGCCAGGAGGGGTATTGCAGCAAGGAATATTTGACGGCGGTTGGCAGCCTTTCCACCGCTACATACGGGGCCTTGGCGACGGGCGATACAGCGGTCACCACGGCAAACCTCAACGTGCGCAAAGGGGTGGGCACCAGCTATGGCATTGTCACCACCTTGGCGGAAGGCGCGTCGGTCACGATTTTGGACAGCTCCCATGCAACCTGGGCAAAGGTGCGCACAGCCAGCGGGCTGGAAGGGTACTGCCTGAAAGAGTATTTGAGCGGTTCGGCCGCAACGGGCGGTTCTTCGTCCTCTACCGGTTCGGGTACTTCCACCGGCATGACGGCGGTCACCCAGGATTATCTCAATCTGCGCACCGGTCCCGGGACCAATTACGACCGCGTGCTGACCTTGGCACAGGGGGTTTCCGTCTCCGTATTGGATAATTCCAATGCGGAGTGGGTGAAGGTGCGCACGACCTCCGGCCAGGAGGGATATTGCAGCCGGCAGTATTTGACCATCTCCGGGAGCTCGTCCGGCGGCAATACCGGTTCCTCCAGCTCTGGGACCAGCGGGGAGATCATCGCGACCGTGAAGGAAAACTTAAACCTGCGGGAGGGCGCGGGTCCCAGCTACGCGATCATCAAGACCATGCAACAGGGCGATACCGTCACCGTGATCGACAATTCCCATCCGACATGGGCCAGGGTCCGCACAGCGGATGGGACGGTGGGGTGTTGTTCCAAAGAATTTTTGGACATCCAGGCCAATTCCGCTTCGGGTACGCCGTCCGACCCGTCGGATGCGGCGGGCGGATCGTCCACTGCAAATGAAAGCTTGCCCGCAACGGCAAAGGAGAGCGTTGCTATGCGCACCGGGGCGGGGACGAGCTATGAAGTGATCCGTGCGCTCTTCCCCCAGGAAAACGTCACCGTGACGGATAATTCCCATGCGACCTGGGCAAAAATCCGGACGTCGGATGGGACGGAAGGGTACTGCATGAAGCAGTACCTCGACATTCAGACAGCCTCCACGGGCACCGACCCAGGGACCGGGAACACAGGGGACGGGCAGACGATCACCGGGGCGACGGTAACGGCGGATGCGCTGCGCTTGCGCAGCGGCCCGGGTACGCAGTACGACCAGGTGGCAACCCTGCTCAAGGGCGCGACCCTCACGGTACTCGACACCTCCAATGCCGGGTGGACCAAGGTGCAGACGGCCAACAATCTGACGGGATATGTCAGCAACGAATACATTCAATTCCTCTACAATGGGCAGACGGGCGTTTCGGCGGATGCTTTGACGATTTCCCGCACCTCCGGGACGGTTTCCGCGGGCAAGACGCTCTATATCAAGGCGACGGCAAATCCAAGCACCGCGTCGGTGACTTGGAGCAGCAGCAATACCGCTGTGGCGACCGTCACCAACGGCTATATCTATGGCGTTTCCCCCGGTACAGCGGTGATTACGGCCACATCGGGTTCCCAGCCCAAGACCTGCACGGTCACTGTGACGGCGGCGGAGCCGGTGCGCACCGCCTATGCGTCGCCCAACATTGCCGGCGTGGGTTCTGCGGTGACATTTACGGCCATTACGGACACCACCCGCGACGGGGTGCGCTTTACGGTGCAGTTCCCGAGCGGCACGACGCAGATGATTTCCGCCACATCCAGCACGACGGAGACGACCGGCCAGACCAGCACAAAGGTCTGGAAAGCGGCGATGAATCTCACAGAACAGGGGACTTACCGTGTGACGGTCAGCTCTTCGCAGGGCGGCGTTTACAGCGCGGAGAGCTTTGAAACCAGCGCTTATGTGGTGTCCTCGCAGGATTACACCGTGACCACCTCCGAACAGCGCCGCGCCAGCGACAAGATGATCGAGCTGATCGCCAATTGGGAGGGCTACAGCGCATCCGTCTATGCGGACAAGCTGACTTCCACCCAGGTACCGACCCTCGGCTATGGCCTCACGCTCAAAGAGGGCGATACATTCTATAACGACCTCTCCAAGACGGAGGCATGGTCCCTGCTGGTCAACACTGTCAACAGCGCGTCCTATACCACAGAGGTCAATAAGTTTATCACGCAGAACAATTTGCTGATGAGCCAGTGTCAATTCGACAGCCTGGTGAGCTTCGGATACAATGTAGGCGCGGGCTATTGGAACAGCACGTCGTCGGAGATCGACCTGCGGCGCATCATTTTGAATGCCGTGGTCCCGCCCCAGGATTTTGGCACGGGGATGTCTGCCACGATCAGCAAGGCGACAGTGGTGCGTTCCACGCCGAGCTTATCCGGGACGCAGGTCTGTGAAGCCGAAAAGGGAACGGCCATCACGGTCACATCGGCCAATTTCAGCAACCAGAAGGACGGCTGGTATCTGGCGACGCTGCCGAATGGTTCCACGGGCTGGATCAATTCCGGCTATGTGACCTTAAACGGTGCGAATCTGGTCCATGACCTCAATTACACAAACGCCTATGCGTTTGGAACCGATATGCTGCGCTGGAACCAAGCGGGTGGAAAGAGTTATGCGGGGCTCTTGTACCGCCGGTTGGGTGAGGCGAATGTCTACAACTACAACGACTACAGCGCCTCCCGTGTGAACACCTATGGGTATACTTATCCCGCTGCGCTGGCCTATCTGGACACGCAGTAAATCCCAAAGCAACCGAATGGAAAAATCTCCACCAACTCTTTGGTGGAGATTTTTTAAAGCCAGGAGGCCGGAGCGGCCGCCTTTGGTTGTAGAGGGCGGGCAGAATAAAAATGAAAATCGATGGCAATGCCATGATGGGGAGGAGTTTTACAATGACTGAGCGTGAAAAGATGGAAAAGGGCCTCTGGTACGATGCCAATTATGATGCGGAACTGCTGGAAGAGCGGTTGCAGGCCGAAGATTTATGCTTTGCGTTTAACCAGACGCGCCCCAAAGAATCCGAGCGGAAGGAAGAGATTCTGAAGCAGCTTTTACCCCATAAGGGCGAACATGTCACCATCCTGGCCCCGTTTTACACGGACTACGGCTACAATTGCCGGATCGGGGAGGAGACCTTTCTCAACCACAATGCCTACCTGATGGACGGCGCGCCGATCACCATCGGCAAGCATTGCTTTATCGGCCCCAATTGCGGCATGTACACGGCAAACCATCCGCTTGTGGCAGAGGAGCGAAACCAGGGCTTGGAGCAGGCAAGGCCGATTACCATTGGCGACAATGTTTGGATTGGGGCCGACGTCACCATCCTTCCGGGGGTCACCATTGGCGAGGGGAGCGTCATCGGCGCGAAAAGCGTGGTGACAAAGGATATTCCCCCCAATGTCATTGCCTTGGGGAACCCTTGCCGCGTCCTGCGTGCCATCACCGAGGCGGATCGGGTTCAGAAAGCCGATGAACCTCAAGTGGGGAAATAAAGGCTGCATTTCCCAGAAATGCCGGCTTCCCAGGCCGGGAGGATGATGTCTCCAAAGGAAAACTGTCCCTAGAAAAGAATCGTTTGATCGAGCGAAAGCGCCGGAGCACCCGCTGTTTTGCGTGGCTGCCGGCGTTTTTCCGTTGTAGTAGCTGTTCTGCATTTTATGTAGGTGTGTGAGAAAATTTCACAAGAGAAATCTTGACTTGAAACTGGACTGCATTGTAGCGTATGTAATGCGCATAAAGCGAGGTGATCAGGCAGCGCGAAAGAAAACGGGTCATCCTTTTTCTATGGATAACATACGGGAATGATTCCTTCCATAAGGAAATGGAGCATCCCCATTGCTACAGCCGCACGATCGGCGGCCGCGCAAATCTGTCCTTCTGTGTGGAACGGCCATTCAAGGGGCTGTAACAGATGATCTGGAAAGGAAAAACACCATGAGAAGTATTTTAGAGCGCCTATATGAAGGGGAACTTTATCCAGCGGAGAAGATTGTTTCCACGGACCCCAAATATCCTCTTTTGGAACGCGAAATCCACAAAGTGCAGAAGGATCTGCATGTGTTATTGAACGAGGATGGGCGAAAACAGTTGGAGCATTTGGGCAAGCTCTATATGGAAGAAAACACCATGGACTGTTACGCGGGGTTTCGCCACGGTTTCCAATTGGGCGCCCGGCTGATGTACGAGATTTTTATCCGGGAAGAGCGTTAATCAGGAAAGCGGGATAGAGCGTCCTGTGTTCAAATGACAAAAGGCCGGAACCACAGAGGGTTTCGGCCTTGTATTCTGCATATTTTATAGCTCCCGCATCCAATATTTGCGGTCTAAAGCGCGGTATTGGACCGCTTCCGCTGCATGGACGGCTTCGATGCAATCGCTGCCATCCAGGTCTGCGATGGTGCGGGCCACCTTGAGCACGCGGTCGTATGCGCGGGCCGACAGGCCGATGGTTTCGAAGGCGCGCTTGAGAAGCGCCCGGGCGCTGTCGCTCAGAATGCAGTAGGTATGCAGGCGGTCCGGCGTGATGCGGGCATTGCAGGGGATGCCCGTCCCGCGAAAGCGTTCGTTTTGGATGGCACGCGCCGCGTCTACCCGCTTCTTGACCGACGCGGAAGATTCCGCGGGCTCCGCCGAATCCAGTTTGTCAAACTCCACGGCGGGCACCTCGATGTGAAGGTCGAGGCGGTCGAGCAGTGGGCCGCTCACACGGGCGAGATAGCGGGAAACAGCGCCTGCGCTGCAAATACAATGCTTGGTAGGGTGGCCGAAATATCCACAGGGACAGGGGTTCATTGCGGCCACCAGCATGACGCTGCACGGATACGATACCGTCCCCTGCGCGCGGGAAATGGTCACACGGCCGTCCTCGATCGGCTGGCGGAGGACCTCCATGGCGCTGCGGGAAAATTCCGGAAGTTCGTCCAGGAACAGGACCCCATTGTGGGAGAGGGAGAGCTCCCCCGGCTTTGGCAGGGCTCCGCCTCCGGAAAGGCCGGCTGCGGACACCGTGTGATGGGGCGAACGGAAGGGCCTTGTCCGGACAAGGGGAGCGCTGGCGGGCAGTACCCCTGCAATGGAATGAATTTTGGTGGTCTCGATCGATTCCGCAAAGGTCATATCCGGCAGGATGGAGGGGAGCCGCTTGGCCAACATGCTTTTTCCGGAACCCGGCGGGCCGATCAACAGGACATTGTGCATGCCGGCAGCCGCGACCTCCAGGGCGCGCTTGGCTTCCTCCTGCCCGCGGACCTCGGAAAAGTCGGGCAAGGGGACGCCGGTTTGCGTCGGATGTTCCTCCGGAATTGCAGAGGCAAGCGGTTGCCGTCCGGTTAGATGTGCAAAGAGTGCTGCGAGATTTGGGACCGGGTAGACCTCCAATCCCTGCACCACCGCCCCTTCGGGAGCGTTTTGCGCGGGGATATAAAAACGCCGGAATCCCGCTTCCTTGGCCGCAATCGCCATGGGAAGTGCGCCGCGGATGGGGCGCACTTCCCCGGAAAGGGAGAGTTCCCCCAAAAACACACTGTCTTCCAACCCGGCGTCCAGCTGGCCGGAGGCGCGCAGCAGGGAGATCAGGATTGGAAGGTCATAGAGTGTACCTTCTTTGCGCTTGTCCGCCGGGGCGAGATTCACGGTGATCCGGCTGACGGGAAACTGAAACCCCACGTTTTTCAGCGCCGCCCGGACACGGTCCCGCGCTTCACGTACCGCGGCGTCCGGCAATCCCACCATCTCGAAGGCGGGGAGGCCCCGCGAGAGATCCGTTTCTACCTCGACCACAAAGGCGTCCAACCCATACAGCCCCATACTGTGTACTTTTTCCACCATCGTTCCTTCCCCCGCTCCTGCATGAAAGTCTCTTCAAATTATACGGCATGGAGCGAAGGAATGCGGAAAAGGTGGCAAATGGTCACCTAACAGGACGGCTCGCGATACCGCTTGAGCAGATTCGGGATGTCCTCGACGCGGACCGATGCATAGAGCGTTTGGTCGACCGTCAGGTTGGGCGCGCTGCCGCATTGCTTCAGGCAGTTGCGGGTTTCCAGCCGGAAGCAACCGTCCGGCGTGGTCTCGCCGGGGGCAATTCCCAGGGCATTTTCCACAGCGCGCAGAAGGGCCGTCCCGCCTTTTGCCGAGCAGCGCGGGCCGGTACACACTACAATCCGGTGGCGGTAGGCCGCCGGAGTAAGCCCCGGCACCCTCCGCACCAGCGCTGCAATCAGGGAAGGCGCCGTACCGACGGCTTGGGCAACCCGCTGTTGTACGCTGTCGGGGACGCAGCCGTAGAGCTGCTGCACTTCCCGCAGGAGCGCGATGACGGCCTGTTGGTCGCCGGGCCCCGCCGTATCTTTATATCGTTCTAAGATGTTTTCCAATGTGATTTCCTGTTTTTCCATATATTTCAGACCTCCTTGCTGCATTTCTGAGGGTATTTTTCCCTTCCACTTTATTTGGAATACGAACGCCCTGCCAAACGGCAGGGCGTGGATGTTTAGGCAAGCTGCATATTGGGATAGACCTTCTTTAGATATTCGTCTGTGTAATGTTCGTCCAGGAAAACGGCTATGGGATTGTTCGCGGGGATGCCCAAATGCCGGTTGGTCTGCCGGCGGATTGCCGCGGAAGAGATTATAATATCAAACACCATAAAGACCAGCAGCACCCAGGCGATCACCTTTCCGGGCCGGTTGGGGATGCGCTCAATGAGATTGGTGAAAAACGGGAGCATGTGCTTTAAGAAAATCAATCCCAAAATGCCCCAGCAGACCGCGAAAAAGACATTGGTGCGCCCCTGGACATTCAATGGGGAGTCGCTGTATTCCCAGGATACCGTGCCGAAGATCAGCTCCTGGAACAGGGAACACAGGTATTCAAAGACGCCGCCGATGATGCCGCTGGCGAGGAAGATTACCACGCCGTTTGCATGCCGGAAGCGGTAGAGGACCACCGTAAAGATCACAGCCCCGATTCCATAAACCGGGCTGAACGGGCCGTAAATCAACCCCTGGCGGCTCTCAAAATACCCGAGGCGCAAGTAACACCAGAGCATCTCGATGCAGTAGCCGACAACACACCCGATCATAAAAATAAAGAATAACTTATAGAAATTTAAACCGTGGGCAAAGGAATCCTTGCGTCCTTCTACGGGGGTATAGCTATGTACTTTTTCTTCCTTTTTTCCAAATTTGACCATGGGACACCTCTTTCTCATACAATATATGTCGGACAATGTCGGTAAGGGAAATCTTAACACAAAGTACCTCGCCTGTAAAGCAAACAAAGAAATCCGGGAAACCGGAAAAGTCTTTGTGAAAAACCATTCAAGGCTTTTGTGAAAAGAGCTTTGCCCTCCGCATTGACGAAATAAAACAAATATATTTTTTTCGAAGGGTAAATATTTGTTGACTTTATAGAGAGAATGCAGTATGATATAAAAAGTCATAAGGAATGCGAGTCTCATGAGGTGTTTGGTTTGGCCGCAGAAACGCACAACAACCGAATGGAATCTTATCCCGATCAGCAGCTGGCCGCACTTGTGAGAGACGGAGATCCGGATGCCTTTTTGGAATTGACTTCCCGTTATATGACGCTCATCCGGGCAAAGGCGGCGCCGTTTCACGGCACCATGCTGGAGGCGGACGATTTGTGTCAGGAAGGGCTGTTGGGATTGCTGGATGCAGTCCGAAGTTTCCGGGAGGACGGGGGCGCAAGCTTCCGGACGTATGCGGGGACTTGTATCACCAATCGCATCATTATGGCTTACCGGTGGGCGGCCGGTCGGAAAAATCTTCCGCTGAACAATTTCGTCCCGCTCAATGAGGAGGGGACTTCCTGCGGCGCATTCGCCGGGGAGGAGGTCAACCCCGAAAAAATGCTGGTGGAGGAAGAAGACCTGCATCTTCTCAAACAGTTCATCAGCCGTGGTTTGTCTAAAATGGAACGCCAGGTGCTTATGCTTTATTTGGGCGGTTATAGTTACAAGGAGATTGCCGACTCCCTCCGCATTACCTCGAAGGCCGCAGATAACGCCCTGCAACGTGTGCGCCGCAAGCTCAAAGAACCGTTTTAGTCCCATTCATATGCCCAGCTCAAGAGGAGCGTTGTTTTATGGCAAAGGCGCGGTGCAAATCCGGCAAGGGCAAATATCTTTAATCTGAAGCGAGGTATATCAAATGTACGAAGACAAGACTCTCATCTGCAAAGAATGTGGCGCTGAATTTGTTTTCACCGCCGGTGAGCAGGAATTCTATGCTTCCAAGGGTTTCGTAAACGAGCCCCAGAGATGCAAGGCCTGCCGCGATGCGCGCAAGAATGCTGCAAAGCCTGAGCGCGAAATGTTCACCGCCATCTGCGCGAGCTGTGGCAAGGAAGCAAGAGTTCCCTTTAAGCCCCGTGAGGACCGCCCGGTTTACTGCAGCGAGTGCTTTGCAAAGATGAGGGAAGAATAAGTTATATACATTCTTTCATTTGCCAGTCGAGCGCCCCGGAATGTTCCGGGGCGTTTTTCGTTTTGCAGTG
The DNA here is from genome assembly GCF_002159845.1 of Anaeromassilibacillus sp. An250. Lineage (GTDB taxonomy): Bacteria > Bacillota > Clostridia > Oscillospirales > Acutalibacteraceae > Anaeromassilibacillus > Anaeromassilibacillus stercoravium. Next base: position 222,229 of record NZ_NFJK01000002.1, read on the forward strand.
GGGAATGTGTCAAATCTTCGTATTGCAATCCGATGGACGGGGTATTATAATAAAAACCAGAATTTTGCTTTCTATATATGAAGCGCAATCGAAACGATAGGAGGAACCAACATGGCTGCTGTTACAAAAGATACCATCATTGGCGATATTCTCGATATGGACAAGACCACCGCTCCTTTCTTTATGGAGATGGGGATGCATTGCCTGGGCTGCCCGGCTTCCCGCGGGGAGACGTTGGAGCAGGCCTGCATGGTACACGGTGTGGACCCGGAGGAAATGGTGAAAAAGCTCAATGCCCATATGGAGGGCAAATAAGCTCGGATCGGTTTACACGCCGCCCGTCAACATGTTTGGCGGGCGGCGGTTCCATATTTGGAGAAAAGGAGGCCCATTGTATGCCCCATCCGTTGTTTCGCCTGGGCAACCGCCTGGCGTTGTGCGCTTCCATGGTGCGGGAGGGGACAAAGCTGGCGGACATCGGGACGGACCACGCCTATTTACCCATCTGGCTCGCGCGCAAGGGGCGGGTTTCCAGCGCCATCGCCGCGGACGTCAAGCCCTTGCCGCTGCGTTCCGCAGAACAGAATATCCGCCGCTACTATGTGGAGGAACAGGTTACCACCCGGCTTTCAGACGGGCTGCGCGCGTTATCTCCGGACGAAGCGGACGACATCGTCCTGGCGGGCATGGGCGGGGAACTCATCATCCGCCTGATCGGGGAGGCGCCGTGGCTGAAAGCGGGTGACAAGCGCCTGATTTTGCAGCCGATGACGTCGGCGGAGGAGCTGCGCCGGTTCCTAGAGCGGGAGGGGTTTGCGATCCTGCGCGAGCAGGCGGCCGAGGAGGACGGCCACGTCTATTCCGTCATGCTGGTGGAGTACTGCCCCGCGCAGGCGGGCGGCGGCGAGCTGTACCCCTATATCGGCAAGCTGGATGGGTCCACGCCGGAAAGCCGCGCCTACATAGCGAAATGTGCGCGGCGGCTTTCTAAAAAAGCGCAGGGGATGCGTCTCTCAGGAAATGCGGAAGAGGCGTCAAGCCTGCAAATGATTTTGGAGAAGCTGCAACAGCTCTGTGAGACGAACAACGAAAAAGGAGGATTGGTTATGGCGACTGTTGGACAATTTTATGATTTTATCGATGCATTTGCACCGTTTCATACCGCAATGGGATTTGACAACCCGGGCCTTCTTGTGGGAGCGCGCGATACGGAGGTCCGTTCGGTGTTGTTTGCTTTGGACATTACGCCGCAGGTGGTGCGTGAGGCGGCGGAAATGGGGGCGCAGTTGATCGTAAGCCACCATCCTGTTATTTTCCACCCCTTGAAGAGCCTTTCGCCCGACTCGGCGCCCTATCTGCTGGCACAGTACGGGATCGCCGCCATCTGCGCCCATACCAATCTGGATATGGCGCAGGGCGGGGTGAACACCTGCTTGGCGGAGCGGTTACAGCTCAAAAACGTGCGGATGCTCAAGGAATACGAGCACAGCGACCTGCCGGAGGGCCTGATCGGGGAGACCGGCCATCCCTACACGCCGGAAGAATTTGCTGCGTTTGTAAAAGATGTGTTGGGGTGCGACGGCCTAAAATATGTGAACGGGGGCAAGACCATCACCACTGTGGGCCTCTGTGGGGGAGCTGGAGCGGACCTCACGCCGGACGCTGCCGCGCAGGGGGCGCAGGCGATGGTCACCGCGGACACGAAGCACAACCAGCTTCTCGATGCGGAGGATATGGGGATCACACTGGTGGACGCAGGCCATTTCTTTACGGAGGACGTGGTGATTGCGCCGCTGATGGAGCGGCTTCAGAACCGCTTCCCGGAGGTAAAAATGGCCAAGTCCGTGCGGGCGCACAGCCCGGCCCGATTCCTCTAATCCCATGCCGGCGGTAAAAGCTCGCCGCGATGGAAAGGATGGATACCAATGGCTCTGGATGGAGCATTTTTGAGACATTTAAAAAAGGAACTTGAAGAAGCCGCGCTCGGGGCGCGCGTGGAGAAGATCGCGCAGCCAAACCGGGAAGAGATGGTGTTTACCCTGCGCACGCGGACCGATCACTATAAACTTCTCCTGTCTGCACGGGCAAACAGCGCGCGCATCCATTTTACCCAGTATGTGCCGGAGAACCCCAAAGTGCCGCCCATGCTGTGTATGCTGCTGCGCAAGAGGCTGTCCGGCGCGAAACTGGCCGCTGTGCGGCAGCCCGGCCTAGAGCGCCTGCTACTTTTGGATTTTGATGCGATCAATGAATTGGGCGACGAAGTGCGCCTGACGCTGGCGGTGGAGATCATGGGCCGCTACAGCAATATCATTTTGGTGGACGAAAACGGCAAGATCGTCGATGCGCTCAAGCGCGTCGATGCGGAGATGTCCTCTGAGCGCCTGGTGCTGCCGGGGTTGACGTATCAGCTCCCGCCGCCGCAGAACAAGCTCTGCATGCTCGAAGCGGAGCCGGAGGAGATTTTGGCGCGCCTGCGGGCGTTGCCCGCCGATACGGAGCTCTCAAAGGCGCTGCTGTCCAGTTTGCAGGGCGTTTCGCCGGTGGTCTGCCGGGAGTTGCAGCATTTGACCGGGCGCGGCGCCGATCTGTATACCCAGGAGATGACGGAGGAACACTGGGAACGTCTGCGCTTTTTCCTGACCCGCCTGGTCCGGGAAGTGCGCGGGACCGAGGGCGCGCCTTACATGGCGGTCAGCGTGGCCAAAAAGCCGATGGATTTTTCGTTTATAAATATTACGCAGTATGGGACGGCGGCCGTCGTCAACCGGCAGGAGACCTTTTCCGGCCTTCTGGATGCCTTTTATGCGGGCCGCGACCGGATCGAGCGCATGCGCGCCCGCTCGCAGGATCTGCTGCGGGTGCTCTCGAATGCGTCCGACCGCCTGAGCCGGAAGATCAACATCCAGCGCGCCGAGTTGGAGAAGTGCGCGGAGCGCGACCAGCTGCGCATCTGCGGCGACTTGATCAGCGCCAACCTCTATCAGATTGAAAAGGGCAGCACGGTTGTGTCCCTGCAAAATTTTTACGAACCGGATGCTCCGCTGGTCAAAATTAAGCTGGACCCTTCGAAGACGCCTTCCCAGAATGCGCAGAAGTATTACAAGGACTACCGGAAGGCGCGCACGGCGGAGGAGAAGCTCACCGAGCAGATCGGCCAAGCCCAGCAGGAACTGGAATACCTGGATACGGTCTTTGAGGAATTGAGCCGGGCCAAGGTGGAACGCGACCTTTCCGAGATCCGGCAGGAGCTGGTGGAGCAGGGGTATATCCGCGCGCAAAAGGGGAAGCAGAAGCCCGTAGCGGCCGCAGCGCCGTTGGAATTTACATCCAGCGACGGCTTCCGTATTTTGGTGGGGCGGAACAACCGGCAGAACGACCGCCTCACGCTGAAGCAGGCAAACAACAACGACATCTGGCTGCATACCAAGAATATCCCCGGTTCGCATACGATCCTGGTGACGGATGGGCGCGAACCGACGGAGACAGCCATCCGCGAGGCGGCGATGCTGGCGGCGGCGCACAGCCGCGCGCGGGATTCTTCACAGGTGCCTGTGGATTACACGCAGGTCCGCAATGTCAACAAGCCATCCGGGGCGAAGCCCGGCATGGTGATCTATGTCAAGTATAATACCGTTTATGTGACCCCCGCAGCCTCCGAAGAGGTATAACGTTGGCGATTGATACAGGGAATGGTTTGAAGAAACGATTTGTTGTTTCAAAGGACATCCGATGGCCAGAAAATGGTTGTTTTGGCAGTGTGGGGGCTTTCTGCTCCAGCCTTCCCGACGCAGAAACCGTCCGGTGCGTTGACAGAAAAGAAACGGAGGGTATATAATAACCCTTATATTTTAGGGACAGCTGGATGGTTTTGGCGAACCATGTGGAAGATACAGGGAATACACAATTTCGGTTTGGAGGATACGGAATGAACGAATATACGGAGAAATCTGGCAATCTGCTGGAGCGGGCCGCAGATTTGCTTGCGGATTTGATGCAGACCATCTTCTTAACAGTGCTCAAGCCCTTTGTAGGGCTGGCGCAGAGGATGAGCGACCGCTTGAAGAATTTTTTGATTAGCGCATCGTTCTTTGGAATCATGGTCATCATCTATTTGGAACACACAAACATCACCAGCCTGATTTTGCAGCATCTTCCGCTGCCGTCGGTCGTGAAATATGTCTTTTTCGACCTGCTCGGCTGTGTGCTGATGGCAGTGGTGGCAGTCTGTTCCATCAAGGGCCCCTTACAGCGGAGGCGCTGCAATGCGATGATGACGCTGTTGTGGGCCGGCATGTGTATCTTCTTTATCGTATCGGCGATCTACACGTCGCTTGACTGGGCGGCCATATCGATCATCTTTACTTTGGTGTTCCCGTGCGTCTATTTTATCTGGAATAACCGCAGGGATTACGGAACCCTGTTCCGCCTGGTGACAAAGGGCTTGGTGAGCTTTAACCTGGTCTTTTTTGTGCTGAGCGTTCTGTTCAGCCCGATCACCGGCGGCCAGTACCGCGCCCTGTTTACCAATGCCAATTCCCTTGGCCAATACCTGACCTGTACCATTCCGCTCTTCATGATGAATTACACGCTTGCATGGCGCAAGATCGGCCAGAAACCCCGTGTTGCCGCGCCGGTGCGTTTCGACGCGCACCGTCCCGGCACATGGTTCCGGTATCTGGCGTTTGTCTGCCGCATGCATAAGGAGCTGATCCCCTCCCTGTTGGGGCTGGGCACCTCGGTCGCCCTGATCGTATTCAGCCGTTCGCGTACCGCGCTGCTCGCCGCGGCGGTCACGCTTGTCCTTTGGTTTGTTTTAAACTATATTGTGGCGCATTGGGGCGAAGGCTTTAAAGCGATCGCTCTGCGCGCTGTCCAGCACATCGTCCCGATGGTCCTGGCGGTTGTCATCTGTGTTCCCGGCACGTTTTGGCTTATTAAGGGCGGCACGTATGTGGTGTATTACTATGCAGCGGTCAACGATTTGCTGCCGGAGGGCTATGAATACCTCGATCCGCGCCTGCAGGGGACAAGGTTGGACGACGCCATCAATGCGGCTATGGACCGCTTGGATACGGAGGGGAAGACCGCCGACCAGGTGACCACGCACCGCACCTTGATTTGGAAGGCGTTTGCGCAGCGCATAGAGCCCTTCGGCCATGAGCGCGGCCAGATCTATGTGCACGATTATGGCGTCGCGGCAACCGCGCACAACTGCATCATACAGATCTTGTATGACAGCGGCATTTTTACCGCTTTGTTCTATTTTGCGATCAATGTGGCGTCCGGCTTCCGCGCGCTGCTGTATTATTTCCGCCGCCGGAAAGGGGATGCGTATGCCATTTTCCCGGTGTTGCTGATGCCGGGCTATCTGGTGACCTCGCTGTTGGCGTCCTCCTATCCGCCGTTTGCCTACAGCATTGCCCTGGTCTATTGGCTGATCCAGGCGCCGCTCTTTGAAAAGAAGATTCACAAGCTGGATAGCCTGCCCGAATCTGTGTAAACAGGAGCATCGTTATGAAACGACTCATTTTAATCACCGATCACTATCCTTATACCAGGGGGGAACTGCCGTTTGTCCAGCCGGAGCTCGCGGTGACGTGCCAGCATTTTGAGGTGAGCGTCATCTGTAAGAGTCCCGCGGAAAAGCAGGAGTATCCGCTTCCTCCTGGTGTGAAATTGTATCACTATCATAAAGACGCGACCATGGAGGAGAAGATCCGCAACCTATTCGGCTGCCTCCTGGATGGCAATTACTACCGCAGCGTATTTGGGAAGGAACATGCAAAAGGGTCGTGGCGTGCCCGCGAAGCAGAGGTGCGCAATTTCAGGCTGTCCGCCCATCTCTTTCGAAAATACCTGCGGGATGAGGGCTTTTTCGACCGCATCGAACATACCATTTATTACTCCTATTGGTACAATTACGGGGCTATGGCGCTTGCATTGGAGAAACAGCGCCACCCGCGGATGCGCATCATCACGCGCACGCATGGCTATGATCTCTATAACGAGCGCTCTCCGGCTGGCGTCCAGCCGTACAAGCGCTTTATGGACCGGCATATGGATGCGGTGTTTTTCGTATCGCGCCGGGCCTGTGCGTACTATAAAAAGCATTTTGCTACGCAGGACAATGGGCATTATCAACTGGCCTATCTTGGCGTACCGGATAATGGCCTAAATCCGCCCGGCAAGGGGGAGGAGATCAGCCTGTTCTCCTGTTCCAACGTCATCCCGATCAAACGTGTGGGCCTTTTGGTGGAAGCGCTCTCCTTGCTCCCGGGGCGGAAGATCCGCTGGGTCCATGCGGGCGGGGGCAGCCAGGAGGAAGCCGTCCGCCGGCTTGCAGAGGAAAAATTGGGTGGAAATCCAGAGGTTTCCTATGCATTTCTGGGGGCTGTTCCGAATGAGGAAGTGATTGCTTATTATAAATCCACGCATGTGGATTTGTTCCTCACTGCTTCGGAGACGGAAGGCGGAACACCGGTGTCCATTATGGAGGCGTTTTCCTTTGGCGTGCCCGCTGTGGGGACGGATGTCGGCGGGATACCGGAGATGATCAATGCAGGGACCGGCTTTTTGCTCAGCGCAAACCCAACCCCGCAGGAGATTGCAGCGGCGATCGCCGCCTATGCTGACGCGCCCGCTGCCAAAAAGACCGCTTTGCGCAGCAATGCACGCCAGATGTGGCATGCCTCTTTTTACGACAAGGCCAACCACACGCGCTTTGCCAGCGAATTGGAAAAACTGTAGCAGGGTGTTGTGCCCGGATATACGCAAGTAAGATGCGAATTTGGTCTTTGGAGGGTACACATTGGATAAATATAAACGATTGATTTCCAATACCGTGATCTTTGCAATTGGCACGTTCAGTTCGAAGGTGCTGGTTTTCCTATTGATGCCGCTGTATACGCGCGTATTGACGGATGCGGAATATGGCGTCACCGATCTGATCGTACAGACAGGGAATCTCCTGCTCCCGCTGGTGTCCTTAGGGATTATCAATGCGGTGATCCGCTTTGGCCTGGACCGGCAGGTCCGCAAGAGCGATGTGTTTACAACGGGGCTCTCCGCCATTCTGGTCGGCTTTTGCGTCATGCTTCTGTTGTATCCGCTCCTGAGCTTGTTGGATTTCCTTTCGGACTATACGGTGCTGATCTACGCCTTCGTGCTGATGTCCAGCCTGCGGTCGCTCTGTTCCCAATTTGTGCGGGCGCGGGGCCAGGTGCGGCTCTATGCCGTGGACGGCATTGTCAGCACGCTCACGACCATTTTATTCAATGTTTTGTTCCTGGTCGCTCTCGATTGGGGCATATTCGGTTATGTCCTGGCAATTGTGTGCTCGGATACGCTCTCGGTGCTCTTTTTAGGATTGAATGCGCAGCTGTGGCGCTTTATCCGGTTCAAGGGGCTCCGCCGCACCGTATCGAAGGCGATGCTGAAATATGCCATACCGCTGATCCCCAACAATGTCCTCTGGTGGATCACGAATGTGTCCGACCGGTATATGGTTGCCTATCTGCTGGGAAACGACGCCAACGGCCTCTATGCGGTGGCCTATAAGGTGCCTTCGATTGTGGTGCTGGTCTCCGGCATTTTTATGGATGCCTGGCAGATGTCCGCCATCACAGAGACGCAGGGACGTGGAAGCTTTTTTACCAGGGTATTCCGTTCTTATACCTCCCTGCTGTTTATCACTGGCTCTGGAATTATCCTATTCAGCAAGGTGATCACGAAGCTTTTGGTGTCCGAAGCATTCTATCCATCATGGCAGTACATCCCCTTTTTGGTTATGGCGACGGTATTTACTTGTATTGTCAATTTCCTGGGAAGCATCTATATGGTGGAAAAGAAGAGTATGCTGTCCCTGGCGACCACAGCGGTGGGCGCTGTGACCAACGTAATTTTAAATTTTTTGCTGATCCCGCGCTTTGGCGTAAACGGCGCGGCATTCGCCACCTTTATCAGCTATTTCGTGGTCTTCCTGCTGCGCGCGGTGGACACACGGCGCTTTGTACGGATGCGTTATAGCGAACTCCGCTTGGCAATCAATATGATTCTTTTGTTGCTGCAAAGCTTTGTGATGATTTTGGAGCTGCCTTATTGGATCGCAATGGAGATTTTCTTGACCGCCTTGATGATCCTGCTGAACGCAGGGGAACTGCTGGTCAGTTTGCGGAAGATATTGGCACGCAGATAAAAAGCGGGCACGCCGGCGTGCATGGGAGCGGTCTGTTCCCATGTACCGGCGTGCCCGTTTCGGATGAGAAAATAAGAAACGTTTTAGGAGGAAACCGGCGCATCAGCGTGTGCGGCTGTTGCCCTCTTTTTGTTGCAGACCGTCTGGATTCCGGTTTTCCGGCTGCGGAATGGCATAGATTTCCGTATATGCCTCCGCTTCCTCATCGGACACCGGCGGGGTCTGGATCAAGCCGGTGCATTCGGTGGCAGAAGCGACCGTGTCATAATCGAAGAAGTCATCCTCCATGTCCATCGGCGCCATCTGCTTGTTTTTTGGATTGTTCATTCTGGCGAGGCTCCTTTCCGCCGGATCCTGTGATTGCCTTCGGCGGCCATTCATTTCCCCGGCATCGTTTAGTTTCTCTCACATTTCGAAAAAAATACCCAGAAATCTCCGCAACAGGCGGGCCGCTTTGGGCGCATCCATTGGTTTGCTTGAAGTGGATATGGCGGAAAAACTGCTGTTTGCCGGCATCCGTTTCGGGATTTTTGCTAGAAGTTGGCGATTCCTTCCGCCGCTGTATTGACTTTGTTCTCCAGATCGGGGTAAACTATACCCGTTTGGTAATTTCCGGTTTGATGTGAAGGGCAGGAGGGACTTGTGAACATACAGATTTTTGGAAAGAAGAAGTGCTTTGACACTAAGAAGGCGGAACGCTATTTCAAGGAGCGCCGCATCAAGTATCAGATGGTGGACCTAGCGCGCTTTGGCATGAGCAAAGGGGAGCTGTCCAGCGTCAAAGCGGCGGTGGGCGGCCTGGAACCTCTGGTGGATGAAAAGGCGGAAGGGGCGCTGCTCCTTCGGTATCTGGCCAGCGAAGACGCAAAAATCGAAAAGCTTTTGGAGTCCCCTGCGCTTTTCCGTACGCCGATCGTCCGGAACGGGAAGCAGGCGACGGTGGGCTATTGCCCGGACATTTGGAAAACATGGGAGTGAAACAGATGGCATATTTGTTTGTGGAATATCCAAAATGCACCACCTGCCAAAAGGCAAAAAAGTGGTTGGAGGAAAACGGCATACCGTATACGGACCGCCACATCGTGGAACAGAACCCCACGGTGGAGGAACTGAAGGAATGGCACACGCGCAGCGGCCGGGAGCTGAAACGGTTCTTTAACACCAGCGGTTTGCTGTATAAGTCCATGCACTTAAAGGAGAAATTGCCGGAGATGTCGCCGGAGGAGCAGTTTGAACTGTTGGCGACAAACGGAATGTTGGTGAAGCGCCCGCTTCTGGTGGGCGATGATTTTGTCCTGATCGGGTTCCGTCCCGCGGAATGGGAAGCCTGGAAGGAGGCACACGCATGACGGAGGTAGCCGCAGCGATTTTGCGCAGGGATGGGAAAATCCTGATTTGCCAGCGCAAAGAGGGCGGAAACTGCTCCCTTCTCTGGGAGTTCCCCGGCGGCAAACGGGAGGCCGGGGAGACCATGGAGCAGTGTGTGGTCCGAGAATGCCAAGAGGAGCTGGGGATCGTGATTCGTCCCAAGGGCCTTTATGCGCAGGAGCATTACACCTACGGCACGGAACCGTTCTCCTTTGCGTTTTTTAATGCGGAAATCGCAGAAGGGGAGCCGGAGAACCACGTCCATCGGGCGATGAAATGGGTGCGCCCGGCGGAACTTCTCAGCGAGCCCTTCTGTCCCGCGGATGAGGGGATTGTCCGCCGGTTGGCGCAAGAGGGCTCCTTCCTCCAGGCGGTACATCATGTGGCGATCATTGTTTCCGACTATGAGAAATCAAAGGCGTTCTATGTGGACACCCTTGGGCTGGAAGTGGTCCGCGAAAACTACCGGGCTGACCGCGGCTCCTATAAGCTGGATGTCAAACTTGGGGATTGCGAGCTCGAAATCTTTTCCTTCCCCGGCAGCCCGCAGCGCCTGACCCGGCCGGAAGCCTGCGGCCTGCGCCATTTGGCGTTCCGGGTGGCCGACATCCACGAGGCCGTCGCAGAATTGGAACGCCGCGGCGTCGAGGTGGAGCCAATCCGCGTGGATGCCTATACAGGGGATTTGTACACCTTTTTTATGGACCCGGACGGCCTGCCGCTGGAGCTCAAGCAGTGTGCGGCGCCCGGACAAAATTAAGCAGTTGGAGGAACAGCCTTGTCTAAGTATGTAAATGAAATTGAGAAAAGAAGAACCTTTGCGATTATTTCGCACCCGGACGCCGGTAAAACGACCCTGACGGAAAAGTTCCTGCTGTACGGCGGGGCAATCGCCATGGCGGGCGCGGTCAAAGGGAAAAAGGCGGCGCGTCATGCGGTCTCCGACTGGATGGAGATTGAGAAGCAGAGGGGCATTTCGGTCACGTCGTCCGTGATGCAGTTCCATTACGAGGGATATTGCATCAATATTTTGGATACGCCGGGCCACCAGGATTTCTCGGAGGACACATACCGCACCCTGATGGCGGCGGACTCCGCCGTCATGGTGATCGACGCGGCAAAGGGCGTGGAACCGCAGACCCGCAAACTGTTTAAGGTCTGTTTATTGCGTGACATCCCCATTTTTACCTTTATCAATAAGATGGATCGCGAAGCGCGCAACCCATACGACCTTTTGGACGAGATCGAATATGAGCTGGGGATCAAAACCTATCCGATGAACTGGCCGATCGGCTGCGGCAAGGAGTTCAAGGGCGTTTACGACCGGAATAAGAAGGAGATCATCGCGTTCCGTGCCAACGATGAAATGGCGAACGGCCAGCGCCAGGTGGCGGCCATCGAAGCCGACCTCAGCGATCCAAACCTGGCGGAGCTGATCGGCGAGGATCACCGGCAGACGCTGGTGGACGATGTGGAGCTGCTGGACGGCGCGGGCTATGAGTTCGACCTGGAGGCGGTGCGCCACGGGCGGCTTTCGCCGGTGTTCTTTGGTTCGGCGCTCACCAATTTTGGCGTGGAGCCGTTCTTGGAGGACTTCCTGCATATGACGACGCCCCCGCTGCCGCGCAAGTCGGACGCTGGGGAGATCGATCCCTTCGACGACGATTTTTCCGCGTTTGTCTTTAAAATCCAGGCGAATATGAACAAGGCGCACCGCGACCGTGTGGCGTTCATGCGCATCTGCTCCGGGAAGTTTGAAAAGGGCATGGAGGTGCTGCATGTGCAGGGGGATAAGCGGATGAAGCTTTCCCAGCCCCAGCAGCTCATGGCGCAGGAGCGCGAGATTGTAGACGAGGCCTATGCGGGCGACATCATTGGCGTTTTTGACCCGGGCATCTTTTCCATCGGCGACACCATCAGCGTGCCGGGGAAGAAGTTCCGGTTTGAGGGCATCCCCACATTTGCGCCGGAGCACTTCGCTTTGGTGCGCCAGGTGGACACCATGAAGCGCAAACAGTTCATCAAGGGGACTTCCCAGATCGCCCAGGAAGGCGCAATCCAGATTTTCCAGGAGCTGGGCGGCGGCATGGAGGAAGTGATCGTCGGCGTGGTGGGCGTCCTCCAATTTGAGGTCTTGGAATACCGGCTAAAGAATGAGTACAATGTGGATATCCACATGGAGCGGCTTCCCTATGAGCATATCCGTTGGATTGAGAATGAGGATCTGGACCCCAAAACGTTGAACTTGACCTCCGACACAAAGCGGATTCAGGATCTGAAAGGGAACCGCCTGCTCATTTTTGCCAATAGTTGGAGCATTAACTGGGCGTTGGAGCACAATGAAGGGCTGAGGCTTGCCGAGTTTGGAAGATAACGTCCTCTAATTTTATAGATAGAAAAATAATTTAGGATTTTTAGGTATATACTTTACCTGAAAATCCTTTTTATTTAAACTAGGATTTGTCTATCTTTTATCTTTGTACATAAAATTTTTAAAAAGATATAGGCTTTTTTCATCTATACCTTGAAAATTTTGCAGATGTACATTATACTTAGGGTAAAGTAACGAAAGGCCGTTGATGGCTTGCTTAACGCTTGTTCGGAAGAAGTAGCAGGGGTTGTATCTTTAATATTTTCCAAAAAGAATAAATTTTCTGCCATTAAATGGTATAATCCATATGAATTAGAAAGTTCGTCTCAATGGCGTTTGATTGGATAGCTCCCTCTATGGAGAAATGCAGAGTTCTTCAAGAGGATGTTAGGTTTAGAAGTTTTATAGACCAGGAGGGGCAGATATGAAAAAGCGGGCATTTTCCGTTTTCCTTTCGCTGACGATTGTTTTTTGTGCGATTTCTGCATATTTAACACAGGCGGCAGCGGAGCAATTCCTGGGAAGCGGCGCATGGCATGTGGATGATGAAGGCGCCCTCGTGCAAGAGGACGGCTATTATGTCTATACCATTAAGCCGGGGGATATTGAAGATGGCGTTGCAACCATCCGTTTTGACCCAATCGCTTCCCCGAATGTTTTGATTGAGGACAATTATCATCCCGGCAGCAATACGGGCGTAAAGGTGAAGCTTGTCAATGAAAGCGGCCAGAAGCTTGTTTGGGAATCCGGCGGTTATGACTTTACGACGGTCAATACTTATCAGGTGGGTGGACCGATCCCGCTGGATATCAGCCAGTACACCGGATTTGTATCGGTGGATTATGGCACGGAAGAACATCCGTATGAAATCCAGTATGGCACCGCTTACCAGACGATCCCCAATTCCTTTGATGTTCTGGGATTTGACGACCAGTACATTCGCTTTGCTGTGGCGGCGGTTCGGACAAGCAACAAGCCTATGGCGCGGCTGTTCGGCAAAGAAGATCCCTATGATGTTACGCTGACCGAAGCGGTGCAGGTGGAGTCGCGCGTCAAAGAAGCGATTTCCTTCCGCGATGCGGACGGCCATGAGCGTACAGTCTCTGCGGATGCGGACCGTACCTATGCAGATTATTTGAAGCTGTATTACAATGTGGATTCGTTGGAAGATCTGACCAACCGGCAGAAATTGGAAGTCTTGGGCGGCGAAATGGAGTTTAAGAGCTTTTCGGAGGACCCTTCGGAGCGCTTCGATCCCAATACGACGGACCCCATGTTTGACCAATTTAAGCTATATGGCATTATTAAGCCGAACAACCATTATCAGATGCTGGAGACGGACCCGGAGCTCTTAGCAATGGGATACCATTACCTCTATAGCAACTGCATGCGTTTTACCTTCGATGCAGAGACGTCTCCGATTGACGGTGTGAAGGATTCCGCAAATGGAATGAGCATTGCGGACTTCATGGAAAAGGATTCGGGCTCGGCGGCTACACAGAGTGCAGAAAATGTTTTCGGCGGTACGGTATTGAATGAAAACGATGTGTTGACATTGGATCATCTGGCGTTTGCTTATCAGGCGCCAAATGCATTCAACTGGATGCCGCATTGTATCGATTTTAATTTCGCTTTGAAGTTCGATGTAGACGATGGGGACGCTTCGAGCGACCCAGGAAGTTCCAGCGAGGATTCCTCCCATGGCGGCGGAGGCGGCGGTGGAGGTGGAGGCGGTGACGACCGTCCCGACCCGACGCCGTCTGAGGATCCTTCCAGCAATCCGCCCACCGTTCCAGAGACACCGTCGGAAGGCGGGGGCTCCGCAGGCGGCGGAACAGATACTTCCGGAACGACAACCGTGCCGCCGGAAGGCAGTGAGGAAGCAAATGCGTCTACAGATGGACTCTCCGGAGGCCATATCGGTGGAGACGATTCCTCCGGCGGGACGAGTGGAAAGCCTAAGACCGGCGATCATACCTTGGCGTTGCTCGCTGTTTCAGCTACTTTAGCGGTAGGCTCCGGGGCCTTGTGTATCTTTTTCCGCGGGAAAAAAGATGAGCAGGACGATGTTCAAGAAGAAAGATGAGATTTTCAGGAGGGAACTCGCAGGCCATAAGCATTGCAGAGGGCTTTCTGTGGAAACGGTGTGACAGCAGTTTATGAGGAAGACGGCTGCCACACGAAACGACGGCGGTATGCAAATACTGGCCATGCCAAAAGGTGGGGGCGCCTGGGCATTTACAGGCGGAAACTCTTACCCACAAAACGTTATCTACATTTTGGCCGCGCGGATTGTCCCTTGACCGGGACGGTCCATAAACCCAAATATATTCAATTAGGAGGAAACAAAAATGAGCGCAAAGAGAAAACTGGCAATGTCCGGTGTAGCAATCCTGGTTGTTCTCACCCTCGTGGCTGGCGCTACCATGGCTTGGTTCACCGACACCGAGAAGGTCAACGCAAACTTTAAGGCCGGCATCCTGGACATCAGTGTTTCCGATGACGATGCATCTGATGGAACAGAGTTGAACTTCGTGAACATGCGTCCGATGGAGGAGGACACGGCAATTGCCGAGATGACGGATACCCTGAATGGCGGCCGCACAGAGTCGACTTATGAAGAAGAAGGCTTTAAGAATCCGACGGTCTATGTACAGCAGTTCGCTATCAGCAATGATGGTACCCTGCCTGTCAACCTGAAGCTCTCCTTTGAAGAGGCTGCTACGGAATCGCACCGGATTCCGAAGCTTGTCCCGAACGGCAACGGCGGCATCAAGAACTTGGGCACCGATGATCCGGCTTGGAAGTGCGAAAATGAGTTGGGCAAGGCGTACAACGGATACACCGGAAACAATATCAACCTTACTTATGATGCGGCTAACTATAGTGGCACGAACGATCACTTCCATGTTGTTCTGTTCCAGAAGGTTCCTGTTGATGAGACATGGATGTGGAAAGTTGTTGCTGAGGACATCACCCTTGACCAGCTGCAGGGCACAGACGGTTATGTCCTGAAGGACAGCGACGGTAATGATCTGCTTCTCCCGGCAGGCGCAACGGCTGAGAACAATACATATGCTCTGGGCGCCTATCTGGATAAGGATGCTGACAACGAGTATCAGGGCAAAGAGTACCATGTCAACTTCACTGTGAATGCAAAGCAGGTTGACAAAGATGCAACGTACGCAGACAAAGCCTAATATTATTTATAGTAGCTTTGTCGTATAGCAAAGTGAAATAGCGAAATATGAATGGGTTTTTGCGGTTATTAAGAGGTCAAATCAACCGGCGCGCCGGGGCAGTTGCCCCGGTGCACCGGCCTATCTTATTTCACAAGGGGGAAGGGCAAGTTGTTCAAACTGCTTAAAGAGTCGTGGCTAAGTCTCACTTTGATACTGGTGATTTTGGCGACTGTATGTACAGCTACGTTTGCGTGGCAGGTAGATCAAAAACAGATGCCGCTGACGGCTACTAGTGCATTGGTCAATGTCAAGCTGAACCTTGCGAACAACGAGGAGTCCGACCCAGGCGTTTTAAACTTGACAGCTTTGCAGGATGGCCAGACGGCCTATATCCCGTTTAAAATGCAGAATGTTTCCAACATTCAAACGGAAGTGAATTTCCGCGTGTTGGTGAAAAATGCAGATGGCGAAGAAATTGAGGATGCGCTTGCGGATTGGGAGATCGCCATACTCGATAACGGTGAGCCTTTGGAGCGTTCAGAGGATGGGACCTCTTTTGTTGCACAGGTTGGCGTAGCGGAAGAGGATGCGGACACGATTGCTTATACATTGCAGTTGAAAGCTGCTTCGGATTCGGACCTCAGTGCTTTAGGGACGGAGGACGCGCAGCTGTATGTCACGGCAGATGTTTCTATCCCTGAGGCAGAGTCCGTTCAGGAATAATAAGGATCGGTTGCCGGTCATACACAGCGTTTTTAGGAAATGTCTGAGTAGAGAGGCTGCGTATGATGGAACGTATAAAAAAAATATGGTCAATTATTTGTAAAATCTTAAATGCTTTTTTTCTGGTCGTGCTGATTGGGCTGATCGTGATCCTATTGTATCTTGCGATTGGTTCAAAAGGGAACGGGTTGCCGTTTTTGCAGAATTACCAAATGTTTACCGTGTTGAGCGGAAGTATGGAACCGACTCTAAATGTTGGCGGCGTAATTATTGTGGAGAAAGTAGACCCGATGACCTTACAGGAGGGGGACATCATCACCTTTATCTCCAATGATACTTCATTGAGTGGACAAGTGGTGAGTCACCGGATTATCCAAGTGGTTGATAACAACAACGGCCGGATGTTTATCACAAAAGGTGATGCGAACGAGGATCGTGACGATGCGGCCGCTGTGCCAACGAATGTCATTGGCCGCGTTATCTTTCATATCCCATATTTGGGCTATCTTTTGAATTTTATGAAGACCAGGAATGGTTTCTTCTTCCTTTTGTTGTTGCCATGTATGATCATCCTATTTGTGGAATCCATTAGTTTATTGAAAAACTTTTGGGCTTACCAGGATGAAAAGAAGGCGCTTAAAGAAGGAAAATCCGAAAATGCTTCCGATGAGCAGGCCCCTTCCGAGCAGGAGGCGCTTCCCGATGGACTACAAAAAGAGCCAGGGGACGCTGAGATGCTAAATTTTGAAGGGCCAACAGAGGAAACGTCGGAGCAACAAAGACCAGAGGCGCAGGAGCTTGTGGCTTCGCAAAGTGCGGATCTGGTTGAACCGTCGGATGAACATGATGCAGAAGATTCTCAAATAAAGGACGATTAATTTGAAAGCAAGCTGAAATCTTGTATATAGATCCATGCTTATGATCAATCGAAGGAGTGGTTGCAATGAAAATGCGTTTTTTAAAATTACCAGTGGCCACCATTTTGAGTATGGGGCTTCTGCTCACAGTGGCGACAGGGACAACGCTCGCTTCGGAGGAAGGCGAAGGGGGTTCTTTCGGTGACCATCAAGAGATGGTCGTCTCCGTCTATGATGGGGATGTTGTAGATTTTTCAAGTGCAGTCGAACCTGAGAACCTGTCCGGTCTAAAGAAGATGGTGAAATCAGGCGGTGAGGATGATACCATCCAAGTTTCTGCAGAGACCCTGTCGGATGGCCGAATCACAATCAGCCGGCCGGTGAACTTGTATGTGGATGGATACGATTCTTTGAGCGGGGCGGATCAGGATAAAGTGAAATTGGTGATCGACCTGCCTGATGAGTTGGAAGAAGACGTAGCGCGTGTGATGACCATCCAAGGATTGCCGGAAGAGTGCGTTCTTGTCCGGAATTTGGGACCTGTGAGCTTATACGTTGTGGGGACGGACGCTGGAGAAGTGTCTGAACCAGCGAAAGAAAGCATACCAGCGGAAGAGAGCACGTCCGTGGGCGAAAATACGCCTGCGGAGGAAAGCGCGCCAGCAGGCGGAAACACATCGGTAGAAGAGAGCGTGCCAGCAGGTGAAAATACATCCGTGGAAGAGAATACAGCGCTGGATGAAGGGCAGAATGGGCCGGTAGAGGGCAATACGACCATACCGGAACCGGCAGGAGAAGAGAGCAGCACCCTGGAGGTATCCGAATAACCGATCAAGACAAAGCAGGAATATCCATAGTGGGAAACGGCTTATTGCCACATCTCAAATCATTTTAATAGCGCCTCGCTCTCTTGCAGGCGCTATTTTTTATGTAAGAATCTTTTGGATTCATTGCAGGAGCTTTGGAATGATGCTGGTAACACAGCATTTGAAGATTTATGGGTTTCTGCATGATAAAGGAGTTTCAAAATGCGGCTCTTTATTGCCATCCGTTTCAGTGAAGCTATCTTAGAAGCACTCTGGTATATAG
The DNA here is from genome assembly GCF_002159845.1 of Anaeromassilibacillus sp. An250. Lineage (GTDB taxonomy): Bacteria > Bacillota > Clostridia > Oscillospirales > Acutalibacteraceae > Anaeromassilibacillus > Anaeromassilibacillus stercoravium. Next base: position 240,016 of record NZ_NFJK01000002.1, read on the forward strand.
AAAACCAGCTTTGCCAGCAGGCGTTATCTGGAAATTTTACACGGAAAGAGAATTTTCATTTGACCTTGTCCTTCTTGGGAGATGTTACAGAGGTGGATGCCATTCTACAGGTGATGGATCAGGTGAAATTGCCTGCTTTTCCTCTGCGATTAGAGGGGATAGGCTGTTTTTGCCAAGAAAAGGGCGGGGATATCCTTTGGGCTGGAGTCAGAGAGTCCCAGGGGCTCCGCCAACTGCAAAGTTTTTTAGAGCGTGCCTTGCGGCTCAAGGGGTTCCCGCTTGAGCAGAGGGGGTTTCAGCCGCACATCACCCTAGGAAGAAAGGTAAAATTGTGTGAAGGGTTTCCTTTAGCAGCGTTTTCTGCCACCATCCCCCCAGTGGATATGGAGGTTAGAAAGTTTTACCTGATGCGCTCCGACTCTCCACAGGGAATACTTACATATACGGAAATTTATGAGAGAGAGTTGGAGGGATTGCCAGGCCATTCATACGATTCCGACGAATAGGAGGCGGATAGATGCCGGAGAAAGAAAACGGGATTGTTGTTTATATGCTTCAGTGCATCGATGGGACCCTCTATACTGGATGGACCAACCATCTAGAAAAGCGGCTGGCCGCCCATAATGCAGGCCGTGGGGCAAAATATACACGTTCTCGTAGGCCGGTCCACCTCGTTTATCAGGAAGCGCAGCCGGACCGTTCGGCTGCCTTGCGTAGGGAGGCGGAAATTAAGCGTTTGACCAGGCTGCAAAAGCTGGCGCTAATCCACGGAAGGCCGCTTGATTAAGAGAGATGGATTGTGCTATACTTTTGAAAACAACGATCGATAGAAGGAGGAGTTATACCATGCCATGCATCCAGACGAAAGTCAGCGTTAAAATGACGGAACAGCAGGAAAAAGCGATTAAGGCCAAATTGGGGCAGGCAATTTCCCTAATCCCGGGAAAAAGTGAAAACTGGCTGATGCTCACGTTCGAAGACGGTTGCAAGATCTACTTCCAGGGGGACTGTGACAAACCGGCAGCCTTTGTAGAGGTCAAAATCTATGGGAAAGCCAATGGTAGCGTGTACAACCAAATGACAGCAGCCATTACGGATATTTTGAGCAAGGAGCTACAGATCGCCCCAAACCGTATCTATGTGAAATATGAAGAAGTTGCCTATTGGGGTTGGAATGGAAATAATTTTTAAATAGAGAGATCCGATAAGAGAAAAACGCCTCTGCAATTCGCTAAGATCGCGATTGCGGAGGCGTTTTTTGCGTAGTCCAAAGAGGGCTGGGAAATTTCGCTAGGAATTTTTTGAAATGGAGAGCGCCCTTTATAGCACGTGAATGACCATTTGTAATAATAAGGACAATATATACAAATGGTACTTTTATCCGTTGGCAAATACCAAAAAATAGAGTAGGACGAGTGCCCCCAGAATGATCCGATAATATCCAAATGCTTTAAAATCGTGCTTTTTGATATACCCCATCAAGAATTTGATAGCAAGGACGGAAACCACAAACGCTACAATCAGGCCGGTCAAAAGGATGGCGATTTCCATACCGGTATATGTAAAGCCAAACTTGACCATTTTTAAAAAGCTTGCGCCGAACATCACGGGGATCGCTAGGAAAAAGGTAAATTCTGCGGAGACCGTGCGGGATGCACCAAGCAGGATTCCTCCGAGGATGGTCGCCCCAGAACGGGAAGTCCCAGGGATCAGCGCCAGCACTTGGAACAGACCGATACAAAAGGCAGTGCGGTAGGAGAGATTCGAGAGCGTGCGTACTTTTGGCCTACGGCGTTTGTTCCAATTCTCCACTAAGATAAACAGGACACCATAGAGGATGAGCATGATGGAGACCGTTACATAATTGAAAAAGATGCTTTCGATCATATCATCGAAAAGGAGCCCGATCACCGCCGCAGGCAAACAGGAAACAATAACCTTGCCCCAAAGGGTGAATGTATCACGCCTTTCCGTTGGCGTCTTCTTTCGTGAAAAGGGATTGAGCTTGTGAAAATACAGCACCACAACGGCAAGAATCGCACCTAGCTGGATAACGACCAGGAACATATCCTTAAAGGCCTGCGAAGTGTTGAGTTTGATGAATTCGTCTGCAAGGATCATGTGGCCCGTGCTGCTGATGGGTAGCCATTCCGTGATACCTTCAATGATGCCAAGAATGGCAGCTTTGAGGAGCTCCAGTAAATCCATTGATATACCTCCTAAACGGTTGGTCGTTCTGGCAGAGGGCGCCGTCAGATTGGATGCGCCTCCGGCCGCCGTTATCCATTATACAATGGATGACATAAAAATAAAACGATATTTAGCGATTTCTTAAAAGGATGATCCCGTTTATAAAAAATCCGAATAACATCGAAACAGGTCGAAACTGTGCCTCTTTCACAAAGCGGAAAACAACAAAATCAAAAAAGCTTGCTACCTCGTCTATTGAAAACTTTATTCTGCAAGGCTATAATCCAATTATAGCCTAGAGTTTTCAATATGCCTTTGAAAATGTGGATGGCTTGTAAAACTAGGAGGAGGGTTTCGTAATGTTTGAGCAATTAAAAGAAATGATACGGAATTATGTTCAGGTGGCAGATGAGGATATCCACAGGGATTCCCGATTTGTGGAAGATTTGGGATTCAATTCTTATGAGTTTATGTGTCTCGTCGGAGAGGTTGAGGATGAATTCGACATCGAGGTGGAGGAACGCGAGGCGGCAAAGATCAAAACGGTGCAGGAAGCGCTGGATTACATCGCCACTTTGACAGAAGAATGATTTGTACTTGTCCAGTTCCTTTGGAAGGGCAGGAGCACCGGGCTGCCTATACCTTGCTCGCCTGGGCGCTACATCGTCTACACGGCTTTTCTGGCAGGTTGGTTTTGTCACGGACGCCAGAGGGGAAACCGTTCCTACATGATTTCCCCAAAGTCCGGTTCAGCGTTAGCCATTGCACAGGGATGGTTGCTTGCGCGGTCGATTGCGTGGAAACGGGCGTGGATATCGAAGCGGTCCGCCCATATTCCGAACGCCTGACATACCGGTGTTTGGCTCCGGTTGAGCGGGAACAGCTTTTGGGTGATAGCCGGGAGCGGGAAGAAGCATTCTTTCGCTTTTGGACGTTAAAAGAAAGCTATGGAAAAGCGTTAGGGACCGGGCTTGGGTATCCTCTCCGGGAGGTTTCTTTTCATCTGGGGGACCCCCCAAAGAGCAACGTGCCCGGCTATTTCTTTATACAAAAAGTAATAAATAAAAAATTTATACTTTCTGTGTGCAAAAAAGGAATTCCCCCAGAACAAACGGTAACCGTCTTACGGCATTTGCCAGAACGGATAGGAGGTATTACTTATGAGGATGGATCAATTGCAAAACCTGAAGGATTTGGTTGACTTTTCAGCTGAGACCTATGGGGAGAAGACTGCAATCCGCTATAAAAAGAAAAAGGAGATCATCGACCGGTCCTATCTGGACCTCAAACGGGACAGCGAGGCGTTTAGCCGGACACTGTTGCAGAGAAATCTCCGCGGAAAGCATGTGGCGCTGTTGGGGCCTACAAGCTATGAGTGGATTGTTGCCTATTTTGGAACGGTGAATTCCGGTGGGGTCGCTGTACCGATCGATAAGGAACTGCCGGCTGCCGACATCTGCGACGAGCTGAATCGTGCGGATGTGGAAGTGTTGGTCTATGACAGTAGCTATGCGGATATTGCCGAGCAGGTGCGGAGCGGCTGCCCGCAGGTTATGACCTATTTTGAGATGCAGCGTGCGGAACATGGCGAGGGGACGCTATCCTTTCACCGGTGCCTGGAAGAAACGGCGGGGACGTTTGACGAACCTGTGGATCGGGAAAAGCTCAGCGTGATTATGTACACTTCTGGAACAACTGGAAAGAGCAAGGGGGTTATGCTCAATCATCGGAACCTGATTGATAATGTCGTCCATTTGGAAATGGGCATCGAACCTGGATCGGCCGTATTGATGACAGTATTGCCAATTCACCATGCCTACTGTTTTACCTGCGATATCCTGAAAGGGTTACAGTTGGGGTCAACCATCTGCATTAACGATTCCCTGATGCGTATTGCAAAAAATTTGCAGGTCTTTAAGCCAAATACCATGCTAGTGGTGCCAATGATCGCACAGGTTATGTACAACCAAGTCTGTGAAGCAGCGAAAAAGTCCCTGGTGATCCCCAAAAAGGTGATTGCGAAGGCGGCGTTTGGCGGAAATTTACGCACGATCTACTGCGGCGGCGCGTACCTCAATCCGGAGATGATCGAAAAATTCCGGGAGTTGAACATCAACCTGGTGCAAGGGTACGGTATGACGGAGTGCGCTCCCTGTATCAGCCGCAATTCGGAACAATGTGTCAAAGAGGAATCCGTGGGGAAATTGCTGCCTGGCTGTGAAGCAAAGGTCGTGGACGGAGAAATCTGGGTCAAAAGCAGCTCGGTGATGTTAGGATATTACAAGAACGAAGAGGCTACAAAGGAGACACTGGTGGACGGTTGGCTGCGTACCGGCGATCTCGGCTATGTCGATGAGGACAATTTCCTGTATATCACAGGCCGCAAGAAGAACCTGATTATTCTGAGCAATGGGGAAAATGTTTCCCCGGAAGAGCTGGAAAACCGGATCAGCGAAGACCCTCTGGTCGCCGAAGTATTGGTATATGAGGAGGACGGGCAGATTACAGCAGAGATCTACCCCAACGAGGAGTATGCTGCCAAGAAGCGCATCAAAGATGTCCAAGCAGAGCTTTCTGCACGTGTGGATGCCATGAACCGGGCTTTGCCGATGTTTAAGCAGGTACGCAGGATCAAACTGCGGGAGACAGAGTTTGAAAAAACGACCTCCCGTAAGATCAAACGGCACTACGGGACGGCATCCTCCAAATAGAAGCCAATATAAAAGAATCAGGCGGTCCCTTTTCCAGAGATTTCAGGGGGGGAACCGCCTGTTTGGCAAAGGGGATTGTAGAACTTTGTCTCTTTTGTTGCACTGCTCTTGTAAAGTCCTCAAACTTACGTTATAATATACAGGCATAGGTTACAAAAACCATCGCCTTTTGGCGATTCAGTCTATTAGGAGAGGCGGCGTAAGAGTGAGGACAAGGGGGATTCTGCTTGTAGGAAACATGGGCGCAGAACGTGACAATTTGCGCAAATGGTTTGAATGTTCCTATCAAATGTTGGAAGCCCAGAGCCAGGAACAAATATTGCAAGACTTGGAAACCGGCCATAACCGGATTGCCGCCATACTTTTGGGTATGGAGGACCCACAGTTGAACGGATTTGAAGTCCTAGAGCTTCTATCCGAATTGCATTGGACGGATCGGATTCCTGTTGTCACAATTGTTTCCCGCCATTCGAAAAAAGTAGATGAAGTTATCTTACGTGGGTATGGTTTGGGAATGGCAGACGTCATTTGTATGCCATGCCCTGCTGAGGTTGCCCAGAGGCGCATACAGAATATGATGGAACTCTATGCGCACCGCCTCTATTTGGATAAAATAGCCACCTATCAGACACGGGAATTGCGCCAGCAAGAGTGTAAACTACGCCGTACCTATACCTTCATCATCGATGCGCTCAGCACAGCGGTGGAATTCCGGAACGGCGAATCTGGGCAGCACATCCGCCGGATCCGTGGGATTACAGAGGTGCTTTTGCGCCATCTGGCGGTGACCCACCGGGAACTGGGGCTGGGTGAAGAACAGGTGGAAACGATCATTTATGCCGCTGCAATGCACGATATTGGGAAGATTGCGATCCCAGATTCTGTGCTGCTCAAACCTGGGAAATTGACGGAGTATGAATATGCCATTATGAAAAGGCACACGCTCTATGGGTGTGAGCTTTTGCAGAGTTTTGTCTATGAGCAGGACGACGCGCTGGCTACCTGCTGTTATGAAATCTGCCGTTCCCATCACGAACGTTGGGATGGGTGTGGCTATCCAGATGGCCTTGTGGGAAACCAGATCCCTTTGGCGGCGCAGGTAGTTTCCCTGGCCGATGTATATGATGCCCTGGTGAGCAGACGGATCTATAAGCCCCCTTATTCACATAGCCAAGCGGTACAAATGATCCAGGATGGGGAATGTGGCGCATTCAACCCGATGCTTTTGAAGTGCTTTATGGAAGTAGAAAAACAGCTATGTGAACAGTTTGCCTTCCATGCAGCGGAGTGCTCGGATGGCAGCCTTCCTGCATATAGAGGTGCGTATATGGAAATACAGGATAAGCACATTTATCAGGGAGGACCAAGCGGAGAAAACCGATCCCCGGAGGAGATGGCTACATACAACCTATTGGATCAACTGGGGATTTCTTATGAACGCCTGGATCACAGCCCGGCAGCTACCATTGCAGATTGTGAAGAGGTCAAAGACCTTTTAGGGGTGGAAATTTGTAAAAACCTGTTTCTCTGCAACCGTCAAAAGACCCATTTCTATTTGTTGGTCATGCCAGGGAATAAGGCTTTCCATACAAAGGAGCTATCTTCCCAGATTGGAAGTGCGCGCTTATCCTTTGCGGGGCCAGAGGCGCTGGAGGAGATGTTGGGGGTGACGCCGGGCTCGGTAAGTATCCTTGCGTTGATGAACGACCCAGAGCATCAAGTGCAGCTCTTGGTGGACCGGGATGTAGCAGAGGAACCTTTGTTCGGATGCCATCCGTGCCGCAATACGTCGAGCTTGAAAATCCGCACAAAGGACATCTTTGAGGTATTTCTTCCATATACGGGGCATTCACCGACGTTGGTAACGCTTTCGAATGAGTGATTGATTTTCAAATGTAGGACGGGAATTCCCGTCCTTTTTCTTTATAGACACATAAAAAGAGATTGAAGCATAGGATACCAACAGACAACCGAATGGAAGGTGGACAATGCGATGGTGACCATCAGTCTGTGTATGATTGTGCGCAATGAGGAGGCCGTTTTGGAGAGATGCCTGCATTCTGTTTGCAATGCCGTGGATGAAATCATCCTGGTGGACACCGGTTCAGAGGACCGTACCAAGGAAATCGCCCGGTCCTATACGGACCGGATCTATGACTTCGCCTGGTCGGATGATTTTGCTGCGGCGCGGAATTTTTCCTTTTCCAAAGCGACGATGGACTACTGCATGTGGATGGATGCGGATGATGTCCTATTGGAAGCGGATACGAAGGCCCTTCTGGAATTGAAGGAGACATTGGACCCATCGGTGCAGGTGGTTATGCTGCCCTATCACATCGCGTTTGATGCACAAGGAAAACCGACGTTTTCTTACTATCGGGAGCGTTTGATCCGGAATGGCCAGGGGATGCGATGGGAGGGGGCAGTCCATGAGGTCATCACGCCGGTCCAACCGATTGCATATGGGAAGGCCGCCGTCACCCATCAGAAGATCGGTCCTGGGGACCCGGACCGCAACCTCCGGATCTACGAAAAGCAGCTTGCGTTGGGAAAAATACTTTCGCCGCGGGAGCAGTTCTATTATGGAAGGGAACTGTATGCCCATGGAAAATTTCAAGAGGCGGCAGAGATATTCCAGAACTTTTTGGATGGCGGGCGGGGATGGATAGAAAATTCTATTGATGCATGCCGGCAGTTGGCATACTGCCAATATGCGCTCGGCAATGAAAAAGACGCTTTGCGTTCCCTGCTGCGCAGCCTGGAGCTGGATGCACCCAGGGCGGAGGTATGCTGTGATATTGGCAAGCATTTTTTGGACCGGGGGCAATACCAGCAGGCGATCTTTTGGTACGAGACTGCGGCGGGCAGGACGCGGGACGATCAATCGGGGGCGTTTGTCCAGCCGGATTGCTATGATTATATCCCGTATTTGCAGCTATGTGTCTGCTACGACCGGCTGGGGGAATTCGATATAGCCAACCAATACAATGACATGGCATGGCGTTGTAAGCCCGAATCAGAGGCTTGCAGAAACAATCATATTTATTTTATAAAAATACGATAAGAATAGATATCAATCTGTATATTTATTAGCTAGTCTATAAAGTTTCTTGCCCTGTTTTATATGTAAAGATCTGCCTGACGAATGCAGTCAAATATTGCATTTGTCAGGCAGATACATTTTTTGAAAAAAGGAAAAAAGAAAAACAATTATTTTTTTGCACAAATAGCGAATTTTTTTATAGGATTGTGGTTTCAGCCTTGTAGTTCCTTTTGAAAAATGATACTATATACAATATCTTAGGGCGTCTATTGTAAATCATTATGCATATCCGCAGAATCTTGACCCAGAGGTCTTTTTTAAGGGATATGACACGGACGCTCTTTTTGGATTTTTATGAAGGAGGAGATGTTTTAAAAAAATTTTGGAAGCGAAGATATGAAGAAGAGAAACCGTTTGAAAAGGAGGTTTGTTCACAAGTGAAACAGAGAAGAAGGCTTCTTGCATTGCTTCTGGCAAGCACGATTGCCATGGGGAGTTTCACCGGCGCGCTGGCCCTCACCGATGAGGACGTGAAGGACAGCACGGCCGCGCAGAGCAATGTGGCGGAGGACGCCACAGAAATGGACCGGCAGATTTTATTCAACGATGACTGGAAATTCTATCTCGGGGATGCTTCGGGCGCACAGGAGAAGAATTTCAACGATTCCAGTTGGCGCGATGTCACCCTACCGCACGACTGGAGCATCGAGCTTGACTTTACCAATGGTGCAACCACTTCCGAGATCGGCCACCTGGCAGGTGGTATCGGATGGTACCGCAAGACGTTCACCCTCCCGCCGGAGATGGCGGACAAGCGGATTACCGTCGACTTCGGCGGTGTCTATATGGACAGTTATACCTATGTGAATGGGGAATTGGTTTCCCGCCATCCGTACGGCTATACGCCGTTCTCCTATGACATCACGGACCTGGTAGTCTGCGACGGCGAGACGGAGAACGTAATCGCGGTACGGGCGGAAAACCGGATCGATAGCATGCAAGGCACGACCAGCCGTTGGTATTCCGGCAGCGGCATTTACCGTGACGTCCACCTGACGGTCACGGAACCGGTGCATGTAGCGCGCTATGGCACGAAGATCACCACGCCGGACCTGCAGGAGGAATACACCTCCGGCCAGGATGTTACCGTGAATGTGGCAACCCAGGTGCAGAACGATTCGGAGGATGAAGCGACGGTCACCGTCCGGACCTCCATGGTGGGCTATGAAGACGAGAGCGTCCTCATTGACCCGGTGGAATCGGAGCCCGTTGCTGTAGCAGCCGGCGAAACTGAGACGGTGGAGCAGGTGCTCTCCGCGGTAGAACCGGCCCTATGGTCCGTGGACGACCCGAACCTCTACAACTTGGTGACAGAGATTCTGGTGGACGGCGTTGTTACCGACCGTTATGAGAGCCGCTTTGGATTCCGTTGGACGGAGTTTACCGTCAACGACGGCTTCCTCCTCAACGGCGAGTGGATGAAGCTCAACGGCATGTGTATGCACCACGACCAGGGCGCTTTGGGCTCGGTGTCGAATTACCGTGCCGTCCAGAGACAGATGGAAATCCTCAAGGGGATGGGCGTCAATGCTATCCGCGTCACCCACAACCCGGCGTCCAACGAGTTGTTGCAGGTTTGCGACGAGCTGGGCCTGATGGTCATTGAGGAAGCGTTTGACTCGTGGTTCCTTGGAAAGAAAAATTACGACTATGGCGTCCGCTTCTTTGAAATGGAAGCGACGGACCCGACGGCAACCCCCGGCCAGACCTGGGCGGAATTTGACCTGAAGACCATGGTCAACCGCGGAAAGAACTTCCCCTCCATCATCATGTGGTCCCTCGGCAATGAAATTTATGCCACGGACAATGCGAGAGGCCCCGAGACCGCGCAGAAACTATATGATTGGGCAAAGGAGATCGACGATACCCGCCCCTGCACAATGGGCGAGGACAAGTTCCGCGAAAGAAGCGCGACGGATACCACCTCTACATACATCCAAGTAGCGGACAAGATGGACGTCGTCGGTATGAACTATATCGACCGCTATCCGTATAAATACGATACCCTCCGCGCGACGCATCCGGATTGGATTATCTATGGTTCGGAGAACTCATCTGCAACCAAGAGCCGCGGCGTTTATGCGCACCCAGATAGCGAGGGTACCGGAGACTCCGGCAGCCACCCGGATTACCAGCAGTCCTCCTATGACAACGACCACGTGGGCTGGGGCAGCACCGCGACGCAGAGCTGGACCGCAAACCGCGACCGGAAATTTGTCTTGGGAGAATTTGTCTGGACCGGCTTCGACTACATCGGCGAGCCGACCCCGTGGAACCAGAATGCATACGCGCCGCCGAAGAATTCTTACTTTGGCGTTGTGGATACTGCGGGCTTCGTAAAGGACGACTATTATCTCTATGAGAGCCAGTGGACCTCCGTTGAGGAGAACCCCATGGTCCATATCATGCCGCACTGGAACTGGGACGACGCCTCCCTGCGCGCCCAGGTGACGGTGAACGGGCAAATCCCGGTCCGCATTTATTCCAATGCGCGCTCGGTCGAATTGTTCAAGGACGGCGAATCCCTTGGCAAGCAGACCTTTGCCACCATCACTCCGTATCAGGATGAAAAGGGCGAGGATGTCGTCTATCAGGTGAACCCGGACAATGAGAGCAAGCTCTATCTGGAATGGCGCATTCCGTACGAGCCCGGCACCCTGAAGGCTGTGGCATACGATGAAAACGATGAAATCGTGGCGGAAGACGTTGTGACGACCGCAGGCGACCCAGCGGCGATTTCGCTCTCCGCAGACCGCCAGGTCATCGAGTCCGACGGACGCGACCTCTCTTACATCACGGTGGACGTCCTAGACGCAGACGGAAACTTTGTGCCCACGGCGGACAACCAGATGTATTTCAACATCACCGGCGACGGCAAGATCGTCGGCGTGGACAACGGCAACTCCCCGAGCTGGGAGCGCTATAAGGACTACGACGGCGTGTGGAAGCGCAAGGCTTTCAGCGGCAAGGCGTTGGTGATTGTCCAGTCCACCAAGGAAAACGGTTCCTTCACTTTGACGGCGACAGGCGACGGCCTTGCCAGCGACTCGATCACCTGCTATACAACGGAGAATGCGGGCGAGGGCAAGGATATCCTGGGTTATGACAATCCTGGAACCGTTGTGACCAATGTCAACGAGCGGCCGGATCTGCCGGAGACTGTTATGGCAATCTATAGCGACGGCAGCAAGGAAGAGGTCCCGGTTGTATGGGATGAGATTCCGGAAGAGCAGCTGGCACAGCCCGGCACCATCACGGTCCGCGGCGATGTGGACGGCGCAACGGTCGAGATCACGGTCATTGTGAAGAGCGTCCTCGGCGTGCGCGATACCCGCATGGTCACCCGCACCGGCACGGTTCCCACGCTTCCGGAGACGGTCAAGGTCGTGTACAGCGACGGCACCGAACAGAGCATGGCGGTTGCCTGGGAGACCATTACCGAAGAGGAAGTTGCCCAGGAGGGGACCATCACCAAGCTCGGCACCGTGGAGGGCATCCCGGAGGATATGAAGGCGACTGCGTATATCCGCGTAGGGGAACAGTCGGTCCCAGGCGCGAATGTGGCCGTCCGTGCAGCAGGAGAGACGTATCCGAAGGCAAATGCTTCCTATAACGTTGGAACCGGGCATAATATGTCCGACAGCATCAACGATGGAACCATCGCCTTTAGTCCCTCTTGGAACAACTGGCAGAATGGCGGCGTCGGCCTGGAGGATTCCTGGGTAAGCGTCGAATTTGAGGAAGCGTACACAATCAGCAAGGTTGGCGTGCATTTCTTCACAGACGGACAGACCAAGGAGCCGAGAGAGCTGATCGTCCAATACAGCAACGACGGCGCCGATTGGACCAATGTAGAAAATCAGAGCAAAACCTCTGGGTTTAATGTTGCACAGGGAGATGTGAACACCGAATATTCGATCACATTTGACGCAGTGAATGCGAAGTTTATCCGCCTGTCCATGAAGGGGCAAGTGCGCGATGCAAGCACCTTCAAGCCGGTGGGTATTTCGGAGCTGAAAGTGTACTCGGATATTACAACCGCGCCGGTGCCGAGCAGTGATGCTACATTGACGGCATTGCAGCTGAACGGCGAGGATTTGGAAGGGTTTGCACCGACCACCTATTCGTATACATATGTGCTCGGCTACAACGATTCGATCCCGGAGATCACGGCAGTTCCCGCAGCAAATGCATCTGCGTTTGTTGTCCCGCCGCTGACCAACGACGGTTCCGCGAGCATCATTGTTTCCGCGGAAGATGGAACAACCAACCGCTACACCATCCAGTTCCAGCGCAGCGACGCGACGTTGGAGAGCGTGGTACTCTCTGCGGATAAGACGGATCTGGTGGAAAACGAGTTGGTTCCGTTCACCTTGACCGCCACCATGGAAGATGGCACGACCCTGTCCAGCGGCAGCTATACGGTGGAATACACCGTCACGGCGACCGACGCGGAACAAAAGGGTTGGGTGAAATTCAATAACAACGGACAGATCGAAGCGCATACGGCAGGCGCCGTGGAAGCTGTGGCAGAGGTCACTTACCGCGGTAAGACGGTCGCTTCCGAGCCGTTGGCCCTGACGATTGCAGCGGCAACCGAGCCGATTGTCGTACAGTTCTATGATGCTGTTTCGGTTACGACCAAGTTGAACACCGCCCCGGTTTTGCCGGAGAAGGTTACCGCTTACGTGGCGAACAGCTTTGCACGGGAGCTTTCCGTGCAATGGGATGCGATTGATCCCAGCCAGTACGCAGCGTATGGCCAATTTACGGTGGAGGGCACCGTCGAAGGACAGGAGCTCAAACCGACGGCCACCGTCCTTGTAAAAGACGCGATTGCGGCACAGCAGGTTTCCGCAGCTACGCCGTATGGCAATACCCCGTCGCTGCCGGAAATTGTTACGGTTTACAACAGCGATGGAACGACGAACACGGAAGTCCCGGTCACCTGGGAGCCGATGTCCGCAGACGACTTTAAGGTCGAGGAAGGAACCGTCGTGCTGGTCAACGGCGTGGCGGAATTGGACGGAACGGAATTGCCGGTTATTGCGAGCGTCCGTGTGACGAGCCAGGATGTGGTCGTCAGCAAGAACTATGCAGAGCTTCAGAACGGCTACGAGCTTCCGTTTGCCATCGCTTCTTATACCAACGACGTCCCCGAATCGACGGACCGTGTGGATAAGCTGAACGATGGAAAGATCTCCTTTGCAACTTCGGATGCAGAGGGCAAGAATATCTGGTGCGACTGGCAGCGCAATGCTGGCGGTACGGAAAACTGGGTTGCTGTTATCATCGGCAACAGCGGCGCCGTTGTGAACCGCTTTGTGGATACCCTGAAGGTTGGCTTCTATGACGAAGGTTCTTCCGGCGGCACGCAGAAGCCTTCCGATTACCGAGTGGAATACTATACCGGCCCGATCGACTTTACCCTGCCGGATGGCCCCACAACCGCACTGGGCCCGAACAACCCGCGCGGCCATGTCCGCGACATGGCGGACAGCCCGCTGAACGACGACAGCAATTGGCAGGAAGTATCCTATGTGGGCGGCAAGCCCGCGGTAAAGACCGGTGAGATGATGGAAATCACCTTCGACCCGGTGGAGACCTGCATGCTGCGTGTGTACATGACCCCGACAGGGACTGCCTGCCTGGGTGTGACGGAATTGCAGTACTTCGGCAAGGATGCCGTCGCGAAGTCGGACTTTGCCGTCAATGCCATCAAGATCGACGGCGAACCGCTCGCAGACTTTGATGCGTCCAAGATGGAGTACACCGTAGAGCTCACCTCCGCGGCGGTTCCGGCCGTAACAGCAGAGGCGACCAACAATGCATCCGTTACGATTGTCCCGGCCGTCAGTGCAAACGGCACAGCGAAAGTGATTATCGCGCCGGAGGATGGCAGTGTTGCAAATACAAAGACCTATACCATCCAGTTCCACAGCGAATCTACGGCGGACACCTATCCTGTAGTGACAGAGCCGGTGGAAGGCGCAACCGTTACGACCGACCTCCAGCAGGCGCAGGAAGGCCAGACCGTTACGGTAAACATTGCGGACATCGCTGCGGATAAGCAGTTCCACTCCATTACGGTTGTGGATGCAGACAATAACCCTGTTGATACAACCGAAGTGGTGGCTGGCGAACAGTATACCTTCACCATGCCGGCTTCCGCTGTCACCGTCAAGGTGGTTTTGGAGGATAACGACCCGAATCAGGAACATCTCTTGACCGTTTCTTACTCCGGTAAGGATGTCTCCCTGTGGGTGGACGGCGTCCAGCAGAGCTTTGCAGACAAGATCAACCAGTACCGTGTCAACCTGAAGAAGGGCGAAATCATTGCCCTGACCTTTAAGCCGCGCAACGAAGGCAGAGAGTTCCGCGCGATCCTCTGCAATGATGTAGCACAGGAAGTGACCAACACAACCGAGTATCTGTATACCGGCACCATGGACGGTATGGATCAGGCGTTGAGCTTCACGTTTGATATCGTCTATAAGGAGCTTCTGAAGCAAACCATCGATGCGGCCCAGCAGGAAGTGGACGCGGGCAATACGCAGGGCCTGATCCCGGCGGTTCAGGAGGCGTTTGATACGCGCTTCCAGCGTGCAAAAGAGGTTTATGCAGATCAAGAGGCAACCCAGGCGCAGATCGATGCGGCCCATATGGACCTCATGATGGTTCTGCACTTCCTGGACTTCAAGTCTGGCGATAAGACCTATTTGAAGGACTTGATCGACACAGCGGAAGCGCTCGATCTGGACCTGTTTGTAGAGGCAGGAAAGGCCGAATTGGAGGCAGCTCTTGCAAACGCGAAGGGCGTCTATGCGGACGAAAGCGCTTTGCAGCCGGAGGTCGACGAGGCGGCGGAAACGCTCCTCGAAGCGATGCTTGCCCTCGACCGCAAGGCGGACTTGTCGGTATTGAATACCGTCATTGCGAAGGCCGAAGAAATCCTGTTGGTCTTGGACGAGGATTACATCCCCGATGAAGAGGCGAACGAGGCATTTAAGCGTTCCCTTGCCACTGCGAAGTCCCTCACGGA
The DNA here is from genome assembly GCF_002159845.1 of Anaeromassilibacillus sp. An250. GTDB lineage: Bacteria > Bacillota > Clostridia > Oscillospirales > Acutalibacteraceae > Anaeromassilibacillus > Anaeromassilibacillus stercoravium. The sequence goes on from NZ_NFJK01000002.1 coordinate 255,062, forward strand.
AGAGAGCGGACAGAGAGTGGTTGACGAAGCGGCTGTCGATCTTTCCAATAAGATGGCGGCGCTCCGGCTGAAGGCAGATAAGTCCCTGCTGGAAGAGCTCTTAAAGGAAATGCAGGACGTTGACCCGTCCGATTATACCGCAGAGAGCTATACGCCGTTCGCTGCGGTGATCAAGAGAGCGGAAATCATGTACAACAATCCGATGCTGAGTGTGGACGACGAGCCGGAGATTCAGAGCACGGTGAATGAAGCAAGAGCTCTGTTTGCCAAGCTTGTACAGAAGAATTCCGGCAGCAGCTCCGGTGGAAGCCATTCGGACAGCTCCAATAAGCCTTCCGGAAGCGGCACAACGGTTGCTGTGACTTCGCCGGTCATCACGGCGGCACAGAATGTCCAGACGCAGATCTATGTTGTCTCGGATACGACATTGCCGTTTGCGATCAAGAGAGGCAGCGCCTATTGCTTCAAGATGACTGTAGTTGGCAGCACGACAGCTGTTCCCAGCTTTACCGTTGGCAATGGCGATGTGCTCAAGACGCAGTACGTTGCAAAGGTTGGCAACGACTATTACTTCCGCGTGTGGGCTATTGGCACGCCGGGCAGCAGCACAGGCGTCTATACGACCCTGCCAGGACAGAACCCGCAGCTGCACTGTGTTGTGACTGTCAAATAAGAATCGGTTTTTTGCTCCCAATGGGTTTGTAACATCCAATCGGGCAGCGGCGCCCCTGGCCAGAAGGAACTGGCCAGGGGCGCTTTTTCTTGAAAATTTGTGAACTACCCAGCAATCTCCATTTGGGCAGAGTGTTAGGGGGATACCCCAAAACGATTGTGAAAACCAGAATGGAATCAAAAGGCGCAAAACGTGGGGAAGATTCGGCCTGTTTTTGTGGCTGTCAACAAGCTTGCCGCGCGTCTATTGACAAATCGGCATTGTATGGTAGAATAATACTTAAAATTTTTTAATTATATGGGATGGATGCTTGGCTACAAAAGGCTGTGGAGGAAGAATGGAATTGGACTTTTGTGCCGGAAATCCATAAGGAGAATCGCCATGTTGGAGCAAACCTTTCGTGAAATCTATACGAAGTTTAAGCTGAATTTTTATAAAAATATTTTCCACACGATGGATCAATCCAACAATCGGCTGAGTGCTACGGAGGCCTTTTCTGTAGAGGTGATCTATGCAATGAAAGGGCCAACGATCCGGGAGTTTGCCGATTTTGTCAATATTTCGCAGCCGAACGCCACGTATAAGATCAATTCCCTTGTGAGGAAAGGCTATATCAACAAGGTCAATTCCGCGTCGGATAAGCGCGAATACCATCTGGAGGTCACGCAGAAGTTCTTGGACTATTACCGTATAAACGATAGTTATATCCATGAAGTGATGGAAAACATCCGAAAACGTTTTGCCCCGGAAGATGTGAAGCGGCTGGAAGAAATTCTGCGAGTAATTGCGGACGAATTGATGTGACGGGCGGCCATTGGTGGATTCATAACTCCCATGCAAACCGGCCCCGGATGCATATTTTTAGATGTGCTTCAAAAGGAAAAATCTATGATGAGAAAATCCTGTTTCAAACATGGTCTTTGAAACAGGATTTTCTATGGGGAAAAATTGTAAGCCATTTGGAACGCCTCTGCCGCAGGAGACGCCGGGAGAGGCGTTTCAAATGGAAGAGGTCTCGTCCAGCTGGCAAAAAAATATAAAATTTGTAAATTTAGTTGAAAAATTGTGCAAAATATGTCATAATGGAGTCCCGTTGAACTGTAATGGCGGAATGACAAATAAATAGGAAATGAGGAGGAGCTTTTGTGGAAAAAAGTAGGAGTAGTTTTTCTGGAAGGATTGGCTTTGTGCTCGCAGCTGCGGGTTCTGCCGTTGGCTTAGGGAATATTTGGCGGTTTCCATATTTAGCGGCAAAATATGGCGGAGGTATTTTTCTCCTGGTTTATGTGATTTTGGCGATTACATTTGGTTTTTCCCTGATGATCGCAGAAATAGCACTTGGGCGGAAAACGGGGCTGAGTGCAGTTGGAGCATATCGAGCGTTAAATAAAAAATATTCCTTTATAGGGACGTTAACGTCCGTTGTGCCGATGATTATTTTGCCCTATTATTGCGTGATTGGCGGTTGGGTCGTGAAGTATTTTGCCGCTTTTCTGAGTGGCCAGGGAAATGCGGCGGCAGGCGAAACCTATTTTGCCAATTTTACGGCTCAAACGGCACAGCCGATCGTTTGGTTCTGTGTTTATGCCATCGCAACAGCAGTCGTCGTGTTGCTTGGAGTGGAGAAAGGCGTGGAAAAGGTCAGTAAGATTCTGATGCCCTTCCTGGTCGTTTTATCCATTGCCGTTGCCGCGTATACAGTTTGCATGCCCGGCGCTATAGAGGGCGTAAAATATTATCTATTCCCGGATTTTAGCAAATTTTCTACTACAACGGTGCTGGCAGCTTTGGGACAACTGTTTTATTCGATGTCCTTAGCAATGGGAATTATGATTACTTATGGCTCCTATATGAAAAAGGATGCGGATATGGAAAAATCTGTGGGACAGATTGAGATCTTTGACACGGGAATTGCTTTTTTGGCGGGCCTAATGATTGTCCCTGCGGTCTTTGTCTTCTCCGGTGGGGACCAAGCGCAGTTAAGCGCCGGCCCAAGCTTGATGTTTATCACACTTCCGAAAGTATTCGCCAGCATGCCGTTGGGCGGATTGATCGGCAGCGCTTTTTTCCTGCTGGTCCTATTTGCAGCACTGACCTCTTCAATTTCCCTGATGGAGACGGTTGTCTCCATTTTGCAGGATAAATTCCAATGGAGCCGCCGTATGGCATGTATGATCGTGATCATTGGAATGCTGCTTATTGGAATTCCGACGTCGCTCGGCTTTGGCATTTGGGACTTTATTCAGCCTTTGGGAATGTCCATTTTGGATTTCTTTGACTTTATCAGCAATAGCGTTCTAATGCCCATCGTGGCTTTCCTGACCTGCATCTTTATTGGGTTTGTTGTGAAGCCCGATCTTGTAGTGGAGGAAGTAAGGCTATCTTCCAAATTTAAGAGGGAAAAACTGTTCCGAGTGATGATTAAGTATGTCGCGCCAATTTTTATTGTTGCAATTCTGGTCAGTTCCGTGCTGAATTCGCTGGGGATTATAACCATCTGATTGAAAGAAAAAGGGACGCCGCCCGGAGTCTATCCGGGCGGCGTCCTTCTGTGTAAAAGGCCTGTGTTTGTATTCAGGAATGCGCAGGCAGGGAAGAAGCTACGTTTATGCTTCCAGACCTTCAAACTGCATGTTGTAATATTTTGCATAGATCCCATTTTTTGCGAGAAGCGTTTTGTGATCCCCGCGCTCCTGAATCCCATCGTCGTCCAGGACGAGGATTTCATCCGCGTTTCGGATCGTGGAAAGACGGTGGGCAATGACAATGGTGGTGCGGTTTTTGGCGAGCCGTTCCAGGCTTTGTTGGATATGCTGTTCACTTTCATTGTCCAAGGCGGAAGTTGCCTCATCGAGGATCAAAATTTTGGGGTTCTTTAAGAATACCCGTGCGATGGATAAGCGCTGTTTTTGGCCGCCGGAAAGCCGTGTCCCGCGTTCCCCAACGTCGGTGTCGTACCCATCCGGAAGGCTGACAATAAAATCATGGATATTGGCATTTTTGGCAGCTTCGATGATTTCCTCCATGGTTGCATCCGGCTTCCCATAGGCGATGTTCTCCCGGATGGTGCCGCCGAACATATAGACGTCCTGTTGGACAATCCCAATCGCGCTGCGCAGGCTTTTGAGGGTTAAACTGCGCACATCTTTTCCGTCTACGGACACAGAGCCCTCCGTTACATCATAAAACCTGGGAAGCAGGGAACAAAGGGTGGTCTTCCCGCCGCCGGACGGCCCGACCAACGCGATGGTTTTTCCCGCCTCGATATGGATCTGGATGTTTTGCAGCACATTGCTGGAATCGTCATAGCTGAACGAAACATTCTGATAGTCGATCGTTCCCTGCACATCGGTAAGCTCCTGTGCATTGGGGGCATCCACAATTTCCGGCTGTGTTTCCACCACCTCTAAAAAGCGCTTGAAACCGGAATAGCCCTTTTGGAACATCTCCGTGAACTCAATGAGCACATCGATGGGGTTGATAAAAATGTTGATGTAGAGCGCATAAACGGCCAGGTCCGTCAAGAGGATATCGCCGCGGGCGACAAAGTAGCCGCCGGACACAAGCACGGTGGTAAATAGAATCCCCTGGAAGAAATTATTCCCCGCGTGATAACTGCCCATGCGCCGGTAATTCCGCTCCTTGGAGTCGAGGAATTCAAGGTTGCTCTTTTCGAATTTTTTCTGTTCCAATTCCTCGTTGGCAAAGGACTTTACCACGCGGATGCCAGCCAGGCTGTCCTGGACCCGTGAGTTGACGCCGGCGATTTTCCGGCGATTGTCCATAAAGACCGCGCGCATCTTTTTGTTTTGGTCGATGCAAAAGAGCAGCATGATGAGCGTAACCGCGGCCAGAATCAGCGTCATCGGCACGTTGATCCAGAGCAGGAGCGCAAAGGAGCCGAGAATCTTTAACAGCGAGATGAAAATATTCTCCGGGCCATGGTGTGCCAGCTCCGAGATGTCAAACAGATCCGAGACCAATTTGCTCATCATTTCGCCGGTATTGTTGCGGTCGTAGTATGAAAAGGAAAGGCGTTGGAAATGATCGAACAGGTCCTGGCGCATATCGCTCTCCATGCGCGCGCCCATGACGTGGCCCTGATAGGTGATATAATACCGGCCCAGGAAGCGGAGAAAATACATCACCAACAGCCCAATCGCCATCCAGGGGAGAATCCGATAGATTGCCTGCGCGCCGTGCGCAAAGAGATCCTTGGTGGCCCAGTTTAGAATTTGGGGGAATGCCAGGTCAACTGCGCTGACCAGCAGTGCGCAAAACATGTCCATCCAGAAGACGGATTGATACGGCTTATAGTATTTGACAAATTTTTTGAAAACGTGCATAGTACCTCCTCAATGCAAATGAAAACGATCAGAGGGAAAACTCCCGCACAGCTTCCCTCAAAAGGGAAACATATCCCAAATCTGTTCCAGATTCAGGATATGTTTCCCTTTACAATCGATCAAATAGTTTTTTCGTCCCTTAAACTTTTTCCGGTTCAGGATAGGACTCTCCAAAGGTTTCCACTGTAATGGATTTGATGGTCTGCTCTTCATAAGGCCGGTCGCTGTAATCCCGGCTGACGTTTACAATGCGGTCGGCTTCCTCCATGCCGGAAATCACCTTGCCAAAGGCGGCATACTGCCCGTCCAGGTGTGGGGCGTCTTCCACCATGATAAAAAACTGGGAACCGGCGGAGTTGGGATTCATGGCGCGCGCCATGGAAAGGACGCCGCGCGTATGCTTAAGGTTGTTTGGGAAACCGTTTCCGGAGAACTCTCCTTTGATGCTGTAGCCGGGCCCGCCCATTCCGGTGCCCTGCGGGTCGCCACCCTGGATCATAAAACCGGGGATGACCCGATGGAAGATGGTGCCGTTGTAAAAACCCTTCCCAGCGAGGGAGACGAAATTGTTCACCGTATTTGGAGCAATTTCCGGATACAACTCGGCTTTGATAACCCCTTCATTGGTTTCAATTGTGATAATGGGATGCTGCATAGTGCTCTCTCCTTCCATTGACCATTTGCACGATTCTTTATACCATATAGAGAGGCCGGATGGCCTCCCGTTTGAACAGAAAACGCCTTGCGGTTTCTGTTATGGTTTCATGTTCCCCTAGGCGTTGGAAGGCGGCGAACTTTCTGTGATGCCGGATTTCATTTGCGCCAGGAGATACCGTGAAGATATTATAACGTGCTTTTCCGGAATCATCAAGGCGGCGCCACTATTTTTCGATATAGAAAAGGATTTTCTTTTTTCGAGCCCCTATGCTATAATGGAAAAAGCTTTTGGAAAGCTATGACTTGGAAACAGGACCGATTAGGGATTGTCTACCAAGGAGAAAGAGGCTTTCCTTTTTAGGAAGACCGTATCAAACCCAGAGGTTTTCAATTTGCTGGAGAATGGTAAAAAATCGTTTTTCCGCGTTAATAGCGTTAATAGATACCTCTAACGCGGACGGATCATAGGAATCGAAATGCTATCAATGAAAGGGAAGATGTATGTTGAAATTGATCTCCTGGAATGTCAATGGCCTGCGGGCTTGTCTAAATAAAGGGTTTTTGGATTACTTCCACGCGGCAGACGCAGACGTCTTTTGCCTCCAAGAGACGAAAATGCAGCCGGACCAGGCGCAAATCGACCTGCCAGGCTACCAACAGTACTGGAATTCTGCGTTAAAGAAAGGGTACTCTGGCACGGCAGTCTTTACCCGGCTGGAACCGCTTTCGGTACAATATGGGATCGGTGCGGAGGAGCACGAAGGGGAAGGGCGCGCAATCACCCTCGAATTCCCCGATTTTTATCTTGTGACCGTGTACACGCCCAATGCACAGCGCGAATTGGCGCGCATTGATTACCGCATGGAATGGGAGGACGCCTTCCGCGCCTATGTGAAAGGGTTGGATGAGAAGAAGCCGGTGGTGATCTGCGGGGATATGAACGTAGCGCATCAGGAGATCGACCTGAAGAATCCAAAGACCAACCGGGGGAACGCAGGATTTTCCGACCAGGAGCGCGGTAAGATGACCGAACTTTTGGACAGCGGCTTTATAGATACCTTCCGGTGGCTACACCCTGATCTCACGGGAGCTTATACGTGGTGGAGTTACATGTTTCACGCGAGGGAAAAGAACGCCGGTTGGCGCATTGACTATTTCTTGGTTTCGGAACGGCTGCGTGACCGGGTACAGGCCAGCGAGATCCATGCCGAGGTGATGGGAAGCGACCATTGCCCCGTGGAACTCCTTCTGCAAGATGCATCCGGTGGGAAAAGGCTCTCTGTATAACAAGTTCATGGCAGATCGGTAGAAAAATAGCCGGGGGCCCTTTATTTTAGGACCGTCCCGGCTGTTTCATCGATGAACAGCGGCTGACGCCGGATGGATTTATTCGGCGTTGCCATCTTCTTTTTTCTTTTTTGCCGCATCGAGTTCACTTAGAATTCGTTCCACGGTGGTGCGGCGTGCATCCGCCTCAATGGAAAGTTCAATTGCCAGGCGGGAAAGACCCGCTTCCCCTTCTGGTAAAGCGGACTCTACGCGCTTGCAGACATCCTGCAACGCGGTACTCTGTGCAGAGCAGAACCGCTCATACATATTGGCGCTGCTGTTGTCCTCCAATAGCCCTTTTAGAAGCATATCAATGTCGGGGATGGCAAGCACCGGTTTTAGCATGCAGATGACCGTCAGCATGGCCAAATGTTCGCGTGAATATTTCTTCTGTTCCGGGCGTGGAAGCACGCCGTCCTTGACGTAATTATTGATCATGCTGGAGGTTAGCAGGTTGGTATCCTCCGTGCGTGCCAATGGCTCCAATTGCTTATTCATATAGGTCAGGACCTGATCCATATACAGATAGATTTCCGGAAGGCGGTCCCACTCTACCGGACGGTATTGTTGAATTTGTTTGATCCATTCTTGGACTCGGGCGGCAGCTTCGCTCATAGAAACTCCTTTCTAAAAAATGTTTGTAACGGAATGCGGGTCCTTTAGGACCTTCCCGAATGGGCAAGCATCCCATATACAAACAATTATGTGGATTCGTTCTTTTTTTGATTTAGGTAACGGCTGGGGGGAACCCCCATGTGCCGTTTGAAAACACGCGAAAAATACAGCTGATCGGAAAAACCAGTGGAATAGGCGACCTCTCCTACGGAAAGATTCCCCGCCTTGAGAAGCGCAGCCGCCTTGTTGATTCGGTAGCGCATTAAATACTCGTTCGGCGGCATGGAGACATGCTGCATGAAAATGCGGTATAGGTGGCTGCGGCTAATACCAGCGCTCTCTGCAACGTCCTCGATGTCGATGTCTCTCGAATAGTTGTAGTCGATAAATTTGATGGCCTTTTGTACGTACTCGTACCCTGTTGTCCGCTGCGTAGAGGCGTTCCCTAAATGATCGATTAACTCTGCCATGAAAAGGTAGAGCCCTCCCAGCATGCGGGCTTCGGCAGCAGGGGTGGAACCGGATACATTGCAAATATCGGTTAACAGGCCCTCTAGCTTGCCATCATGTTCATAATGAAAGACAGGATTTTCTTCGTTTAACCCCGTTTGATCCACCAGCTGTTTGGCATCGCTGCCATTGAATCCCACCCAGCAATATTCCCATGGTTCTTCCGTATCCGCAGCATAGGAAGCAACACAGGACGGCACGACTAGGAAGCCGTCTCCTACGGAAAGATTGTATTCATTTCCCTTAACAGAAAAAATACCGCGCCCCGAAACGATATAATGAATCAAATAGTGGTCGCGGATCGCAGGTCCCCAGCTGTGGCCCGCAGCGCAGCGCTGCACACCGCAACTGTACACCGCAAGCCCCAAATTGTTGTGGTGGGGCACCTTAAAGGAACGCCGGAATTCTTCGTTCGTCATGCCAATCCCTCCAATGAAACGCGGGTGTTGGGTATTTCTATTATAATTCCTCGGGCGCTTTTGTGCAATGACTCTGTGGCAATTATCGAAAAAGAAAACTTAAATTATACCAAAAATTCATTGAAATTGGTCTTGTTATCGGTTATAATATGAATTGTTATTTATGAATTTTTTAATACATAGTAAATATATTGTTTAAAATTGAGATATGCCAGATGTAAAGCACTTAAAGGGTGGTTTGTTTTTCGATCCACCTTATTGTATATTATCTTTAGGAAGAATGGGGAAATTCAAATGGATCCACAAAATGAAGCATTGCTCTCATTAACAATACTGTTGACCGGCCTTGTGGTGGTATTTGCCGTATTGATCTTTTTGATCTTGATTATCAATGTCTATGGCAATATCATTTACAAGGTAACGCAAAAGCGGCACAAAGGAAAAGACAAAACAGAAGATGTTCGTGCGCCTGTTTCTGCACCGGAACCTGCTCCCATTGAGGTAGAGGAGGGAATCCCCGGCGAGGTGGTTGCGGCCATTTCTGCAGCGGTCTATATGACATGCGGCGATTCCGCTCCCGTGATCCGTTCCGTTAAGCGTGCTGCCACAAATCCGCGTTCCCTTTGGGGGGAAGCGGGCAGGCTGGAAAATACACGCCCCTTCTAAAACAACGATTGATTATGTAAGGAATGTTTTTGTAACGGACAGGCCATTCAGCCTGACACAATTTGAAAAAGAAAGGGCTGACATTTTCAGTGCAAATTATCAATGAATTTGTAAATTCCATTTTGGATATTTTGAGAAGTTCCGGTTTTATGACCAACGATTGGCGCAACTATATCATGATCGGAATTGCCTGTATCTTGATCTACTTGGCAATTAAGAAGGAATTTGAGCCGCTTCTGCTTTTGCCAATTGCGTTCGGTATGATGATGGTAAACCTGTATCCAGCGATTATGGCCGAACCGACAGCCACGGCAAACGGAGGCTTATTCTACTACTTATATCAGGGCGTAAAACTTGGTATTTATCCGCCTTTGATTTTCCTGGGGATTGGCGCCATGACAGATTTCGGCCCCCTGATCGCCAACCCGAAGAGCTTTTTGCTTGGAGCTGCCGCGCAGTTGGGTATCTTCCTGACCTTTATCGGCGCGATCTTTATTGGGAATCTTGGTATCCCGAATTTGTCCTTTACGGCACAAGAAGCTGGTTCGATTGCGATTATCGGCGGCGCAGACGGCCCGACGGCAATCTTTGTGACATCCAAATTGGCCCCGCAGCTCTTGGGGCCGATCGCTGTAGCGGCGTATTCCTACATGGCCTTGGTCCCGATTATCCAACCCCCGATTATGAAGGCGTTGACGACCAAGAAAGAGCGTGCGGTGGTTATGGAACAGCTCCGCCCGGTTTCGAAGCTGGAAAAGATTTTGTTCCCGATCATCGTCACCATCCTGATTTCCCTCCTGCTGCCCGATGCGGCAACGCTGGTTGGCATGCTGATGCTGGGCAATTTGATGCGCGAGAGTGGCGTTGTTTCCCGTATTGCTAACACTGCGCAGAATGAATTGATGAATATTATCACGATTTTCTTGGGCGTGACGGTTGGTGCAACGGCGAGCGGTGAAGTTTTCCTGAGCCCGCAAACCATTGGCATTATTATCCTGGGCCTGTTGGCGTTCTGCTTCGGCACAGCCGGCGGCGTGTTGTTCGGCAAGCTGATGTTTATCGCCACAAAGGGTAAGGTAAACCCGTTGATTGGTTCCGCAGGCGTTTCGGCGGTGCCGATGGCGGCGCGTGTCAGCCAAAAGGTCGGCCAGGAGGAAAATCCGGGCAATTTCCTGCTGATGCATGCAATGGGGCCGAACGTTTCCGGCGTAATCGGTTCGGCGGTTGCGGCAGGCGTGTTGATCAGCATTCTCGGTTGATCGAATTTGAAAACGAAATAGGTGTTGAACGAATTGTACCCGCACACTCTTAAAGCGTGCGGGTATTTCATTGAGGGGCACAGTTGTGCTCTGTCTAGGACGTTAGGAGTAAAGATCATGAAGGAACAGACAGCAAATGCAATTTTACAGTGGAAGAAAGCGGTCATGGAGCGGGAGTTTTCCCGGATGAACGGTAGGCAAAAAGAGGCGGTGTTCCATACGGACGGCCCCTTGTTGATCCTGGCTGGTGCGGGAAGCGGAAAGACAACGGTTTTGGTCAACCGCATTGCCAATTTGATCCGCTGGGGCGGGGCATATCACAGTACAGCGCTGCCTCCGGAACTTTCGCAGGAGGATTTGGATCTGCTGCAAGCGGCAGCGGAAGAGGGACGGGCTCTGCCCGATGCGATCCGCGAGCGTTTGGCCGTGGAACCCTGCCGCCCTTGGCAGATTTTGGCCATCACTTTTACCAATAAAGCGGCCGGGGAATTGAAAAACCGCTTGGAGACGATGTTGGGACCGGCCGGGGGCGACATCTGGGCCTCTACCTTCCACTCGACCTGCGCCCGGATGCTGCGCCGGGATGGGGAGCGGCTCGGCTATACCAGCCACTTTACGATTTACGACACCGATGATTCCCGCCGCTTAATCAAGGATTGCCAAAAGGCGCTCAACATCGACGATAAGGTTTTGTCCTATAAATCCATCCTTGCGGCGATCTCCCGCGCGAAGGACAATTTAATTTCCCCAAAGGAATACGAACAGCAGGCGGGCAGGGACAACCGGCTGATCCTGCTGGCGCAGGCGTACAAGCTGTACCAGCAGCGCCTCAAAGAGGCAGACGCCATGGATTTTGACGACCTGATCTGCAATGCCGTGCGGCTATTTGAGGAATGCCCGGATGTATTGGAACATTACCAGGACAAGTTCCGCTATGTGATGGTGGATGAGTACCAGGATACCAACCATGCACAGTATATGTTTGTGAAGCTGTTGGCGCAAAAGCGGCAGAACCTCTGCGTGGTGGGCGACGATGACCAAAGCATCTATAAATTCCGCGGGGCGACGATTGAAAACATCATGAGCTTTGAAAAAAGCTTCCCGCGCGCGGCGGTGATCCGTCTCGAACAGAACTACCGCTCCACGCAGAATATTCTGGACGCGGCAAACGCGGTGATCTCCAACAATACAGAGCGCAAGGGGAAGACCCTCTGGACGGAGAACCCTGCGGGCGCAAAGATCGCGGTACACACGGGATACAACGAACAGGATGAGTCGGATTATATTGCCAAGAAGGTTTTGGAGGAGGTAGCCGCCGGCCGGAAATATTCCGATTTTGCCGTGCTCTACCGCATGAATTCGCAGTCGAACATTTTGGAAAAGATGTTCGTGAAGTCCGGCGTGCCGTATCGGATTATCGGCGGCTTGCGCTTCTATGAGCGCAAGGAGATCCGCGACATGATCGCCTACTTGAGCGTCATCAACAACCCCACAGATGAAATGCGCTTGCGCCGGATTATCAACCAGCCGAAGCGCTCCATCGGGGACAAGACCATTGCACAGGCTTCCGAGATTGCGGCTACCCTGGGCGAATCGCTGTTTGATGTGATTTGCCACGCGGATTCCTACGAACCGCTCAAACGTACGGCGCCGAAGCTGCTCCAATTTGCAGAGCTGATGCAGTCGCTCATCGAGGCCTCCAACGACCCGGATGTCAGCCTGAACGATCTATACCATCTCATCTTGGATCGGACGAATTACATCGAAGCGCTGAAGGCCGCCGAAAACGACGACGCGCAGGACCGCATCGACAACATCAACGAATTGTCTTCCAATATCATCAAGTATGAGGAGGACAACGGGGACGAGGCAAGCCTCTCCGGGTTCCTCGAGGAGGTCTCCCTGATGACGGACATCGACAACTTTGATGAAACCGCGGATACGGTGGTTATGATGACCATGCATTCCGCGAAGGGCCTGGAATTCCCCGTAGTGTTCCTCCCGGGGTTTGAAGAGGGGATTTTCCCTGGGTTGCAGGCGATTTACAATCCGAATGAAATCGAGGAAGAGCGCCGCCTAGCATATGTGGCGATCACGCGCGCCAAAGAGGAGCTCTATATTCTCAACGCGGAAAGCCGCATGATCTTTGGCAGCACCTCCCGCAATAAGCCCTCCCGGTTCATTGCGGAGATCCCGGAGGAGCTGATCGAGCGTTCGCGGACGCGCGAATGGAAAAAGCCGAAGCCCGGGATGGTGCTCCCCACCTCTTCCTATGAAGCGCGGGTGGTGTCCGCCAATGCAGCGCGCCACTTTGGGCCTTCCAGCCTGGAACAGGGCCATGCGCCGTCAGAACCCCTGCGCGTGGGCGACCGTGTGTCGCACCGCACCTTTGGCGAGGGATGCATCCTCACCGCAACGCCGATGGGCAACGATACGCTGTTGGAGATCGCATTTGAACAGGTCGGCACAAAGAAATTAATGGCCAATTTTGCCCGGCTGACCAAATTGAGTGGAAACCAGTGAGCCCCTTTTATGATGCTTTGCACAGCGAAAAGAACGGGGAGGGGCTGCGGCTTCCCTCTCTTGACAAAGCGCTCCGGCGGCTTTGGGGGTTGGAACCCTACCTGCCGGATGATGTGCTTTCCATAAAAGAAACCCGCCGTTTGATGGGGTGGGCGTCAAAAACACGAGCCTGTGAGGTCTTTTCCCCACAGGCTCGTATTTTATGCTCCGACATACGGAGCGATGCAAACGTTTTAGTCGGAACAGCTGGGTTTGCGGTTGCGGCAGTCGCAGCCACACCCGGTTTCGCCCACCTTGGGCGGGAAGAATTCATCCGTCGGAAATTCAATGCGGCGGAACATATCGCACGGGTTGTCGCTGGTGGTGACGCACTCCTTTTCCGGGATGCAGAAGTCATAGGCCGGGATCAGCATCTGGACGTTGCGCACAATCTGCACAATGGTGAATACGCCGATGGTGACATAGACATTGCGGCAGGTGTTGGTTTCGAACTGGCCGCCAAAGCGCTGGCAGATGCTGTCCGGGATGCGGCAGCACGCGTCGCAGCAGCCCATCGGACGGTCACAAATGCGCGCAGAGAGGCCGATCGGCTCCGCAACCTGCACCGTGGCTTTGGGCAGGACCCGGCCGCTGGTGAGTTGGGCGTCCACCTCATCGCAATTCAAGTCGGAGCTGAACATCTTGACGTTGCCCTCGCTGCCGAACAGGATGACCTTCTTGTTAAAGACGGATACGCCGCTGACGATCACCGGGCCGCCGCTCGGCAGGGAATAGACGTCCAGGCAGACGTTGAAGAAGAAGGTCATGTCGATCGAATAGAACCCTTTGTTAAAGGGCACGGGCTCCAGGTCGAGATAGACCGTGATAACCTCCACATTGCGGATACGTACATTGGTTGCTTGTTCGATCAAGTCGTGCTTATCGGGCGTGAAGTAAACGCGAAGGTCCTCTAAGCAGTCTTTATCGCTGCAACTATCGTAGATGCGCATAGCGTCGATGCACACCGCTTCTTTGAAATTCCCGCCTGGTTCCTGCGGCGTGGAGTTGCAATTGTTCTCATCCATGGTAAAAATCCTCCTTACATCTGAAAAGTCGGGAAAAAGAACCCGGCGCGCGGCGTTTCAGACGCACGCACAACCTTGTTTCTCCCTAACAGTTTATGGCAGGCCGCTCTTTTTGCTACTGGAATATTTCAAAAGAAACAGAAGGCGGATGCGCAGGAAGGCAGGCGCCGCGCGGAGCCAAGCGCTATGGGCAAGCGGGTGTGCAGATGCGGGGGATGGAGGCGGCGGGCAAAATCAGGCGGGGCGGATATCAAGGAAAAGCCGTGCACAGAAAAAGAGCAGTCATTTTTGAATGACTGCTCTTTTTTTGTCCCCTGTCGGGGCGTTGATTGTGTTTCATGAACATTCCGAAAGCGATCGCAGGGATGTCCTTTCCGTCCCCTAGCGGGGCAGTAATTTTTTCATGGTGCAATGTCTAAACGAGATGCCTCGCATATTTCCGTCCCCTGACGGGGATTGATTGTTTCGGCAAATTGAGGATGTGATTTCAAATTATCTAGCTTTCCGGCCCCTGACGGGGCGTTGATTGTTTCAAAAGTCATCAATCACTTAAGACAGTATGTAGGACAATTTCCGTCCCCTGGCGGGGTATTGATTGTTTCATACGTTCTTGTTTTTCCCGTAAAAAATGCGACCCGTTTCCGTCCCCTGGCGGGGTATTGATTGTTTCCCCGTAATCCCCTACTGATATAGTATTCGGGGAGTTTCCGTCCCCTGGCGGGGTATTGATTGTTTCCTGTGGGTCTTGTAATGATTATCGGAACTATGTTTCCGTCCCCTGGCGGGGTATTGATTGTTTCTATGAAGACCCCAACCAGCAGGACACCAAGACCCCGTTTCCGTCCCCTGGCGGGGTATTGATTGTTTCGCACTGAAAGCCTATTTGCAGATAAGGCCAGTCTTGTTTCCGTCCCCTGGCGGGGTATTGATTGTTTCCAACAAAAAGCAGAAGGCTGTTAAATCCAATAAGGGTTTCCGTCCCCTAGCGGGGTATTGATTGTTTCCTTTTACGAGTGAAATGGGGACTGCTGGACAAGGTTTCCGTCCCCTAGCGGGGTATTGATTGTTTCAGAGCAGCTGATTGATGATTATTCCCACCAATCGTTTCCGTCCCCTAGCGGGGTATTGATTGTTTCGGCAAATGTGCATAAAATTCTCCTGTATTTTTGCCAAACACATCAAATCTGTTTTCATTATAACATGCGTTTTGCTTCAAGTAAAGCAAATTTGCATAAAATTATCCATGAAATCCATCGCTCTTTTGTAACAGTATCGGCGCGAAGCGGCTGAAACTGGGCGCCGCTTACCCCTCCCAACAGACAGCTTCGCACTTTGCAGCCCTCTCTCGGCTTGCGGCTTCCGCTCTCCGGGTTCAAGCTTTCCCATTGGCGCATCCCCCTTGTTCCGCGTGGTGCAAGGTGCAAAATTGCTGCAAAAAAAGGATGCAACTAGGAAAATTTTATTAAGGAATTGCAAAAAATGACGAATTGTGCTAAAATAATAAAAATAGACGCTTGAGCCGATGCGTTTTTGTAGAAAGCTCAGCGGGAGAGGAGGTCTTATGGAACAAGAACGGTTTGCGTGGAAATGCCTGCTGCATGCCCTGCGGCCGTATGGCCCGCCGGAGGTGTGGCAGGCATCGTTTGGGCCGGACATGGAGACGGCGCTTTCGGAGGAAGAACAGGCGCTTTTGCGCCGGGCGTCCGGGATTGTCGTTGGCACGGCCAAGCTGGATGCATCCGAGAGCGGCCTGCTTTCCATCTTCGACTTGCTGGACGGAGGGACGCCGTGCCGGATGTTCCGTCCGGATGCGGTGGAGTGCTTCCAATGCCCGGCGGAACAGGCTGTCCGCCCAGCCGAAAAGCGGGAGTGGATGCAGCGCTGCCTGGACGAGCTGAAGGCGGCGGACGGGCGCATCGAACCCGCCCTGGAGGTTTGCAGGCAGCAGCTTTCCTATTATCCTTCCGGCATCCCAGGGGTATCCCTGTATCAGAAGGCGCGCCTGGAGGTCTGCCTGGCGTGCTGTATGCGCGAAGCGGGGCGGGAATCCCCGTTCCTGCTGGTCTCCTGCGGCTTGCCGGGGATTCAGAAGTTTTTGTACACGATTTCCGGCAAAGGGGTTTTGAAATCCCTGCGGAGCCGGTCGTTTTATTTGGATTTGCTGGAAGAACATCTGATGACGGAATTGCTGGACCGGCTGCACCTCTGCCGGGCGCACCGGCTGTATGTGGGCGGCGGGAGCAGCTATGCCGTCCTGCCCAATACGGACCGCACGCGGGAAACCCTGGAAGCCTGCCTGCGCAGCGTCAACCAGTGGCTGCTCAAGCGCTTTTCCGGCGCGCTGCAATTCCTCTATGCCTGGGAGCCCTGTTCCGGGCCGCAGCTCAAAAACGAGGGCGGGACAGCTTACCAGGAGATCTTTGCCCGGCTGGAAAACAAGCTGAACCAAAAGCGCAACCGCCGGTTTGACGCCAGCGGTTTGACATGGCTGAATTCCCAGGAGATGAGCGACCCGGAGCGGGAATGCCGGGTCTGCGCGGGCAGCAGCTTGCCGCTGGATGGGGACGACCTCTGCCCGGTCTGCCGGGAATTCCGGGATAGCTCCTCCGGCCTTGCTGCCCCGGGAAAGGTGGCGGCCGTCTGCCGCGCAGTTTGGGAAGAGGGCGGCACGCCCCTGACGCTTCCCTCGCTGGATGGGCAGGATTGGTTTGTCTATATGATGGACCGGGCGCAGGCGGAACGCCTCCGTGCAGAACAGCCGGGGACCGTCGTCCGCGTTTATGCGCCGGGCAGCGGGGGCAATGCGGACATTCCGCTTCCACTCGGCGCTTATGCATATACGATCGATGAAAAAATGGCGACGTTTGAGGGCCTTGCGGCGTGTTCCAAAGGCATCCGGCGTTTGGGCGTCCTGCGGGCGGATGTGGACAACCTGGGCCGGGCGTTCGTCAGCGGGTTTCACCGGCGTTTGCAGTCCGGGGAAACCGGTTCCGGCCTCCCTCTGACGGCGTCGCTCTCGCAGCAGTTGACGCAGTTTTTCAAGGTCCACTTGCAAACGATTTTGCAGGGGACGGAGGGACCGGTCGATCCGTTCCACCTTGTGTGGAACGAAGCGGGAAAACGTTCCCCGCGCAAGGCCATCGTGGTCTATGCGGGCGGGGACGATCTCTTTATTGTGGGCGCCTGGAATGAAATTGTGGAACTGTCGGTGGACCTGTACCGCGCGTTCCGGGGCTTTACCGGGGGCCGCTTGACCTTTTCCGCCGGGATTGGCCTGTTTTCCCCGCACTATCCGCTCTATGCGATGGCGGAGGATACGGCGATCTTGGAGGACGCAGCCAAGGGGATCGACGCCGGGAAAAACGGCCTCGCCCTGTTTGGCTTGGAGCTGCTGCCGGACGCCGGTGGATCGGTGCGGCATGTGGCGCGGCACCTGTACCATTGGGATACCTTTATCGAAGAGGTTGTCACGGAAAAGCTCTATTTGTTGGAGCGCTATTTTGAAATGGACCGGAAGGAACAGAACGGCCGGGGGAGTTCGTTCCTTTACCGCCTGAAGAATTATGCGGAGCAGTTGGACCGAACCCCGGGGCAAACGATCAACGTGGCGCGTTTTGCGTATCTGCTGGCCCGGATGGAGCCAAAAAAGGACAAGCGCGAGCTGTCCGATTTGTATCATGAATTTTCGACAAAGCTGTATCAATGGATCAAGGATGCGGAAAGCCGCAGGCAGCTGCTGACGGCGATGGAACTGTATTTGAGCTTGATCCGGACATCACAGGAGAAAGGGGAAGAGCAACCATATGGCGAGTGATTGGAAAGACGCGCTGGGAGGTTTGATCGGGAAGACCCCTGAAGAGGTCGCTCGGACGCAGCGGCAGCCCGCCGGCCAGAAGGCGTCCTCCGGCAAAGAACCGCCGGCATTTTTCAGCAGGGACGATTATGTAGATTTGGCCGATCAATGTATGCAGCGGCTGGGAAGGCCCAGTAAAAACAAATGGAATAAGGAAAATGAAATCAAACGAAATTATGGGGAGCTGACCAGCAGCCAGATGCGGAATCTCTTTGCGCTTGTTACGCGGCTCTACAACCGAGTGACCATCGGCGGGGAGATCACCCCCGCGGACATCGGGAGCATCAAGGTGCGGATGGTGTACGATGCGGGACGGAAGGCGGATGTGCAGAGCTTTTTGCAGGAGTCGGGGCTTTTAAGGGGCCTCGACTTTATCGGCACGGATAAAGGGCGCTTCCTGCGGTATGCGCGCTATATGGAAGCGTTGGTTGCCTACCACTATTATTACACCGATAAAAAGGACTAAAGGGGTGGAACGATGTATCAGAAATTGATGATTCAAGGGCAGATTGAAGTGCTGACCGGGTTACATATCGGCGCGTCCGACGTCTATGCCGCCATCGGCGCGGCAAATTCCCCTGTGGTGCGGGACCCAAAGACGCAGTACCCCATCATTCCCGGCAGCAGCTTGAAAGGGAAAATCCGGACGCTCCTGGTGCGGGATGCCGTGGAGGGCTATGTCTTGCCGGAACCGAAGGACGATCCACCCCCAATTGCCCGGTTGTTTGGAAAACCAGCTTCCAGTGCAGAAACAAAGGCGGTGGCTTCCCGGCTTCAATTTATGGATTGCTTCCTAGCCAATGCAGACGAGTTGATGGACACCGGCTTTACAGAGGTCAAAACGGAAAACAGCATTAACCGGCTGACGTCGATTGCCAATCCGCGGCCTTTGGAGCGCGTGATCCGGGGGGCAAAATTTTCCTTTGCGGTGATCTATAATGTGGAAAATCCGGCGGAAGTAGAGGAAGATTTCCAAACGCTCGCGAAGGGGATGCAGCTGCTGCAATTGGATTATCTGGGCGGCCATGGCAGCCGGGGCAGCGGACGCATCCGCTTTGAGGATCTGAAGGTCATTCAGGCGGCGGGCGAAACGGAAAAGATCGAAACCCTGCAAAAGACGCTTGAGGGTGTGAAAGATGCGAACGTATTACCTTTATAAATTCCATTTTTATGGGGCGCTCCACATCGGGCCGGACGATGGGCGGAATGTCTTGCAGTCGTCTGGGATTCTGCTGCATTCCGATACGCTGTTTTCCGCCCTGTGTATTGAGGCGCTGCGGGACGAAACAGCGCGAAACAGCCTCTTGGAAGAGGCAAAGGCAGGGCGGTTCCTGCTTTCGGACGCGTTTCCCTACCGGGCAGACGAGCTCTTTCTCCCGAAGCCGCTGATCCGCACAGAACAAGGGCTCCGGCAGATGCAGGACCCGGGACAGCGGAAGCTGTTCAAAAAATTGACGTACCTGCCAGCCTCCCTTTGGGATGCGTACTTGGACCTCTGGCGGGAGGGCCGTCCATTCGACGCGGCCGCCTGCCTGCAACAGCTTGAAAACCTGTCCTTTTTGGATGAACGCGCCTGTGCCGCCGTGCGCGGCAAGGAGGAGACCGACCCATACCTCGTGCGAGGGCTGCAATTTAACAAGGACTGCGGCCTATACTGTATCCTGGCCTTTGACGATGATCGTGTGCGCTCCCTTGTGGAAGGCCTTTTGCAATCCCTGTCCTTTAGCGGGGTCGGCGGAAAACGGAGCATTGGCTTCGGAAAATTTCAATTGGAGCGCTGTGGTGAATTGGCCCAAAGCGCCTGCGAAGCGGCCCGGGTCCTGGGGACATACCTATCCGGAGAACCCGCCGCCCACTGGATGACCCTGAATACCTCGCTCCCGGCAGAGGACGAGCTGGAGCAAGCGATGGAACACGCGGAATATTCCCTTTGCAGAAGAGGGGGCTTCGTCCATGGAATGGGCTACAAAAAGCGGACGGTCTATGCGTTCGCGTCCGGTTCCTGCTTTTCCAAACGGTTTACCGGCCAGGTGCGGAATGTTGCGCCGGAGGGACGCCAACCGGCGCTGCGCATGTTAAAACCGATGTTTTTGGGGGTGGATGTATGAAAGAAACCATCCATATGGTGATGCGCGTCTTGACGCCGGTCTTTGTGGGATGCGGGCAAAAACTCTTGAAGAAGGAGTACATCTATATCCCGAACGAAAACCGCGTCTATGTGCCGGACCGGGACCGCTTTTTCTCCTGGCTACAGGAACGGAATCTGGTGGACGCATATACGGATTTCATTCTCAGCAGCGACAACAGCCTGTACCAATGGCTGCTGTCCCAGAAGGCGTCCAAGGAAGAGATTCGCGGATTGGCCGCGTATACGGCGCACGGCGGGGATCGAACCATCAACGGAAAGCCGATCCGCCTGGACGATATCCATTCCATGGTAAAGGGGCCGGGCGGAAAGCCCTATCTTCCCGGCAGCAGCATTAAGGGCGCTATGCGGACGGCGCTCCTGAACAAGATGGTCGCCGGCAAGAAGCCGTGCCCGTTTCCGGAAGATGCATTCCACAAGGGCGTGCAGGAGATGGACGCGCGTGTAAAATCCGGGAAGGAACCGCATGGCCGTGCCAGCAAGAGCCTTTTTCGCCGGGAAGCCGGAAACATCGAAGAAGGGCAGTTCCACAAATTGCGGCTGGTCAACCAAAAGGGGAAAGAAATTCCGAGCTATAATGCGGTCTGCTCCGCCATGCGCGGGCTGTCGGTTTCGGACAGCCTGCCGGTGGAAGCATCCTGCCTGACGCTGTGCCAGAAGCTGGACGTGGGGCCCAGCGGCGGGATTTCCTCCCGCGTGCCCATGATGCGCGAGTGTTTGAAGCCCGGCACGGAGCTGCACGCCGCCCTCACCCTGGACGACTGCTTCCTGCGGGAGGCGGGGATGGACCGGCAATTTTTGGTCGAGGCAATCCAGGAATTCTATGCGCTGCAAAACCGGCAGTTCGTCGCGAAATTCCATGGGTTCGAACATGAAGCGGAGGAACGCGGGTGCGTGCTCTATTTGGGCGGCGGGTGCGGGTTCCCCAGCAAAACGATCCTCCAGTCCCTGTATGGGGATGCATCGCTTGCTTGCACCGCAGAGCTGCTCACCTTTTTGTTCCCGGATGGCTACCATGAAACCGACGTGGCCGCCGGGGGTTCCCCGCACATGCTGAAATGCACCAAATGGGAAGACCGCCTGGTCCCCATGGGGAAATGTGAGGTGCTGTTTCCATGACGACGAGCATCCGCCTGGAATTGGAGGAAACCCATCGCGCGCCCCTGGTGGCGGAGGACGCCTATTGCCTGTACGGTTGGCTGATGGAGCAGCTTCCACCCGCTTATGCCGCGTATCTGCATGAGGAAGGCGAGCGGCCGTTTTGCCAATATCTGCTCCCGTCGAGGGAAGAACGCCATCGGGCCGTGTATCAATGGACGCTGTTTTCGGAGGACGCGGTGCAGACGGTCGCGCCCATCCTGCTGAACAGCACGTCCTTTCCATTCCGCAGCGGTGGGAAGCAGGTCTGCGTGCGAAGGGCGGAAAAGGAAACGTTCCGCTTTGAAGAGGCGGTCGAGCGCTGTTTTACCGCGCCGGCGCTTCCATCTTCCTATCAGCTGCGCTTCCTGTCCCCCACGACGTTTAAAACCGAGAACCAGTATGCGCTGTTCCCCACCGCAGGGCTGGTGGTAAAGAGTGCGGCCTCGCGCTTTGCGCTGCTGGACAGCGGGGTGACGCTACAGGACGAGGAGGCGATCCGGCAGCTCGTCGAGTCGGCGCGGATCATTGGCTATTCGCTCCACACGCAGAGATACAGCATGAAAGGCGCCGTGATACCGGGCTTTACCGGTTGGATACGGCTGGCCATCCATGGACCAACCTCCATGAAACGGCTGTTTTGGCTGTTGATGTGCGCGCTGCCCCATACCGGCGTTGGAATCAAGACGGCGCTGGGGATGGGCGGCTGTACGGTGGAAGAATCTTTCCCAAAAACAGAGGAGGTTTTTTCATGGAACAGATGAACATCAAGTCCCTGCTTCGCAGCAAGCAGACGCTGCTGGAATCCAAGCTAGATGTGTTGATCAACCATCCGGTCACAAAGGGCGACCACTGCGAGGGGGCCTGGATCGACTTTTTCCGGAGCTTTTTGCCCAGCAAATATGCGGTGGATAAGGGGTTCGTATTCGACAGCAAAGGGGCGGTCAGCGAGCAGATCGATATTATCATCTATGATGCCCTGTACTCCCCGCTGATCTTTGGAACCGATGCGGGCGAAAAATTCATCACGGCGGAAAGCGTCTATGCGGTCTTTGACTCCAAGCAGAAGATCGACAAGGAGACGGTGGAGTACACAAACCGGAAAATCGAAAGCGTGGTGAACCTGCACCGGACATCGCGTGGAATGATTGTCGCCGGTCGGGAGGTTCCACCCAGAGCCCTGCCGCCCATTCTCGGCGGAATTCTGGCCGCGGCATCCGCTGGTTGGAGCACAGTGGAGTCTTATGTGGAGGACAATCCGAACATTGACATCGGATGCGCGGTAAAATCCGGCTCTTTCTTAGTAAAACGCGATCCGGAGAGAAATTTCTTATCCATGCTGCACAGCGAGCCGGAGGAAGCGGTCCTCGCGTTCTTTTATATGATTCTGGATGAGCTTTATAAGCTCGGGACCGTCCCGGCGATCGATATCCGCGATTATGCCAACGCGACATTGACAAACGTCCACTTAAAAACAGACGAAGAAAATTTGCAGACGGAGTCATCCGAAGAAGCTTCCACGGCAGAACTATCTGCCTCGGAAGAGAAGGAAAACCAAGAGGAACCGGCTGTAAAATAAATAACATGTAAATCAAACAAGGCGCCTATCCCATTTTCGTGGGATAGGCGCCTTGTTTTGTCCCCTGGCGGGGCGTAGTTGAGTTGTTTCTCCAATATTCCTGTGCTCACATGACACCCCATAGCCGTCCCCTGACGGGGCGTGGATTGTAACCTGTGATTTTTCGAATGGGTGTTTTAATACCTTTATTTCCGTCCCCTGACGGGGCGTGGATTGTAACTGGCCTGTTTGCAGAGGCCGTAAGAGTTATAAAAATTTCCGTCCCCTGACGGGGCGTGGATTGTAACTGTGGCGGATTTGTATGCGTCAACAAGTTTTTTGGATTTCCGTCCCCTGACGGGGCGTGGATTGTAACGCCGTGTAATGATCTATCCCGATGGGACAATCGGGATTTCCGTCCCCTGACGGGGCGTGGATTGTAACTTTTCAATCCGGTATTCTTCCAAATCAGAAAAAGTATTTCCGTCCCCTGACGGGGCGTGGATTGTAACTGACGGTCACAAATAACATTGCTCGCGGCCTCACCATTTCCGTCCCCTGACGGGGCGTGGATTGTAACTTTAGATCTGTTCCGCCGTGGCAGAGAAGCAATAATTTCCGTCCCCTGACGGGGCGTGGATTGTAACCCGGGATGGCTGAAACCGGAAGTTGAAGTAAAATCATTTCCGTCCCCTGACGGGGCGTGGATTGTAACACCAGGTTTATCGTCTGGTCATGTGGATTGTTAGATTTCCGTCCCCTGACGGGGCGTGGATTGTAACGCAGATGGTTCGGACGATAGAAAGAACAAAGATATTTCCGTCCCCTGACGGGGCGTGGATTGTAACTCCACCCCTATTATACCCAGAAACCATGCGGGTTGTAAAGGCTAAAAGTGCGAACCTCATAAAAATAATCCATCTTTTGCTCGGCTTTTAGCGAAAATACCGCTCCACCCCAGGCGCACTGCGCGGTGCGAACTTCCCGGAAAACGGCTGTGTGCTTGGGGTTCGCACAAAGGCGGGGTTGTGTCCGGGAAACCGCTTTTCTGGTCAGCATTTCGAGGCGGATGTATTTTCCAAACTCTTTTGCAGATGTTTTTCCCAGCCGCTTGTGTCGTATGATTTATGGAGGATTGCCGTGTTCGAAACCAGCGTTCCATTGTGGCTCTTTCCTCCAAAGGGCGTTCCAATTTGTGCATAGTCCGGACAAAAAATGGGCATTCTCCCCCTAATAGGGAACAAATTTTCCGGTTTACATAAAATATTTCATTTGTTCATGATTTGTTCATATATATGCGATATACTTTTAGCACACTCAATAAAAGAGTGCTAAAAATACATCTCAAACCCGCATGAACACTGAATGTGTAAACGATAGGAGGGGTTGAACATGAATGCACAGAAATTCACCCAAAAATCCCTGGAAGCCATCCAGGAAGCCCAAAACCTCGCCATTGAAAACAACAATATGCAGATCGAGGAAGAACACCTCGTGGCGGCTCTGCTGCAACAGCGCGACGGGCTGATCACGCAGCTGCTGAAAAAGATGCATGTAGACTGCGACGCCGTCCAGCGCGCAGTGGCGGAAAAGATTTCCCGCATCCCAGGCGTGACCGGCCCGGGCCGTGAGGCAGGGAAAATCTATGTTTCCGCAGACGTGGATGCAGTCCTGACTGCGGCGGAAAAAGAAGCCGACCGGATGAAGGACGAATATGTTTCCGTCGAGCATATCATGCTTGCGATTTTGAACCGGCCCAACAACGCCATGAAGGACGTCTTCCAGCGCTTTGGCATTGAGAAGAACGCCTTCCTGACCGCGCTGTCCAGCGTGCGCGGCAACACCCGCGTGACCAGCGACACGCCGGAGGAAACCTATGACGCGCTCTCCAAATACGGCCAGGATCTGGTCGAGCTCGCAAAGAACCATAAGCTCGACCCGGTGATCGGCCGTGACGACGAGATCCGCAACGTCATCCGCATTCTGTCCCGTAAGACGAAGAACAACCCGGTGCTGATCGGCGAACCCGGCGTCGGCAAAACCGCTATTGCGGAAGGCCTGGCACTGCGTATTGTGCGCGGGGACGTGCCGAACAACCTCAAAGACCGCAAAATCTTCTCCCTGGATATGGGCGCGCTGATTGCCGGCGCGAAATTCCGCGGCGAATTTGAGGAACGCCTCAAGGCAGTGCTGAACGAGGTCAAGAAGAGCGAGGGCCGGATTATCCTGTTCATCGATGAGCTGCACACCATTGTGGGCGCGGGCAAAACCGAGGGCTCCATGGACGCAGGCAACCTGCTCAAGCCAATGCTGGCGCGCGGTGAGCTGCACTGCATCGGCGCGACGACGCTCAACGAGTACCATCAATACATCGAAAAGGACCCGGCTTTGGAGCGCCGCTTCCAGCCGGTCATGGTGGATGAGCCGAGCGTAGAGGACACCATCTCCATCCTGCGCGGCTTGAAGGAACGTTATGAGGTGTTCCACGGCGTCAAGATCCAGGATCAGGCGTTGATTGCCGCGGCGACGCTCTCCAACCGCTATATTTCCGACCGTTTCCTGCCGGATAAGGCCATCGACCTGGTGGACGAAGCGTGCGCCATGGTCCGCACGGAGATCGACTCCATGCCGACCGAGCTGGATGAGATTTCCCGCAAGATCATGCAGCATGAAATCGAGGAAGCGGCCCTGAAAAAGGACACCGACCCGCTGACGCAGGAGCATTTGAAGGACATCCAGAAGGAACTGGCGGACCTGCGCGCCCAGTTCAAGGAAATGAAGGCAAAGTGGGAAAACGAAAAGCAGGCCATCGGCAAAGTGCAGAAGCTGCGCGAGGAAATCGAGCAGGTCAATGCAGAGATCGAAAAGGCCGAGCGCGCCTATGATTTGAACAAGGCCGCCGAATATAAGTACGGCAAGCTGCCCGAGCTGCAAAAGCAGCTGGCAGAGGAAGAGCAGATCGCGGAAAAGAGCCAGTCCTCGGAGACAAACCTTCTGCGTGACAAGGTCACGGAGGAAGAAATCGCGAAGATTGTGGCCCGCTGGACGGGCATCCCGGTCTCCAAGCTGATGGAGAGCGAGCGCGAGAAGCTGCTGCACCTGGACGACATCCTGCATGAGCGGGTGGTCGGGCAGGACGAAGCGGTGGAGAAGGTCAGCGAAGCGATCCTGCGTTCCCGCGCGGGGATTCAGGATCCGAACCGCCCGATCGGTTCGTTCCTCTTCCTGGGCCCCACAGGTGTGGGCAAAACAGAGCTTGCAAAGGCCCTGGCGCAGGCGTTGTTCGACGACGAGCGCAATATGATCCGCATCGACATGACCGAATATATGGAGAAATTCTCCGTGTCACGTCTGATCGGCGCGCCTCCGGGATATGTCGGGTACGAGGAGGGCGGCCAGTTGACCGAGGCGGTCCGCCGGAAGCCGTACTCCGTCATCCTCTTTGACGAGGTGGAGAAAGCGCACCCGGATGTATTCAATATCCTGTTGCAGGTGTTGGACGACGGCCGTATCACAGATTCGCAGGGCCGTACCGTGGACTTCAAGAATACGATTATCATCCTGACCTCCAACCTCGGCTCCAGCGCCATCCTGGAAGGGATCGGTGCAGACGGCCAGATCAGCGAACAGGCGAAGGAGCAGGTGAACGCGCTGTTGAAGCAGCAGTTCCGGCCGGAATTCCTGAACCGTCTTGACGAGATTGTCTTCTACAAGCCGTTGACGCGCGACGAAATAGGCCATATTGTGGACTTACAGATGGTGGACTTACAGCGCCGTCTGGCGGATAAGCAGCTCGGCGTGAAGCTGACGCCTGAAGCCAAGACGTTCATTGTAGACAGCGGTTATGACCCGGTCTACGGTGCGCGCCCGTTGAAGCGTTTCATCCAAAGCAAGGTCGAAACTCTGATTGCGAAGAAGATCATCCAAGGGAACATCAAGCCGCGTGAGACGCTCCTCGTGGATTATGACGGCAATCAGCTTGTTGTAAAAGACGAGGGATAATAGAAGCTCATTGAAGAATGGATGCAGTGCAATGTGTATCGCACATTGCACTGCATTTTTCTGCCTTTCGGCTTAACATCCCCTGATCCAACCAGGGGTAAATAAGAAAGCCTTGGCGAAACAAGTTCGTATTAGATGAAGATCGTCTTTGATTCCCAAAAAAATAGATTTCGAGCAAAGCACTCGGGAGTTTTTGCAGAATGTTACAGAAAACCAAAGTGAACTGGTTTACCAGTAGCAGGACAAGCGATGCAAGGATTTTTTCGTATCCGTTCCAGGACTCGGCAAGTACGAACCCCTCTGGGGGTGGGCAAACATTAGGTTACTAGTGATTTTGATTATCGGATAAACGATGGGCTGATGTCAAAATTGCTTTCGGTTCATCGCACGAAATATTGTTATTTTATAAGGAATGCGATATAATGAAACCGGTTATATTCTGGGAAGATTCCCTGGTGTGGAGGAACACCGTATGATTGATAAAGATTTTATAGATCATTTGGAGGAGCAAATCCACCAGACAGTCCAGGACGCCCTATATCTGAAAGAGACCGTGGTCCGCACAGTGCGGGAAAACGTAGATGCCCATAAAGGCCCGGCTCCGACTCATAGGCCGGTTCCACCTCGCAGGCCTGCTCCCCCGAAGCCTTATATATATCCGGGGCGGCCCGTTCCCCGCTCAAGTGTCCAGCTGCGTGTCCGTGGGAACCCGGGAACCTCGATTGCGGGTACCGTCATGGAGATCGTCGGGTTGGCTGGGGCAATCCCAACCGGTCTGGCGTTTGTGATCCTTGCGCTCGCTTCTCTGCTGGCGGGAATGCCCTGGGCCGCGTTTGCGATCTCCAGTGTGGTGCTGGTTCCGCTTTGTGTGGGGTTTACCGTATTGGCTATTTGCGGCGTGCGCAAAGTCCGCCGGAAACGCCGGTTTCAACGGTATCAGGCGCAGTTGAATGGCGATACCTTTTGCTCGCTCGACCTTTTGGCGGCCTCTGTGGGTGAATCAAAATCCTTTGTCATTCGCGATTTGCAGAAGATGATCCGGGACGGCTTGTTCCCGGAAGGGCATATCGATGAGCAGGAGACCTGCTTTATTGCCACGAACGAGACCTATCGGCAGTATCTGCAAGCCCAAGAGAGCGCACGCCGCCGGCAGTTGGAAGAAGAACGGAAAAAGCAACAGCCGGAGGCGGATGAGGCCGGCGAATGTGAGCGGGCGATTGCCGAGGGGCGCGATTATCTCTGGCAGATTCGCGAGGAAAACCGTGCGATTCCGGGAGAAGAATTTTCGCGGAAGCTGTCCCGATTGGAAGAGATCTGCGCGAAGATTTTCGATCATGTAGAGGCCCATCCGCAGAAATTGCCGGACATCCGCAAATTTATGCAATACTATTTGCCGACCACTTTAAAATTGCTCAAGGCCTATCGCGAGTTTGACGGACAGCCGGTGCAGGGAGAAAATGTCACCAAAGTGAAGGCTGAGATCAGCGATACGTTGGATACGATCAACACCGCCTTTGAGAATCTCCTGGACAGCCTGTTCCAGGATGATGTGATGGATATTTCGACGGATATCTCCGTGTTGGAAACCATGCTCGCGCAGGAGGGCCTGACCGAGGATGCGTTCCGCAAGAAGAAACCGTAAATGAATCGGAGGAAATTGCTATGGACGAGACTTTTCAGGAGCAACCCGTATTGACCTTTGAGCCCTTTGCGGATGAGCCGTCCGCCTCACTGCAAAAGGCAGAACCTGCGCAGGCGCCCACCGAAGCGCCGGTGTTCGACGAGAGCAGCCTGTCGCCGGAAGAGCGCAAAATGGTGGACGATTTTGCCGCAAAGATCGAATTGAGCAATTCCAATATGATCTTGCAATACGGCGCGGGCGCCCAGAAAAAGATGGCGGACTTCTCGGCGGATGCGCTGAACAATGTGCGCGCAAAGGATCTCGGCGCGGTCGGGGATATGCTGTCCAGTGTGGTAACGGAGCTGAAAAGCTTTGACGTGGAGGAAGAGGAGAAAGGATTCTTCGGATTCTTTAAACGGGGAGCCAATAAGATGACCGCGTTAAAAGCGAAATACGACAAGGTGGAAGCCAATGTCGAAAAGATTTGCGCGGTTTTGGAGCGCCATCAGGTGCAGTTGCTTAAGGATGTCGCCATGATGGACAAGATGTACGAGATGAACAAGGTCTATTTTAAAGAGCTGTCCATGTACATTTTGGCAGGAAAAAAGAAACTGGCGCAGGTGCAGCAGGAAGAACTCCCCAAGCTCGTGGAAAAGGCTAAGCAGTCTGGCCTGCCGGAGGATGCACAGGCCGCCAACGATCTGAACGCCCTGTGCAACCGCTTCGACAAAAAGCTGCATGACCTGGAGTTGACCCGCATGGTGTCCATCCAGATGGCGCCGGAGATCCGGCTGGTGCAGAGCAACGACACGCAGATGTCGGAAAAGATTCAGTCCACGCTGGTGAATACCATCCCGCTTTGGAAGAGCCAGATGGCCCTGGCCTTGGGGATAGCCCATTCGCAGCAGGCGGCGCAGGCACAGCGCGAGGTTACGGACATGACGAACGAGCTGCTGCGAAAGAATGCCGCGGCGCTGAAAATGGCGACCGTGGAGACAGCCAGGGAGACCGAGCGCGGCATCGTGGATATGGAAACCCTGCGCGAAACCAACCAAAATTTGATCTCCACCCTGGACGAAGTGATGCATATACAGGAGGAAGGCCGGCAGAAGCGCCGCGAGGCGGAGGTGGAGCTGGGCCGCTTGGAAAACGAACTCAAACAGAAGCTGCTGGAAATCCGCGGATAATGCGAAAGATAGCAGATCGGCCGCTCCGGTGCATGGACACCGGGCGGCTTTCTGTTTTTCCAATACAAACCATTTGAGAGTCACTGGATTTTTGTGCGGCAGCGTTCTATAATAAGGTAGAA
The DNA here is from genome assembly GCF_002159845.1 of Anaeromassilibacillus sp. An250. Lineage (GTDB taxonomy): Bacteria > Bacillota > Clostridia > Oscillospirales > Acutalibacteraceae > Anaeromassilibacillus > Anaeromassilibacillus stercoravium. The sequence goes on from NZ_NFJK01000002.1 coordinate 284,749, forward strand.
CATTTGATTGGAGATGAGCGTATGGAGGGCCCGGACCGTGTGATTCTGCACTGTGACTGCAATGCATTTTACGCATCAGTGGAATGCCTGCTGCATCCGGCTTACCGGGATGTGCCGATGGCGGTCTGTGGGGACCCCGAGAACCGGCACGGGATCATATTGGCAAAAAATGAGCGGGCCAAGCGGTTCGGCGTCCAAACCGCGGAGACCATCTGGCAAGCGCGGCGCAAATGCCCCGACCTGGTGCTCGCCCCGCCGCATCGTGACCAGTATGCCATATATTCCAAGCGGGTCAACGCGATCTATCAGCGCTATACGGATTTGGTGGAGCCCTTCGGCATCGATGAAAGCTGGCTGGACGTCACCGGGAGCCAGAGGCTGTTCGGTTCCGGGCCGGAGATTGCGGACCGCCTGCGCGCCGAGGTCCAGCGGGAGACCGGCCTGACAATTTCGGTTGGGGTTTCCTTCAATAAGATTTTTGCCAAGCTGGGCAGCGACTATAAAAAGCCCGATGCGACCACGGTGATCTCGCGGGAAAATTACAGGGACATTGTGTATCCTCTTTCGGTGAGCGCCCTGCTCTATGTTGGGAAAAGCGCACGGGAAACCCTGCAAAACATGCGCATCCGCACCATCGGGGACCTGGCCCATGCGGACCGCAAGGCGCTGGTGGCAAGCCTGGGAAAGATCGGCGGGGAACTCTACGACTATGCCAACGGGCTTGACAGGAGCCCTGTGAAGAGCATTTATGAGCCGAAAGAGGTCAAGTCGGTGGGAAATGGGCTGACTTTTAAAAGGAACCTGGTCGGGTGGGACGACATCCGGCTCGGCGTTACAGTCCTGGCCGATACCGTTGCAGCGCGTATGCGCCGCAGTGGGGTGAAATGTTATACGGTACAGCTCAATATCCGCAATCCAAGCTTTAAAACCATCTCGCGGCAAAAGCCGCTCGCGGTGCCGACCTTTTTGTCAAAGGAGCTGGCCCGTGCAGCTATGGAGATATTGGCGGATTCGTGGAATCCCAATGCGCCGATCCGCATGTTGACGCTTACCGGGACCAACCTGGTGCCTGCGGATGAAGCGCCGGGGGAACAGCTCAGCCTGTTTGAGCACTCCCGGCAGGAGGAACGCAAAAAGCAGGAAAAGCTGGAGACCACTCTGGACGCCATCCGGGAAAAGTTTGGCAAGGATGCGGTGTCCATCTGCGGGGTGCTGCAAAACGACATCGGCGCGGATTGACTTGCATTCCGGCCAAGGTCTTGCTAAAATGAGGACAAATCAGCGTTCGGCCGGTGTGTTCGCCGGACGGATGGAAAGGATCGCGATACCATGCAATACCGTGTGTTTGGAGATACGTATGTTGTGCGCCTGCAAAGGGGCGAGGAGGTGCTCGCCTGCCTGCGGGAGTTATGTGAGAAGGAATCCATCTCGCTGGGGACGGTTTCAGCCATCGGTGCGGTCAACCATGTGGTGGTGGGCGTGTACCGGGTGGATGAACAGAAATATGTTGCCAACACCTTTGACGGCGTGATGGAATTGACCTCCCTGATGGGGAACATCACGGAAAAAGACGGAGAACCCTATCTGCACCTGCACGCCACCTTCGGGGACCTCACCGGAAAGGTGATCGGCGGGCACCTCAACGAGGCGGTGGTCAGCGCCACCTGTGAGCTGTTTGTCCGGAAGGTCGAGGGCCATGTAGGGCGCAGGTTGGACCCGGAGACGGGGCTGAATATCTTTGATTTTTAAGGAGGATCTACCAATGGTCAAGCATATTGTCATGTGGAAATGGAAGGACGAGGTAAAGCAGGACCACCCGGAAGCACTGGTTGCTTCCCTGCAGGAGCGCTTCAAGGCGCTGTTGGGCGTGGTGCCGGGCCTGAAAGAGATTGAATTCGGCGCGAATTACAACGGCGGGGAATATGACATCGCCCTGTACTGCGCGTTTGCGACCAAGGAGGACCAGGACGCCTATCAGACCAATCCGGCGCATCTGACCGTTGCGGAAATAGTGCGCGCCTCCACCTGCGGACGCGCCTGCGTCGATTACGAAATCGCATAAACGGCGTTGAAAAACCGTTCGCCTGCTTTGTTGGGAAGGATACTTTCCAATGTTTGATAAATATTTGTGAAGAACTTTTTTAGAAATCAAAAAGGAACACCTGGTGTTGCTGTACCAGATGTTCCTTTTTTTCACGGGTATCTAAGCAGATTAGACGCTGTGAAACCCTTTACCGATGATCTCGCTGGTATTGGAAATGAGGATGAACGCACCGGGCTCCACCTGCTTGATATACTGCCGGAGCTGCACAGCCTGATACCGCTTGAGAACCGTAAAGATAATGTATTTTTTATCATGGGAGAAGGCGCCTTCCGCTTCACAGACGGTGGCGCTGCGGCCAAGCTTATGCACAATGTAGTCGCAGATGGGCTCCGGGCTGCTACAAACCACATTGAAATATTTGCACAGGTTGATGCTCTCAATCACGTTGTCGATCACCAGGGATTTGGAGAACAATCCCAGCATCGAGAACAGGAATGTTTTAATATCGAAAATGAAGAAAGCCGACAGCGTGATCAGCAGGTCGCTCAGCAGGAGTGCGTTGCCGATGTTGACGCTGGTGAATTTCTTTAGGATCATCGCCACGACGTCCGTGCCGCCGCTCGAAGCGCCGATGTTGAACAGGATGGCGGAACCAAGGCCCGGCAGCACAATGGCGAAGATCAGTTCCAGAAGGGGATCGTCCGTCAGAGGCTTGTCCAGTGGCCAGAGATATTCCATCCCCGAAAGCGCCACCGACAGCAGCATACTGGAATAGACAGTGCGTACGCCGAATCCCTTGCCCAAAAAGAGGAATCCTAAGAGCAATAAGACGAGGTTTACAATAAAGTTGACCGTACTGGGGGAGATGGGCATCACCTGGCTGACAACCACTGCCAGACCGGTCACCCCACCAAACGTGAAATTGTTTGGAAACTTGAAGAAATAGATGCCCACAGCCATCAATAGGGTGCTGAGAGTGATGAGCGTATACTCTTTGGCGGCTTTTAGAATAGTTTCTTGGCTTGGCAGAGCGAATTTCATCGCGATCCCTCCGTAAAACGGTGTCGTTTCTTTTATGTTAGAAGAGCAGCAAAATGGTAGTTTTAGCAGTTGCGGCGTTTTGGCCATCCCTTGGAAAAGGTTCGTGGTACCGCTTCAGAAATATTGATGGAAAGCCGGACAGTGAAAAATCGATCCGGAGGATTTCTCCGTGTTTTCAACGCTGTGTGGGGTTCTCATCTTTCCAGGAAAAAATTCCCCTTTCTATCTTTATCTTACTATATGGTTCACGTATTTTCAAGAATTCTACGAATGGAAGATAGGGAATCTGCCGATTCGGATGGCGCGCGGCCGGTATACCTTGAATCAATAGGAAGAATTTGTTATAATACAATCAATTATTGCCGAAAAACAGGGCGAAAAAATGCGCCCAAAAAGATGGGGATGCGGGCGCCGCCGGCCGCTGCCCGTGCATGGAAACCGGCGGGGAATGGAGTACTTATGGCGAAGGTTACCCTTCTAACGTATACCCCGCAGCCGGAAAAGACGGTCGCGATGGCGGCGAAGCTCTGCTATTCGCCGTCCTCCATCGACCAGATCGGCGAGGGATTGACGGAGGAAAAGACGGCTTCTTTTGTACAGATGTTGGCGGAAATCGGACACGAAAGCCCGATCGAGCACGCCTCGTTTACCTTTGGGATCGAGGGCGTTTCCCGCTCGCTGTTGGCGCAGATCACGCGACACCGCATTGCATCGTTCAGCGTGCAGAGCCAGCGTTATGTCGCGGAGAGCGATTTTGCCTATGTGGTCCCGCCGGAGATCGAAGCGATCCCGGAGGCGAAAGCAGAATTTCTGGCGGCCATGGAAGAGGATCGCCGGCACTATGAGCGCTTGACGGCGCTTTTAATGGAAAAACATCGAAAGGCTCTGCTGGACGAGGGAAAGAGCGAAAAGGAGGCCGCGCGTGCTGCGGAGAAACGTGCGATTGAAGATGCGCGCTTCGTGCTGCCGAACGCCTGCGAGACAAAAATGGTCTGCACGTTCAACGCACGGTCGCTCCAAAACTTCTTTGCATTGCGCTGCTGCAACCGTGCGCAGTGGGAGATCCGGGACGTTGCAACACAGATGCTGTTTTTGGTGCGAAAGGTTGCGCCGCATCTCTTTGCAAACGCCGGCCCTGGCTGTCTGCGCGGCATCTGTCCGGAAGGGAAGATGTCCTGCGGAAAGGCAAATGAAGTACGCGCATTCTTCCATTCGGGGGAAGACGCATGAGCGGGAAACTGATTACCCTGGAAGGGCTGGATGGAAGCGGGAAAGCGACGCAGACGGAGCTCCTGTGTAAGGAGCTGGCCGGAAAGGGCATACGTGTGCGGAAGATTTCGTTTCCGGATTATGGGCAGCCCTCTTCCGCATTGGCAAAGATGTATTTGGACGGGAAATTTGGAGAAAATCCGGAGGATGTGTCCGCTTATGCGGCCTCTTCTTTTTATGCGGTGGACCGTTTTGCCAGCTACGCGCAGTTTTGGAAGGAAGACTACCAGAGCGGCGCAGTGATTGTTGCGGACCGTTATTCCACCTCTAACATCGTGTTTCAGATGTCGAAGCTGCCCAGGGACAAATGGGATGCATTCATCCAGTGGGTGCAGGATTACGAATACAACAAACTGGGGCTTCCACAACCGGATTGCACGGTTTATCTGGACATGCCCCCTTCTGTGAGTCAAAAGCTTCTGAGCGGGCGCTATCACGGCGACGAACGGAAGAAGGACATCCACGAGCGCAATACGGCTTATCTGCGCGCTTGCCGGGAAAGTGCGGCCTACGCTGCAAAAATGCTCGGCTGGCTGGTTATAAATTGCGCAGAGGGCGACAATGCTAAACCTATGGAACAGATTCACAGGGAATTGATGAAAGAATTGGCAGGAGAGATCAACTTATATGTTTAATTGGAAAATTCCAGAAGTTTCAGATCGTGAATGGATGCAGCCGGCGCTTTCCGCGTCCGGCGGAATGGGCAGCGAATTTGCCTTTGGCACCCTGTACCTTTGGTCCTGTGCATATGGCACGCGTGTGTGCCAGCACGACGGGTGGGTGCTGCGGTGTTCCGGGACCGAGGGGAACCGGTTCTATCAGTTGCCGTTGGGACCGGGGGATCTGCGCAGCAAGGTGGAGCTGTTGCTCGCCGACGCAAAGGAAGCCGGATGCAAATTCCGCCTGTGGGGGTTGACCAAACAGGAGACGGAACATCTGGAAGAAGCGATGCCGGGGATGTTCCGGTTCCAATTGGACCGGGATGCGTCGGACTATATCTATGCGTCGCAGGACCTGATCCATTTGGCGGGCCGCAAGTTCCACGGGAAGCGGAACCATCTGGCGCGGTTCCAGCGTTCTTACAATTGGTCCTATGAGGATATCACGCCGGAAAACTATGCGGATTGCAAGAAGATTGCCCATGAATGGTGTGTCCAAAACGGCGGATGCGGCAAGGAGGATGGCACGGACGACGAGACCTGTGCCATCAATATGGCGTTCCGCTCCTTTGAGGAGCTGAAGCTCTCCGGCGGCCTGCTGCGCGTGGACGGCAAACCGGTGGCATTTACCGTTGGCGAGGAGATCAACCCGGAGGTCTACCTCCTTCATTTTGAGAAGGCCCTCAGCGGTTATGAGGGGCTCTATGCCGCCATCAATCACGAATATGCGGCGAACCATCTGGAGAACTACCGTTATATCAATCGGGAAGAGGATTTGGGGATTGAAGGCTTGCGGAAAGCAAAGCTCTCTTACAACCCGGCCATCCTTTTGGAAAAATACTCCGCGACCCTGCTTTCGGAGACGGAGGAAATCACGGAATTGGAACAAGGCGACTGAGTGGAGGCGGTGCGGCGGTGATCGGTTTTGCAAAATGGGAGGACCGTCCGGCTTTGGCGGAACTCTGGCAGGTCTGTTTTGAAGAGGAGCGGCGGTACGCCAATTTCTTTTTCAACAACGCGTTCCGCCCGGAGAACTGCCTGGTCTACCGCGTTGCGGGCCGGCCGGCGGCGATGCTGCATCTGTTGCCGGCGAAGATCGTCTGCGGCGGGAAGCCGGTGCGCATCCACTATGTGTTTGCCTGTGCGACCGCGCCGGAGCACCGTTCCCACGGATACATGAATGCGCTGCTGGCCTATGCCGCGCTGGTGGGTTCCCAGAGGGAGGAGCAGTTTTCCGCGATCCTGCCCGCCAGCCCGGGACTATATGACTATTATGCAAAGTCCGATTACGTCACTTTTTTTGAACGGGACGAATACCGGCTTTCGGCAGAACAGCTGCGGGAAAAGGCGGTTGTTCGGGGAGGACGCAGAGCGTTTACGCCTGCCACGTTGAACCGGATGCGCAGTGCGCTGCTGCGGGATCGGGAAGGGTCCGTCCTTTGGGAGAACGGCGCGTTCTGGTTTGCGGTGGAGGACAACCGCATTTATGGCGGCAAGCTGGTGTGCGCCGAGGGACCGTCCTATGCGGTGTGCCGGCGGGAACAACCGGATGTCTGTGAGATTACCGAATTCATGAGCGCGCCGGAGCACCTGCCGGCCCTCTTTGCGGCGCTGCTTCAGGAAATGCCTGCCCAGGATTACCGCATCCGGCTTCCGAAGGGAAGCGGCCTTTTTGCAGCGGCGGGCGTGCCCTCCCTTTCGGCCCCGGAACCCGCCTTTTGCGGGATGCTCCGGCCGTTGGACGGCGCCTCCTTGGAGCAAATTCATGTTGGGGATCAAAAGCCGTATCTTGGCTTAGGAAAAGATTAAAGATCATCCGCAAGGAAAGGAGCGTTACACAATGATCTATGTATTTTTGGCAAATGGATTTGAAGAAATTGAAGCGCTGGCGACCGTGGATATCCTCCGCCGCGCGGAACTGGATGTCAAAACCGTGGGCGTGGGCGGCAAGACCGTCACGGGTTCGCATGGAATCCCGGTGACTGCGGATATCGAGGAAAAGGATGTCACGACGGACGACATGGAATTGGTCGTTTTGCCGGGCGGCATGCCGGGCACGCTGAACCTGGAGAAGTCCCCGATTGTGATGGCGTCCGTGCGCTATTGCCTGGACAACAGCATCTATGTGGCGGCCATCTGCGCGGCGCCCTCCATCCTGGGGCATATCGGCGCGCTGAAAGGCTGTACCGCGACGTGTTTCCCGGGGTTTGAAAAAGAATTGGAGGGGGCGATCCTTTCCTCCCAGCCGGTCTGCGTCAGCGGACGCATCATCACCGGCAAGGGCGCAGGGGTAGCGGCGGACTTTGCCCTACGCATTGTGGCGGAGCTCTGCGGCTCGCAGAAATCGGCTGCGATAAAGAAATCCATCCAGTGTCAGAACTGACCCTCCTATAAAGGAAGATCGCATGTATATCAAGAACATCAAGGAACTGAAAAAGAATCTGCGCGCGCGATACCGCCGCTATCGGGAGAAGATGAACGCGGAGCAAAAGATCCGCCTGGACGCCTCGATCCAATGCCGCCTCCTGACGTTGGAGGAATACCTGCATGCAGAAACCCTCTTTATTTATGTCAGCAAGCCCATCGAGGTGGACACTCTGGCGGTGATTAATGCTGCGCTCGCCAATCACAAACGGGTGGCCGTGCCGCGCTGTGTGCCGGATACCTTTGAAATGGAGTTTTATTACATCACCTCCCTGAGCGACCTGGAAAAGGGAACGTTCGGCGTGCTCGAACCCATTGTGGACAAATGCGAGCGCGTGGGGGATTCTTATGGGCGGGCGCTGTGCGTCGTTCCGGGCTTGAGTTTTGACGCACAGGGGTACCGCCTGGGATATGGGAAAGGATATTACGACCGTTACCTTGCGCAGTTCCGCGGGATCACGGTGGGCATATGCTATCTGGGGTGCATCCAATGGAATTTGCCCCATGGGTATTACGACCGGCCCGTCGATATTCTGATCACAGAGAAGTATGTCCGCAGAATTGCGAGGCAGGAGGATACGCCATGAATGACGATAAGCGCAACGAGGAATTGCGCCGGAGGAAAATTGAAAATTTCCGGGTGCAGATTCCCGAGGATTCATTCCCGCAGGAATCAGGCAGATCCCCGCGGGAGGAGCCGCCGGCGATCAATAGTTATAGCCGTCCGGAGAAAAACCACCGAGCGGCGGATGTCCGTATGGCGGAGCGTAAGGCGGCACGGCGGGCGGCAAAGGCCCATAAGAAGCGCAATAAACAAAAGCGTGGCAAGAACAAGCTCTTTTTCCGCCTGGTGTGGCTGATGATGGTGCTGTTCATCGGGGTTGCGCTGGCGCAGTATGCAGTCACCGGTATCAACGATATGTTGGCGATTGGACGCGATGCAGTCAATGTCACGGTTGATATCCCTAAAGGGGCCAGCACTGACCAGATCGCCCAGGTGTTGCAGGAGGCCGGCGTCATCCAGCGCTCAGACTTTTTTAAGCTCTATTCAGCGATGACGAAGGCCGACGGCCACTACAACAACGGTACTTATAAGCTGAACACCAGCATGGATTATGAGGCGATTATCAACAATTTGCAGTCCAATGCCAACCGTGTGGACATCGTCAAGATCACGTTCACAGAGGGAATGAACGCATTGGAGGTTGCCCAACTTCTGGAAGAGAACGGCGTTTGCTCCCAGGAGGACGCATTGAACTACATCAACTCCAACGCATTGGATTCGAAGTACGATTTTCTCCAGCAGCTCACCGGCGACCGTTACTATCATATGGAGGGCTACCTCTTCCCGGACACGTACGAGTTTTTCAAGGACGAATCCCCGGAGGATGCGATTTTGAAGCTGGTGAACAACTGCGACCGGAAATTGACCGACGAGATCCGTCAGGAGATCACGGCGAGCGGCATGACCATCGACCAGGTGATGACGCTGGCCTCCATGATCCAAGCTGAGGCCGCGGATGAAGACGATATGTATATGATTTCCTCCGTCTTCCACAACCGTTTGAACAGCGACGGGTCGAATGGGCTCCGCCGCCTGCAATCCGACCCGACCATGTACTATCCGTACCGTACGAGGGATGCCATTCCAGAGGACATTCGGGAGACGTATTCGAGCAAATACAACACGTATGAAATCGAGGGCCTCCCGGCGGGGCCGATTTGCAATCCCGGCTCCAAGGCGATTGACGCGGCCTTACATCCGGCGGATACCAACTACTATTACTTCTGCCACGATGCGGACCGCAATGCGTACTATGCGGAAACCCTGGAGCAGCATCAGCAGAATCTACAGAAGGCGGGGTTGCGATGAGCGATATCAGAGACAACCGGCCGGAGCTGTTGGCGCCGGCCGGGGATATGGAATGCCTGCGTGCGGCGCTGGACTTCGGGGCGGATGCGGTTTATCTGGCGGGCCAGATGTTTGGCATGCGCACGGCGCCCTCCAATTTTACCCGTGAAGAGCTGCAAACAGCGGTCGCCCTGGCGCATGCGCGCGGGGTACGGGTGTATGTAACCTGCAACACGGTGCCGCGCAACAAGGAGATCGACCTGCTCCCGGACTATCTTGCATTTTTGCAGGAGGCGGGAGTGGATGCTCTGATCGTCACCGATTTAGGGGTGATCGACCTCGCCAAGCGCTATGCGCCGAAGGTGGAATTGCATGTCTCCACCCAGGCCGGCATCACCAATTACGCGGCGGCGAACGCCTTTTACCAGCTCGGCGCCAAGCGCGTGGTGCTGGCGCGCGAAACGACCATGGAGGAGATCGCGGAGATCCGGGCGAAAACGCCGAAGGATCTGGAAATCGAGGCGTTTGTGCATGGCGCGATGTGCATGTCGTTTTCGGGGCGGTGCTTACTGTCCAACTATATGGCGGGCCGTGATGCCAATCGGGGCGCCTGCGCGCAGCCGTGCCGGTGGAAGTATGCGTTGGTCGAGGAAAAGCGCCCCGGCCAATATATGCCCATCTATCAGGAAGGGGAGGGCTCCTATATCCTGAACTCCAAAGACATGTGCATGGTGCGCCATCTGCCGGAGCTGCTCCGGGCAGGAGTTACCAGCCTAAAGATCGAGGGACGTGCAAAGTCGTCGTATTACGTGGCGGTGACGACGAACGCCTACCGCTGGGCGCTGGACGAGCTGGAGCAGCATCCGGACATCCCTGTTTCGCCTTGGATTGTGGAAGAGCTGGATAAGATCAGCCACAGGCCCTATAGCACGGGCTTTTATCTCGGCGGAGAGCCGGGCCAGGAGACCGTCCAGGGCGGGTATGTGCGCAATTACGAGGTGATCGCCGTCTGCGAGGACTACCACGACGGCATTGCAATTTTATCACAGAGGAACCGCTTTTTCCGCGGGGAGACGGCGGACGTGTTGGAGGTCGGGGAACAGCCCTTCGACCTGCCGCTGGACGAACTGTTCGATCAGGACGGGCAGCCGATCGAGTCCGCGCCGCATGCGACCATGACAGTCCTGTTAAAAACAGAACGGCCGCTCAAACGCGGGGCGATCCTGCGGCACCGCCGCACAGAGGATTCCTAAGAGTAAGAGGAGGCAATCCATTTGGAAGCTGTACAGACCACTCCAACGCAGAAGGTGCGCTACGATTGGGTGGACGCGCTGAAATTCCTTGGTATTTCGTCCATCTATGTCGGCCATATGGGGGAAGCGGCCGGCGCGCTGTATCCGTTTACGTTTCAGTACTGTGTGGCCTTGTTCTTCTTGGCGTCGGGTTTTTTTGCCCCACACACCGAACAGCAGGCCTTTTGGCCGTTTCTCAAGAAGAAGTTTTGCGCCATCGTATTGCCGTACTTTGCGTTCAGCGCCATCAATGTGGTGGTGAATGTGCTCACCTGGGGCTGCTCGTTTACCGAATTTGTAGACCTGATGGTTGCGGTGTTCATGGGCGTACGGACGAAAACGGCTGCTGCCGCCCTGTGGTTCCTTCCGTGCCTGTTTGTGATTTCGATTGGGCACTACCTGCTGAAGAAACTCCTGCGGTGGGAATGGCTGGTTGTTTTGGTGGGCCTCGGCTTTTATGTGGCGACAGAGATCGGCATTCCCTACCGGCCGGTGGGAGAGCCGCGCATGTTCTTCGGCATCGACAGCGCGATGTGCTATATCCTCTACTATGCTTTGGGCGCGGCGCTTTTTCCCTATTTGAAGGACTTCCATTTTCGTTCGTTGAAGCCGTGGGCAAAGGCGCTCTTTTGGGCTGTGACGCTGGCGTGTGCATTTGTCGCATGTGTGGTTTATTTTAAGGGGCCGTCGTTCCCGATTGACGCGCTGCCGTTCGAACTGCCAAGGGCTATCAGCGTGTTTTATTCCGCTGGCTTGGCGCTATCGCTTGTCTTCCTGAATTTTATCGGGGCAAAACTGCTTGCGCATGTACACGCATTTACGGAAATCGGCCGCAATACGCTGATTCTGTGCGGCACAGAAAATATTATGAAGGAGATTCTCGCGGCCTTGGTCTCCCTGACCGGGTTGAAGCTGGAAATCTCCTCCCATTTTGCCGCTTTCGTCTATGCATTTTTCATTCTGTATCTTTCCAGCCGGACGGTAATCCCGCTGATCCGGGATCATTCCAAAATCCTTTCCGGGACATTCCGGTTCGGGGAATCCTGATGGTTTAAATGTCCTCTTGCCAGGCCATACTGACAAGAGGACATTTTCTATTTGATGGAGAGGAGGAGCGGTATGGAGCGGATCTGTAAACGGACCATCGCCTTTTTCCTGCTTCTGATGCTGGGGATGCTGGTCGCGGTTTTGAGCGTTTTCACAGTGGCCAGCGGGACCACCCTTGCCCAGACCGCCGACCAACAGCGGAGCTACCGGCTGGAGGTGGCACAGACGCGCGGGACGATTTACGACTGCAAGATGCGCAGCTTCACAGGGCAGCAGACCGAATACGCGGCGGCGATCGTGCCCACCATTGAGGATGCGGCGGCCCTGAGCCGTATCCTAACCCAGCAGGAGATGGCGGACATATACCCCTCCCTGACTGCGGGAAAACCGTTCGCCCTGCGGGTAAAGGATTCCTTTACTGCGGAGGGGGCGGATGTCTTCCCCGTGGAAAAGCGGTATGCGGACGAGCAGTCCGCCGTGCATGTGATCGGCTACCTGGACGGCGCGGGGGTGGGCGTCTCCGGGATCGAAAAGCTCTTTGACCAACAGCTCTCCCAGGGGCAGGGGGAGATCAGCGTCACGTATCAGGTGGACGCGACCAACCGGGTGCTTGCCGGCGAGGAAAAGACCATCAACGACACATCCTTCCTCAGCCGCCGTGGGGTGGTTTTGACGCTCGACCAGGAGATTCAAACCATTGCGGAACAGGCGGCCAAAAAGCACCTCAAAAAGGGCGCTGTGGTGGTGACGGAGATCCCCACATGCAAAATCCGCGCCATTGTGAGCCTCCCGGATTTCAACCCGAACGATGTGGCCTCCGTGTTGGAGGACGAGGACGCCCCCTTGCTGAACCGCGCGCTGTCCGCCTACAGCGTGGGGTCGGTCTTTAAGCTGGTTTCCGCGGCGTCCGCCCTGGAATACGGCATCCCTCCGGAGACGCGCTACACCTGCACAGGCGGCATCCAGGTTTCCGATGGGATCTTCCATTGCTATAACGGGGAAAGCCACGGCGAGGAGGACATGAGCCGCGCGATTGCGCAGTCTTGCAACACCTACTTTGTGCATGTGATGCAGCAGGTGCCGCAGGCGCAATTCCTGCTGATGGCGCAAAATCTCGGCTTTGGCAGCAGCGTGGAAATCGCGCCGGGCTTTTCGTCCGCGGCGGGCGACCTCCCCACACTGGATAGCCTAAACATCCCGAAGGCCTTGGCCAATTTCTCCTTTGGGCAGGGCGATTTGACCGCTACCCCGGTGCAGATTGCGGGCATGGTCAATGCGATCGCCAGCGGCGGGGAATATACCGCCCCGACGATCTACGAAGGGTTTGTCAACGAAAACCTGCAATATCTGGACCGGGCCAAGACACCGGCGACGCGGCGCGTGATGACGGAACACACGGCGTCCCTGCTGCGGTCGTTTATGGAAGAATCGGTCAAAGAAGGGACCAGCGAAAAATTTGCACCTGCCTCCGGCGGTGCGGGTGCAAAGACGGCCACTGCGCAGACGGGAAAATACGAGGACGGCGTGGAAAAGGTCATCTCCTGGGTGGCGGGGTATTATCCCCAGGAGGAGCCGCGCTACGTCATCACCGTGATGGGCGAGGATGGAACGGGCGGCGGGGCCACCTGTGGCCCGGTGTTTAAGGAGATCGCGGATGCGCTGCCGCTGGAATAGCAGAAACCGGGCAGGAAGGCTACCTTTTGCCGGGATGGATTCTTGACATTCCGGCTGTGGACGTTTATAATCAATCTGTAATAAAAAAACAGGCGATGACGGGCCGATGCCCCTGTCTGCACGGCAAAAGAGAGGGTCTCCAGAGAGAAATCTTCCAGGCTGAAAGGGACCTGCCGAAAGCGGCGTGCGGCAAGCCAGCCCCCAGCCCCGCGGCGAGGAACCGCGGCGTTTCCCGCGTTATAGGGATAAGAGCGGCGCCGTTTGGCGCAATTTGGGTGGTACCACGGGTTTTCCCGTCCCATGTGGACGGGAAAGCTCTATTTTTTTGTAGAGGATGGGAGTTTCAAACATGCAGTGGACAGGACTTAATGAGTTGCGCGAAAAATTTTTATCCTTCTTTGAGAGCAAAGGGCATACGCGCCTTCCCAGCTTTTCGCTGATTCCGAAGGACGACAACAGCTTGCTCCTCATCAACTCCGGCATGGCGCCGATGAAGAAGTATTTTACCGGCGAGGTTACGCCGCCGAGCAAGCGCGTCACCACATGCCAGAAGTGCATCCGCACGCCGGACATCGAGCGCGTGGGCATCACGGCGCGCCACGGCACCTTCTTTGAGATGCTGGGCAATTTCTCGTTTGGCGATTATTTTAAGCATGAGGCGACGGCCTGGGCGTGGGAATTCTGCACCAAGGTGTTGGAGTTGCCGGTGGATAAGCTTTGGGTGACGATCTACCAGGATGACGACGAGGCGTTTGACATCTGGACGAAAGAAGTCGGCGTTGCGCCGGAGCGCATTGTGCGCATGGGCAAGGAGGACAACTTCTGGGAGCACGGTTCCGGCCCCTGCGGCCCCTGCTCGGAAATCTATTTTGACCGCGGCGAAAAGTACGGCTGCGGCAAGCCGGATTGCGGCGTGGGCTGCGAGTGCGACCGCTATGTCGAATTCTGGAACGTAGTGTTCTCCCAGTTTGACAGCGATGGCAAGGGCAACTACCCGCCGATGGAGCATCCGAACATCGATACGGGCATGGGTCTGGAGCGCCTGGCCTGCATCATGCAGGGCGTGGACAACCTCTTCCTGGTGGACACCGTGCAAAACATCATGAAGCATATCTGCCGGATTGCCGGCATTCAGTACGGTGAGGACGAGAAAAAGGACATTTCGCTGCGCGTGATTACCGACCATATCCGCAGCACCACCTTTATGATCGGCGACGGCGTCATGCCCTCCAACGAAGGGCGCGGCTACGTATTGCGCCGCCTGCTCCGCCGTGCGGCACGCCATGGCCGTCTGTTGGGAATCAACCACACCTTCCTGGCGGACGTCGCGAACACGGTGATCGACGAGAACAAGAATGCCTATCCGGAGCTCGACGAGAAGCGAGCGATGATTACAAAGCTGATCCATGTGGAAGAGGAGAGCTTTGCCAAGACGATTGACCAGGGAATGCAGATGTTGAACAGCCTGATCGACAAGGACTTCAATGCCTGCCTGTCCGGTGAGGATGCATTCCGTTTGAACGATACCTATGGCTTCCCGCTCGACCTCACCAAGGAGATCGTTGCGGAGCGCGGGATGACGGTCGACGAAGAGCGCTTCCACCAGCTCATGCAGGAGCAGCGCGAGCGCGCCCGCAATGCCCGGAAAAACGCCGGTGCGGACGCTTGGGCGGGCGAAAACGACGTCCTGGCGGATGTGCCGCCGACAGAGTTCCTGGGGTATGAGAAATCCCAGACCGAGGCGACGGTGCTGGCAATCCTGAAGGACGGGGAGCGCGTCGATCATGCAACGGCGGGCGACGAAATCGCCCTGGTATTGGACCGCACGACCTTCTATGCGGAGAGCGGCGGCCAGGTGGGAGACGTCGGCCCGATTTCCTCTGCGGACGCGCTGATTGCCATTGACAATACCACCAAGAACCATGCGAAAAACTTTATCCACCACGGCATCATCAACGCCGGGACGATTTCGGTCGGCGACCGGGTCCAGACCGAGGGTGATCCGGAGAACCACCGCGCCATCATGCGCAACCACACAGCGGCACACCTGTTGCAGGCGGCGCTGCGCACCGTGCTGGGCGACCATGTGGAGCAGGCTGGCCAGCTGGTGGATGAAAAATATGTGCGCTTCGACTTTACCCATTTTGCCGCTCTCACGCAGGAGGAACTCCATCGCGTGGAGACGATCGTCAATGGGGTGATCCTCAGCGGTACGCCGGTCGAATGCCGTGAGATGCCGATTGAAGAGGCCAAGAAGCTGGGCGCAATGGCGCTGTTTGGCGAAAAGTACGGCTCCATTGTCCGGGTTGTCTCCGTAGGGGATTTCTCCAAAGAGTTCTGCGGCGGCACCCATGTGGATAATACGGGCAAAATCGGCCTGTTTAAAATCCTCTCGGAGAGCTCTGTAGCGGCCGGCGTGCGCCGTATCGAGGCGGTCACCGGGTTGAATGCATTGCAGTATTTGAACGATACGCTTGCCCAGCTCGGCGCGGTTGCTTCCGCCCTGAAGGTGACGTCCGTTTCCGGTTTGGCACAGCGTGCGGAGCAGATGACCGCGGAGCTGAAGGAGAAGGACCGCGAGATTGAATCGCTCAACGCAAAGATGGCCGATATGCGCATCAACGGCCTGTTTGAGGGTGCGAAGGACATCAACGGTGTCCGCGTGATTACAGCGCTCTTCTCCGCGACTCCGTCCAATGCCCTGCGCACCATGTGCGATAAGATCCGCGACAATGCGCCAAACGTGGTGGCAGTGTTGGCTGCCACGCAGGACGGCAAGGCGAATATTGCCGTAGCGGTGGGCAAGGACGCGCAGCAAAAGGGCCTCAACGCGGGCAAGATCGTGCGCGAGGTCGCTAAGGTTGCCGGGGGCAACGGCGGCGGCAAGGCGGAGTTCGCCATGGCGGGCGCCAAGGACCTCACCAAGCTGGACGAGGCGCTTGCAGCCGCAGAGGGCGTTGTCAGTGGGATGATGCAGTAATTTCTTGCGGGGGCTTTCCCCGTATGGTATAATGGTTCCGTTAAAAATCGCATAAAAACGTCTTTTTGGACCAAAAGACGGCGAAAGGAGGAAAAATCGTTGGATTGCGTTTTTTGTAAAATTGCGGCGGGCGAGATCCCGAGCAAAAAAGCCTATGAGGACGACCGCATCCTGGCGTTCTACGACCTGGACCCCCAGGCGCCTGTACATATTTTGCTGATCCCGAAGGAGCACATCGAGTCGGCAGCGGACATTACAGAAGAAAACAGCGCGATTGTGGCGCATATCTTTGCGGTGGCGGCAAAACTCGCCAAGGAATTGGACCTTGCGCAGGGATGGCGCGTTGTGACCAACGTGGGCAAGGACGGCGGCCAAACCGTGATGCATATGCATTTCCACCTGTTGGGCGGACGCTCCATGGCATGGCCTCCGGGCTGATGGCCGGTTTGAAGCGGAAATGGAATGGATTACGCGCTGCGGCGTGTAGGAGAGAGGCGGATTATTTTGAGTGAAAACAAGTATTACCATATGACGATCGCGGGCTGTGAACGCGACCTGCCCATTTGCCCCATCGACGAGCATTTGGACATCGCGGGTTTTGTGATGCTGGGCGATGTGGAAATCACGGAAAAGACTGCAAAGGCGCTTTTGGAGAAATGCCCGGAGCACGATGTGGTGGTGACCGCAGAGACCAAGGGAATCCCGCTGTGCTATGAGATGGCGCGCCAGGGCTGCCGCCGCTATATTGTCGCACGCAAGAGCGTAAAGGCGTATATGCGCAATCCCATCCATGTGGAGGTCAAGTCCATCACAACGGATCATGTGCAGAAGCTCTATTTGGCGGAGGACGACTACAAGGGCCTGAATGGGAAGCGCGTCCTGATTGTGGACGACGTCATCAGCACGGGAGAATCCTTAGCCGCAATGGAAGACCTGGTCAAACAGTTCGGCGGCAATATTGTGGGACGCGCCTGTGTGCTTGCTGAAGGCGATGCGGCGGACCGCAAGGATATCATCTATTTGGAGCCTCTGCCGCTCTTTACGAAATAAGGACGGCAAAAGAATACGTCCCCTGCGGACAAAAGAAACCTCTTTGAGGAGGAATGGACATGCGGCGGCCATTTGCGCTGGTTGGATTCACGTATCTGCTGGCGCAGGTGGCCGCCGTTTTTCTGGGGACCGCTTGGGCTTTGCCGGTGGCTTGTGTGCTGTTGCTTCTCATGGGGGTCACATTGCTTCTTCCGCGCTTGCGCCTGAGCATCTTTCCGGTGGCGCTCTGCGCGGCTTCCATGGCCTTTGGCGGGTTTGCGGCCCTGGCACCGGCGGTCACCGCGCCGGGGGAGGCGTTGGACAATACGGACGCTACGATTTCCGGCACCTTTGTCGAGGCGCCATACCGCTCCTATGACAACCGCTATTGTACGGTGCAGGTGGACAACGTGGACGGGAAGCCCGTGGACTTCCGAATCCGCCTCTCCCTTCCGGAAAGTGTGGTCGGAAAGGCCGGGGACCGCTTGGAGGGAAAGGTGCATGTGTATCTTCCGCGCGGTGGGGACGGCTTTTCCAGCCGGAACTACTATGCGTCGCAGGGGATCGCCGCATGTGCCTATCTGTATAGCTATGAACCCTATACGGTTGTCCCACAGGAGCCAGCCTCTTTTTCCCATTGGATGCAGGAGTTGCGCGCTTCCCTTGGAAAAGCAGTCGAGGCGATCTTGCCGGAGGAGGAAGCCGGCCTTTTAAAGGGAATCCTCATGGGCGATTCCTCCGGTATTTCACCGGAGCTTACGGCGGACTTTCGGACCGTCGGCCTTTCCCATGTGATGTCGGTCTCCGGGCTGCACATGACCACCGTGGCGAATTTGCTTCTGGCCAGCCTGCTGGCCCTGCGGGTCCCTCGGAAGGGAAGCGCGGCCATCGCTTCCGTTGGGGTCCTGCTCTTTATGGTGGTGGCGGACTTTGTCCCCTCCGCGACCCGGAGTGGTATCATGTGTCTGCTGTATTTAACGGGGACACTGCTCTCCCGCCGGGCGGATTCCCTAAATTCGCTGGGGTTGGCGGTTTGGGTGCTGTGCCTGACCAGCCCCTACGCCGGTGCGGATGTCGGGTTGCTGCTCTCCTTCTCCGCCACCCTGGGGTTGATCCTGTGTTCCAACCCGCTCACAGCTTGGCTTGATGCGCGGGTGTCCGGTTTTAAATATGGGAAGCGCCTGTTCCATGCCGTCCACCTGGTTTTGGCGACGAGTGTCAGCGCGACCCTGTTTACCCTGCCCGTGATCGCGCTGACGTTTCGCAGCGTATCCGCGGTAGGGCTGCTGGCAAACCTGTTGGCTTTGTGGCCGACAACATTGCTGCTCCAATTGGGATTGGGAGCGGCATTTCTCCAGCTTTTGTTGCCGGGAACGTTGGCGGCGATGCCGTTGGCCATTCCAGCGGGATGGTTGGCAAAGCTTGTGGAAGGGATTGTCCATCTGCTTGCGCAGGTTCCCTATGCCAGTTTGCCGGTCTCGATGGGGTTCATGCTCTTATGGATTGCGGCTGTGCTGATCCTGCTGGCGGTATGTGTGTGGATGGGGCCTTCCAAACCGCTTTTGCGTACCGCCGCTTGGCTATCCTGCATTCTTCTGTTGGCGGGAATCTTTTCCTATCAAGTCTCCCGGCGGGACATCACACGCATTGCAGTGGCGGATGTGGGGAGCGGGCTGTCGGTAGCGGTGACACGCAACGGGCATGCCCTGGTGGTCGGCTGCGAAGGATATTCCACACAGTCCCTCGAGAACGAATTACAGGGGCGAGGGGTGCAATCCCTGGATGGGATGCTCCTGTTTACCCATTTTGGAGAGGAAGCGCATAACGCTGCCGAGGTGTTGGAGGACTATCCGGCCGACCGGCTGGTATTGCCGTCCGGCTACATGGACGACTTTTTGCAAGCGGAGGCGGCGGAAATCGGAGAAACACACCCGTACCGCGAGGCTGCAAAGCTGACCCTTGGAAGCGCGATCTCTGTGGAGATGGTCAACGGGGCGGCCTTGTTGAACGCGAACGGTGTGACCGTTTTATTCTGCCCAGCCGGTGTACAGGCGGAGAATTTGCCGGAGGCGTGGCGCTCGCCCCATTTTGCAGTGCTGGCACAGGATGTTGAGGGAATCGAAGCGGAATATACGGTGCTGTCCATGGACGAGTCGGATGTGGGTGATGCGGTTGCCGGAAGACAACAGGTAACGGCTACAGCGGGACTTGGCACAGTGGCCATCGAAATCACGGACGGACAAACTTGCCGGATCAGGAGGGATGCATGATGCCGGAAATCACAGAAACCGAATTCAAGAAGCAGATCGAGCGAGGAACCTTCGGCTCGCTTTATCTATTGCACGGGGAGGAAAAATACCTGCTCAAGCTCTATGCAAACCGCCTGATCGAAAAAGCCTGCGGGGATGCGTTTCAGGATTTTAACCTGCAACGGATGGACGGCGGAAGCGTGTCCATCGACGAAATGGCGGCTGCGGTGGAGGCGGTGCCGCTGTTGTCTGAGCGAAAATGTGTGGCGGTGTCCGACCTCGACGTAGAGGCGCGCAGTGCGTCGGACCTTTCGAAGCTTTATGAATTGATCGGGATGGTTCCGGATAGTACTGTTTTGGTGTTTTATCTGCCGTCCGTCGAGATCGATTATAAAAAGTCCGCGAAGTGGAAGAAGTTTTTGGCTGCGGTCCAAAAAGCGGGAAATACGGTTTGTTTTAAGAGGAAAACCCAAGCCGACGCGGAAAAAATGCTCTGTGCAGCCGCTGCAAAGCGCCATTGCGAACTGTCGCGCGCGGATGCGGGGAAGATCATCGAATATACGGGGAACGATCTGCAAGCGCTTTTTCACGAATTGGAAAAGCTCTGTGCCTATGTCGGACCGGGAAAGGAGATCACCCGCCGGGAGATCGATCAGTTGGTCACCAAAAATTTTGAAACCACGGTCTTCATGCTTTCCCGCGCCATTTTGGCAAGGCAATATGACAAAGCCTATTCCATTTTGGACCTGCTCTTTTATCAGAATGAGGAGCCGGTTTCCGTCCTGGCAGTGCTTTCCACGGCTTACCTGGATCTGTATCGCGTGCGCGCGGCCGTACAGAGTGGGGAAAGCGCCCTGGAACCGGCAAAGTATTTCGACTATAAGGGAAAGGAGTTCCGCCTGCGCAATGCGGAACGCGACGGCGGAAGATTTTCCATGGAGATGTTGCGCGAAAGTTTGGATGCGCTTTTAAATGCCGATGTCGCGTTAAAAAGCGCGCGGGGGAATCGCCGCACGGTGATGGAAACGTTGATTGCGCGGTTGCTTTTGATCGCGGAACGGGAAAAATTTGCAGAGTGAGGGGAGCGCAGTGCGTCTGAAAGTCAAAGAGGCCGTGATTGTGGAGGGAAAGTATGACAAGATCAAACTGTCTTCCCTAATTGACGGTGTCATTATCGAGACCAATGGATTTCAGATTTTTAAAGATCCGGAGCAGATGGCCATGATCCGCCGGTTGGCGGAGACACGCGGGATTTTGGTCCTGACAGACAGCGATGGGGCCGGATTTGTCATCCGCAATTATCTTTCCAGTTCCATCCCGGCGGAACAGATCAAACATGCCTATGTGCCGGATATGTTCGGCAAGGAGAAACGCAAAGAGAAGCCCTCCAAAGAGGGGAAGCTCGGCGTGGAGGGCGTGCCGGCCCAAGTGATTTTGGAGGCGTTGCAGCGTGCGGGAGCCACCTGCGGCCAGGAACTAGTGGCGTGCCCCAAACGGATGATTACCAAGACCGACCTATTTGAGGCAGGGCTCTCCGGCGGGGAGAACAGCGCACAAAAGCGCCGGGCGCTGTTGAAACGCTTGAAGCTGCCGGAGCATTTGGCCCCCAATGCCCTGGTCAAAGTGTTGAACAGCTTGATGAGGTATGAAGAATTCTATAAGCTGGTGCAGGAATTGTAGAGTGTCTGGATTCTATTGACCCAAAAATGCAAAAAAATTGATATTTTGTCTTGACATATTCTTGTAATCTATGCTATAATCATTTTCGCTGAATGCGCGAGTGCTGGAACTGGCAGACAGGCACGTTTGAGGGGCGTGTGTCTATGACGTACGAGTTCAAGTCTCGTCTCGCGCACCAAATCAAAAATCCCGGAAACCGCATGGATTGTGCTTCCGGGATTTCTTTGTTTTCGGATATTGTCGTCTTGGTCGTTGTTTGGTCGTTATGCCTCGTTTTTTATGCGCAATGATATTTTATCCGCCACCGCCTGGGCTGCTTTGGCCTGTGCCTCTGCAAAGGTATGCGCGTAAATATTGAGCGTGGTCGTTGCTTGGGAATGACCAAGAGATGCAGAGACGGTCTTTACATCGGCTCCACTGTCGATAAGCAATGAGGCATTTAAATGACGGAAACTGTGGATACTGACACGGCGAATCCCGGTTCGTTTGCAAAAGCGGTCATACCATGAATAAGGTGTGTTTGGGTTCATCGGTGCGCCGTTCCAAGCTGTGAAAAGGCGGTCATTGTCTATCCACTGATCCCCAATTTTAAGACGTTCTGCGCTCTGCTGGACGCGATAGCGGCGCAGATAATCAAATACTTCTGCTGGCAATTTTAAACTTCGGTGAGACCCGTCGGTTTTGGTGTCGTCCGTGATAATCCCTCGGCCCTTTACATATAAAGATGATCGTCGGATGGATATGACCTGGTTTTCAAAATCAATGTCTTTCCACTCTAGGCCCAGCAGCTCCCCACGACGAAATCCACCGTAGATGGCCAGAATGAAAAACACCTGATACTGTAGAGGCTCGTTTTGGAGGAGCTCTAAAAAATGCTGCGCTTCATCAAGACTGTATATGTCCCTTTCCTTGGCCTTCGCTGAGGGAAGAGATACATGCCGGCAAGGATTTTCTGCGATGACCTCCATCTTGACGGCGTAGTCCATGATTGACGATATGAACGATAGATACTGCTTGATTGTTTTGGGCGCCAATGTGCCACCCGTCGTCTCATTGATGCCATCTTCCCCGAGATTGTTGATGAAACTTTGCAATTGGCGTGGGGTGATCCTGTCAATGCGCAAATGCCCTATTGCTTTGTATACACGCTTTTCGTATTGATGATACCGTTCGATCGTTTTGGCCCGCAGTTTATGTTCCGCATATTCTTTAAACCACTGTTCCGCAAACGTCTGGAACTTTATGTTCGAAGACGCCTTCTGGCTCTCTTCGAACAAGACCGCCTGCCGGTTCAGCTCTTTTTCGATCTGCCTGGGGGTCATACCGGGATCCGGCGTCCAGGTCATGGACCGCATTTTCTGCTTCCCGTTGACGTCGTATCCATCGGACACGCGGATGCGATAGCTGTTGCCGCGCTTCGATATAGTTGCCATGTTACGTTCCCTCCTAAAAAAGGCATAGAAATGCCCGGGACTTGATTTCCCAGGCCAAAACAGGTACAATATGGGTGCGATCTTAGATCGTACTGTCAGCCTGGTACTGATGGTCATTCGCCTTACTCTGTTGGCGCAGGGTAAGGCGTTTTTTATTTATCATGATTTTCCATATTTTACATGTCCCAATTTCCCGCCCCCGATTGTAACATATATAGAAGCACTTGACCGGCAAGTGAAATATATGCACAAGGCTTGCAAAACTCGAACAATTGTACTATTATAATTATGCTACTTTTAGGATTCGAGTTTGCAAGTGCGGAGAATAGGGAGGATTACATAATGGAAAGCATGGATTACAAACGGTATATTATTAAACTAATAGATCAAATCCACAACCAAACATCGCTAAAGCGTATCTTAGACCTGATATTGTATTTGATCTCAAAAGAGTGATAACAAGGCCAGCAAAGAGCTGGCCTATTTTTTTTGCTCTAAAGTCTTGGATACATCGCTAATTATCTTATATATCACTTCCCATTCGGAATCGTTAAGCTTCGACAGAGATTTAAAAAGAGCTTTTGCTGTTTCGTTACTCCCAGCCATGATTCGATCAAACATAGCAGTGGTATCCGACTCATCAGATAAAAATGGATCCCCTTCCCCTTCGGTGAGCCAAAGATAGGAGACATTAAACTCACGGCAAATATCTTTTATGGTTCGGTCTGTAACATTACGGTGCTTGCGTTCTATAAGAGATATTGTTGATCGTTCTAACATTAATTTCTCTCCGAACTCGGATTGACTTAATCCTAGCCGTTCTCGGATGTATTTTATTCGATCCTGAATATCCATATGTTCACCTCCGTTACTACTATCTTAGCACACATGCGAGACTTTGTAAACATTTTTTTGAAAAAGTCATTGACAAACGAGACAATGTCTTTTATAATTGAGACAAAGTAACAGTAAAGGAGGTGAAGCTAAATGGCAAGTACCGAAATCATGGAAAAAGCTGCTCTTAAATTTGCGGCTATGCCAAAGGAAGGACAAGACAAGGTGGAGAATATCCTTTATGGAATGCAGATGATGTATGAGGCGTTAAAGGATAGAATTCCGCCGGACAAGCCCAAAAAGAAACCCGCGTAAGGAGGTGCCGATGTGAAATTTACGCGTGAAGAATTGGAAGAACTGAAGCGCTTTGATGCGGAAGTGGACAAGGCCCCATTGACGTTACAGGATTACCACCAATCTGCGGAGCTGGACCGAGAAGTGCTACATGACCGCAAGGACAACGCGCATCGCCGGATAGCGGCGCAGCAGAAGGCGTGGTACGAAGCAAACCGGGAGCGGGTAGCGGCGCAGCAGAAGGCGTACCGTGAAGCAAACCGGGAGCGGGTAGCGGCGCAGCAGAAGGGAGGCAAAACAGCATGATCCCGCGTATGAGAACGCCCGCAGAGGCAATCAGAGAAATCAAGAGAGAGGATCCGGAATCAGGAATCACGGAACATTTTATCCGTAAGCTGGCCCGTGATGGCAAGATTGCCAGCGTTATGGCCGGTCGGAAGCTGCTTGTGAATCTGGACAGCGCATTGGCGTATTTGATGGGCGACACGATGCCAACACCCGATAAATCCCCGCAGGAAGGTTACGGGGAGATTCGAAAAATTGTATAGGAGGTGATGAACATGCTGGAATGGATGATGGCGCATCCGTGGATGACCCTGATTCTGATGCTGGCGGCACTGGCCGTATTGCAAGCATTATCCGAACGTTAATACCGGATGCCCGGGATGGACAGATAATGATTGTTTTGAGTGGCGCGGCAT
>NZ_NFJK01000020.1 GCF_002159845.1 Anaeromassilibacillus sp. An250
AATCCCGATTTATCGAGATGTTTGGAGAGCCGGAAAACAATAATAAGGCATGGCCAGTTAAGTCTTTAGACAAGCTTTGTACTGTAGGCTCGAGTAAGCGAGTATATCAAAGTGAGCAGAGCTCTGAGGGTGTGCCATTTTGGAGAATATCTGATCTAGTGAGCAAAATAGATACAGGAACTGTAGATAGCGCATTGTTTATTTCGGAGATAAAATATACAGAATTGAAACGAGCCGGGCTTGTTCCTGTAACCGGCGATATACTGGTAACATCTCGCGGAACGCTTGGAAGATGCTATATAATCCAGGATGAAGACTGTTTTTACTTTCAAGATGGAATGATCAGCTGGTTGAGCAATTATTCTGAAGAAATTACGCCTCTATATTTGCAATACTTATTTACTATGAGTGGATTCAGGAAGCAAATTGACAATACGCAAGCTGGTTCGACGGTTGCGTATTTTTCTATTGCAATGCTGAAAAAACTGCAAGTTATGGTACCGGATAAGGCACTGCAAGAGCAATTCGCTGCTTTTGTCGCTCAGACCGACAAATCAAAATTGGCGATCCAGAAGAGCCTTGAAAAGCTGGAAATATTGAAAAAATCACTGATGCAAAAATATTTTGGCTGAGTTTTAGCTGGTGAAGGATGGTGGTACATCACAATAAAAGGAGTGTATCACCATGAAAGAACAATTAATTACCGAAATCACACGGAAAATGCTTCCCTATTTGGATAATTCGCAGATGGAGCAATTACAAGAAGTACTGACGCACTGCTTTTGGGGAGTACAGATTTCCCCTTCATCTGAAGAGGAACGGTTGCAGGAGAAAGAATCCAATAAGGAACTGCTGGAAATGTTCATTTCGGCCAAACGTGTGGAGGGATGTAGTGAAAAGACCTTAAAATATTACAACACCACAATCTTGAGAATGTTTACTGCAATCAAACTGCACGTAACGCATATGAGGACGGATGATTTGCGCAACTACTTATCTGATTATCAGCAGGCAAGCCAATGCAGCAAGGGGAATATTGATAACATACGGCGAATTCTTTCCAGCTTTTTTGCCTGGCTGGAAGACGAAAACTACATCATAAAAAGTCCTGTACGCCGGATTCACAAAATCAAATCGAGCAAGACCGTCAAAGAAACCTATTCAGATGAATCGTTGGAAATCATGCGGGATCAGTGCGGCTGTCTGCGTGATCTGGCGTTGATTGACCTGTTGGCATCAACAGGGATGCGTGTTGGAGAACTGGTGCGGTTGAATCGCGCCGATATTGACTTTGAGAATCGGGAGTGCGTGGTCTTTGGCAAAGGGAGCAAAGAACGTCCTGTATATTTTGATGCCCGCACCAAAATTCATCTGAAAAATTATTTGGATAGCAGAACAGATGAAAATCCCGCTTTGTTTGTTTCGTTAATGCGTCCCTTTAATCGGCTGGAGATCAGCGGCGTTGAGATTAGGCTGCGTGAATTGGGGAGACGGCTGGGTATTTCTAAAGTACATCCGCATAAATTCCGGCGTACACTGGCAACGCGTGCAATCGATAAAGGAATGCCGATTGAACAGGTGCAGAGATTGCTGGGCCATTCCAAAATTGACACTACCATGCAATATGCGATGGTCAA
Organism: Anaeromassilibacillus sp. An250; assembly: GCF_002159845.1. Taxonomy (GTDB): domain Bacteria; phylum Bacillota; class Clostridia; order Oscillospirales; family Acutalibacteraceae; genus Anaeromassilibacillus; species Anaeromassilibacillus stercoravium. The sequence continues at coordinate 1,638 of NZ_NFJK01000020.1, forward strand.
TCAAAACAATGTAAAGATTTCTCATAGAAAATACATCGGCTGATTGCCAATCCCGATTTATCGAGATGTTTGGGGATATCAATGTAAATGATAAAGGTTGGACAATACAACCTCTCGGAGAGCTTTGTACAATAGTTAGAGGGGGGTCTCCGAGGCCTATTGAAAAATTCCTTGGTGGTGATGTGCCGTGGATAAAGATAGGTGATGCCACCGATGGTGAAAGCATATACCTTCATTCTACTAAAGAACATATCATTCGAGAGGGCGTATCAAAAAGTCGTATGGTCAAAGCAGGAAGCTTAATATTCGCTAACTGTGGTGTTTCTTTGGGGTTTGCTCGGATTATAACTTTTGACGGCTGTATTCACGATGGTTGGCTTGCAATGGAGGATATTGATGCCAGATTGGATAAAGTTTTCCTGCTGCAAGCATTGAATCAAATGACGGAGCATTTTAGAAAAATTGCTCCTGCTGGTACACAACCCAATTTGAATACGGCTATAATGAAAGCATACAAGCAAATAATCCCCCCAATGAAACTTCAAAAGGACTTCATTTCCTTCGTCGAACAAACCGACAAATCAAAATCTTTTGATGATTTGGAGGTGGCGGCATGAAAAGATTAACTCTTGGTGATGTATGTAAAAAGGAATCTTCGAATATTGCACAGAAGAATTTACAAGATAAAAAGGGGGCATACCCAATCTATGGAGCCAGTGGCTTGATAAAGCAGGTGGATTTTTATCAACAGGACAAAGAATATATTGCCGTTGTAAAGGACGGTGCAGGTATTGGCCGGACAATGCTGCTACCTGCGTATTCCTCGGTGATTGGGACTATGCAATACTTGCTCCCGAAAGAGGGTATTCCTATTGATATTAAATACCTGTTTTACGCCGTTGAACATATGAATCTGGCAAAATATTTTAGCGGTGCAACTATACCTCATATATACTTTAGGGACTATCAAAAAGAACCCATCAATATCCCAGATATTGAAACACAAAGAAAAATATCTCAAATATTCGGTAAAATTGATGCCTTAATAACCTCTCGAAAAGAGCAGCGAACTAAGTTAGATCAAATCGTCAAGTCCCGATTTATCGAGATGTTTGGAGAGCCTGACGAAAACCCGATGGGTTGGGAAGTAACAGAACTAGAACACCAGCTCGAAATTGTAGGAGGATTTGCATTCAAGAGCACCGGGTTTACTGATTCAGGCATACCAGTACTGCGAATTGGCAATATTAACTCCGGTCATTTTTTGTCTGTGAACATGGTATTTTGGCCGAATGATCCCACATTGGCGCGGTATAAAATGTACCCCGGTGATTTGGTTATGTCACTTACTGGGACGGTTGGCAAGGACGATTACGGCAATGTGTGTATTTTGAGTGATGAGTACCCTGAATACTATTTAAATCAACGAAATGCAAAGCTTGTAATAAAGACAACGATGAATAAGCATTATCTTTCAGAGTTGCTCAAATTCAGTAAGATAAAGAAGCGGCTGACAGGTATTAGCAGAGGCGTTCGTCAGGCGAACATTTCCAACAGGGATATCCTCGCACTGTGTGTTCCTATTCCGCCAATCAAACTACAGGAACAGTTCGCCGACTTCGTCGAACAAACCGACAAATCAAAATATCGTCAAGAAAAGTACATTGGATTTTTCCAGTGCCTTGAAAAAAGCATTAGACAGGAGTGGTTATAATGTCAAATTTTGACTTTCTCAAAATGAAAAAAGAATACGAGTTGTTTGCTCCTGCCTGCGTGGAAGCCGAGAAAATTTATGCTTCCGCTCCTGCCATGTGCGCTGTCGGCTGCCGGAAAGCGTTGGAATTGGCAGTAAAATGGGTATATTCGGCAGATAAGACCATGAAGATGCCCTACAAGGACAACCTACAATCCCTTATTCATGAACCGTCCTTCCGTTTCGCCGTGGATTCCAATACCTGGGGTAAGCTGCCTTTCATCATCAAGCTGGGTAATCTGGCAGTACATACAGAGCGGAGTGTGCAGCCCAGTGATGCCCTTGCATCCTTGAAAGGATTATTTGAGTTTGTCCAGTGGATAGATTATTGCTATGGTTCTGATTATCAGGAGCGTGTCTTTGACGAAAGTCTGATCCCTACCGAAAAAATAGCGGTAGATACTCGGAAAATCAAAGAGCAGGAAAGCCTGCTGGATGAAAAAGAAGCAGAGATCGAGGCGCTGCGCAAACAAATTGAGCAGATGTCAGCCCAATATACTGCTGAGAAAGAGAAGCATCAGCAGGAGCGATCTTTCCAGCCGGAAGATTTGTCTGAGTTCCAGACGCGGAAAATTTATATTGACGTAGATTTGAAGTTCATGGGCTGGAAATTCGACGGTACCGATGCAGATGTACAGGAGGAATATCCTGTACAGGGTATGGCCGGTGTGGTGGGCCAAATGGGCTACTGCGACTATGTGCTGTTTGGCAAAGATGGCCTTCCACTGGCGGTGATTGAGGCCAAACGCACTAGCAAAGACCCTAACATTGGGCGGAAGCAGGCAGTTTTATACGCGGATTGCCTGGAACGGAAATTTGGCCGCCGTCCGATGATGTTTACCACGAACGGTTTTGAAACTTATTACTGGGATGACCGGTCTGGCCCTCAGCGCAAGGTCAGTGGCGTGTTCAGCAAGGAAGACTTACAAAAGCTGATGAACCGTCGCGCTGAACGGCAAGAGTTGATGAGTATTCCCATCGATGATAAAATTACCGATCGCTACTACCAAAAAGAGGCCATACGGGCTGTTTGCGGACAAATTGAACAGGGATTTCGTAAGCATCTTCTGGTAATGGCAACTGGTACGGGAAAAACAAGGACGGCTTCCAGCCTAACCGATGTACTCAGCCGCGGCAAATGGATTACAAATATTCTTTTTCTGGCTGACCGCACCGCGCTGGTCAAGCAGGCGAAGGATGACTTTAAGCGGTATCTGCCGGATATGTCCCTCTGCAATCTGTGTTCCAACAAGGATGACCGAAATGCCCGGATTGTGTTTTCCACTTACCCAACTATTTTGAATGCTATCGATGATACGAAATCCAAAGATGGGCGCCAGTTGTTTACTCCGGCGCATTTTGATCTGATTATTATTGATGAAAGCCACCGGAGTATTTTCAAAAAGTACAGGGCAATTTTTGAATATTTTGATGCTTTGATGGTTGGCCTTACCGCTACGCCGAAAACGGATGTAGATCGGAACACCTACGATTTCTTTGAAATGGAACATGGTGTTCCTACTTACGCCTACGATTATGAAACAGCGGTCTACCAAGACCATGTGTTGGTACCATACTATAATTATGAGGTCAAAACAAAGTTTTTGGATGAAGGCATTACCTACGACGACCTGTCTGACGAAGACAAAGAGCGTTACGAAGATGACTTCATTGAAGATGGCATGATGCCGGATTTTATCCCGTCCGCAGCTCTGAACAAATTTGTATTTAACGAGAAAACGGTTGACATGGTTTTACAGGATTTGATGGAGCGGGGCATCAAGGTTGCAGGCGGGGACCAGCTGGGTAAAACCATTATTTTTGCACAGAATAAGCGCCACGCCGAATTCATTCTGGAGCGGTTTAATAAACTCTACCCTCAGTATCACGGTTCATTTGCCCAGCGCGTGATTTGTGACGATAGTTATGCTCAGACCATCATAGATGATTTCAAACAGCCGGAAAAGGAGCCACATATTGCTGTGTCCGTGGATATGATGGACACAGGTATTGATGTGCCGGAATGCGTCAATCTGGTGTTCTTCAAGAAGGTGCGTTCCAAAGCAAAGTTTTGGCAGATGATTGGCCGTGGCACTCGTTTGTGCAAGGGATTGTCCTGCGTAGATCAGATTGATGGAGTATATACGAATAAACGGCGCTTCTTGATTTTCGATTACTGCGGCAATTTTGAATATTTCCGGGAACACAAGGAAGGATATGAAGCCAGGGAAACAAAGACATTGTCGGAGAATATTTTCGGCAAGCAGATTAAAATTTCTATGGCTTTACAAGAAAGCACCTTTGCAGGAGAAAACTATCAGTTATGGCGAAACGAACTTGTCGAAACCTGCCATAAGCAAGTTACAGCGTTGAACCCAGAGTTGATTTCCGTAAAACTGCGGATGCAGTATGTGGAAAAATATAAAAAGCAGGACGCCTTTCTTTCTATCAGTGAGGGTGACAAAGGCGAGTTGCTGACACAGATTGCACCGCTTGTTCAATCGGAAGAAACGGATGAATTCGCCAAGCGTTTTGATAACTTTATGTACGGGCTGATATTGGCACATATTGAACAGATGCCTGCTTTCAAGTATGCCAAAAAGCAGTTGTGTGACACAGCTTCGCTCCTGGAGCGCAAGGCAAATATTCCGCAGATTAAGGAAAAGCTGCCGCTTCTACAGGAAATCCATACCGATGTCTTTTGGGACGCTAATGATATTCTGCTGTTTGAAAAGGTTCGGAAAGAGCTTCGTGGTTTGATTCGTTTTTTGGACGAAGATGACGGAGGGCAAAAACGTATTATTACCAAACTTACTGATCCAATTATAGATAGCCAAGAAGGGGTTCAGCTGGATACAGCGTATGACTTTGAAGACTACCGTGCCAAAGTAAACCGCTATGTCAATGAGCACGGAAATACGCTGGCTATTTACAAGCTGACCCACAATATTCCGTTGGCCGCGGGCGATTATCAGGAGCTGGAACGAGTGCTGACAAGTGAGCTTGGAAGCAAAGAAGATTATAAACGGGAATTTGGTGATACACCTTTTGGATTGTTGATTCGCAAGATTGCCAAGTTGGACCACGAGGCGGCCATGCAGGCATTTTCTGCCTTTATTAACGACCAATCCTTAAATCAGAAGCAGATTTCCTTTGTAAAAAAAATCATCAATCACATAGAACTGAATGGGTATATGGAAAACGTTTCAGAACTTACAAAGCCGCCATTTGACAAACCTGTTAGCTTTATTAAGCTGTTTGATGCAAAGACTAGAACCGCATTGATAGCAACTATAAATCAGATTCGTGAAAATGCGGTTCAGATAGTAGCATCATAATAGTGAAACAGCACACAGATTTGAGGTCAAATAAGCTGTTAAATCTGTGTGACGGTTTCATGTTCGGGCAGGAAAAATCCAACAGCCCCAGATGGGATAGATGGCCTCTGCACGAACATAAAGGGGTGTCCAGAGGGGCATAGCTCCTTTGGCTCTGGGTTTCCAATAGGGGCGAGCAGCATCCCTGTTGGCACACGATTTTCCGTAGGAAAGTCTAGTGTGTTATACCTTTGTGGAGCAGATGGCAGCCGGAATTGTAGCACGCCCCGGAAAGTGTGGCTACAGTTGCGGCGTTCTGGCGGGAAAGGTTGCTCCTTGCGGGGCAGCATAAGCGACAGAAAAAGGCTGGCAGACGGTGCGAACGAGCACTGTCTGTCAGCCGTGTCATTTGCGGAACAAAGGTATATCAAAGCCCCCGTCAGCCGATGCTTCCCATCGTATCAGAACCACCACGGCAGCTTCCCACGCAGGCTGTCCATCGCCTCGCCCTCCACCTTCTTTGTCCGGCTCTCGCTGAGGTGGAAGTGGAGCGCCGCACCGATCAGCGGGTGTTCGATTCCATCGGTAAACCCATAGCGGTACAGCAGATAAGTCTGCTCTCTGGCAGTCAGCTTGTCCAGCGCCGCATACAGTTCCGTCAGCTGTTCTTTTTGGATGTAAATTTGCTCCGGCGTTTGGGTATGGGGGTCAGCTATGGCTTCGATCCGCAGCATCCGTTCATCATCGGACAGAATGTCATCCAGATATACTCTCTGGAAGCCGGGGCCGTCTTTCTTATCCACCATCCGTTGTTCAAATAAAGCGAGGGCAGCACGGATACAGTCTGTCATGGCATTGCGGATCGCCGGTGCTGCATAAGTCAGAAATTTCATGCCACGTCCAGCATCAAACAAAGGGATCGCGTTCAGCAGGCCGATACTTCCCTCCTGCACCAAATCATCTAAATCAATTCCAATATCATTTTCATCCAGCCCCATACTCCGGTATTGCTCCAACGCTATTTTTCGGATGAATCCCAGATTGTTTTCCAGCAGAATGTCACGGGCAGCCGTATCCCCTGCCTGCGCCAACTCGCACAGCCGCTCATTACTCCGGGTCGGCATTTTGCTTCTCCTGCGCATGGTCTAAAGTGGATTGGAGGAATTCCGTCAACGCCTGACCAAACTTGTCCAACGCTTCCTTTTGCACACCGTCCATTCCTGCCGCGCTCTGGGTGACAGCGGCGGAAATCATTTCCGGCGTGATGGTCGGTGCCTGGACATCCTGACCTTTTGTCAATTCGGAGAACATCTGCTGAGTGATGCCTTTGGTCAAAGACTGCGCCGCCGTAAAATCATTGCCGATCTCTTTCTTCACTTCCCGCAGTGCTGCCATAAATGTGTTCTGTATCATCGTCAGGTCTGCCTGATATACAGGAACTTTCTGTCGGTTGACAGTTCTGGCCGCCTGCACAGCAGCGTCTGTTTTATTGTTCCGGCGCAGCATGGCGCTGAGGGTGGTAAGCATTTGATTCTGTCCGGCGAAACCCGCAGCCAGCGTATCGTCAAAATATTGCTCGATCATGTAAGTGACTTCTGCAAAGCGCGGACTTTCCAGCAGGCGGTTGACGATCTCCGCATTGGCTTTTCCGGTGTACAGATTCCGCGCTGCCTGCACCGACAGGCCCAATTCTTCAATATCGAAGTTTGTTCGGTCAGGCGTGTTGACTTCCCCAAGAAGGAAATCTGTAGAGACTTCAAACACTTTTGCAATGCGGAGCAAGTGTTCTATACTGATCTTATCGGTTTTGCCGCTGACAAACCGGCTGATGGCGCTCTCGGTGCTGCCGATGCGGGTCGCCAGCTGTGCCTGGGTAATTTTATGTTCCTTCATAAGCTCCTGCATCCGCTGCCGGATATTGCCAGGCAGATAGGCTCCCTCCATGTGACGCACCTCTTTTCTGAAAATTCTCTTTAACCATTATAACTTATAAAACCAGCGCGGGCAAATGTTTTCCGCTGGCTTCGCCGCTCTGAGGTCTTGCATTTTTGCAAGATCTCAGGGCGGCGTTTTTTCGTTTCTTGCACTTTTAGCGGATTTTTCGGTCTATAGGCTTTTTCCCCGTATATTCAGGCAGACGGGCAGATACCGTCAATAAATGATGGAGGGCAAAGCCTATGAATTTGTTTGAAACTGTAAAATCTGCTGTTACTGTGAAGCAGGCCGCCGAGCACTACGGATGCAAGGTCAACCGGGGCGACATGATCTGCTGTCCCTTCCACGATGACCGGCACCCCAGCATGAAGCTGAACAGGGATTATTTCTACTGCTTTGGCTGCGGGGCCACCGGGGACGTGATTGACTTTGTAGCACGGCTATTTGGCCTGAGCAGCTACGAGGCCGCAAAGAAGCTGGCCTATGACTTCGGCCTCGACCCAGACAAGCCCCCGGCAGCGATGGCCTTGAAAAAGCCCTATCCGCTGGCGCGGGCCTTCCGCAACGATGAGATGTACTGCCAGCGGGTGCTCTGCGATTATCTGCATCTGCTGGAACGCTGGAAGGTCGAATATGCCCCGCAATCGCCGGAGGATGAACTGGATGACCGCTTTGTGGAAGCCTGTCATATGATCGAGTATGTAAATGATTTGTTGGACGTTCTCATGTTTGCGGAACTGAAGCAGCGTGTGAAAGCGGTGGATAAGCTGCTGAAGGACGGAACCATCGCCGCGCTGGAGCAGCGACTCCAACGTCTGGAAAAGGAGGTGCAGCACCGTGGCGAAGAACGAGCAATCGCGTGAGGCCAACCAGCCCATCTGGTTTGACGGCAAGAGTATCAATGAAGCCCTGTTTTGTGATGGTTTTCTCGGCAGACACAAAATCATCTACACAAACGGGGCTTTTTTTACGCCTGATGGCCGCGTCACCGATGAGCTGCCGCTGCGTGGAGAGATTTTTGAGGAACTGAAATGCTGCGCGGTCAGTAACATCCCCCGCAAAATCAGCAACATTGTGGAACTGATGAAGCTGGCGGCGCTGGTAGAGGATTTCCCACCGGAAACTGACCGCATCCATCTGGCAAACGGCACGTTATTTCTGGATGACACCTTTACGGAGGGAAAACAGGACATTGTGCGCTGCCGTCTGCCAGTGTCCTATAATCCCGAAGCACCCGCGCCGACCCGCTGGTTGGCCTTTCTGGATGGGCTGTTGTACCCGGAAGACATCCCTACCTTGCAGGAGTTTATCGGCTATTGCCTGATCCCCAGCAACAAGGGCCAGCGTATGATGGTCATTAAGGGCAACGGCGGCGAGGGTAAAAGTCAAATTGGCGTGGTGCTGGCTGCCCTATTCGGCAACAATATGAAGGACGGCAGCATCGGAAAAATTTCAGAGAACCGCTTTGCCCGCGCCGACCTGGAACACATTCTGCTGTGTGTCGATGACGATATGCGGATGGAGGCACTGCGGCAGACCAACTATGTCAAATCCATTGTCACCGCACAGGGCAAGATGGATTTGGAGCGCAAGGGCAAGCAGAGCTATCAGGGCTGGATGTCTTCCCGCTTGCTGGCATTCAGCAACGGCGACTTGCAGGCCCTTTTTGACCGCAGCGATGGCTTTTACCGGCGGCAGCTGGTGCTGACCACCAAAGAGAAACCTGCCACCCGCGTGGATGATCCCGACCTGGCAGAGAAGATGAAGGCCGAGGTGGAGGGCATTCTGCTGTGGGCTTTTGCGGGATTGCAGCGGTTGGTAGCGAACAACTTCAAGTTCACCGAGAGCCAGCGCACCAAAGAGAACCGGGAGGCCGTCAAGCGGGACAACAATAACGTGTTTGATTTTCTGGAATCCGAGGGCTATATCCGGCTGAAAGCGGATGCGTCCATCAGTTCAAAGGATTGCTACGACATTTACCGGATGTGGTGCGAGGAAAATAGCCTGACTGTACTCAAACGCCGCAGCTTCAGCGATGCGCTGGTGGCAGCCTGCGGTAAGTACAATCTGGAACACTGCAACACGATTACCAATTCGGCAGGACGCCGGGTATGGGGCTTTATGGGGATCGAGGCAGTGGCAAGGCCGCATATAAACGAGTTTACGGACGCTTCACAGTGTACGTACGTACCGGAAGACTGGCGGGATTGATTTCCGATCTGGTCGCCGGTACGTATGTACGCAGCGATTGACCCTGTTACCTCATATATTGTAGAGGCGCTTCATTTGGATAAAGTGGTCGTGCCCATTTTGGGTACACCTATTTTGATGTGTAAAAGTGGTTATGGATATTTTGTCCACCACCAGAACCGTGAAATTCTTCGCGCTTTTGTGCTGTGAAATAGGTGTGGTCATTTTGACCACACCTGAAGCGGTCAGTAAAAGCGGTAATTTTGCAGGCATATTTTAGAGCAATCTCAAAACAGCGAAATGTTTCTCTTTTATCCGTATACAGTTCGCCGGATGGCGGCTCACGGAACGACGTACAGATTGCAGCATTTTGTGACAATACAGCCCGAACAGTGAAAAGTCCCGCATTTCTGTGAAGTCGAATATTCCGCCGTTGACCAACGATACGCAGGGAATCATTTCTATCGCAAAACAGCATTTGCACAAATTTCACCATTGACCAAAGCCGGTGCGCTCCCCAGCGTAGCCGGTTCTTTTTATGACGCAACCGAAAATCATGTTTTATCTATCAAGTGACAAAGGGCTTCACTTGCGAAAATGGAGGAATATATTTTATGAAGTCAAGTATCCGAAACGAAATCAAGGCGCAGATCATCCGCGCCGGTTACACCATGCAGGAAGTCGTTGACCAGCTGCACGATGAGTATGGGTGGAGCGACAGCGTATCCAATCTTTCCGGAAAATTGCAGCGGGAATCGCTGCGGTATCGGGAGGCCGTGGAGTTGGCTGACGTGCTGGGATATGACATTGTCTGGCAGAAACGGAGGGATTGAGTATGGAAAAAGCACAATACGCGATTATGCGATTTGCCAAATATAAGGGGCCTGAAATCGGCAATATCGAGGCCCATAACGAGCGCACAAAGGAAAAGTACGCCAGCAATCCCGATGTGGACACCAGCCGAAGCAAGTACAACTTCCATCTTGTCAAACCGCTCGGCAAGTACCGGACGGAATCGGAACGGCAGATTGCCGCCGCCGGATGCCGTACCCGGAAAGATAGTATCCGTATGATCGAGACGCTGTTGACTGCCAGCCCGGAGTTCTTCAAGGGGAAGAAACGGGCGGAGATTCGGGTGTTTTTCGAGGAAGCCCTGCACTTTCTGGAACAGCATCAATCCAAAGAGACAATTATATCTGCCGTGGTGCATATGGACGAGAAAACGCCCCATATGCACCTTTGTTTTGTCCCGCTGACCGAGGATGGCAGGCTTAGCGCCAAAGATATTATGGGCAATAAAAAGAAGCTGACCTGGTGGCAGGATGAGTTTTGGAAACACATGGTCAAGAGGTTTCCAGATTTGGAGCGCGGTGAGAGTGCCAGCCAGACCGGGCGCGACCACATTCCGCCCCGCGTGTTCAAGGAGATGACCCGGCTGACCAAACAGAAGGACAAACTGGAGGATCTGCTCGCCGGAATCAATCCTTTCAACGCCAAAAGCCGGGCGGAGGAAATTTGCAAAATTTTGGATACCTATCTTCCCAGCGTGGAGAAGATGGACACGCTGCTGCGGAAATATGGCGTGGCTTTTACGAAAACAGCATCCGAAAATAAAAAGCTGAAAACGAAAAATGCTGAACTGGAAGAATCTCTTGCATCGGCGCAGAAGGCCAGCACCCTAAAGCAGATTGAAGACCTCAAGCTGCGGCGCGACTATGACAGTGCTGTGGCGATTTTGGAGCAGATACCGGCAGAAGTATTGGATTTTTACAAACAGCCTCACAAAAAAGAAAGGGAAACTGCCTATGATCGATGAATGGAGCGGTTTTGCAGACCTGCTGGCCAACCTGATTGAGAAGTACGCTTCGGAGTTGGATGTCGAGAACCTGCCCGCTCCGGCGGTTCCGCTTGAGGATCAGGACAGCGCGGCAGCAGATAAAAAAGAATCTGTTTTCAAGCCGGAAGCAGTTGCAGGCAAAATTGCTGCATGATATAATATACGTGATATAAGAGTCCAAACAAGAGAGCAACGGCCATTTTCTTCGCTCTCTTGAAACATAGAAAATGTAATCGGATAGGAGCGTGAACAAATGGCGGAAGATAAGAACAGACCGGATCAGAGCCAGGGCGAGATTGTAATTTATCAGGCTGAAGATGGGCTCACAAAAGTAGAGTGCCGGTTTGTAGACGAGACTGTTTGGCTGACGCAGCAGCAGATGGCGGAATTGTTCCACACGTCCAGAAGCAACATTGTGGAGCATATCGGCCACATCTATGAAGAAGGCGAACTGGATGAGGTTTCAACCTGTCGGAAATTCCGACAGGTTCGAATGGAGGGCAACCGGCAAGTAACCAGAGAGCTGCCTTTCTATAATCTGGATATGATCATTTCTTTGGGGTATAGGGTAAAATCCTTGATTGCCACCCAGTTTCGCCGGTGGGCTACGGAACGCCTGAAAGAGTATATGATCAAGGGCTTCACGATGGACGATGAGCGCCTGAAAAATTTGGGCGGTGGAAACTATTGGCGCGAACTGCTGGAACGGATTCGGGACATTCGTTCTTCGGAAAAAGTGATGTATCGTCAGGTGCTGGACTTGTACGCCACCAGTGTGGACTATAACCCCAGAAGTGCGGAATCTGTTGCGTTTTTCAAAATGGTGCAGAACAAGCTCCATTATGCGGCGCACGGACATACGGCTGCGGAAGTGATCTATGAGCGGGCCGATGCAGATAAGCCGTTTATGGGGCTTACCACTTTTTCGGGCGACTTCCCCACGGCAAAAGATGTTGGGATTGCCAAGAATTATTTGTCAGAGGAAGAACTTCGGGTTCTGAATCAGATGGTATCCGGTTATTTTGACTTTGCCGAGGTGCAGGCCATCCGTCACCGGCCTATGTATATGAGCGATTATGTGGAGCAGCTGGACAATATTCTTCGGGCAACCGGCGAAGAAGTGTTGACCCATGCAGGAAAAATCAGTCATGCACAGGCGATGGAAAAAGCAAAAGCGGAATATAAACGCTATCAGGCACAAACTCTTTCTCCTGTGGAGGAAGAATATCTGAAGACCATTAAGCAGCTGGGAAAAACAGCCAAGACAGAGACGGAAAAGCAGGATGATTCTTCTGACCCAAGTTAAAAACGACCAATCCATTTTTTGATTGGCACCACATGAGGAAGATTACGATGCAGAAAGAGAAGACAAAAGTTTACACCTACACCAGAGTCTCCACCGCTATGCAGGTGGACGGCTACTCGCTGGATGCCCAGAAGGCCAAAATGAAAGCCTACGCAGACTATAACGATTATAAGATCGTCGGCGAATACGAGGATGCGGGAAAGTCCGGCAAGTCTATCGAAGGCCGGGCGCAATTCAGCCAGATGATGGAGGACATCAAATCCGGTAAGGATGGCGTGTCCTATGTTCTGGTGTTCAAATTGTCCCGGTTTGGCAGAAATGCTGCGGACGTGCTCTCTTCCCTTCAGGTCATGCAGGATTTTGGCGTCAATCTGGTTTGTGTGGAGGATGGCATTGATTCTTCCAAAGACGCGGGCAAATTGATGATCTCTGTCCTATCTGCTGTGGCGGAGATTGAGCGGGAAAATATCCGTGTCCAAACCATGGAGGGCCGCATCCAAAAGGCAAGAGAGGGTCGCTGGAATGGCGGCTTTGCCCCCTATGGGTATCGGCTGGTGGATGGAAAACTGATGATCAACGAGGAAGAAGCAGAGGCGATTCGTGTCATCTATGACCAGTATGTTCACACGGACATTGGCGCAAATGGCATCGCAAAGTATCTGGAGAACCACGGTATCCGCAAGATTCCCCGGCAGAATGGGAAGAATCCCCTGTTTGATGCACACCTGATCCGGCTGATTCTGAAAAATCCTGTGTACTGCGGAAAAATTGCCTATGGCCGCCGCAAGATGGAAAAAGTGCGCGGCACCAGAAATGAGTACAAGTTGGTGGAGCAGGACAACTACCTGTTGGCAGATGGTTTGCACGAACCAATTGTTTCGGAAGAGGTTTGGCAAGCGGCGCAGGTGAAGCTGCTGGCGCAGGCCAAGAAATACGAACACGTCAACCGAGGGAAAGATGAACACGTACATTTGCTCTCCGGTATTGTAAAATGTCCTGTCTGCGGAGCCGGAATGTATGGAAATAAAAGCATCAAGCACAAAGCGGACGGCACCAAGTACAAGGATTTTTACTACTACGGTTGCAAGCACCGCTCCATGATACGTGGGCATAAGTGTGATTACAAAAAGCAGATCCGGGAAGCACTACTGGACGATGCCGTGGCAGAAGTCATTGTAAAGCTGGTGAGCAATCCAAAGTTTGCGGCTATGATGCAGGAAAAAATCAACATGAAAGTGGATACTGCCGCCATTGACCAGGAGATTGCAAACTATGAGAAACAGCTGCGCCAGCATTATTCCGTCAAAGCAAAACTGGCGGAGGAGATTGATTCTCTCGACCCGGACGACCGGCACTATGTCCGGCGCAAGGCAGACCTTGATGACCGGCTCTACAAGATGTATGATAAGATCGAGGATACCGAATCTCTGCTGATCGCAGCCAGAGCCAAAAAGCAGGCCATTGAAGCGGAAAAGCTGACCGGCGACAATATCTATAAAGTTCTGATTTATTTTGAGAAACTGTACGGCGTGATGAATGAAGCGGAGCGGCGGCAGTTGATCGAGGCGCTGATCTCTGAGATACAGATTTACCCGGAGCGTCAACCTAATGGACAGTGGCTGAAATCCATCAAATTTAAGCTGCCGATCATTGAGGAAGATATGAGTATCAGTTTGGACAATGAAGAACAAGTCGAGACAGTCTGCCTTTTGTCCAAACTTTAAATAAACCCAATATTTTATTTCTGAGCATTTATACAGTATTTAATAGTGGATTTATTAAAAATAAGTTAAGAATATTTCGATGAGCTACCAGATGATTGCCGCATAGTATGGTCGCTCAATTCATTCCCCTGTTAAAACTTAACTCTTGTGTGCGATAATAAGTCCCCCGTCCTGGGAATTTTCCCAGAACGGGGGACTTATGGTTTACAGGAAAGAACTCTTTCCTGTTATTTCGTTTTTGTTCTTACGCAATCGTCACTGCACAATGCTTCACTGCATTCTGGCCCGGCAGGGTGGTATAAACGCCCGTGCTCTGGCCCGGCGTGCCGGTCGCATAGACTCTGTAGTAGTAGTCGTTGCCGACCTTCGCCACAAACTGCGTCTTCAGCACATCGCCGTTGCCGACCGTGAAGCCCGGCGTCATGGCGTTGCCGTTGACGACCGTCATCTTGAAGCAGTATGCCTGGCCATGCTTCAGTGTGAAGTTGACTGTCGTATCGGAAACCACATAGGCATTCGCCGCCACGCTCTGGCTTGCAGATACAACGCCCGCTGTGCCGTATGCGTTGCCGACATTCGCAGACGTGCTGCCGCTGTTCTTCGAGCCCGTGGAGGTGCTCTTCTCGACCAGACCGTTGATGCTATTCTCCAGCGCCTCGACTGCGTCTGCAACCTCTTCTTCGGTCGCTTCTGCGTCGTTCAGGACTGCCTTCGCAGTGCTCAATGCGGCCTTCATCGTTGCCACGCTCTTCGCCGTGTACTTATTGGTGTTGATCGCTTCAGCTTCTCCGATCAATGCTTCCAGCGCATCCTTATTCGGGATCATGCGCAAGGCGGAGATCGCCGCCGTAAGGTCTTTCACAGCCGTGTCCACCGCATCCTGCGTTGCGTTTGCATCTTCCAGCACGGTCTTTGCTTCGGCCAGGACGGTCTCAAAGCTCGTCCATGCGTCGTTCTGGATGTACTGATCCACATTTGCAACAATGCTGTCGCCCTTGGTGACCAGCGCTTCCAGCTCGGTGACGTCTGCGCGATAGACCAAGCCATAGATGGCGTCATACAGCGCATCCACCGCTGCGGTGATGTCCGCTTCCAGGACTTCTTCATCGTCCAGCAGCTCTTCCGCCGCCGCATACGCTTCGTCCAGCGCATCCAGGCTGTCCGGCGTAAACAGGTCGCGGTCGATGGAATCTGCGATTTCCATCGGGATGTCCAGCTGGCTCTTGTCGCCTGCAACAAAGCTCAGGTAGTGCAGCGCGTCGATCAAGTCGCTCCATGCGGTGTTGATCTCGTCCTGCGTTGCGGTCTTCTTTGCCTCGACGTCCTTCGCTGCCTGCAATGCCGCTTCGTACTTCTCCTGCACGGACGGTACGGCTTCCGCTGCTTCGTCCGCTCTGCCTTCTGCAATCTCAATGGCAGCGCGCAGGTTCTGCTTGTCTACCACTGTAAAGGTATAGGTGTTCTCTAAGCCCTTGACTGCGTCCTCTGCCGGGATTTCTACCACAAAGGAATCCGCTTCAAACGCGGATTCTTCCACATCCACTCCGTTGACCTGCACGCCGGCGAATTCGCGGCCCTGCATCGGCGTAAATTCGAGGGTGAGCGCTTCTTCCGTTGCCGGAACCGTATACACGCCTAGCAAATCGGCAATTGTCTGCTCCTCGCCATTGACTGCCAGCGACGCATTGCGTCCGTTGTAGCGGATTACGATCGTGTCTTCGGTGGGTTCTTGCCCTTCAGGATCGTCGTAATCGAGTTCGCTGAAATCGTACCACAACTGTACGTGCTCATCTTGGGGGGTGATGCTCTGGGATTGGAATTCTTCAAAGGTCAATGCCTTGTCGTATATGCGGAAATTATAGAAGGTGTGCGTGTTGCGATGGTCGTCCACCTCGGCATTGTCGAATTCACCAAGCCCAACAGAGAAGCCGTGTTCGCTCCGGTCGATTCCAGTCACGCCGTCCGTTGTATAGGACTGATCCTCCACATACAGGCGCAGTTGATCTGTGTCCGCATCAAATACGGCGGCAACACGCAGCCAGTTTTTGATCGCTTCGGTGGAGATTACATCACTGCTCACTCCTTGCCAGCCACCGTTGTGACAGATGTAGAAATACAACCGGTATCCTCCGCCAACGGCCTCTGTCCGGAAACCGACCGAGCGGTCGCCATTCCCTGCAAGGTAGCCAAAGCTGCTGCTCTCTCCGATCTTGAGGGTTGTCTCGATGGTAAAGCTGTTCTCCGTTCCGCTGAGAAGCTCATTGAACTTTGCATCAGCGTCCTTTACATTGACAGGAAACCATCCCTTCAAGGCGTATTCCTTTTCTTCATCCTTAATAATCTTAATATCCTTTTTATTGGTCAGTTCCGTGATATCGATGTCATAGCCGTTTTGACTCTTATCTTTAATCCATACTTGGGCCTTTTCTTCTTGGATGCGCTGTGCAAGGCCAATCATTTCCGTCAGGGTTTCAATCTTTTCCGGATCAATCAGGTCCTGCGCCTCTTCGGGTAGGCTTTCATATTTTTCCTGAAGGGCGAGCAACTGTTCTGTCTGATCTGGACGGGTAACAATGATCTCGTCAATGGATTTGGAAAGCCTTTCAGCCGCCGCTTTATCCAGTTCCTGCACAATTTCGTCCGTATTTTCCGGTTGGCTCAAAATGGTCTGTGAGGTTGTCTCGTTCGCGCCGGAGAGGGTGTTCTGGAACAGATTATAGAATGCGGCCGATGACCAACCGAAGTTCGTGGCATTGAGCCGGTCGCCTGTTTCCGGGTTGTAGTTTTCATTGATCGGTTCGTCGCCCAACAAGCCCTTTGCATTGTCAAACAGGCGGTAGGCGGACTCTACAGCCTCTTCACCCCGGCCATAGTTGTGCATGGCTTCCACCGCAAACATCGCCTGATCCATCCAGACCGGGCCTCTCCAATAGGCGGTCGGGCTGTATTTTGGATTATCCCTTGCTGCGGTGGGGAAGGGCATTGGGGTATAGAACTGGTTTTCGTCGAGCATGTTGTCGATGACAGCCTCCGCCTGCGCCGGCATAGCCATATTTGCCCAGAGCGGGATCCAGCCCTCGGTTCCTTTGCCGCGGTTGACCAGCAATTTTTTCACCGATCCGTCTTCGTTGGTTTGCAGATCGTAATAGAAACCGGTTTCTACATCGAACATATTCTCGTTGACGTAGTTACGCACCTGCTCGGCTTCCGCTTCGTATTGTGCAGCTTCTTCCGTTTTGCCGAGCATCTCCGCCATCGCATTGAGATAACACTTCTCGGCATACAGATAGGCGTTCAGGTCGACCGATTCCTGATTGAGGGTATAGCCGATGGTCTGCCCGTCATCGTTTTTGACGCGATAGATTTGAATGCCAATGTCGTCTGGTCCATATCCCTCTATGTCAAACCGGGTGGCGTTGTCCATGCCGCTTTCCCAAGCTGCTGCCTGTAAAACCATACCGGTGTTAAACAATGCTTCTCCGTTCTCATCATACAGGATGTTCCCGGAGTCGTCATACTGGTAGTGGTCGCGGTGTACCATAGCGCCATATTCCGCAATGCCGTTGTGATCGATGTCGCGGTTTCTGTACCACCATTCGTGATAGGCCACCAGCTTTGGATACATTTCTGCGATGAAGTCCTCGTCTCCGGTCTGCTGATAATAGTTATAAACAGCCCAAGCAGCCAAAGGTGGCTTTGTATCGCGGTCGTTCCCAATCCCGGTGTCGCGGAACAAATCGCAGATCACGCCGGCATCCCACGGACGGTTGGCGTCGTCCTCTTGAATCTGGAAGGCGAACTGCGCACGCAATTCCTCTTTAGCGAGGTCCGGATTGAACCGGGAGGTTGCGACAGCATGTTTCCAGGAGTCCCACGCCCAGAAGCCGACGCTTGTGTCGCCAAACGGCTGGATCGCACCGTAGGGCATCTGCCCGGCCGCGCTGCGCCAGTTGCCTATCAGGGTAATGACCGCTTTTGTCGCCGCATTCTTGTACCTTTGCTCCACATCGGCTGTCTTGATTTTCTCGAGGTACCCATCCCATCTTGCCTGGTTTTCTTCAAAATAGGATGCACTGTTTTGCAGCATATCGGCAACTTTGCTTTCTTCGGCCTCCGCTTCCTCCGCATCAAAGGTGTAGCTCTGCGTTTGGTAGATGGACTCGCTGCCCTGTGCGGGAACCGTCAGGTCCAACGCTGCCTCATAGGAGGTACCGTCTGCCGTGATCTCCACCGGCCGGCCAAACCGGATGTCATAATGGGTTGGCTCCCGGACAGCAATGGAAACGCCGTCTTCTATGGCTTGTAGGGTCCCCATTCGCAGGCTTCCCACCTGTTTGAGCTGCAATTCAAGCGCTTGATCGGTTTTGTTTTCCACGGTTGTCTCGATCAAAGCGGTGCGGTCGCTGGCAAAAATCAGGTTTAGATGCAAAATGAAGTCGTCCAGTTCATAGGACTGCACCAACTTGCCCGGATAGGCGGTCGCAGTCAGCACGCTCTTAGAGAGATCGTATGTAGTGCCGTCCTGGTTGGTGACCTGCCATTTGCCGATGCTGTC
Source organism: Anaeromassilibacillus sp. An250 (assembly GCF_002159845.1). GTDB lineage: Bacteria > Bacillota > Clostridia > Oscillospirales > Acutalibacteraceae > Anaeromassilibacillus > Anaeromassilibacillus stercoravium. The sequence goes on from NZ_NFJK01000020.1 coordinate 20,255, forward strand.
CGCTAAGGTATTGAACCCGCTGTCCAAAATGACGGTCGGCCCAGCAAAACCGCCGAGTTTTCCTGTGTCGTCCCCGGAGGGCAGGCGGAATCCAAACCATGCGCCCATATCGGAGAACTTATTGTCCACGGTATTGAGGATATTCGCATAGTCCCCCGCTGCATCGGTCCCGGTTGGAGTGCCCCAGACGCGGAACTCCCGGATGGAGCTGCCGGAGGAGACTTTCCCTTCTTCCAGCGACTGCATGCGGATATACCGGCCCTGCCCGCTGACGCGGAACGATTCCGCATCCCTAGTACCGTTTTCGGGAACCGGGTCATAGCGGCCGTTGTTGTTGCGGCAGATGGTTTTAAAGTGCTCATTGTCGTCCGATACCTGGATCTCATATTTCTTGGCCCAGGCGCCGGTGCTGCTGAATTCCGATTCCCCTTCCCAGAGGATTTCAATCTTGCTCAGGTCATAGACAGCCCCCAAGTCGACGGTCAACCACGCGTGGTTCATCTGCTCCGAGGTCATGCCGCGCCATTCATTTGCCCAACGTGTTTCTTCATCGCCATCAATCGCATAGATGGCCAGCCGATGGACGCCATTGTCATCCTGCTCGCTGTTTGCAAACGCGTTAATGGGCTGGATCTGTTCCGGTTCATTACTTGCAGCGCCAAAGGCTTGGATGGATGGGGCATAGGACGCCAACATAGCGATCGCCAGGAGCGTAGATACAATTTTTTTTCCTTTCATCTGAATACCTTTCCTCCTCTTTTTCATAAAGTCCTTTTTGTGTAGGGTTATAGAGCCTCCTTTCCTTATTTTATATATATCAATTCTTCGAACAGAAGTTAAATAGTTTATTCATAAAAACAATGATAATATTTTAAAAATATTATGTAATTTATCATATCTTGCTACTGCAAATAGTAACATTTTTTTCAAATAGTGTCAATTACCTTTTATAATAAAGCCAAAACGGATTTTATGCGGAAATAGGTAAGAGCAATCGATCAAGTATTGCTATTTCAGAGGGGCTTGCTGACGGTCAATATCCGTTGTATGATTAAACTGGAAACATTTAATAAAGCTTATGGGAGTTATGAATTATCCAGATGCGGAATACATCGTAGCATTGGAAAGGAAACCGTCATGAATGAATTGATTGCGATAAAAGTTATTGCACAGATGCACTGCGATTTTTCTACCAAATTTGGGATCCCCAGGCAGAGCGGCCTGGTAAAAGCCTTAAAGGGGACCGTTGTGTTTGCGCCCGAGTACCGCAATCCGGACGCTGTGCGCGGATTGGAAGGCTTTTCCCACATATGGCTGATCTGGCAATTTTCCGAGGCCGTGCGGGAGGGCTGGTCGCCCATGGTGCGGCCGCCGCGCATGGGCGGGAATACCCGCATGGGGGTGTTTGCCACACGTTCCCCGTTCCGTCCCAATGCGATTGGCCTTTCCAGTGTGAAATTGGATCGAGTGGAGTTCAGCCCTACGTTGGGGCCGGTGCTGCATGTCTCCGGCGCGGACTTAATGGATGGGACCCCGATTCTGGATATCAAGCCTTATTTGCCGGGGGTGGACAGCCATCCGGAGGCAGTGGGGGGATTTGCGGACCAGTTCCAGGGATATGCGTTGGAGGTGGATTTCCCAGAGGAGCTGTTACGATGCATTCCGGAAAACCGCCGGGAGGCCCTGATGGGTGTCTTAGCACAGGACCCGCGCCCATCGTACCAACACGACCCGGAGCGGCAATATGGCCTTTCATTTGCGGGCTTTGATGTGCGGTTCCGTGTGCGTGACGGCGTTTTATCGGTCTGTGAAGTGGTGCCTCTTACGTAAAAGGGGATCCCACCTTGCAAAAATTGAGAAAATAGGTTTGCTTTGGCCGCGTATTGTACGCGGCTTTTTTACTGCCAAAGCTGATCTGTAAAAATCCACAGAAACTGGAAGAAGCAGAATTTAAAATAAAATACATATTTTGAAAAATTTGGTCTTATTTTCTGAATTGGATTGTACAAATAGCTGCTTTTATCAAATTTTTAATTGCCTATGGCTTCATAGGCAACGTTCCAATGAATGGTTTTACTTTAATCAAAGAAATAATTTTAGGAAAAATGCAAACAAATTACTAGAATGCCAGAAAAAAATACTATTCTTTCCAAAACATTTGTGGTATAATGTATAAAAAAATAGATCGATTTTGAATAATATTATTGTTTATCCCTTTTTAGGAGGGAATATATGGGTTTAGGAAATGAGGGGTACCAAGCGTGGGGTAGAACTATGGCAATGCTGTAGAGGGAATTGCTTATAGCGAAAAAACATGTTTGGTAGTTCCTTGTTGAATATTTTTAGATAGGGGAGAGATGTGCATGAAATCGAAGAAGCTGGTTTCCCTGCTTCTCGCAGCGCTCATGACCGTCAGCGTAGGCATTCAGCCTGCTTTTGCTGCTGGGAATGACGCGGGAGATCCGTGGGACAGCGACGCACAGTGGCCGCAGCTTACGCGGGCCGCTTCCGAAATGAAACCCGAAGACCCGAAGTTTACCCACAAAGAGTGGACAGGCACCACCTATACTGGCCTAGACGGCCAGCAGGAAAACGCCTGGGACGTTGTGGGGATCAACCGCGAACCCGCAGCGACGTCGACGGTTCCTTATGAATCCGTGGACAAGGCTGTGACCGGCGCAGTGGATTATGCAAAGGACCAGTCCGCATACGTCCAAATGCTTTCCGGCTCCGGCGAAAAAGATTGGCAGCTCGTGGTCGTATCCAATCCGGAAAAGGGCCAGAAATATCTGGACGACGGCTTTATGAACCCCGATTATGAGGTCAAAGCGGAGGACGGTTGGTACGATGTAGAAGTTCCGCGCAGCTGGACCCGTTATGAAGACTGCGGCGATTGGGACTATTCCATTTATACGAATACCCAGATGCCCTGGCAAGAAGGGGATAATGCCAGTGTGCCGCAGGCGCCGACCAATTATAACCCGGTGGGTTTCTACCGCAAGGAATTCACCGTAAATCCTTCCATGCTTCAGGAAAACGGCCGTGTGCTGATTTCCTTCCAGGGCGTGGAATCCGCTTATTATGTCTATGTCAACGGACATGAGGTGGGCTACAGTGAGGACAGCTACCGTCCGCACGAGTTTGATATCACCGATTACCTGAACCCGCAGGGCGAAGTCAACACCCTCGCTGTTGAAGTACATAAATTCTGCGACGGCACGTGGATGGAAGACCAGGACATGATCTATGACGGCGGTATCTTCCGCGACGTCTATCTCTATTCCACCCCGCTGGTGCATATCTCGGACTATCGCGTGATTACCGACCTGGACGAGACCTATACGAACGCAGACCTCCAGCTGAGCCCGGTGGTCACCAACTATGCGACGCAGGATGTCTCGAACTTTGCCATCGACGTTCAATTGTTTGATGCAGAGGGCAACGACGTCTTTGCAAACGACCCCATGCGCATTGACCTCGGCGCGATCGCCGCGGGCGAATCCGCAACGGCGGACGCCAGCAAGCTGGTTAGGAACCCGGAGCTTTGGAGCGCAGAGTACCCGAACCTCTACACATTGGTTCTGAACCTTTATGACAAGACTTCCGGCAAGCTGTTTGAGAGCATTTCGCAGCAGCTCGGCTTCCGTGAGATCGAGTTCACCCGCACGGAAGTAGACGAAAACTACAACCGGATTACAACGGAGTATGAGCCGATCACCATCAACGGCCAGCCGTTGTTGTTCCGCGGCACGAACCGCCACGACACCGATCCGTTCGGCGGCAAATATGTGCCGAAGGAAGTCTACGAGGAAGACGTCAAGCTGATGAAGGAATGGAACCTCAACGCGATCCGCACTTCTCACTATTCGAACGACGAATACCTCTATTACCTCTGCGACAAGTATGGCCTGTATATGATGGGCGAGACAAATGCGGAATGTCACGCGATCATGGGCCAGAACGACAACATTAATAACTATTTGGATACGATCTTGTTTGACCGCCAAAACACGTCCTATCAGACGCTGAAGAATCAGACAGCGATTGTGGCATGGTCCATCGGCAACGAGATGAGCTATGACCGCCACGGCGGCGACGATATCTTCCCGCGTGCAGTGTGGTTCTTCAAGGACCGCGATTTGACCCGCCCGGTTCATGCGGAAGGTTTGAACCAGGACTGCGGCACCGATATGGGCAGCAATATGTATCCGACGGTCAGCACGGTACAGGGATATGCTGGCGAAGGCAAGATGCCCTATGTCATGTGCGAATATGACCACGCAATGGGCAACGCAGTCGGCAATATCAAAGAATATTGGGATGCAGTCCGCAGCTCTGATAACATGCTTGGCGGATTCATTTGGGACTGGGTCGATCAGTCCCGTTACATCGATCTCGACTCTCTGCCGAGTCAGAGCAACATTACGGAACGGAGTAACAATGCCGCGGTCGCAACGATGACTGGGCCCACAACGGTAAACGATGCGGACGATGCTTCCCTCACAGGCAAGTCCTACAGCGGTTATGCAGTCATTTCCGGCGAAGCAAATGATGTTTATAACGAGGTCCTTTCCGGAGAAGATGCAAACTTCACCTTTGAAGTCATGGTGAAGCCGGACTCTACTGCGATGAACAGTGTATTCCTTGCAAAGGGCGATTCCCAGGTTGCTTTGAAGACCCGCAGCAGCGGTGCTCCTGGCGTAGAATTCTTCGTCTATAATGGCGGCTGGCAGTCTGCCTCGTTTGACCTCCCGAGCGATTGGGTGGGCAACTGGCATCAGATCGCAGGCACCTACGACGGAAGCGCTTTGAAGGTCTACTATGATGGCAAGCTGATGGCGACCAACAACGGTCGTTTCGATATTCGCACCAATTCGTATGACCTCGGCGTCGGCATCGATCTGGAGCACAATCGCACAGTGGATGGAGAAATCTCCATTGCGCGCATTTATAACAAGGCACTGACGGCGGAAGAACTCCAGGCACAGAACAGCCAGGCACCTGCCATCGGCGCAACCGACGACAGCGTTGTGCTGTGGCTGGATTACTCCGAGCCGATTACCGAGCTGGAGAGCCAGTATTGGGATTACTATGCAGAGGATTATGCACAGCAGAATCTCTACAATGAAGAGATGGACGGCAAGTTCTTTGGCTACGGCGGCGACTTTGGCGATAGCAACAACAGCGGCAACTTCTGCGTGAACGGCCTCGTATCTCCGGACCGCGACCCGCAGCCGGAGCTCTATGAAGTGAAGTATCAGTACCAGTCCATTTGGGTAACGGCAACGGAAAATGCGCTCGTAAACCGCAAGGTCAACATCTATAATGAGAATAACTTCACCAATGTCAACGATTATGAAGTCCAGTGGAAGCTTTTGCAGGACGGCGAAATCATTGACGAAGGGACTCTGACGGATGAAGAAGCGAATGTAGCGCCGAAGGAGACCAAGACAGTTACCATCCCATACACCATGCCCGCAGAGAACGAGCGTCCGGCAGGTGCGGAGTATTACCTCAACATCGACTTCCTGCTCAAGGAGGATACGCTTTGGGCAGAGGCAGGCCACGAGGTCGCGCACGAACAGTTCGCAATCCCGGCAGTTGCCCCGGCAGTTGCCCCGGTCATCTCCGATAAGGCAGTCACCGTGGATACCGAAAGCGATGCGGACTATGTCCTCATCTCTGGCGACGGCTTCAGCTTTAAGCTGAATAAGACCACGGGCGCGATGTCCAACTATGTCTTCCGCGGCGAAGAGATTATCGAAGAAGGCCCGGCGCCGGACTTCTGGAGAGCGGCGAACGACAACGATAAGAATATGGACTCCACCTGGAAGAACGCCAACAAGAACATCACGCTGGATGAAGATGGACTGACGGTCTCCACGGCGGAGGACGGCAGAACGGTCATCACCACCGAGTTGACGTTGAACAATGCGAAAGGCGCGAAAGAGACGGTTGTATATACGATCGACGGTTCCGGTGCGGTTACAGTCAACTTTACATTGGATGCCACCGACACGAGCATGGGACAGATCATGAAGGTCGGTTCTACGATGACTCTGCCAGCAGGCTATGAGAACATCACCTGGTATGGCAACGGCCCGTCCGAGGGTTACACGGACCGCTGCTCATATGCAACGGTTGGTGTCTTTGATACCACGGTTACGGATTCCTTCTATCCCTTCCTCCGGCCCCAGACCTCTGGTAACCACAACGGTGTGAAGTGGATGGCTTTGACGGGCGAAGAAAAGCCCTATGGCGTCCTTGTTGCCGGCAAGCAGGATCTGGAAGCAAGTGCCCTACACTTCACGATGGATGAACTGGACGCGGCAAATCATCCGTATGAGTTAACTGCTCCGAATGAGGAGACGTATTTCCATGTGGACCTGATCTCCCGCGGTATCGGCAACGCAAGCTGCGGCCCGGATAACCTGGATCAGTACAAGGTACCGAACAATCAGGCATACACCTATGAGTACACCATTATCCCGTATGAGACCGCTTCCGGCGACCCGATGGAGCTGAGCAAGCCCTGGAGAACCCTCGAGAGCTTTGACCAGGATGCATTTGACCAGCAGCAGGCGCAGGCGGTGGAAGAGGCGATCGATTCGATCTTCGTGTATTCCTATGACCAGCTCGACGAGGTCGAAGCGGTGATGAATCTCTACGAGGGACTGACCGATGCCCAGAAGGCGCTTGTTTCCAATTACAGCGACCTTGAGAGCGCATTGGAAGAAGTTTCGACGCTCCGCGGCAAGGCTCCGTATGTGAAGGATCAGAGCAACAACGCGATGGATCCCGTCATCCCGGAGACGGCAACCTTGATTCATGACGACACCTTTGGCGCTGCTATGACAGGTTATATGCCGATTCTAAATAACAAGGGAACCGACGGTGGGGACATCTTCAAAGATGTGTTCAAAGGCAAGAACCCGTTCACTGTGGAAGTTTGGGTGAAGCCGTCCACCAACCAGAGGGATTACGACATGTTCCTCGGCAAGGGCGATAGCTGCATGGGCTTCCGTATCCGTACGTCGACCATTGATTTCTTCATCAAGGCGAACGATGGCAAATGGTACACCTATGAGTACGAATATAACCGCGACGAAGTGATCAACAAGTGGAACCACATCGCTGGCATTTATGACGGCAGCAACCTGTACCTCTACCTGAACGGCGAGATCGTCGCGCAGGCGGCGGATAGCTCTACGGGCGGCGTGGCTTCCAATGACACGGACTTCTATATCGGTTATGACTCTGAGACGGGCAGAAGCAACAGCAATCAGTTCGCCAAGGTGCGCGTCTACAATAAGGCGCTCAGTGCCGACGAGCTGAACGGCCAGGACGCTTATGACAAGGCAGAAGCAGAAGCACCGGCTATCACTCCGGACAATGAAAACGTTGTCCTGTGGCTCGACTTTGCAACGCTCGGCTACAACGACGTACCGGTTGTGGACGAGGACGGAGTGACGCTTTCTCCGAAGAATGCAGAAATCGTCCTGGGCACCGACCAGGAATACACCATTGTGAAGGCCGCTCCGACGGCGACCGCAAAAGCGGGTTCTGCACGTGCAGCCGCAACCATGGAAGACCTGCAGGCTCTGCTCGAGCAGGCAAATGGGATTGATACCAGCATCTACACAGAGAGCAGCGTAGCAATTCTGAATGCAGCCATCAACGTGGCGAACGTTGTAGTGGCAACACCGGGCGCGGCAGAAGCGATTATCGACAGCGCCTATAATATGTTGAAGGCAGCCATCGAAGGATTGGTGTGGGATGATACGTATGAAGTAACATCCGCAGATTGGTCCATCGTCGATTCCTTCGGACGCGAGATCGAAGGCGCGAGCATTACGCCGAATCCGGAGGATGCTGGCAAGGCGACGGTTTCCGTGGGCGAAAACGTTCCGGTTGGGACGAGAATCCGCGTGATGGCCACCAATATCAATGGCAACGAGAACCTCTCTGCAAAGACGTATGCGACGGTCGTTCCGGTTCCGGAGAAGACCCCGTATGAAAAATTGCAAGAACTGTATCTGGAGGCCACAAAGATTCACGATGCAGGCCAAGGCGAGTATCTTGACACGGCTTGGGAAGCGTTCGAATCTGCGTATGCGGCCGCAGGCGCAGCGCTGGATAACGAATCCGCAACGGACGCAGAGCTGCTGAACGCGTTGGATACCTTGCAGGCGGCAATCGACGGCCTGACGGTAGAAGAACCCTCTGAGCATACCCTGCGCGTCGAATACGATTCCAATGTGACGCTTTTGGTCAACGGTGAAAAGCCGCCGTTTGCAGACTTGCTGGGCAGCTACACCGCAGAGGTCATGGCGGGCGACGAAGTGACGCTGACCTTTGCGACGAGACTGGATGGCAGAGAGTTTGCAGCGGCCTCCGTGCTGGTCAATGGCGAAGAGACGCCAGTTGATATCGAAGCACTGGATTCCACCAAGGAGTTTGATTATGTGTTGACGATGCCGAACACCGAAACCACGGTGCAGCTCGTGAGCACAGTGATCAGCAAGCTTGCATTGCGCGAGGCAATCGCAAATGCGGAAACGGCTATGGCCGGCGAAGAGTATGCGACGATGATCCCGAGCGCAAAGAGGAACTTTGACGCAGCATATGCAGCGGCGGTTGCTGTTGAGGCGGACAAGACGGCCTTGCAGGACGAAATCGACGAAGCTTGGAAGAACATGTTGGACGCAATGTTCTACCTGTCCTTCACCGCTGGAGACAGAGAAGGCTTGGCGGCCTTGTTGGATCTCCTGCCGGATCTCAACGAAGAGGACTTCACGCCGAATAGCTGGGAGGCCTATGAGAAGGCTGTTACGGACGCAGAAGCGCTCGTAGACGACGAAGACGCTCTGGAGACCGAAGTGGAGCCGGCAAAGCAGGCCCTGCAGGATGCAATCGCAGGCTTGACCTTCCGCGCGGATACCAGCTCTCTGGAGACGCTGATTGCGAAGGCGGAAGAGATCCTGGCCGACCTGGACAGCTATGAGAGCAGCGAAGAGGTCAAGAACGCCTTCATAGACGCCCTGGATGCAGCCAAGGCAATGATGGAAAACGCCAATGCTACGCAGAAGGAAGTCAATGCATGTGCAGACGACCTGACGGTTGCAATGGCAAACCTGCGCAAGACGCCGGATAAGGACGCATTGGAGGCTTTGATTGCCCAAGGCGAGCAGGCGGATGCAAACGACTACACAGCGGTGGACTATGCAGCGTTGAAGGCTGCTATCCAGACCGCGAAGGCAGTTGTTGCAAAAGCGGACGCGTCCTCGGAAGAGATTGTCAGTGCATACAATACCCTGCAGGCGCGTATCAACGCGACGACAGAGGTTGAGGAGCCCACGAAGCCGGATGCTGGCAACAGCCACAAGACTTCCGGATCTTCCAGCTCGAAGAAGAACAGCAATGTGTACGGCTCTGCTGGCACAGCGGTCGTCAACCAGGCGGTCACCGCAGCGCAGAATGTGCTTGCACAGGCGAGCGTATACAGCGATACAACGGTCAGCTTCTCCTTGAAGAGAGGCAGCGCATATTGCTTCAAGATGACGGTTGTCAATGGAAACGGTGTTGCCCCGAGCTTCACCGTGGGCAATGGCAGCGTGCTGAAGACGCAGTTTGTGGCGCAGATCGGAAACGACTACTACTACAGAGTCTATGCCGTCGGCACACCGGGCCAGAGCACGGGCGTTTACACGACCTTGCCGGGCCAGAACGCGCAGCAGCATTGCTCCGTAACCATCGCATAAAGGATGGTTCGCACATCTTGAACTAGATAAGACGCAGGGCGCCCTGCCGCATTCATAAGAAGTGTTTGCGGCAGGGTGCTTCTTTACTTAGAAACACTTTTGTGCCTCGGACAAAGGAGGCGTTTCCTGGGCAGGAGGTTGTGCCTCTGTGGCCGGACTATTTTACAAGTTACGACTTGATTAGAAAGGGAAAATGTGAGAAAATACGTAAAAGAAAAGTTGTGCTTCTGACAGCCATTGGCTGTTGTGGAATGTACATTTATAATGTGTTTATAGGAAATCCTTTCACATGCATTCTAGCGAACCTGTTGAAAAAAAGAGATCTTTCATCGCTTTTTTCATTCTATATAGAGAAAAATAGCGGTATTTGATTGTTTTGAGCCCTTATAATGTAAAATACGAAAAATATTTTTCGCTTGACAAAAAATGGATTTGCAATATAATTAAAAAAATTGAAGTATTTTAAAATGAGCCGTTTTGTATCTTATGCCATTCAAAATGGCTGGCCCAGGTAGCCCCATGAGGGAAATGAATCCTATGGATTGAGGGCTTATTCCGCTCGGCGGACGACAATCAAAGTGAGAAAGAATGGTGTGAATATGAGTTTTCAGATCCTGGGGACGGGAAGTGCCCATCCTGCCTGCTCGCAGACAAACGATGACCTTTCGGCTTTCCTGGATACCTCGGATGAATGGATTTCCACCCGGACAGGAATCAAAAGCCGGTATGTCTGCACAACCGAAACCATATCCGATCTGGCGGTCGAGGCAGGGCGTGCGGCGCTGCGAGATGCAGGCGTCGAACCCGAAGAGCTGGATCTGATTATCTGCTCAACGATTCGGGGCGACTACATAACGCCTGCTCTGGCCTGCGTTGTCCAGAACAGGCTGGGGGCGACTTGCCCGGCGTTCGACATCAATGCCGCGTGTTCCGGCTTTGTTTATATGTTGGACGTTGCAGCCGGCTATTTTGCCCGTAAGCGCGTCAAGAAGGTCCTGCTGATTGCCGCGGAGGAGATGTCCAAGCTGCTCGATTGGAAGGACCGCCGGACCTGCGTGCTGTTTGGCGATGGGGCTGGCGCGGCTGTGTTGGGCGAGGGGGACGGCTTGCGCTCCATCCGCATTACGACGTCCGGCAATATGGACGTGCTTAGGATTCCGAACGTGCAGGGAAATTCGCCTTTTGGCGAAACCAAGGATTGTGAATCCTACCTCTTTATGGATGGGCAGGAGGTCTATAAATTTGCAGTCAACGCCATGTGTAACGATATACGCACCGTGATTAAAGAGGCGGGCCTGACAGAGGACGACGTGGATTTTGTGCTTCCCCACCAGGCCAACCTGCGGATCATTGAAACCGCAAAGAAACGGCTGGGTATCCCACCGGAGAAATTCCATGTGAACATCAGCCGCTATGGAAATACCTCTTCTGCGGGTGTTGCAATTCTGATGGATGAGATGCACCGCGCGGGAGCGTTCCATCCGGGCGATGTGCTTGTGATTTCCACCTTTGGCGGGGGCCTGACGACGGGCGCTTGTACACTGGTTTGGACCGTATAAAGATTGAGTGGATATCTGGAAAGGAGCAATTTTTATGATAAAGACACCGATTTGCGAGTTGTTTGGCATTGAATATCCGATCTTCCAGGGCGGCATGGCCTGGGTTGCGGATGCGTCCCTCGCCTCTGCGGTTTCGAACGCAGGCGGCCTGGGGATTATCGCCGGGATGAATTCCAACGGCGAACAGCTCCGCGCGGAGATCCGCAAGTGCCGTGAGATGACAGACAAGCCCTTTGGCGTCAACGTGATGCTGATGAGTCCCTTTGTCGAAGAGGTTGCACGCGTTGTGGTAGAGGAAAAGGTACCGGTCCTCACCACGGGCGCAGGGAACCCCGGCAAATATATGCCCGCATGGTTGGAAGCCGGGATCAAAGTCGTCCCAGTGGTGGCTTCTGTGGGCGTTGCAAAGCTGGTTGAGAAGCGCGGCGCAGCTGCGGTGGTCGCAGAAGGTGGCGAAAGCGGCGGACACATCGGTGAGCTCACCACCATGGCGCTTGTCCCGCAGGTGTGCGACGCGGTGAAGATCCCGGTGATCGCGGCGGGCGGCATCGCGGATGGACGTCAGCTGGCGGCAGCGTTCATGCTGGGCGCGGTGGGCGTGCAGGTGGGTACCCGCTTCCTGGTGGCGAAGGAGTGCACCATCAGCCCGGTCTACAAGGAAAAAATTCTCAAGGCAAAGGACATTGACACCATCAGCACGGGCCGCCGACTGGGGCATCCGGTGCGCGCGTTGAAGACGCCCTTCTCCCGCGAGTTGGCCCATATGGAATATGACCCCAATGTAACCGACGAGGAATTTGAAAAGTACGGCGTGGGTGCGGTGCGCAAAGCGGCGCGAGAGGGCGACGCACAGCATGGCTCGTTCCTGGCTGGCCAGGTGGCCGCAATGGTCAATAAAGAGCAGACCTGCAAGGAGATCATCGAGGATCTCTTCACACAGGGCGAACAGGTTCTCGGAGGTGCGATGAAATGGGTAAAATAGCCTTTTTGTTCAGCGGGCAGGGCGCGCAGTATCCTGGTATGGGAAAGTCGCTCTGCGAGGCCAGCGAAGCGGCCAAGGCGGTGTTCGATCTGGCGGATTCCATCCGTTCGAATACCTCTGCCCAGTGCTTTTCCGGGACGAAAGAGGAATTGAGCCGCACGGAAAATACGCAGCCGTGCGTCTATTGTGTGGATCTCGCGGCGGCGGAAGCCCTGAAAGCCAGCGGGATTGTGCCGGACGTGGCGGCCGGCTTTTCCCTTGGCGAGGTGGCTGCCCTGACGTTCTGCGGGGTGCTCACCCCGGAGGATGGCTTCCGTCTGGTGTGTAAGCGCGCGTCCTTTATGGACGAGGCGGCGGAGCGGACAAACGGCGGCATGGCCGCTGTGCTGAAGCTCTCCGACGAGCGTGTGGAGGAACTCTGCGCGGCGCATCCGGGGACCTATCCGGTAAACTACAACTGCCCGGGACAGGTGTCCGTGGCGGGCGAAAAGACGGCTTTGGAAGGGCTCTGCAAGGCGGTACAGGAGGCGGGCGGCCGTGCCGTTCCACTGGCGGTGAGCGGCGGATTCCACTCCCCGATGATGGATTCCGCGGCGGCACAGATGCAGGAGGAGCTTAAGCAAGTGGCGGTCTCCGCGCCGGCGACGCCGCTCTATGCAAACTATACGGCAGAGCACTATGCGCAGGATGCGGCGGCGATTAAGCAGAACATCGCCATGCAGGTCAACCACCCGGTCCCGTGGCAGGCGATTTTGAAAAAGATGGCGGACGAGGGCGTCACCGATTTTGTAGAGGTCGGGCCCGGCAAAACGCTCGCCGGTTTGGTGAAAAAGACGCTCCCCGGCGTATCCATCCATCGCGTGGAGGATGCGGAAACCTTACAGGCCACGGTGGATGCGCTGAAATAAAGCCATTTCCAGATCAAAATGATGAGAGACTAAAGGAGGAATTTTTTTGCTGACCAATCAGACTGCGGTTATCACCGGAGGTTCCCGCGGTATCGGCCGTGCGATTGCATTGAAGATGGCAGAGAGCGGCGCCAATGTTGCGATCGTGTATGCGGGCAACGAAGAGGCCGCCAACGAGACATGCGCGCTTGCCGCAGAGCACGGCGTGACCGCCAAAGCGTACCGCTGCGACGTGTCCGACTTTGATGCGACAAAGGAGACGGTGGCACAGATTCTGGCGGACTTTGGGCAGATCAACATTTTGGTGAACAACGCCGGCATCACGCGCGACGGCCTGCTGCTCTCCATGAAGGAGGCCGACTTTGACGCGGTGATCGATACGAATTTGAAGGGCGCTTTCCATATGATTAAGCATTGCTATTCGCATTTCATGAAGCGCCGCAGCGGAAGAATCATCAACATCTCCTCCGTCTCAGGGTTGATGGGCAACGCAGGGCAGGGGAACTACTCTTCCGCCAAGGCCGGGCTGGTCGGTCTGACCAAGTCCGTGGCGAAGGAGCTCGCTTCCCGCAATGTGACCTGCAACGCCATTGCGCCCGGTTTCATTGAAACGGATATGACGGCAAAGCTCAGCGATAAAGTAAAAGAAGGCGCGAGTGCGGCGATCCCGCTCAAGCATATGGGCAAGCCGGAGGATATTGCAAATCTGGCGGTCTTCCTGGCGGGAGACGGCGCGTCGTATATCACGGGCGAAGTCATCCGCGTGGATGGCGGCCTCGGTATGTAAAAGTTTGGGGGATTGTAAAAAATGGAAAAACGAGTCGTAATTACCGGAATCGGCGCAGTTACGCCGGTTGGCAACGACATCCCGACCACTTGGGAGAGCTTGCTTGCGGGCAAGAACGGCATTGGAAAAATTACGAAGTTCGATACGTCCAACAGCAAAGTGAACATTGCGGCAGAGGTCAAGGGATTCGATCCGTTGCTGTACATTGAAAAATCCCAGGTGCGCAAGATGGACCTGTTCACCCAGTATGCAATGGCTGCCGCGGCGCAGGCGATGCAGGACAGCGGCATCGAGGGCAAAGTGGAGCCGGAGCGCTTGGGCGTCTATATCGGCACGGGCGTCGGCGGAATGAATACCTTTGTGGAAGAGACCACGAAACTGCTCAACAAAGGGCCGAAGGGGATTTCGCCCTTCTTCATCACCAAATTGATTACCAATATTGCCGCCGGCAATGTTGCGATTAAATACCAGGCAAAAGGCCCGTCCCTCTGCGTTGTGACGGCCTGCGCAACTTCCGCCCACGCAGTGGGCGAGGCATTCCGGGCGGTCAAGCACGGCTATGCGGACGCGATCATCGCAGGCGGCACGGAGGCGACCATCAATGAGCTGGCCACTGCCGGCTTTGCCAATTGCATGGCGCTGTCCAACAGCGATGACCCGGAGGACGCCTGCACACCGTTCGACAAGCGCCGCAGCGGGTTTGTCATGGGCGAAGGCAGCGCGGTCTTGATCCTGGAGGAGTACGAGCACGCGGTTGCGCGCGGCGCGAAGATCTATGCGGAGATGGTCGGTTATGGCAATACGAACGACGCCCATCACGTGACCGCGCCGGACCCGGAGGCGGACGGACCGGCAAATGCCATCCGCCAGGCGATTGCGGAAGCGCAGATGCCTGCGGACGCATCCCTGTACATCAATGCGCATGGTACGAGTACACCTCTGAACGACAAGACAGAGACATTGGCGTTCAAAAAGGCGTTGGGGCAGAAAGCATACGAGGCGGTTATCAGCTCCACGAAGTCTATGACCGGCCATATGCTGGGCGCTACGGGCGCGCTGGAGGCCATTGTATGTGCGCTGGCCCTGCAAAACAGCGTGGTCCCGCCGACGATCCACTATCAAGAGCCCGACCCGGAGTGCGACCTCGACTACACCCCGAATACAGCCCGGAAGGTCGAGTTGGACTATGCGCTCTCTACCAACCTCGGCTTTGGCGGCCACAACGCATGTTTGGCGTTGAAGAAGTACAACGGGTAAGGAGGGAGTTTCATGAAAATCGAAGAAATCCGGGAACTCGCACAGATCATGAAGGAAAACGGCCTTGGCATATTGGAATTGCAGGAGGATGGAACCAACCTGCGCATGGAAGCCGCCAGTGCCGCTGCTCCGGCAGCCCCGGCGGTCGTGCCTGTGGTACAAGCGGTGCCCGCCGCTGCACCCGTGCAGGCAGCTCCGGCAGCCCCTGCTTCGGCGGCTTCGGCAGCGCCGGTGGCCACGCAGGATGGCACGCCGGTGGACTTCAACAATTTGAAAGAGGTCAAGTCCCCGATGGTCGGCGTGTTTTATCAGGCGCCTTCCCCAGAGGCGGACCCCTATGTCCGCGTCGGCAGCAAGGTCAAGAAGGGCGATGTGCTGTGCGTGATCGAAGCGATGAAGCTGCTCAATGAGATCACCGCGGACACGGACGGGGAAATCGTCGATGTTTGTGTAGAGAATGGACAGCTGGTGGAATACGGCCAGGTGCTCTTTAAGATCTTTTGAGGGCAGGAGGAAAAAGACCTATGACGAGAGAAGAGTTGAAAGAGATCCTGCCGCACCGTGAGCCCATGCTTCTATTGGATGAAGCGACCAAGATTGAGGACAATCTGGCGGAGGGCAAATATACGGTGCGCGGCGACGAATGGTTCTTGCAGGGCCATTTTCCGGGCAACCCGGTGGTCCCGGGCGTCATCCAGTGCGAAATGATGGCGCAGACCTGCTGTGTGCTGCTGGTGGAGGCGGTAAAGGGACATACCCCGCTCTACACCGGTTTGGATAAGGTGCGCTTTAAAGGGCAGGTAAAGCCGGGCGATACGATCGTATTCCATTGCAGCGCAACTGGACAGCGCGGGCCGTTCTGCTTTGCAAAAGGCGAAGGGCGTGTCAATGGCAAATTGGTGGTAAAAGGGGATCTCTCCTTTGCCATCGTTTGAGCATTGTGAATTTGATGATAAAGAGGTGTAGACCTTGTTTTCAAAGATATTGATCGCCAACCGTGGGGAAATCGCTGTGCGCATTATCCGCGCCTGTAAAGAGATGGGGATTTCCACGGTGGCCGTTTTTTCAGAGGCGGACCGCGACGCGTTGCATGTGAGCCTGGCGGATGAAAGCATCTGTATTGGCCCTGCGCAGGTACAGGACAGCTACCTGAATATGACGGCGATCCTTTCCGCGGCAGAGGCGACCGGGGCTGGCGCGATCCACCCGGGGTACGGTCTGCTCTCTGAGAATGCCAAGTTTGCCGCCCTATGTGAGGAGTGCCACATCGTCTTTATTGGGCCGTCCTCCAAGGTGATCTCCGAGATGGGCGACAAGGACGCTGCACGCAAGACCATGATTGCAGCGGGCGTGCCGGTTGTCCCGGGATGCGAGATGGTAGAGGATCTGGCCAAAGCCCACGAAGAGGCGGACCGGATCGGGTATCCGCTTCTGGTGAAGGCGCGCGCGGGCGGCGGCGGCAGAGGGATTCGCCGCGTAGACCGTTCTGAGGATTTTGAGGACGCATTCCGCTCCGCTTCTCAGGAAGCCCAGCTTGCTTTTGGGGACGGCGGCGTTTATCTGGAAAAGTTTGTCGCCCCCGCGAAACATATTGAGATGCAGCTCCTCTGCGACCGGCAGGGGAATGTCATCACGTTGGGGGAGCGCGAATGTTCCATCCAGCGGAAGAACCAAAAGATGATCGAGGAAAGCCCCTCCCCGGCGGTCACGCCGGAGCTCCGCCAGAAGATGGCGGAGGCGGCGGTGAAGGCCGCCAAGGCGGTTGGCTATACCGGCGTTGGGACCATCGAATTCCTGCTGGACCCGGATAAGAATTTCTATTTTATGGAGATGAATACCCGCTTGCAGGTGGAGCATCCGGTGACGGAGATGGTCAGCGGCATCGACCTGGTCAAATGGCAGATCCGCGTGGCTGCGGGAATGCCTCTGGCCTTTACGCAGGACGATATACACATTTCCGGCCATGCCATCGAGTGCCGCATCAATGCGGAGAATCCGGAGCTGAACTTCCGGCCGAGCTGCGGCAGGATTTCCCTGCTGCATATCCCGGGCGGCCCCTGGGTGCGCTTTGATACGGCGCTGTATCAGGACTATATGGTCCCGCCGTTCTATGATTCCCTGATCGGCAAGCTGATTGTCCATGCCCCGACGCGCGAGGAGGCCATCCGCAAGATGCAGGCCGCCCTGTGCGAATTGGTGGTGGAAGGCGTGGATCACAACGCGGAACTCCATATGGATATTTTGAGCACACCGGCGTTTAAATC
Organism: Anaeromassilibacillus sp. An250; assembly: GCF_002159845.1. Classification (GTDB taxonomy): domain Bacteria; phylum Bacillota; class Clostridia; order Oscillospirales; family Acutalibacteraceae; genus Anaeromassilibacillus; species Anaeromassilibacillus stercoravium. The sequence continues at coordinate 37,773 of NZ_NFJK01000020.1, forward strand.
CGGAGATTACTATACAAACTTCATGGAATTGCGGGAAAAGAGGGGATAACGGATGCTTCCAAAAAACCTATTTAAAAAGCCGAAAAACGACCTGGAATCGTATGACAAATATACCAAGTCCCCGGCGCCGGATATTCCAAGCGAGCTGTGCATCTCCTGCCCGGAGTGCAAAGCGATGCTGTTCACCAGTGAGCTGAACGAAAATCTCGACGTTTGCCCAAAGTGCGGCCACCACTTCCGCGTGAACGCGCGGCAGCGGATCAGCATGATTGCGGACGAGGATTCGTTTGAGGAGCACGACGCCAACATGCGTTCGCGCAACCTGATCGGGTTCCCCAATTACGACCGCAAGCTCAAACACGCGTATCTGGAGAGCGCGGAGAAAGAGGGCGTTGTCTGCGGTACGGCGCGCATCAACGGCATGAAATGCTGCCTGTTTGTCATGGAACCCTATTTTATGATGGGAAGCATGGGCACGGTGGTGGGAGAGAAAATCACCCGCCTGATTGAATACGCCACGGAGCACTCTCTGCCGGTGATCGGCTACACGGTTTCCGGAGGTGCGCGCATGCAGGAGGGGACGCTTTCCCTGATGCAGATGGCGAAGACCAGCGGCGCGGTCAAGCGCCACAGTGACGCGGGAAACCTGTACATTGTCGTGCTGACCGACCCGACGACCGGAGGTGTTACGGCCAGCTTTGCAATGGAAGGGGACATCATATTGGCCGAGCCCCACGCTTTGATTGGGTTCGCGGGGCCGCGTGTCATCAAGCAGACCATGCGCCAAAAGCTCCCTGCGGGATTCCAGCGCGCAGAGTTCCTGTTTGAAAAGGGGTTTGTGGACCAGGTGGTCCAACGCAGCGAACAGAAGGAAATGCTGGCAAAGCTCCTGTCTTTGCACGGCGCAATCCCGGAAGGAGGGGCGTCCAATGGAAGCATTTGAGCGCGTACAGGCGGCCCGTTCGAAAGGCCGGCCGACCGGAACGGATTTTATCAATCACATCTTTGATGATTTCATCGAGATGCACGGGGACCGCCGCTTTGGAGACGACAAGGCGATTGTGGCAGGAATCGCGCGTTTAAACGGGATGCCCGTCACCGTGATTGCGTTGGAGCGCGGCCACGATACCAAGGAAAAATTATACCGGAATTTTGGCTCCGCCCATCCCGAGGGATACCGGAAGGCCCTTCGTCAGATGAAATTGGCGGAGAAGTTCCACCGCCCTGTGGTCTGTTTTGTCGATACGGCGGGCGCGTTCTGCGGGATTGCAGCGGAAGAGCGCGGCCAAGGCGAAGCGATTGCAGAAAACCTGAGTGAAATGATGACCCTTAAAACGCCGATTATCTCGGTGTTTATTGGGGAAGGAGGCAGCGGCGGAGCCATCGGGCTTGCAGTTGCCGACGAGGTGTGGATGCTGGAAAACGCCCTTTATTCGGTCATTTCGCCCGAGGGATGTGCGAGCATCCTCTGGAAGGACAGCTCGAAGGTGAAAGAAGCTGCCAGCTGCCTGCGTATGACGGCGGAGGATCTGTTGCAGCTCGGGGTGATTGAGCGGGTCATCCCAGAGGGGCACAATCAATTCGAAGAGGTTTATCAGGGCTTAAAGACGGATCTGTATGAGAAGCTTTCCCAGAATGCAAAGCTCCCCATCCAGCAGCTGCTTGAGAACCGGTACAACCGATTCCGCAGAATGGGGGCTGGGAATGGATGATTACACTTGTGACGGACAGCACTGCCTACCTGACAAAGGAGGAAGCGGATCGTTTAAAGCTCCGTGTGGTGCCCATGCATTATACCATTGCCGGGAATTCCTATACCGAGGGGTTCGCGGACGAGAATCAGAATTTTGTGGATAAAATTGCGGCGAATCCGGATCTCTGCGCAACCGCACAGGCCTCGGTTGCGGATTTTGTCGGAATGTTTCAGGCGATTGTCCATCAGGGCGGCGAGGTGCTCTGTGTGGTGATTTCCTCGCGGTTGAGCGGTGCATATAGCAGCGCCTGTATTGCGGCAAAGGCTGTGGATGCGGAAAAGGTGCGCGTTGTGGATTCCCGCACAACGGCGGGAGGACTGGCATTGCTGCTCAAAAAGGCGGCGAAGCTGATCCGGCAGGGCTATCCTTTGGAAGACATTGTAGCGCAGGTGAAAAAGCAGCGGGAAAAGACCGGCATCGCCTTCTCCGTAGAGGACATGGAATCCTTGCGGAAGAGCGGCAGATTGAGCATTGTGCGCCAGTCCGTGGGGGCGATTTTGAACATCCGGCCGATCCTCTGTTTGGAAAAAGACGGCGGCGCATTGGTCTGCGCCGGCACGGCGCGCGGCCGGAATGCGCAGATGCAGGCGCTGGCGGACCGGGTGCCGGAGGATGCTGTGGAGGTCATCATTGAGTCCCTGGGGAGCGCCTATATTGCGCCCGCTCTGGCGGAGCGCATCCGCGCGCGTTTGCCGCATGCGGCCATTTCGCGGGCAACCTTGGGGCCTGTCCTGGCCATCCATATCGGCCTCGACGTCATTGGCGTTGCGTGGTCGGTTGAATAGAACGGAATCCTGGGTATTTTATAGAAATAGACTATATGGAAAAAACGTCCGAAATGGGCTTATTGAAGCCTGTGTCGGACGTTTTTGCGTTTATGGCGGCTATGAAGCGGGAGAATATCCCACACAGGTTGCTGCAAGGCACCCCGCTCTTGGCGGCAACCTTAAGAGACAGCGCTTTTATGCATCGGCGCCACTGCCGGGGTGAGCCTCTGCATAGATGGGGAGTTCTACGGAAAAGGTCGTATGATTGTCTGCACTCTCCGCAGAAATCTTTCCGTGTGCATTTTCCACAATGGATTTGGCGATGGCAAGGCCAAGACCATAACCTCCGGTTTCGCGGGAACGTGCGCTGTCCGCCCGGTAAAACCGGTCGAATACGTGGGGGAGCGCATCGGGGGAAATCTCTTCCCCGGAATTCCGCACGGACAGGACAGCGTGATTCTTTTCACGTGAGAGCACAACCTCCACGATCCCGCCGGAAGGGGTATGTTTAACGGCATTGTCGAGCAGGATGTCCACCAGACGGGAGAATCTCTCCGGGCTGCCGTTTACCATGAGATGCTCCGAAATGCGGGAACGGATTTCCACGCCCTTTTCATAGGCAACGGCTTCAAAGGAGAGTAAGCAACCCGTTGTCAGACGGCTGAAATCCACGGCGCGTGTAGGGATGGCGTCCTGGTCGTGGTCCAGCTTTGCGAGCGTCAGCATATCGTTGATGAGCCCGTTCATCCGGGTGATCTGAACCTGCATGGCGGAGATCCACTGATCCTGGCTGGCGACCGATTCCGTCCCGTTTTCTGCTAGGACGGAAAGGTTGGCGTTCAGGATAGCGAGCGGCGTTTTCAATTCATGAGAGGCGTCCGCCACAAAGTTTTTTTGACGGTCAAACGCCTCTTTGACCGGGCGCACCGTGCGGGTGGCAAAGAGCGTGCTCAACCCAAACAGCAAGAGCAGGCTTAAAATAGTAACGCCAAACAGGATCAAAAGGATGTTCCGCTGCGTGGCAATGGACCCCGTCTGGTCCAGAAGTACCAAATGGGCGTGTTCCCGATCGAATGCGTAGGAAAAATGGTAGGTATCGAGTGAGAAATTTCCGCGTTCCTGCTCCTGTTCCTGCGCCATTTCCGTGGCCTGTTGGACCAGCTCGGCCGATACGCCCGGGGGCGCGCTGAATGTGGCAACCTCTTGCTGCTCATCCAGAATGACACGGATGGCCCCCATGACCGGCGGGGGCTGACGGCCGCCGTCGTCGCGCATATGCAAAGCGGCGTTTAACGTCATCTGCGTCTGCTGCTCATTTGCAGCGATCATCAATACAGCGGTCACTGCAAAAATAGCAATGAACACAAGGCTCAAGAGCGCCATGTTGAAGCGGACCAGCTTCCATTTTAGCTTCCGAAACATAGCGGTTCCTCCAAGCGGTATCCCACATTCCGGATACAGGCGATGCGCATCTGGGAGCACAAATAGGTCAGCTTCTTGCGAAGGAAGGAGATATAGACCTCCACATTGTTCCCGGCTGCGCCGTTTTCAAATCCCCAGAGCCTGGTCAGCAATTCCTCCTTGTTGAGGATGGTATCCGGATGCAGAAAAAACTGTTTCATGATTTCGAATTCTTTGTTGGCGAGCTGGACCCGCTGGTCCCCGCGCGAGAGCGTGTAATTCGCCAAATTCAGGGTGAGATCACCCACCTGTAACGTGTCGTCAAAGATCAATTCCCCCCGGCGGCGGGTCATGGCGCGGATGCGCGCCAGCAGCTCTTCCGTTGCAAACGGCTTGGCCAGGTAGTCGTCCGCGCCGCAGTCCAGCCCCGCCACTTTGTCGCTGATTTCCCCTTTGGCGGAGAGCAGGAGCACCGGCGTGGAGATGGAAGCTTCGCGCAGCCGCTGCAAAACCGTTAAACCGTCCAGCTTGGGGAGCATGATGTCCAGCAGGATGATGTCGTAAATTCCCGTCAAGGCTTCGTCCAGGCCCGTTTCGCCGTTGTAGGCGGCGAAGGTTTCCCACCGTTTTTTACTGAAGATTTGACAAAGCGCGTCGCTCAAAGGCTTTTCGTCCTCGATTAATAAGATTTTCATGATAATCCCCCTCTTTTGGAGTTTCCAATGTCCGCAAAACTCCAATGATCCATCATTAGAATACCGGAGGCCTGTGAACATAGTTTGCCGGAAATGTGAAGGTTCTATGATTTTGCAAGGGCAAGGCAGCGTGCTGCAACCGTTGGGCTCCTAGCAGAGATAATCGGCTTAGCATCCGCCCCAGCGCGCCCAAACATTCAGGCTTGGCCGCCTGTGACGAAATTGTGAAGACACCCTTAAACTTGTGTGAAGTGGGAATTTTTTCAGCTTGATTTCAGGTTTCGTCCCTATAATAAAGACCGTACAAACGGCAGGGGATCAAACCGGTCCCGTGCAATGACAGAGAAAGGGGTGTATCTTCCATGAATGGATTTCTGCAGCGCAGAGAATGGACAGCGCGCTTCCCCTCGTTTTGGGGGACGCACCGGTGGGCAATTTTAGCAGGCCTCTTGGGCGCGGCAGTCTGGGCGGCGGGGATCGCAGGGACCCTTTTGCTTGCCAGAAGTTAACCTGTAAATTCTTTGATGAGGTGATAGTAATGAATCATAAATGGAAACGGACCATGTCCGTGCTTTTGGCGATGGGCACGGTTGCTCTCTCCATCCCGGCGCAGGGCTTCGCCGCGTCCGTGGATACGTCGGAAAAGGTGCTGTCCAATCTGGGGATCACCGATTCCGTGTTGGTGGGCTCCAACGTCGAAGTGACCCGCGGCCAATTCGCACAGCTTTTATTGAATACGTCGTCCTTTAAGGGGAAGGCGGGAACAACTGTCAACTATCGCCGCTTCAGCGATGTTGCGGCGGATCATACGTATGCTACGGCAATCAATGTTGCAACCCAGCAGGGATGGATGACCGGCTATCTGGACGGCACATTCAAACCCGACCAGCCGGTCAAGCTGCGCGAGGCCGTGTATGGGGTGTTGGCGTTGCTCGGATATACCAACGAGGACTTTACTGGGGATCAGACGCAGGGGCGCATGTCCATGTACTATTCGAAAGAACTGGACGACGGCTTGGCGTTGGTCTCGATGGAATCCAATTTGACCATGTCCAACTGTAAATCCTTGCTCTATAACACGCTCAAGGCGGCCAACAAATCCGGGAGCATGTATGGACAGATCTTTGACTGCGAACTGGATGCGGATGGCGAAATCAACTATCTGAAATTATCCGACAACAATGTAAATGGTCCGATCGAAGTAACAGATAGCAAGGACATCGGCGATATCCTGCCGTTCAGTGAAGAAAACGCCACGTATATCATCGACGGCGAAGTGGGATATAACCTCGACTACAACAGCGTAGATGTGGGGGATGTCGTCTACTACAGCAGCAAAACGCGCACGGTTTGGGTTTACCAGGACCATCGCGACAGCGGCGAAGTGACGGGCATTGTCTATGACAATTCCAGCTCGATGATCCCAGTGGCCGTCTATGTGGATGGAACGAAGTACACCATCGAAAGCGAAGAGATGCAGTATGCATTCTCCACATTGGGCGAGGTGCATGTGGGCGACGAGATCACAGTGGTATACGACGATGAGTCCAGCACAGACGATGCGGACAGCTATAATTTTGTATTGAAGGGGTACCTGCTCGATGACTGATACAGATGATGTGAAGTTCAACACAGCAGAACTTGAGAATTTACAGCCAAAGCGTTCCTTCTTCCGCAGAAAAAATAAAACCGGCAGAAAGCGTCCCAAATGGAAAAAGTTTGTCAAAATTATCATTGCCTTGGTGCTGGTGGCAACCCTGGCCTTTGCCGGGTTCCACATCCTCAATCGAAACGAAGGCTCCAATGGGATGGAATCCGAAACACGGACGGCCACGGTCGAGCGGCAGACGATCCAGTCGTCGATTTCCTCCTCCGGCACATTGGCCGCTTTGGATACATACACCATCACCTCCCTGGTTTCCGGAGAGGTCATCAGCGCGGATTTTGAAAAGGGCGACCAGGTGGAAAAGGGCGATGTCTTGTACCGCATTGACACCGGGGACGTGGACGAACGTATTGAGTCCGCGCAGACCTCCTTGGAACGCGCGCAGGAGCGTTACCAGGAGGCGCAGGAAAACTACGATGAGGCGGCCGAGGACTACCAGTCCCTTGATTATGTCTCCCCGGAGGAAGGCTATGTACAGGCGGTCTATGTGGAAGTAGGGGACACCGTCAACAGTGGCGACAAGCTGGTTGACCTCTATAATGACCGGACAATGGTCCTCAAGGTGCCGTTTTTGAATACGGATGCCAACCAGATTTCCGCCGGCGATACGGCCCAGGTGCAGATTTTGGAAACCTATGAAACCGTGAGCGGTACGGTGACGGCGGTGAGCTCCATGGAGCAGACGCTCAGCGGCGGCAGCGTTGTCCGGATGGTGACCATTGAAGTGGGGAACCCGGGCGGGATCTCCACGTCCAGCACGGCGGCAGCCACAGTCAACGGCTTGGCGTGCAGCGGCGACGGGACGTTCACCGCAAAGCTGGAAGAGACGGTCACCGCCGATCACGGCGGGGAAATTGCGTCGATGGCCGTGGAAGAGGGAAGCTATGTCCATGAGGGCGCAACGTTGTTTACCTATACGCAGGAGTCGGCGGACGATGCGCTCCAAACGGTCCAGGATTCCTTGGAAACGGCGGAACAGAGCGTAGAAGATGCCGAGAGCGAATTGGAGAATACGCAGGATAGTTTGGAGGACTATGAGATCACCGCGCCGATTTCCGGCCAAGTGATTGTCAAAAATACAAAAGCCGGCGATACGCTCAACAGCGGAGGAGACAGCAACACGGCGATGGCGATCATATACGATATGTCGGCGCTCACCTTTGACATGTATGTGGATGAGCTTGACGTCCTCGATGTAGAGGTCGGGCAGAAGGTGGAAGTCACAGTGGATGCGTTTGAAGGGGAGACCTTCACCGGGCAGGTGACGAACGTCAGCCTGGAGAGCACTTCGAGCAACGGCGTCACCCAATACCCCGTGACGGTCCAGATGGACGAAGTGGGGGATCTGCTCCCCGGTATGAACGTCAACGGCGAGATCATCATCGACGAGGCGGAGAACGCGCTGGCGATCCCGGCGCAGGCGCTGCAGCGCGGCAATGTCGTCTATGTGCAGGACGACAGCGTTACAGAGGCGCAGGGCAATGTCCCGGCTGGGTTCCGCTCCGTAGAGGTAGAGACCGGCTTGATCAGCGAGGATTATGTAGAGATTAAGAGCGGCCTCTCCGAAGGGGACGTCGTCTACATTGACCCGACCACATCGACCGACAGCACCACCATGATGGGCATGGGCGGCATGCCCGGCGGTGGAATGCCTGGCGGTGGCGGTGGAATGCCTGGCGGCGGTGGCGGCATGCCTGGCGGTGGCGGCGGTGGCCGCGGCGGACCGGGAGGTGGATTCTAAGATGGCACAAACACATACCGGTACGCAGCCGCTCATTTCCCTCCAGAATATCTATAAGATCTATCAGATGGGCGATATGGAGGTGCGCGCAAACGACGGGATTTCCCTCGACATTTACCGGGGCGAGTTTGTCTCCATCGTGGGAAAGTCCGGAAGCGGCAAATCCACCATTATGAATATCATCGGCGCGCTCGATGTGCCCACCGAGGGAAAATATATCCTCAATGGCCAGGACGTGAGCGAAATGGAGGACGATAGCCTTGCGGAGATCCGCAATAAGACCATTGGGTTTGTCTTCCAGCAGTACAACCTGCTTCCCAAGCAGAACCTCCTGGAAAATGTGGAGCTGCCCCTGATCTATGCGGGAGTGGGAAAAAAGGAGCGCACAGAGCGCTCGCTGGAATCGCTGGAACGGGTGGGGCTGCGCGACAAGTGGCGGTATATGCCGCAGCAGCTTTCCGGCGGCCAGCAGCAGCGTGTGTCCATCGCGCGGGCGTTGGTGGGAAACCCTTCCCTGATTCTGGCGGACGAACCCACCGGCGCATTGGATTCCAAAACGGGCCGGGAGGTCCTGGACTTCCTCAAGCAGCTGCATGAGGAGGGGAACACCGTAGTTATTATCACCCACGACAATTCCATTGCAGTGGAGGCCGAGCGCGTGGTCAAGATCAGCGATGGAAAAATTATATTTGACGGAGACGTGAAGGCCTATGAGTCAATCCTTTAGGCTTGCGCTCAAGAGCATCGCAAGCAGCAAAATGCGCTCCTTCCTGACCATGCTGGGCATCATCATCGGTGTGGCGTCCGTCATCCTCCTGGTCAGCTTGATGCAGGGAATGACGAACTATATCTCGGACAGCTTTTCCGATTTGGGGACGGACCAGGTCAGCGTTTCCGTCACCAATACGGATACCCGAAACGTGGACGTCGACACCATGTATGAATTCCTGGAGGAACAACAGGACTTGTTTGCTGCGATGAGCCCGACCGTTTCCGTGGGGGGAACGCTGAAAAATGGTACGGAGAGCTCCACCACCGCTTCGATTTCCGGTGTTGGGGAGGATTATCTGAATATCCAGGCGCTGGAGCTCTCCATGGGACGTTTTATCCAATACTCGGACATTTTGTCGCGGCAAAAGGTCTGCGTGATCGGTTCCTATGTGGCACAGGAACTTTTTGCGGGGGAATCAGCGTTGAATCAGACGCTGAAAATCAATGGCGAAGCCTATACTGTGGTCGGCGTTTTACAGGAGAAGGCCGATTCCGAAGAAGGATCGTCGGATGACTGCGTCTATCTTCCGTATTCGGTCGCAACGAAGCTTTCATTCAGTGCGGATATTTCCAGCTATGTCTTTACCGTGAAAAACACGGATTACATGGAGCAGGCTAAAAGCGTTTTGGAGGACTATCTCTATGGGATTTTCATGAACGAAGACCTGTACAATGTGACCAGCCTCTCCGAAATGTTGGAGATGGTCACCTCCATGACCGATATGATGACGATGCTGTTGGTGGGGATTGCCGCAATCTCCCTATTGGTGGCCGGCATTGGGATCATGAACATCATGCTGGTATCCGTCACAGAACGCACGCGGGAAATTGGCATCCGCAAGTCCCTTGGCGCGAAGCGCCGTACCATTTTGCAGCAGTTCGTCATTGAAGCGGGCGTGACCAGCTCCCTGGGCGGGATTGCCGGCATTGTGATTGGCTGTATATTGACGCCACTCACAGGCAATTTGATCGGGTTCGAGTCAACCCCCTCGATCAGTGCGATTTTGGTTTCCTTTGGCGTTTCGGCTGGGATCGGCATCATCTTTGGTTATATGCCGGCGCGCCGGGCGGCAAACCTGAACCCGATCGACGCCTTGCGCAGCGAATAGCGTTTGCCGGGCTAGGGCATGTGCAATTGTGCGGCGTTGGAATCTTCCCTCAAACCTCCTAATTCCATTGGCGGCGCCGCTTTTGTTATAAAGAAGATTCCAACACGCGTCCCGAAAGGATGGCTTCCAACATGCCCTCCTGATTTATATAGAAAAGAGCACGGTAGCCATAGAAGCTACCGTGCTCTTCACTTTTTCGTAAAAATGGAAGTGGATGCGGCAAACCGTATGTTAAACAATCTGGAACAGATAGAATTTCAAATAATCCGTCTCGGGTACATTCCAGAGGATGGGATGGTCGGGGGATTGCTGGCGGGCCTCGATTTGCCGCAGGGAAACGCCCGCGTCAAAGGCCGCGCTACGCAGCATGTCCCGGAACAGTGCGTCCGTCATGAAATGCGAGCAGGAGCAGGTGGCCAGATAGCCACCGCGCGGCAGGAGCTTCATCGCGCGGAGGTTGATCTCCTTGTAGCCGCGGATCGCGTGGTCCACCGTTTGGCGCGATTTGGTAAACGCAGGCGGGTCCAGGATCACAAAATCGTAGTCACTTTTGGAGCCGCAGGGCAAAGAGGGGAGAAGGTCAAACACATTTGCCGCCTCAAAGTCCATCCGGTCGAGGAGCCCGTTCCGGCGGGCGTTTTCCCGCGCCATGTCCACAGCGGATTCCGAAATATCCACGCAGCGGACATGCGCCGCGCCGCCCTTCGCCGCGTTTAAACCAAACGAGCCCGTGTGCGTAAAGCAGTCCAGCACGCGCTTTCCCCTGCTCAGGCGGGCGACCGCCTGCCGGTTGTATTTTTGATCCAGGAAGAAGCCGGTCTTTTGCCCGTTCTCGAAGTCCACCAGATAGCGGATGCCATTCTCCACAATTTCGGTCTGCGTGCTTTCCGGGACCGGGCTGCCGTCCAAGGGGAAGAAGCCCTTGTTTTGCTCCATGCCTTCCCGCTCACGGATGGCGACGTCGTTGCGCTCGTAGACACCGCGGATGTCTTGGCCGTCCTCCCGGAGGATGCGGACCAGCAGGGGGAACAGCATGGATTTCCGCTGCTCCACGCCCAGGCTGAGCGTCTGTGTAACCAGGATGTCGTTGAACCGGTCCACCGTCAGGCCGGGGAAGGAATCCGCCTCCCCAAAGATAACCCGGCAGCAGGCGAGGTCGTCCCCCATGACCGTCTTGCGGTATTCCCAGGCATAGCGCAGGCGGCGCTCCCAAAAGGCTTCGTCAAAGCGGTCGTTTGCATTGGTCGAGAGAAGCCGGACCCGGATCTTGGAGTGGCTGTTGAAAAAGCCGGTGCCCAAGTACCGCCCGCGTGGGCTGATGATGTCCACCAATGCGCCGTCGTTGCATCCGGCTTCGCCCTCCACCAGTTCGGTGTGGTAAATCCACGGATGGCCGGATTTGATGCTGTTTTCTGCCTTGCGGGTGACTTCCACCCGCGGATAGGTACGCTCCTGTTTCATAATGCGCTCCATTTCTAATAAAATTAACTGGGCATTGCCCTGTTTGGTTTCTACTGTTTGCCGGGCGTGAAACATGCCCGCCGCTTTTGAGGGCAGCGGGGCGCCCCGGTAACGCCGGCTTGCGCTTTATTATAGCACAAATCCCCTGCGAGGAGGAGACAGCCGGGCCGATTTTTCCCACAAAAGGATACAGGTGAGAAAGCGGGGGTGGAATAATTTCCAGTTCTGCGTTATAATAACAGAAGCGTATAGGCCTGTTATCACAAAGGACAGGTCTGCGGGGATGCTGTAGGGGGAACAGAAGGTTGCCCCGCGCGGGAACTCTCAATGGAAGGACAAATGGAAGAGAATCCGCCAGCCGCCCGTATCCTAGGGGAATTGCGAAGGGATTGCATCCATCGAAACCGGTCCATTTGTAGATCGTTTCGTGTCTTGCCGGGCCATGGCAAGCGGCATGGGAGATCGAAAAAGCGGCTATTTTTGAATTGCGTACGGAATCCGGAGGCACGTCCGCCAAAAACAGAGATGCAAATGGATGGTGTACCGCACATTTTCCCCTGAAAAATATATATTGTAAAGGAACCGATATGACATTTCAACAATTGGGGATTATCCCATCCATCTTGAACGCATTGAAAAAGGAGGCATATACCGCCCCGACTCCGATTCAGGAGCAGGCGATCCCTCCGGTCTTGAAAAAGAAGGATCTTTTGGGCTGCGCCCAGACGGGCACGGGAAAGACGGCGGCTTTTGCTGTGCCAATCCTTCAGCTTCTTGCCGAACAGGGCAGCGTACATCCCAAGAAGATCCGCGCCCTGGTTCTCACTCCCACGCGGGAGCTGGCCCTCCAGATTCAGGAGAGCTTTGCGGCATATGGCCGCTTCCTTCCGTTAAAGACCTGCGTGATCTTCGGCGGCGTGCCGCAGAACCCGCAGGTGCAGCAGCTCAAAAAGGGCGTCGACGTCCTGGTGGCAACGCCGGGCCGGTTGAACGACCTGATTGGGCAGGGATTTATCAAATTGAAGGATGTACAGATCTTTGTGCTGGATGAAGCGGACCGCATGCTGGATATGGGCTTCATCCACGACGTCAAAAAGGTGATTGAACAATTGCCGAAGAAGCGGCAGACCCTCCTGTTTTCGGCCACCATGCCGAAGGAGATCGAAGAGCTGGCGGATACCATCCTGCACAACCCGGCAAAAGTCAGCGTGACGCCGCCGGCGACCACGGTGGAGGCCATTGAACAGAGCGTGTACTTTGTCGATAAAGAGAACAAGCGCCGCCTGCTGATCCACCTTTTGCAAAATCCCGAAATCGAATCCGCCCTGGTGTTTACCCGCACAAAGCACGGAGCGGACCGCGTTGTGCGCGAGCTGAAAAAAGCGAATATCCAGGCGGCCGCCATCCATGGCGACAAGTCCCAGAATGCGCGCCAGAAGGCCCTCGGCGATTTCAAGCAGCATAGGACCCGCGTGCTCGTCGCCACGGACATCGCTGCGCGCGGCATCGACATCGAGGAGCTTTCGCACGTCATCAACTACGACATCCCGGAGGTGCCGGAGACCTATGTACACCGCATCGGGCGCACGGGCCGCGCGGGGATGTCCGGGATTGCGTTTTCGTTTTGCGATATCAACGAGAAGGCGGACTTCGAGCGCATTGAAAAGCTGATCGGCAAGCAGGTCCCCGAAGTGGCGGATCATCCGTATCCGATGCAGAATACTACGCCGGTGCCAAAATCGGAGCTGCGACGGAACCGCGGGCAGCGCCCGGCGGCCCCGCAGCAGGCACAGCCGCGCAAACAAAAGGCGGCGCCTCCCCAGGAGGCAAAGCCGAAGAAATCTTCCAAGAGGCCGGCGCAGAAAGCGGCTGCTGCGCCCTCCGCACCCAAGGTACAGCCAGCTGCGCCGAAGAAGAGCAATTCCATCTTTCCACAGCCGACGGGCGGGAAGCGCATGGAGCCCCTCACGGAATTCCCATCGTTGCAGGATGTTTTGCCCAAACAGCGTCCCACCCTGCTGAGCAAGACGGAAGGGGGCAAAAAGCCCCGCCAATACCGCGACCCGGTCCCCGGAGGACGCGGGATGCAGGCAAAACCTGCCCAGCAAAGGCGCGCCAAAGCGCCGCATCCGGTGATCCAGCGCGCCGAACCTGCGCGCAAACGCCCGGTGGATCAACCCTTGGGGCAGACGCGCTTTGGAAGCCGGCGGGGTTGATGTATGGCGATCAACAAGCTGGTGATGGCGGCGCTGAAGGCGCTGTCCTATCCGGATATTGATATCAAGCGCAACTACAAATGGGAGCGGCAAGTGGAAAATGTGGCGCACTACCACTACCTCAAGCCTTTTTACAAAGCGTGGGATCACAAGGTTTCCTGCGGGGATCACGAGGTCCCGGTGCGCATCTTTTCCCCACCGGGGAGGATGCGCCATGCGATCCTGCTCTTTTTCCACGGCGGCGGCTGGGTCTTGGGGAACATCGATTCCTATGATAAGGTGTGCGCAAACATGGCCCGCCTGACCAACCATCTGGTCGTCTCGGTGGACTACCGGCTGGCGCCGGAATATAAATTTCCCGCGGCGCCCGAGGACTGCTATGCGGTTGCGCGGGAAATCTTTCTTCACACAAACCTTTTGAACACCCCGGCGGAGAATATCACCCTGATTGGGGATAGCGCAGGAGCCAACCTTGCGGCGGTTGTCTCCCTGATGGCGCGCGACCGGGGGGAATTCCTTCCGCGCCGGCAGATCTTAATCTATCCGGCAACCTACAACGATCATACGGAACATTCCTTTTTTGATTCGGTGCGGGAAAACGGGACGGATTACTTATTGACCTCCAAGCGCGTCTGCGATTATATGGACTTATATAAGAGCAGTGACGAGGATTTGCACAATCCATATTTTGCCCCGCTGTTGGCCAAGAGCCTGGCAGATCAGCCGGATACGCTGGTCATCACGGCGGAGTACGACCCATTGCGCGACGAGGGGGAGGAGTATGCACGAAAACTGCGGAAATTCGGCAACCAGGTACAGCTGCACCGCGTTGCGGACGGCCTGCACGGGTTCTTCTCCCTTCCGCCGAGCTTCCCGCAGGTGAAAGAATGCTATGAAATCATCAACCGTTTTTTGAGCGAGGTGCCGCAAGAGTGAAAGCAAAAAAATCTGCGGATTGGAGGCGGCTGGACAACGCGGCGAAAATCTTTCCGTGTACCAGCACCAAGGCGGACACCAAGGTGTTCCGGTTTTCCTGCGAGCTGACCGAACCCGTGGACCAGCCCACGCTGCAATTGGCGTTGGAACGCGCGCTGGAGGTGTTCCCTGGCTACCGGTGCAGCCTGCGCCGGGGGATGTTCTGGTACTATCTGGAGGACAGCACCGAGCAGCCCATCGTCCGGGAGGAGTACCGACCCCCATGCAGCGCGCTCTATGAAAAGGGCAGCCGTGGCCTGCTCTTTGAAGTGACGTATTTCCGCCGCAGGATCAATTTTGAAGTCTACCACGCGCTGACGGATGGCACCGGGGCGGTGCAGTTTTTGCGCGTATTGGTCTATCACTATCTGACAATCCGGCACGCGGACCGCTTTGCGGACGCGCTGCCCGCGCTGGACTACGATGCGTCCGCCACAGAGAAGATGGACGACAGCTTCCGCAAATATTACACGCGCAAACGCAAGCAGCATGAGGCCTCCCCGAAGGCGTATAAATTGCGCGGGCCCAGCCTGCCGGACCACCGTATCGCGGTGATCGAAGGGGCGATGCCGGTCAAGGCGGTGTTGCAAAAGGCGCACGAATACGGCGCGACGATGACCGTTTTCTGTGCGGCGCTGCTGATGTGCTCCATCGAAAAGGAGATGGCGATGCGCCATAAGAAGCGCCCGGTCGTTTTGGCGGTGCCGGTCAACCTGCGCAGCTATTTCCCCTCTGGGAGTGCCCGCAATTTTTTCAGCGTCATCCAGGCGCGCTACCATTTCCGAAAAAATTCGAACCGGCTGGAAGATGTGATCGCCAGCCTGCACGATACCTTTGAAAGCGAATTGACCCAGGAGAAGATGGAGGGGCGGCTGAACCAGTTTGTCCAGTACGACTTCAATCCGGTGGCCCGCATCGCGCCCCTGGTCGTCAAAGATTTCGTGATGCGGATCGGTTATGATCTCTCCGCGAGCAAGGAGACGGCGGCCATTTCCAATGTGGGGAAGATCGACATGCCGCCGGAATTGCGGGAATACATCCGCCTGTTCGACGTGTTCGTCAGCACGAGCCGCCTGCAGGTTTGTATGTGCTCCTTTGGGGACCAACTGACCGCCAGCTTCACGGCGCCGTTTGTCAGCACGGACATTCAGAAGAACTTTTTCCGTTTTCTCACCGGGATGGGCATCCCGGTGGAAATTACGTCCAATGTGCCGTTCGGGGCGGGAGAGGGGGACCGGAAATGAAGTACTGTGCCAAATGTAAAGTTACGGTGACCGGTGCGGGTACACGCTGCCCGCTGTGTCAAGGGGGCCTTCAGGAAAACGGTGAGCCGGATGTGCGCGGCGCAATCTTCCCAAACATCCCCGACACGCTGCATAAACACAGCCTGTTTTTCCGCATCTTGATTTTGGTTTCCGTCGCCGCCGTGGTGATCTGCGGGGTCATCAACTTGATCCTCCCGGAGCACGGCTGGTGGTCGTTGTTTGTGCTGGCGGGGGTGGTCTGCGGCTGGATCAGCCTCGCGGTGGCGTTCCACTACCGGCGGAACGTCCCGAAATCCATCCTATACCAGGTGGTGGTCGTCTGCGTTTTAACTACCCTGTGGGATTATTGGACGGGATGGCACGGCTGGTCGATCGATTATGTGATCCCGATCACCTGCGTGGTGGCGATGCTGGTGCTGGCGATTACCGCGCGGGTGTTTAAGCTCAATTTGGGCAGTTTTATCATGTATTTTACCATCTCCGCACTGTTTGCCATTGTGCCGGTGATCTTCTATGTGCGGGGAATGCTCCAAGTGGTCTATCCCTCCCTGATCTGTGTGGCGGGCAGCATCATTTCGTTGGCCGCATTGATTCTCTTCGAGGGGGACAACATGCGCAAGGAGCTGAAACGCAGGTTACATTTATAAAACAGGAAATGTGTACAACAGTGGGGTTGAACCGATGATGAAACCGGCTCAGCCCCATTGTTTATGTTTTGATCTTCACTTTTGGCAGAATACAGGTCACTTTTTTTAAAGTAATCGTTTGCTTTCTCTGATTCACCGAAATTTTGATGGAATCGCTCGTTTGCCAATGGAATGTTCTGCGCATATCAGCGGGGATGACAATTCGTCCCAATTCGTCGATTTTACGTATCGTTCCACAATCTTTCATTTTGTCACCCCCTATCCCTCAATGATTAGAGCCTATTATAGCATAATTCCAGAAAATAGTATACCTAATATCCAGAATATAAGAGGTTATTTTCATCAAACTCTACTTATATACTGTGTTTAGGGGTGGTTTGATGGACATGGAAGTGGTTGGCAAACGCATTCAAGCATTGCGAAAAGAACACAAGATGACCCAACAACAGCTGGCAGAAGCGATAGATATTAGTGAAAAGTATTTATCGAATATTGAAACAGGAAAAGATATTTGTTCCATCCATGTGATTCTCAATATTGCAAATCTTTTGGATGCAAGTGTAGATGACCTATTGGGCAGCAACTTAAAATACAACCGGTTCCATACTCCTGCAAATGGGGCATATCATACCCGCCTAATCAACGAAACGTATGCGCTGAGTGAAAAAGAATGTGCCCATCTTCTTCGGTATATTGAGTTAATGAAAGAGCACGATAAAAAGTAAAACTATCCAGATGAAAATGTGTTGCCGCGGCTGATCGCCGCGGCTAATTTTATTGAAAATTTTAAAGAGAGATCGAACGGCTTCATATTGCGCCGCTGATTGGAACATGCTACTCTTGAAAGAACAAGTGAAAGTGGGGGAAAGAATGGATACAGCGATTTACTACAATGGCACCATCCTGACTATGGAAGAACCGCTCTATGCGGAGGCCGTGCTTGTGGAGGATGGGGTTATCCGTCAGGTGGGCAGCCGGGAGGCGCTCTTCGCGCAGAAACGCGCGGATACGCGACTGGTGGATCTACAGGGCGCGGTTTTGCTGCCCGCGTTCATCGACCCGCACAGCCATATCACGGCGCTGGCCCAGACGCTCGGCCTGGTGAACCTGAGCGGCTGCAAGAACTTCGGGGAGATCACCGAGCGGCTGGATGCATTTATCGCGAGAACCAAACCAGACAAAGGGCAATGGGTGTCCGCCTTTGGCTACGACCACAACGACTTAGAGGAAAAGCGCCATCCGGACGGCGCGCTTTTGGACCGGTACCCCTTCCCGGTCGTGGTGACGCATGCGTCCGGCCATATGGGGGTCGTGAACCGCATGGGCCTGCAAGCGTTGGGGATCACCGCATCGACGCCCAACCCAGAGGGCGGGGTGATCGGCCGGTGCGCAGATACCCAGGAACCAAACGGCTATTTGGAGGAAACAGCGTTCACCGGCTTCACCGCGCGCATCCCGCAGCCGCCTTTGGAGCAGCAGATGCGCCAGATGGAGCAGGCGCAGGACATCTACCTGCAAAACGGGATTACCACCGCGCAGGACGGATTTACAAAGGAAGCGGAGTGGACGCTCCTGCACTGCCTTGCCGGGCAGAAGCGCTTGAAATTGGATGTAGTTGCCTATCCGAATTTGCCGGACAACCGGAAGATCGCTTTGGAACACCCGCAGTATTGCAAGCAGTATCATAACCGCTTGAAAATCGGCGGCTATAAAGTCTTTCTGGACGGTTCCCCGCAGGGGCGTACCGCCTGGATGAGCCAGCCGTATGCGGATGCGTCCGACGGGTATCGCGGCTACGCCGTGCACACGGACGAGGAGGTGCGTTCGTATATGCGGCAAGCGCTGCAAGACCACATGCAGATTTTGGCGCACTGCAATGGGGATGCCGCGGCGCAGCAGATGATCGACGCCTATGCCGCGGAAAAGACCGGGGAGGACATCCGTCCGGTGATGATCCATGCTCAGCTGGTCCGCCCGGATCAACTGGCGCGCATGGGAGAGCTCGGGATGATCGCTTCGTTCTTTGTCGCGCATACGTATTACTGGGGGGACGTGCATCTGAAAAACTTCGGGGAAGCGCGTGCAACGGCGATCAGCCCCGTGCGCGCCGCCATCGGCAACGGGGTGGTGTATACGTTCCATCAGGATACGCCGGTGATTCTACCCAATATGTTGGAAACGCTCTGGTGTGCGGTCAACCGCATCAGCAAGGGCGGCTATGTCATGGGGGAGGCCCAGCGCGTTTCGCCGCTGGAGGCGTTGAAGGGAGTAACGCTTTATGCGGCGTACCAATACTTTGAGGAGAACGAAAAGGGCTCCATCCGGCCGGGCAAGCGGGCGGATTTCGTGCTATTGGATCGGGACCCTTTGCAGGTGGACCCGATGGAGCTCAGAGACCTGCGCGTATTGGCGACGATCCGGGGTGGAATCGTGGTATATGAAGGGAAGTGAAGAGTATGGATTCATTGGCGGCGATTGTCGAACCGCTTTTGGAATGGTATGGACGCAACGCCCGTTCCCTGCCGTGGAGGGAGGAACCGGCGCCTTACCGCGTCTGGGTCTCTGAGATTATGCTGCAACAGACCCGCGTGGAGGCAGTGAAGCCGTATTTTGCCCGCTTCCTGGCGGAACTCCCGGACGTGCCTGCCCTCGCCAGCGCGCCGGAACAGCAGCTGATGAAGCTCTGGGAGGGGCTGGGATATTACAGCCGGGCGCGCAATCTGCAAAAGGCCGCGCGCGTGATGGTGGAACAATACGGCGGGACGCTTCCGGCCGACTACGATGCGCTGTTGAAGCTGCCCGGCATCGGCCCTTATACAGCGGGGGCGGTTGCCTCCATCGCCTATGGGATTCCCGTCCCGGCGGTGGACGGCAATGTGCTGCGCGTGGTGATGCGCTTGACCGCAGGTTGGGAGGACATCGCGGACCCGGCCGTCAAGCGCGCCGTGGAGCGGCGTATGGCGGAGATCCTGCCGAAGGACCGGCCGGGGGATTTCAACCAGGCAATGATGGAGCTCGGCGCGACCGTCTGCGCGCCGGGCGGCGAACCGAAATGCCTGGTTTGCCCGCTGAACGCCCTGTGCGAAGGGTACCGCCAAGGGATTGCGCGGGAACTCCCCGTCAAAGCCAAGAAGAAGGCGCGCCGCATCGAGGAGAGGACGGTGTTCCTGCTGGTCTGCGATGGCGAGCTCGCAATCCGCAAGCGGGCGGATAGCGGCCTTTTGGCGGGCCTCTGGGAGCTTCCCTCCGTGGAAGGAAAGCTGAACCCGGAGGGCGCTGCGGAAACCCTACAGGAATGGGGCGCACAGCCGGTGTCGATCCGGGAGATGCCGGCGGCGAAACATATCTTCTCCCACGTGGAATGGCATATGACCGGCTACTGGGTCGATTTGACGGAGCGCCCGGAGGGGTTCACCTGGGCCGGGCGGGAGACGTTGCAGCAGGAATACGCCCTGCCGTCGGCGTTCCGCGCGTACTTAGAGGCGTTTACGAAGTAAAAGACCGGTATAGTGTTGTGGCTGTTTTTTTGAATCAGAATGGAGGAAGCCTTATGGAGTGCATCAATCATGACTGGTAAAAAGGAATCTTTGTTAGAGTCGGAATTTACAAAAAGGATTGGGAAACAGCTGAAAAGGCACCGTCTCCAAAACAACTTAACCCAAAAGCAAGTGGCAGAAATTTTGGACATAGACGAACAATACTATGGACAAGCAGAACGAGGCGCCAAAAGACTCAGTTTAAAGAAGTTGGTAGCTTTTTGCGCCTATTTTCATATATCCTTGGACGCTGTTGTTGCAATGGATACAGCGCAAGACGCAGAGAATGAACGAAAGGAATTTATACAAAATATTGCGGAATTACTCCCGCTCTGTACCGGAGAAGAACTGAGGTTCCTCCGGATGGTTGTGCAAAGGATGGTATCTGAGGGGAAAACAGAAATACAAAAGGATACATATTAATAAAATCCAAAGCCACGATGAACAGAAAGAGTGAAAATTCGAAAGAAAACATAACATAACGTAGCACAACACCTTCCCCTTTCTTCCGCACCGGTTTTGTGCTATACTGCAACAAACGCATGGTCAGGGGGCGAGAACATGAACTACGATGACCTTATCAGCGCTGCAACAGACGTGGGATATCTGCTTTTGCGCAACGGCGCGGAAATCTACCGCGTGGAGGATTCCATGCAGCGCATTTTTCGCGCCTATGGAGTGGAGACGGGCGAAGTCTTCGCCATTCCCACCTGCATCTTTGTGACCATCACCACGCCGGAGGGGAAATCCATCACCAAGATCAAGCGCCTCTATACGCGCGGGACAGATTTGGATAAGGTCGACCAGGCGAACGACCTTTGCCGCCGGATCTGCCGCACATGTCCGGACGTTTCGAGCATCCATGCGGAGGTGGAGAAGATCAACCGCCGGCCGGTCTACGATTTCTGGACGCAGGTTGCCGCGTTTGCCATGGTCGCCTTTTCCTTTACCCTGTTCTATGGAGGAACCTTGCCGGACGCGTTTTGTTCCCTGTTTTGCGGCGCCGGGGTCAAGCTGGTCAACCACTTCATGGGGCGGTTCCAGGCAAACGCCTTCTTTACCAATATTGTCGCCAGCTGCGTGGCGGCGACGATCGCGATGTTGGCGGTCCAAATGGGGTTCGGCGCGAATCTGGATAAAATCATCATCGGCGCCCTGATGAACCTGGTCCCCGGCATCGTCATCACCAGCTTTATGCGCGACATCATGGGCGGCGATTTGATCGCGGGATTGATCCGCTTTGTGGAGTCGCTGCTTGTAGCCACGGCGATTGCCATCGGCGCCGGTATTGCGCTGATGGTGCCGCGCCTGATCTGGGGGGTGTGAGGATGGACGTGTATTTGCCCTGCTTCTATAGTTTTATCGCTTGTATGGCGGTTTGCCTGGTGTTCAATGTGCGCGGGAAGCTGATCTTTTTTACCTCCCTCGGCGGCGCGATCGGCTGGTTTGTCTACCTGCTCTGCCGCCCCTTGCAGAACGACATTGTGCAGTTCTTTATCGCCACGGTAGTGATCACCATCTATTCTGAGGTGATGGCGCGCATCCACAAAGTGCCGGTCACCGGCTATCTGCTCATCGCGCTGTTGCCCATGGTGCCAGGGGGCGGTATCTACTACACGATGGAATACTGCATCGCCGGGAATACGCAGATGTTCCTGGAGACCGGCCTGCACACCCTGGGTATTGCGGGGGCGCTAGCGCTCGGCATTTTGCTGGTCTCTTCGCTCAACCGGCTTTTCGGAATGCCTCGGCGGAACAAGAATAATCGGTGAAAAGATTTGACATAATCAGCATGGAGGACCGAAAGAATGCTATGATAGAACCATACCCGAGAGGGTGTAATGGATATTCTTTTGCGTACACCTGCGATTATGGCGGAATTTCTTAAACAAGGAAAGGGCCGGAATCCAATCTGGATTCCGGTCCTTTCCTATTGCCATCCTTATCCAAACGGGGCATTCCTCTGCGAAAGCCTATTCTTTCTGGGAACGTTCCCACTTTATAAACGGTCTTTGATCGCATCGATCAGAATTTTCAAAGCCTTGATGCGGCCATATTTTTTGTTCTGGGACTCAATGATGTGCCACGGGGCAAAATCCGTGGACGTATAGCGGAGCATATCGTCGATCGCCTCTTCGTATTGATCCCATTTTTCGCGGTTGCGCCAGTCCTCGTCGGTGATCTTCCACTGCTTGGAGGGCGTGTTCTGGCGGTCGTTGAAGCGGCGCAACTGTTCGTCCTGGTCGATGTGCAGCCAGAACTTTACAACCACGGCGCCCCAATCGTAGAGCTGCCGTTCGAATTCATTGATCTCCCGATAGGCGCGCTGCCAGTCCTCCGTGGTGCAGAATCCCTCGATGCGTTCCACCATCACACGGCCATACCAGGTGCGGTCGAAGATTGCGATATGCCCATCCTTTGGCAGGCGCGTCCAGAACCGCCACAGATAATGGTGGGCGAGCTCCGGCGCGGTCGGGCCTGCAATCGGGACGACCTCGTATCCGCGGGGGTCGAGCGCGGCGGCCACACGGCGGATATTGCCGCCTTTGCCGGCGGCGTCCCAGCCCTCGTAGCAGACGACGACGGGCACGCGCTTCCGATAGATCTTGTTGTGCAGCTCGCTCAGTTCCTCTTGGAGCTTTTTGAGCTGCTTTTTATATTTTTCATCGGTGATGGTCTTGTCCAGGGAGACGTCCTTCAGCTTCGGCATGGGAACAAAGGTAAAGTTGCCGGGAAGGATAATATTGGTTGGGGTAATGGGGTGTTCCTTGCGGTGCTGCTTGAGCGCCAATGCGGTTTTGATCCCGTCGATGACGGTGTGGTAGATTTCCAGCTCCGCGTGCAGGCGGTCCGTGCTGGCGATGACATGCCAGGGGGCGTAAGTGGTGTTGGTGTATTCCAACATCTCGTCAAATGCGCGGTAGTAGCGGTCGTACTGTTTGTTCCGCTTCCAATCCTGCTGGGTGACGCGCCACTCCGTATTTTTGGAATTCGCCAGGTTTTCCAGGCGCTCCCGCTGTTCCTTCTGGCTGATGTGCAGGAAGAATTTGATAATCAGATACCCGTTGTCCGCGAGCTGCCGCTCGAAGGTGTTGGTGTCGTTCATGCGGCGCAGGTTGGTCACATCGTCCACCTCGTCCTCCAGACGGAGTACGGAGATTTCCTGGTACCAGCTGCGGTCCATCACCGCGATTTCCCCGCCTCCGGGGATGATCTTCCAATAGCGCCAGAGGTTCGGTTCGCGCTTTTCCAGCTCCGTGGGGGCAATGTTGGAGTACACTTTGGAGCCGCGCGGGTCAAAGTTCAGGATCAGGTTGGCGATCTGGCTGCCCTTTCCAGCCGAACCCCACCCTTCGAACACAATGATGACGGGAAGCTTGTTCTGCTTCACCAGCTGTTGCAGGGAAGAGAGCTCTTCTTTGAGCGCGGAAGCTTCTTTTTTATATTCCTCTTTTGTGATGGAAGCCTTTAGATTGACTTTTTCCAACATGCCGGGCAACCCCTTTCCATTCTACTCCTTAATGGGAGACTATATGCCAATTATACACTAATTTACTAAAATTGCAATCTTTTTTGTGCGAACGGACAAATCTTATTTCTATGGATATATCTTTCTCGTATCTTGCCCAGATGTTTGCGAAAAAGCGCAGGTTTCATGCGGCTTTGCCGCACGCTTTTCTGTAGGTTTGTCAAACATCTTGTACAGCGAGAGATTCAAAGAAAGCAGCAAGTTTTTCTTTCGGGGAGAGCCAGGCAAGGGGGCGCATAGGTAAGTCGTTGGAGCGATTTTGGTGTGCAGCGAGCTGCACACCAAAATCGGCAAGAGAGAAGAAACGATGTGTGTCGTAGAATCGCTTCTGGTCTTCGCGGTGACTGCGTTCTACTTTGCCGTTGTGGCGAGGTGTGTAGGGGCGAATCAGCTTGTGCAGGATCCCAAGGCGTGCAGCGGTCAGCTCAAAGCGTGTGAGCCGGTTCTTCTTGTTGGTCGAAAAACGGTTGGTAAACTCAATGCCATTGTCTGTCTGCACGCACTCTACCCGCACACCACGGCGTTTGAACCATGCCACCATTTTCTCCAGGAAATCAGCGGAGGAGTAAGTGCTTTGTTCTGGATATGCGCCCAGATAGCGAAGGCGTGTATATTCGTCGATCGCCGTATACTGGTATAGCCGTTCTTCCGGGTTTGTTAGGCATTTCATCGGCACCACCTTCACATCTACCTGAACGCGCTGGCCGGGATACTGCATCTGTTCGTATGGCTTTGCCTTGTAGGCTGCTTTGACCTTTGGCTGCGGGAACATCCCCAGCTTGCGCATGACCCGGAACAGACTTTCCGGACAGCGGGTATACCCACGTTTGCGGAGCCGGTGCCAGAGTTCTACCATTCCCAGCGTGGGATTCCTCCTCCGCATGTCTCGGATGAGCTTCAGTTCCGCTTCTGTGTGTTGGTTTGGATGGTGATGGGGGCGCCTGGACTGACAAGCCAGGGACGCCATACTTCCATCCCAGCGTGCCTTCCAGAAGTAGATATATGACCGGCTCTTGTTGTATTTCCGGCTTGCACGGCTCACGCCATATTTGGCTGCATACTGCATTAGGGATTGCCGATACCGCATGTCTTGTGTTATACTTTTACTCATGAGGGACAGAGCTCCTTTTTTGGGTTTGTTGGTGTCGCAACTTAACTATACCCTATGAAGGCTCTGTCCTTCTACTTTTTTATTTGCTTTTACTTGCTCTTCTGTCCAACATGTATTGTAGCTCTACA
>NZ_NFJK01000021.1 GCF_002159845.1 Anaeromassilibacillus sp. An250
ACTGCCGAAGGAACCGCAGCTGCTGACGGTACAGTGGAGCGGCAACGCATCCATGAGCGTCGAGGGCAATGCGGAGGAAATCATCTCCACAGATGCGATCTATGGCGCAAAGGTGATGCCGGGCGAAGAGCTGACCTTCACCTTCACCCCGACGGACGGCGCGTTCTCCGGAGCGCAGCTCAACGGCGAGGACATCGAGTTTGCAGCGGACGGCTGCACGTACACCTTCACGATGCCGGGCGAGAGCGCGACCCTGCGCTTCACGTTCACGAACGTGGATAAGACCATCCTGGGCATCGTATTGGAAGAGGCCAACGCGGTGCCGCAGGACGTGATCGACAGCCTGGTGCCGTCTGCTAAGGAATTCTTCGAGAATGCCCTGGCAAAGGCACAGGAAGTCTATGACGATGCAGCCGCGACCGAAGCGGAAGTCAAAGAGGCGTGGAGCGACCTGCTGGATGCGATGCACCTCTTGGAATTCGAAGCGGGCGATAAGGAAACCCTGCTGCCGCTGATCAACATTGCAGAGCAGCTGAAAGACATGCTGGATCAGTTCAAGCCGGGCACGACCGAGGGCTTCGAGGAAGCGCTCAACGCGGCGAAGGACGTCTATGCCGAGGAGAACCCGCTGAAGGCGGACGTAGACGAGGCATATGACAACTTGCAGGCAGCGATCGACAAGCTGGAAATGCGTGCGGATATGTCCATCCTCCAGAACACGGTGGACGAGGCGAACGGCCTTGACCTGAACCTCTACATCGACGACGAAGCTATGGCGGCCTTCAAGACGGTGCTGGCAGAGGCGGAAGAACTGCTCGCGAATGCGAATGCAGAGCAGGCCGACGTGGATGCGAAGGCAGTGGAGCTGTCCAATGCAATGGCAGCCCTGCGCAAGATCCCGAACAAGGATGAGCTGAACAAGCTGATCGCCGAGATGGAGCAGAAGGATCTGGACGGCTACACCGACCGCAGCGTGGCAGCCTTTAAGGCGGCATTGAGCGTTGCGAAGACGGTTGCCGCGGATGCAAATGCAGACGAACAGGCGGTTGCAAAGGCATATACCAACCTGGAAGCTGCCGCGAATAACCTGGTCAAGGCGGAGAAGCCGAGCACGGGCAACAGCGGCAAGGGCAGCACGTCTGCCAATGCTGGCAACGCATATGGCGCAGCGGGCGTGGTATCCGCAGCGCAGGGCGTGACCAGCCAGAAGGCGTATGTGGTTTCCGACACGACGGTCAACTTCAATCTGAAGAGAGGCAGCGCATACTGCTTCAAGATGACGGTAGTCAACGGCAACGCCATGACGCCGAGCTTCACGGTCGGCAACGGCGATGTGCTGAAGACGCAGTTCGTGGCGAAGATCGGCAACGACTACTATTACAGAGTCTATGCCATCGGCACGCCGGGCCAGAGCACGGGCGTTTACACTACCCTGCCGGGCCAGAACGCGGTCAAGCATTGCACGGTTACGATTGCGTAATCGTGGACGAGACATCGAAATAAGAGGGAAGGCTTTTCCCTAATAAACAGCAAGGACCCAATCCTGAGAATCCTCAGGATTGGGTCCTTCTGTGTTTTATTCGTCTATTTTTTGCATGTGGTGGGACTGCGATGGTTGCCTTTATGAAGATTCTTGCCTTGCTTCTGTAGGGCTTCCCCTATGGAGCAGAAAGCAAACTCTTTTCCGTTTGCTTTCTTAGGGAACGCCGTAGGCGAGAGAGGCACTTTGTGCCCGCCGTAGGCGCGAAAAGACGCTGTGCGTCCGCGTCCTGACCGGAGGTCCGCGAAAAGACGCCGCGCGTCCGTGTGCCTGCGAAGGATGCTTTGCAGATTGTTTAAGCTTCATCGGGATGGTATGCGATGATGTCCGCAATATCGCATTCTAAAATACAGCAGAGTGTGTCCAGCGTCTTGAGCGTAATGTTTCTACCGTGTTTCATCCGGTGCAGGGTGTTCGCAGAAAAACCGAAATTGTAAATGAGCTGGTATTCCGTGATGTTTTTTCGAAACAGGGTCTGATAAAAGGGCTCATAGCTGATCATAAAATGCACCTCTGCTAGACCCTATCCTACCATACTCAATAGATTGACTATACCTAATATATTGAGTATAATGAAGATAAATAGAGACTATACAACACGTTTTAAGTCGATTTTAATCACAGATAAAAAAATCGGAACTATACAGAACCGGGTTTTTCATCAGGGGCTCAACCAGTTAGCAAACGAAGATGGTTAGAAGGCATGTATGGATGTACGGAACTTCTCTTACATATTTGCCTCTCAAAATATAAAACGAAAACAACATAGCGCAGGAGGACGTTTCGCCAGAAAAAATTGCCCATGGGAAACGGGCTCCTAAAAAGGTGTGCCAAAAAGTAGTCTGTCCACTCCTTTATTTAAAATCCCCCAAAGCGTCCGCTCAAAAATGGAAATTGCTCCGGCCGTTTGTGCGGGATGAAAGGCTGATGAATGGAACCTCCCCTGCGGGCGTCTGTAACCGGAAAATAAAAAAGGCGTTTCATAGGCCCGTCCGTCCATCAACGCGGTCGAGTACCGTATGAAACAGCCTTTGTTTCTATATACAATTTTTTGCTT
This sequence comes from Anaeromassilibacillus sp. An250, assembly GCF_002159845.1. GTDB lineage: Bacteria > Bacillota > Clostridia > Oscillospirales > Acutalibacteraceae > Anaeromassilibacillus > Anaeromassilibacillus stercoravium. The sequence goes on from NZ_NFJK01000021.1 coordinate 2,598, forward strand.
TCTCATTTTTGGTGCAATTTCTGTTATTAGACCGTCATAGCTCCAGCCATTTTGCAAGTTGCAGGAGTACATGGGCCTGTTCCCCGTCGAGCTTCCGGACGGAAGCGATCAACTCCCGCTCATATGCAGAAGGATAGAGGACTTCCCGGTCTTCGTTAAAAAATTCCGGCAATGTTACCCCCAGTGCGTTGAGCAACCTTTCCAAAATCGCAACGGACGGTTGCGTGGACCCCTTCTCGATCGAATGAATATGGTTTTCCGATACACCCGTCTCTTTGGATAAGGCATAAACGCTCTTGCCTTTGCCTTCGCGTAGATTTTTGAAGCTTATGCCAATATCCATTTTTCGCCTCCAAATGCATTTTATGATACTCTATTATTATAGTATGAAAGGGACCCAAAATTAATACATATAGTGTTTAGGAAAATACAACTATATAGATGTGCTATTGAAGTGATTTTTCTTCACAAAAAATAAGGGGCGTTTATTATGATGAATCTAAATGAAGCACTTCGCATGTTGCGGCATCGCGCAGGATTGACCCAGAAACAGCTGGCCGATATGCTCGAACTGGACCGGTCCAGCTATACCTACTATGAAACCGGAAAAAGTACCCCAACCGTCCCGGCGTTCAAACGGATTTCCGACCTCTACGGCGTCTCCATGGACACCATGATGGGCGAAAGCCAGGAATCCCTGGTGCGGGCGATGGATGCCTCGCATCGGATGAAGGTGCTGGAGGAGGGCGGCCCAAGGGTCCGAAGGATCCTCTTGCAGGCGCATGGATTGGAACGCGAGGAAATGCGGGAGCTCGTTTGCGCGGTGCGGAATCTCTGGGAAAGCCGTTGACACATGGGGGGGCGGGTGTTGCGCTTTGCCGGGAAAACAGATATAATAATACCCACGGCAACCGGCGTTTGCGCCGGAAACGATTTCGATAAGAGAAGGGGTTCACATCCATGAAGTTGGGAATTGTAATTTGCGTTCTGAATTTCAAAAATCTCTAATTCTCTATAAAACCTCGCAAAGCCGCATGGCTACTGGGTTTTTGCTAATCTGATAAGTATAAACCACCATATTGCCCCATATAGCTCCATGCGAAAATGGTGTAAAAATGGTGTAGAGAGAAAATCCCTTGAAAAAAGCCAATGCAACTTTTTATGAGGATTAACACGATTTGGGGCCGATGCCTATTATGGCACCGGCCCCTGCTAATAAACCGGGAAATTTTCTCATTTCCCCTAATAAGGAGAGTCAACGATGCCAGAATATCAACTTGAAATCAAACAAATCGTGGATTACCCACGATGCCGGATCTACCGGCAATTTATACGAGCACTGATGGAAGACCGGAGCATTCGCGTAAGCGGCGGCTCCGGTCTTTTTTATTTTGTGGTGCTTTCCAGCTACGCCAACTTTCGCACTTCGTACCGGCGGTTGGATGGCATTAGCTATACTATTTACCCGGGCGAATGGATCTGCTGCTTATCTGAGATGCGCAGTTGGTTCCGGGTTCCCTTTCAAAAGCAGGTAATCTCCGTTTTGGATGAACTGCAAAAACAGCACCTCATTACTTATACCCTGCTGGGCCGGGGGAACATCGTCAAATTTCGGATTAAAGGCTGGCGCAAATACAACACTGTTTTAGATTATAATGCGCCCTGCCAGAAAGACAGCGGATTTTTCTTTCTGCCCATATCGGTGGCAACGGAGGTTGTCAGCACAGATCGATGCTCTGAGATGGACTGTCTGCTGGATCTGTGGATCAACACTATCTACAACGATGAGCAGGTACAGGGCTCAGATATAGGACCGGTGGTATATATGCGTAACGGCACCGGCAACCCATTGATTTCCTATTCTGAGCTTGCTGCCCGATGGGGTCTGTCAAAGGCTACTGTAGGACGCATGCTCAAACGCATGGAGAAAATGGGCTACATCTCGCTTGTTGCCTTCCCGGGGAATCGGGGCAGCGTTATTTATCTGCAAAACTATCTCTCCACCATGTTCCAGATATCGGATGTGATGATAGACAAAGAAGAGGTCGCCATGTCTCTTAATATCAAAATCACCTTGCCGGAAGAGCAGCCAGACGATGCCGGCGCGGAGCAGAACAGCGGTTCAAAAACGGCTTTTCGCGTTTCAAAATCCGCAGTGGAAATTATCGCTCAAAAAGTGGGGGAAATCCTTACAGCACAGGGTTTTTCCTGCTTCTCATGTCCCAAAGTTCAGTATAAGTTATATCCATTATCCGACGACTGCAAGGGTGTATTGAGGGGTACTGCCTCAAGTCAGCGACTTTTTCTCTGCGTTTCATGTAAAGATACCGAGCTTTTCCACTTTGAGCTTAATTTGATGCTCATTTCTCAACATACAGGAGGATCAAAACGATGAAAAAGAAGAACCAGGAATATGATGTCACTCAAAACCCGCTGTACCACGACACATGGAAGCTGCTGAGAAAATACCGTGATGTGGTCTGGTCGCTGGAGCTTTCGGTGCAGCAGGTTCGCAGTAAATTCCAGATTGAATATGGCAGCAGCATTGAGGATTTTTTGGAGTCCATCTACCTTGCCGGGGCAGATCTGTCCGGCAGTGAGATCGAGCACCATGCCCGCTGCATTGAGCGAAGCCACGAAATGCTCAAACTGATGGAAGCTGCGTTGGAGCTGCTGCGTGCCAAACACAAAAACGGCGAGAGTTATTACTGGATTTTATATTACTCTTTTCTTTCCCCGCAGCAGATGCGGAATGTGGAAGAAATCATTGAGAAACTGCGCCCCCACATTCGGGATATCAGCTATCGTACCTACTACCGCCGCCGAAAAGAGGCCATTGACGCCTTCAGTTCAATCCTTTGGGGGTATACCTCCGCAGATAGTTTCAAGATTTTGGAACAATTTTACCCAGACAAAGAAATTGGCATGTGAATGGCACTAAATCGGCAGAGCTTTGCTATTTCGCCGTAAATCATGATGTGCTACAATGGATATGCTCAATATTGTGCAAAAATCGAAAAGGACAGTAGGATGCACCTTCATTCGGGGGTGCTTTTTTGCTGCTTAAACGGCGTCCGATAGATTTGGACGCCGTTTCCTTTTCCGCCTGCAAATCAAAATTAGGAGGTATTTCGCATTGAAAAAGCTGAGGCAATTTTCTCACAAATCGGTTTCACCCGCCTGGGGCCGGCTCCTCTACACCCTGTTTTTGGTAATGACCCTTTCGATGGTCTTTGTCCAACCGGCTTTTGCAGCCGATACGATCTGGAGCAAGGCGTCTGAGATTATGCAGGATGTCTACAACCAGATCCTGCTCATTTCCACCATCGCAGCCATTGTGACCGCTTCAGTTGCGCTGTTGCTCATGAACTTTTCCCGCAGCGGCCGCACTGTAGACGAGAGCCGGGCCTGGCTCAAGAGAATTATTATAACTTGGGCAATTCTGAACAGCCTGGGTTTCATCATGTCGTATGTCGTCCCCTTCTTTGAGGGTGGCAAGTGGGTCGCATCATGACCTGATTTATAGCCCGCTGACGGAAGGAGTGATGATGTGGGTATTTTAGATGGAATTGTAGCTTGGATCGCAGAACAGGTGATGAATGGCCTTGATTTGATTACCACATCTGTCTTGGGCGCCTTGGGCTGCGATATGTCGGTGTTTCTCCGCTATTTCCCCGCAGCAGAGACCATGTACCAGGTCTTCGTGGCTCTGGGAGTCGGCCTTATCCTGCTCAACTGGGTGTGGCAGCTTTTCAAAAATTATGGACTGGGCATCGGGCTGGAGGCCGAAGATCCTCTGAAACTTTCCATCCGTTCGGTTCTGTTCCTTATGCTGGTACTGTTTGCCGATGAAATTGTAGCAATGATTATGACGATAGGCGGTACGCCCTATCAGTGGATTATAACCTCGGAGCTTCCGCCTCTTAATTTTGCGGACTTCAATTCAGTAGTCATTACCATCCTGGGTGTATGCGCCAGCGGCTCTGTTGCAATTATTGCATTGATCCTGCTGCTCATTTTGGCATGGAACTATATCAAACTGTTGTTTGAGGCGGCGGAACGGTATGTTTTACTGGGTGTACTGGTCTATACGGCGCCGGTCGCCTTTGCAATGGGATCTTCCCAGACCACCTCCAACATCTTCAAGTCATGGTGCAGGATGTTCGGAGGACAGGTTTTTCTTCTTCTAATGAACGCATGGTGTCTGCGGCTATTTGTAAGTATGGTAGGCGCGTTTATTTCCAATCCATTATCTTTGTAAAGGAGGCCGATTCCATGAAAAAGCATCGAAAACTTCTCATGCTGCTTGTCCTGTCGGTCATCTTCGTCTGCCTGTTTGCTACGCCGGCTTTTGCCATAACAGAGAGCGAGGTTCAGACGCAGGTGGATAGTGCAGGACGAGAGGCAGTTACTGGAAATCTGTTTATCTGGTTTCTGTGCGCCATTGCATTTCTCAAAGTATCCCAAAAAATCGACAGCTTTATGAGCAGTCTGGGGATCAATGTCGGTCACACCGGCGGCTCCATGATGGCTGAAGCCATTATTGCGGCCAAAAGCCTCGGTGCGGTCAAAGGAGCGGTCAGCGGTTTCCGGAGTGGCGGCCATACCCCATCAGGCGGTAAAAGCACCGGCACAGCGGTCGCTGCCGGTTTCATGTCAGGCGGTTTGGCCGGAGTTGTCAGCCGTCACTTTACCAGCGGCGCCGTCAAAAATGCAACTGGTGTTTCCGGCGGCGGTCTGGGTGGGATGCGCTTTGCTTCGTCGGTCAGTAAAGGCGGCGATTTTGCCAACCGCGTTATCGGCTCAGTGGCAAGGGGTAGTATCAGCACGATGGGGAGCATGACGGGTGCCAATGCAGAAGCTGCCCTGCTCTCCTACATGGGTTATGCCGGTATGGACGGCGAGGACATTCCGCATTACTCTGGTGTAGAGATCGGCGGCGGCCGCATCATGGGGACAGAAACGACAACTGATTACCCCAACGGCATCGCCTTTGGAATGTATAGCACAGAGCAGTACACCGCACCAAAGGGGGATTATACCACAGTCACCGCCGTAGACGGTTCCCAGTGGTACAAGCAGTATGCTGTTGATACCGTTGAAAAAACTCCCTATATGGCCCCGGATGGCTCGATTGCCTACAATGAGGCGATTACCAAGCGGTTGCCTGATCCACCCCGCAGAAAGGATAAAATCTGATGGCCGATGAAAACAGAAGTAGTTTGTCTGAGAGCCTTGAGCGAGGGGCTTCGGCGGCTAATACCATCCGTGGTGCTGCCAAGACCGGGAAGGCGATTGCCGGCGCCGCCAAAGGAGCAGCGGCCGGACCTTACGGCGCGGCTGCCGGGGCGCTTTGGGCGAGCAGGAAGCACCTTGGGAAGATTCTCTGTGCCATTTTGGCCTTATTGCTGCTGCCCGTCCTGTTTATCCTCATGCTGCCGGGCTTGATTTTTGGCGGCCTGATTAACGCTTTTACCCCGGATGACCCCACTTCCCCGATTTTGAATGACAGCGCCTACATAGCGGAAACTGCTCAGGAAATTTCATTTTGTGTCAACGGGGTGCTGTCTGAAGGTCTGGAGGATGTCTATGCCCGCATTGAGGACGATTTTGCCACCACCGACGGCGACGGTATGGAAGTCATCAATCCCTACGAAGCGGCTCCAGTCTATAATGTCAACCTCTTTATCTCACAGTATTGTGCGGCCAGGGATCAGGACTTTGAAAATATTTCGCTTTCGGATATGGAGCGCGTTCTGCGGGATGCAAAATCACAGCTTTACTCTTACACCCGAACCGAAGAAACGAGGACATCTACAATCACCGATGAGGAAACCGGTGAAGAGAAAACAGTTACAGAACAGTGGTTTATCTACAAAATAATCTATAACGGCGAGTCCTACTTTGCCGACAACATTTTTCATCTGAGTGATGAGCAAAAATCCCTTGCCGGTGACTATGCACAGAACTTGAGCCTGTTTTTAGGCGATGGTATGTTCCAAGGGCTTCTGCCGGATGAGTACAAAACGATTGTGGCGCTGGGCGATGTCCGCTTTACCGACGGACAAACCGAGGTCGTCTACTTCAATCAGCTGGATGAGCAGTATGCGAACGAACCCTATGGTACGGATAATATCGGCGGCTATGGCTGCGGTCCAACCGCAATGTCCATTGTGGTGTCTTCATTGACCGATAAAATCGTAGATCCGGTCGCTATGGCGCAATGGGCCTATGAGAACGGCTACTGGTGCAAAGGCAGCGGTTCCTACCATGCGCTGATACCCGGCGCCGCCGAAGCGTGGAAGCTGCCGGTAGAGGGCTGTACTGCTTCTGAGCCGCAGCGCATCGCAGACGCGCTTTCCGATGGCAAGCTGGTTGTGGCGATCATGGGGCCCGGCCATTTTACCAGCAGCGGCCATTTCATTGTGCTGCGCGGTGTAAAAGACGGAAAGATCCTTGTGGCAGATCCGGCAAGCTATAAGCGCAGCCAGCAGGAATGGGATCTCTCTATCATTGTTGATGAAGCAAGTAAACGGGCGGCAGCCGGAGGTCCTTTCTGGATTATCGGGTGAAGCCCACCGGAAAAGAGGCTACCTATGAATAACAAAAACGAACATGATACCTATATCATCCCGCCGAATTTCATTGACAGCGGCACCTTTTTCGGCGGGATGTTCAAGGCGAGAAACGCTATCGAAGCAGGGGCAGTCCTGCTGCTGGTGGGCGTACCGGTATTTTCTCTTGGCCTGTCCCTTACCGTAAAAATCATCATTCTGTGCCTGACCGCGTTGCCGCTGGCGCTGTTGGCATTGATTGGTGTGTCGGGCGAATCGCTGACCTCCTTTGCGTACATTTTTCTCTGTTATTTGAAAAAGCGCAGGGTAATCGGCTCTGTGTCTGAGGAAATCAAGCAGGAAAAACCGGGCCGGCACAAGAAAGCGGCTAAAGCTGCCCGCCATAAGGTCAAACCGGCCGCCAAGCAGCGGAGAGCAGAAGCAGACTTTCCCGCTGAGTTCAGTGAAGTGGGCCGCTACGCCCGCCGGCAGTCAATGCGGGATCGGCTGCCCCGTACCCGAAAAGAAAAGGCCAAACCGCAGCGGCACAGGCAAATTGAAAAAACACCCGACCCGCCTGCTTTTCTCAATCCGGTCGCGGAGTATTTGCCCATTGACCGGATTGAGAACGGCATCATCTATACGAAAGACCGGCGGTTTGTGAAGATTATCGAGATTGAACCTATCAACTTCCTTCTCCGCAGCGCCTGGGAGCAGAAGGGCATCATCTACTCCTTCATCTCCTATCTCAAGGTGGGTCCAATCAAAATTCAGTTTAAGGTGCTGACAAAAAGGGCGGATATCAACCGTCATCTGAAGACAGTTGAGACAGAACTGGAACAAGAAACAGACGAGGGCTGCCGGATGCTGCAGGAGGACTACCTCAAGTTGGTAAAGCAGATCGGTTCCAAAGAGGCCATTACCCGGCGCTTTTTCATTATCTTTGAGTATGAGCCATGGGCCGGCGCCCGGCGCGGAAATGAGGAGGCCGAAGCCATATCCGCTCTGCAAACCGCCACCCGTACAGCGGAAAACTATCTGCACCAGTGCGGCAACAAGGTCATATCGCCGGACAATGAAGACGAGTTTGCCGTAGAAGTGTTATACAACCTCCTGTGCCGCAGCCAGAGCGTCGTAGTTCCCATAGCAGAACGCGCACAGGCGGTTGTAGCAAAATACGTTGCAGCAGGGAAAGATGTGGATCGTATTCCTGTCAGTGAATTTTTTGCACCAGACAGCATTGATTTTACCCATGGCCGCTACATCCAAATCGACGGGGTGTACTACTCTTATCTGTTGATTCCCTCTGCCGGTTACAAATCCCAAGTGCCTGCCGGCTGGCTCAGTCTCATTGTCAATGCAGGCGAAGGGATTGATATGGATATGTTTCTTACCCGGCAGCCCAAGGAGCGCATCATTCAAAAGCTGGGCCAGCAGCTGCGCATCAACCGAAGCAAAATCAAGGAAACCTCGGATACCAACACTGACTTTGACAATCTGGATGACGCCATTCGCAGCGGATATTTTTTGAAGGATGGGTTGAGCAACAACGAGGATTTCTATTATCTGAACCTCCTGCTTACCATTACTGCCAGCAGTGTGGAAGAGCTGGAATGGCGCCAGGCCGAGATGAAAAAACTGCTTTTGTCACAGGATATGGATGTTGTCACCTGTTCTTTCCGTGAAGAGCAGGCTTTTTTATCGGCATTGCCTCTGGCAGTGTTAGAGAAAAAGCTCTATGAACGCTCTAAACGGAATGTCCTGACGCTGGGTGCGGCAAGCTGCTATCCCTTTACCTCTTATGAGCTCTGTGATGACAATGGCATTTTGTTCGGCACCAATAAATTCAACAACTCTCTTGTCATCATCGACATCTTCAATTCCCAGATCTACAAAAACAGCAACATGGCGATTCTGGGAACCAGCGGCGCAGGAAAGACCTTCACGCTTCAACTCATGGCCCTTCGGATGCGCCGCAAAGGTATCCAGGTGTTTATCCTGGCCCCCCTCAAGGGCCACGAAATGCACCGGGCCTGCACCAATATCGGCGGTGAGTTCATTCAGATATCCCCGGCATCCAAAAACTGCATCAATGTGATGGAGATCCGCCGAGTGGACAAGTCTGTGGATGACCTGTTGGACGGGCCGAGCATTGAGCGTTCGGAACTGGCTGCAAAAATCCAAAAGCTACATATCTTTTTTGCACTGCTGATACCAGACATGAGCCATGAGGAAAAACAGCTCCTCGATGAAGCGCTGATCAAAACCTATGCGCTCAAAGGAATCACCCACGACAACAGTTCGTTGGAGGATCCGGAAAACTATGCTGATCCCGGCTGTTATCGGGAGATGCCTGTTCTGGGGGATCTGTATGAAGTGCTGAAGCAGTCTGCCGAGACCAAGCGCCTTGCAAACATCCTAAACCGGATGGTCAACGGCTCCGCCTCCACCTTTAACCAACAGACCAATGTATCTCTGGAAAACAAATACACGGTACTCGACATTTCCGAGCTTTCCGGGGATCTGCTCACGGTAGGCATGTTCATCGTTTTGGATTTCATCTGGGACAAGGCCAAAGAGAACCGGACCCAGGAGAAGGCGATTTTCATCGACGAATGCTGGCAGCTCATCGGCGGCGCCGGCGGTATCAACGGCGCTGGCACCACTGGATCCCACCTCGCCGCCGAATATGTCCTGGAATTGTTCAAGACCATCCGTGGATACGGCGGCAGCGCCATCTGCGCGACTCAGGACCTCAACGACTTCTTCTCCCTTGATGAAGGTCGTTTTGGGAAAGGCATCATCAATAACAGCAAAACAAAAATCGTTCTCAACCTGGAAGATGAGGAGGCGCAGCGTGTCCAGTCGGTCATGCACCTCTCGGAAGCTGAGGTCATGGAGATTACCCATTTTGAACGCGGCTCCGGCCTCATCAATACCAATAACAACAATGTCACCGTGGAGTTCCGCTGCAGCCAGCTTGAAAAGGACCTCATTACCACAGACCGCCGTGAACTGCAGGAACTGATCCGCCGCGCCCAGCAAAAAGAGGACGATGCACCGCCGGCTTAATACGGCGCTAATACGCATTCATAATGTATACCGCGATAATACGGACTTAATACGCATTAGAAAGGAACAGAACCGTGAAAACAAGGGATCAAATTTACGGGCAGGAAGCAGCCCGCCTGCTGCGGGATGTAACAATGTACCGAGCGCTTACCAAGCCGCAGCTGCTTGCGCTGTACCCCGGAAAAAAAGAAAAAATCGCGGCGCTGCTCAACCATCTGGTCCGGCAAGGCCGTATTTTTTATGACAGCACCAACGATTGTTACCATGCCGATGCCGAGATGAAACAGGATGCCGGCATGATGGCTGCGGTCTGGGTTTTGATCGATTTCATTGAGGAAGTGGAGTTTCACTCCGTCAGCGATTACCCGGCCAAGCTGCTGTTTTTTGCCGGCGGCGAGGTGTACGAGGTCATCTATGTTCCGCTGAATCAGGAAGCCCTTATCAATCAGCTTTGGGTACAGAAGGAGGAACAGCCGCCCCGCCGCATTGTCCTTGTGGATATGCCTGAGCAGATCCCGCGCATCCATATCCCGGGCTGCAGCGGGTACTGCACGGTTTCCCCCGCCGGAAGCGTGACTTATTTTCAAAAAGAAGCGAATTGAGGTGTTAAATGGACAGACAAGTTATTTCTCAGCGCATCACCTCCATTTTAGGTGATATCAGCCGTCTTCAAAGCGCTCTGTATGCGATGAACACAACAGACATCCAGCGTTATCCTGACAACTACGAAGTTCTTTCCACCGACGCGGCCCTCCGCAGTGAAAGTATTGCCTGCCGTCTGCGGCATTTGATATATGCAACAACAACTGTAAAAAAGGCGGAGTATCTGCAATCGGCCAGTGTCATGCACGGCATTGAGATTCGTTATGAAAGCGGCGTTTTGGAGGTAATGCTCCCGTCCCTGCTGCCCAAAAGAAAACAGCGGCAGAGCACAGAGTTTTTGATTGATCCGGTGTACTTTGCGCTCAACAACTACGCCGACCACCATCCCATGCCCAAGTTCAGCCATTGTGTTGTCTGCTTTTCTCATATTTACAGCCGGGAACTCCCAGCCAGACGGGTGCGGGATTATGACAATCTGGAACTCAAGCAACTTTTGGATGTCATCTCCACCTTTATCATGGCAGATGACTCCGGCCTTTTGTGCGACGCCTACAACACGACGGAACTGGGGGAACAAGACTGTACCTGTATTTCGGTTATGGATCAAAAGTCCTTTTCAGAATGGCTTTCCAAGCGCCAAGACCACATGAAATCCATATCCGATTTTTAGCGGTTTTACGGCCCAAAAATCGGGACAGCCCACCAGAGGCCCGAAACTGCCGGACGGCGCGGCTTTCGCAGCCCCGGCAGCTACCTAAAAATACCCGGGTTATATGCAGCCTCGGTAGTTTCCCGCACAAGGGGGTGATTTCTTGAATCCCACCAGCCGCACATTGCCCAAACGCTCAACCAAGCCGTATCTGCTGCTGACCCTTACCGCACTCTCCGGCGAGTTCCCAGCCGGTCAAGCCGACAGGCTCGGCAGTCCCACCTACTTTGAGAGCGTTGTCAAGTCGCTCAAAAAGGCGGGCCTGTTGCGCACCTACTACAAAAACGGTCACCGAGGCTATCGGCTGACCCTCAAAGCCAAGGAGCTGCTTTTGGCAGACCAGCCCGCACGGTTTTCCTTTTTTCTTACCGGCAGCAGCGAAACCAACCACCCCAAGAGCGAGGTGACCCGCCGCCTGCGCCTACACAGAATTGCAGAGAGCATCGTCACCATGATTGGGGCGGATGTGGCGATTTTCCGGGATGAAAAGCCTCATGTCTTCTTCCCGGAGGGCGCTTCCGCGCCGCAGGCGCTGGATATGCCAGCTCCTGCCTTCTATACATCCAGAGAGATTAAAGAGGTCGGGACCGAACTTGCCCAGATTCGCGGCGCCCGCGCCGTTGGGGTACTGCTTACCACGGACCGGATCTTCTTGACCTATAATACCGGCGGTGCCGCCGAAATGAAGTGGGAGAATAAATCGGAGATGCGGGCCAAGGCGCTGATGAAGACTATCCTCTGCCAGCACCGCCTGCCATCACAATACGGCCCGGATGCGGTGCAGGCCCTGCTGATGGGAAGAGATATGGAAATCGTCAAACAGATTTTGATGGGACAGCGCACCGGCAACCACAATTATTTCATTTTTGATGGCAACTACGACCACTTTTACTACATTCCCAACAACCACGCCGGCGAGATCATGCTGAAGCTGCTCTGCAGCGAAGCCCTGTCCGCCGAACTGGACGGGATTCTGCGGCAGAATCTGATGCCCCGGCAGGCGGGCGGTGTAATTGAAAATGACGCCACCGACGCCCAGGGCGATCCGGTCCTGTTTGCTTATCTTCTGGATCTGCCCCGCATCCTGCGCTTTGACAGGGCGCTGGAGCTTCAGGACCGGCAAGGAACCGTAATCTGTTTTGACTTTCAAGCGGAGGTATTGAGGCAGTTCTGCTGTAAGAATATTTCCTTTGAAGTCATCAATCTGCAAAAATATGAAAGGGGGATCCTCCATCAAGCATAAAAAAATGCTGTTGGTACTGCTGGCCGGACCGCCGGTTCTTTTGGCGCTGCTTTATGCCGGCGGCTATTTGGCCCAGTTCATCGCCAACTACAATGCGTGGAAACAGGCTGGCGGCTATCCGGGAGACGGCACCTCGCCCATGATGCCGTCCGCCTCTTTTCTTACCTGTATCCAGTCAGTATTTACCCCGCCGTATGGCGTGTTCGGCATTTTTATCTGCGCCGGCCTGCTGTTGTTGCTGATCGCACTGGTGATGAAAATGGGTTTCAGTGACAATGGCGAGTACGACCGGGAGCGAAATCTCATCTACTCCCGCAAAGGCACCTATGGTACAGCGGGGTTCATGAGCCGCAAGGAGATGGCCGGCGTACTCGATCTGGTGCCGGATATCCGCCGTCACAAGGGAACAATCCTTGGGATGCTGGACAAGCAGGTGGTGTGCATCCCGGAAGATACGCCATTTAACAGTAATATCGCAGTGTACGGGGCCAGCGGAAGCAAGAAGACCCGGGCCTACTGCATCAACCGGATCCTGCAGAGCGCAGCCCGCGGCGAATCTCTGGTGTGCAGCGATCCGAAATCCGAGCTTTATGAAAAGACAAGCGAGTACCTGCGCAGCAAGGGCTATGTCGTCAAGGTATTCAACCTCGTTTTGCCGGAGAACTCCGACTCATGGAATTGTCTGGCTGAGATCGAGGGGAATGAATTGATGGCGCAGCTTTTCTGCGATGTGGTGATTAAAAACACCGGAAATGAACATGGGGATCATTTTTGGGACGCTGCCGAAATGAATCTACTCAAGGCATTGGTCCTCTATGTGGAGCAGGGATATCCGCCTGAAAATAAAAACATCGGCCAAGTGTACCAGCTTTTAACGCTCAACTCGGAAACAGAGCTGAACCATTTGTTTGACCTGATTCCGGCGACCCACCCTGCCAAAGCGCCCTTCGCCCTTTTTAAGCAGGCGTCTGATACCGTCCGAACCGGGGTCATCATCGGGCTGGGTTCCCGGCTGCAGGTGTTCCAAAACCAGATGATACGGGAAATCACCGGACATGATGAGATCGATCTGGAGCTGCTGGGGCAGAAACCCTGCGCATACTTCCTCGTGGTGAGCGATCAGGATTCGGCGCTGGATTTTCTCTCATCGCTGTTTTTGTCTTTTGTTTTCATCAAGCTGGTGCGCTATGCGGATAAAAATTTTGAAAATGGCAAGCTGCCGGTCCCAGTCCATGTCCTTGGAGAAGAGCTGACCGCGTGCGGCATCATCAATGACCTGTCCCGAAAAATTTCAGTAATCCGTTCGAGAAATATCAGTATGTCCTGCGTGTTTCAAAACCTCGCGGGCCTTCAAAACCGGTATCCGGACAACCAATGGCAAGAAATTTTGGGATGCTGCGACTTTTCTTTGGCCTTGGGCTGTACCGATGAGCTCACCGCCAAGTTTTTAAGCGACCGTACCGGCGAGGTTTCCGTCCACGTTTCCAGCAAGGCCAAGCAGCTGGGGACCTGGCGGATCTCCGACTACACCCCGGAATACCGTGAAACCAGCGGCGTCGGCAAGCGGAAGCTGTTGACGATGGATGAGGTGCTGCGTATGCCCATTGATAAGGCTCTCGTCATCATCCGTGGGCAGAAAGTACTGCAAGTCGATAAATATGATTACAGCCTGCACCCGGAGTCCAAATACCTTCAACCCTGCAAAGCTTCCGCCCACCTCCCAGAGTGGCGCAAGCAGCAGGCGCATCCGTTTTCTGCATCGTCTGCCTCATCAGCGGAGCCCACCACACCCAAATCATCCCGGCGGCGCAAGCCCAAGGCAGCAGACGGGCAGCCATCAACCGTCCGTAAGGCCGATAAACGGTCTATCATGGACAACTAAATAAGGAGGAACACATTTATGCCGAGAAAGAAAAATGATTTGTTGGAAGTTTTAGAACCCATACCCCAAGAGCAAATGGAGGATCAGGCTGATATGGCATCGGCAGCGGGTGCTTCTGGACAGGAAGACATCAGCGAGATTTTGGCGTCGATGGACGGCACCACTCTTGGATCGGACACGTTGCCGGAATCCGCCCCGCCCGCAGATGAAACACCTGAAGACACCCCTGCCCCTGCCGATACCCCCAATGCCGCTGAAGATACAGAGCCGGATCCGCCCAAGCCCAAGCGTGCCACTCGAAAGAAAAAGACCGCGCCCGCTGTACCTGTGGAAACATCTCCGCCTCCCGCTGCCCCTCCGGAAGTTCTGGAGCCGAAACCAGCTCCCAGACCATCGTCCCGCCGTATTCCGGTGGATGACTCAATCCTCACTGTGGATGTCCGGGGTGAGGCAGAGACTCATGAGAGCATCGAGGATACCATCTGGCATGAGATACACAATGCCTACCGCACCCATAAAATTCTGACGGGGACCCTCAGCGGTATTGAGCAGACGGACTCCGGCAAAACCTTGGTGGTGGCGGACTATAAACATTTCCGTATTATCATCCCGCTGAAGGAGATGATGATTAGTCTGGGTCGCAGCCCTTCCGGCGAGGCGTATACCGATTTGGTCCGCCGTCAGAACAAGATCCTTGGTAATATGCTGGGGGCCGAGATTGATTTTGTTGTCAAGGGCATCGACTCCAAGACCCGCAGCGTGGTTGCCAGCCGTAAAGAGGCCATGCTCAAAAAGCGGCAGCTCTTTTATCTGGACACCGACGCATCCGGGCGCTACCGCATTTATGAAGGGCGCGTCGTCCAGTGCCGCGTAATTGCAGTGGCCGAAAAAGTCATCCGGGTCGAGATATTCGGTGTAGAGACCTCCATTATGGCCCGCGACCTGGCTTGGGACTGGATCGGTGACGCGCATGACCGTTTCTCTGTGGGCGATCAGATTCTGGTGCGTATTACCGGCGTTTGGCGGGAGGGTTTGGAAGATGTCGGCGTAAGAGCCGATGTCAAGAGCGTATCTCAGGCAACGGACCGCAGCAACTTGCAGAAATGCCGGATCCAGAGCAAGTACGCCGGCACTGTCACCGACGTGCATAAAGGCATCGTTTACATCCGCCTGATGAACGGGGTCAACGCCATCGCGCACTCCTGCTATGACCGGCGGATGCCCGGAAAAAAAGATGATGTCAGCTTTGCCGTGACAAAGATCGATGAGGAGCGCGGGGTAGCAATCGGGATTATTACCCGCATTATCAAGCAGAACTTGTAATTGGCACAGGCCTGTCACAACATTGGCACGGTTTTGCGATGTTCAAGTAAATCCATATCTGCTATAATCAGTACAGTGAAAATTATGGACAGCGGCTGCCGGCCTCCCCGATTTGCAGTCGCTTTTTTGTAAAGGCGGTGATTTCAATTTTACAAAAGCGTATTCGCAGGCTCTTACATTCCGAGGCCGGCGACGCCAATTATCTGAGCACGCTTCTGTTCATCTTCATCGCGGTCATCCTGCTGGCTTTCATCTTGAATGTTTTCAGCATCATCAGCACAAAACAGCAGCTCGACCATGCAGCCGACCAGATGGTAAAGCAAATCCAGCTGGCTGGAGGCGTCAACGATGACACAGATGAACTTTTCGACTTCCTGTGTTCTGAGATAACCGGAGCCAGCGATATTGATTACACAATCTCTACCAGCTACCATACTCCACGGCCTGCCGGGATGCAGAAGGCCATCCAGCTTGGTACCCCGTTCTATATCACCATCACTGGACGAGCCGAATTGGGCGGTTTCTGGAACTTTGATCTCATCAACATCCGTGTGGTCGCCCGGGGCTCCGGTGTGTCAGAGATCTATTGGAAGTGAGGTGGATGGATTGCGCGAACTGATCAGCCGTATAAAACGGCCGCTGAAAAATGAACGTGGGGACATTCCGGTTTTCGCCTGCTTTTTTGTTACCGGAGTCATTATGCTGGTTACTTTCCTGCTACTCTTCTTCTCAGTCCAAATCAACTGCATCAACATTCGCAATGGCATCAAAATGGAGCTCAACAACCTCAGCGCCTCCATCTACGCAGACACCTACCGGTCACAGCGGGAAAGCAATTTCAGCGAGTATTTGAACACCCTCTATCAGAGCAGCAGCTATAAGAGCCAGCTGGAGAACATTGTTTTGGATGGGCTGGAAAGCAAAATTTCTCTGTCTACCGATGACTATACCATTCGCAACACCGATCTGGAGTTTTCCATAGACGGGGATCGCATGGAATATGTGTTTACCTGCGAGGTTGACTTTTTTATTAAAATGTTTGGCAGCAACTACCCTGTCATCACACAGGAGATCCGTTTGACCGGCTACCACAACACCAAGTTCTGAAGCCGCTGTTGAAAAAGGCCTGGCGAAAAGCGTAAATAAGGAAAGAAGGAGGTCTTCACTTTATGAAAAAGTTTTTTACGTCAAAACCATTTGTCATTTCTGCTCTGGCGGTCCTTTGCATCGGTATTGTTGCCGCCTGTCTGATTTGGGGACGGGATAAACCCAGCGAGTTCACCCCTGACCCGCAGGAGAGCCAGACCACCGATGAGTGGAAAGACAATTCTTCCTCCGGCAACGGCGCGGAAAGCTGGAACACTCCCGGTGGTGCGGAAAACCAGCCGGACGAAGCATACCCCAAAGTCGTGGAAGAAACCGAAGATGAGGTCGTTGTTGATTTCACAGCGCCCAAATCCCCGGATGAGGCGGAACCCCCCGAAATACCGGAAGGCAAGACAGAGATTGCGGATCCGGAACCTGACCACACCCCCAACATCGACCCGTCTGTTACAGCGCCTGAGCCCGAAGCGCCGGCATCCAGTGGCCCTGCCCCCGGCAGCACCAACAACAACGGTGAATTTTATGATCCAGTGTTTGGGTGGGTAAAGCCCGGGACTGTTCAACAGCAGGAAATCGACAACGAGGGCGACCCCAATAAAATGGTCGGCAATATGGGTTAATATTCAGACATAATCATGCTTGAATATCGCACAGTATTTGTGCTATACTATAGGCATGAAAGGAAGTGATCTTATGCCAACCATTCGTCCTATGGCAGACCTTCGTGATACAGGCAAAATTTCTGAGCTCTGCTATCAAAAAAACGAGCCTGTTTTTATCACAAAAAACGGAAGCGGGCATCTTGTGGTAATGAGCATGGATACCTACGAAAAGCAGCTTGGCATTCTGGATGTCTACCGCAAGCTGGGCGCCGCGGAAAAACAACTGGAGGATGGCGTTCCGCTTCTGGATGGAGACGAGGTGATCAAGCGCCTGCGCGAAAAGCATGGAAAATGAGCTGTATAAAATCCGTTACACCCCTCTGGCATACGAGGATCTGGACAGCATTGACAGCTACATCTCTGAAACGCTGTGCAACGAGTCTGCGGCGGAACGGCTGCTGGACAAAATCGAAAAAGCGGCCGGCCAGCTCAAACAGTTCCCGCGCATGGGCAGCGAGGTAGAGGATCCGTACCTGAGCGCAAAGGGGTATCGGAAACTGGTGGTTGACAACTATCTGCTTTTCCACCTCATTGATGACGCCCAAAAGGAAGTTATCGTTATGCGCGTCATATATGGCGCACGCGAATACCATGACCTTTTATAAACAATGAATAGAAGGCATACAAGCCGTCACTTCATGACAGGAAGTGACGGCTTTTTATGTTCAAAGGAGTGTGATTTCACTGAAAAGACTGTGCGGCCTGCTCTTGAGCTGCCTGTTGCTGATGGGTATGCTGGGGACTCCGGCTTTTGCGGATGGCGGAAATCCCAACATCGACGGCGGCGGTGGTTCGATGGGGCAAGGTACTTCTACAAATTTTTGGAATCCGGGCAATGATGGCGTTCGGATTACGGTTGTGAACAGCGAGAGTGGTTCTGCAGCGGCAGGGCCGGTGGATTTCTCCAACCGGACGCAATCCGGGACGATTGCCCATTTTGGCAAAGTAAGCAAGCTGAGCTACCGTGGTGGTGCTTCTCTTTCCCTGCAGTCCGGCGTCGCATATACCTGCCTCAAGCCTAAAACGGCAATGCCGACCATCGTAAGCAGTGGGGGGCGCAATAATATTGACGCCATCAAGCGGTACTTTTGCAGCGAGTATGCCTGTATGATGGTAGCGGAGGCCACCGGGATTGGCTATGAAGACCTCATCAGCGGCCAGTATAAGCTGCTGATTGAACCAATGGTCTTTTTTACCTACAACGGCCAGTATTATGCTATGACTGCGACTGAAGCTGCTCTGTACGATCAAATGGCAAGCGGCGGTCTGCGAAGCAAAATGGCGTCTCTGACGCATCAAAACCTCCCGCTGGCTCTTTACCTGGAATACAGCGATCTTGGCTTCCCAGTTTGGTCCGGCGGCGCCAGCGGCCGCCAGTCCAATACCGATATTATCAACGCCCTGGGGCTTGGTATTGTGTGGTTTGATGAGGTCCCAGACCCGCCCAGTATCGATGCGCCGGATGTTCAGTACCGGGTAGATACGGATGTAATCACCAGCATCACCCTCTCGACTGGCAGCCGCAGAACTCCGGATAATCCCGCGTCGGTAACCTTTACCATTGACGGACGGCGCTACCGGGTTGACAACATCGTGATTCCCGCCGGCGATTCCCAAGTGGTCTGGGTAAAATGGCACACGCCCAGCACGCCGCAGCGGCTTACGATTTCCGTATCGGTCAGCGGCGGATCCACAGCCCAAACCACATTTATTGCCGATATTGTGGATCTAAAAGAGAAAGTCCCCCCAGATCCGCTGGCGACGGATACCAATCCGAGCTACTCCGTCCCCAGCCTGCCCTCCAACTCCCAGAAAACCACTGCGCACTGGGGAGTGTGGGACTGCTACTGGGTGCCGGATTGGGATTGGTGCGACCATGGCGAGGATGGCGGCCACTGGGTTGACAACGGCGATTGGGAATATTCCTATGACAGCTATTCCGCCAGCATTACCGGAACGATGGAACTGATGCCCGATGATATTGTTCCTACCGCTGAAGGCAAAAGTATGAAATCGGGCTATGGCGTAAAAGTAGATGTAACGACGAGATTGACTACGAACTCCCCCTCCAGCCATTACACTTATACCCAGACCGCCCTGTCCGTATTTCCGGAGTTCCAATACCAGACATACCTGCGGTTGCTGGAGCGGACTTCAGGCGGGATGAATGCGGTATTCAATTTCCGTGAAAATGAGTTTTCCACCTATAACCGCAGGGTGCATTTCACTCCGGTGTGGTTCCCAGACAAAACAAAATACACGGTTTACACGCAAGTTTGGGACACCTGGACGCCAGATGGGATGCTGTCGGTCAATCTGAACGACTATGTGGCGATTGACAAGAGTTTGTTTGATGACTGGTACACAAATCGGGAATAACCCGCTGCTGGCAGCCTATGGCGCCGTTCTGGTTGCCATCATTACCGCTTTTGCAATCTATGACCTGTACAAGAGGCGGGTGCCGAACAAGGCACTCGCCTTTTCTGCACCTGTTTTTCTGGCCGCCCCCATATTGGCGGCATGGGATGGCGGATCTTGGAGCATGGCGGTTGCAGCAGGCCAAATCATATGGTCCCTTCTGGGGGCGCTGGTGGGCTTCGGCATCCTTCTGTGCGCGGCGATGCTCACCAAAGGCGGTTGTGGTGTTGGAGGCGGCGACATCAAGTTGGCCGGCCTGATTGGCTGTGCTCTCGGTCCCTATGGGACGATGGGTATGTTGCTGACCGCCTGCATTTTGTGTATTCCGGCGGCATTGTTCTGCAGGATGCGAAGGAAAACGGCGGCGTTGTCTTTGCCTTTTGTACCATTCCTCGCTGTTGGCTGCTGCCTGGTCTTTCTATTTTAAATCATCAGTTAAAGGAGTCGATCAATATGAAGCTTAATAACCGATTTCTGTTCGGGATTCTCAGTATCCTGCTGGCGGCCATCATCGCTTTTGTGGCCCTGCCCACCATCAGCCGGCAGACTAACGGGAAAACAGAAATTGTCCGTGTGACCCAGCCGGTGCTGAAAGGCGCTGCCATCACCGACAAGGATGTGGAGATCGTAGAAGTTGGCAGCTACAACCTCCCCTCCAATATCGCCGTTTCCAAAGAAGATGTGGTGGGGCGGTATGCCGCTGCCGATCTGGCGGCAGGCGACTATATCCTGTCCAGCAAAGTCAGTGTGACTCCGGTCACATCGGATATTGCCCTCAACAGCATTCCTTCCGGCAAGGTGGCAATTTCACTGACGGTCAAGACGCTGGCCAGCGGCCTGTCAGATAAGCTGCAACCGGATGACATCATCCGCATCTACCACTTCCTCGACACCGCAAAGGACATCCCTGAACTGCAATTCGTCAAGGTCCTCTCGGTCACCGATTCCAAGGGCTACAATGTGGATAACACCAAGGAACTCTCCGAAGAAGAGGAAAAACAGCAATCTGCCACAATTACAGTGCTTGCCAGCCCAGAACAGGCCAAAATCATCACTGGACTCGAAAATGACGGCATGGCCCATGTCGCTCTGATCTCACGCGGTAATGAGGCGCTGGCAGAAGAACTGCTGGCCGAGCAGGATCAGCTTTTGACGGAGCTCTATTACCCGGAATTGCTGGAGCCGGAGCTCTCCACTCAAGAAGGCCCCGCTTCTGAACAAGGGCTGGAGAGCGAAGAAAGCACCATAGCTGAAGAGGAGGTAAGCGCCAATGAGTAAGGTCATCACTGTCTGGGGCAGCCCTGGCAGCGGCAAATCCATGTTTTGCTGCATTCTGGCCAAGGCGCTGACCCGGGACAAGCAAAAAGCAATCATCATCAATGCCGATATCAGCGTACCCATGCTGCCGGTATGGTTGCCCGAGCAGATGATTGAAACGGGGGCATCCATCGGCCATGTGCTGACCTCGGTGGATATTGACACCACTCTGGTGGCCAGCAAGGTCACTGTCCTGAAGAGCTATCCCTTCATTGGACTGATGGGGTACACCGCTGGCGAGAACCCGTTGAGCTACCCGGAGATCCGCTATGAGATGGTACTCCGGCTGATCGAGTCTGCGGCCAAGCTGGTGGATTTCGTAATCTGCGACTGCAGTTCCAATATGACGAACTTCTTTACCCCGGCCGCTATCGAAGCCGCCGACACAGTGGTCCGCATTTTGACGCCTGATTTGAAGGGCGTGAACTACCTGAAAGCTCATCAGCCTCTGCTGACCGACAAGCGGTTCAAATATGCGGAACACTTGACTTTTGCCGGCCAAGCACGCCCTTTCCACGCCATTGATGAAATGGAGCATCTGATCGGCGGTATGGACGGCCTGCTGCCGTACAGCAAGGAGATTGACCGGTGCGCAACTGAGGGCGGTATGTTTCAGGCCATCAAATACTGCCACCCTAAATATATGGCGTCGCTGAAAAAAGTTCTGGAGGAGGTGGCCGCAGCCGATGAACAATTTGAATGATATTTTCTTTGCCCCCACCGCCTCTGAAGAACTGAGCTATGAGCAGATCTTGGAGGATGTGCAGCGGTATTTTGCGGAAAATCATGCTGTTGCCATTGCCGGCGAGGGTGACAAGGGCGGCGAACTGCTTCAGGAGCTGATGACCCAGTATCTTGTTAAACGCCGGTACACTGTAGAGGGCCTGTCCACCGAAGAATTGGTGGAGCGGTTATATGAGGATATGGCCGGCTACTCCTTTCTCAAGAAATGGATCTATCTCACCCCAGGCGTAGAGGAGGTCAACATCAATGCCTATAACGACATTGAAGTCATCATGAACAGCGGGCGCAGCGTCAAGATCCCTGAAAAGTTCTCATCTCCCCAGCACGCCATCGATGTGGTGCGCCGAATGCTCAGCTCCTGCGGTATGATACTGGATGACACCATGCCCTCGGTGGTGGGCTATCTGGACAAAAACATCCGTATTTCTGTGGATAAGACGCCCATTGTTGACCCGGATGTGGGACTCAACGCCAGCATCCGAATCGTCAACCAGCAGACCGTGAGCAAAGAGAAGCTGCTGGAATCCGGAAGCGCCACCAGCGAGATGCTGGAATTTCTGACGGCCTGCATCCGATACGGCGTATCAGTCTGTATCGCCGGCTCCACCGGCAGCGGCAAGACCACCATCATGGCATGGCTCTTATCTCAGGTCCCCAACAACCGACGCCTCATCACCATTGAAGAGGGCAGCCGCGAGTTCGATCTGGTGCGGCGCGATGAAAACGGCCGGATTGCCAATTCCGTCGTCCACCTGCTGACCCGCCCCCATGAAAACCCGGCGCTTAATATCAACCAAGACTTCCTGCTGGAACGGGTGCTGCGCAAACACCCCGATGTGATCGGCGTCGGTGAAATGCGGTCGGCGGCAGAGAGTCTTGCCGCCGCCGAGAGTTCCCGGACGGGGCATACGGTCTGCACCACCATACACTCGAACAGCTGTGCATCCACCTACCGCCGTATGATGACGCTGGCCAAGCGTAAATATATGATGAGCGATGAAGTTCTAATGCAGATCATGGTGGAGGCGTATCCCATTGTCGTCTACACCAAACAGCTGGAAGACCGCAGCCGTAAAATCATGGAGATTATCGAAGGTGAAGGCTATGAGGACGGCAGGCTTATCTACCGCTCACTCTACAAGTATGAAGTGGCGGATAACACGATAGATGAAAACGGCGAGCCTCATGTAGTGGGTCGGCACAGAAAGGGCGATGACATCTCGGGCAACTTGCGCAAACGGTTCCTGGACAATGGCATCTCGTTCAAGGAATTGGAGGTTTTCTCCCAAGAGCCGAGCCAGCTTATGCGCAAATTGGGCCCCTTCCCAAAGGAGGTAGATTGAATGCCGTGGCTTTATATCATCATTTTTCTGCTCATCAGTACCGGGCTGCTCTCCCTGTTCGGCGTTCATGTAACAGATCTGCTTACCATTTTTTCTAAAAGCAAGAGTGTGACGCTCTCCGACGAATTGAAGGTCGTGATGGGCATTCCGGTCAAAGGGTTCTTCAACCGCGAGTACGAACTGGGTGAGATGCTGCGCAGTATGGGCCGCGCAGAAAAATTTACTGCTGTTAAACAGCTGTCTTTATTGCTCTTCGCCGTGGGCGCCGTGCTGGCGCTGCTGTTGAACAACATCTATATGGTCCCTATTTTCGGCATCGGTTTTTCTCTTGTGCCGGTCTGGTATCTGCGCAGCACCGCGGCTACCTATAAAAAACATCTCAACGAAGAGTTGGAAATGTCGATCTCCATCATCACAACATCGTACCTTCGGACAGAAGACCTTATCAAATCGGTCAAGGAGAACCTGCCTTTTATCAACGAGCCGGTCAAATCCACCTTCAGCGCCTTTGTATCGGAGGCGGAACTCATCAACGCCAATTTGGTGAGCGCCATCAACTCGATGAAGATGAAGGTTCCAAACCGGGTCTTTCACGAGTGGTGTAACATTTTGATCCAGTGTCAGTCAGACCGGTCCATGAAACAAACGCTGCCCACCATCACGCAGAAATTCAGCGATGTCCGCATTGTCCAGTCAGAGCTGGAGGCCATGATGCAGGGGCCGCGCCGTGAAGCGATCACCATGGTATTCCTGGTGATAGCCAACATCCCTCTGCTCTACTTTCTCAATCAGGACTGGTTCCACGCCCTACTCTTCACTACACCCGGGAAAATCGCACTGGCCATCTGTGGAGCCATCATCCTGTTTTCTGTATCGCAGATTATGAAGCTGTCCAAACCGATTGAGTATGGGGGTGATGTATAATGGTGTTCCTTGCGCTGATGGCCTGCATCCTGGTGGGCGTCGCAGCCTATAACCTGACCTGTGCATTTGTGGATGTCCCCACCAGCAAGACCTCAAAAATGATGATGTTTGCCAAAAAGCAACAGGGGATCCGCAGTGAAAAACTGCACGAGGTCTACATTACGAAGATTGCCACCAAGCTAGCCCCCTTCATCCATTTGGATAAACTGAAACGGGACAAGCTGCAGTCAGTACTGAGCATTGCCGGTATCCCGTTGTCGCCGGAAGTCTATACGCTCCGGGCTTATGTGACGGCCAGCCTTATTGTGCTGGCAGCCTTGCTCATGGCTGTAGTCATGCCGTTGTCGGTCCCTATCCTGATCGGCCTGGCTGTCGCCATGTGGTTCTCCACTTATTACAGTGCCTTTGATTTTGTAAAGAAGAGAAAAAAGGTCATCGAGGCGGAGATCCCCCGGTTCGCCCTCACCATCGCGCAGAATCTGGAGAACGACCGCGATGTGCTGAAGATCTTGGCCGCTTACCGCCGTGTGGCCGGCAAGGAGTTCGGCATGGAGCTGGACCAGACGGTGGCCGACATGAAGACCGGCAACTACGAAAATGCCCTGATCCGGTTTGAGAGCCGGATTGGCAGCACCATGCTCTCTGATGTGGTGCGCGGGTTGATCGGCACTCTTCGCGGCGACGACCAGCGGATGTACTTCCGCATGATTACCTTTGACATGCGCCAGATCGAGCAGGCAAACCTCAAGAAAGAAGCAGCAAAACGGCCCAAGAAGATCCAGCGCTACTCGATGATGATGCTCTTCTGTATCGTCATCATCTATCTGGTGGTATTGAGTACCGAGGTACTCGGCTCTCTGGGGGCCTTCTTCGGGTAAGAAAGCCCCACTTCAAGGAGGTGATGGAAAATTGTATTTTAGTGGGATCCCCCCTAACCGGGCGAGCAGCGATATGCTGTACGCCCGGTTTTTTTGTATCCCCAAAAGGAGGAGTCGATGAAAAAGAAAAAATCCCGCCGCAGCCGTAACCGGCGATTTTTCCAGCGGCGTAAGCCCTGGCTGGCGGCAGTCTATCGTCGGCAGCCGGTACCCAGCAGCACCGCACATCCATGGAGAAATCCGTTCCTCAAATCTATTAGACGTACCTAAAGAACCACAATAACACAAATATGGAGGTAATTTATGTCCAAATTTTTCAGCAAGATCCGATCTGGAGTGAATGCTCTGGCCATCCGTTCCCATATGGCCCTGTCCAACCAGAGGGGAGATTTTTATATCAGCGACGCTGTGAAAATCATCATTGCCGTCGTGTTGGGTGCTCTGCTTCTGGCCGCCCTGACCCTCATTTTCAATGATACGGTGATTCCGCGCATCACCCGTGAAATCGAAGGGCTGTTCAGCTGATTCGCCTGCCCGGGACTGGCGCTGTATCGACGCCGGCCCCGGGCTTTTTTTATTAACTTTTTTGAATGTTGAATAATGGAGGTGAAGGGACATGAACGAACACACCTGTGAACTCTATCCCTTTTTGAAAGCAGCCGGCGGCAACTGGCGCAACGCCCTGTTTGTCCGGTGCGGAAAGCTACCATGTGCGGATATGGCAGACTGCTCCGGCTTCTTATTCTGCGCAGACGCCGATGGAAGACCCTTACTCGTACCGGAGCATCGGTTCCGCCAGCTCTCCGGCGAGCAGATTGATCCAGCGGAGTGTGCAGCTCAACTGGATTGGCGGGCCTTCGCGTCGTCCTATCATCTCTGGCTGGTTTGGACGATAGAAAACCCCGCCCACTGTCCCTGCTTACAGATAGAGTCATCTATGTAAGCAATTATACGTATTAACACCGCATTACCGCGGTACAGGAGGTGATTGATTGAAACGGGCTTATGTAAAGTGTCCCTACTGCGGCGCTCAAGCGATGCTGCGGCCTGCCCATGTCGTACACGGTGACCAGGCAAAGCAGGGCCAGTACCTCTATGTCTGCAACCGCTACCCTAAATGCGACGCCTATGTGGGAGTTCACGCCAAGTCCCTTCTGCCTCTGGGAACGCTGGCCAACGGAGATCTTCGGTACAAGCGAATTTTGGCGCACCGGGCGTTTGAGCAGCTCCAGCGAACCTGCAAGATGGAGAAATGGCAAGCGTACCAATGGCTTCAGGCCAAATTTTCTCTTCGCCGTGACCAGGCTCATATCGCAAAGTTTTCTGTGTATATGTGCGATCAGCTGATTGCGGCCTGTGAGGAAGTAGAGGCAAACCACAGGCGAGCAGCTTGAATCTGTCACATTTGATAATGGAAACGAGGTGATTTTATGAAGAGGCTGCCGCCCTTAAATGAGCAACAGCAGCAACTGGTGGAAAAGAATTTAACTGTCATCCACTGGGCGATCCACAACTTTGTGAAGATAAATGAAACGGTATTTGGTTTTGAATATGATGACCTGTACGGAGAAGGCTGCGTATTGCTTTGTAAGGCCGCAGCCACCTACGACTCCGAAAAGGGGCGGTTCAGCGCCTATGCTCAGACCGTTGTGAAGAATGGGCTGCTTTCCTACTGCCGCATCATGTGCAACAGGCAGAACCGGCAGCGTCTGCTTCTGGATCCCAAGGTCTTTGAGGATAACGAGGAAACCTATGCAGCTCTGTTGGCGATTGAGGATCCTCTGGATGAACTGACCTCTGAAATAGACGCCCTGGCGCTTCTGGCATCCGTCAAGAAGAACTATCACGGAATCGTTCGCCTCGGCATCGAGGCGTTGGAGTGGAAAATAAAAGGGTTGTCCGGCCGGGATATTGCCGATCTGTACGGCGTTCAGCCCAACACCGTGGGCGCATGGATCTCCAGAGCCGCAGTGAAGCTGCGGGAAGATGAGCGTGTTTTAACATGGAAATGTTGAACTTCCGCAGTTTCAAAGCGTAAATAAGAAATAAAGGAGAAATTTTCATGACTACAATCTATACAGCCGTTGGGAGATTTCAAAAGAGACAAGGCGCCGGCGGTTTGTCCTGCCCCATCATCACGGTGGGCCAGCGGGAATACGGGGTTGATTTGCAGGAGATGATCCTCTGGACCATTCTTAACTGGAGAATTTTGAAAGCTGAACAGCTTGAGGGGCTTTATCAGGAGAAGTGTCTTGAGGTCAATTACCAGGCCAATCGTCCCTTTGATGGTTGTCTTCGCCGCCTGCTTCAGCGCGGGCTGGTGGTCTCCGGATCAGGCCAGACGGATGAAGACGCCCTGTACCATTTGCTCTCCTGCCTCTATATTGTCCCCATCTCTCAGAGCATTCCCCTCCGCGCCGCCACCTTCTTAAAGCTCATGCTGTCCGGAAAGGCCACCTTTGCCCAAGCTAGGCGGCTGTTCAAGAAGAATACCCTGTCTGACTGTGAGCGACGTGTGATGGAGTTGTCGAAACAGGCCCTTCTTTCTACTGCAGAAGTCATCAAATGTGTGGAAAAGGATGCTTATGATCTGTCCAGCAGTACAAAAATCATGGACATCCTATACGGCGACAATGAAACAACCAGTGACAACATCGCCAGTATAGCGCGGTGTTTTGAAAGCCGTCAACCCGTTATTCTCGCCGTGGCGAATTTGTACCTGCGCCAGCAGATTATTTTTGAACGGGGGGATCTGGCTTAATGGATATATGGAAAGACTGTCCCCAGATCCTGATTCATAAGCTGTTTTTAACATTGCTGATAGGAGTCGGCTGCCTGCTCGTCGGGATTGCGTATTTCTGTTTTTACCACGACTTTTTCTTTTTGGTACTCAGTGCCGCAGTTTTTATCAGTACATTGCAGCAACTGTGACAGAGGAAGGGGTCGTCCTGTCCTGGTAATGGGGACGACGCGAATCACAAAGGAGGAGTGATATGATTGAAAGCCGGGTTGACCCGCGAGGAATGGGCAGCCGAGGTCGCTCGCCAGAATACGGAAAAGGCCGATTATACACTGATAATTTCGGGTCTGTTGTTAAATCGTATCGGGATGATGCTATTTCCTATGCCCCTACTTACAACCATAGTTGTATAATTTTCTGAGTATATCCCGGCATCGTACTTTGGAAACAATCCTTGATTAGGCGCCACTATTCCACCGATAATAGGTAAGCGAAACTGTCCTCCGTGTGCATGGCCACTCAAAACAAGGTCAATATTTTCGGATACATAGTCTTCAAATGCTTCTGGTCTGTGTGAAAGCAACACACAATAATTGTCAGTTAGATTCATATTATTGATTTTCGTTTTTATCATGCTTTGCTGAAGGGGGGCTCTATCTGTAAAATCGGGGTCATCTAAGCCAGCAAGCTGTATGCTTTCCGTGTTTTTTATCAATTGTACTGCTCTATCATGGAGAATAGCAACACCTTCATCAAGCAATATACTTTCTAATTCCTGATATTGCTCACCAAGCCATGCCTCATGATTTCCTGTTACATAATAGCAAGGTGCAATCCCTGTAAGAGTTCCCACGAGTTTTTGGGCTATATCAATATTGGTCTTGTTGGAATCTACCAAGTCCCCAGTTATTACTATAATATCAGGCTTTTCTTTTTCTATCAATTTTATTAATTGACTGTTGTTTTCACCGAATTCGGCATTGTGTAGGTCAGAAACGACAACAATACTATAATGATCAAATGAAGCAGGGAGCTTATCGCTTGCAACCGTATAGTGCGTAATCCCCACAGTTGTATTGCTCCAAGCGGTCCATATTACGAGAAGAACCACTATTACTGTTACTATATAAAAATGCCTTTTTGATTTTTTCCTTAACATAATGCTTCCCTCGCTTAATTTCCCGCTCGATAAACCTGAGTACTTGCATGAGAAGGCTGTCCGACAACCACAAGATCCCTCGGGAGGCCCAGTCCTACATCATCGACTCCACCGGCGCCCCAGTCTGCGCTCTGCTGCCCTTCTCCACATGGGCGGTCTTCTTCGCCGGTCTGTTCTACGCCGAAGCCGGTATCCCGGAACTGGGCTACGGCAGTGCTATTGACACCTTCTACCACATCATCCCCTTTACCTTCTACGCCATCGCCGCCGTAATCATCGTCCCCCCTGTTCGCCTATGGCCTGATCCCCAAGTGGGGGCGAATGCGGAAGGCATATCAGCGAGTGAAGGAAACCGGGCAGGTCTACTCTCCGGAGAGCCGGGATCTGAATCTGGATGAGGAGGATGAGTCCCCCGACATCAAAGGTAATATCTTGGATTTCGTCCTGCCCATTGGCGTGCTGATTGCCTTGACCATCGTCACCGGCGAGCTATTCCTGGCCCTAATCGCCGCTATAGCCGTGTGCTTCCTGCTTTATATCCCCAGGAAGAAAATGACCGCCGCCCGTTTCTGCGACCTTGCCATGCATGGATTCTGCAACATGATCCCCACCGTTGCCATCATCTTCTTTGTCTTTGTCATGCAGCAGGGCATGACCGACATCGGAATCGCCAGCTATGTCATTGACGCCGTGCGGCCCGTGATCAGCCCCGTACTGCTCCCGGCCATCACCTTCCTGCTGGTAGCAGCGCTGAACTTTGCCACTGGAAGCACCTGGGGCATTCCTGCTCTGGTCAGCCCCATCATCCTTCCGCTGGCTCTGTCCATCGGCGTCAACCCTCTGGTGGTCATGGGTGCCATCGTCTCCGGCGCCACACTGGGCAGCCATGCTTGCTTCTACTCCGATGCAACTGTCCTGACCTCCAGCTGCTGTAAGATGAACAATATGGATCACGCGCTCTCGCAGTTGCCCTATGCTATGTGTGCGGCCGGGATTGCAACGGCGGGCTACCTGATTTGCGGTTTTCTTCTGTGATGAAATATGGTATGATTTCGATGGAGGTGTTTGCATATGCGTATCGTACTTGGGGATATTACTAAAATGGACACGGACGCCATCGTCAATGCCGCCGTTTCCGATCTCTCCCCCTGTCCCGGAATATGCAGCGCAATCTTTGCCGCAGCGGATACGGAGGAGTTGAAAAAGGCCTGCCGGAAGATTGGGCGATGCCGAATCGGCCACGCTGTGGTCACGCCCTCCTGCGGACTTCCGTCCAAAATCATTTTCCATGTGGCTGGCGCTGGCTGGTATGGCGGGGTCCAGCGGGAGCGAATGCTCCTGGAGGAATGCTACCGCCGGGCGTTGCAGAAAGCTCTGCTCTACAATTGCAGGACTGTGGCAGTTCCACTGATCTTCTCCGGCGACTGCCATATGCCTCGGGCCGAGTCTATCCGCATCGCGGGAAAAGTTATCCGGGAGTTTGAGGTTCGCCATCCGGACATTGAGGTCACTCTGGTTCTCTACCGAGAGGGGGTCTATGAGATGGCCCGCCGTCTGCTGGCTCAAGATAAGCCAGACTCTACTGAAGCTGATGTTGGTCGCTCGGAGCCGGAGCCTGGCAAATCACCGGATCGCCCATCTATATAACACAGTAAGCAGGAGGCTGGTCGATACCGACCGGCCTCCTGCTGCTTTGAATGGCTTTGCCCATAGATAGAGGCGAAGACATTTTCAGGTCTTTACAAAGAGGTTTCATTGAATCATAGTTATGCCGCCGGCATACGCCTTTGCAGGCCCCGAATCTTTTTGAAACCTCGTTTCCAAGGATAAGAGTCACCGTCTATGCGATTGGGCTTGTGTAGGTAAACCGGTGCCCGTTGAGCTCCATGTCCAGCACGACGCTCGTCTTGGCCTCAGCATAAACAGACGGAGGGAGCAAAGCGGTGACAACTGTGATATATTGCGTTATAGTCTGACGTTCATCCGGATTATCCCAAGAGGAAATCTCGGTTTCCTCCGTTTCACCGTCAACTGCGTAGTTTTCCTGAGGGATGGGCTGACCATCCGCCAGCACCGTCACACTGACAGTTTTACCCACCGCGTCTTCCGGCGCACCGCACACCACGGGGAGGAAGTCCTCTCCTTTAAACTCATACAACCGGATTTCCACCATACCAGTATCCGGGTCATAGGAGCAGCGAAACTCGGGGCTTCCGCCCATATGCTCGGCCACATAGGTTTCCGTTTCTCCATCGGTCCGCTCAATGGTCAGGGTGATCTCAAAATCCGGATGGCTCCCCTCGCCGTTGGCCGCCCAATATGCTTCGAAATCGGGCACAAAATTATCATACATCGCGCTGTAATGCCCGGTATCGATCTCCTCCCTGGAAATGCCTTCACCAAAGATGTCTTCATAGAAAGCCTTTTGAGAAACTAAATCAAACACATCGATCCTGGCCGATGAAATGGTCTCCGGATTGGCCAGAGTCGCGTCTATCAGCCCATAGGAGCTGTTTATGATGGCAGTGTAGATTTGGCATTCCTCCTGCGCATCCGGTTCCTCCGCATCAGAGGATGGCACTTCATGCGGGTCAGAAGCCTGCAGTTTCGGAGAGCCTGTCGAGGATTCCACGACAGATCCTGTATCCGAATTTTCTGTTATTTTTTCTGCCGACTCTCCACACCCAGCCAGGACGGTCAGACACAGGAGAACGGGAATGAATAAACTCCATTTTGGTTTTCTGCAGTCACTCATCGCGGCCCACATCCTTTCCTTCTGTTTTTTCTAAAGCCTTTTTCCTGCGAACCAAAACGAAAAAAGCCAGTGTCACTACTGCGGCTAAGAAAATGGCGGCGGCAATGGAGAGCACTGTCCATCCGTTTTCATACTCTTCCGGCAGATCTGCCGGCGGGGAAATGGATTCCCCGTCAGCCGGGTCGACGGGATCTACATTTTCCCTTCCGGCTGAAACGGCGGCGGCATCTCCAGATGGGGATATCTGAATCACATCATTTGTGCAGTAATAACTATACATACCTGTTTTTTCAATTTCAGGCCGATAATCCTCCGGAACCGCGCTTTGATCGGTGGTGAGGTTCCTTAGACCGTCCACAGGAACTACAAGCTTTGCAGGTGCCGTCTCGCCGCTCCATGCATCTGTGATTGGGATTTCCATGATGCTCCGATAGACGGAATACATGTACTCCTTAGGATACTCTTCGCTTTCTTCCAAACCGTCCGTGCCCCAAAAGAATATTTCTCCATCCTTTTCAATGGCCCCCATGCTGGATAACTCAGACTGTCTTAGGGTCATCATTTTGTTTTCAGGGTCTTTGGTGTATTCCTCCGGCCATCTGTCTTGACGGAGGGTAGCGACGCTGACAGCGAGATACTCATTTCCACTTGGAAGCCCGGCGGCAGGGATCAGTTCAAAAATATCCACCTGCCCTTCGGTAATGACCTCATCAGGCTCAAGAACCCGGATACCATAGAGCCGATTATCGCCTTTTTTGGAAGCAAGTTCAACGTCGGCGGTGTATTCGCTTTCCTTTATGACTGTTTCTCCAAGCCAGGCCTCTTCTTCCATGCCGGAGTCATCTGTCAGAATTGGTTCTGCTGCCAGCTTGCCCTGCAAGGGAAAACTGCTGGAAATAGAACCCACAAACGCTGCGGAATAATATTCGGCGTCGGAACCTCTATATGCTGTCAGCGTAGCTTCCGGACCGATTTTGAGAACGCCTTTCGTCCCTTCTGCCATAAACCGTATCGCAATGGGGGATTTCTTGGTCTCATTGATAATCAGCGAACCGTCCCCGATGATTTCCAAGCTTCCACCCCATCCGAATCCCCACACAACAAGAGCGGAAATATGGTTTTCCCCAACTAACTTCAGCTTCAAATCATCTCCCATTTCATTGGTGTTCAAACTGGTGTTCGGGTGATTGTAGTTGGTCAGCGTGATGGTGTTGGTCTCACGATCATAGGCCGCTCCCGCTACTTCGACAGCCGGCTCGCTGCTGCTGAATAGAAGCTGCGCTTCTTCTCCTTGAATCAGTTGAATCCAGGCGCTGCTCCATTCTCCGGAAGACGGTCCGTTTTCCGCGAATGCCGCTACGGGCAATCCAGCAGCGATGCAAATGGTCAGCAACACTGCAATCAGTCTCTTCATGAGCTCTCCTCCTTTTTCCGGCTTTGCCGGGGATAAAGCTGGACAGGATACAATGGCATGGTATCCCGATGTTTGTATGGTTCTGATAGTCTCATCCTATTTATGAGATGATGCTTTTTTTCTGCGTGCAAGGAGGATAAAAGCCGTAACCCCTGCTGCAACTGCTGCGGCAACAATCAGCCCAACCGCCATATAGGAAGTTTCGCCGTCATCCTTTTCCGGTTCGGGTTCCTCTGCCTGCGGACTATCCGGTGAGACTGGTTCTTCAGAGCCGTTGCCGTCGGACGCCTGAGCGGAGGTTTCCGGGGTTTTGCCTTCCATAGAAGCAGTTCCAGACGCTTCAGACTGCGGGCTATCCGAGGAAGCGGCTACCGGCACAAAGGGCTTGTCGGATCCTAGGATAGCGATCCGCCCCAGGGAAGGGGCTTCAAAAATCAAAGCGTCGCCCTCGGAAACGGTTTCAAGAGGCTCCGGCTCCTCGCCGAGATAAACCGCCTGATGATGGCTTTGGCTTTTCAGATGATCATTTAAGGGGATGCGGATCTCTATCGGAATGTCCCCCAGCTCCAGCCGTCTGCCGCTTTGCCGGATCGAAATCTCATAGACCGATAAAAGCCCTGGCAGCTGGGCTTCCAGTCCGGGATCGGCGCAGAGCAGGCTTTCCGCCGCCATTGTATCGGCATAGAGCTCTGCATCCTCCGATAAATCCGCTTGGAGGGAGACGGACACGCCGTTATCCGGAAAGGTGAGTTCCACCTTCCCGGAGCCAGCCGCAGCAGGGGCCGGCCCGTCTGCTTCCGGGCCGCTGGAGGCCCAGGGCCCCCAGTCCCCAACATCGGCTACCATATATTGGCCGTCCGGATCCCCGACGATCATAATCCACCGGGCACGCACCCGGATGGTGTATTCCTCCTGCGGCAGGGTCACGGTATCGGATGAGAAAAAGACATAGGGCTGGATCTCCGACGTCTGGTTTTCCAACACCTCGCCTTCGAGAAGCAGATGAGCCTCGTACTCGAAACTGTCGCTGGAACCGGCGTTTTCCGGCTTATCCCACTGCACTTGATTTTTGTAGCCTGACCAGCGGGGATTGCCGGGTATATATTCTTCCGCAGCCAAAGCAGGCTGGGCAAGCGCTGGGAGCGTGATGCAAAGCGCCAGTGCCATTCCCCATATCCGCTTTTTCCATGTAGCCCGAATCTTCATGGCACACTAGATCCTCCTTTTTTACTGTAAGGCGCGGGAAGAGGCTGTCTCCCCGCGCCTCTTGTTTCCTGCTCTCAGTTCAGTACTGCGCCGCCCCACTCGACCGCCTCAAAGCCGCTACGGTCCATGGGAACGATTTCCGGCTCGGGAACCGCGCCGCCCTCGTACCGGACAAAGCCAAACCACAGGCGGAATATGTTGTCCGGCTGGACCGAGAAGCGGACCGGCATTTCCGCATCCACCCCTTCGGTGAGCAGTGGATACATCACATAATCTACGCCGGGCTCCAGGTAATCCGTCCAGTATTCGATAAAGTCCAGAATTTCCTGCTCGTTGAAGCCATAAGCCTCCAGCACCCGGCGGTAGGTCTGCTCCCGCTGCTCCGCCTTCACCACAAAGCCCTCGTCCAGGCGGAAAATGGAGGGATCTGCCAGGCTTTCGTAGAACAGGAAGCCATATTTGCCGCCTGCATCCTCCAACGTGCCGTCCGGATGGGCGGTAACTGTCCATCCGTCCCCATACAGCGGGTCGGACACGGTCAGCAGCTCCGGCCGGTCAAAGGTGACGGTGATCTGCGTCTCTGCTTCGGGGTACAGGTAGATGTTGGGCTTTTTGACCTCCACTCCCCTGGGGGTCATGGAGGAGGGATCCTGATTCATGGAGTTGAGCCGGTCCAGAAGGGCCTGAGCCTCGGCTTCCTTGCCCGCGGCGATCAGCTCGGCGTACCGCTGGTACAGCTGGGCGATCCTCCAGTCCTGCCAGTTCTGGCCTTGGACATCATCGAAGGCGTTGAAATCCCCCGCAAGGGACTCATACCCGTTATCGCGGATGTTCCGGATATAGGCGTCCCCGTCCCCGCCGAACAACTCGGTGATCCCCCAGTTCATGTCGATGGTCATCTGATCCATGAAATCAATAATGGGATGCTTGTTCTCGGCGATATAGTCCACCACCGGCTGGGACTGGATCACCCCCTGGGTCACCTCTGCGGCGGTACCGATCCGCTCTGCGCCGGGATGCTTGACCATCTCCGATGTGGCGCCGATTCCGGTTAGGATATTATCGATAAATTCCATCCCGGGGGAAATATTGGCG
This sequence comes from Anaeromassilibacillus sp. An250, assembly GCF_002159845.1. Lineage (GTDB taxonomy): Bacteria > Bacillota > Clostridia > Oscillospirales > Acutalibacteraceae > Anaeromassilibacillus > Anaeromassilibacillus stercoravium. The sequence continues at coordinate 37,743 of NZ_NFJK01000021.1, forward strand.
TAGGGGCTGCTGCCCGGGGTCATATCCTCCACCGCTTCGGTCAGGGTGGAAATCTTTTCCACCCCATTCTGGAATCGCTTGGCCCCCCGCCGGACAGCGGCAGAGCTGGGGGTCTGGCTTGGACTTTCCCCCCGGGGTCTGGTCCAGTTCTGGATCGTCTCCTCGGTTAGCATGAGATAAACGCCTCCGGCGGCGTCGGAGCCGGAGGGCCGGTAGCCCTCAAAACTGCTGGGCAGCGACCCGGAGGGCGGGTCGTCGGCGTAGACCGGCGTTATGGCGGCCGACGCCGCGATGATCGCCGCCAGGGCAAAAGGCATCCATTTTCTTCTCATTGCAGTTTTCCCTCCTTTTTCGTAAATTCCGTGTATTCCGCTATGGTCTGGGAGAGCGCCTGGTCCTTTCCGTCGTCCAGTTCCGTCGCCTGATCCAGATAGGTCAGGGCCAGGGGGTAGTTCCCCCGGATGCAGTTGGCCACCCCCAGATAACAGTTGGTGTAGGGATTCTCGGGGTTCAGTTCGTAGGCCCGGCCGAGGAAGAAAAAGATGGTAGGCAGGACATAATCCATATCGCGTGCAGTCACTTCGTCCAGTATGCTAATCCCTCGCATCAGGTTGGCGGTCTCCCACTGGGGATAGGCGTACACGGCATCCAGCCAGTTGTTTCGGAAGCCTACATCGCTTCCCATTTGGCGGCACAGCTCGCCGTACTGGAGGAAATACTCCTGGCTTCCTTTGTCGGCCACTTTCTTCAGAGCTGCCTCTGCCCCGGCCGGATCTCCAGCCACGAGGCAACACTGGGCCAGGAGCAGATGTACCGTGTCGTCCGCCGGGAGGAACTCCGGCGCGCCGTTTTCCGCAATATCCTTTTCACGTCCGGCAGTGTATTCCGCCGCCAGTCGATCGCCTTCAATCAGATCACCTGAGAGCGCCGCCTCCGTCAGTTGTGCAATCAGCGGGTTCTCAGCTGGGCTTTCTTCGGACAGTCCGGACGCTGGAAAAAGAAGTCCCGTTCCGGCCGCAACTGCAATCAACAGTACGCATCCTGCCGTCGCCAGCTTTTTCTGGGGATACCTGCGCCGCAGCACTGCCAGGGCCGCGGCCCCAGCCGCCAGGGCCATGCCGAGGATCCCCCCCAGCAGACTTCCCTTCAGGAAAACAGTGCAGCACAGAAACAGAATAAACACAAGGATCGATATGGTCATCATCATTTCAGTTCCCTCCCTGCGCAAGCTGTCCTCGGACCCGTTCCAGCGCAAAACCCGCGTGAACGGACACCCCGGTCCAATCTCCGGTATGGCTGCTGCCGATTTTCGGCATGATGTCCAGACTGATCTGGAACGCCTGCTGGGCGTTTTGCAGATCTCCCAGTTCCTCATAACAGGCGCCCAGGGCGTACCAGATGTAATGTTCGTCTGGTTGCTGAGCCAAAGCCGCAGTGTATTCCCGGATTGCCTCTTCATACCGGTCCACTCCATTGAGAACCATCCCCCGGATATAGTGGGGGAAGCCGGCTTCCTCCTTCATGGAGATGAGGGCGTCCGCCAGCTCCAGCGCCCTTTCTCCCTCGGGATCCTCCCATCGATAATAACCCAGATCCACCACCGTATTGTCTGTGGATGCGGCGAAGGCCTGGATATAGGCGTTGAGGTATTCGTTCTCCTGGATCTGCTTCAGCTGCTCCTCCGGCAGCTCGTGGTAACAGGCGGCGCCGGGGAACCTGTCGCTCATTGCATACCAACTGTCCTCCACCGTGAGGTAGCTGACGAACTGATAGAGCATATAATCGGCGTAAGGGTCATCGCTCTCTTTGGCGATATCCGACAGGCGTACTCCATAGTCCGCCACCGCCGGGTAGTCGTCCAGCAGCATGGCGGCCCTGCCGGCATAGCTGAGGGCTATAAAGCTGTCAGGATCCTCCTTCAATGCCGCCTCTGCCAGCTCCAGGCACTCCTCTCCCTGGGCCAGCATAAAATAGCCGTACATAGCCTGTTCGGTAAGGAAGGGGTCACCTGTTTCCTCTGCGGCCCGCTGAGCGTAGGCGGCCCCCTTTGCGGTGTCCCCCAGCTTCAGATAGATACCGGTAAGCTTCTTCATGTGGGCCAAACGCTCATCCTCACTGTCCTCAGCCATAAGCTCCTCCCGGTAGAGGGTATCGTATCGGTCGACACAGGCGAGGATCTCAGAGGATTGCGAGGATCCCGGGACAACCGGATACCCGTCCAGCATGTAAAGGACCAGGTACTGGTAGGCGATCTCTTCCGGGAAATCCTCTGCCAGCCCCATAGTCCGATGCATGATATCGTTGTCCACTCCGCTTTCTCCGACGCTATCTCCCGCCTGAGCCCAGGAGATCAGGTCCGCGCAATTATACTGCACCTCCACCTGCGCCCGGCCGGCCAGAAGCCGTTCCACGGCGCTGGGGGAGAGTCCTGTTTCCTCTTGTGCGGCGCCGCTGTAAATCTGGGCCGCCGCCAGCTGCACCACAGCATCCTGCTGGAGTTCTTTTTGCGCATCGGACAGCTCTTCGGCCTGCCGATATGCCTCCAGCAGCCGGAAGCACAGGGCCGATGTGATCTTTCCCTGCCGGTACTGTTCCTCCAGCAAAGTAAGTTCATTCGCTCCGGCAGTTATATTGACCAGCTGCGCTAGGGTCTCGTTGCGGGTGTGTGCACTGGCATGGAGAGAACCAAAGTGTCCTCCTTCCGCATACTGCTCCAGCGCGTCCAGCGTTTCCAGATAATCTACATACTCCTTTCGGGCAGAGAGATAATCCCCTGCCGAAAGATAGGACTGTGCGGCGGAGAGCTGCTGCTCCATGCTGGCCAGGAAGCCGGTAGACCCGGCCTCCGTGGTGGTAGGAAGGGCTCCCCACAGCAGTGTGAGCGCCAGAACAAGGCAGGAGAGGGCCGGGCGAAACCAGCCGCTTTTCCATACCGGCGATTTGGGAGGCGGGGCTGCGGATGCGTCGTCTTCTCCGGAAGGCTTCTGCGCGCTGGGCATTTCAGTTGGCAAACCAGTGGCCAGGGGCCGTCTGGAAGCGGCGGCGAGGATCCCGGTCAGCACAGCCCATTGGACAATGGCCGAGACCAGCCTGGCCAGCCCGGCGGCGAATACGCTGTCGCCCGCTGGCTGGAGCAGAGCGACCGCTGAGCTCAGCATCGCAGAACCCATGAACAGCCCGACCATGATCACTGCGGAGAAGATGGCTGAAACAGACACACCTTTCGCTCTCTTTTCACCTGTAACCGTTTCCACCACATGAAAAAGAAGCATAGACGTCAATACAGAAGCGGTCGCATTGATCAAAACAGCGGGAATCCAGACGCTCCAAAGGTTTTGGAACATCGGCGCAAGGTAGGTTTGGAGCAGCGACAGCAGCAATTCCCGGCCGTAAAATACGGCGAGCAGAGGAAGAATCCCGCTGAACAATAGCCGGAAAGGGAACCTCTTATCAGGCCGGGCTGACCGGGCTGCAGCCAACACAAAGGCCGCGCCGCCCAATATCCCGGCAGAATCCGCAAGGAACAGGGTCAACACATCCAGCGAATGTTTTTCTATGTAGAGCAAGGCTGTTTTCAAAAGAAAGGGAAGCAAAAGCTGGCAGCAAAGCCCGCCGAACAGCCATTTTGCCCAGCCGCTTTGATATGCGTCAGCCAACGTTCGTATCAGTCGTTGTTTTTCTTCTTTCAAGGCAAAGCCTCCTTTCAGTGGAGTCATTGTTCATCTGGCCGAGGGGCTTGTTCCGGCTGAGAAAGAGCCGTGCCGCATTCCGGGCAGAATTTCACTCCCGGTTCCGCAGCCGCCCCGCATTGTGGGCATACAGCAGGGGACTCTGCCACCAGTTTTGTTCCACATTGCCGGCAAAATTTTGTTCCCGCTGTGTTCTCTGTCCCGCAGGATGGGCAAACAGGACCTGCCGAGGCCGTCGTGACAGCCTGCGCTGCTTCCGCCGCGCGGATTCGGTCAATCTCCAACTGTGCATGTGCAGCCTCATCGTAATGCGCTTTGGCCGACTGACAGGCCTCCAGTATCTCTGGCTCTATCTGGCCGCCGGAAAGAAATTGGCCATAATAATACTCACCGATTTTTCTCAGCTCTGTTTCCGCAAGAGCCTTTTCCGATGTAATTTTTCCGTTCAACTTGCTCATCGCAATCGCTTCGTTGGTTTTATCCCCCAAATTTTTTGCCAAGCTGCCTAACTTATCCAGAAACGCCATAACAATACTCCTCTCTTATGATTTTGTTTATCTGACAGAGCCGTTTTCCGGCTCATGATTCAGTCTTTCGACGGGTCGATTCATTAAAAGCTCGTTTTCGAGATACTGTACGATCTGATCCGACATAGCGGCCATCGTCCGTTCTTTTCCCTGTTCAGACAATCCCCCGCATGGCTGCAGCAACGCGACCTTCAGCTCGGTTCCTACCTCCTTTTCCTCGGCAGAAATAGAAAAGACGCTGATATTTCCATACACCTTTGCCCTGGCCACGATCGCGTCTTCTTTCTTGTGATAGGAAATGCTCTCTTCATCCAACACATCGTAGATCGCCATCAGCACATACCGCCTCACATAGGGAAGGATCCGTTTTACATTTTCCATATCATCGCCTCCTTTTTTCTTTATCGGTTCTCTATTTGTGGCTGTCATTCGATATATCCGCTGATGGGTTCCAGATACATCGAGTCTTCTGAGACCAGCTGATACCGGTCGCCATGATACCCGTCGCTCCAGCCGTTTTCCGCTTTGTAGATTTCCCCGGTTTCGGTATCGCAGATACGCTCGTATCCGAGGGTTGCATCGCTTTGCTTTTGACTGATGATATCCTGACTGGTGTTTCGGTTTTCCCAGGAGGACATGATCCCGTCTAGCACCTCGTTTGCATTCCGGCTGAACTCCATAGCCCGCGCGACGGTTTCAGTTCCGGCCTGTTTTACGGCATTTACATAGCTTTCAGAATATTCTAGGCTCCTTGCGCACTCCGTAAGGATGTCGATCCATTCCAGAAAAGAATCTTTCACGGCAGTTACAGCCATCACATTATAGGCCATATAATAGCCGCCATCCGCCGATGGGATCTGATATCCTACTGGTGGCCCCGCCGCAATCTCAGCACTTCCGAAATCCACCACTGACGCGGCAAACATGCCCTCACCCTCTTTTCCTCCTTCGGTAAAGGTAGCCCGTAGAATCTCATCGTTCAGTGCGTAAGCACTCAAACCGCCGGTTGACGGGAAACGCTCGGTGACAGCAAATCCTTCAAACCGGGGGAAGGTATAGCCAGTATAACCCGGCTCAGCCTGCACAGCAAAATCTGCATACTGCGGAAAAATTTTAAAAAAGTTCTCAGTAGAGGGGGTTGACAGGACTGGCGCCAGGGCAAATATCTGCATTCCGGGGACGCCTGAAATCCCGGAATAATAAGCCCAGGCGTCCTTTCCCTCCTGACTGTGGAGCAAAGCATCTGCCTTCAGCAGCACGAAAATCTGGTTGAGAGGCTCAGCAGGATCCTGGACCCGGATGGAGTGATACATGCCTGTGCCGCCGCTCGTTACCGTCCATCCCTTGGGGATTTGCAAACTGAAATCTGCTGTTTCATACAGCTCCAGTTCGACCGATTTGGCTGCTGTTGGCGTGACGGCGATCTCGTCCTTCGATGAAGATAAAGCTTCCTCCGAAGGAGGGGTATCTGGTTCTGTGTCCGAAGGATGGGTTTCCAATTTGGAATCCGAAGAGATCTGAGACTGCGCAAGGTCTCCAGCTTCTCCGCATCCGGAAAGGGTAGTCAGAAAAACTGCTGCCACTAGTAGAAGTATAAATTTTGTCCGCCTCAACTTTTTCATACCATAAGTCCTCCTGATCCATACAAACGCTTTAGATAGAAACGTAAAATTTGCTGAAATAGTGATTTCACAGGATTGTTTTACATCTTTATATCCACTCCTTCCGGTTTCTTGTTTGCAGAAAACTTCTGCGCAAATAAAATAGCGCCGCATCAGAAATTCTGACACAGCGCTATACTGCTTTTCAGATCTCCGCGCCAGTCCCTTAAACAGAGAATAGCATGGAGTATCCTAAAATATAAGGTTACATTCATCTCTTTTTTTGTTTTTATGCTGTTTTTTCTGAGATAACAAGGGGTTACATTTGTCTCAAGCCCTAAAATCCGGGCTTTTTTCAAGGGCGGCGTCTTCTTTTTCCGGAATCCACTCATAATAAAATTGCAACAGGCCGATTCGGCTTTTGGTACCTGTTTTTTCATTGAGACTGCTAATATGGCGGTACAGTACGGGTCTTGAGATCGCCATCTGCTGCGCGATATCCTGCACACTGCTATCGGAAACCAGAAGATACTGCAGAACATCCTGCTCTCGGTCGGTCAATGAAAAAAGACTTGCAAAGGAAGAAAACTTTTCTTTTGGCGTGTATCCTGTTGCCGGGGCCTCGGGCGGGGCCAATGCCGTATGGGATCTAGTCGTATAGGCAAACATCAGAATACTGACAGCAACAAACAACACCAGCATGAAGATGACCAGTGTGAGGTTTCTGCCTGAAAGGAGCAGAGTTACTGAGCTGTTGGTAACCAGCGCCGCCACAAGGTTATTCACCGCCCGTCCCATGCCTGCCCAGAGAGCTGGTATACGCATGCAAGCCGCAAATTCTAAAAAGCTAGTGGTAAAAAACACAACAAAAAATCCGGAAGCTATATAGGCGATCACTACTCCGGTCAAAAATGGGCCGCCCCACCGAAGTATTATCACACACAGAACAGAGAATACCATTACGCAGTACATCATAAGCGTCATGTATTTTCTGTTCCGAATATCAAAGAGAAAGCCTGCCGCCAGGCCGCTCAGCGCCAGCAGAATGCGGGGCCATTGCCCGATATCCATTGCGCCTGCAGCATGGCCTAAGGTGATTGCGTTGTCCAATGTGCTGAATACGCAGGCCATCAGGGCCACTAGAAAGACCAGGAGTAAGCCCGTCGTTATTTTTTTCTGTATTGGGCCGTTTGTTTTCTCCAACGCTTTAGATAAAGTTTTCTCTTCACCCATCAATTCCACGCGAAAAACATGCCTCGTCCGTATAAACAGAACGCTCAGCACTGCTAGAAAAACAGAAAGAATGACCGCTTCGGCAATTTCTATGTTGATTAAGTTGTTATTGATATATTGCAGAAGAATACCGCCCGCATAGGCAAAACCCACCAGCCGGGCCAGTGTTCGCTCCCCATGGATGGTACAGACAGCCAAATAGTGAGCCGAACTGCCGAAAAGCCCCATCAGAAAAAACAAAATCAACCCTGCTGTTAGGGTAATGGCGTATGAGATATGTTGCTGGATTAGAAAAATGCAGATGATGGAGACCAGAACGGTAGAAAAGGTAAGTAGGGCTTTGAACCGTTCATGAACCGCCCGATTCAAAACCGGATACAAGATAAATCCCAAAACGCTGATACCGAGTGCGTAATTTTGAGCAATCACTGTCTGATCCTCACCAACCATACGAGACATCATATTGACATAAAGATACTCCACGCCTAAAAAGACGAATGTAAATATGCTCAACAGCAATATGGCATTGATGGATGCTGGTGTTCTCAATCCCCTTGTCTTCATAGATTCTCCTTCACTTTATGCAATACGCATGGTCTCATCACACACTCTCTTATATTCACCATTATAGGAGATATAGGCTGTATATTGTTAACGCCCATTAGGAAGAGGGTGATATTATATTCATCAAACTCCACTTACGGAGAGATCACAAGTTAGTGTTATAAAACGATGAAGCAGTTGTAACTTCCACCGGAATTACTTGTTTACATGGATATATGGATATATGGTACAAGATATTCTGTCAGATACAGAAATATTTTTATCTCTCAGAAATGCCGACTAATATACCAACACCATTAAAAACAAACAAAAAGCATGACTCATAGAATCTTATTCGCCCTTTTCTTCATCTGCTTATGTTTCAAAAATAGTGGCCGCAAATTGAGCAAATGCACTTTTGGGCGGGATAGCCAACCCTCTGCTTTCGTCTCCCAAAATCATCAGTGTATCTCCTGGATTTATTTTGAAAATCTCTCGGGCTTGCTTAGGAATTACGATTTGTCCTTTTTCACCAACCGTCACAGTCCATGCATATTTTCCTTCCGACTTTTCCATGTTCAGTTCTCCTCCGTGAAACAAGTATGATTTGTATAATTAATTATACTTCGTAAAGAGCTTAAAGTCAATATAGCACTGTTGAAAAAGCATCTTTACAAATATGCGGATGTGAAAAAATTGACCAACATTTTAAATAGGGTACAGTTAAATAACACTTTTGATAAAGCTAGACACTGCTTTGTATTTGTGTGCTTGCTTGAAAACTGGCAGTGACAGTCATGTTTTCAGGGATGCCAAAAACAGAAATTCAATACAGGGAAAAAGGTCCCCAGAGTCTGGGGGCCTTTTTCATTACACTGAATTAGATTCAGATTTTGATTGTTTGGATGCAGCGGAAAAGGGTCAAGCTCAATTCTTGAAACAGATCTTCATCCATATCCATTCTTCCGTTGATAATGGATTCCTTTAGCAGCAATGGCCGGTACATTGCAAGAATTTCCTCAAAGGCGGCTTGGTCATTCTCCTTTGCTCGGAGTAGCAGTGTTTTGAAATCAGTCATGCATAGCATCCCCTTTCATCATGCGCCGCAGTTTTAATATCAACCGGTAGTAGGAGTTGGAGACCGCCTTATAGCTGACGCCGAGATTTTTGGACAGCTCAATGAAGCTCCGCTCATCAAGAAGCCGCGCCAGCAAAATATGTCGTTCCCAATCCTTGATCTGCAGCAGCGCCTGTAAAAGCAATGGATTTTCAATTTGTTCCATCAAGGGCAGCCCCTCATCCAAGTTGAATTCTGCGTACGTTTCAACCTCCGCTCCGCAACGCTCAAGAAATTCCATAGCACGCCTATGGGCTTTGAGCTTATTCATGTACGCAGCTTTTCGATTAGCAACCGCAGTAATCAAATAAGCGGTGAATTTGTTCTGTATAATATTCGCCTCGCTGGCACCATCATTTCTATGCCACATAATGTATCCTCCATTTCTTCTAAGTCTTTCGGGAACTCAGAAGAAAGGGGGATCACGGCAGTGAACGCGGTGTCTTACGGTGTCCCATTCACATCGCAGGTAGCGGAGCAGCCGGCCCCCAGTTCGGCTACAATCAATCCTTTCATGCGCTGTAATTCCTGGTCAATCTGTTCAACAGAGGCCTCGACCTCGCTCTTGGCCTGCTGCAACTCCAGAAAACGCAGCAGATAATGGGAAGACTGTCCGGTCAAAGCAATCGGGGGCAGATCTGTATTGGCTGGTCCAAAATGCCGGCGCACACTCTCGATGATGAGATCGCCCTCTTCGATATAGGGCGGCGGCACCTGACGCAGAACATGATTGTTCCAAAAATCTTCTTCCAACGCGATCATCTCGGCCTCATACTCCAAATCTCTGTCCAGCTCGCGGACAATCAGATAGTTCTCGCTGTTCCCATGCAGGCAGGCGTAGAACATCTTGTTGATGTGCATGACCGGCATATAGTGTCGGCCCTGGAGCTGATAGTTGAGGGGAACGGTTGGTTTGTCGCCATCCCACCATTTCTCTGTAGCGTCCGGACTGGTCGTTTTACATTCCAAAATGGCAAAACTTCCATCTGGCAGTTGGACAAAAAAATCTACATCCGCAAGCATAAAAGAATGCTCACGGCTGCGGAACATTTTCCGGATTTTGAAGACACGGTATCCTGTGACTTCTGCGAACATCTCAGCCACGACATCTTCCAGCAGGGTACCGATCTTTTTCTGGTACTTGTTTGCCTCATCATCGTAAAAGGAGGCGATGCTCAGCTTGTCATAGTAGATATCCCGCGCAGTCCCAAAGGGTGAGATGCCGAGAATTGCTGCAACATCGCTGCCGCCGATTCCGGTCTTGCGGTATGCAAGCCATTCATCTCTGGGGAGATCTGTGGTATCGGTGATGACGATGGGCTCATATGGAAGTATGATGTCCGGCAAGATCAACACTCCTTTCTTTCTACACTGCGGCGATAAGGCCGCATCACTTTTGGAAACGGTCTGTAGTTTCCCCCTTTCTTGCGAGTTCTGACATTCCCTTTTACCACCGCACCCCGGCGGAAAGGCGTGTCAAAAAACTTCTTCTTGTACTTCATCATTCTGCGTTCCACCTTTCTGTATTGATATATTCCAAACACCTCGCGGCATTTTGGACAATAAAAAAAGCGAGAACAACGATCTCCTTGCCATTTGGCACTGGCGTTCACATCGCTGTGAACCATCGTCATTCTCGCTGAAATTAGGGGGCAAAACCCCGCAAAAACAAAAAAGCCAGCAAAATAGCCGCTTATGAGCATGACTATCCTACTGACGCATACAAACTTGAACTGCGTGTGCAATGCAGATTGCTCCGCGTTTCTCTCCTATCGGATTGAAAGCCCAATACAGGCGCGCACAAAAATCAATTACACATACACTCTAACACAATATACGGTATTGGTCAAGTCAAAATCTCCTGTATATAGTATGTTTTAAAAAAGTCAAGGTTGATTTGGGGAATATGGCGAAGCAATTCTCTTTTTATAAGGCAAAAGGACCCGCCCAGGCGATCCTTTTGCTTTTTTGGTACCTTGACAATTTCATAGCCCCCCATCAGAGGTTATACAGGAGCTGCGGACAGCAGGCCATGACGCCAACAGGCCGAGCCTGCCCGCAGCCGAAATGCCGCATAGCGGCAGCCTGCAAATACGCGGCTGAAAGAATGGCGCAGGAAATGGGCTGGTGGGGGAACATCTCATATTTTAAGGAACGGCTTCTATCTCTTGGAAAGGAGAGCTTATATGGAATATGAAAAAATACCAATTCATCTGAAGATGACCTTAACGATAAAAGAAGCGGCTGAGTATAGCAATATCGGTATAAACAAAATCGAAAAAATGCTTCGGGAACCGAATTGTCCATTTGTTCTCTATGTTGGCACCAAAAAGTTGGTAAAACGAAAAGAATTTGAAGAATTTATCAGCAAAAAGTTGATTATTTGATGGCAGCGGCTCGCGGAGTTTTCCTTGAGAAATAATAGCCTTTGTGATACAATCAAGTTGTTGCATTGGCTCTTTTTCTCGTGGCAGGAAAGGAGTTCACCGAATGGGAAAAAATTTGAAAGGAAAAGAATGCGGAAAAGGCATTTGCCAAAGAAAGGATGGTCAATACTACGCGAGATTTGTAGATAGAAGCGGGAAACGCCGGGATGGATATTTTGCCACACTTCCCGATGCGCGGAATTGGCTGGAAGATGCTCGCTATCAGGATAAACACGGAAAGCCGATCACATCTCCTGATATGACGGTGGACGAGTGGTTTGAGTTTTGGCAGGCAGAACTTCTCCAAGGGTTATCCCCCAACACCAAACGGAATTATAGAGATCGCTATGTGCATAACATCAAACCAGTTATGGGGGATATGCGGCTCGTTGATGTGAAGCCTATGCACTGCAAAATTGTGCTGAACCGTATGGAGAAAAAATATGCCGGCTCCACGATCCGTCAAGCCTATATTGCCATGGGAACCATGTTTAAGGCGGCCAAAATGAATCACATGATTGACGCACACCCGATGGATGGTGTACGATACACCAAGCCTGTCCGGGCGGCGGATGACATTCATTTTCTCACCATCGAGGAACAGGAAAGGTTTCTGAACGCGGCACGAAGCACCCATAATTTTTATCAGTACGCGCTTATTTTAGAAACCGGACTGAGGACAGGCGAAATGATTGGCTTGACTTGGGATGCGATTGACTGGAAGAAGCGGACGCTTACCGTCAACAAAACCTTGGAGTATCGGCACAAGCAGGGGCATTGGCGGGCGGGTCCACCTAAAACCGTGTCCAGTTACCGAACCATCCCGTTGACGGAACGGGCTTATGATATTTTGAAGGCCGTTCATGCCACCCGCAACTTCCGCAAACAGGCGCCGCTATTGTCTGAAACCTTAACCTACATTGACCGCCGAACCGGTAAGGAGATGAAGTTCTTTCTGGGAGATCTGGTATTCATCAACTTCCGAACCGGCGAGCCGAGCAAGAACAGCAGTTATGATACCCACCTCTATAAGATTTGTGATGAGAACGGGATCGAGCGGTTCTGTATGCACGCCCTGCGGCACACCTATGCCACCCGCGCCATCGAACGCGGGATGCCTCCCAAGACACTTCAAAAACTTTTGGGGCATGCCAGCATTAAAACTACCATGGACCGGTATGTTCATGTAACCGAAGAATCCTTGGTGGCGGGAGTGCGGCAGTTTGAGCAGGGCGATCCAGCAAACACCCAACTGGAGCAAACTTCAGCGGGTGACAACACCAAGAAATCAGATAGCGCGGCCTAAATGGTGTAGAAATGGTGTATGAGCCATCTCCTAAAGGCCGCAAACCCTTGAAAATAAAGGAGATGTGGAGATATATGAAATTAGGTATTGTGGGCTTGCCGAACGTCGGCAAAAGCACCCTGTTTAACGCGATTACCAATGCGGGCGCACAGTCCGCAAACTATCCATTCTGCACCATTGAGCCGAATATCGGCGTGGTGGCTGTCCCCGACCAGCGGCTGGACAAGCTCGCGGAGATGTACCATCCGGAAAAATACACGCCCGCAACCATTGAATTTGTGGACATCGCCGGGCTGGTGCGCGGCGCCAGCAAGGGCGAGGGCCTGGGAAATAAGTTCCTCGCCAATATCCGCGAGGTGGACGCCATTGTGCATGTCGTGCGCTGCTTTGTCAACGACGACATCGTCCATGTCGAGGGAAGCATCGACCCGAAGCGCGATATTGAAACCATCAACCTGGAATTGATCCTCTCCGATATGGAGGTGCTCGACCGCCGCATCGAAAAGACGCAGAAGATGCTCAAGGCGGATAAGAAATACCAGGAGGAACTCGACTTTTTCAAGCGGGTCCGCGAAGCGCTGGACGAGGGCAAGTCCGCGCGCAGCGTGGAATGCACCCCGGAGGAGGCGGAGCTGCTCTCCACGGTGTCGCTGCTGACCAACAAGCCGGTCATCTATGCCGCCAATGTGAGCGAAAACGACTTCAAGGGCGGCATTGAGAACAACGCCTATTTCCACCAGGTGAAGGAGATTGCAGACAGCGAACACGCCGGCGTGCTGCCGATCTGCGCGGAGATCGAGGCGGAGATCGCGGGGATGGACCCGGAGGAGAAGGAGATGTTCCTTGCGGACATGGGCCTGCAGGAGTCCGGCCTGGACCGCCTCATCAACGCCTGCTATTCCCTCTTGGGATTGATTTCCTACTTGACCGCCGGGCAGCCGGAGGTGCGCGCCTGGACCATCAAGAAGGGCACGAAGGCGCCCCAGGCGGCCGGCAAGATCCACAGCGACTTTGAGCGCGGCTTTATCCGCGCGGAGGTTATTTCGTTTGACGACCTGATGGCGTGCGGCAGCATGGCCGCGGCAAAGGAGAAGGGCCTGGTCCGCTCCGAAGGAAAGGACTACGTGATGAAGGATGGGGACATCGTCCTGTTCCGGTTCAATGTCTAACCCAGGCAAAGGCGTGTGCTGCATCCGGCAGGCCCGGCCGGAGGATGCGGCCGTCCTCGCGGGGATCTATGCGCCCTATGTGCGGGACACCGCGATCACCTTTGAATACGATCCGCCGGACGCCGCGGAGTTTGCCCGGCGCATCCGGAAAACGCAGGAGCAATTCCCCTATCTGGTCTGCGAGGTGGACGGGAAGCCGCAGGCGTATGCATATGCGTCCCATTTCCACGAGCGCGCGGCGTTCCAGTGGGACGCGGAGCTGAGCGTCTACGTGGCCGCGTGTGCGCAGCAACGGGGGATTGGGCGGGCGCTGTATACCTGCCTGATCGCGTTCCTGCAAGAGCAGGGGTATTCCACCCTTTACGCGCTGATTACCGTGCCAAACGATAACAGCGAGCGGCTGCATGCGAAGCTGGGGTTTGAGCGGGCCGCCCTCTATCCCCGCACAGGCTACAAGTTTGGGCAGTGGCGGGATATGATCGTGATGGAAAAGCGGCTGTCGCCCCCCTTTGCTCCCCCAGAGCCGCCGCATGCGTTTTCCACCCTTCCGGCCGCATTTGTGGAAAACGTGCTGCGGGAAGAAGCCGCAAAATGCAACGCAAAAACAGAGGCCGGGAACCCGCAGCGGTAAAAGCGGCTTGGCTTTATAAAAAAGAGATGCAACCCCCTGCCAGAGGGAACATGCCCCTGGCAGGGGGTTACTTGCTGTATGTGGGCCGCATAACGCTTCAAGCCCGGCCCTTTTTTTCGGGTTCCTCGGTGAAAACGAAGATGTCTTCCACCGTGGTGTGGAAAACCTTTGCGATGTCCATGGCCAGCTTCAGGGAGGGGTTGTACTGCCCCCGCTCCAAGCGCCCGATGGTCTCCCGCCGGACGTCCACCAGGCGCGCCAGCTCGCTCTGTTCCATGTGGCGCTCCATGCGGAGCTCCCGGATCTTTGTCTTGAGCATGGTCAACCTCCAAAGCGTTCCAGCGCGAGGAACAGCGAGCTGCGCCCCAGCCAAAGCAGCACAAAGCCCAGGGCCAGGTCGTACGATGCAATCGCGAAGTCCCCGGCAAACACTGTGCACGCCAACACAACGCCCGCCAGGACATACAGCAGGTTGCAGATGATCGAGTTGGCTTGCCGCTCGTTTTTGACCGCGCGCTCATCCATCTTTTCCCGGGGAAGGAATGCCACCAGCAGGGTGCCAATGATGACCACGACGGCCACACAGAGGGCTGCCACGCGGAGCCAGGTAGGTTTTTCAAAGGGCCATTTTCCCAGCAGCAGGAAGCACAGGATCAGCGCGCCGCCCATGACGTCCAGCTGTTTGGCGCGGGTGATGGACAATTCCGGAAGTTTCATAGGGGATTCTCCTCTCCGTGTGATATATTTGTATCTTATGTGATAAATATATCACTTCAGTGCGGCATTGTCAAGCGCTATTTCGGATTTTATGGATGGGACAGTGGGCGGGGTATCTCTAACATTTGAATCGTTTTTTCACTTTAATAATTTGTATTCATGAATACATAAAAATGTCAGAAATAGATAGGGTTCCCTTTTAAAGCGGCGAAAACAATAAAAGTTATGCGAACAATTCATGAATTTTCAGTTGAAATATTGACAAGGGAGGGGAACTATGTTTTAATATGTTTACTAAGTTCATTGGAATAAGTATTAAATTGGTATTGCTTTACAATGGGATGAACGACCATTGCAAAGGCCGGAATCGCCTTCTTTCCGGCAAGGGTTTTGAAAGGGGGATGCAAGGAGAAGGCACGGTGGAAGAGAAAGGTTCCAATGGGGAACAAGGAAGATTGTCATTTTAGGAGGAGAAAAATGTTTCAGGTGAAACGGAGGGCGACCGCGCTTTTGCTGGCCGCTCTGATGGCAACATCTGGATCGGGCGCTGTTGGGATGGCGGCGGATTACTCCGCGCGCGGGTCCCTGGACAGCGGCGCCGTGTGGGAACTGGGGGACACCCAGGTCACCGGCTCGCTGCATGCAGCACCGGCCGAGGCAGACCTTGAGCAGGAAGGCCCGCTGGGATGGATCCATTTCAGCGACAAAACCCTGGAAAACTGCCCGCAGAAGGACGGGGACAACGGCATCACCAATGTCGAGCTGTCCGGCACGCTGGCGCAGATCGCCGGGGATACCGCAACCGATTTCCGCTATACGGACGCGCCGGAGGGCAACACCAAAGGCCAGGTCATCAACGGGACGGGCGGCCGCGTGTCGTTTCACGTCCCGGCCAGCACGGAACCGCGCTATCTGCGCGTCTATACCGGCTCTTGGGCGTCCGAAATCACGCTGCGCGTCTCCATCAACGGGGAGGAGCAGTACACCCGTTCCTTTGGAAAGCGGAACACAACGTCCGGAGCGGACTGCTATGTATCTTGGATTACGTATCAGACCGAATCTGAAGAGGATGAGGTCACGGTGACCGCTGAAATTACCGACGTCTACGACAGCAGCGGCAGCGGCAACATGAGCATCCAGGCAATCGCCCTGACCGACGAGGCGTTCCCGGAGGAGGAGCAGCTCGTGACGGGCCAGGTGCTTGATGCGCCCGAGACGGCAAACCTCTCCAAGCAGGGCGGGCTCGATTGGGTCCAGCTTGATCAGACCGATTTTGGCGCGTTCAACCGCAAGGATACCGAGGACCCCATGATCGGCGGCCCGGAGTTGATCGGCGAGCAGGACTATGTCGCCACAAACACCCAGACAAACTTTGTGTTTTTGGACGGCATTTCGCCCATACAGTCCGTTGAGGACGACAACCACAAGGGCCTGGTGTTCACCGGCGAGGGCAACGGCTTGGAGTTCACGCTTCCGGCCAGCAAGGAAGAGCGTTATGTAAACATCTATACAGGCGCATGGGCCGCGGACATCACGGCGGAAGTCTATGTCAATGATGAACGCGTCTATGCAGAGACCTATGGCAGCGCCGACACCACCGCGGGCACCCCCGCAGACTACAAGATGCTCCAGCTGTCCTACAGCTGTGCGGATGAGGGCGATGAGGTGCGCGTCCGGATGGTGGTTTCCAGGGCATACGACAGCCAGTGGGGCAATATGTCCGTCTCCGCCATCACCCTGAACGATGCATTGGTGGAGGATACCGGTTCCGTTGCGGCGGGCAAGGTTTCCACCGCGCCGGTTTCCGCAGACCTAACCAGCGAGGGCAACATCGACTGGGCTTATTTCAACAATGCCAGCTTTGCGGATTACAACCGGAAAAATGTGGAGGAATCCCAGATCACCAACGTGACCCCGGTTGGCGAGCAGCAGAGCAGCCCGGTGATCCGCGACGCCAAGACCGCGTACGTCTATACGGACGGCGTGGACCCGGAGACGGAGGAAGGCGCCCACAACGGCTTTGTCTTTGTCAAAGAGGGCAGCGGCGTCACCTTTAACGTGCCCGGCGGCCCGGATCTGAAGTACCTGAACGTCTACACGGGCGAATGGGCGTCCGACATCACGCTGGAGCTATTGGTCAACGGCGAAGTTGAATACAGCGCCACCTATGGCAGCAGCGTCACGACCGCGGGCACCCCCGCTGTGTGCAACGTCGCCCGCCTCCAGTATTATACGCCCAGCGAGGACGACGAGGTCGAGGTGCGCGTGCTGATCTCCCATGGCTATGACGTAAACTGGGGCAACATGAGCATCCAGGCGGTCACGCTTTCCGATACCGCCCCCGTCAGCCTGGACGAAAAGATCACAACGGACGAGTGGGAAATCGACCACACCGGCGGCCAGATCCAGTCCATGAAGACCCTGATCGACGGCGAGATGTACACCATCCCGATGCGCACGGACGACCGCGGCGGGTTTATCTGGAAGTACAACGGCCGCCAGATTGCGATGACCTCCGGCGACCCAGCGGAGGACGGCAGCATCACGTATACCGGCCGTTCCCGCAGCTCCAACGAGGACCTGACCTTCACGCTGCGGTATTCCGTGGACGAACAGAAGCAGCTTGTGGTGACCGCTTCGGTGACCAACAATAAGGATACCGAACAGCCGGTGGACAAGCTCTCCCTGAACCTGGGCTTCAACACCTATCTGGAGAGCTATCCGCAGTACAACGACCAGCTCTTCCCCACGCTCCTGCGCTGCGAGAAGACGCATCTCTGGGGGTACCTTTCCACCCCGTCCGGCCGCCTGATGACCATTGCGACCGACGCGCCCGTGGCCTCCTATACCCTGGACTATGAATGGGGTGCGCACCGCATCTATACGGCGTCCCTGGACGTCTTGCAGTCCGGCGAGCTGCCGGAGCGCCATCCGGAGGGGATGGACCACCTCGCAGCCAACGAGACCAAGACCTGGAACGTCTATCTGAAGCCGGTCGAGAATTTGAATGCGATCGACGAGGTCAAACCCACCATCTCCAACAACACCATGCTCCCGACCATCGACGCAGACCGCTACACCATGGCGGAAAATGAGGTTTCCCAGGTGACCATCTACTCCCAGTCCCCGCTGAAGGACGGCGTGGTCACGATCGTCGATGAGGACGGGAACGAGACGCCCCTGGCCGTGACGGACAACGGCGACAACACCTATTCCTGCACCTTCGAGGCGGAGGGCAAGGCAGAGGGCGTCTATAAGCTCTGGGCCGAGAACGAAGCCGGCTATAAATCGGAAGGCATGTTTACCATCCGGATGCCGTGGTCCTGGTACACGAAGATGGCCCGCAAAGCAGCGGTTGAAGCGCCGCAGAAGGCGACCTCCCATACAGAGTCCTGGTATGGCCTGTACTCGGCGTACATCGCCAAGAGATACTTCCCGGACGAGGAGCTGGACATGGCGATCGACGAGAAGTTCGAAGAAATCTATCCCCTGATGTACGACGTGACGACCGACCTGCCGACCTCCTGGCAGAGCCGTATCCAGAACCATTCCGGTATGCTGGGCGTCTTTGTCGATAAATACCAGAGCTCCGGCAATATGAGCGACCTGGAGAGCGCCGTCCATCTGGCGGACTTCCTGCTCACCACGCAGGGCGAGAGCGGCGGCTATTACAACGGCAGCACGGATTACACCTCCGTCATCTATCCCGCAAAGTCCATCATGGAATTGATCTATGTGGAAAAGGACCTCATGAACGATGAGAGCCTCTCCGAAGAAGACCGCGCAACCTGGGCGGAGCGCTACGAGCGCCATTTCGCTTCCGTGACCCGCGCCATGGACAACCTGGTCAACTTGGACGGCCACTTCGAGACCGAGGGCCAGCAGACCTTTGAGGACGGCGCAAACTCCTGCTCGGCGACCCAGCTCAGCGAATTTGCCCTGATGTTCCCGGAGGGGTCTGCGGAGCGCGAAAAGTATACGAACGCAGCGCTCAAGATCATGAATTACCACACCTCACACCAGCAGTCCATCATCCCGGATTCCCGCATGAACGGCGGCACCCTGCGTTTCTGGGAAGCCCAGTATGACGTAGAGATGCAGCTCACCGGCGATTCCCCGAACATGATGAACTCGCCGCACGGCTGGTCCGCATGGAACATCTATGCGCTGTTCAACCTGTATGAACTGACCGGCGACCAGCAGTACCTGGAGCGCGGCATGAACGCCATGGGCTCCTGCGCACAGCTGATGGGCTTCGACGGCACCCTCCGCTGGGCGTTCATCGCAGACCCGTACCGCAACACCGGCCTGTGGGTCAAGGATGAAGAAGCTTCCCACGACGATGTGATCGTCGGCAAGCATGTCAACACGGTCATCGGCGAAGAGTACGTCGATATGATCTCCTACTGGTGGAGAGCACCGAAGAACACCTGGGTGCCGGGCTACACCGCCATGGGCGGCGCTGTCACACAGGGCGCGGCGTGCGACAACGACGTGCACGAGGTGTTCAAGGCATTGGGCGAAGTCGCCCTGACCAAGGCATATGTCTTCCAGAAGGACGACGGCGCCTATGAAGCGTACAACTGCACCGTGGAAGAGACGGACGGCGGCCTGGTGATCACGCCGGCGGAAGACGTCGTCTCCAACGTCAGCGTGCAGGTCAACCAGGACACCAACGTCACCGTGAAATTCTACAACGGCGACCTGTCCACAACGGTTTCCGCGGGCCTGCCGCAGTGGGTTTCCACGGAAGAGAACGCAGCAGACTTTGAGAATGGCGATAAGGATTCCAGCCTGAGCAGCCTGACCGTGAGCAACGGCGAGCTGAGCCCGTCCTTCCAGGCGGATGTGCTGGAATACACCGTGGACATCGGCGCACAGGCGGGCACGGTGGACATCACCCCGACGGCGAACAGCGAACACGCGGTCGTCTATGTCAACGGCACCCGCGTCCTTCCGGGCGAGAGCTACACCGTGACCATGGACAGCGCTATGCAGGAAAAGACCATCCCGATCGTTGTCAAATCGCAGTACCAGGCGACCGAAACCAATTATACGGTGACGGTTTCCACCATGGGCGATTATGAGAACGTGGCGCGCAAGGCGTCGAACGTCACCGCGACCCGCATCCAGGGCCCGGCGACCAACCCGATGAGCCTGATCGACGGACACCACGGCCTGGATGGTTCGACCACGACCCACCTCACCGTCGCGCCCGACGGCACGCCGGACAACTTCATCACCCTTTCCTGGGACGAGCCGCAGAGCTTCCAGCACGTTTCCGTTTGGACCTTCTACGGGGCGAAACAGGGCCCGACCAGATGGGATTACCAGATCACCCGGGACGGCACAACCTGGGAGACCATCGCGGAAGATGTGACGGTGGAATGGAAGTACGAAGACAAGACGCACGAGAATTATGTGGTCTCGCTGGACGAGCCGGTCACGGGCGTGGTCGGCCTGCGGATGGTGCTGAAAGAGGGCCTGCACGCCTGGGGCAACACCTGCATCAACGAGATTGAGGTATTTCATAAGATAGACACCGAGCCGGAAGAGCAGAACCTGACGGCGACCTACAACAATAAAGACGTCACCCTGACGGTGAATGGCGAGCCGCAAAAGATCGCGGATCTGCTCGGCAAGTTCGAGATGAAAGACGTCGCAGACGGCACGGAAGCCGAATTGACCTTTGCGCCGCGCGTGGAAGGCAAGAACTTCCGCTCCGTGAGCATCAACGGCGGCGAACCGCAGCTCATCAGCGGCGATTCCTACACCTACACGGCGACGGTCGAAAACGGTTCCATTGCTCTGGACTTCGTCTTCGAAGTGACGGACAAGCGCATCCTGGAAGAAACCTACAACTATGCGAAGACCTACGTGGACGACGGCACCGTCGATTCGCTGGTCACCGCGGCAAAGGAAGCCTTCATGGAGGCTTACAACGCGGCGGCAGCGGTATTGGCCGACGACGCAGCAACCCAGGCGCAGATCGATGCGGCTTGGAGCGGCCTGCTGAACGCCATCCACTATCTGGACTTCCAGGCGGGCGACGCGAGCGCGCTGGAAGAACTGTATAACCTGCTGAGCGGCCTGGTGGAGGACGACTTCACGAGCGGCAGCTGGGCGGCATTTGCAGAAGCAATGGCGCAGGCAGCGGAAGTGATCGCAGACGGCGAGCCGCTGGAAGCGGATGTCACGAAGGCATACGACGGCCTGCTGAACGCAGCGGAGGGCCTGGTGCGTGCCTCCGACCTCAGCAGCCTGAACGGCTTGATCGGGAAGGCGGAAGCGGTTGCGGCGGAGATCGCAGAGGGCAAGTATCTGCCGGACGGCCAGGAAGCTTTCCAGGCGGCACTCGATGCAGCAAAGGCGCTGACGAAGGACGACGCGCAGGCGACGATCGACGCGGCGGCGCAGACGCTGACCGAGGC
>NZ_NFJK01000022.1 GCF_002159845.1 Anaeromassilibacillus sp. An250
TAAGTCCGGTTCGGAGGGGAGTTCTCGGAAACCTGCCATAGCGATATGGCAAGGCGCTGGGTTCTTACCCTACTTGTGACCTCGGTGGCTCCCATCCCTATGGCCACCATGATGGGCAAGGAATGGGGCGGTATGGGCCAGAACTATCTGCGCTCGTTGATCGCCCTGGGCTTCCAGGCATTTCTCATCATCGTCTGTGTGGCGATCTACGCCGTGCTGGTGCAGAGTATTGCCACCGAATCCGACATCATTATGGCCATCTGGAGCTGCGTGGGCTATACGGTCCTGTTGTGCTTTACGCTCTTTAAGACCGGCAGCCTCGCAAAATCCGTTTTCAATGCACATTAACCAGGAAGGAGGTAATCCCTTTGGCTTATGTACCTGTACCCAAGGATCTTACGAAAGTCAAAACCAAGGTCGCGTTCAACTTAACCAAGAGGCAGCTTGTCTGCTTCGGCGGCGGTGCGCTGATCGGCGTACCGCTTTTCTTCCTGCTCCGGGGGCCTGTGGGAAACAGCGTGGCTGCCATGTGTATGATGCTGGTCATGCTGCCCTTCTTCATGCTGGCGATGTATGAAAAACACGGTCAGCCCCTGGAAAAGATCGTGGGCAATATCATCAAGGTGGCCGTCATCCGGCCCAAGGAGCGCCCGTATCAGACCAACAACTTCTATGCCGTTTTGGAACGGCAGGAAAAACTCGACAAGGAGGTGTATGACATTGTTCACGGTAATCAAAAGCTGGCTGCACCGGCTGTTCGGAAAAGACGAAAAGACCGCGCAGCCGGTTAATCAGAAAAAGATGAAAAAGCTGTCCCGCGCCGACAGAAAGCAGATCGAGGCTGCCATTGCCCGTGCCAATCGCACAGACAAAAAGAAAAAATCGGCTCAGGACAGTATCCCCTATGAACGGATGTGGCCGGACGGCATCTGCCGTGTGGCAGGCAGCCGCTACACAAAGACCATCCAATTCCAGGACATCAACTATCAGCTCTCGCAGAACGAGGACAAGACAGCGATCTTCGAGGGCTGGTGCGATTTCCTCAACTACTTCGACAGCTCCATTCAGTTCCAGCTGTCCTTTTTGAACCTGGCAGCCTCTGAGGAGACCTTTGCCCGCGCCATCAACATTCCTCTCCAGGGGGATGATTTTGACAGCATCCGGGTGGAGTACACCACCATGCTGCAAAACCAGCTGGCAAGAGGCAACAACGGTCTTATCAAGACCAAGTACCTGACTTTCGGCATCGACGCCGACAGCCTCAAGGCCGCCAAGCCCCGTCTGGAGCGCATTGAGACCGACATTCTCAACAACTTCAAACGCCTGGGCGTGGCCGCCGAGACCCTGGACGGCAAGGCGCGGCTGGCACAGCTTCACGGCATTTTCCACATGGATGAACAGGTGCCGTTCCGCTTTGAATGGGACTGGCTGGCTCCGTCCGGTCTGTCCACCAAGGATTTCATCGCGCCGTCCGGCTTCGAGTTCCGCACCGGCAAACAGTTCCGTATGGGTAAAAAATACGGGGCTGTTTCTTTTTTGCAGATCCTCGCCCCGGAGCTGAATGACCGGATGCTGGCGGATTTTCTGGATATGGAAAGCTCTCTGATCGTCAGCCTGCATATCCAGTCCGTAGATCAGATCAAGGCCATCAAGACGGTCAAGCGGAAAATCACCGACCTGGATAAATCCAAAATTGAGGAACAGAAAAAAGCCGTCCGCGCCGGATATGACATGGACATCATTCCCTCCGACCTTGCCACCTACGGTGCCGAGGCCAAGAAGCTCTTGCAGGATTTGCAGAGCCGAAACGAGCGAATGTTCCTTGTGACCTTCCTGGTGCTGAACACGGCGGACAATCCCCGGCAGCTGGGCAACAATGTGTTCCAGGCCAGTTCCATCGCACAGAAGTACAACTGCCAGCTGACAAGGCTTGACTTCCAGCAGGAAGAAGGGCTGATGTCTGCGCTGCCCTTGGGCCTCAATCAGATCGAGATTCAGCGGGGGCTGACCACCAGTTCCACGGCTATCTTTGTTCCGTTCACCACCCAGGAGCTTTTCCAGAACGGCAAAGAGGCGCTGTACTACGGTATCAACGCCCTGTCCAACAACCTCATCATGGTGGACCGCAAGCTGCTGAAAAACCCCAATGGACTGATTCTCGGCACCCCTGGTTCCGGCAAGTCCTTCAGCGCCAAGCGCGAGATCGCCAACTGTTTCCTGCTCACCAATGATGACATCATTATCTGCGACCCGGAGGCCGAGTACGCGCCCTTGGTGGAGCGCCTGCATGGGCAGGTCATCAAGATTTCGCCCACCAGCAGCAATTACATTATACCACCTACGGAACCAGCCGTGCCAATGCCTACAAGATTCTGGAGGACAGCCTGAACCTGCGGGATGTCCGTATCTACGACACCATAGAGGATGCAGACGGCAAAGAGCGCCGGGTGTTGAATGCCAAAGAGACCACCCTGGCCGCCCAAAAGCAGCAAGCGATCCGGGACGCTTTCAAAGACTGGATTTGGAAAGACCCGGACCGCCGCCAAGCTCTGGTCCGCCAGTACAATGAGGAAATGAACTCCACCCGTCCCCGTGAATACGACGGCGGACACATTACTTTCGGTGGTATGAACCCGGCCATCACCTTGCGGGAACACCAGAAAAACGCTATCGCTCATGTGCTGTACGGCGGCAATACGCTGCTGGCACACGAGGTAGGCGCTGGCAAAACCTTTGAAATGGTGGCTGCCGCCATGGAGAGTAAGCGCCTGGGCTTGTGTCAGAAATCCCTCTTTGTGGTGCCGAACCATCTGACCGAACAATGGGCGTCGGAGTTTCTGCGGCTCTATCCTTCCGCCAACATTCTTGTCACCACCAAAAAGGACTTTGAGACCCACAACCGCAAGAAGTTCTGCGCCCGCATTGCCACCGGCGATTATGACGCCATCATCATGGGACACAGCCAGTTTGAGAAAATCCCCATCAGCCGAGAGCGTCAGGAACGGCTCCTTCAGGAGCAGATCGACGAGATCACCGAGGGCATTGCCGAGGTGAAGTACAGCGGCGGTGAGCGTTTCACGGTCAAGCAGTTGGAACGCACCAAGAAGTCCCTGGAAGCCCGGCTGGAGAAATTGCAGGCCGAGAGCCGCAAGGACGATGTGGTAACATTCGAGCAGTTGGGTGTGGACCGCCTGTTCGTCGATGAGGCGCATAACTATAAAAACCTGTTTTTATACACCAAGATGCGGAATGTGGCAGGTCTCTCCACAAGCGATGCCCAAAAGTCCAGCGATATGTTTGCAAAGTGTCGCTATATGGATGAACTGACCGGAAACCGTGGTGTGATTTTCGCCACTGGCACCCCCGTATCGAACAGCATGACCGAACTTTACACCATGCAGCGGTATCTCCAGTATGACCGCCTGCAAGAGCTGAACATGACCCACTTCGACTGCTGGGCCAGCCGCTTCGGAGAAACCGTCACGGCGCTGGAGCTGGCACCGGAAGGCACCGGCTACCGGGCAAGAACGAGATTCAGCAAGTTTTTCAACCTCCCGGAGCTGATGAACTTGTTCCGTGAAGTTGCCGACATCAAAACCGCCGATCAGCTGAACTTGCCCACCCCGGAGGTGGAATACCACAACATCGTGGCCCAGCCTACTGAACACCAAAAAGAGATGGTGCAGGTTCTCTCCGAGCGCGCCTCCAGGGTACACAGCGGCAGCGTTGACCCCTCAGAGGACAATATGCTCAAGATTACCGGCGATGGCCGCAAGCTGGGTCTGGACCAGCGTATCATCAACCAGCTGCTGCCGGATGAACCCGGCACCAAGGTCAATCAGTGTGTGGGTAATATCATGCAGATCTGGCGGGACGGCGAGGCTGACAAGCTGACCCAGCTGGTATTCTGCGACATTTCCACGCCCCAGGCAGCCCCCTCCAAAAAGGCAGCCAAACAGCTGGATAATCCCACACTTCATGCGCTGGAACAGGCTGTGCCGTTGGATGAGCCTGAGCCTGCCTTTACCATCTATGAGGACATCCGCCAGAAGCTCATCGCCCAGGGAATGCCCGCCGAGCAGATTGCTTTTATCCACGAAGCCAAGACCGAGGTGCAGAAGAAAGAACTGTTTTCCAAGGTTCGCACTGGGCAGGTGCGCGTCCTGCTGGGCAGCACCTCCAAAATGGGCGCTGGCACCAATGTGCAGGACCGGCTTGTGGCGCTCCATGACCTGGATTGTCCGTGGCGTCCGGGAGACCTTGCCCAGCGCAAGGGCCGTATCGAGCGCCAGGGCAACCAGAATCCGCTGGTCCATGTGTACCGCTATGTTACCGAGGGAACTTTCGATGCCTACCTGTGGCAGACGGTGGAGAACAAACAGAAATTCATTTCGCAAATCATGACCAGCAAAAGCCCGGTCCGCTCCTGCGATGATGTGGACGAAACGGCGCTGTCCTTTGCCGAGATCAAGGCCCTGTGCGCCGGAGACCCCCGTATCAAGGAGCGCATGGATTTGGATGTGGAGGTTGCGCGTCTGAAGCTGATGAAAGCTGACCATCAGAGCAAGCAGTACCGCCTGGAGGATCAGTTGCTCAAATACTTCCCCCAGGAAATCGAAACTAACAAGGGGTTTATTAAAGGCTTTGAAGCGGATCTGGAGACCCTGGCCGCCCATCCTCACCCGGAGGATGGCTTTGCTGGAATGGAGATCCGGGGCGATGTGCTGACTGACAAAGAAAACGCCGGTGCAGCCTTGCTAGACGCCTGTAAGGAGGTCAAAGGCTCCGAACCGGTGCAGATCGGCAGCTATCGGGGCTTTACTATGTCCGTGGAGTTTTCCGCTTGGAAACAGGAATATACGCTCCTGTTGAAAGGCCAGATGACCCACCGGGCAAGCCTCGGCACAGACCCGCGCGGAAACCTCACCCGTATCGACAATGCACTGGCTCAAATGCCTCAGCGTTTGGAAGCCGTGAAAAACCAGCTGGACAACCTTTACCAACAGCAGGCCGCAGCCAAAGAGGAAATCGGAAAGCCGTTTCCCTTTGAGGATGATCTGCGAGTCAAGTCCGCCCGTCTGGTGGAACTGGACACGCTGCTGAATATTGACGGCAAGGGCCATGCCCAGCCGGAAACTGTGGTTGCCAAGAGCGCACGGCCTTCGGTGCTGGACAGCTTGAAGCGCCCGGTGCCACCCCGTAGCCCTGAAAAGAAACCGAAACAACATGAGGAGGTGCGATAACATGAATACCAACGATCTGAATACGGCCCTTTATGAGAAGATGGCCGCTGAACAGGACAAATACCGGGACTGGCTGAAAAGCCAGCCCCCGGAGGAAATCCTGCACCATACCTATGAGTACACCGTCCGGGAGGACATTGTGATGGCGATGGAGGACTTGGAGCTGACCGATGCCCAGGCCCAGGCGCTTTTGGATTCGCCTACACCGCTGGCCGATGTGTACCGTCACTTTGAGAAGCTGGAGACCGGCTACATGGATGTGATCCGGGACAGCATTGAAAACCGAGCGGATGATGTGTGTAAGGTTTTGGAAGAACAGCGGTCCATCCCTCTCTATCTCCATTCTGCCGCCTATGCGTCCCAGCATGGGGAGATGGCACAATATAACCGCTCTTATCAGGCAAACTTTGACTGTAAAGAGGCCATTGAACACGCCATCAGCGCCCACTATGCGGATAACCGACTGGATACGGAGTCTGCGGTTAAGGCGGTGCTGGAAAAGTTCGGGTCGGAACGAGTACAGTTCATCCTTGCCAACACCATCCAGCATAAGGACAGCGACGGTCGCGTTTCCCGTGACAACAAAGCCTGGGCAAAGACCATTCCCATGCCGGAGGACAGCGGCACTTCGCGCCACTGTGCTTATCTGGTTGTGGATGAGGTCAATCTTGGTCTGACCGATCTGTTTACACGGCAGGCACGAAAAACGCTTCAGGAACCGGAGAAAGGCTCTGTCTTGCAAAAGCTCAAACAGGAGCCTACCACCCACAAGCCTGCTTTATCGAAGAAACAGGAGCCGGAACGATGAGCGCCAAAAAGCGTAAACGGGATGTGCCGGTCCTGTTTTGGGTTTCCGATGCGGAGATGGAAGCGATCCAGCAGAAAATGGCACAGTTCGGAACAAAAAACCTGAGCGCCTATCTGCGGAAGATGGCTGTGGACGGCTATGTGGTACAGCTGGACTTGCCGGAGCTGAAGGAACTGGTATCCCTGTTGCGCCGAAGCAGCAATAACCTGAACCAGCTCACCCGACGGGTACATGAAACGGGGCGGATTTATGATGCTGACCTGGAGGATATAGCCCAACGGCAGGAGCAGTTATGGGAGGGCGTGAAAGAAATCCTAACCCAGCTTTCCAGGCTTTCGTAACAGGGATATATGCCCCAACTGCGGAGGGAGGAACGGCGTTCTTTTCGCCGCGCCTTCCTCCGTTTTTTCTTTTGCCCATATCCTTGTCTTTTTGAAATGTTGGAAGGATAATATGGGTAGAAAACAGATTGCCGCAAAGGAGTTGAGAATAGATGAAAACCTTTGAGAAGGTGTTGGAGATTTTTCGTGAGTATTTGGACTGTGATCTAGAGGAAGAAGTCCTCCCTTGTCGAGAAGGTTATCTCCGCGTCACATGGAATGGAGATTCCCGCTACTGTGTGGATGGACTTCTCAGCCGGACACCGGACGAACTATTCGAGGTGCTGTTATCTGATTATCGCAGCTATGAGGAACTGCGGCTAACCAAAGGATGCCGAGAAGTGACGGAAGAAGATGAAAGACAGGCAGAAATTCTCTGTCAGAGCTTTCGGGAACGATGGAAGGAGGAAGAAAAATGAGGGCGATCTGGTTCATTCTGAAACTGCCGTTGAAGATTTTAATGGCTCCGGTGATTCTGTCGCTGACCCTGTTCGTCTGGATTTGTGTGGGGATTGTCTATGTCTCCGGTTTGGTGCTGGGGCTTATCAGCATGGTGGTTGCCCTGCTGGGTGTGGCAGTTCTGATTACTTACTCCTTGCAAAACGGCATTATCCTGCTGGTGATAGCATTTCTCATTAGTCCCTATGGTTTGCCAATGGCTGCAATCTGGCTACTGGGCAAGGTACAGGACTTGAAGTTTATCATTCAAGATTTGGTTTATGGATAATATGAAAACCTCCGACGAATTTCGTCGGAGGTTTTATGGTTCTAGGTTATCTTCTTGAAAAAGCGGCGATGCAAAAAAGGTATCTATCCCAATCCCCATTCCTTGGCACATCTCATGAATGATCCGTAGCTTAACCGAATCATACGAGCAGTTGATGACATTTCCAATCGTAGACTTGGGAACACCGCTTTTCATATACAGTTGATATTGTGTCATTTTTCTTTCATCTAGTAATTCTAACAGACGTTTGCTTACCGCCTCGTTTAGCTTCATTCTATACACCGCCCCTGTGACTGTACTATATTTAGTATATGGGCAGTTTTGCTAAAATTGGTCCCTGTACCTGTACTAATAGAGCTATTTGCAGTATGATGGTAATAGGGGTGCCATCGTATGAACGTAACTTTTTGTGGCCATTCGCAAATCACAAAGGCAGACAATATTGCGAATTGGCTTCGCAATGTAACACAAGACCTAATTGAGCAAGGAGCAACAACTTTTTATCTTGGAGGATATGGAGAGTTCGACAGTTTAGCAGCGTCTATTTTACGGGAACAAAAGAAAAAGTATCCGCAAATCGAGCTGGTTCTTGTATTGGCATATTTGAACACTGGCCGGGATGTTTCTGGCTATGACAGTACCGTGTATCCACCGCTGGAAAACGTACCGCGCCGTTTTTCGATTTCTCATAGAAATCGCTGGATGGTAGAGTCCGCCGATGTAGTGGTGGCCTATGTTCTCCATGATTGGGGCGGAGCAGCCACAACGTTACGGTGTGCCAAACAGAAAAAGAAGCAGATTATTTCATATCGTGATGAAATGGGCAGCTGAGGTTGTCTATTTTGCTGCCACTTCATATTTCCAAAACTGTTGAACGTTAAGCTGTCGGTAAAATTATGCCGAATTTTCATCACTTTACTTTTGAACTAATATTGCTTATAATATTAGTGTGAAAGGAAGTGGTACGGTGGGACAATTTGAACAGCTGGATCAGCTGCTGGAAACACAGGATGGGATGCTGCGAACAGCTCAAGTAGTATCTGCTGGTATTTCTAAGCCTGTTTTTTATGATTATGTGCACTCACGGGAATTGGAGCGGGTCGCGCATGGAATTTATCTTTCCAAGGATGCCTGGGTCGATGCCATGTACTTACTTCATCTGCGGGTCGAACAGGCAGTGTTTTCCCATGAGACAGCTTTATTTTTTCACGATCTGACAGACCGCGAGCCGCTGGAATATACGGTCACAGTCAAGACCGGATATAATCCCTCCAAGCTGAAAGCAGAGGGCGTACAGGTATTCACCATTAAGGCGGAACTGCATGGGGTGGGCCTGACAACGGCTCAGACACCATTTGGGCATACAGTTCCTGTCTATGACCTGGAGCGCACCATCTGCGACCTGCTCCGCAGCAGGAACAACATGGAGATGCAGACTTTTCAAGGGGCATTAAAGATGTATGCCAGAAGAAAAGACAAAGACCTGCGGACATTGATGCGGTATGCCGGTATGTTCCGGGTAGAAAAAATTCTGCGGCAGTATTTGGAGGTGCTTTTATGATAAAAACAGCAAGGCAGTTGAAGGATCTGATCCGCAATCTTTCCAGAAAAAAATCTGCGGACGCCCAGCTCTTGATGCGGAACTACATGATGGAGCGTTTTCTGGAGCGTATCTCCCTTTCTGAATATCGTGACAAATTTATTCTGAAAGGCGGTATGCTGGTAGCGGCTATGGTTGGTCTGGATGCCCGTTCCACGATGGATTTGGACGCTACTGTAAAAGGAGCCAATGTCAATGTGGAGGACATAGAGAATTTGATTTCCGCTATTGTGAGTGTCCCGCTTGATGATGGCGTCAAATTCCAGCTGAAAAGTATTTCGGAGATTATGGATGAGGCGGAATATCCGGGGATTCGCGTAAATATGACTACAACCTTTGACGGTGTGGTGACGCCTTTGAAGATTGACATTTCCACAGGGGATGCCATTACCCCCAGGGAGATCCGCTACTCTTTCAAGCTGATGCTGGAAGATCGCTCCATTGATATTTGGGCGTACAATCTGGAAACGGTTCTGGCCGAAAAGCTGGAAACGATCATTACCAGAACTACCACCAACACCCGCATGAGAGATTTCTATGACATTTATATTCTGGAACAGCTGCATGGGAATACATTGGACCCTCAGATTCTCCATGATGCGCTGCGGGCCACTGCTCACAAACGCGGGACAGAACGACATCTTGCAGAAGCTGCCGAAGTTTTTGAGGAAGTGGAGAACAGCTCGGTTATGCAGAAACTTTGGGAATCGTACCGCAAAAAATTTTCCTATGCGGCAGATCTGGAGTGGAACATCATCATGGGGGCGGTGCGCAGTTTATACGCTCTCAGTGAAAAGGAATCGAGCCTATGAAGAAGCACGGC
Source organism: Anaeromassilibacillus sp. An250 (assembly GCF_002159845.1). Classification (GTDB taxonomy): domain Bacteria; phylum Bacillota; class Clostridia; order Oscillospirales; family Acutalibacteraceae; genus Anaeromassilibacillus; species Anaeromassilibacillus stercoravium. Next base: position 9,582 of record NZ_NFJK01000022.1, read on the forward strand.
CATTATTGTAAAGTCTGCGGAGAATATAAGGCTAATGAAAAATTTTCCGGCAAAGGTCATGCGGCGCACGTCTGTAAATCCTGTGCTTCTTTGCCGCCGGAGAAGCAAGCGGAGCAAATGACAATAAACCGCTTGCTGAATCTCCCATGGAGATTATCAAAGGAGCAGATTTCCTGGCTGAAGAACCGAATGAAAGATAAGCGCCGGGAAGTTCGTGCGCTGGCAAAAGAACAATACGAGATGAGGTTTCCTCCGAAGCGGTTAGAGGACATCGAGGACAATTTTGATTTTCTCGATGAGGACGATTTAATAGAATAACAAAAGCGGTCTGCACCATGCAGGCCGTTTCTTTTTTGGAAAGGAGGTCTCCCTTATGGCAACCACACGCATCATGCCGCTGCATATCGGCAAGGGTCGGACTGAGAGCCGTGCCATCAGCGATATTATTGACTATGTGGCAAATCCCCAAAAGACCGACAACGGAAAATTGATTACCAGCTATGGATGTGACAGCCGCACTGCTGATGCAGAGTTTCTGTTGGCAAAGCGGCAGTATATTGCCGCCACCGGACGAGTGCGCGGTACAGATGATGTGATCGCCTACCATGTGCGCCAGTCGTTCAGGCCCGGAGAGATCACACCGGAGGAAGCCAACCGGCTGGGCATAGAATTTGCCAGGCGGTTCACCAAAGGCAATCATTCCTTTGTGGTCTGCACCCACATCGACAAATCGCATATTCATAATCACATCATCTGGTCGGCGGTCAATATGGATTGTGACCGGAAGTTCCGTAACTTTTGGGGAAGCACCAGAGCTGTTCGACGTTTAAGTGACACCATTTGTATCGAGAACGGACTATCCATTGTGGAGAACCCCAAGCCCCACGGAAAAAGCTACAACAAGTGGCTGGGCGAACAAGCCAAGCCCTCCCATCGGGAACAGCTACGGGTGATGATTGACCGGGCGCTGGAGCAAAAGCCAGCAGACTTTGACACACTTCTGCAACTGCTTTCCGAGATGGGCTGCGAGGTATCTCGGCGCGGGAAAGCAATCCGCCTTAAAGCTCCCGGCTGGAAGAATGTAGCCCGTATGGATGACAAGCTGGGAGCCGGGTACAGCGAAACAGAAATCCGTGCGGTGCTGGCTGGAGAAAAGCAGCACACGCCCCGCAAGAAATCCACCGTGCAGCCGGAGCCACCCAAGGTCAATTTGCTGGTGGATATTCAGGCAAAATTGCAGGCCGGGAAAGGTGCTGGATATGCACGCTGGGCCAAGGTTTTTAACTTAAAACAGATGGCGCAGACCGTGAATTTTCTTACCGAACATCACCTACTGGACTATACAGAGCTGGAAGAAAAAGCGGTGGCGGCTACCGCCCATCACAATGAGCTGTCAGCGCAGATTAAGGCGACGGAGAAACGCATGGCAGAGATCGCCGTCCTGCGTACCCATATCGTTAATTATGCCAAGACCCGCGAGACCTATGTTGCCTATCGCAAGGCCGGTTATTCCCGAAAATTTCGGGAGGAACATGAGCAAGAAATTCTGCTCCATCAGGCGGCAAAAAATGCCTTTGATGAGATGGGAGTGAAGAAGCTGCCCAAGGTCAAAGACCTGCAATCTGAGTATGCCAAACTGCTGGAGGAAAAGAAGAAAACCTACGCCGAGTACCGGCGTTCCCGTGAGGAAATGCGGGAACTTTTGACGGCAAAGGCCAATGTGGATCGGCTGCTGAAAATGGATGAGGAACAGAAAAAAGAACAAGAAAAAGACCACGGCCAGCGGTAAGCCGGTCATGGTCATAAGCGTCCATCGGACGCGTAGCCGCAGAATGAAATTCTGCGTTCAAAGGGGCTTGGGGGCGCTGCCCTCAACAAGCAAAGCAGAGGGGGAAATCACGTCAGGATTTTTCCCTCTGTGGGCCGAGTGTATTAACACCGGCATTGCTTGCCACTTTTGTTCGCAAACAATATCCGTATCCTTTACACGATGATTTACTTTTATTATCATAGTCGTAATAAGTATATAAACTACTTACATATAAGCACCTAAAATATGAAAGGGCTGATAAAATGATGACCTTTGAAAAGGTTTTAGAAGTATTCAACGATTACCTAAATAAAGATAGTGTTTTGGAGGTGGTGAACACTAAGCGAGGATACACCGTTATGATTTGGGATGAAAAAGATGAGCAATGGTTTGGTGTGGAACATTGCAAAGCCCCCGAGCTTTTACGGGATGCCTTACTTGATGGCTATCGTGATTTTTTAGAGCAACAACTTACTCATAACCGCAGGAGTTTAACCGAAACAGAAATCTTAGATATTCAAAACCGATGTGAACAGCTTTATGATTTGTGTGGAGAATAAAAAAATAACCTAAAAAGTGCGATAGCCTGTGTAGGTGTCGCACTTTTTTCAGTTGGCTTGGCTTACGAAAACAGCGTTAATTATTCCGCAGTTTCTCTTGCCTTTTTCAAGCCTTGAGCCGTAGCTTCCATCACGATAAGCTCCTTTTCTTCCATATCATTCAACAGTACATCAACTTGTTTGCGGCGATTGTTGTCGCCATCTTCATTGCATGGAAAAAAGAACTGGTCTACAGAGATGTCAAGCAAGGTAGTAATGAGATAAAATTTGTTAAGCCTTGGGTGCTGCCCCCTGTTCTCTATATACATAATAGAGCGTGGCGTAAGGTCTACCAGTTGGGCAAGATATTCCTGTGTCCACCCTTTTGCTTCCCGAGCTTTTTTTATCGCTATACCTAACGGCTTAAAATCAAGTTTTCTTTCATCTTGGTACATTTTAATATCATCCTATATCATTGTACATTTCGGGTGATGATATTTGAACGAAGTATGATTTTATGTTTAGTAGTGTATAATTTCGTATTAGTGGAGAGAAACTTGCTATTATTCGTCATTCCGTATATAATAATTATATACTCTTTGCGAAAGGAAGTTGATATTATGAATTACATTTCTGTGAAAGCCGCTTCTGAAAAATGGGGCATATCGGAAAGACGGATACAAAAATTATGTGAGGAAAATCGCATTGACGGAACTGAAAAATTTGGTCGTGCATGGATGATACCAAAAGATGCAGAAAAACCCGTTGATGGACGTATGAAAACAAGGAACAAACAGGAGGAGAATCATGGAATTTAATGAAAAGCTACAACAGCTTAGGACTGGAAAGAACTTAACGCAGGAACAACTTGCGGAGCAATTATATGTATCAAGAACAGCCATTTCAAAATGGGAAAGCGGCAAGGGTTACCCTAACATTGAGTCGCTCAAGTGTATTTCTAAATTCTTTTCTGTGACCATAGATGAACTGCTATCGGGCGAAGAACTGATTACACTTGCCGAAACTGAAAATCGTTCCAACTTGAAAAAAATTTACAGTTTCATTTATGGAATATTAGATATGATGGCGGTTACTTTTATACTTTTGCCGTTGTATGGTATCCTTGTTGACGGATATATTTATTCTGTCAATCTACTTTCATTTACAGACACTACCCCAATATATCTTGCAATCTATTGGATTGTTTTTATTGTTTTGATTGCACTTGGGATAGCGAAACTGATGTGTGTTTGTTTTGAAAAGGAATCATGGAGCAACATAATCACAAAATGCTCTCTCGTGCTGAGTACGCTTTTTATCTGCTTCTTCGCTGCGGCAAGACAACCCTATGTAACCGCCCTTATGTTTCTGCTATTTGTTGCTAAAATATTTGTCTGGATAAAGCAAACCCAAACAAAGTAAAATGCCATAAACCCTTTAAAATAGGCTCTGACACGATAAGTGTCGGAGCTTTTTTCGTGCTGACATCTATTGTGTCGGCATTGTGACGGTAGATTTCTTGGCTTCTATGCAATACTCGTGGATAATAAGATTGTGGTCAGCGAAAACAAGAACAGCAACCCACGGAAAGGAGAATCAAATATGGATTATATCATTGAAACAGAAAATCTTACGAAGCGATACGGAACAGCCACCGTTGTCGATAAGGTAAATCTTCATGTGCCAAAGGGCAAAATTTATGGTTTGCTCGGCAGAAACGGAGCAGGCAAAACCACAGCAATGAAAATGATGTTGCAGCTTGCTTTCCCAACGGAGGGAACGGTACGCTTGTTTGGCACAAACTATAAGGAAAATATCCATACCCTTTATAGCAAAGTAGGCTCTATTATCGAAACACCGGGATTTTACAGTAATTTAACAGGGTATGAGAATTTGCAAATTCTCGCTAAACTGCGAGGGGGAGTATCTAAAAGTGGAGTAGAAAAAGCTCTTGAAGTTGTGGGGCTGCATAAGGAGAAAAGAAAAGTCTTTTCCGATTATTCCCTCGGAATGAAGCAACGGCTTGGTATTGCCGCCGCCATTATGCACGAGCCGGAGCTTTTAATACTTGACGAACCGATTAACGGACTTGACCCCATTGGAATAGTTGAAATACGCTCATTTTTATCTGAACTTAGTCACAATCATGGCATTACCATTTTTATCTCAAGCCATGTTTTAAGCGAGATTGAACAGATAGCAGATATTATCGGCGTTATGCACGAGGGGCATTTAGTAGAGGAAGTGAATATATCCGAGCTTCACAAAAGGAATCGAAAATACATTCAATTTGATTTATCTGACAGTGAGATAGCCGGAAAGATTTTAGAAAACCACTACCACATGACGGATTTTACAGTGCAGGACGGTACGGTGAGAATTTATGACTTTAGCCAAAGTGTTGGAGAAATCAATCGAGAATTTGCACGAAATGGACTGCTCGTGACAAGGATAAATGATAGTGAGGAAAACTTAGAGGACTACTTTTCTAAACTGATTGGAGGTGGCGGTATTGCTTAATCTTATTTCTTGTGAATTATTAAAACTAAAGCGTTCAAAAATGGTGCTAATTAGTGTGGCAGGGGTATTATCTACCCCACTTTTGATGTTAATAGAAGCCTTGCAAACACATTTTGATAAGCCGGAGATTATCTTTACCTTGTCTGACATATACAGCGACAGTGTACTGTATATCATGCTGCTGGTAAACATTATGATATATGTGGCAATTGCAGCTTACTTGTTTAGCAGAGAGTACACAGAAAGCACCCTCAAAACCATATTGCCCATACCCATTTCAAGGACAAAACTATTAATTGGAAAATTTTGCACCCTGCTTCTTTGGATTGTTATGCTAACCCTTGTAACATGGGCAGGTATATTTATCGTTTGTGGGCTATATGACGCTGTCTTTACATTGGAGGGATATAGCTTACTAGTGGCAATAGTATGGCTCCCCAAGTTTTTGTTTGGCAGTATCCTGATGTTTTTAACAGTTTCTCCTTTTGTGTTTGTTGCTATGAAAACAAAAGGATTTGTCGCCCCGATGATTGGCTCTGCCGTGATTGTCATGGGAAGTGCCGCACTTTCAAATCAAGAATGGGGAGCGTTGTATCCGTGGACAGCCACCTATTTCTTGGTGCAGGGTAAACTTCAGAGTACCGGCTATCCTACACTGCTGTCTGTATCTATTATTATTCTTGTATCAGCAGTTGGTTTTCTTATGACCTTTCATCATTTTAAAAAGGAGGATTTGAAATAATGGTACTTGATTTTATAGAAATTTTAAAAGTTATTTTTCTTGGAATTGTTGAGGGTATTACTGAGTGGCTACCTATCAGCAGCACAGGACATATGATTCTTGTGGACGAATTTATCACACTTAATATGAGCGAAGCATTTAAAGAAATGTTTTTTGTTGTTATTCAACTTGGAGCTATACTCGCAGTGGTTGTAATGTTTTGGAACAAGATGTTTCCCTTTCAATTTAAGAACAAAGCACAGTCAATTGTTAAAAAGGATACTTTCTCGTTGTGGTTCAAGGTTGCGGTAGCTTGTGTACCGTCAGCTATTATGGGGATTCTATTTGATGATTATTTGGATGCTTACCTCCAAACCCCCATTGTGATTTCAATCATGTTAATCTTTTATGGTTTGTTATTCATTCTCATAGAAAATTGGAATAAAAAGCGTACTCCTACTACTATGGCACTTTCTGACATCAGCTATAAAACAGCAATCTTGATAGGGGCATTTCAAGTGTTATCACTTATACCCGGCACATCACGGTCGGGAGCAACGATTATAGGTGCTTTACTCATAGGAGTTTCACGAGTGGCAGCAGCAGAGTTTACTTTTTTCCTCGCAGTACCTACTATGCTTGGAGCAAGTGCTTTTAAGCTGTTAAAATTCGGGTTTGAATTTACAAGTGCAGAACTGCTCGCTCTTGTTCTCGGTATGGCTGTGGCATTTGCGGTATCTGTCTTAGTAATTAAATTCCTAATGAACTTTATCAAAAAACATGATTTTAAGGTGTTTGGTTGGTATCGAATTGTGCTTGGTATACTTGTTGTACTTATAAAATCTTAATAATGCGTTTTCTTTGTGCGCGAATAAAAATGCCAGTTGGTCCTTAAGATCAGCTGGCATTTTTGTTTCTGGGGATGGAAAACAACCCAGAGATTCTCGTTGTCGATCTCCTCCTGATTTTAGTTTGCATGGTGAATTTTGCAAATTGAATCTACAGGAGGTTAATAATGGGATTTAATTATGGATATGAGAAAAAGAAGTTTGATAGTAGATGGAAGCGTTTAGAAGTTGAGTATTGTGATGCAGGGATGAGCGAAGAACAGATTGCTGCCATGAAAGAATATGACTGGGCATGGTTTTGCAGTCAAAGGGTTTTTCAAAACCATACGCAACCAATACCTTGTGAACAATATGATGAAGTATGTGGTCAATCACAGCTGTTCCGAAAGTTTGCATCGTTATCTTATCAATGGGATGTTGATAAGATTGATCAAACGCGATATGGATGGTTGGCTTCGGTGGAAAACGAACAACTACTGTTGAGATTGAAGAAGCTGTCGAAGAAAGATTTGGAGCTATTGACATTACTTTTTGTGGATGGTTATCGTCAAATTGATGTAGCACGTCTTTGGCATTGTTCCAGAAGTGCTGTTGCACAAAGATTTAAAAAAATAAAAAAATTTTTGAATAACACTTAACAAATGAAGCGTATCAGTGCCTACCCATTGAGGGAAGAACATTCTCCCAATGTGGAGCTTGACAATTTCATAGACGGCATTTCCGGTACATAACCTATGTACGAGCGAATCAGGCACGCCGCGAAGATGGACAGCCCCAGGAGGTGATGAATAGGACTGTTCCGAGCGATCCACGTCAGCCTGATACCCGAAAGTGGCATTTCAGGGCGCGATGACTGCATAGGGGTTAAAGATACTTCCTCACGGCCTCCTAAAGACTTGGGGGGAACTCTGCGGCGCACGAGTAAAACGACGCTGTGGAGTTATGACAGCCGCGCCAGCGGAGACCGGAATGTCCCCATCGCCAGGGGTGCGTGGCAAATGTGGCGAGTAAATTTTTCAAAGTCAGATACCATGCGCTGGCAGCTTCGGTTGCCAGCGCATTCATGTGATTTTGAAAGCAACAACCACATCTTTGACAGAAAGGGGGACCACCTATGGAAAAATTGATTTCGCGGAAAGAGGCTGCCAAATTACTGGGGATTAGCATTGCCACTTTGGATGCAGCTCGAAACAGTGGGCTAATTTCCTATGTTCAGTATGTGCAAAATGGTTGCGTGTACTTTACAGATGCTGGCCTTCAGGAGTATATCGCAAAATGCACCCATCGTGCAAAGCCAGTGGAAAAAAGCGCTACATACCGCAAGCTGCGAAGTGTCCGAGCTTGAGCTGTTCCGTATCCTTGCTGGAACCTAATATGTCTGATAAAACAAAGGTACAGCGCTGGACATTATTCTTAGGAGGTGACGGAATTGGCAAAAAGAAAAAGGGCAATTCCTCAATATGGTACGGTCGTGCTTAACGGCATTGAATATTATAGAACCAGAGTCGAAGATTCGGATGGAAACAGAGTGGCGCTTTATGCAAAGACGCCCGAAAAGCTTTATGACAAGGAACTGGAGGCGTTAGAGCAGATTGACAGTACTACGTTTCGTCGAAGATCGCCTACGGTTGCTGAGTACTGTGAGAAGTGGCTGCTGATGCAGTCCGTCCATGTTCGGGCCACCACCTTGACAGATTATACCTCTAAGGTGCGGCGGCACATTATTGGAGGGCTGGGAGACAAGAGAATGGCTGATGTATCCCTGGATGACATCCAACTTGCCCTCGTACCTGTTTCCAAGAAGTCGGCTTCGGTTTATAAGTCTGTGGTGATTCTCTGCAAGTCCATTTTCCGGGCGGCCAAGGAGAGCCATGTGATTGACGAGGACCCGACCATATACCTGGATGCAAAGGGAGGAGTTCCCCAGGAAGAAAGACAGGCATTGACGGATGAACAGGTTGAGCGGCTTTTGGACACGATCCGGGATTTGCCGCCCTATGTATTTGTGATGATCGGTTTATATGCCGGTCTGCGCCGGGAAGAAATCCTGGCGCTGCAATGGGATTCTGTGTATCTGGATGCAGAGGCTCCGTACTTAACGGTACGGCGGGCATGGCACACAGAACATAACAGGCCGGTCATTCTTACCGAGCTAAAGACCAAAGCGGCACAAAGAAACATTCCTCTCCCGGTCTGTCTGGTTGAATGTCTGAAAGATGCAAAGAAAAAATCCACTTCGGATTATGTGATTGCCAATCGGGACGGTGATCCGCTATCCTATACACAGTTTAAGCGGCTGTGGCAGTATATTGTGACGCGGACTGCAAAGCCGAGAATGGCCAGAAAACTTGTGGACGGAAAGTATGTAAAATATATGCTTTACCCGAAACTTGGAGAAAAAGCCAGGAATAACGGCCATGTGGTATATAGCCTGGATTTTGAAGTGACACCGCATCAGCTGCGGCACACCTACATCACCAATCTGATTCATTCTTCGGTGGACCCCAAAACGGTACAATATTTGGCGGGCCATGAAAGCAGCAAAATCACGATGGACATTTACGCAAAGGTCAAATACAACAGGCCGGATGATCTTGTCAAAGCAATGGGCTGTGCCTTTGACTTATGGGACGCTGTGTAAGTTCCGAACAATTCAGAAAATGAAGTAAGAGCGAGACAAGGATGTCTCGCTCTTAGTTTTTCCTTGGCCGTATCTTTGATTCAATTTGAAATCTCTGATAAAAAGGAGGTGTAGATACATCACCACGCGAGAAAGGAAATTAATTATGGCAAAGAAGAAAAAAAACATACCTCAATATGGAACCGTCACACGAAAGGGTGTCCTGTATTACAGAACCCGGATTCTGGACGCAGACGGCAAGCAGGTGAGCTTGTATGGGACTACCTGCGAGGAACTGTACGATAAAGAGCAGGAGGCGAGACGCCAGGTAGCGGAGATCATCTTCCACCGGGAGCATCCTACTGTGGCCGAGTATTGTGAGAAGTGGCTGTTGATGCAATCCGCAAAAGTGTCGCCGGCTACACTGAAGGGCTACGCCTCCAATATGAAGAACTACATTATCAAGCCTTTGGGAGATATGTATATGGAGGAAGTAACAGCGGATGATATTCGTCTGGCGCTGATCCCATTGTCCAATAAGTCCGAGAGCCTGCACAATACGGTGAATATGCTCCTCAAGTGCATTTTTTACTCGGCAGAGCGGAGCCAGTTGCTGGAATACAATCCGTGTGAGGGGATTTCGGCAAAAGGAGGGAAACCGACCCAAAAGAAAGATTCGCTGACAGACCAGCAGGTGGAAGTGCTGCTGGAAACCGTCAAAGGACTTCCGCCGTATCTGTTTACCATGATCGGCTTATATGCCGGTCTGCGCCGAGAAGAAGCTCTCGCCTTGCAATGGGATTGTGTGTTCCTCGATGCACCCACTCCATATATCTCTGTGCGGCGCGCATGGCGATCAGAGCATAACAGACCGGTTATCTCTACAACGCTTAAGACGAAAGCAGCAAGAAGGGATATTCCCATTCCCAAATGCCTTGTGAATTGTCTGCGGGAAGCCAAGGCTGCCTCCAAATCGGAATATGTGATTGCCGATAGTGAGGGACAGCCCTTGTCATATTCGCAGTTCAAACGTGTCTGGCAGTACATCGTTGTTCGGTCTACCAAGGAGCGTACCTATTATAAGTATGTGAACGGACAGAGCATCAAGTACACTGTTCAGCCGAGTCTGGGAGGACATCAGAAAAACAATCCCAACATTGTGTATAGCCTGGACTTCGATGTGACACCGCACCTGCTGCGGCATACCTACATCACCAATCTTCTGTATGCAGGTGTTGACCCCAAGACGGTCCAGTACCTTGCCGGACATGAGAACAGCAAGACAACTATGGACATCTATGCAAGAGTAAAGTATAATAAACCAGAACAGCTATTCGATGTAGTAAATTCTGCATTTCATCAAGCTGTCCCCTCGTAAAAGTGGCCTGTTTTTTGGTTAAGGAATAGGACAACCGAGGGGCCGAGGCTCAAAAAAGCCCGGAATATCAAGGAAAATCATCGCTCAGACGATTGAAATACGGCTTGAAGGCTGCACGCCGTGCACCGCAGTTCTCCAAGAGATAATTGCGCGCCTGGAGTCCCAATTCAAAAGCATTCGAAGCCTCCCACGGAATTTCCCGTTGGGAGGCTTTTTGCGTGTTCCAAGGGCTTTTTCTGATGTATATAGATGTATATAAGTTTCTAATAAGGATATTTGCAATCGGAGGAAGGGCTTCGTTACTTTGCGTCTATTTTGATGCGCTCATATTTAAAGGAAAAAGCATGTTGCGTTGGCAAGAAGGTTTCTATTTATATAAAGGAAACTGGGGTGTCTGCTCATGCCGCAGGGAAGGGATTCCCCATCTTGCATACTTTTCCGCCTGCCTTTGCGGAATACTCCCTGTGGGTGGGAGACTTCCCATCTGATTCTGTAGGGCTTTCCCCCGTGGAGCGGAGGATACAATCGTTGCCGTTTGCTGCCGTGGCCCTCGCCGTAGGCGCGAAAGACGCGGTGCGTCCGCTGCGCGCCTGCTCATGCCGCAGGGAAGGAACTTGTAACCTTATATACTTTTCCGCCTGCTTTTGCAGAACGCTCCCTGTGGATGGGACATAAAACTTCCATCTCGCTTTTGTAGGGCTTTCCCCCGTGGAGCGGAGGATACAATCGTTGCCGTTTGCTGCCGTGGCCCTCGCCGTAGGCGCGTCCTGACCGGAGGTCCGCGAGAGGCACTGTGTGCCTGGCCTTTGTGGAGTGCTCCCTGTGGGTGGGCAATAAGGCTTCCCATCTGCTTCTGTAGGGCTTTCCCCCGTGGAGCGGAGGATACAATCGTTGCCGTTTGCTGCCGTGGCCCCCGCCGTAGGCGCGAAAGGCACTGTGTGCCCGCCGTAGGCGCGTCCTGACCGGAGGTCCGCGAGAGGCACTGTGTGCCCGCTGTGTGCCTGTGGAAAACGGTGTTTTTGAGCGTGGGCGGCGCCCCAATTCGACCGGCTTTCCACAGAGTTTTCCCTTTCAACGGTGGAAAACTGTGTGGAAATAGTGGAAAACCTTTCAAAAACCCGCTTCAAACCCCAATATACAGTAGGAGGAAAAAGACAGTTGTCCGGTCCGAGGAAAATCCACAGAAACAAGGCTCTCCCTGTGGAAGAGAGGGAAAACTCGTGGGAATCCGGTGGAAAAGCGGTTGAGAAGTGTGGAAAATTGCCGTCCGCCTTTCTCTTGCGCGAAGAAGAAATGCCAAACCTGCAAAATGGAAATCATTGACGGGAGAACTGCCAAAGACATACAATGTCCCCCAAGGCCAATCCGCCCGGAAAGCCAGAGGACAAGCCGTTTTTGGGCTTGTCTCCCCGCATTTTTGCCGCGCTTTTTTCCCGTCCCCTGGCATAAAATACAGGCTTGAAACCTTTGTAACAAGTTTGTAACCGAAAGTTTTTACATTCTGCACAGAAAACACGGTCAAAATCTTCCTAAGCAACGGGGAAATCCGGTCGAAAACGGAAGCTTCTCCGGAAAACGGTGGACAATTCTGATTTTCGACTTGTTCATAATGCTCAAAATCGCGCTTTTTCCAAATTTGACAATGGGCGATTGGATGAATATAATACGTGCATTGACAACCCCAATAACCATGAAGCGGCGAGCGGGAAGATTTTTTCCCGCATGTAGTAATTGATTTACTTTGTCGTAGGCTCTTTTCCCTGCCAAACAGGATGGCTGGGGGAGGGTGATGGCACGAACCGAAATTGCCGCAGAAAAGGAAAAAGGTGAAACAATGTTCAATCAGAATGCGAAGCAATTTGTGGAGAACGCAAAGCGCTTCCTGTGCAAAACCCCGTTGAAACGGTTGACCGCCCTGCTGGTGATGGTCGTGATTACAGTGAGTTCTGTTATCACGGTTATGGCCGCCACGCGCGACGTCAATCTTACGTACAATGGGGAGATCTACACGCTGCAAACAACCAGCGGCGGGACGCAGGACATCCTGAATCAGGCAAAAGCCCAATATCCGGAAATCGAAGTTGGGCCGATGGACGACATCTCCCGTTCGGAGGACGAGACGGCGATCAACCTGACCGTGAAGAGCGCGTATGACGCAACGGTTTTGGCGGACGGCGCCGGCCACACTATGCTTGCTTATTACGGTGAGGACGTGGAAGATGTTTTGGAGAAGGCAGGCGTGACCCTTGGCGTGAACGATGTGGTGGAGCCTGCGAAGAACGAGAAAGTGACGGATGACACGGAAATTACGGTCACCCGCAGATATGAGGTGTCCATCACAGCGGATGGGGAAACGAGAGAGCTCTTGGCCCCCTCCAATACGGTGGCACAGACCCTGGAGGACCAGGGGATCCCCCTTGGTTCCGACGACCTCGTCAGTGTAGACCTGGATGAGCGCGTATGCGACGGTATGCAGATCGTCGTCTCTCGCGTAACCTATCAGGACGTCACGGTGACGGAAGAGATTCCTTATGAGACGACAACAAACAAGGATGCGAATCTTGACAAGGGCAAGACGATTGTGGAAGTAGAAGGCCAGGTCGGAAGCCAGTCTGTTGAGAAGCGCCAGAAGTTTATCGACGGCCAGCTCGTGGAGGAGACGGTTCTGAACACAACTGTGCTCAAGGAGCCTGTCACGCGGGTGGTCACGGTCGGTGCAAAGCCGAAGAACGGCATTGCAATCGTCAATGGGGACGGCACGCTCACGGATCACAACGGCAATACCATTAAGTATTCCAAGGTGGTATCCGGGCGCAGTTCGGCCTATACGGGCGGTGGATATACGTCCACCGGGAAGCCCGCGGCGGTCGGCCTTGTGGCGGTCAACCCGAAGATCATCCCGTATGGAACGAGAATGTATATTGCATCCCCGGACGGCAAGACCGTCTATGGTTATGCGATCGCTGCGGATACCGGCGGCGGCGTAAAGAGCGGCCGGATTGTAGCGGACTTGTACTATGATACGTACAATGAGTGCATCAACTTCGGTGTGCGGAATATGAACCTCTATATCCTTGAGTAAGGTTTCCCCAAAGGGAAACCCTGTTATAGGCAAAAAGAGGCCGGAAATCCCTCTGCGCGGCATTTGCCGCGGGGAGTCGGCTTCGCCTACCCAAACGGAGGAAACAGCCATGCATCCGGGTATGGCAATTGAATAAGGAATTTCAAGGAGCGCCCTACGTGGGCGCTTTTTGTTTTGTCTTTTTGGGGGGCTGGGGTGTCTAAAGAGAAGGGGAGGAACGCAATGGATCGTTCTTATGTTCGAATTTTTTGGCGGAGGCCCTTGTATTTATAGAACATATGTGTTATTATAACTTTGCAATAGAACATATGAGCGTTTTACAGGAGGGGATAAGATGTTAGCATGTATGGGGATTCTGTTAATAACCGGCGCGTGCGCGCTGTTTGTGAAATACCAGCCGCGGATATTGGAAAATCAAATGCTGTGCGGCATGATGGCGGTCATGGGGCTGGTTGCCCTGCTTGCGGGGCAGGGTAACGGACTTTTTACCGCTGTACAGGTGGGGCTGGGGGTTGCCATGGCGGTCTGCTGCACGCTGCGGGTGCGCAGGGAGTATGCCTGCCGCCTGCGCCGGCAAAGGAGGATGCGAGCCCTGCACCGCGCGCCGGTGGGGGCTGGGCCGCTCAAACGCGCTAGCTGACCGGTTGACAGAGCTTTTGGCAGGGCGTATACTGGATGGCAAATCATGCGGACCCAAAGGTCCGGTAGGAAGGGTTGTGGGGTTTGTTGGATTACGTATATGCGGCCATGTGGTTTGCCGCCGCCCTGCTGTTGTTCTTCCGGTTTGGGAAGATGAATAAGATTTTCTACTTCGCCGGTGCATTATTCCTGGTGATGGGCGGCTGGTGGCTCGCAGGGGCTATTTTGCAGCAGGATCTGTTTGCCGGCGCGCTGGGCTGGGCGTTCCGCGGGGTGATGGCGGTTGCCTTAGTGCTGCTGTGCATGGCGTATTACCGGGAACGGAAGAAAAGCGGCGGGCAGTGAGGTTGGCAGCCATGCCAAAGAAAAGGCTGAGGTTGTGAAGCTTAACGCTCGATCGGAAGCAAAGCAATTTCTCGGAAAATTGCAATCCATTTTGGGCCGGGGCGCATACTATGAGGGTGCGGGGCAAATATATTTTCCACCGCTTCAGATAGATTGCCCGGGCCCGGCCAAGGCCCGGGCGTCCAGCTGGCCCCGGGATCTTGGCGTCTGTTCGCTCGCGGCGGCAAATGTGCGCAGGGCTTTTGCCCTGCGCACATTTGGCATTTCCGGGAAAAGGCGGGGGCCGCACCGAATGAATGCAAGGCGTTTTGGCAAGGGGACTACAGGGAGAGGGTTCATTTTTCAGAAGAATCCGAATCCTTTTTGCCCGGATTCGCTTGTGTGTACGCGATTGGTTGAAAAAAAGACCGTTTTCGGCTAAAATGGAGAAAAAGACAACCGGAGCCGCAAGGCGGCCATGGAATTGAAAAAAGGAGGCTGCGGTCATGCTGATTGCACCATCGATGTTGTCCTCGGACTTTTCCACACTGGGGGAGGAGACCGCGCGGATGGAACGTGCGGGCGCGGATTGGATCCATCTGGATGTGATGGATGCCCATTTTGTGCCGAACCTGACCTTCGGAGCGCCCATTGTGGGGGCGATCCGGCCCTATACGAAGCTGCCGTTTGACGTCCATCTGATGATCAGCGAGCCGCTCCGCTATGTGGATGACTTTTTAAAGGCGGGCGCGGATATCATTTCCTTTCACTTGGAGGCGGAGAGCAGTGTGCATGAGACGATCCGGGCGATCCGCGCGGGGGGCGCAAAGCCCGCCGTGGCCCTGAAGCCCAAGACCCCGGTGGAGGCGGTGCTGCCGTTTTTGGACGACCTCGACATGGTTTTGGTCATGACGGTGGAGCCCGGCTTTGGCGGGCAGTCGTTTATGGCGCCCATGATGGACAAGGTGCGCACCCTCAAGGCTCATGGCGCATTTGTGGAAGTGGACGGGGGGATCAATCCCCAGACGGCGGTTGCCGCGAAGGAAGCAGGGGTGGACGTCTGCGTGGCGGGGACAAGCGTGTTCCACGCGCCGGACGCTGCAAAGGCCATTGCAACGCTCCGGGAAGGGAAAGGGGTGGTCCTTTGACGCTACTGCCGCGCGGCGTCCATCTGGAGCCGCACCGAGAAGAACCGCTCAAACAGGGGATTCAGGAGCTCCCAAAGCCAGCGGAGCTGTGGATCCCTTTGGTGGGATGTACGGTGCTTTCCGAACGCCTGGTAGAGCCCGGGGATTGGGTGGACAAAGGCGCCCCGCTCTCCTCCCCGCAGCGTTCCGTGCCAGCCCATGCCCCGGCTGCAGGGCGGATCAAGGAGATCCGTGAGCTCCCGCTTCCCCTGCAGGGGACGGTCCCCTGCGCCCTTTTGGTGCCGGACTGGGCGTATGAAGGGCCGGAACAAAAGCCGCCCGCCCAGGGGCAGCAGGAAGAAGTAATTTCGGCCGCGGCATCCGCCGGGATTATCGATGAATTTGATGGCCTTCCGCTGTACAAAAAGCTGAAGCGGTTCCGCAGGCGCGGTGTAAACCTGTTGCTTGCCAATGCGATTGACGACGACCCCTATGTCGCATCCGCGGTGGCCGTCCTGCGGGAACAGCCGCAGAAGGTGGCCGACGGGTTGGCTGCCGCGGCAAGGGCCTGCGGCGCGGCGGAGTGCCGGGTCACCGCCAGCTCCCGCAAGGAGATGAAGCGGGTTCACGAGGCCTGCCCTGCGGTAGAACCAATGCCGGCAGGGGAGCGCTATCCGGCGCGCGCACTGCTCAAGCGGGGCTTATATGCCAAGGGAAACACAACGGGATTCATCGGCGTACAGGCCTGCGCCGCCTTGGCGTCGTTTTTGGAGAATGGGACGCCGCAGACCGAAACCGTGGTCACGGTGGCGGGGGACGCGGTCCCGCACCCATATAACCTGCGTGTGCCGGTCGGGACCCCGCTGCGGGAGCTTCTCGCCTTTTGCGGTGTGGAGGGGACGCCTGGCGCCTGTTTTGTCGGTTCCTCCATCACGGGAAAGCGGGCGCCCGACCTGGACGCCCCTGTGACGCTGGACACGCGCTGCCTGATCGCCTTGCAGCGCCAGCCCCGCTGGAGAACCTATCCCTGCATCGGCTGTGGAAGCTGCGTGCGCGCCTGCCCCCGGGGGATCCGCCCTTGGGAGGTATGCGACCAGCTTTCCCGGGAAAACCCCGATCCCCTGCGCATGGTAAACGTCCAGCACTGCATCGCCTGCGCTGCGTGCAGCCTGGCGTGTCCCTCCGGCATCGACTTGGTCGCGCAGATGCTCCGCGCGGCGGAATTCAAGAAAGGGGGCGAATGAGATGCCTTCGTTGCAGGAAACGCCCTGTTTAAGAAAAGAACGCAGCGTCCCGTCCCTGATGTGGAACGTGACGCTCGCCCTGTGTACGCTGTTGGTGCTCCCAACGGTCTATTATGGATGGCGGCCGCTGGCGATGGCCTTTGTGACGGTGGCCCTCTGCTGCCTGGCGGAGGTCGCGGTCTGCCTGGTCCGCCGCCGCACCATCCATTCGGACCCGTCCCTATTGGTTACCGGCTTGGTCATTGCCCTGTTGATGCCGGTGAACGCGCCCTTTTGGATGCCTGCGGTGGCGGCATTGTTTGCGGTTTTGGTCGTGCGCGCGCCGTTCGGGGGGACGGGCTGCACGCCGTTTAACCCGGCTGCGGCGGGGGTGGCGTTTGTCACCATCTGTTGGCCGGAGCGCATGTTTTCCTATGTGAATTCCACCATTGGATGGGTGCTGCCGGTGTTCGGGGATTGTACCTATATGGAAGTGCGCTCGCCGGCTGGGGTCCTGAAGGAGGGCCTCAAGCCCGACATCGTGCCGTTGGAGATGCTTTGGGGCCGCTTTGTGGGGCCCATGGGGACGACCGCCATGCTGGTGATCGGCGCATGCGGCCTGTTCCTGGTTTTCCGGCGGATTGCCAATTGGGAAGCGCCGGTATTCTTTTTGCTTGCGGCAGCGCTGTGGGCGGCGCTGTGCCCGCGCATCGCTTGCAGCCCGCTGACGTCCGTCAAATACGAGCTGATGTCCGGTTCCCTGTTTTTCTGCGCAATTTTTATGGTGACGGACCCGGTGACCGCCCCCCGCACCGCGGTGGCGCGGAGCATTTACGGCGCCTTTTGCGGCGCCTTGGTGATGGCGTTCCGCCATTTTGGTGCATATGAACAGGGGGCGTGCTTTGCAATATTGGCGTCCAATGCGATTGCCCCGCTCTTGGACCGGGCGGCCGGCGCGGTGCGCGTATGGGGAGGGAAGATCGTTGAAAGCTAAAACCGAACAAACGCGTCCATCCGGACGTTCCACCCTGCGGGAAACCCGGACGGTCTTTACAAACGGCCTGTTCTTTAAAAATCCTGTATTGATCGGCGCGCTGGGCCTGTATCCGGTGGTGGCGGCGGGTTATAACCTGCGCATGGCCGTCGAACTCTCGATCCTGCTGTTTTTAATTACCCTTCCGACCGGCCTGGTCTGCTGCTTCCTCGGTGGCTTGATCCCCAATTGGCTGCGACCTGGCGCTGTGCTTGCCGTGAACGCCGTGTTCTACTTGCCGGCAGCCTGGTGCTTGAACCAGTTGTTCCCGGGGTCCCTGCATTCGTTGGGGATATACGCGGGGTTGACCATCTGCAATTCGATGCTGCTGTCCCGCTGCAACGACTATGCGCCGTATCATCTGGCGCGCGCTGTACTGGCGGATGTCTTTGGCTGCATGATCGGATATTCCCTGGTTTTATGCGGGTTTGCCTGTTTGCGGGAATTCCTTCAGCGTGGCAGTGTCTGGAACAGCAATACCGGGACTTACATTGCGGCAGATAAGGGCACAGCCTTGCCGTTCTTTGGGTTTATCTTGCTGGGGTTTGCAGCCGCCTTTACAAAGTGGGCGGACAACCGGCGGGATAAAAAGGCGGAAAGGCGGGTGCCGCGCGGATGAATATGTTTATGGAGCTCTGCTTGGCCGCGCTGTTGGCGGTTGCGGCGGAGAATGTGATCTTTACTGGGGGGATTGGCTTCAGCCGTGTGCTGCGCGCTGCGCGCAAGCCAAAAACCATTGCGCTTTATAGCTGTTTTGTTGGGCTTTTTTCCCTGGCCTCAGCGTTGACGGCCTGCTATTTGGGGCCGGTGCTGTTATCAAACAGCACCCTGCTGTTTATGCGCCCGGCGGTTTATGCGTTCTGTGCGGCGCTGGCCTATCTCCTGGTGGCTTTTGTCTTAAAGACTTTTTTACCGAAAATTTACGGCAAGGTTGGGGCGATCCTTTCGCCTGCTGCGATCAACTGCATCGTGCTGTCGATGCCGTATATGCAGCGCAGTTTTGCTATGCGCCCACATGAGGCGGCAGGATTCGCGATTGGGACAGGCGTAGCGTTCTTTTTGGCTGCACTCGTGCTTTCTGAGGCGTTGGCACGTTACCGCAACGAATATATGCCGAAAGCGTTCCGCGGCTTGCCCTCCGTTTTGATTTATGTGGGGATTCTCTCCATGGTCTTTGTGGGCGTGACGGGAGGACGGCTGTTCGGCTGAGAGGGCGCACGGCGAGGGCCGCCATAGCTTAAGAAGCAATCTTAAAAAGACGGCGTTTTGCTGGATGCTGCGACCCAGGAGGCAATTACGTCTACATCGCCCGTGCGATTTACTGTAAAAGTGGAAAAGGTTGACAAGTATCGAATGATTTCTATTGGTTCGATTGATTCGGTGTGCCGTGGATTTTTCTACGGCACATCTTTTATTTTGGAAAGCTGACTACAATTTTCTGAGTATGATAAATTAGATTTTCATGAAATGCAGCGTGTAAACATGACCTGGAATATAAATTTTGCCTGTTCCTAAATTTTTTAGGAATACAAACGTGTAATTAACAGCTTATAATATATTAAATAGAAAAATGAATCATAAATCGGGGCGAATAATGCATGATTCACCAAAATATAATAATATTTATGGATAAATTATATAGGATATAAATAACCAAATTTTAAATATAGAAATAAAGCAGAACCATAAAATGGTATAATAATACAACAAATAAGGAATGCCTATATTCCTTATTTTGTACGGCCGCAAAGGGCGGCTATTGAGGATGTAAAAATAGAATGGAGGAAAAGACATGAAGGCAAAAAAGAGCAGAGTCATTTTGTCTGGCGTGTCCCTGCTGTTGGTGCTGTGCCTGTTGGTGGGCGGCACGATGGCGTGGTTCACAGACACGGAGAAGGTCGATACGAACTTCACGGCGGGCATCCTGGATGTCAGCGTGAAACCGGGCGAAGAGGGGAAGACGGCCCTCGATTTTAAGAACCTGCGCCCGATGCTGTACGAGAACTTCTACAAGGAACTGGACAAAAACGAATGGAACAACGACGTAACACAGGGCGGCACGACCGGACTGAAGGACAGCCACTATGAACCGGTCCCGGCGTACTTCAAGCCGGTGGAGATCACGAACGAAGGCACACTGCCAACAAAGGTGAAGCTTTCCCTGGAAGCGGGCAATGGCTGTGCGGATGGCGAGCCGATCCTGACGAAGGACAACATCACCATCACCCAGGACGGCAGCAAGCAGGACTGCGCGAACCGCCTGGCGCCGGTGCTGAAGGTATTCGTCTACAAGCTCGTTGGCGAGGACTGGACGCTGGTGAAAGGCGTCAACCTGAACACGGCGTATGACGAGGCTAAGGCGAACCCGGACGGCGTGGCGTCTGAGAACACGGCGGAGGAAGCCAACAGTACATACATGACGGCGATGATCCCGGCGAACGGCACAGCGCAATATGTGATCGCGGGCTATCTGCCGGAGACGGTCGGCAACGCATACCAGGGCCAGCATTACCATGGCAATCTGGTGCTGAATGCGTACCAGATGGACGACACTGCGGCCGGAAATCCGGACGAGGGCGGTTCCAGCTCGGAGGACCCGGACGATCCGGACCGCTTTGAGGACAACGTGACCATCGAATGGCGCAAAAACACAGCGGACGGCGCGCTGGTGGATAGCAAGAAGGCGACGTTTGAAAGCAGCACAACGGTTTCGGCAACCATGTATCCTGCGCCGGAAGGCTATGTGTACAGCCCGGATGCGGCGGGCCAGTCCACCGCGGTGACGGTTGACAACGAGACGGGCGCCGCAACCCCGGCGACGGTTGTCTTTACCGTGGTGCGCGAGGACGTGGAAGATGCGGTCATCACCGTGCGGTATAACAACACGCTCGATACGGACGACACAGCGGACGACGTCATGCTCACGACAACGCAGACAGTCTCCCTGGCAGCTCCCGGCGAGTACTACATCGCTGCGGAAAATGCTCCCGACCAGTCTGGGAGAAGCAGAGCGGCAGGAAAAACCAGGATTGACGTCCCGGCAATCCCGGAGGCAGGCTATGTGTTCGATCCGGACACCCAGTCAATTGATGTGACGGTTGACGCAGAGGGCAACGCAATGCCCACAGAGGTCACCTTCAATGTGCGCAAGTCGAACGCATATGTCATCATCCAGTATTATGACCAGGCGCTGGTTGGCAGCTACCGCGATACGGTGGCCGCAACGGATGGGCAGCAGTACACCTATGCGACGACCACGCCGGTGGTGGCAAACAATCTCCCCTCTGGATACGAGTTTGCTGCGCCGGATGCAACCACGACCATCACCTATCCGGACGATTTCGATATGGAAAACTCCACAGGCGATATGAGCGATACCCGCGTGGAATATGTTATGTTCCAGGTGAAAAGGACGTCTGAGCCGACCAATCCGGATTTTGCCGGTGGCGATGGATCGCAGGAGCATCCGTTCCTGATTACCAATGATGACCAACTTAATGCTGTAAGAAAGTATATGGATAAGCCGTATTACTTTGAGGTCGGAAACAACTTTTCCATCAGCACAACAAAGTATGAAGACTGGAATCCTTTGGGCCGTGACGGTTCTACGGTGACAGAGTTTATCGGGAACTTTAATGGCGCTGGCTATACCATTAGCGATTTCCATGCAAACAATGAATTCGTGTATCCGGCGGGAAGCGGAGTAGGCTTGTTTGCCAGCATTGGTACAACCGGTGTCGTCGAAAACCTGAACTTTGAAACCCCCTATTCGTTTGGCAATGATACCGTGGGCGTAGTTGCCGGACTCAACAAGGGCCTTATCCAAAATTGCCATCTTGTAGATGGAGGAAAGGTAGAAGGCGTAGGCGAATCCACCGCACAGACAATTGGCAACCGTGTAGGCGGCATTACGGGTGAGAACCAAGGAACGGTTCGCAATTGCTCTTCCTCCGTTGAAGCAGTAGGGTATATTAATATCGGCGGCTTGGTTGGCATTAACTTTGGTACGATTGAAGGATGCTATTCAACCGGCGGTGTAAATACAGATTATACCTCGCTTGCTCCTAGTAATGAATTGAATGTCCCAGTGCAGTATGTTGGCGGACTGGTTGGCAGCAACCAGCGTGGCGCAACGATTGTGAACTGCTATAATAATACGAGCGAAGACGTTGCAGGCTATAACGGTGTTGGTGGCTTTATTGGCTATAATGCAGGAACCGTGCAGAACTGTTATTCCAGATCGACTGGTAGCGTCTGGTCCAACAGATATATGATTGCCCACCGCTGCATTGGCGCCATTGACGCAGCAGCAGGAGCGAATCCGATTGCGACAAACGTCTATTACGAGTCGAATTATACAACCGCAAATGTAAACAAGGGCGTTAACAAAACGGCGGCTCAGCTTCAGAGCGGGACCTTGACAGGAATCCAGGACAATAGCGCGTGGGTTTGTGAGAGCGGTTCTTATCCGAAGCTGGCATGGGAAGTTGCATAATCTTTCTGTGAGCGAAAGTTAAAGAAGTAGGACGAAAAGCCCCGGCGGGAATTCCCGCCGGAGCTTTTGTGTGGTGCTGCGCCACTTGCAGATGAAACGAGCCATACGTTCATGGATTGGAAGCCCTGCGTCACCATTCGCGTGTGTATCCTTGCTGTGGGTTTGCATCGTAAAGCAGCGCAGGACGTCCTGCGTTTCTAGAATTTTTGAGAAAACGTGTTTCCAAAGCGGAAACCCGCGTTGGAAATTGAACAGATGGGGTGGTGTTGGGGTTGTGTTGACGGAATCCGGCACTTCCCTTTGCAACGTTACTTCCCAACGGTGTTCCCGCACTTATAAACGGCCTGTAAATCTGCTTTGTTTTATCAAAATTCCCGAAAATATATTGACATTTTATCGTCAAAGTGTATAATAATATATTGATAAATTGTTAAAGATTTATCAATATCGATTTGATTCTACATATTTGGAGGTATTTGTCATGTCCAGATTTACCCTTCCCCGCGATATTTATTACGGCGCCAATGCGCTGGAAAACCTCAAGAACCTGAAAGGAAAGAAGGCTGTCCTCGTTTTGGGCGGCGGCTCCATGAAGCGCTTTGGCTTTGTGGACAAGGCCCTGGCTTATCTGAAGGAAGCCGGCATTGAGACCAAGCTCATCGAGAACGTGGAGCCCGATCCCTCCGTGGAGACCGTCATGAACGGCGCCGCCGTAATGCGCGAGTTCGAGCCCGATTGGATCATCTCCATGGGCGGCGGTTCCCCCATCGACGCAGCCAAGGCGATGTGGGCGTTCTATGAGTATCCCGAGACCACGTTCGAGGATCTCATTACCCCCTTCAATTTCCCGGAGCTGCGCCAGAAGGCCAAGTTCTGCGCCATCCCCTCCACCTCCGGCACCGCTACGGAAGTGACCGCCTTCTCCGTCATCACCGATTATAAAAAGGGCATCAAGTACCCGTTGGCAGACTTCAACATCACCCCGGACGTGGCCATCATCGATCCGGCCCTGGCCGAGACCATGCCTCCCAAGCTGGTGGCTCACACCGGTATGGACGCACTGACCCACGCGATTGAGGCCTATGTGTCCACCTTGCACACCGTGTTCACCGATCCGCTGGCTCTGAAGGCGATCGATATTGTGAACAGCGATCTCATTAAGTCCTTCAACGGCGACATGGCTTGCCGTGAAGAGATGCACTATGGCCAGTGCTTGGCGGGTATGGCGTTCTCGAACGCCCTGCTGGGAATTGTCCACTCCATGGCGCACAAGACCGGCGCTGCGTTCTCCACCGGCCACATCATCCACGGCCTGGCGAATGCGATGTATCTGCCCTATGTCATCGCCTACAACGCCAAGGCAGACGGCGTTGCGGAGCGCTATGCCGACATCGCCCGCACCATGGGCGTGACCGGCGATACCACGGCTGAGCTGGTCGAAGGCCTCCGCGCCAAGATCCGCTCCATGAACGACACCATGGGCATCCCCAACACGCTGAAGGACTTCGGCATCATCGAGTCCGAGTTCCAGGAGAAGCTGAACACCATCGCGGAGAACGCTGTGGGCGACGCCTGCACCGGCTCCAACCCGCGCCCGATCGACCCCGCTACCATGGCGAAGCTCTTCACCTGCATCTATTATGGAACGGAAGTTGATTTCTAAGAGGCGTTCCTTATCCTGAATAATCCCCAAGGACGTACGGCTTGCAGCCGTACGTCCTTCTTTTTTGAAAGTATGGCTTTGCTGCTTCTTTGGCTGTCCCCCTTTCCGCCCGTATATTTTGCGGTTTTGCCCGCTTCAATACAGGCCGGGCAGATCCCTCTATCAAAGCGGTCCAGCTTCATCCATGTTTTTCTGCTTGGGTCCCGAATAAAAAGGGCTTTTTAGCCTTCATCTGCCCCAAGGACGGGTTTTCCTCTTTCAGCGGCAGGGGCTTTCCTTGCAGATCGGGCGGCGCCTGCTCCGCTCGTTTTGCCGGGGCCTCTGCTGCTTTTCCGCCTTTTGCTGCATGCAGCTTTGCGTCCTTTAAACAAGCGCGATTCGTTTTTTCATACATTTTTTCATGCAGTCCGCAGAACCAGGGAGTTCCCAAACTTTATGGGAAACGAAGGGATTTCCTTGTTATGCATGCCAACGGCCGGTATAATGATGCTGAAACCACGGATGGACCCAAAAGGATGGAGGAGGAATGGGAAACTCATGAAACGAGGGATCGGATTTTTATTGAGCCTGGCGATGCTTTTGGCGGCTTTGGGCCCGATCGGGGCGGGGGCGGCGGTTGCCAAGGCCGCGGAGGGCGATTTGCCCGAATCTTATTATGTACAGCCCCCCGTGGGGACGTGTGCATCTTGCGGTGCGCCCCTGTTTGCGCGGGAGGGCAATTGGGCGGAAGACCAGCGGTGTTACGACTGCTGGGCGAATGACCGGAACAAATGGAGTATCGTCCTTTGGACGCCGCCCCGCCCGCATTGTGCGCACTGTGGAAATTCCACCCTGGGGAACACCTCCGGCTTGTGCGACGGATGCGTCATGGCGGGCTGTGGGGAACACACCCAGACCGTTGCGGTTGTGGATAAAGCGACGGGAAAGCCGGTGGAGGGCGCGATGGTGACAGGCGGGGCCTTGGGCCCTGCGCAGACGGACGCCTCCGGGAAGGCCTCGAAGAGCGAACCGCACATGCACCTGGACGGGACCGCGGATGTGTTGGTTTCCTGCGACGGCTATCAGAGTCAAAAGCTTTCCGTGGCCGTCCGGGAGCTGGCCGAGACATTGACCGTGGAATTGGAAACCCTGCCGGAGACGTTTACCATTCCGCTGGATCTTTCCTCGTTTGTGGGGGAGGCCTACGGGCCGGTCCTGTTGAATGCGGAATGGCAGCTGGAGCCGCTCCCCTTCCCGATCAAAGTGGATCACCTGCTGTCCAATGAGGTGACGCTCACGCGGGATCCGGAGACCGGCGAGTACAAAGGGTCGTTCCAGCTCAACGGCTTGGCAGAGCTGCTGTTCCAGGGGAAGGCCGCCGTCGAAGGCGAAGTAACCGCCCAGTGGGACGAGGAACAGGCCCGGTTAGAGCTGGTCAACTCGGATGTAACGGCTTCGGTCACGCTCTCGCAGGATCTGAGCTATCTATTCCTGGGGGTTGACGGGGAGCTGACGCCGCAAATTCGCCTGACCGGGGCGTATCAGGAGGACGGTTCCCTGCATTTGGTGCCGGCGGTCTCCTGCTCCGGCTCGGCGTACGCCTACCTGGGGAAAAAATTGGAGCAGGAAGTCCTCGCGGGAAAAGTCAAATTGAAGCTCGGCGCGGAATTGACCGGCGGCGTAAATTTCACCATGCAAGCGGACCTGGCCAACGGCGAAAACGTCCTACAGGACTTTGTGCAGTTGGGCGGGAATCTGCGCGCGGTGGCCAAGCTGTTGGGGTTTGAACGCACCTGGGAGGGATATTATTGGCAGTATTACCCCGTGGTCTCCGAAGAGGATGGCCCGGCGTATGAACCGCCGCAGCCGGTAGACCGTTTCCCCGGCCGGAGCGAGACCGGCACCGCTGGTGAGGACAGCCAGCAGTTCCGGCCGGACGCAGCACCCGCCTTCCCAACGGAAGAAGGCGACCCGGTGGTGGAAAACGCTGGGGATCATGCGGACCCGGTGCTTGTGCCGTTGGGCAACGGCTCGGTTTCTTCCGGGACTTCTGGCAAGTACAATGGGGCGGCTGCGTTGTTTTGGGTGGAGGATGCAACGGAGCGCACGGAGATCAACCGGTACCGGTTGGTCTACTCCCTGTACGACGGCCTCCACTGGGGCGATCCCACGCCGGTTTACGACGACGGGACGGCGGATTTTGCCCCGCGCGCCGTAACGGTCAACGGGGAAGTGTACCTGCTTTGGCAGAGCGCCAACCAGGAATTTCCCGGGATGGTCAACTCTTCCGAATATGCGCGTTCCATGGACCTTTATGCGGCGGTGCTGCGGGACGGCCAAATGCAGGATGTGACGAACCTCACCGAGGAAACCGGCGGGTACTGCGGGATGCACAATCTGGAAGTGGTGGACGGGAACGTTACTGCGGGCTGGTTGGCAAACGACTCCGGCGACCTCCTGTTTGCCGAAGGGCAAAACCATCGCTACGAAGCGGTTTATGAGCAGGGGGCCTGGAAGGTACAGAGGGAGGACGCGGTCGCGGAAGCGAGCGCTCCCGGGATGCAGGCGCTGGAGCTGATGGTCCCGCTGGGGCAGGCGGACGCAGCGGAAAGCGTTGAAGCGGCGGGAACGAAGTTCTATTGCCGGGAGGACGGCTCCATCGCCTGCGAACGGCAGGGGGAGGAGCTGATCCTGGCGCCGGACGCACAGACGTCTTCGTTTGAAACCGTGACCAATGGGGAACTGGTATTCCTGTATTGGCTGCATGCCGGGGAAGAGGGCGCGTTCCGACTGGACGGCGCGTTTTATCACCCTGGAACGGGAAAATGCAGCGCCGCCCAGACGTACCTCGGCCATGGGAATGCGCTGCATGGAATAGATGCCTCGATGGACGGCGGCGGGAATGTGCTCATGGCCTACCAGTCGTCCGATTGGAGCGGCACGCAGCGGCGCTCCTATGCGTCCAGCGACCTGATGACCGCGGTCATTGCGCCGCCGCAGGACATGGCGGACGGCGGCGTTCCGTGGGTTTTGCCGGCTGTGTCCGGCAGCGTCCTGGTCCTTGCGGTTGTGGGCGCAGTTATATTCCTGATGCTCCGCAACCACCGGCAGCGGAAGGGATAAAGAGGGCTTTGCGAACGGAAAGAGCGAATCGTGAAGGCTGTTTGACAGGCAGAAAAAAACGGATATGCGCGGAAGTGAAGCGCATATCCGTTCCTTTTTGTCTTTATGTTCTTACAGGAAGTTGCATCCTGCTTTGCAGGAAGGCGAACCGGCGTACATCAATATTGGATCGCGCTGAGCAGCTCGTCCATCTTGTTCCGCTGGGCCAGCTTGCCAGTCCCATAGAGCACGGTATCCTCGATGCGGGCGATCACAAAATACAGTTCGCCGTTTTCCACCGTATATTTGCTGTAGGCGGCAGAATCGACGTTTGTAGTTCTTTCTGCGGTTTTCGGCTCCCCGATGTACTCTTTGAGGCCGTTGTACGTGGTTGTCGCCGTCTCCTGGTCTTTACAGACGGCGAAGTCGATCTGCATATCGATGGTCTGGTCGTACGCGGTGCGGGCGGAGACATAGGTTTCCGGATCGACGCTGGGCGTTTCGACCGTAAAGCCGACCGCAGAAGCCTGCGTTTCAAATTCTTCCGCCGTGACGGGCGTGCGCGCGGAACATCCAGTGCAGAACAGGGAGATCAGGACCACCAATGCAAGCAGGCGTGCATATATCGTTCGTTTCAATGGTATACCTCCTATCAATGAAATTTTCTTTTGTACAGAGATTCCAGTGGGCCATATGCGGCAAGCCACGGGAAAAAGAAAAGTCTTCCCTTTATTATACGACTTTTTTCGGATTTGTATAGAGGCAAATGCCTAAAATATATAAAATCCTATGCCTTTATAAGGGGGATTATCGGCATATGTATCAACCGGCGCCCGACCCGGAGCGTTCAGTCCCCGTGGAAATGAGCAAGATGGGCGGCCAATCAAAATGCGGCAGCAAGCGCTATGCCCGGATGGATTCCCAAATGGATTCCCGTGCCCGAAAATTTGCCCAGGCAAAGCCTGCATAGTCAGGACTTTCCTGCGGATAATATGGACATGACACCGTTTTCGAAGATTCAACAGAAAGGTCAAATATAGATCATCAGGAGGGAATCAATTTTGAAGGCAACAGGAATCGTAAGAAGAATTGACGACCTTGGACGCGTCGTCATCCCGAAAGAAATCCGCCGCACGCTGCGCATCCGCGAAGGCGATGCGCTTGAAATCTTTACAGACGCGCAGGGCGGCGTTATCTTTAAAAAATATTCCCCGGTCGGGGAGATGTCCACGTTTGCCGGGCAGTATGCAGAGGTCCTGAACAAGGTGACCAACCGGCCGGTGGTCATGTGCGACCGCGACCACGTGATCGCCGTGGCAGGCGTCTCCAAGAAGGAATACCTGGAGCGCCGCGTCTCGCCGGAATTGGAGGAGTATATGCAGAACCGGATGTCCTATTCGAACGGCGACGCCAGCGAGATCCGCCCCGTGGAGGGGATTGACCGCACCGCCTGCATCCTCTACCCGATCATCGCGTCCAGCGACGTCAACGGCGCCGTGGTGCTGCTCTCCAGCGAGACGCAGGAGCCCGCGGGCGAGACGGATGAAAAATTGGTGCAGGCAGCGGCGTTCTTCCTCGCAAAGCAGATGGAGGAATAAAACGCCCGCGGCGGAAGGAAATTTCGAAGGGGAGACGGTGAAGCAACCCTTCTTTTTGAAGGCGGATCTGCCGTTTGACCGGCGGCGATTGGCCGACAAGATGGCCGCTTTGCAGAAAATGCGTGGAAAACAAGCGCAGGACCGCAGAAAAACCGCAGTTCTCCGCCGCGTACCCTTGCATTTTTCCAGCAGTTGTGCTACACTATACAAGGTAATATTATGTGAGGATGAAAGAGTGGGGCAACCCACTCTTTTGTTTGCATTATGAGGTGAAACGATTGGCAGCGAAAAAGAAAGGCGGCAATACGGTCGCCCTGGTGCGGCGGCTGGCAGAGCCGATTGCGCGGGACCTGGGCCTGATGCTCTGGGACGTGCGCTTTGTCAAAGAGGGCGCGGATTGGTTCCTGCGCATTTTTATCGACAAGCCGGAGGGGATCGGCATCGAGGACTGCGAGGCGATGAGCCGCGCGATCAACGGCCCGCTCGACGAGCTGGACCCGGTGGAACAGTCCTATTGCCTGGAAGTCTGCTCTCCGGGAATGAACCGCGAGCTCACGCGCGACGAGCATTTCGCCGCGTACTTGGGCGCACCGGTACAGGTCAAGCTGATCCGCCCGGACGAGGACGGGCAGCGCGTGATTGCCGGGATCTTGGAGGATTACCGCGACAGCACGATGATTTTGCGGATGGAGGAAGGAGACGAACGCTCCGTGGCCAGAAAGGACGCTTCCAGCGTGCGGCTGATGGACGACGACTTTGGAGGGATTGAGGAATGAGCGAAGTGTTTGAGGCGTTGAGCCTGCTCGAAAAGGAGCGCGGCATCCCGGTGGACTTTATGGTGGACCGCATCAAAAAGGCCATTGTGACCGCGTGCAAAAACAGCTACGGCAACGAGGACACCGTCATCAATATGGACCCCGAGACGGGCGTGTTCGAGGTGTATCTGCGCAAGACGGTGGTCGAGGATGTGGAAGAGCCGGGCAAGGAGATTTTGCTGGAAAAGGCGCGTGAGATCGACCCGACGGCAACGGCCGGGGATACGGTCAGCGTGCACCTCAATACAAAGGAGTTTGGACGCATTGCCGCGCAGACCGCGCGCAACATCATCCGCCAGGGCATCCGCGACGGCGAGCGCGGCCAGATGATGCAGGAGTTCCAGAGCAAGCACCAGGAATTGGTGACCGCCCTGGTGGAGCGCATCGACCCCCGCACGGGCGCGGCAACCCTGCGGATCGGCAAGGCCGAGGCGGTGCTGCCCAAGAGCGAGCAGGTCGGCGGCGAGGAGCTCAAGGAGGGCGACCATGTCAAGGTGTATGTGGTGGATGTCCGCGAGACGGAAAAGGGCCCCCGCGCCATGATCTCCCGCACCCACCCCGATTTGGTCAAGCGCCTGTTTGAGACGGAAGTGCCGGAGATCTACGACGGCACCGTCGAGATCAAGGCGGTATCCCGCGAGGCGGGGTCCCGCACCAAGCTGGCCGTCGTCAGCCACAACGCGGACGTGGACGCGGTCGGCGCGTGCATCGGCGCGCGTGGCGCCCGCGTGTCCAGCATCGTCAACGAGCTGGGCGGCGAGAAGATCGACATTGTGGAATACAGCGACGACCCGGCGAAATTTATCGCTTCCGCGCTCTCCCCGGCGACGGTCCTCTCCGTCGTGACCGCGGAGGACGGTTCGCATGCCTGCCGCGTCACCGTGCCGGACAGCCAGCTTTCCCTGGCGATCGGCAACAAGGGCCAGAACGCGCGCTTGGCGGCAAAGCTGACCGGCTGGAAGATCGACATCAAGCCGGAGAGCGGCTTCTACGGGGAAGAAGAGACTGCAGAGCCCAAGGCCGAGGAGGAGCCTGCCGCCGAGCAGGAACCGGCGGAGGCCGCGGAGGAATAAGCGGCCAAACGGGAGGAAATTCCGGACGGGGGTTCACCCGGTTCGTATCATAGGAATAGGGTGCGGTTGCCGCACCCGCGGAAAACAGGGAAACGGCGCCGCGCGTCCAACGGACGGTTGCACCCAACGGGTGCAAAAGCGCAGGGGAAGGGTTCCCCAAGCCGCGGTTGTTTTCATATAGATTCATCAGCGTACGTTTAAGAAATCACAGTCGGGAAGGGCGGTGTGTGCAAATGCATCAAAAGCGGGTCCCCCTGCGCATGTGCGCCGGATGTGGGGAGAGCAAGCCGAAAAAAGAATTGGTCCGGGTGGTCCGTTCACCGGAAGGGGAGATCTCCCTGGACCTGACGGGCAAAAAGCCCGGGCGCGGCGCTTATGTTTGCAAGAGTGCGGACTGCCTCCGGGCGGCGCGAAAAGCGAGGCGATTGGAACGAGCCTTCTCCTGCCAGATTCCCGCAGAGGTCTATGACCGTATGGAGGAGGAGATCGGAAAATGAATGAAAACAACAAGCGGCTTCTGTCCCTGTTGGGACTGGCGCGGCGGGCAAACCGGCTCTCACTGGGCAGCGATCCCGCCGAGGAAGCGCTGCGGAAGGGCCAGGCGCGCCTGGTGCTGCTGGCAGAGGACCTCTCTCAGCACACCGCGGGCGGCGTCCGGTTTGCGGCGGAGGAAGCCGGGGTGGACGTCCTGACAGCGGCGTGCACCATGGACGAAATCAGCATGGCTCTTGGAAAGCGAACCGGAGTTGTTGCAGTGAATGACGCAGGGTTCGCAAAAAAACTGCATGAGCTGTGCGAAGCCGGAACCGGCGAGCAAGTGGTGAAATGAGGAGGAATTTCGTATATGATGATTAAATATCGCGTTCACGAGGTGGCAAAGGACCTGGGACTCCCGAACAAGGAGGTCATCGACACCTTACAGAAATACACGGGCGAGACCAAAAAACATATGACCGCTCTGACGGAGAACGAGCTGGATGTCGTGTTTGAGGAATTCACGCAGAAGAACCGCGTGGAGAGCTTCGACGAATATTTTGCAGACCAGAAGGAACCGGCGGTGACGGTCACAGTGGAGCAGGAACCCGCCGCCCCGCAGAAGCCCGCCGCGCCCGCGCGCCCGGCACAGCCGCAGCAGGGCGGAAACCAGCCGGCCCAGGCGAAGGCGCCGCAGCAGAACGGTGCGCAGGGGCAGCAGGGGAATGCGCCGCGCCGTCCGGCGGTAAAGCCGGGCAAGATTACGCCGGTGCGCCCTGCGCCGCAGCAGAACGGCAACCAGCCGGCCCAGACGAGGGCGCCGCAGCAGGGCGGTGCACAGGGCCAGCAGGGGAATGCGCCGCGCCGTCCGGCGGTGAAGCCGGGCAAGATCACGCCGGTGCGTCCCGCGCCGCAGCAGAATGGCGGCCAGCAGCCGCATAAGAAGCCGGGCGCGCCCATCCCGCCGCCCCGCCCGATGCAGACCGGCGCGCCGAACACCACCAACGTCAAGCGCGGAGAGGGCCGCCTGGTCGATACCCGCGCCTCCCATGTGGAGCTGGATAAATACAACGAGAAGTACGACCGCCTGGCCTCCGAGAAGGTCCGGACGGAGAACATCGTGCAGAAGCAGAAGATCACGCAGCGCAGCAGCCAGTACCGCGGCAAGCCGCGCAACGCCCGCCGGGAGACCGAGGCGGAGCGCCTGCGCCGCATCGCGATGGAGCGCAAGGCGAAGCCGATCACTGTCACAATCCCGGAGGAGATCACGGTCAACGAGCTGGCGCTCCGCCTGAAGGCGACGGCCGCCGAAGTCATCAAGAAGCTGATGGCCAACGGCGTGTTCGCAACCGTGAACGACACCATCGATTTCGACACCGCCTCCCTGATCGCCATGGAATTCCATGCGAAGGTGGAGAAGGAGGTCGTCGTCACGATCGAAGAGCGCATCATCGACGACAGCGAGGACGACGAGGCGAACCTGGTGCCGCGCGCGCCGGTTGTGGTGGTCATGGGCCACGTCGACCACGGCAAGACCTCCCTGCTGGATGCGATCCGCCACGCGCATGTGACGGACACCGAGGCGGGCGGCATCACGCAGCACATCGGCGCCTACCGCGTCAAGATCGGCGACCGCGACATCACCTTCCTCGACACCCCGGGCCATGAGGCGTTTACGACCATGCGCGCCCGCGGCGCACAGGTGACGGATATCGCCGTGCTGGTGGTGGCTGCGGACGACGGCATCATGCCGCAGACGGTCGAAGCGATCCACCATGCAAAGGCAGCGAACGTCTCGATCATTGTGGCGATCAATAAAATGGATAAGCCGGGCGCAAACCCGGATCATGTGCTCCAGCAGCTCACGGAATATGAGCTGGTGCCAGAGGAGTGGGGCGGCGATACGCCCTGCATCCGCGTCTCCGCGAAGAAGAAGGAAGGCATCGACGACCTTCTGGAGATGATTACATTGGTGGCCGATTTGAAGGAACTCAAGGCCAACCCGGACCGCGCCGCCAAGGGCACGGTGGTGGAAGCGCGCCTGGACAAGGGCCGCGGCCCAATCGCCACCGTTTTGGTGCAGAACGGCACCCTGCATACGGGCGACATCATCGTCGCAGGCACGGCGGTCGGCCGTGTGCGCGCGATGACGGATGAAAACGGCAAGCGCATCCAGTCGGCCGGCCCGTCCGTCCCGGTGGAGATCACCGGCCTGGACGACGTGCCCGCGGGCGGCGACATCATGAACGCCGTTTCCGACGAGCGCCTGGCGCGCGAGCTGGTCGAACAGCGCCGCAACGAGCAGAAGGAAGCGATGTTCAACTCACAGACCAAGGTCACGCTGGATAACCTCTTCGACCAGATGCAGCAGGGCGAGATGAAGGAACTGCAGATCATCGTCAAGGCCGATGTGCAGGGCTCTGTGGAAGCGGTGCGCCAGTCCCTGGAGAAGCTCTCCAACGACGAGGTGCGCGTCAAGGTTATCCACGGCGGCGTGGGCGCGATCAACGAGTCCGACGTCATGCTCGCGAATGCATCGAACGCCATCATTGTCGGCTTCAATGTGCGTCCCGACCCGGTGGCGGAGGACAATGCAAAGCGCAGCGGCGTGGATATGCGCCTCTACCGCATCATTTACGATTGCATCGAGGAAATGGAATCCGCGATGAAGGGCATGCTGGCGCCGAAGTTCCGCGAGGTCCAGCTGGGCCGCGGCGAGTGCCGCCAGGTCTATAAGATCTCGAATGTCGGCACGGTCATCGGCGGCCATGTCACCAGCGGCAAGATCACCCGCACGGCGGACATCCGCGTGGTGCGCGACGGTATCGTGATCGCGGAGGACAAAGTTTCGTCCCTGAAGCGCTTCAAGGACGACGTGAAGGAAGTCGCCGACGGCTACGATTTCGGCATGACGCTGGAAAAATTCAACGACGTCAAAGAGGGCGACGTATTGGAAGCCTTCACGATGGAAGAATACAAAGAGGACTGACCGGTTTTGCCGGTTGTCCGGGACGGCCCGGGGCGCGCTGGCGCGCTGCGGCCGCGGAGGTGAAACAAGATGCCAAGCCATAGAATGGGACGGACGACGGAGGACATCCGCCGGGAGCTCACCGCGATTTTCCGGGAGCTCAAGGACCCGCGCGTGCAGGGATTAATCAGTATTGTGCGCGTGGATGTGTCGAGCGACCTCTCGTACTGCACCGTCTATATCAGCGCGATGGAAGGCATGGAGCACGCAAAGCAGGCGACGCAGGGCTTGAAGTCCGCCTCCGGCTATATCCGCCGGGAGCTGGGCCAGCGGCTGCGCCTGCGCCATGTGCCGGAGATGCACTTTAAGGCGACGGACTCCATCGAATACAGCGCAAACATTTCGAAAATTTTAAACGACCTGCCGCTTCCCAAGGAGGACGGACAGGAGGAAGAACCCTAACCAACCGCCGGGGGAGCCCCGGGGGAACGCGGGGCGGCGGGGACGTGCGCGCGGTCCGAAGGGACCGCGCCTGGGAATCCCTTTGGGATTTCCCGGCGGGGATTCGCAGGAATCCCCGGCACGTCCCCGCTTCAGGCGTTCCACACGCTTTTTGCTTTGGGGGACCGGGGCCAAACAAGCCGGGCGGACAACCCCAGGCCGGAAGGGATCCCCGGCGGCTGCCTGCGGGCAAGAACGGGAAGAATTTTGAAAACAGACGGAGAAGACATTCCGGAGACCGAAAGGGGAGTGTAGCAAACGATGATCAGCCTGGATGACGCGGCGGAGTATCTGCGCCGTGCGGACGACATCGTCATTTTGAGCCATCAATTCCCGGATGGGGATACGTTTGGTTCGGCCGCCGCGCTTTGTATGGCGCTGCAAAGCATGGGCAAACGCGCCAAAACGCGCTGCCGCCATGCGGTCAGCGCAAAGTACGCCTTTATGTTCCGCGGCGTGAAAAAACAGGAATTTGAGCCAAAGACGGTTGTGGCGGTGGACGTCGCGGACATCGACCTGCTGGGCGAACCCATCCGCGAGGAATACGAGGGCCGCGTGGACCTCTGCATCGACCACCACGCGGGCAACCGCACCTTTGCAAAATATACGTATGTGGACAGCACAGCCGCCGCGACGACGGAGATCATCTATGCGCTCATCACCAAATTGGGCGCGAAGATCACGCCGGAGATCGCCGAGGCCATCTATACCGGTATCACCACGGATACCGGATGCTTTAAATATACGAACGCGACGCCGCGCACGTACCGCATCGCCGCGTGCATGATGGAGACCGGCATCGATGCGGCCGCCATCAACCGCGAGATGTTCGATACCAAGACCCGCGCCCGGCTGGAGATGGAGCGCCGGGTCTTAGACTCCATGAACTTCTACCTGGACGACCGGTGCGCCGTCGTGTACATCCTGCGCGATATGATTGCGGAATCGGGCGCCTGCGAGGACGATTTGGAGGGGCTGGCGGCCATCCCGCGCCAGATCGAAGGGGTGCTGGTCGGCGTCACCCTGCGCGAAAAGAAAAGCGGGGAATACAAGGTCTCCCTGCGCACACAGGAGCCGGTGAACGCGGCGCAGATCTGCGCGCTGTTCGACGGCGGCGGCCATGCGTGCGCGGCGGGCTGTACGCTTCCGGGCCCAAAGGAAGCGGCGACCGAGCGGATCGTCGCTGCAATCGGCGCGTATCTGGAACAGCAGAAGGAGGACGGCCGGTGAACGGCGTCCTGGTGGTGGACAAACCGGCGGATTACACCTCCTTCGATGTGGTCGCCGTGGTGCGGCGCCTCGCCGGGCGCGAAAAGACTGGGCACACGGGGACGCTGGACCCCATGGCCACGGGCGTTTTACCCATCCTGCTGGGAAAGGCGACCCGGGCGGCGTCCCTGCTGGAGGACACCAGCAAGGAATACCGCGCGGAATTCGCCTTCGGCTACGCCACGGATACCCAGGACTCCACCGGGGAGGTGCTTGCGCGCAGCGATGTGCGCGTGACAAAGGACGCGCTGCTGGCGGCGCTCCCGCATTTCCGTGGAAATATCCTCCAGGAGCCGCCGATGTACTCCGCCGTGCGCAAGGACGGCAAGCGGTTGTATGAGCTCGCGCGCCAGGGGATCACGGTGGAGCGGGAAAAACGCCCGGTCACGATTGAAACGCTGGAATGCATCCGCTTTGACGAAGCCTCCCAGACCGGCGCGCTGGAGGTGCGCTGTTCCAAAGGGACCTATATCCGCACCCTGTGCGCGGACATTGCCGCTGCGCTCGGCACATACGGCGTGATGACCGCGCTGCGGCGGACGTCGGCGTGCGGATTCTCATTGGAGGACGCCGTCCCCCTCGACGGTGCGCGCGCTTTGGCGGAAGAGGGGAAGCTGGAATCGCGCGTGCTCCCGGTGGACCGGCTGTTTTCCGAGCGGCCCGCGCTGCGCGTGTCGGCGGCACAGGCGGTCCGGTTCCGCAACGGCGGAAGCCTCGACCTGGGGCGTACGGCGCTCGCTAAACAGAATGCGGCGGACGGGCTGCGGCTGCGGGTGTACGGCCCCGAGGGAACCTTCCTGGGGCTGGGGACCGTGGACCGCGGTGCAAACGAATTAAAAATTTTGAAGCTATTCGTCTGACGGCGGCGCAAGGGAGGCCGGCCCCCGCAGGGGCGGGCTGGGAGCCCTTTCAGGCTGCCGGCGGACGGGCAGGGAGATAAAGGAACCATCTATGAACGTATACCATGATTTGACTCCGGGCGCGCCGCGGGCCGCGGTCGCTCTCGGCTGCTTTGACGGCCTGCATCTGGGGCACCGGCGTGTGATCCGCGCGGCGTGTGCGCCGGGCCTGACGCCGTCCGTGCTGACCTTTGCGGACCCGCTCGAGGAGCTGGGCGGGAAATCCGGCGGGCAGCTGGTCACCAAGCGCCAGAAGCTCCACCTGTTGGAGCAGATGGGCGTGCAGCAGGTGTATTCCCTGCGCTTCGCGGCGATCCGGACCATGAGCCCGGAGCAGTTTGTGGACGAAGTCCTGGTGCGGGTCTGCCACGCCTGGAAGGTCTGCTGCGGGTTTAACTTCACCTTTGGCTACAAGGGTGCGGGCACGCCGGAGACGCTCCAGGCGCTCTGCGAGGAGCGCGGCATCGGCTGTGAAATCGTGCCCGCGGTGGAGGTGGACGGCGAGACTGTGAGCTCGACCCGCATCCGCGCGCTGGTGCAGCAGGGGGATGTGGCGGCTGCGGAGCGTCTGCTGGGGCGGCCGTTCGGCTACGATTTCGAGATTGTGCGCGGCCGGCAGCTGGGCCGCACCATGGGCACCCCGACCATCAACCAGGTCTTCACCGAGGGCTTTGTGCTGCCGCGCTTCGGCGTATACGCCTCCCTGGTCAGCCTGAATGACGGCGATTATTACGGCGTCACAAACGTCGGCGTGAAGCCGACCGTCGGCGCGGACGCGCCGCTGAGCGAGACATGGATCCCCGAATACCACGGCGAGGAGCTGTACGGGGAAAATATCCGCGTGGACCTGATCGATTTCATTCGCCCGGAGAAGAAATTCAGCGGGATCGAAGAGCTTCAGAACAACATCCTGCAAAACGCGGAGACGGCAAAAAAGATCATTTCCGCATATTTACAAAAGGAAATGCCCGTGGTATAATACCTGTAGTTTTGCCCCGGAAATATGGGGCGTGCGAGGCTACCCTATTCCCGGTTGCAGGGGTAAGCCCGGTCGGGCAGACACCGGCCTGCTACTGTGAATATGGGCGCATAGAAAAGGGGTTTGCCCCCAAATTTTAGAAAAGGTGGAAAAGCACATGCTGAAAGAAGAAAAGACAGCCATTATCCAGGAATATGCGATGCACGAGGGCGACACCGGTTCCCCGGAAGTCCAGATCGCAGTCCTCACCAAGAGAATCAACGACCTGACGGCGCATTTGAAGATCCATCAGAAGGACCATCACTCCCGCCGCGGCCTGCTGAAGATGGTTGGCCAGAGAAGAAACCTGCTCAACTACCTCATGCGTGTGGACATCGAGCGCTATCGTACGATCATTGCCAAGCTCGGCATCCGTAAATAAGAAAACATTGGCTGGGGCAGGCGGCATTTTGCCGTCTGCCCTTCTGCGCGTTCAGGCAGAGGGAGGCGCCGCCGCGTCAAGCGCCGGTTGCCGCCTGTTTGCCCGATCCCGATGGGAAGTGCAGGCCTTAGCCGTGAAACGAACGCCGCGCCCGGCGCGGGGCTGGTTTCATTGCTAAACCTGTTTCCTCCCGAAGGGGTTGCAACCCAATGGACAGATTGACAGACGCCCTTGGAAAGGGCCGGACGGCCATTTTTGCCGGTTGCCGGTGGGCTTTCCGGGGCAAGATGAGAGAACCATGCATTTCTGATTCTAGGAGGAGACAAGATGTTTGAAAATTTCAGAACGTTTGAAACGGATTTTGCCGGACGTCCGCTGGTGATTGAAACCGGCAAGATGGCGCAGCTCGCAAACGGCGAATGCCTGGTCCGCTACGGCGACACCGTGGTGCATGTCGCGGTGACCGCTTCCGCGAAGCCGCGCGAGGGCGTGGATTTCTTCCCGCTTTCCGTGGACTTTGAAGAGAAGCTCTATGCGGTGGGCAAGATCCCCGGTTCCTTCCTCAAGAGGGAGGGACGCCCGAGCGATAAGGCGATTTTGACGTCCCGCGTGATCGACCGCCCGATCCGCCCGCTGTTCCCGAAGGACATGCGCAACGACGTCTCCGTCGTCTGCACCGTGATGAGCGTGGACCACGATTGCCTGCCCGAGATCGCCGCCATGGTCGGCACCTCCATCGCGCTGACCATCTCCGACATCCCGTGGAACGGCCCGATCTCCGGCGTATCCGTCGGCCTGATCGACGGCGAATATATCATCAACCCGACCTCGGAACAGCGTGAAAAGAGCCGTATGGCCGTCACCGTCGCTTCCACGGACGAGCGCATCGCCATGATCGAGGCGGGCGCGAAGATCGTCACCGACGAAGAGATGTACAACGGCATCATGGCGGGCCACGAGGCCAACCAGAAGATCATCGAGTTCATCAAGGGCATCCAGAAGGAGATCGGCAAGGAGAAGTTCAGCTACCCGAGCAACGAGCCGGACGAAGAGATGCTCAACGCCATCAAAGAGTTCGCCATGGAGGACGTGAAGTACGCCCTCGATACGGACGACAAGAACGTCCGCGACGAACGCCTCAAGCCGATCTATGAGAAGGTGCATGAGAAGTTCGACCCGATCTACCCCGAGCAGGAGGCCAAGATCGAGGAATGCATGTACCGCACCCAGAAATACATTGTCCGCCGCTGGCTGCTGGACGAGCAGAAGCGCGTGGACGGCCGTCAGATGGACCAGATGCGTCCGCTTGCGGCAGAGATCGACCTGCTCCCGCGCGTGCACGGTTCCGGCATGTTCACCCGCGGCCAGACGCAGGTGCTCACTGTAGCGACCCTCGGGCCGGTCAGCGACCAGCAGATGCTGGACGGCATCGACGAGGAGGAGTTCAAGCGCTATATCCACCAGTACAATTTCCCGTCCTACTCCGTCGGTGAGACGAAGCCCAGCCGCGGCCCGGGCCGCCGTGAAATCGGTCACGGCGCATTGGCAGAGCGCGCGTTGGTGCCAGTGATCCCGTCGGTGGAGGAATTCCCGTATGCATACCGCCTGGTCTCCGAGGTGCTTTCTTCGAACGGTTCCACCTCCCAGGCGTCCATCTGCGGTTCCACCCTGGCGCTGATGGCGGCCGGCGTGCCGATCGAGGCGCCGGTGGCCGGCATCTCCTGCGGCCTCATCACAGAGGGCGAGCGCTGGATGACCATGGTGGACATCCAGGGCGTGGAGGACTTCTTCGGCGACATGGACTTCAAGGTCGCGGGCACCAAGGAGGGCATCACCGCCATCCAGATGGACCTCAAGATCAGCGGCCTGACCCCGGAGATGGTCAAGGAAGCGCTGGAAAAGACCCACAAGGCCCGCAACTACATCATCGACGAGATCATCCTCAAGTGCATTCCGGAGCCGCGCAAGGAGCTCTCCAAGTATGCGCCGAAGATGATGAGCACTGTGATCCCGGTGGACAAGATCCGCGAGGTCATCGGTTCCGGCGGCAAGGTCATCCAGAAGATCTGCGCCGAGTGCGACGTCAAGATGGATGTGGAAGAGGACGGCCATGTGTTTATTTCCGGCCTCGATAAGGACAATTGCCAGCGCGCACTGACGATCGTGGACACCATTGTCAACGATCCGGAGCCGGGCGCCATTTACAACGGCAAGGTCACGCGCATTATGGACTTCGGCGCATTTGTAGAGATCGCCCCCGGCAAGGAGGGCCTGGTGCATATCTCCCGCCTGGATGTGAAGCGCACCGAGAAGGTGACGGACGTTGTCAATGTGGGCGACGAGGTCATGGTCAAGGTGTTGGAGATCGACGACAAGGGCCGTTTGAACCTGTCCCGCCGCGATGCGCTGATCGAGGTGGAGGGCCTGGTGCCGGAGAACACGATCTCGGATTCCCCGCGCCGCCCGGAGCGCCGCGACGGAGGGCATTTCCGCCGCAGAGACGACCGCCCGCGCGCCAGCAACGGGTTTATCGCCAATACCAATAAGAAGCCCAATAAATAAGAAGGCAGGAACTGGCTGCCCTGGGAGCTTCCCGGGGCGGCCTTTTTGCACCCTTTGGGGATTCTTTCCCGGGCAAAGGGCGGTTGTATGCAAGGCCCGTTCCCCAATCGGGACGGCGGTTGATGGCCCTGGATATCGATGTTTTACCAAAAGATAGCCAAGCCGTACAAAATTTTTGGAAATCCTTTGCTTTTTCTTCGGATAAATACTTGTAACAGATGGGGGAAATGGCGTATAATAAACATGAGTTATACCGTCCTCCGTTTAGGTTGAGGGCGGCAGTTGCAGAAGGAGCGTGAGAGGATGGACAAGACAAAAAGGCATCTCGTTTTATCGATTGTCTCGTTTTTGCTTGTGTTGACGCTGTTGGGAGGGACCACCTTTGCTTGGTATATGGATGCCGAACGGGTCGGTTCGAATTTTCAAGCCGGCGTGTTGGATGTCGATTTGACAGAGGGCAACACTGAAGAGGTTGTGCCCTTGAATTTCACCAACCTTCGCCCGCTGACCATTGATCAGCTGCGCGATGCGTTCCAAATGGATGAAGACGGGGTCATCACCAATAAAAACCAGGAAGGCTTTGCAGGCGTCCCGCTGTATTTCTATCAGGTGAATGTGGAAAACAAGGGGACGCTTCCTGCACGCGTCAATTTGGCGATCCGGGAGCAGGCAAAGGGCAGCGATCCGGACCTCCCATATGGACATACGATCCCCAATATTGTGGAAAACGGCACGGGCGGCGTCCAGGTGGATGAGGACGAGCCGGAGATTGCCTGCCAAAACGATCTGCGCGGGGTGCTGCATATCCAGCTGTACCGGGTGGCAGAGACGGCGGACGGCTACGCGCTTCAGCCGATTGACAACGGCGCAGGGGACGGGGACATCGACGGTACCGTGACCCTGTGGAAGGACGGCAAGCCTTCGGACTATGCCGTGCCGGAAATCCTCAAAGCAGGGGAAAAGGATTCTTACATTGTGGCGGCATGGTTGCCGGAAACGGTTGGCAACGAGAGCCAGGGGCAGCATTTCCATGCAGCCCTGTATGTCAATGCCGGCCAGGTGGACGAGGGTGCAAGCCAGGCACCGCTGCCCGGCTGGAGCGATTCTCCCTCTGAAGGAGAAGGCGGAGAAGAGGGCGGCGAAACGCAGGTCCAGGCTACCGTTAAGGTCTATTATGAAACGGTGGACGGTACGCGCACCTTGGTAAAAGAAGTCGACCGCGCGATCGAAGCCGCGCCGGGTTCAGTTGACCTGAAGCCGGCCGCCAGCGAGCTGGAAGGCACCGGATACCGCCCGGCAAATATGGACGAGACATATACCATCACCCTGGCGGAAGACGGGACCGTCACGTATCAGGGCGAGGACACGGCGGCGACCTTCACAGCGGAGGAAGACGTGTATGTGGACGATACCAGCAAGGACTTTGACAGTGGCGACGGCACGAAAGAAAATCCGTTTTTGATTATGAACGCCCGCCAGCTGGACAATGTGCGCAAGTATATGGGCTCGTCGACAAGGGGCGATTTCTATTACTTTGAGATCGGCCGCAATATCGACCTGACGGGCTACTACGGCGAAACTTGGGCAGAACAGGGTTGGACCGAAGACCGGGGCTGGATGCCGATCGGTTGGACGCCGGACAGCAACACAAATTGCGACGAATTCTGGGGTAACCTGGACGGACAGGGCTATACCATTACCGGATTGACGATTCATAATCCCACGAATGTGCAGACCGGATTGTTCGGCTGGGTCAAGGGGCAGACCGGTCATGAGGATGCCGGTGTAATTCGCAATCTGAAGGTTGAGGAACCCGACGTGTGGGGCCGTATGAATGGATCGACAAACTCTACGCTTGCAAGAGTGGGAGTGATTGCTGGCTATATTACCACTGGAAGTGCGACGATTGATAATTGTCATGTTATAGGCGGTTCTGTCAAAGGTGGTAAAGAAGGGATTCCTTCACAGCAAGTGGGCGGCATTGTTGGCTATGAAGGTTCAGGAAGCGAACCCATCACGAATTGCACTGTTACCGATCTTGATGTAACCGTATTTGTCACAGAAGCAGAAATTGAGGATGATCCGGATGCATATGCAAAGCGTCTGCTTGTTGGTGGGAAAGTTGGCTCTGTAGGCTGGCCGGTTCATTCCACCGGTTCCGGCCGTGTGAATGGAACAGAATCTTCCATTTCGTTTGAATGACTTTTCCGGGCGTTGTTCCCGTGAGTCCATGAAGCAAGCAAAATCAGGGGCAGATTTACAGTCTGCCCCTGATTTTTTATGTTTCTTAAAGGTATTTTAAAGGAAGGCCCTTGGCTGCCACGAGCAGGCCACACGGCGTGGGAAGGCCCTTCTTTTTTTCGCCGGGCGGCCTGCAACCGGTTACAATCTTGCTACCTTTCGACAAAATCCGCGCGATCCCCTTTCCCAGACAGCCTTCCTGTGTTATAGTGGAGGAAATCCAAAAGAAGGGAATCAGGAGCTATGAAAAAATTTATGCAGGAGTTTAAGACCTTTGCGCTTCGCGGAAACGTGATGGACATGGCGGTCGGCGTAATCATCGGCAGTGCGTTTTCCGGGATCGTCACCTCCCTGACGGATAATTTTATCAACCCGATTTTGAACCTGGTCACGGGCGGCGCGACATACACCTTGCAGGACGTTGCAAGCTTCGCGTCCAGCTTCCTCACCGCTGTGGTGAATTTCCTGGTTATGGCGTTTGTACTGTTCTGCCTGCTCAAGGGAATGAACAAGTTGGCCTCCTTGGCCCATAAAAAAGAGGAGGCGCCCGCCGCGGCAACGACGAAGAAGTGCCCGTATTGCAAGACGGAAATTGCAATCGACGCGACCCGCTGCCCGCATTGTACGTCGCAGTTGCTGGATGTGGAAAAGCCGTAAGGCGTTTGGCAGGGCGCGGCAAAACAGGGGATTGCCTTTTGGGGTTTCGCACGCGCAAAAGAAGAAACCGCATGGGAAGCGGGCCGGCTGTTGTTGTCGCAGCCGGCCCGTTTTATAAAAATCTGCACCGGTGGGCGGTATGGCCACAGGATAGGGGTTGCCCTTCCAAAGGAATCCATCGCGAATGCATTCCGTGTCGAAATCTGTAGGTTTGTCAAACATCTTGTACAGCGAGAGATTCAAAGAAAGCAGCAAGTTTTTCTTTCGGGGAGAGCCAGG
>NZ_NFJK01000023.1 GCF_002159845.1 Anaeromassilibacillus sp. An250
TATGGAGCAGAAAGCAAACTCTTTTCCGTTTGCTTTCTTAGGGAACGCCGTAGGCGAGAGAGGCACTTTGTGCCCGCGAAAGGCACTGTGTGCCCGCGAAAAGACGCTGTGCGTCCCCTGTAAACAGCAAGGTTCCTGTCCTGAGAAAATTTCCGGGACAGGGACCTTCCTGTTTTCGTATTTTTCTTACGTATATGCCAAGAGGAGCAGTATTGGTACGTTCATTTTCCTCGTTATGAATGGTTGGAAAGTTCCATTTGGCGTTCCCACTCGCACAAAGCGTTCAACGCGGGCAAAAGTGTTTTCCCAGAGGGGGTCAGGCTGT
Source organism: Anaeromassilibacillus sp. An250 (assembly GCF_002159845.1). Classification (GTDB taxonomy): domain Bacteria; phylum Bacillota; class Clostridia; order Oscillospirales; family Acutalibacteraceae; genus Anaeromassilibacillus; species Anaeromassilibacillus stercoravium. Next base: position 326 of record NZ_NFJK01000023.1, read on the forward strand.
ATTCCACCTTTGGGGGAATCTCCTGATACTGCTGCCGGTGCAGCAACCCGTCCGCGCAGAGGTCCTTGAGGCTTTGGCTGAGCATCATATCCGTGATGCCGGATACCGCACTTTTGATCTCCCCATAGCGGTGGCATTTCCCATCTTGCAGCGCCCATAAAATCCGGGTTTTCCATTTGCCGCCCGCCACGCGCAGAAAATAGACGAGGGGCGCTTCCGGCGCAGCCAGTTGGACGCTTTCCCCGGCAGACACAACCTCCACGGGCGCGGGGGAGGGGGAAGCCCGCTTTAACCGCTTCTTCTTTTTTTCCTTATCCTTTTTCATACCGCCGCTCCTTTCTATATTCACTCATGAATATAGAGTCAATCTATAAAACCGATGATATCATATTCCCGGATGTTTGGCAAGCACTTTTCCCCGGAAACATAGAAATAGACCGAAAAAACAAAACGCGGCCCCCAGGAAAAGGGCAGGAATCACCGAATGATCGGCCAGGGCGCCAAAGGCCAAATTTGTGCTGGTGGCCGTCAGGTTCATCACAAAGGAATGCACGGACAACGCTGTCGCGCGGTTGGCGACGGAGATATGCCGGTTTTGAATGTCCATACGCAAAGGGATAAATAGGGCGCCCGCCGCGCTCAACGCCATCATCCCGGCAACTGAAAGGATGGGTTGCGCAAAGAGCGCCATGAGGATGCAGGCCATCCCTCCCGTGCCAAACAGCAGGATAGCCGAACGGCGCTCCCCGAGGCGGCCAGCCAAGCGGTGCGATTGCGCGGCCAAAAGGCTCGACAAGGTCACCAGGATGGTGCAAATGCCCATTGCAACGGGCGGGATGCCGCTGCGCAGATATTGGAGTTGATTTAAGAACACCGTGATGGTCTGTTTGCTTTCCGCCAAGAGCGCGGCGCCTAGGAGAAAGAGCAGGAACCGCCGGTCTTGGAAGAGCGTGGCCCAAAATGCGCGCAGTTTGGGCCGGGCGGCGGCAGCTTCCAAAGGGACGGATGGCAAAAACAGGGAGAGCAGAAAGGCCGCCCCGTATGTATAGGCGGAAAACAGCGCCGCCAAGCGGTAGTTCTCCCCGATGAAGAGAGAAAAGACCATGCAGGCAAGCACCAGTCCCGCGGTGTTCAGCGCTTCCCACAGACCAAAGATGCGGCGGGACTCCCGCTCCGGGCAGTTGTTCCCGCCCATGGAGAGGAAGAGATAGGCGCTGTCACATCCGGATAGGCCGGACAAAACAATGGAGAGCAGCAGCCGTTCCGTGAGAAACCAGCCGAACCCTTCCGCGCGCCAAAAGACGATTTTGGAGATAAAATAGAGAAAATGGCAGATCACCAGCGTGTTGCGGTAGCCGATACGGTCGGCGATCCAGCCCCAGGGAAGCTCCATCGCGAGGCTGGCCGCAAGGGAGATGCTTTCGATCACCGTGATTTGAAAAACGCCCACGCCGTTCGCCTGCCGGTACAGCGTGGCGACCGGCGCATAAAAGACAAGGCCCTGCAAAAATGCGATCGCATAGCAGAGCCGAATGTTTCGTTTCTGCATCGTGAATTTCCTTTCCGTGAAAAATGGCAACACAAATCAAAGCCCGCCGGGCATCATCCTACGGGCCTGTTTTGTCGAAACAGGAAAAGACAAATCAATGCAGAGGATTCATAGAGAAGTCCCTTTCGTCCGTTTTATTTGGCGTCCAGCGCCAGGGCTGCCGCGCGGGAATAGACGCATCCGCAATAGTTCTGGCGGTAAAGGTTGTATTCCCGGCTCAACTCGATGGAGCGCTTGTACCCGTTCCGCTTTTTGAAGTCGGAGAATAGATAGGGGACGCCGTACTCTTTCGCCAGCTCCGCGCCGATGGTATTCAATTTCTCGGCGTTTTTGTAGGGGCTGATGGAAAGGGTGGTGGTAAAATAGTCGCATGCCAGATCCTTTGCAGCCTGTGCTGCTTCCGTCAGGCGCAGGCGGTAACAGAGGGTGCAGCGGTCTCCCCCCTCGGGTTCCGCTTCGTGGCCCTTTGCCAGGTCGAAAAAGCGCTCGGGTTCGTAATCGCCCAGCGTCAATGTAACGGGGCCCGCAAGCGGCATTTCCTGCAAGAGGCGGCGTACCTCCGCCACGCGCTTTTCGTATTCCTCCTGCGGGGAGATGTTTGGATTATAGTAAAACAGGACGATGGAAAAATAGCGGGAGAGGTATTCCAGTACATAGCTGCTGCAAGGCGCGCAGCAGGCGTGCAGCAGCAGCTTGGGCCGCAGCGTTTCCTGCTCCAAATGCGCCAAAACCACATCCAGTTCTTTCTGATAGTTTCGCTTGTTCATATTTTCCACCATCCGTCCTCTTTCGGTTGAAAATCCACCTGGCCTTGCCCCAGGGGGAGAAGGTTTTGGTACACCGCCGTGTGGCGTTCATCCACGTCGAGATCCTTATGCACATGGCCGAAATACCAGCGCTTATAGTGAAGCCGCGCGTCAATCCCCTCTAAAAAACGGTTGAAGGGTTCTTCTCTCGGCCGCTTGCGGAATTGGTTGACGATCTGAAGCGGCGCCGTATGCGTGACGACGTAATCTACCGCAAACTGTGCGTCCATCAGGGTGCGCATCGCCTCCCCGTATTCGACCGCATTCGGCATTTCCTCCGGCCACCAGGAGACGCCCTCGGTCCGGAATTCCACATCCCCGGAGGCGCCGCCGCCCATGGTGAAGATTTTGCAGCCATCCAGCGTGAAAAGCTGGCCGCGCATCAGGTGGATGACGTGGTCCGTCACGCGGTGTACCTTGCCGCCGTTCCACAGCTCCACCGGGTATTGGTTCAACAGGCTGAAATTCTCGTGGTTGCCATCGACAAACAGCGTGGTGAACCGTTTGCGTTTAAACCAGCGGAGCCAGAAGTCGTCCGAACCGCCTGGCCCGGTCCACACGCCGCCGAAGTCGCCGCAGATCAACACATAATCGTTTTTGGTCAGCTTTTTCTGTTCGGGGAACGCCTTGGTCGTCAGTTTTGTCACGTCATAAGGAATATGCGTGTCGCCTGTGATATAGATCATGCGGTATCCCCCCTTTTGCATCTATTGTAACAAGCCGGTTTGGAAAAAGCAAATCCGGGGTGAAAAATCTGCCCCTTTTCTTGCATCGCCTATCCGGTTATGCTAAAATGGAACCAACGAAACCGGATGTACGCAGGAGGGGAACTGGTATGTTGGAGGAGAAGGACATCCAAGCGATTGCGCAGCTCATTTTGGCAAGCGAAGAGCGTTTGCGTGGAGAAATTGGCCAAGTCGAAGAGCGTTTGCGCGTGGAATTTCATTCGAAATTGGAAACCGAGATTCATGCCAGTGAAGAGCGGACGCGCACCGGAATACAGGAAGAAATTCGTGCCAGCGAAGACCGTTTGCGTGGGGAAATGGGCCAGGTAGAAGACCGTTTGCGCACGGAATTCCAATCGAAGCTGGAAACGGAGATCCGCGCGAGCGAGGAACGCCTGCGCACAGAATTCCATTCACAGCTGAAAGAGGAAATCCACGCCAGCGAAACCCGCACCCATGCCTACATAGAGAGCGGCGTGATGAAGCCGATCCGCCTGTTGGCCGAAGGCCATGCCCAGATTTTGGAACGTCTGCCGGAGGCGGACGAATTGGATTCCCTGCGCGGACGTGTGCGCAATTTGGAGCGAATCGTCACAGAGCAGGGCCGCGAGATCGACGCCCTGAAGCGCGCATAAGCCCTTCCTAGCGCGGGAAAAGCTCCCGTCTTACATTCCTTCCGAATCCTTCATGGGATGTCCATCCTGTTGAAAAACGATACCTGTGCCGGAGAACGTGTTCTCCGGCTTTTTTATGAAAGCGCAAGCTTTTGTATGGTAAGTCGCCTGCGGAACTATAGAGCTATTTTTCGGCATTATACTATTAATAATCAAATGATTTTGGGCGCGCGTTGTTTGGATGCGGGCCCACTTTTGACCTCAAAAGGGGAAGATCGCCGCCTGGTGGGGGAAAGGGGAGAATCCACACGAAAGACGCACAGAACGATTTTACCAAGGGAAGCATGGCTGGAAATATCATGAATATGGCCATGCCGATGATGCTGGCGCAGCTCATCAACCTGCTGTACAGCGTGGTGGACCGCGTCTATATCGGGCGCATTCCGGACGTGGGCACGTTGGCGCTGACGGGCCTGGGCGTGACCTTTCCCATCATCAATATTTTGAACGCCTTTGCGAACCTCTTTGGAATGGGCGGCGCGCCGCTCTGTTCCATTGCACGCGGGCGCGGGGAAAAGGAAGAGGCCGGGCGCATCATGCAGTGTTCCTATACGCTGCTGCTCATCAGCGGGGTGGCTCTGACCGCCCTCGGCTATCTCTTTTTAAAGCCGCTTTTGTATCTGTTCGGTGCGAGCGACGCGACGTATCCCTACGCGCGGGACTACATGCTGATCTATCTGGCCGGTACCCTCTTTGTAATGGTCAGCCTGGGGATGAACAATTTCATCAATTCGCAGGGCTTCGGGCGCGTCGGCATGCTCAGCGTGTTGAGCGGTGCCGTGGCGAATTTGGTGCTCGACCCAATCTTTATCTTTGCCTTTGGGATGGGCGTCCGCGGCGCGGCGATTGCGACGGTGCTCTCGCAGGGGTTGTCCGCGGCATGGGTGCTCTGCTTTTTGAGCGGGAAAAAGGCGATCCTGCGCCTGAAACCAGCGAAGTTCTTTTTGCACGGCGGGATGTCCAAACAGATCACAGCCATGGGCTTTTCGGGTTTTACGATGTCGGCCACCAACAGCGCTGTGCAGATCCTCTGCAACGCGCAGATGCAGGCCTACGGCGGTGACCTCTATGTGGGTGTTATGACCATCCTCAACTCGGTGCGCGACATCCTCACCATGCCGGTCAACGGATTGACCAGCGGGGCGCAGCCGGTGCTGGGCTTTAACTACGGCGCGCAGGCATACCGGCGGGTGAAAAAGGGCATTGTGTTCATGACACTGAGCTGCATGGCGTATACGCTGGTGGCGTGGCTGTTGGTGTTCCTGTTCCCGCAGTTCTTTATACAGATCTTTAATACCGACGACGCAGCCCTGTTGCAGGCGAGCATTCCGGCGCTGCACATGTATTTCTTCGGGTTCTTCATGATGACCTTCCAATTTGCCGGGCAATCCACGTTTGTGGCGCTGGGCAAGGCAAAACATGCGATCTTTTTCTCGATCTTCCGCAAGGTGATTATCGTCATCCCGCTGACCATCCTGCTGCCGGGCCTATTCCAGATGGGCGTGAACGGCGTCTTCTGGGCGGAACCGATTTCCAACTTTGTGGGCGGCGCGGCAAGCTTTATCACCATGCTGTGTACGGTATGGCCCGCCTTGAAAGAAGAAAAAGGGCTTGCGCATTAGGTCAAAATCCCCCTGACACGCCTTTAAAATCCTGTTATGATGAAAACAAGGATTTTAAGGGGGAAGAAACATGAAGGACAAAGTAACACGCGATTTGCTTCGAATGTGCCAGAATTTCCGGCGGCTTCGACGGGAAAGGGGAATCTCCCTTGAAGAGCTTTCGAAAAATACGTTGGTAGAGGAGTCCCTTTTACAGTGTTTAGAGGCGGATGACGTGCCCGATGCGTTTGATGTGGAGCAGTTTTGCCGGATGTGTGAATATTTCCAAATCCGGCCCTCGGAAGCCTTTCAGGAGCCGAAGGAAGCAAATAGTGATCGGAATGGATAATGATTGCTTGGGAATCCATGGCCGGCATGGATAGAAATGAATCGGAACGAAGTTTCTTACAAAAGAGAGAGCTCCCGCTCTGGAGAAATCCAGAGCGGGAGCTCTCTTGTTTACAGGGAAGAGTCTTCCCCTTTTCTGCTATTTCCGATTAGCCAATGGTTACCGTGCAATGGACGCGTAGCGTCCGTCTACGAAAGCTCTTACGCAATCGTCACTGCACAATGCTTCACAGCGTTCTGGCCCGGCAGGGTCGTATAAACGCCCGTGCTCTGGCCCGGCGTGCCGGTCGCCCAAACCCTGTAATAATAATCGTTGCCGATCTGGGTCAGGAACTGCGTCTTGAGCACGCTGCCATTGCCAACCGTAAAGCTCGGCGCCATGCCGTTGCCATTGACGACGGTCATCTTAAAGCAATACGCCTGGCCGTGCAGCAGGGTGAAGTCCACGGTCGTGTCGCTGCGCACGCTCGCCGGTGTAGCGACGTTCTGTGCAGCCGTCACGACGGAGACGCCCGCCGCGCCGTATGCGTTGGACGCATTCGCCGAGGTGGAACCGCTGGAACCCTTCTGTGGCTGCTGGTTTTCGGCCTTCACAAGGCCGTCCCGTGCCGTCTGCACCGCGTTGTATGCGGAGGCAAGCTCTTCCTTGCTCGCGTTGGCGTCTGCAACGACCGCCTTTGCGACGCGCAGGGCTGCTTGCAGGCTTGCCGCGCTCCGGTCGGTGTATTCGTCCAGGTCGATCTGTTCTGTCTCGTCGATGAGCTTTTGCAGCTCTTCGCGGGACGGGATTTTCCGCAGGGCTGCCATTGCGCGGTTCAGGGTTTCCGCCGCCTCGTCAACCTCTGCCTGCGTAGCGTCCAGGTTTTCCAGGACGTCCTTCGCCGCATCGAGGGCTTCCAGGAACGCATCCTGTCCATCCTCCAAATAGTCGGCCAGGTCGATGCTTTCCGCCTGGTTTACGACGGCCTGTAATTTGCTGGTATCCGCCACGAGGTCCAAATTGGTCAGGGCATCATAGAGGGCATCATATGCCTCTTCTACGTCCGCCTGGAGAGGCTCTTCGTCCGCAAGCACTTCCTGCGCCGCGTCCATTGCCTCTTGGAGCACGGACCAGCTGGAGGGGGTGTAGCCCGCTTCGTCGAGCATGCCTGCAATGGCGAGCAGCTCTTCCAGCTCGGTGGTGTCGCCCTCTGCAAAGCCCAGCAGATGGATGGCGTCGAGCAGGTCGCTCCATGCGCCGTTGATCGCGTCCTGCGTGGCCGCATGGTCCGCTTCAACGTCCTTCGCCGCCTGCAAAGCATTGTCAAAGATCTTTTGTACCGTCGGGATGGCTGCGTTGTATTCGTCGCCGCCGGCCAAGCCCTCTGCCGTTGCGATCACATTGCGGAGGATCTGCTTGTCCACGACGGTGAAGGTGAATTCCAGCGTCTGCGCCGCAGCCGCCATGCTGCCCTCATAGGTAAAGGTCGTGGTGTTGGTTTCTTCGTCGTAAGCGATCTGATCGCTGCAATCCTCGCCGTTGACCAGGACTGCGGAGAACTCCCTGCCGTCCACTCTGGGGGTAAAGACGAGCGTGTATGCGTCGCCCGCCTTCAGGGAGGAGGTGTACTTGCCAATCAGGTTTGCGATGGCATTGTCTTCACCGTTGACGGAAATTTCCGCATTCGTGGTGAAGTTCACGGTGAATCCATATTCCTGGTCGGGGTCCGTGGACTCGCCAACCGTCACCGTGCATTGTGCCTGCGCGCCGAAGCCGGCTGCATAGCCGTAGACGGTGAAACTGCCTTCCTGCTGGCAGGCATCCTCTGGGATGGTGTCCCAAACGATCGGAAGCGTTCCCTGCGTCCCGTCCACATAGGTGACGGAAGCGGTCTCCGGGAGAACCGGTGCAACGCCTACCGTAGTCTCTGCGGCGCTGGATGCGATGGCGGAGACCAGGTTGATCTCGCTGTACACATACAGGCGGCAGACCGCCGGACGGTCGGTGTCTTCCACGGTGCCGGTGAGGACGTGTTGGCCCAAAACGCTGGAAGCGCCGCTGAGGTCGCCCCAGGTGACGTTCCGGACTTCCTGCGCGCCGTTCGCCATGGTGACGGTCACCTGCTGCGGCAGGGAAACCGTTCCCTCATACGGCACGGAAGCGCTGACTTCTTCCACAGTGGAAACGGTGTTGGACTTGCTGACTTCCACCGTGCAGATTGCCTTGATGGAGGTACCTTCGACCGTGCCTTCAATTGTGAAGGAACCCTCCTGCGCATAGTCGCTAGCGTCGATGTCCGCCCACTTCAGGCCGATCATGCCGCTGGTGTTGTCCGAATAGAAGACCCGGACTTCTTCCGGCATATTTGGCGCATGCCCCACCAGCGTGGAAAGGGCTTCTTCCTGGATCGCGACGATGGCCGGTTCTTCTGCATAAATGCTGACCGGGATGGAGAGATACTGGGATTCAAAGCCCTCTTTGGTGAGGGAAACCAGCATCTCGGAATGTCCGGCCTGCTCGCCGGTGATCTGGTTGTTCTGAATGGAGAGCGCGCCGTCCGTGGACGCTACGCCATAGGCGATGGATACATCCGCGGGGTCGGTCTCGAGGTTCAGCGTATAGGTGGAACCCTCTTTGAGCTGAATCTGCTCCGGAATGCCGGTGACTTCGATCTGCTCAAAGTCGCCCTCGCCCCTCGGCAGGAAGCGGGCGTTTGCCCAGTCGCTGTGGTCGTGCGCGTTGGTTCCCATGGAATCGACGACCAGCTTGAGCTCCTTCGCGCCGATGATGTTCAGGCGGACGTGTTCCGCCTCGGTATCCTGGGTCATGACCGGGGAGGTGTAGACCTGCTCGTTGTCCACCCAGATCTCAAACCGGGCTTCGCCGCGGGATTCGGAACCGTCGCTGGCGATGCTGCCCAGCCAGTCGAGGCCGAGATACGTCTCAAAGATGTCGTAGCCGAGGCCCTCGATGTCATAGACGATTTCGGAGGAAGCATGGACGCCCAGGCCGCTGTTGAACTGCGTGCGTTCGCCGTTGACCGTCAGCTCCATCGGGCCGCCTTCGAGGTTGGTGCCGAAGCAAATGTCTTCCCAGCCCGTGGTGGCGGACTTCCATGCCACGTCCTCCAGCGGGATTTCATCCATCTGGGTGAAGTGGATGGTATACACCTGCGGGTTGCCGTCCGCGTCGTCGATGCGGACCTCTGCGGTATCGCTGAAGGACGTAGGCTGCTTCACTTCGGCCTGGATGGAGGAATGCGCGGTGACCGCTTCCACATGTGGGAGCTCCGTGCGGGCGCTCAGATAGGGGATGGTATACTCGTGCTTGTCCAGCGAGAAATCAGGCAGGGCGCGTCCGTCGACCTCGATGCCGGTGAGCGTCTGGGTGATGATCGCCTTTTGTGCCTGCTCCATCTTCTGTTCGACGGTGTTCGTCTCACTGGTGACCGGACGCATCCGGTAGGTGAAGGAATACTGCCGGTTGGACAGGACCTTGTATTTTTCCAACATGGTCGGGCCGCAGCTGCCGTTGCCAAGGCCGGTCTGCATGTAGTCCAGGGTCAGATAGACCTGGTCTGCCCGGGTGAGCTGGTATGGATGCGCCTTGCTGTTCAGCTCGGAAGCGGAATAGTGCAGCGCGCCGAACTCCATCGGGGTGTCGGTGGAGAACAGGATGCCGTCGCCCGCCTCGTCCGTCAGGGAGACCCAGCGGACGTCCGTGCGGTTGCCGTTCTCCTGCGGCTTGAGGTACGGCACAAACATGCCGTCCACGGTGTTGTCATACACGCCGATCGGGGAACCGGTCTTGCGGTCCACATAGTTTTCTTCCGGCCCTCTGCCGTAGTAGGTGATGTTCTCATAGCCTGCGGGCAATTCCATCTTCATACCCACGCGGCCCAGCATTTCGGACGCCTTGGAGTCGAATTCGCTGTTGACCACGATGTCGCCCGAGGGGTACACGGTGTAGGTGATGACATTGGTGGAATTGTTCAGGGTGGAATAGGAGAGCGGCACGGTGATGACGATCTTATGCTCGTCCTTCTCCACTGTTACCTCGCCGACGGTGGTTGCCGGGTCGCGGTACTTGGTGTTGATGGTGCCGTTGTCGATCCTTGCGCGCCAGTAGTTCGGCTCCGGCGCATTGTGGATCAGTTCCTTGCCGTTGTTCTTAAAGGAGGTCAGCTCGCCCTTGGCGGTGTCGAAGGTGACCTCAAAGCCCTCGCCCTTGGCCGTCAGCGTGTCGCCGCTTTCCGTGACCTCGGTGAACGTCGCGGAGGTGTCCAGTATGAGACCGGGCTCGTTTGCGTCAAAGCTCAGTTCGAACTGCTCGAACGCCATGGTGGTTCCCTTGTCCGCCCAGAGGGTATCCTCTTTCAGGCGGAACTCGATGTTGAGCAGGAATTCGCTGCCTTCGCGCACGGTTTCGGGCGTGTGATAGCCGATGGTCACCACTTTGGTCTCGCCGCCCGGGATGTCGAGCTGCTCGTCCGTCAGAACGCCGGACTGGATGACCTCATTGTTGTTGTACAGTGTCCAAACGCCCTCGTACTCGTTCAAATTGGTGAAGTCGAGGAGGTTTTCGATCTGGATCTCGCCGGTTTCGAGGTCTTTCGCCGTGAGCTTGACGCCCTGATAGGCCTTTTTGACCTCCTGATAGGCGGGATGCAGGGAGCGGTCGGGGAATACAACGCCGTTTCCGCAGAAGTTGCCGTCGTTGGTGTTGTCGCCCCAGTCGCCGCCGTAGCCGAAATACCACTGCTGGTTTTCGCCGGTATCGATCTCCTTGACAGAATCAAAGTCCATCCAGAGGACAACGCCGTCGTCTTCCGGCGTGCGGCTTTCGCTGTTGATCTCTTCGAGCGAGAGCGCGCGGTCATAGATGCGCACATTGTCGATCTTTCCCTGGAATTCACGGCCGGTACGCTCCGTATCGGTGCCGATGGCGACCGCGTAATCGTTGGAGGTGACCGTCTTCTGGGTGACCTCTTTGCTGGCGCAGAGCTCGCCGTCGATGTAGATGTTGATGGTGCCCGCGTCTGCGTCAAATGTAGAGACGACCTGATGCCAGTTCTCGAACCAGTCGTCCGGGACGGTCGCTTCAAGGCTGATCCAGGTGGCGCTGGTGCTGCCGGTCGCGTTTGCGTCGTAGATGAAGAATTCCACCACGCTCTTGCCGGTCGATGTGTTGCCGATGTACTTCATCGCATACTGGCTGTTGCCCTTTGTGACGATGGCGCCGTTGGTGCTGCCGGAGACCTTGTCCGGATAGACAAGCGCTTCCAGGGTCAGGCTGCCGGTCAGGTCGAGAGCCTCGCTCACGGGCAAGGTTGCGGTGCCTTCCAAAGCGGTGCCGTTGCCAATGCCGCCGCGGGCTTCCAACGTGCCTTCATAGGCGGCGTTCAGCCCCAAGGGCCCGTTGTCAACCAGCTTGTTTTCGGTATCCACTGCGCCGAAATCACACCAGAACAGGACGGATTCGTCGTTGGAAGGAACGCTCGCATCCGCGACCTCCTGCGCCGTCAGTGCGCGGTCATAAATGCGCACTTCGTCGATCAGGCCGGTGAATTCACGGCCGGGGCGCTCCAGGTTTTCACCCACCGTGACGGCATAGGTGTTGGTATTGCGCACATTCTTGCCGCCGGTGGATACGGATTTCAGTTCCACGCCGTCCACATAGATCTTCAAGGTGCCGTCCTCTGCGCTGAACACGCCGGTGATCCGGTGCCAGTTGTCGAGCCAGTCCGCAGGTGCGGCGACCGTCGCAGAGACCCAGGAATTGCCGCTCTTGTAGCAGAATTCCAGGTTGCCCTTGGTGTATTGCAGCGTAAGCTGCTCGTTGCCCTTGGCAACGATGGTGTCGTAGCCTTCCGTATTTTTGCCCGTCTGACAGACAAGCGCTTCCACGGAGAAGCTGCCGGTTGTGTCGAAGGCCGGGTCGGCGGGCAGCTCTGCGGTGCCCTTGAGCGCGTTGTCCGCGTCCTTGCCTGCAACCAGGGAGCCGGCGAATTCGGCCTGGAATTGGTTGTGGCTGCTGTCGGTCAGGACGTTCTTCTTATCGCCGCCCAGATCGACGCGGATCGACTGGTCTACCCAGTCCCAAATGCAGCCGCCGATCAGCTTGTCGTATTTTTCAAAGACATCCACATATTCCTGGAGGTTGCCGGTGCTGTTGCCCATGGAGTGCGCATATTCGTGTGCAAGATAGGGCTTGGGGTTGCTGTCTGTCCCAATGGCCGGCAGGCTGATACGCCCGGAGAAGGAGCCGTCTGCGGATGGATAGGTGGAGGAACGGGTGTCCGAATAGGTGGCATTTCCGTCTCCTCTGGAATTGAAGTAGTGGACCGGGCGCGTATTGTCGCGCGCCTTGGTCCAATCGTACAGGATCTGGAACACGGAACCTGCGCCGGACTCATTGCCCATGGACCACATGATCACGCTGGGGTGGTTCTTGTCGCGCTCGACCATGCTCTTCACGCGGTCGAGATGGACATCCGCCCATTTTTCCGCGTCGTCGCCCGGGATCTTATGCATGGCGCCGTGCGCCTCGATGTTGGCTTCGTCAACGACGTACATGCCGTATTCGTCGCACAGCTCATACCAATAGGTATTGTTCGGATAGTGCGCCGTGCGGACCGTGTTGACGTTGGCCTGCTTCATCAGGATGATGTCCTGCTCCATCAGTTCGCGGCTGACGGTGCGGCCCGTGTCCGGCGAAGTCTCGTGGCGGTTAAAGCCTTTTATGATGACATTTTTGCCATTGACAAACAGGCCGGTGTTATCGCGCAGCTCCACCTCGCGGAAGCCGATCCGGGAGCTGGCAAACTCCACGCTGGCGCCCGTGTCGTCGCACAATTCCAGAACCAGTGTGTACAGGTTCGGCTTTTCTGCGCTCCAGAGCTTGGGGGAGAGGATGGTCTGCCCATAGTCCATGGTGCAGACGGCATGCCCCTTCTCATCCACGTCGCTGCCGAACGTCACCGGGAATTCCTGCTCCACGATGGCGTTCTGCTGGTCGTCCAGCAGGCGGGCGCGGACGGTGTATCCCTCCGGCGCATCCTGCGTCAGCTGGCGCGCCTTGATGGAAAGCTCGAACTGCGCATTTTCGTAGGCGTCGTCGAGGTCGGTGACCACCTCATAGTCGAAGATTTCGACTTCGTCTTTGGAATAGAGGTATACGTCGCGGAAAATGCCGCTCAAACGGATGAAGTCCTGGTCCTCCATGTAACTGCCGTCCGACCAGCGGTACACCTGGACGGAGACGGAGTTTTCACCCTCATGGAGATAGGGGGTGATGTTAAAGTCCGCCGGGGTGTAGCTGTCTTCGCTGTAGCCCACCTGCTGGCCGTTGATCCAGAGGTAGAATGCGGATTCCACGCCCTGGAACGAGATGAAGATCTGGCGTCCGCCTTCCAGCATCTCGGGCTTCACGGTGAAGCTCCGGCGGTAGGAACCGACCGGGTTGTACGTGGTTGGAGCGGTGGCGTTGGTGGTATCGGCCGAACCGCCGCCGTTCATCGTCCACGGGTAAGTCGAGTTGGAGTAAATCGGCTTATCATACCCCTGGGTTTGCCAGTTGCCGGGGACCTGGATGGTATCCCAGTCGCTGACGTCGTAGTCCTCTTTGAAAAATTCCGTGTTGCGGTCCGCTGGTTTGTCCGCATACTGGAATGCCCAGTCCCCGTTCAAGAGCTGGTAGTACGCGGAGTCCTCTTCGGACCGTGCGAGCGCTTTTTCTTCCGTATCGTACGGGACAAATGCGGTGTGGGCAGGTTCGCGGTTCACTTGATACTGCGTGGGCTGCCCAGTCCATTCGCTGCCTGTCCATTGGACGCCCGGTTCCGCGGTCACAGCCATGGAAACCACATTCCCAAGGCCCGTCCCGCTGAACAGCATGGTGAGCGCCAACAGCCAAGCAATCCTTCGCTGTTTCATAATGTTTCTCCTTTTCCTATCAATCTCTCCCAAAAGAATTTAGGCCATCCAAATTTATCCTATCACCTCCGTTTTGATCGTATTGCCTAATACTTTTTAACTTTATCACGGCTTTTTTTCTGTATTTTTCTGGATTGATTATAATAGTTTTATCCAGTTAATATTTTTTACAGTTCAAAGAGATCTTCTAACAGATGAAACCAATTTTTGAAAGAAAATCCAGAAGTTTTCCAGAAAATAAAGCATATCTATCAGGGTGTATTTGTATTCCTCCCAAGGATACACGACCCTTCGGGCGAAGTGCGATTGGAGGATGAGAGGCGAGAGAAAAAGAAAAAGTCAATTAAGCGACAAGCACTTAATTGACTCTTTATGGCGTGCCCTACGTTTCTTCCCAAGAACACGAGCCCCCTAGGGCGAAGTGCGATTGGAGGATGAGCAGTGAAAGAAAAAGAAAAAGTCAACTCAGCGACAAGCACTAAGTTGACTTTTTGTGGCGCGCCCGAAGTTGAGACGCAAAAAAGCTCCTGTGGAGCGTTTTTGTTGCCGAGGTCCCTTCCCAAGAACACGAGCCCCCTAGGGCGAAGTGCGATTGGAGGATGAGCAGTGAAAGAAAAAGAAAAAGTCAACTCAGCGACAAGCACTAAGTTGACTTTTTGTGGCGCGCCCGAAGGGACTCGAACCCCTGACCTTCTGATTCGTAGTCAGACACTCTATCCAGCTGAGCTACGAGCGCATAGACAGCTCACTTAAAGCTGCCATAGTATAATAGCATGTTTGTCCGAAAAATACAAGGGGTTTTTCAAAAAATATTCCATAATTTGCAGGAATTTCTTTTATTGCAGATCCTTCGGGCCGGGTGCGGGCTGTGCCGGTTTCTCTTTTGGCGCCGGATAGGACCATTTCAAGACAACGCAATCGAGCGGCGGGAGGAAAAGCGCGCTGCGCTCGTCGGGAAGCTTCCCAATCAACGCTTCTGCGTCGTGCCACTCCGGGGGCAGATAGATGCAGTGGTCCTGTTCCCCCGCGTTGATCGCCACCAGGAGACGCTGTTCGCCGTCGTCGCGGATATAGGCCATGCAGTGATCCCCTGCCATCAAGGGATAGATAATGCCCTCGTTTAGGCACGGGCAGGATTTGCGGAGTCTTGCAAGGCGGCGGTACCATTCAACCAGCCCTTCGTTCTCGTGGCCCCAGGGGTAGCAGCCGCGGTTAAACGGGTCGCGGTACCCTTCCAGGCCCGCCTCGTCCCCGTAATAGATACAGGGGACCCCCGGCAGGGTGTATTGCATCAACGCCGCCAGACGCATGAGACGAAGGCCCTTTTGCCTGCGCTCGCGCGAAAGATGCGTGCTGCTCTGCCAGTCGCGGCCGTGGTTGCCCATGGGTTCCCCCGCAAGGACCGTGATGGCGCGTTCGGTGTCGTGCGTACCGATGTGGTTCATCAGAAGGCGCAACACCTGCGGCGGATAGTTCTCCACAATATTCATGATGATCTCCATCATATTGGCCGCGTCCGCGCCGGTTAAGAATCCCAAGATGGCGTTGCGGAACGGGTAGTTCATCACGCTGTCGAGCTGATGTCCCTGGAAATATTTGCGGCGCTGCCCATAGGCTTCTTTGTTGGAGGCATCCTCCCAGACTTCGCCCAAAATAACCGCGTCGGGCTTTTCCGCCTTTGCCGCATCGCGCAGGTTCTCCAGGAATTCGTCCGGCAATTCGTCGGCAACATCCAGGCGCCATCCGTCCGCGCCCAGCGCCAGCCATTTGCGGATGATCCCATGGGTGCCATTGATGTAGTCATTGTAGGAGGGATCGCATTCGTTGACGTCCGGCAGGGTGTCGAAATTCCACCAGCAGTCGTATTGGTTGGGCCATGGATGGAAGTTGTACCAGGAGGAGTAGGGCGACTGCTGGGAATTGTACGCGCCTTCCACCGGGTAGCGCTTTTCGCGGTTGAAATAGATGCTGTCGCTGCCCGTGTGGTTGAAGACGCCGTCCACGATCACATGCATCCCGCGCTTTTTTGCTGCGGCGCACAGATGCTGGAAGTCGGCCTCCGTGCCGAGCAAGGGGTCGATTTTGGAGTAATCCGCCGTATTGTACCGGTGGTTGGAGTGCGCTTCAAAGATGGGGTTCAGGTAGATGCAGGTCACGCCGAGGGACTCCAAATAGGGGAGCTTTTCTTCGATGCCCTTCAGGTCCCCGCCAAAGTAGTCCGAATTGGTGATGATCCCCCGCTCATCCGGCTTCCAATCGGGCTGTTCCCCCCAGTGCTCGTGCAATTTACGATCCTGGGGGACATTGGCCTTGGGCGTCCCGGAATTGTAAAAACGGTCCGGGAAGATCTGGTACATAATCCCGCCGGTCATCCAGTGGGGCGTGTCAAAGCTGGGGTCGTAGACGGTGAGCTGCCACGGCCCATTGTGCGCTTCGGTCGAGCCTTCCCCGCCAAAGCCCTTCTTCAATTCCAACGTACCCCGCCATGTATCGATATAAAACCGGTAGAAATAGAGGCCGGGCGCTTTGGGCGTAAAGTGGCATTCCCACCATTCGTGGTTTTCTCCATCCATCCCGCACCAAAACATGCCGAAATTCTCCGTCTGCCCCCAGTTGTCGTCCTGCACCACCAGCCTGGCGGCGGAACATTTCAGGTCGCGCGAGACGTTGATGCGGAAATGGACCGGCGACTTTGCGGGTACTGCGCCCGTTGGGTTCCGGTAAGCCGGGTTGCGTGAATTGAACATGGTGTTTCCCCTCTTTTTTATGACGAAATATAAGACGTTGATCGATTGGCGTGTTTTTTATTCCATATTAAAAATGGAAAGGCCGCAAAACAGACGCCATACAAACCGGGCCCGCCATGGAACAGGAACTGTTCCATTCCAAAAGCTGCACGCAGCTTTTGTGCCGGACGCCCTGCGGCGCCCGGCGGCGGGCCCGGGAAAACGGTTCTGCACAAAAGGACAGGAAGATCGAACCGGGAGTGAATTGCACAGCCTGGAGGCATGGTTCATGCCGTCCACCATGCAGGCAAATCCACCCGCCCGATCCACACAATCCGAAAATGGAAATCTCCGAATTAGCGCATCTTTTTAAAGATTGGCTTTTTCACGGTCGCCTTGACCGTCTTATCCGCGGCCGGAGCCGGCGGCACAGGCGTTGCATGCCAGATGTTGTCGGCATATTCGCGGATGGCGCGGTCTGCCGCAAAGCGGCCCGCTTTTGCGATGTTGACCAGGCTCATCTGGTTCCAGCGCGCATGATCGTTATAGAGGGCCTCTGCGCGCTTTTGTGCCTGCGAGTAGGATTCGAAGTCGGCAAGGACCATGTACGGGTCTTCGTTCAGGAGGGAGTCCGTGATGTTGCGGAACGAAACCCCGCAGAAGCCCTTGTTCATCTCATCGATGGCCCTGCGGATAACGGGGTTGTTCTCATAGAACACGCGCGGACGGTATCCCGAGCGCTTCAGGGCGGCAACCTCCGGTGTGGTCATGCCGAACAGGATGATGTTGTCGTCGCCGACCGCCTCGTGGATCTCCACATTCGCGCCGTCGAGCGTGCCCAGGGTCACCGCGCCGTTGATCATGAACTTCATGTTGCTGGTGCCGGAGGCCTCTGTGCCGGCCTGGGAGATCTGCTCGCTGATGTCCGCCGCCGGGGTGAGGAGCTCGGCCAGCGTCACGCGGTAATCCTCCACGTAGACCACCTTGAGCTTCTGATTGACGCGCGGGTCGTTGTTGATGGTCTCCGCCAGGTTGACGATGAAGCGGATCATCTGCTTTGCAAAGTAATAGCCCGCAGCGGCTTTCGCGCCGAAGATATAGGTGTGGGGCGTGAAATCGGCGTTCGGGTTGTCGCGCAGCCACTGATACAGGGTGAGGATGTGCAGGGCGTTCAGGTGCTGGCGTTTATATTCGTGCATGCGCTTGATCTGGATGTCGAAGATGGAATCCGGATCGAGCACGATGTTGTTCGCCTTCTTGATATATTCGGCCAGACGGATTTTGTTGTTGCGCTTGATCTTGCCAAGCTGCTCCAATACGGAGGCGTCGTCCTTGAATTCCAGGAATTTCTCCAGCTGTGCGGCGTCGTGGATATAGCCGTCGCCGATTTTTTCCGTCAGCAGGGAAGCCAGCTCCGGATTGGACTGGTTCAGCCAGCGGCGGTGTGCAATGCCGTTGGTCACGTTCTGGAACTTCTCCGGCATCTCGGTGTAGAAATCATTGAAGACGGTTTCTTTGAGAATATCGGTGTGCAGCGCGGAAACGCCGTTAACAGAGTGGGCGCTGATGACCGCCAGATTCGCCATCTTGACGTAGCCGTCGTTCAGCGGGGCCATACGGCCCACTTTGTAGCCGTCCACATGGCGCTGGTGCATGGATTCGCAGAAGCGGCGGTTGATCTCCTGCACGATCTGATAGATGCGCGGCAGGCGGAATTTGAAGAGCTCTTCGTTCCAGCATTCGAGCGCTTCCGCCATAACGGTGTGGTTGGTGTACGCGGTCGTCCGGGTGACGATGTCCCAGGCCGCTTCCCAGGTATAGCCGCATTCGTCCAGCATCACGCGCATCATCTCGGGGATGGCGAGCACGGGATGCGTGTCGTTCAGATGGATGGCTACGCAATCCGGCAGATTGTCGAGCGTGCTGTACTTAAACAAGTGGCGGCGGATGATGTCCTGGATCGTTGCGGACACCAGGAAATACTGCTGCGACAGGCGCAGGCTCTTGCCCTCCAGGTGATTGTCCTCCGGATAGAGGACCTTTGTGATGACCTCCGCCATGGCGTTCTGCTCCATTGCGCGCAGGTAGTCGCCGCTGTTGAAGCGGGACATGTCGAAGGCTTCGCCGCGCGCGGACCAGATGCGCAGCACATTGATGCCCCGGCCGTCCATGCCGGATACATACATGTCGTACGGCACCGCCATCACTTTTTCGTAGTCCTTATGGTTTACAATATGGTATTGGTTATTCCAGTATTCTTCGATGTGGCCGCCAAAGTGGACCTCTACGCGCTTCTCCGGCACCTCTTGCAGCCAAACTTTTCCACCCGGCAGCCAGAAGTCCGGCAGCTCCGTCTGCCAGCCGTCGACCAATTTCTGGCGGAAGATGCCATATTCATAGCAGAGCGAATACCCCATTGCGGGATACCCCTGTGTGGACAGGCCATCCAGGAAACACGCCGCCAAACGGCCAAGGCCGCCGTTGCCCAAGCCCGCGTCCGGCTCCTTCTCATACAGGTTGTCGAGCTTCAGGCCCATTTCGGAAAGCGCCTTGCGGAAATCTTCTTCAATCCCGAGGTTGTACAGGTTGTTCTTCAGGGAGCGTCCCATCAGGAATTCCATGCAGAGGTAATAGACGCGCTTGGTGTGCGTCTCTTCGGCACGCTTCTTAAATTCGAGGTACCCTTTTACCATGAGGTCGCGCACGACAAGAACAACAGCCTTATAACATTGATCGTCGGTTGCGTTTTCCAGCGTCAGGCCAAAGTTATGCTGCAGCTTTGCTTCAATTTGTTCTTTGATCGTATTGATCGGCAGCCGGTAGTTCATAAGAAATCCTCCAAATGTCCAAGAAGTATATATATGTGAGAGAATGACCGGTTGGTCATACATACTTATTATATACCAATTATTACTAATTTACAACAAAATCATTCTTTTGTCCGCGAATTTCCATTTTTATCCGGGAACATCCGATTTCCGCATGGACAAGCCAAAAACAGCCTTTCCGATAGGGCGGAAGAAATGCGTCCCTTGCAAATGATTTTCGGCTTAAATTTATGCATTTTTACTAAATTTCAAGTTTATGGCCGTTTTGAAGAGCTTTTCTGTTTTTAGAAAAGAAACGCTTCCTTATTTGACCAAAATAGACTATAATAAAAACTGCTATAGAGATAGAAAAACCGGTGCGGCCGCATTCCCATGCCGTGCCGGCAGGAAATAGGGGGTATGTTTTCATGAGCAGAAACCGCATCCGGCTGAATATCTGCGGGGCTGAATTCGCCCTCACCTCGGACGACAGCGAGTCGTACATCCACGCGATTGCGGAGGAGGTAGAGGCCGGGATCACCGAGATGGTGGAAAAAAATCCGCATATTTCGATCACCACGGCCGGGATTATCTCGGCGCTGAATTATTGCGACGCCCAGCATAAGGCCGAGGACGCGGCGGACAACCTGCGCTCCCAGATCAAGGACTATCTGGAGGATTCCTCCCGCGCCCGCACAGAGGCGGACGAAGCGCGCAGGGAAGTGGAGCGCCTGAAAAAGGAGATGCAGACCTTGCGGGCGCGCCTCTCCGAACAGACAGAGCAGATGGCCAAGGCAACGCACGGGCCGCAGAGCGCCCAGGAACCGGAGCGGCCCGCCCAGCAAAAGCCCGCAAAGGCAGCCCCCCGGCAGCAGGGCTATGCGCGCCCCTCGCGGGAACACATCCCAGGGGAACGCGCGCAGACCGTTGTGGAAGACCCGGAAGGGTTCATGAGCTTCTTTGAGAAAAAAGACGATGAACTGTAACGAAACGAATATAGCCCCGGAGGTTTTGGCCCCTGCGGGAGGGCCGGAGAGCTTGCAGGCAGCGGTGCGCGCCGGTGCGGACGCGGTGTATTTGGGGGCTTCCGCGTTCAGTGCCCGCGCCAATGCGCAGAATTTTGACGGGCAGGCGCTCAAGGAGGCGGTCAGCTACTGCCATGCGCGCGGGGTGAAGGTCTATCTCGCTCTGAATACGCTTTTGCAGGAGAACGAGCTGCTGCCCGCGCTGGAACTGCTGCAATACGCCTGCACCCTGCCGGTGGATGCCGTCCTTGTGCAGGATATGGGCCTCTTTTTGCTGGCGCGCGCGTGCGCGCCGGGGATGCCCATGCATGCGTCCACCCAGATGTCGCTCCATACGCCCGCCGGGGTGCGCGCGGCATACGAGGCGGGGATGGCCCGCGTGGTGCTGTCCAGGGAGATGTCCCTGAACGAGATTGCCGGGGTGCACGCCGCCTGCCCGGTGGAGCTGGAGGCGTTTGTCCACGGCGCGCTCTGCATGTCCGTTTCCGGCCAGTGCTATTTCAGCTCCATGCTGGGGGCGCGCAGCGGCAACCGGGGATTGTGCGCCCAGCCGTGCCGCCTGCCGTTTTCCGCCCCTGGGGGGACGGGGCACGACCTGAGCCTGAAGGACCTGTCCATGATCGAACGCATCGGCGAGCTGGCGAAGGCGGGCGTGGTGAGCGCAAAGATCGAGGGCCGCATGAAACGGCCGGAATATGTGGCTGCGGCGACACACGCCTGCCGGCTGGCGGCAGACGGCCAACCCCTTCCGCCGGACCTGATGCGCAACCTGGGCGCGGTGTTCTCCCGCTCCGGGTTCACCACCGGGTATCTCGACGGGCGGTTGGGCCGGGAGATGTTCGGCACGCGGACCAAGGAGGACGTCACCGGCGCGACCGAGGAGGTATTCTCCGAGCTGCGGAACCTGTACCGCCAGGAATGCCAGCGGGTGCCGGTCTCGTTCCGGCTGACCGTGCACGCGGGGGAACCGGTGTGCCTGTCCGTCCGGGACGGCGATGGGCGCGAGGCGTTTGCCCAGTCGCCGCCGCCCGAGGCGGCGCGGAACAAGCCGGTCACCGAGGAGCGGTGTGTGGAGCAGCTGCGCAAAACGGGCGGGACGCCGTTTTTGGCGCAGGAGGTTTCCTGTGATCTGGAGGACGGCCTGAGCGTCCCGGTGTCCCTATTGAACCGGCTGCGCCGCGAGGCGTTGGAAAAGCTGGAATGGCTGCGCGCGGTGCATGAACCGGTGGCGTTTTCCATGAAACCATTCTCTCCCACGCCGCACCGGGTATACCCCCCGGATGGAAAATTGCCGCTGCGGGCGCGGTTTGCCAACGCCAGCCTGCCGGAGGCGGCAAAGCAGTGCGAACGGGTCTACCTCCCCTATACGACTGTGCCGGAGAAGCTGGCGGCCCTCCAGGAAGAGGGCTTCCGCGTGGCGCTGGACCTGCCGCGCGGGCTGTTCGGCATGGAGCAGGCGCTCAAACAGCGCTTGGCCGAAGCCCGGGACGCGGGCGTCACGCACGTCTGGGCAGGAAACCTGGGCGCGGCGGCGCTTGCCAAAGAGCTGGGGATGACGGTACACGGCGGCTTTTCTTTAAATGTGACAAATTCCGCGGCGATCGAGTGGTATGCTGCGTTTGGCCTGGCGGATACGGAGCTGAGCTTCGAATTGGCGCTGTCCGCGGCTGCGGCGCTGGGCGGGGAGCTGCCCCGCGGGTTGGTGCTCTATGGGCGGCTGCCGCTGATGCTGACCCGGAACTGCCCTGCGGCCAATTCTGCGAAGGGCTGCCTGCATTGCACGGCAGCCCCGGAGCTGACAGACCGCAAGGGTGTCCATTTCCCGGTGCAGTGCTATGGCGCGTGCAGCGAAGTGCTCAACTCCGTGCCGCTTTGGATGGCGGACCGCCTGGCGGAAGTCAAACAGATGGATTTCGGCGTGCTGCGGTTTACCACAGAGACGCAGGAAGAGCAGCAGCGCATCCTGGAAGCCTATCTCCGCGCGGACGGCACGCCGCCCGCACAGGGGACGTTTACGCGCGGCCTCTATTATAAGGGATGGGTGATGGGCTGACCGATCCTCCCCGGCGTGCGGCCGGGGGCTTCCCGCGGCGCTGGGGTTTTTACGAGAACGTGATAGAAGGCAACGCAATACAAACGAAGGACGTTGGTTATGAAATCTTTGAAAATCAAACGCTTGAATGAAAATGCAATCCTGCCGGAGCGCGCCAGCGCGGGCGCGGCGGGGATGGATTTGCACGCCTGCATCCCGTCCCCGGTGACCATCGCGCCGCGCGAGCTGGTGCGTATCCCGACGGGCCTGGCGATCGCCCTGCCCGACGAAAACATGGTCGCTCTGATCTTTGCCCGCAGCGGGCTGGGGATTAAGCACGGCGTGTCGCTCTCCAACGCGGTCGGCGTGATCGACAGCGACTACCGCGGCGAAATCTGCGTCGGCCTGTGCAATGTGGGCGGGGAGCCGTACACCATCGAGCCGAACGAGCGGATTGCGCAGATGGTGCTGATGCCGGTGTTGAACCTCCCTCTGGAGGAGACGGACGACCTGGGCGAGACGGAGCGCGGTGCAGGCGGCTTCGGTTCCACCGGCCGGTAAAGGGGCGCGGCGATGAAAAAGACATTGATTCGCGGCCTGCTGCTCATTGTGCTGCTATTGTTGGCCATTGTGTTGGGCAGCGTGATCGGTTCGGCGGTACAGGGCGTTTCGTTCCTCTCCTGGCTGGGCATGAGCACCGGCTTTGGCCTGGAACCTGTCACGCTGGACCTCGCCATCTTGAAATTGACCTTTGGGCTGTCCATCCAGGTCAACGTGGCGCAGGCGATTTTGCTGCTGGCCGCGATCCTGGGGTACACGAGAATCCATATAAAGGAGTGATCCCATGCTGTACCTTGCATCCGCTTCCCCGCGCAGGCGCGAGCTTTTGGACCTGGCGGGGATTCCTTATACAACCGCGCCGGCCAATGCGGACGAACGCTTTGCGGACGGCACCCCGCCTGAGGAGGCGGTGCGCCTGTTGGCCCGGCGCAAGGCGGAGGCGTGCTTTGCGCAGCACCCGGGCGCGGTCGTGCTGGGGGCGGATACCGTGGTCGCGCTGGGCGGCGCCATCCTCGGGAAGCCCAAGACCCCCGCACACGCGGCGGACATGCTCCGGCTGCTCTCCGGCAAGACGCACGAGGTGTTCACCGGCTTTTGCGTGCTCGCGGACGGGCGCTGCGAGGTGGGGGCGGAGCGGACCGAAGTGACGTTCTACCCGCTCGCGGAGGAGGAAATCCAGGCCTATGTCGCCACCGGGGAACCCATGGACAAGGCGGGCGCGTACGGCATCCAGGGCAAAGGCGCCCTGCTGGTGCAGGGGATCCGCGGCGATTACTACAATGTGGTGGGCCTGCCGGTCGCGCGCGTGGCGCGAATTCTGCGGACTTTTGCCGTTTAAAGGCGGTTTTCTTCATGGCAAAATGTGGAATTTGCCAAAGTTTATTTGTTCACAATTTTTCTGTTGAGAATTGGCATACCAGCGGGTATAATAAAGTTTATGTAAAATACCCGTGCCCTGCATAAGCGCGGAGCGGATGGGTTTACTCATAGAAAAACCGTACAGCGCGCCGCTGGATGAAAACCCGGTCGTGGGTGTTGTTTGAAAGGGGAATGTTGGCCATGTTTTCTAAGGATATCGGAATTGATCTCGGCACCGCCAATACGCTTGTATATATGAAGGGGAAGGGCATCGTGATGCGCGAGCCTTCTGTTGTCGCTGTGGACGTCCGTACTGACACGGTGTTGGCGGTCGGGTCCCATGCAAAGGATATGATTGGCCGCACGCCCGGCTCCATTGTCGCCGTGCGCCCGCTCAAGGACGGCGTGATTGCGGACTTCGACATCACCGCGACCATGCTCAAGCACTTTATCAAAAAAGCGGTGAAATCCACCGCGTTCAGCCGCCCGCACATCGTGGTGTGCATCCCCTCCGGCGTCACGGAGGTGGAGCGCCGCGCCGTTGAGGACGCAGCGCGCCAGGCCGGCGCCAGCCAGGTGGAGCTGATCGAAGAGCCCATGGCCGCGGCGATCGGCGCGGGCTTGCCCGTGGCGGACCCGACCGGCAGCATGGTGGTGGACATCGGCGGCGGCACGGCGGAAGTCGCTGTGATCTCCCTGGGGGATATCGTCACCTCCTGCTCCGTGCGCGTGGCGGGCGATAAATTCGATGAGGCTATTATTTCCTATGTCAAAAAGAAATACAACCTCCTGATCGGCGAGCGCACCGCAGAGGAGATCAAGATCGCCATCGGTTCGGCGTTCCCGACCGGCAGCGAAGAGGACCGCGCGTCCGTCGAGATCAAGGGGCGCAACCTGGTGGACGGCCTGCCCAAGAACGTGACGATCAGCGCGGAGGAAGTGCGCGAAGCGCTCTCCGACCCGCTCGCGACCATCGTCGACGCGATCAAGAGCACGCTGGAAAAGACCCCGCCGGAGCTTTCGGCGGACATCATCGACCACGGCATCATGCTGACCGGCGGCGGCGCGCTGCTGCGCGGCCTGGACCAGCTGGTGGAGCAGGAGACGGGCATGCCCGTCCATGTGGCGGATAGCCCGCTGGACTGTGTGGTGGACGGCACCGGCAAGCGCCTGGAGGTCACCATGCCGTCGTCCTATTACAAGGCCCGCAGATAAGCGGCTGCGAAGCCTTGGCGCTTCCCGGCGTGGAAGCGCAGAGAGAACAGAATTTTGATCCGGCCATCGAAGGGTGGGGACGGCGTTTCGTTTCTGCCGCCGGATTGGACCGGATTTTTGAGGGAAGGCCCCGGGATTTGTGAGGGACTTTCCATACACGGAGAGGGACCAAACGATCGATCACGGGCGTGCTTTGTGCGCCCGTGATTTTTGCAACGGCCTTTTTCTTTCAAAAAGCAACGGGAGGTGTTCGCAAGATGAGAGACTTTATGCACGGCACAAGTGCAAAAGTGCTGCTGGCGGTGGTATTTGTCATGCTGGCGCTGATGCTGTTCACGGCCACCCAGGGAGGGTCGGTCGTGGCGAATGCGCTGGGGCTGGTGGCGACCCCGATGCAGCGCGTGAGTACGATTATCACCAACAATGCCGCGGTTGCGGCAGAACCCCTTACTTACTCGAAAGAAGAGCTCCTGGAGGAAAACGCCGCCCTCAAAAAGGAGATCGAAGAGTTGCAGGCAAAGCTGGTCAACTATGACCAGTACCGGATTGAGAACGCACAGCTGCGGAAATACCTGGAATTGAAGGATGAAAACCGCGACTTCAAGCCCGTACCGGCGGCGGTCATCGGGCGGGACCCCAATGTGCTGTATAAATTTACCATCGACAAGGGCACAAACGACGGCATCTCGAAGAACGACCCGGTCATTACGGACGCGGGCGTGGTGGGCTTTATTTCCGCGGTAAACGCAAACTACAGCCAGGTGACCACCCTGCTCTCACCGGATACCAAAATCGCCGCGCTTGTGACGACGGAAGAGGAAAGCGGGACCCCCGTGAAGGATTCCGTCGGGGCGTTGCCTTCCATCGATGAGACGGAGCCCACCCTGCGCCGGGACAGCGGCGTGGTGAGCACCGATATCAAGCTGGCCGAGGAAGGGTTGGTCAAGTTGGGTTACCTGGCGGCGGATACCCCGGCAAAAGCGGGAGACATTGTCACCACCAGCGGGCTGGGCGGCGTCTATCCGAGCGGCCTTGCCATCGGCGAGGTGGTTTCCGTGCAGAACGAGGAGTATGATGTCTCGCTCTATGCGGAGGTCCGGCCGTTTGTAGACGTCAATTCCGTGCGCGACGTGATGGTGATCACCGAATTCGAGGGGCAAGGGCAGGCGCTGGACGAAGCCTTTGGCACCAGCTCCGCTTCGGAGGGCCAGTGATGGACCGTTATAAGATCATCCGGTATTTTGCCTATACGATCGAAATCTTAATTTTGTACATGGTGCAGGAGACCCCCGGCCTTCTGCCGGAAATCGGCGGGGCGCGGCCGGTGCTGCTGATCCCTGCGGCGATTTCCATCGCGATGTTTGAGAGCGAGCTGGCGGGGATCGCCTTTGGCCTTCTGTGCGGCCTGTTCCTGGACATCGGCATGGGGGGCGTTTTGGGTTTCCACGGCCTGCTGCTGGCGGCCGCCTGTTACGGGGTGGGGCTGCTCACGGCGGATCTGATCCAGACGAATTTCCTGACGTCCCTGCTCTTGGCGGCCGGGGCGGTCGCTGGGATTTTGTTCCTCCAATGGGTATTTTTCTATTTGCTCTACGGCTACGAGTACAGCGGATATGCGCTGGTCACACGGTACTTGCCGCGCATGGCGTATTCCTTCTGTACAATGCCGCTCTGTTACGCATTCAACCGCGCTTTGGCCCAGCAGATCCGCTCAAAAACGGAATAGCCGCAGGGCTGGCGTGTAAAATGGAGAGGGGCCGGTCCGCCGGTAGGCATGGGCCCGGCCCCTTTGGTATGAAAAATTGCGGCCGTTTGGAAGAAAACGGCCTGGGAAATGGTATTCTTAAAAGAGGGTTTCTGTCCTCGGGGACCGTGCCCTTTCCGGGGCGTTGCCTATATGCGGCCCTTTTGAAGAAGGCGCCGGGAGGGCGGCTGCCCGTTTGAAACAGTAGAATCAAAGGATCCTGTTTCGATACCTGTGTGGAGGTGAAATACATGAAGTCGAAAACATCGCTGCGCAGTTTTGCGCTGGTGGGGATCATCGTAGGAATCCTCGCGATTTATACGCTGCGCCTGGTGGATTGGCAGATTTTGAACGGCGCCGATACACGCCAACAGGCGGATTCGACCAGCGCGTCCATTGTCACGATGGATGCTGCGCGCGGCGAGATCGTCGATGCCGCGGGGAACCCCCTGGCGGCCAATAAGACGGGGTATGCCATCCAGTTTGAGCGCCCGTACATGACCTATGGCACGGAGAACGAGACCATCCGCCTGCTGACCAATCTGCTGAACAGCCGCGGCGAGGAATGGACGGACGAGCTGCCGATTTTGATCGACAGCGAGGGCAACTATGCGTTCATGCCGGACTCTGAGAGCGAAGTGGAGCGCTTAAAGGGCAAGGATTTTGCCGCTTTGAATTCGTACGCGACGGCGGACGACTGCATGAATGCGCTGATCGAGAAATATGAAATCGACGCCACCCTCCCCAAGGAGGAGATCCGGAACATCGCCTCCGTGCGCTACGGGATGACAAAGGCGGGCTTCAACTCTTCGACGCCGTACATCTTTGCGCCGGACGTCTCTGGGGACACGGTGGGCATTGTCAGCGAAAACACCCAGCTCCTCCCCGGCGCGAGCATCAAGATCACCACGGCGCGCACCTATCCGGGCGGGGACCTCGCGGCGCAGCTGATCGGCACCATGGGCCCGCTCTCCCAGGAGCAGTACGACGAGCGCAAGGACGAGGGCTATGCCTTTAACGACCGGATGGGGCAGAGCGGCATCGAGTACGCCTTTGAGGACGAGCTGCGCGGCGAAGCGGGCGAAAAGCAGGTGGAGACCACCAGCCGTGGCGGCGTTGCCTCTGAGACGGTCATCAAAGCGCCGAAGTCCGGCAATACCGTGTTCCTCACCCTGGACAGCAACCTCCAGCGGGTGGCGCAGGTTTCGCTGGAACAGAATGTGCAGGCCGCGCGGGAAAACGGCGAACGGCTGACCAGCACCAAGGGCGGCTGGAACGGCCAGGATTGTACGATTGGCGCGGCGGTGGTTTTGCGGGTCAAGGACAACGCGGTGTTGGCAGCCGCCGGCAATGAGAATTACGACCTGGAGAAATATACGTACGACAACGACTATAAAAACCAGGTTTTGACAAACGAGAACCATCCCCTGGTGAACCAGGCCTTTACAGGCATCTTTACGCCCGGCTCCTGCTTCAAGCCGGCGGTGGCCTGCGCAGCCCTGCAGGAGGGCGTGATCACCAACAATACGACGTTCCGCTGCACGCACACGTACCAGCGCTTTGCAGACGTCGGCTTTACGCCGCGCTGCTTGGGCACGCACGGGACCCTTTCGCTGCGCCGCGCGCTGGCCGAATCGTGCAACATCTTCTTCTTTGAAACCGGCTATTACACCGGCATCGAAACGATGAACCTCTATTGCCGCCGGTTTGGCCTGGGCGAAAAGACCGGGGTTGAGCTCAATGAGAGCGAAGGCATTTTGGCAGGCCCCGAAGAGTACGCCGAACGCGGGAAGACCTGGGTGGGCGGCGACGTGGTGCAGGCGGCGATCGGCCAGAGCGACAACCAGTTTACCCCGCTCCAGTTGGCGACCTATGCATCGACCATCGCGAACAACGGCGTGCGCTACCAGACCCACCTCGTCAGCAAGATCACAGACTATGCGCGCAAGGAAGTTGTGATGGAAAACGACCCGGACAACCCGACCGTTGTGGCGGAGACCGGCGTTTCCGAGCAGAACTTCGAATATGTCAAAGAGGGGATGCGCGCCGTCATCACGGATTCGCGCGGCTCCGCACACCGGAACCTCGGCAACTATCCCGTGCCGATCGCCGGCAAGACCGGCACCGCGCAGGGCCCCGGCTCGGACAACGTGGCGTTTATCGGCTTTGCGCCGTACGACGACCCGGAGATCGCCGTGGCCGTCATCCTGCAGCACGGCTCCACCGGCACCTATTGCCAGAACGTGGTGCGTGACATCCTGGACGCCTATTTCTACGGGAAAACCGTAGATGACGAGGGAAACCTGGTCATGCCGGAAGAGCTGGCGGCGTCCAGCGCTGTTTCGGACGAAGAGGGGGATGCTTCCTCAAATGCATCCGGGGAAACCTCCTCCCAGGGGACCGCCTCCGCCGAATGAGGCCGTTTGTTGGCGCAAGGCCCCGATTTCCGGGATAAAACATGATTTCGTGTTTTAAATGGATAAAATGAACAATAAAAATCTTTTGACACCTGCAAAATTTTGTGTTAATATAAAAATGAGGTTTTGTACATGGGAGTTGTGACGGTTATCACATCAGGAAAGGGAGGCGTGGGAAAATCTACGCTGACCACCGGCTTAGGGCTGGCGTTGGTTCGGCGCGGCAGGCGTGTCCTGTTGATCGACGGCGACGCGGGCCTGTCTTCATTGGATCATATGCTCGGCGTTTCCGAGCGCCAGGTATTCAATATCGCGGACATGGCTGCTGGCGAGGCGGACCCCAGTCAGGCGATTTATCCATGCGAGTGGGCCGAAGGGCTCTTTCTGCTGCCTGCCCCCGGGCGCGAAGAGGATATTGTGAGCCCGGAGATCATGAAGCGGATGGTATCCGTTCTTTCCCGGTATTACGACCACGTGCTGATCGACTGCCCCGCCGGCGTCGGCAGCGGTTTTATGAGTGCAGTTGCGTCTGCGCAGCGGGCGTTGGTGGTTTCCACCCCGGACCCCGTATGCCTGCGGGATTGCAATAAAACGCGCATTGCGCTGGAATATGCGGGAGTCCGCAGCCAGCGTTTGGTGGTCAACCGTTTCAGTGGCAAAAGTTTCCGCAATCTTGGCGCGTATCGGGATTTAGACGCCGTCATCGACGCATCCGGGATCCGTTTGATCGCGATTGTCCCGGAGGATGCGGCGCTTGCTGTTGCGGGAGCCTCGGGTTCGCCCGCGCCGCTGAAAAGTGCGGGAACAATGGCGCTTGGCCGCCTTGCGGCCAGACTAGAGGGGGAGCAGGTGCCCTTGGCGGTACGCGTTTAAGGAGCCTGTGCGTTTTATTGAAAGGAATGATACACATGAACATCGCACTCATCGCCCACGACGCCAAAAAAGAATTGATGGTCCAATTTTGTATTGCCTATTGCGGCGTGCTCAGCCGCCACTTCCTGTGCGCCACGGGAACGACGGGCAAAATGGTAGCGGAGGCTACCGGTTTGGAGATCCAGCGCTTTTTGAGCGGTTCCCAAGGCGGCGACCAGCAGATCGCCGCACGCATCGCCTGCAACGAGGTGGACTTGCTGTTGTTTTTCCGGGACCCGCTGAATCCAAAGCCGCATGAGCCCAACGATATGAATCTGCTCCGCCTTTGCGATATGCACAACATCCCCGTTGCAACCAATATCGCCACTGCGGAAGTGTTGATCCACGGTTTAGAGCGCGGAGACCTCGATTGGCGCAATATCCTGAACCCAAAGGGCTGATCCAGTTCTGCTTTTCGCTTGCCCCAACCATGTGGTGGGACAAGCATGGAAAAGCCCTCAAAGGGCAAAGGAATTGGGATTTTTAAAAGAATTTTATAATTTAGAATTATAAAACAAACAGAACCGTGTAAAATCACGTTGAGTATACACGGTTTCTTTTGTTTGCGTGCATATGCAAACGATTGGCGACGACACGGGAAGAGTACCCGGATGCCTCCTGCCACAGAGAGGCGCGCAGAGCTGAGAGCGCGCTGCAAATGGAGGGCCGGCGAAAGACACCCGCGAGCTGCGCGCAAGCCCCACGCGCAACCGGGTTTGGGGTACTTTGAGGGAGGCGCCGGAGGGCGCTTCTGAAAAAGGGTGGCACCGCGAGGAATTTCCCCTCGTCCCTTTCACTGGGACGGGGGTTTTCTTTTTATACCGCCAGAAAATCGAACAGAGCGATAGGAGGCAATCAGATGGAATTGATTAAGGCACAAAAGGGAACCCAGGACATCCTGCCAGGCCAGAGCGAAAATTGGCAGGTGGTGGAGGACGTGATGCGCAGCGAGGCCGCCCTGCACGGCTTCGGGGAGATCCGCACGCCCGTCTTTGAGGATACGCGCCTGTTCCAGCGTTCCGTAGGGGAAACCACCGACGTTGTGCAAAAGGAGATGTACACCTTCCAGGATAAGGGCGGGCGCTCGATCACCCTCCGGCCGGAGGGGACGGCGGGCGTTGTGCGCGCCCTGCTGGAGCACGCGCTCTATAACAACGGCCTGCCGGTCAAACTGCACTACTTCACCACATGTTACCGCTATGAAAACACCCAGGCCGGCCGCCTGCGCGAATTCCACCAGTTCGGCGTGGAGATGTTTGGCTCCAACAGCCCCAGCGCGGACGCCGAGGTCATCGGCCTGGCGAAGAGCGTGTTTGACCGTCTGGGAATCAAGAACCTGCGCCTGGAGATCAATTCCATCGGCTGCCCGACCTGCCGCGCAGAGTTCCACAAGGCGCTCAAGGCGTATTTCACGCAGTACAAGGACCAGCTCTGCGAAACATGCCAGGGCCGCCTGGAGCGCAACCCCATGCGCATCCTGGATTGCAAAAGCCCGATCTGCTCCAAAATCGCAGAGGGCGCGCCGAAGATTTTGGACTATCTCTGTGACGACTGCAAGGCACATTTCGAGGCGGTGCAGAAGTATTTGACCGCCGTGGGGACCGAATTCACGGTCAACCCCACCATCGTGCGCGGCCTGGATTATTATACGAACACGGTCTTTGAGTTCATCAGCGGGGACCTCGGCGCCCAGAGCACGCTCTGCGGCGGCGGCCGCTACAACGGCCTCGTGGAAGAGATGGGCGGCCAGCCCATGCCCGGCCTGGGATTCGCCATGGGCATCGAGCGCCTGATGATGGTGATGGACAAGCAAAACATCGAGATGCCGGCCCCGGACCGCTGTGAGATCTTTATTGCGTCGCTGGGTGAGGCGGCGCACCTGGAAGCGTTCAAGCTGGCGGACAGCCTGCGCAAGTATTCGATCATCGCGGCGTGCGATGAGAACGACCGCGGCCTCAAAGCGCAGATGAAATATGCGGATAAGATCGGCGCAAAATACAGCATGGTGCTGGGCGACGATGAAATCGCAAGCCAGAAGGCGGTCCTCAAGAATATGAAGACCGGCGAAAAGAAGACGATCGACCTGTCCAAGGACTTCGTGGAGCAGTACGTCTGCCTGTCCACGGAGCAGGAGGACTTGGCGTTTTAACCGGCATCGGACCGGAACGGACGATTTTGGTAGGGGCCCTGCCGGACAGCAGCGCTTCCTCCCAAAACGGATCAACCCCGCTGCGGGGAACGGCGGGTACCCATTGGAATTGACTATCTTTTTGGAGGTGCCATATGGCAGAGTTTATGACGGGCCTGAAACGGACCCACTACTGCGGCGAGCTCCGCAGCACGGATATTGGAAAAGAAGTGGTCGTCTGCGGCTGGGTGCAGCGCCAGCGCGACCTGGGACAGCTGATCTTTATCGACCTGCGCGACCGCACCGGCATTGTGCAGCTGGCGTTTGACGAAAGCACGGACCGCGCCATCTTCGAGAAGGCGTTTGCGGCGCGCGCCGAGTTTGTACTGCTCGCGCGTGGGACGGTGCGCGAGCGCACGTCCAAGAACCCGGACCTGCCCACCGGCGACATCGAGCTGGAGGTCCTGGAACTGCGCGTGCTGGCAAAGTCGGAGACCCCGCCGTTCGAAATCGTGGAGGACTCCAACGTCAAGGAGGATACCCGCCTGAAATACCGCTATCTCGACCTGCGCAGGCCCGACATGCAGCGCAAAATCATCGGCCGCCATAAGATCGTCAAGGTGGCGCACGACTATTTTGATCAGAACGGGTTCATCGAGATCGAGACACCGGACCTCATCAAATCCACGCCGGAGGGCGCGCGCGACTACCTGGTACCGTCCCGCGTGTTCCCGGGCAGCTTCTTCGCGCTGCCGCAGTCCCCGCAGCTCTATAAGCAGCTGCTGATGCTCTCCGGTTTTGACCGCTATATGCAGATCGCCCGCTGCTTCCGCGACGAGGACCTGCGCGCCGACCGCCAGCCGGAGTTCACCCAGATCGACCTGGAGATGAGCTTTGTGGATCAGGACGACGTCATGGCCATCGGCGAGGGCTTTATGAAGCGCGTCTATAAGGAAGTTTTGGACATCGACATCGAGACCCCGTTCCGCCGCATGACCTGGCACGAGGCGATGGACCGCTTCGGTTCGGATAAGCCGGATCTGCGCTTTGGGATGGAGTTGATCAATTTGAGCGATTTGCTCCGGAATACAGAGTTTAAGGTGTTTGCAGGCGCCCTGGCGGGCGGCGGTTCTGTGCGCGGCATCAACCTCAAGGGTAAGGCCGAGGCGCTCAGCCGCAAAGAGATCGACAAATTGACCGAATGGATCAAGGCCTATGGCGCGAAGGGGCTTGCCTGGACGCGCCTCGCGGAGAAGGAGACCTCCTCCTATGAGAAATTCCTCTCCCCGGAGGAAGTGGCCGCCATCCGCAGCGCGATGGGCGCGGAGCCGGGCGACGTGCTCCTGCTGGTCGCCAGCGACGAAAACAAGGTCGTGTGGGATTCCCTGGGCGCGCTGCGCTGCAACCTGGCCGCGCGCTTTGACCTGATCGACAAGAGCAAGCCCTGCCTGCTCTGGATCACGGACTTCCCCATGTTTGAATACAGCAAGGAGGAGCAGCGCTGGGTCGCGATGCACCATCCCTTTACCATGCCGCGCCCGGAGGACATCGACAAGCTGGCGACGGACCCCGGCGCTGTGTGCGCGGTGGCCTACGATATGGTGCTCGACGGCAACGAAGTCGGCGGCGGTTCCCTGCGTATCAACGACTCGGAATTGCAGGCGAAGATGTTTGAAGCGCTCGGCTTTACGCCCGAGGAGGCGCAGCACCGCTTTGGCTTCCTGATCGACGCGTTCAAATACGGCGCGCCGCCGCACGGCGGCATGGCCTTTGGCCTCGACCGTTTGGTCATGCTGATGCTCGGCTGCGACAGCATCCGCGAGGTAATCGCCTTCCCGAAGGTGGCTTCCTCCAGCGACCTGATGACGGAAGCGCCCACCGATGTGGACGCGAAACAGTTGGAAGAGCTGGGCATTGCCGTTGTAGCAACACAACCGCAAAAATAGAACAGCAAGATTTTCCACTGGATTTTTCCTGCGGTTCCTTCTTATAATAGAGCTAAGCGAAAAGAAAGAGCGGAGGTGGCGCATTGCATCTGACAGATGAAGAGTTGGAGAGGATTCTCCGGGAAATTGCGCGTGCCGCCGTGGAAGAGATGGAGCGCGGTGCGGACCGCCCGCCGCAAGGGATGGGGGCTGGGCGCGTCCTTCCCCGGCAACCGCAAGAAGAACCAGATGTGGATCATTCCGAACAGACATAAGTGCATACGATTTGAGGGCCGGAGTGGGTTTTCCCGCTTCGGCCTTTTTGGCTTTGTTGGGGCAGCCAGTGAGGGAGGGCCGGGTCAGGAAGGCGGGATATCGGGAGGGGGAGGACCCTTATTGGCAGCTGAAATTGACAGTAAGAAATATTGTTTTAATATAATAAATCGATAAATAAATAAAGGAAAAGAAGGAAATAAAATTTCACATGCAACACACCATCGAATTTCCCAAATAAAACTACAGTATTATGGAAATTTCGACAATAAAATGCAGGATAAAAGAAAGAAACATGCAAAAAGATTGCGATTTTGCTTGACAGGGAAATGTTTCCGGAGTATGATCATTCCTATGAACAAAATGTGAATGCGGATGTATATATCCTCTGCGATTCCGGCTTGTTCAAATCAATTGTAAAGCGAGGTAGAGTTTATGAAGACAGGAAACAAGATCGTATCCCTGCTGTTGGCCTGTTCTATGCTGGCGGCGTCCTTTACCGGGACCACCGCTTTTGCAGCATCGGACAAGCCCACACCTGTGGAGGGAGAGATCGAGACCGGTGCGGTCATGGGCTATTCCCATTCCGGCATGGATACGTCCTACATGTTGGACGCTGCCGCGAAGCCGAGGATGCTTTCCAGAGCGGCCAGATCTGCGCAGGAGGAATTGCCCTCCGCCTATAACACGATCGATGCGGGGCGCGTGACCACACAGGTGCGCGACCAGGCAGGGTGGGGCACCTGCTGGGCCTTCGCCGCGACGGGTTCGATCGCTTCGAGCCTGTACGATGAACTCCAGGAGAATACGCCCGTCCTTTCCCCGGCGCATCTGGCCTATTTTGCCTTCCATGGCAAGGCCAACCCGGAGGACCCGGCGGACAAGACGGACGGGGACACCTATCTGCCATATGAATACGACGAGAGCATGATCAATGATGATTACCGGGAGTATGTCGGCGGCGGCAACACCTTCTGCAGCACCGCCACCTTTACCAGAGGCGTGGGCCCGGCTTTGGAGGAGGTCGCGCCGTATCCGGACCCCTTCTACGAGGTGGATAAGACGCCGTGGCTGGATCTCGACCCCAGCATCCAGTTTGAGCAGGCATACCGCTTGGACGACAGCATCTATTTGCCGACCAAGAACGCGGACGGCGAATTGGATACCACGGCCATTAAAAAGGCTTTGATGGAAAACGGCGGCAGCCTGGTGGTTGCCTATGACTCCAGCGGCACCAGGGCTTTTTACTATGAAGAAGAATACCAGCCGGCGATGATCGGGGACGACGGCAATGGCAACAAGGTCATCATGACCCATTACACCGGTTCCGATTTCGGCGATTGCAACCACGCGGTCCAGATCGTCGGCTGGGATGACAACATCCCGAAGGAGTATTTCCAGGACGCACAGGGCAATTCGCCGGAGCACGACGGCGGCTGGCTGATCCGCAACAGCTGGGGCGATTGGTCCTATATGCACGGTTATTTCTATATGTCCTATGACGAAGGGACCATCACC
Organism: Anaeromassilibacillus sp. An250; assembly: GCF_002159845.1. Classification (GTDB taxonomy): domain Bacteria; phylum Bacillota; class Clostridia; order Oscillospirales; family Acutalibacteraceae; genus Anaeromassilibacillus; species Anaeromassilibacillus stercoravium. The sequence goes on from NZ_NFJK01000023.1 coordinate 36,084, forward strand.
GAGGTTTCCCAGTACCAGGTAGGGGATGCGGATGAGTTCGACCACACCTACCAGTACGATGGAACCGGTTGGTCCATGTCCGCCGGCGCGGAAGACAAGGCCACGGCGGTCCCGATGGCCAACATTTTCACCGCAACGAGCGATGAAACCCTGCGGGCCGTCTCCTTCTACACCACCGATGCGAATGCGGAATATTCCATCCAGGTGTATACGGATACCAACAATTACAACCCCACCAGCGGCAACAAGGCTTATGAAGAGCCGCAGACGGGCACGGAGCAGTATCCGGGTTACCACACCGTTTATCTGGACGAGCCGGTCAACCTGAAGGAAGGCGAGAACTATGCGGTTGTCGTCACCATGCAGAACCCGCTCGGCCGGGCATACCCGGTCGCCTGCGAGATGAATGCAACGCTGGATAACTTCCGCGTGCAGGCAGCAATCGACAACCATCAAAGCTTTATCAGCATCGATGGCGGCAAGAGCTGGATCGACCTGGCGGATGTGGGCGAAAACTACACGGCGCACTCCAAGCGGGTGGACCCCAACTCCCAGAACCAGGAAGACTGGACCGGAAATATCGAACCGGGCACCAGCGGCGTGAACATCGAAGTCGCCGGCGACTTCGACGGCGATGTGTGGGATAATCTGGCAAATGTCTGCCTGAAGGCGTTCACCACCGAGGGGAACGACGAAGACGCGGTTACCCCGGCAGAGGCGAAGCTGCTCACCATCACCTATGACCCGACGGTCACGATGCAGGTCAGCGGGGCTGCGGATGACGTAGTCAACACGGCTGGCACGTACATCGGCAAGGTGGTTTCTGGCGAAGAACTGACCCTGTCCTTCGCACCCGTTGTTCCCGGCAGGGAGATCACCGGCGTTACGGTCAACGGCGAAGCGGTCGAGGACTTTGATAAGAACCTGTTCACCTATAGCCTGACCATGGGCGAAGAGAACATGGCGGTGGACATCGAATTCAGCGTGGTCAACAAGATCACTTTGAACGCGGCATTGCAGCTGGCAAAAGAAGCCCAGAAGAGCGATGAATACGAAGCAGCGTTGAGCGACGTGCAGGAAGCGCTCGATAAGGCGATCGCCAACGGCGAAGAGGTCGCAGCGAGCACAACCGCGACCCAGGAGGAAATCGACGATGCTTGGAACCTCCTGTTTGATGCCGTACAGGCATTGCAGTTCCAGAATGGAAACATGGCTGGCCTGCAGGCCGTCCTGGATCTGGCCAATTCGTTGCAGAAGGAAGACTTCACGCAGGCTTCCTGGGATGCAATGGTCGCCGTGAGGGACGAGGCCCAGGCAATGGCCGATGCGCAGGATTCCCTGCAGCAGGACATCGACGAGATGACGCAGGCTTTGGCGGATGCGCTGAATGCATTGGAGCCGGCCACCGCGTTGGATCAGCTCCAGGCGTTGGTCGATACGGCCAATGGCTATGCGGCGGACGATTATATCCAAAACGATGCATGGGATACCTTTGAGGCAGCTTTGGAGAAGGCAGAGGCGTTGCTTGCCTCCACCGATCCTTCCCAGGACGATGTCACCGCGATGATCGTCGAGCTGAGCACGGCAATGGCGGAGATCCGCTTGGTGCCGGATAAGAGCAAGCTGGAAGACCTGATTGCAAAGACGGAGGGCAGCACGGATGCCACCGTTAAGGCGCTCAGAACGCAGGCAATCGCATTGCTCGCGAACGATCTGGCCACGCAGGAAGAGGTTGACGCACTCGTCGAAGAGCTTGAAGTTGCCATCGAGAACGCAGGCAAGCCTTCCGGCGGCAATTCCTCCAGCGGGAACAAGGGCTCCAGCTCTTCGAATACTTCTGGCGGAAATGTCTATGCGGGCGAAGGCACAGCAGTTGTGACCTCCTCCGCATCCGTAGTGACGGCGGCGAAATCCGTGGTTTCCGATACAACAGCGCCGTTTGTTTTGAAGAGAGGCAGCGCATACTGCTTCAAGATGACAGTCGTCAACGGCAGCACGGCAACGCCGAACTTCACGGTTGGCAACGGCAGCGTGCTCAAGACGCAGTATGTGGCGAAGGTTGGCAACGACTACTACTTCCGCGTCTATGCGATCGGAACGCCGGGCCAGAGCACGGGCGTCTACACGCAGATGCCGGGCGAAGCGCCGGTCCTCCAGTGTGCGGTTACCATTGGATAAGCTCATTTCGAGATACAATAGAACGGTCTAGCAATATTTTTGAGGCAATGGGGTCTCCGGGTATCCCGGGGACCTCCCTCTTTCTTTAGATGATTTACATAGTTTTTAAAAAAAAACACTTGTATTTTTGCATGAAGTTTATTGCATTAAATCGGCAAAATGACAGAAAAATGCAAGAGGGAAAAAGATACTTTCAAAATATAAGAAAAAATTGGAAAATTCTCGCAGAATTCGCAAGATAATCGAACCTGTGATGCAAGGTCTGTTTTGGTTAGATGCAAAATGAGGATGGTTCAATCTTGACATCCTTTTTTTACAGTAGTATCATCAATTTTATAGACAAATCAGGAACTGAAAAAACGTATTTTGACACGTTTTTCTCAAATTTTTTATTGAAGAGAGGTTGAGTTTATGAAGTCAGCGAACAAAGTCCTATCTGTGTTGTTGGCATGTTCCATGCTGGGAGCCTCCTTTGCTGGGACTACGGCAGCCGCCGCCAGCAAGGGGCCGGAGGAAGGGGCGGTCATGGGGAAAACCATGTCGTCGTATGTCTCGCCCAATATGGATCTGTCGTACATGCAGAACGCTGCGCCGTCGGCAAGGACGATGCTGCGCGCACGTGCGGCCACCGACGAACTGCCCGCCGCGTATAACGCGGTGGAGAAGGGCACGGTTACCACGGAGGTGCGCAACCAGGGCGGCTGGGGCACCTGCTGGGCCTTCAGCGGCACCGGCGCGATGGCGTCCAACCTGTTTGACGAAATGGGTGAGGATGCGCCTGTATTCTCGCCGATCCATCTGGCATACTTTGCTTACCATGGCCGCGCCAACCCGGACGATCCGGCCGACGGAACGGACGGGGATAGCTACCGCCCGTTTGAGTACAATGAGTCGGACGTGGATGTGAAATTCCAGGAGTACCGCTTGGGCGGAAACACCTTTATCGCAACGTCGACCCTCGCAAGAGGCGTAGGCCCGGTGCTGGAGGAAACGCTCCCCTATCCGGAATCGACCGGTTCTGCGGAAGCGGACAAATACGAGGATCTGGACCCGTCCATCCAGTTTGACCAGGAGTACCGCTTGGAGGAGACCAACTATCTGCCGACCCGCGACGCCGACGGCAACCTGGACGGCACAGCGGTGAAAAAGGCATTGCTGGCAGGCGGAAGCCTGGGAATCTCTTATAATTCCAGAGCTTACAACTATGTGGACTATAATGGGACGCCTGTGAAGACCCAGTTTGGCGGCCCCAATTTTGGCGACTGCAACCATGCGGTGCAGATCGTCGGCTGGGACGATAATATCCCGAAGGAGCTGTTCTCCAGCGGCTACGGCACGCCGGAGCACGATGGCGCTTGGCTGATCCGGAACAGCTGGGGCAGAGACCAGTATGACGGCCTGTTCTATATGTCCTATGACGAGGGCAGCATCACCGAGGTCATGCAGTATGTTTTGGACACGACTCCGGACAGCGCGGAGGCTTACGACCATCTGTATCAGTATGACGGCACCGGTTGGAGCATGTCCGTTGGCGGGGAAGAGATGAATGCGCCGGTTTCCATGGCGAACGTCTTTACAGCGACCAGCGACGAGACCTTGAAGGCGGTTTCCTTCTACACCACGGATGCAAATGCACAGTATTCTATCCAGGTTTATACGCAGCTTCCGGAGGATGGCGGCTCCCCGATCGGCGAGGCAAAGGCTTATAAGGAACCCATCACGGGCACGGAAGCATATCCGGGCTACCACACCATCTATCTGGACGAAGACCAGTGGGTCAACCTCGCAGAGGGTGAAAAGTACTCGATTGTTGTCACCATGGAAAACCCGCTCGGCAGAGCGTTCCCGGTTGCAACGGAAATGAACGGCAACTTCGACAACGTCCGTTGCGTTGCCAATATTGAGGAAGGCGAAAGCTTTGTCAATGTAAACGGCGAAGATTGGCTCGATCTGGAAGAGGTCGGCACCAACTATACCGCGCATGTCAAGAGAGTGGCGGGCAGCTCTTCCGCAGAAGACCTGCAGGATAAGCCCGGTACCAGCGGCGTGAACATCCAGGTCGCCGGCGACTTTGACGGCGATATGTGGGGCGCGCTCGGCAATGTTTGCCTCAAGGCGTTCACCACGGAAGGCAATGAAGAGGGCGCAATCACGCCGGCAGCGGGCAAGACCTTGTCGGTGGTTTACACGCCGGCTGTCACCATGGAAGTGGACGGCTATGCAGAGGCGATCCTGGACGCAACAGGCGCCTATATGGGCAGCGTTGTTCCTGGCGAAGAAATCACCCTGTCCTTTGCTCCGGCATACGACGGCCGTGAAATCGCGGGCGTTTCCGTCAATGGCGAGGCACAGGACGATTATGAAAAGGATCTTTACACCTATGCCGTAACCATGGGCGACGAAGACCAGATGCTCGATTTTGATTTTACCATCGTTAATAAGCTCACGTTGAACGCTACGCTGGAAATTGCAAAAGAATTGCAGGGCAGCGACGAATACAATGCCGCTTTGAGCGACGTCAGAGAAGCCATCGATGCAGCCATTGCCAATGCAGAAGAAGTTGCAGAAAGCGCAACGGCGGATCAGGCAACGATCGACAACGCTTGGAGCGAATTGTTGAACGCCATCCAGTACCTGCAGTTCAAGAACGGCGATATGACGTTCCTGAAGCTCCTGCTGGATACCTGTGACAGCCTTGACCAGGCCAGCTACACATCGGCTTCTTGGGAAGCGCTGATGGCGGTGAAGGAAGAGGCCCAGGCGATGTATGACGCGCAGGATTCCCTGCAGGAAGACATCGACGCAATGGCGGATGAGCTGGTTAATGCACTCAACAACCTGGAACTCGGCGCCGATCTGGGCAGCCTGCTGCATTTGATCGAAGTGGCAGATACCTATGAAGCAAGCGAATACATCCAGAACGATGCATGGGATACCTTTGTGGATGTCCTGGCAGAGGCCAAGGAATTGGTCGCGCAGGAAGATCCGTCCCAGGCGGATGTTGAGACAATGACCAGCCGGCTTTCTGTCGCGATGGCAGAAATCCGCTTGATCCCGGATAAGAGCAAGCTGGAAGACCTGATTGCAGAGACGGCGGACAGCACGGATGCCACCGTTAAGGCGCTCAGAACGCAGGCAATCGCATTGCTCGCGAACGATCTGGCCACGCAGGAAGAGGTTGACGCACTCGTCGAAGAGCTTGAAGTTGCCATCGAGAACGCAGGCAAGCCTTCCGGCGGCAATTCCTCCAGCGGGAACAAGGGCTCCAGCTCTTCGAATACTTCTGCCGGAAATGTCTATGCGGGCGAAGGAACGGCGGTTGTGACCTCCTCCGCATCCGTAGTGACCGCGGCGAAATCCGTGGTTTCCGACACGACGGTCAACTTCACCCTGAAGAGAGGCAGTGCGTACTGCTTCAAGATGACAGTCGTCAACGGCAGCACGGCAACGCCGAGCTTCACAGTTGGCAACGGCAGCGTGCTCAAGACGCAGTATGTGGCGAAGGTTGGCAACGACTACTACTTCCGCGTCTATGCGATCGGAACGCCGGGCCAGAGCACGGGCGTCTACACGCAGATGCCGGGCGAAGCGCCGGTCCTCCAGTGCGCGGTTACCATTGGATAAACATTTTATTTGCAAAGAATAACGGGATCCATCTGTAGATGGTTCCTGTAAAGAGGGCAGGCTCCCGGATGTATCCGGGGGTCTGCTTTTTTTGAAATCAGGAGTATGGAAACAAAAAATGTAATACAATTTTAATGGAAAAGAAAAGTTAAATTTTTATAAAAGTATATTATTGATATGTTAAAAAATTGTATTTTTTAGATAACTTTTTGTAAATACGCGACCTGATCGGCGTGTTACAATGACCTCAATAGAGGAAAGTACCATCCCAAATACTGCGGAAAGGAGAGGCGCTGTCTTAAAGGGATATCTTTCGTATGATTTGGAGAAAAAGGAGGAGCTTTATGAAAAAGAAACTGGCTGCGTGTTTGCTAAGTGCCGCCATCCTGTGTTCAGGGGTCACGACGGCATGGGCCGCTACGCCTATTGAAACTGGATTTGCGGGTTTGTCTGTTTCGGAACATCTATACGATTGGGCTTCAGGGGAACTCAGCAATCTGGCGCTGAACCCGACGGGAGTGGGTTTCCCGAAGTTGTTTGCAGAATACACCAACGGCGGCGACAACCTCCAGGATTTGGCGGATGGGATCATCTCGAGCAAGCAGGGGCCGCCGCATGACGAAGGGCCGCGCAACCGCTGGACCAATTACGACAAACAGGGGCCGGCGTTTGTAGAGGTGGAGTTTGAAACCGAGCAGGATGTCCATCAGGTGGAATGGTTTGCTTACAACGATTTCGGAGGCGTACCGACGCCCAAGTCGGTGAGCGTCCAATATTGGGACGGCAGCCAGTGGCAGGAAGCGGCAAACCAGGAAGTCACAGTGGGGACCTATGGGGACGACACGTGGATTGTGCCCTTCACCATCGACTTCGACGTGTTCCGCACAGCAAAAGTGCGGGTGACGGTCACCCCGCAGGACGGGAAGTCGGTCGGCGCTTCCGAACTGCGCGTATGGGGCGTCCGGGAAATGCTGCACGGCTTTGAAATGACGGTGCCAGCGGTCGTGCCGGGCGACAACCAGCTGCCGCTTTCCGTCACGTTGGAGACGGTCCGGGAGCAGGCGCAGCCGCTTTATATCAAGGCGGTGGACAGCACGGGCGCGGAACAGACCTTTAGCGAAGAGATCCCGGCAAACACGCAGACCGCTGATTTTTCCTTGGACCTGAGCAGTTTAGCAGAGGGAGAAATCGAACTGACCGTCTCTTTGCAGGAAGATTTTTCTGATGCAAGAACGGTTGCCTTGACAAAGCGCCTGTCCAACGAAGTTTTCCAGTCGATCTATGAAGAGGTCAAAACACCCTATGAATACGGCATTGTGCTGTCTTATTCGGGCGTGGGGACGGGCACGTTTGACAGCGACCTGATCGACAACCCCAATGTCTTTGCCATTCCGGGCGACGACACCTATGTCTATATGACGTATGTCGGGCACGACGGAACCGGCTACCGCACGGGCCTTGCGCGCAGTACGGACATGCTCCATTGGGAAAAGGTTGGAAAGATTTTGGAGAACGGCGAACCCGGCGCTTGGGATGAATACAACGCGGCGGGCTATATTGTGCGCGACCATAAATGGGGCGAGCTTCCCACCCCGCACGTGATGGCGGATGGACGCCTGGCGATGACCTATCTGGCGTCCGATACCCCCGGCTATGAGGCGGGCATCAAACGCGCTGGCGTGGCGTTTGCGGACAGCATTTTCCAGCCGGACGGTTCGCTTTCCCAGTGGGAACGTTATCCGGACCCGGTACTGGATGCACATGACGGCACCTATCCGTATGAAAAAGGAACCATTTGGAAATTGCAGGCCATTTGGGATGAGGAGAACAGCCGGTATGTGGGCTTCTACAATGCGGCGGGCGGCCCGGAAGTCATGTGCCAGGCGTATTCCGAGGATTTAACGCATTGGGAGCGCGAAGCGACCAATCCTGTGCTCAATCAGGACACCTCTCCCAGCGGCGATGTTTGGGGAGATAGTCATAATGCCGACGCAGACGTTGTAAAAATTGGAGACTACTGGGTGATGTTCTATTTCACCAGTTCCCCGGGCGGCATCATTGACTCGTTTGCTGTTTCAAAGGACATGGTCCATTGGGAAAAATCGTACATCCCGCTGACAGAGCGCAACAGCACTTACAGCTCGACCTATGCGCATAAACCCTGCGTTGTGAAAAAGAATGGCGTGGTTTATCATTATTACAACGCGGTGGGAAGCGAAGGGCGCTTGATTGCACTGGATACATCCATCGACTTGAGCGCCTTGCAGCGCGCACAGGCGATCTCACCGGATGATTGTTCCGAAGCTTGGTATCAGGGCTTGCAGGAAAAGATCACTGCGTTGCAGACGGAATTGCGTGCAGACGATGGTTCTTTGGAACGCATCCAAGCGGCGCTCAGCGCGCTTGCGGTTTATCTCGATGCGGGCGAAGAGGTGGAAGCCCAGCTGTTGACGGTGCAGTGGAGTGGCAACGCATCGATGAGTGTCGAGGGCGAAGTGGAAGAGATCATTTCTTCCGATGCGATCTACGGCGCAAAGGTACAGCCGGGCGAAGAGCTGGTCTTCACCTTCACCCCGACCAAGGGCGCGTTCTCCGGAGCGCAGCTCAATGGCGAGGACATCGAATTTGCAGCAGATGGCTGCACCTACACCTTCACCATGCCGAACGAGGGCACGACCCTGCGCTTTACGTTCACAAGCGTGGATAAGAGCATCCTGGGAGCTGTCCTGGAACAGGCCAACGCCGTGCCGCAGGACGTCATCGACGGCCTGGCGCCGCAGGCGAAGGAGTTCTTCGAAAACGCCCTGGAGAATGCACAGACTGTTTATGACAACGCGAATGCCACCCAGGAAGAGGTCAACGAGGCGTGGAGCGACCTGCTGGATGCGATGCACCTCTTGGAATTCGAGGCGGGCGACAAGGAAACCCTGCTGCCGCTGATCAACATTGCAGAGCAGCTGAAAGACATGCTGGATCAGTTCAAGCCGGGCACGACCGAGGGCTTCGAGGAAGCGCTCAACGCGGCGAAGGACGTCTATGCCGAGGAGAACCCGCTGAAGGCGGACGTGGACGAGGCATATGACAACCTGCAAGCAGCGATTGAAAAGTTGGAATTCCGTGCGGATATGAGCGAGCTGCAAAGCTTGGTGGACGAAGCGAACACCCTCGACCCGGACGACTATATCCAGGATGAGGCGTTCGATACCTTTACCACGGTATTGGCAGAGGCGGAAGAACTGCTTCTGAACGCAGACGCAGCGCAGGCCGACGTGGATGCAAAGGCCGAGGCCCTGACGAGAGCGATGGCAGCCCTGCGCAAGATCCCGAGCAGAGATGAGCTGAACAAGCTGATCGCGGAGATGGAGCAGAAGGATCTGGACGGCTACACCGACCGCAGCGTGGCAGCCTTTCAGGCGGCATTGAGCGTTGCGAAGACGGTTGCCGCGGATGCAAATGCAGACGAGCAGGCGGTCGCAAAGGCATATACCAACCTGGAAGCTGCCGCGAATAACCTGGTCAAGGCGGAGAAGCCGAGCTCGGGTAACAGCGGAAACAGCGGCAAAGGCAGCACGTCTGCCAACGTTGGCAACGCATACGGCGCAGCGGGCGTGGTATCCGCAGCCCAGGGCGTGACCAGCCAGCAGGCCTATGTGGTTTCCGACACGACGGTCAACTTCACGCTGAAGCATGGCCAGGCATACTGCTTCAAGATGACCGTGGTCAACGGCAACAACATGGTGCCGGGCTTCACGGCCGGTAACGGCGAAGTGCTCAAGACGCAGTTTGTGGCGAAGATCGGCAACGACTACTATTACAGAGTCCATGCAACCGGCACGCCGGGCCAGAGCACGGGCGTTTACACCACCCTGCCGGGCCAGAACGCGGTCAAGCATTGCACAGTTACGATTGCGTAAGAGCAAATAGGAAAATGAAAGGGAAGGTTTCTTCCCGATAAACAAAGGACCTGATCCTGGGGATTCCCAGGATTAGGTCCTTCTATGTTTTAGCTTTTTATATTTCATGGCCTGATGGGGTGCGGTTTATCTTTATGAAACGTTCGTCTTGCTTCTATAGGGATTTTCCCTGTGAAGAGAAAGACAAGTTTTTTGCGGTGTGCTTCTGTAGGGCTTCCAATGTGGAGAGGAAAGCAAATTCCTTGCTGCCCGTTTTCGTAGGGAACGCCGTAGGCGCGGAAAGACGCCGTGCGTCCGCCGTAGGCGCGAAAAGACGCTGTGCGTCCGCCGTAGGCGCGGAAAGACGCCGTGCGTCCGCCGTAGGCGCGAAAAGACGCTGTGCGTCCGCCGTAGGCGCGAGAGGCACTGCGTACCCGCGAAAAGGTGCTTGTTTTAGAAGATATCCTGGAATAAGTACCTTTTGTATGGTATAGCAATATGGCGCACAAATTATGAGATGCAGTTGCTTTAATGAACATTAAAACAATTACATTTACTTATTAAACGCAATTAATATTAATATAGCAGAGCTCTTCCTGTAAATGACAAAAAAATACAGAGAATTTGCAATTAATTCTATTGACAATGAGATATATTTTATTTATATTTTTGACACAAGGTAAATCTAAAAAATAAATTCATTGCAAAGTGAATTGTCAGAAAGGAGGAGGATCTATACCAAAAGAAATCGGGATGTTTTAAAACAGAGACAGTTCAAGAGAGAAGGAGGAGAACGATGAAAAAAAGATGGTTGTCCGCATTACTAGCAGTTTCTATGTTGCTTTCCCCATCGTATTTGTTTGCTGGGAATGCACAAGCTCTGTCTGTAGGCACGGACACGTCCAAAATGGTCCATGCAGCACCAATTGACCAGGAGGTTTACGAGGCGGAAGAAGCAGCCCTTACGGGAGCAACCGTAGCGCAAAATCTGGATGATTTTTCTGGAGATGGCTTTGTAGACGGCATGAAGACTGGCTCCAAGGTTGTATTCACCGTGACGGTTCCGGATGCAGGCGATTATGCGGTCCGCCTGCGTTATTCCAACGGCTCTGGCGAAAATAAGACCATGAGCCTGTATGCGAATGATGAAAAAGTCCGGACGTTCACATTGTCAAAGATGATCAATTGGGACACATGGGGCGCGCAAACGGAAAACGTGCCGCTTCAGGCTGGAGAAAATACCATTGCCTTTTCGCTCGAGGAAGGGGACACAGGCAGTGATATCAAGCTGGATTGCATCAGTTTGGCAGATATGTATGAAGCCGAAGATGCAGAGTCCTTGAATGACAACAAAGTCATGTCTGATCACCAAGGGTATTCCGGAGAAGGTTTTGCGGCAGGGTTTGAAGCTGTCGGTTCGGGCGTTCGCTTCATCGTAGAAACCCCAGAAGCCGGCACTTATACCATGGTGGTACGATATGCAAACGGTAAGAATGATGGTTATGCGCAAAAACTGACATGCTCCGTCAATGGTAGTACACAGAAGGTCCGTTTCAGCGACCTTGGCAACTGGGAAGAGTGGGAAGACCGCCCGGTTACCGTAGAATTGCAGGAAGGGACGAATACCATTGACCTGGTCAAAAATAGCGATGATAGCGGTGGGATGAATATCGACTATATCACGCTCAAGAAGACCAAATGGACCTATATTGGCGATGTCCTTTCAGTGGAGAACGCCAGCAACAACGAGTTGGTTTTTGAATGTGATAATGCAGCGGTTAGCATTAAATCGGTTTCCCCCAGCGCACTGAAAGTTTGGTGCGAACCCAGCAAACGTTTTGACCGTAAATATGATTCTTTTGCGGTTCAAAATGAGGCAGTGAACCCGGAAACCCTCACAGCGGAGGACCGCGGCGACTATTACCTGATTTCCACTGGGACAATGGATGTGCAGGTCGATAAGAGCCCGTTCCGTCTCACTTACTGGGATAAGAACGGCCAACTGCTCTGCGAAGGCGATGAACAGAGCATGGGCTGGAGTACGGACAGCGAAGTCCTGGTGCAAAACAAAAAGCAGGCCGATGAGCGTTTTTGGGGCTTGGGCGAAAAGACCGAGGCATTTGAAAAGACCGGCCAGCGGTTAATCATGTGGAGCAACGACGGCCCCGGGCACGAGGGCGATTCCTATGTCCAGGAGAGCGGGGAAGGCCGTTGGTATATGTCCGATCCGCATTTTATTAGCTCCAAAGGGTACTCGATCTATTTTGACAACACAAGCCGTACGGTGTTCGATTTTGGGAAAACCGACCCAGAATCTTATTCCTTCGGGGCCCTGAACCCTGCCCCAGGCGGGGAGTTGTTGTACTATTTCATGTACGGTCCGTCCATGAAGCAGATTGCAAAGACCTTCACGGATATCATCGGGAAATCATACTTCGCGCCCGAATGGGGTTATGGAAACATCCAGTGCCATTATGGTTACACCCAAGAGGATATCGAGCGTGTGGCACAGACATACCGAGACAAGGAAATCCCGCTGGATATGATGATGGCGGATATTGAGTGGTATCAATATAAGTGTAGCCCGACGCAATGGAATACCACTAATTTCCCCGACCCAGAGGGGATGATTGCAAAACTCCACGGCCTCAATGTACGTATGGGTGTGATAGACGACCCGAATGTCACAAATGCACAGCCGGAGGATTACCCATATGGTGTGGAGAACGGCTACTTTATGCACAGCAGGACCGGGGATCAGAAGGATATTATCTGGCCTTGGGGCGCTGCTTCCGGCCTGACAGACTTCTTCAATCCAGAGGCCCAAGAATGGTGGGGCGAGCAGCATAACATGATCCTGGATCAGGGCGTGGAAGGCTTCTGGCTCGACATGAACGAACCGGCGCGTATGCGTCCGGATTGGGTGGGCTGGAATGAAGAAGGAAAGGCGTGGGGCGACATTGAAGAGCTCCACAATGCCTATGCCATCCAGCACAACGAAACCATTTATAATAAGGTGACCGAGGATGGGAAGCGCCCATTCCTGCTGACCCGCTCTGGTTTCACAGGCAGCCACCGCTATGTTTCCCCGTGGACGGGCGACATCGGCTGTGGGTGGAACGATATGCATGAGCAGATCCGGTTGGGTACCAGCCTCTCCCTGTCCGGCTTCAATTACTGGGGATTCGACATCGGCGGCTTCAATGGCACGCCTTCTAGCGACCAGTTCAAACGCTGGATTCAGTTGGCCACGTTTACCCCGATTCACCGGTTCCATTATGCCATTGGACTTCCAGCAAAAGAGCCTTGGGAAAATGGCGGCGAAGATGTAGCGCGTAGATATATTAACTTGCGCTACCGCTTGATCCCGTATACGTATTCGCTGACTGCGGATAATATCATCGGCATCGGCATCGAAAAGGGCCTTGGAGAAGGCGGGACAGGTGTCCCTCTTGTAAGACCTATGGTCATGGAATTCCAGGACGACCCGAATACCTATGGCATGGATACGCAGTTTATGAACGGCCCCAGCTTCCTGGTGGCCCCGGTGGTAGAGGATTCTTCCATCAAAGAGGTTTACCTGCCCGAGGGGGATTGGTACGACTATGACGACGGAAAAACGGTTTATGGCGGCGGTGGTACGTTACAGTATTCCGCGCCGGTTACGCTGCTCCCGGTCTTTGTCAAGGCGGGCTCGATTATCCCGATGCAGCCGGAGATGGAATATGTCGGCGAAAAACCGATCGATGTTTTGACATTGGACGTATTCCCCACGTTGGAGAACGGCAGTTTTGACTTTGTCCTCTATGAGGATGACGGCGAAACGGATGCCTATAAGGAAGGCGTGTATGCCACCACTCCGTATACTTGCAATGTTGCTGCTGGCGAAGAAAATACGGCGATCACATTCCAAATTGGCGAGCGCACTGGTCGTTATACGGATATTGCGCCGCGCAGCTATCTGATGCAGTTCCATAAGGCGGCATATGAAGACATATCCGTCCAGCAGGATGGGCAGGAACTCACAGCGTACGATTCCCTGGAAGCCCTCCAGGCAGCGGAAACCGGCTATTATGCCGATGTGGCTAGTGAAATCTGTTATGTGAAGGTGCCGGATACGGCGAAGGCTTCCACCATCACCCTGCGTGGGACGACGATTCCTTCGTTTGAATTTGAGGCAGAAGACGCAGAGATCATGGGGAATGCACAGAGTGAAAACGTCTTCGGCGGTTATAAAGGCTCCGGATACGTGGCGTGGCTCCACGACGTGGGCGATGGGGTGCGTTTCTCCGGTATTACCGTCCCGGAAGAGGGCGACTATACCGTGTATTTGCGGTATGCAAATGGCTCTGGCAATACGCAGACGATGAGCGTCTATGCAAATGACAGTGCGGATGCCCAGCAGGTATTTTTCCCGAATATGAAGGATTTCAGCCTCTGGGATGAAATTCCAGTGACCGTCCATCTCCAGGAAGGAGAAAATACGCTGACGGTTCTTGTAAACGAAGGCGATACGGCAAACATCAATATTGACCGTATCGAAGTGAGCCGGGAACCCATGGTAATGGTACAGTTGCCTGTTCCGAATGGCGGGTTCGAAAACGGAATCCTGGACAACTGGACGGTAGAAAACCTTTCGGGGACAGCCGGCCATGGCGTAGATGAAAACGATGCATTTGGCGGCAGCTATAAATTCTATTTCTACAATGGAAGCGCCTATGAGGGCCGCCTCAGCCAGACGGTCACCGGCCTGCCGGATGGCGTTTACCGCGTGAATGCGACGGTAAAAATGTCGAATACGGCGGCAGATACCAGCCGCATGGAGCTGTCGGGTTATAATGGCACGCAAGAGACAATGGTCAACATCCCGTTTAATAGCATCTATCAGAAGTTTTCCACAGAAATAGAAGTTACGGATGGAAAAGTTGATATCGCATTTTATTGCAAATCGTCCGGAAACACCTCCATGCAGATCGACAACGTGGAACTCTGGAAGATCGACAGCACAGCCCCGAGCGAGACCTATGCGATCCAGGTGGCGGACGACCAGGAAGCAACCCTGAGCGCGCCGGAAGAGGCGGCTTTGGGCGAGACCGTGACGGTTTCCGTCTCCGGCCTGCCGGCAGGAAAGACCGTGCAGGCGGTCAAGG
>NZ_NFJK01000024.1 GCF_002159845.1 Anaeromassilibacillus sp. An250
GTGTAAGTCCGGTTCGGAGGGGAGTTCTCGGAAACCTGCCATAGCGATATGGCAAGGCGCTGGGTTCTTACCCTACTGGTGACCTCGATAGGTCCCATCCCTTTTGCCACGATGGTGAACCGGGAATGGGGCAACACGGGGCAGAACTATCTCCGCTCCCTGCTGGCCCTGGGCTTCCAGGCGTTCCTCATTATGATCTGCGTGGGCATCTACGCAGTGCTGGTGGAGGGCATCTCCCTGAGCGGCGACAACATTTCCGGCGCTATCTGGGGGTGCATGGGGTACACGGTGCTCCTGTGCTTCACCCTCTTTAAGACCGGCAGCCTCGCAAAGTCTCTATTTGGAGCGCATTAGAGGGAGGCCGGCATGGAGAAGAAATACAATGTCATCTACGCGGACCCGCCCTGGTCCTACAAGGTATGGAGCAAAAAGGGCGCGGGCCGGAGCGCGGAAAGCCATTATCCCACCATGAGCATAGAGGCCATCAAGGCGCTGCCAGTATCCCGGCTTGCGGCCGGGGACTGCGCCCTGTTCCTCTGGATCACCTTCCCCATGCTCCGTGAGGGCTGGGGCGTTATGGACGCCTGGGGCTTCACCTTCAAGACGGTGGCCTTCGTGTGGGTGAAGCAGTGCCGCAAATCGGACAACATCTTCACCGGGATGGGATACTGGACCCGCGCCAACGCGGAGATCTGCCTGCTGGCGACCCGCGGGCACCCGAAACGGGCAGCCAGGGACGTCAAGCAGGTCATCCTCTCCCATGTTGAGGAGCACAGCAAAAAGCCGGATGAGGCGCGGCGCCGGATCGAGGCCCTGATGGGAGACGTCCCCCGGATTGAGCTGTTCGCCCGGCAGGCGACTCCCGGCTGGGATGTATGGGGAAATGAAGTAGCAAGCGACATTCAGCTTGCGGAAAGGAGCTGATTTTATTGGCCTATGTAACGATCCCGAAGGACCTGAGCAAGGTACAGAGCAAGGTCCTGTTCGGGCTGACCAAACGGCAGGTGATCTGTTTCGGAGCGGCAGCAATTATCGGCGTGCCGCTTTTCTTTTTGACCAAGGGGGCACTTGGCACCACCACGGCGGCCCTGTGCATGATCCTGGTGATGCTTCCCTTCTTCCTGTTCGCCATGTACGAGAAGAACGGGCAGCCCCTGGAGGTGTTCCTCGGACATCTCATTGAAAACAAATTTATCCGCTCAAAGACGCGGATCTACCAGACCAACAACCTGTACTCCGCCCTGGTGCGGCAGTACGAATTGGAACAGGAGGTGAGAGCGATTGCAGGCAAAAACGGCAAGACCCGCAAAACCGGCAGGGGCAAGGCGCAAGCTGACCCGCGCCGATCGTAAGCAGATCGAGGCGGTGGTCCGCCAGGCCAAGGGGGACGGGAAAGCCCATACAGTGCAGGAGAGCATCCCCTTCCGCAATATGTTCCCGGACGGCCTGTGCCGGCTGGAGGGCGGGACCTTCTCCAAGACCATCGCCTTCGAGGATGTCAACTACCGCCTGGCTTCGCCGGAGGGCCAGCGGGATATATTTGAACACCTCTGCGATTTCTACAACGGCTACGACCCCACCATCGGGGTGCAGATGTCGCTCAGCAGCCGGTATGTGGAGCATGGGCCGGAGGAGGACCTGTTCGGCATCCGTCCCCAGGGTGACGACCTGGACCCTGTCCGGGAGGATGCGGCCGGGATACTCCGCTTCCAGTATGAGCGGGGCAGCAACGGCTATGTGAAAACCAAGTATGTGACCCTGACCATCGAGGCGGAGAACCTTCCGGCGGCGCGGGCGCGGTTCGCCCGTATCGAGACCGACACCCTCAACCGCTTCAAGGTCATGGGCGCCGCCGCCCATGTGCTGGACGGGAAAGAGCGGCTGGAGCTGCTTCACGGCATCCTCCACCCGGCAGACGGCCGCCGTCCGGAGGGCGGGAAGTTCGCCTTCGATTGGGACTGGCTGGCGCCCAGCGGCCTTTCGGTCAAGGACTTCATCGCCCCGTCCTCCTTCCACTTCGGGGAGACCCGCACCTTCCGCATCGGCGAGATGTACGGGGCGGTGAGCTTTTTGCAGATTACCGCCCCGGAGATCCACGACCGCATTTTGGCGGAGTTTATGGAGACCGAGGGCAACATCCTGGTAACTATGCACATCCGGGGCATCAACCAGAACGAGGCCATCAAGATGGTCAAGCGCAAGATCACGGATTTGGACGCCATGAAGATCGCGGAGCAGAAGCGGGCGGTACGCAGCGGCTACGACATGGACATCCTCCCCAGCGACCTTGCCACCTACGGCGGCGCGGCAAAGACCATCCTCCAGGATCTGCAAAGCAGGAATGAGCGAATGTTCAATCTGACCTTCCTGGTCATGCACATGGCGGAGACCAAGCAGAAGCTGGAGATTGCCGTGTCCCAGGCGGCCAGCGTGGCGCAGACCTACAACTGCCTCCTCACCCGGCTGGACTTCCAGCAGGAGGACGGACTGATGAGCAGCCTTCCCCTGGGGCTCAACCGTATCAAAATCGAGCGGAGCCTCACCACTTCGGCGCTGGCGGTGTTCGTCCCCTTCGTCACCCAGGAGCTGTTTATGGGCGGGGACGCCATGTACTACGGCCTCAACGCTTTGAGTAACAACATGATCCTTCTGGACCGCAAACAGTCCAGAAGCCCCAACGGGCTGGTGTTCGGCACGCCGGGCAGCGGCAAGTCCATGAGCTGCAAGCGGGAGATCACTTTCATCATCCTGACCACAAAAGATAATGTCATCATCTGCGACCCGGAGGACGAGTATTCGCCCCTGGTGCGCCGGCTGGGCGGGCAGGTGATCCGGCTGTCCCCGTCCAGCACCGACTATGTGAACCCCCTGGACATCAACCTGAATTATTCGGATGAGGAGAACCCCCTGGCGCTGAAAAGTGATTTTGTCCTGTCCTTCTGCGAGCTCATCATGGGGAGCAAGACGGGGCTGGAGGCCATCGAGAAAACGGTCATCGACCGGGCGGTGCAGAAGATCTACCAGCCCTACTTCGCAGACCCCAGGCCGGAGAATATGCCCATCCTGGGCGACCTGATGGAGGCGCTGCTGGCGCAGGGCATCCCGGAGGCCGACCGGGTGGCCCAGGCGCTGGATCTGTATGTGAACGGTTCGCTGAACTTCTTTAATCACCGCACTACCGTGGACATCCGCAACCGGCTGGTCTGCTTTGACATCAAGGGTCTGGGCAAAAACCTGAAAAAGCCGGGGATGCTCATTGTCCAGGATGCGGTGTGGAACACCGTCACCATCAACCGGGCCATTGGGCGCTCCACCTGGTATTTCGTGGACGAGTTCCACCTCCTGCTGAAGGAGGAGCAGACGGCGGCCTATTCGGCGGAGATCTGGAAACGGTTTAGAAAATGGGGCGGGGTGCCCACCGGGGCGACCCAGAACCCCAAGGACCTGCTCTCCTCCCCGGAGATCGAGAACATCCTGGAAAACAGCGATTTCATCTATATGCTCAACCAGGCCGCCGGCGACCGCAAGATTTTGGCGGAGCGGCTGGGCATTTCGGCGGAACAGCTTGCCTATGTGACCAATTCCGAGCCGGGCCATGGGCTGCTGTTCTTCAACAATGTGATCCTGCCCTTTGCGGACGACTTCCCAAAGGACACGGAGCTTTATAAGCTGCTTACCACCAAGCCCAGCGAGGTGGAGCACGCGGCGGAAACGGAGGCGTGAATATGAACATGGAGATATTCAGAAACAGTGAATTTGGCAGTATCCGCGTGATCGAGGAGGACGGGAAATACCTGTTCTGCGGTTCGGATGTGGCAAAGGCCCTGGGGTACAGCAATCCCCGAAAGGCTGTCCGTGACCATGCGAGGGGTGGAACGAAACGTTCCATCCCCACCGCAAGCGGTGACCAGACAATGACCTTCCTCCCGGAGGGCGACGTCTACCGCCTGATCGTTCATAGCCGGCTGCCCGGCGCGGAGCGGTTTGAGAAATGGGTGTTCGATGAGGTGCTTCCCACGATCCGCAGGACCGGGGGCTACATGACGCCCTCCCTGCTGGAGGAGGCGGCCAGGCACCCGGAGATCCTTCTCTCCTTTGCGGACCAGCTCCTGGCGGAGCATGAGAAGAACCGCCGCCTTACCGGGGAGGTGGAACGGCTGCGGCCGAAAGCGGATTTTTACGACGCCTTTGTGCGCCCCGGCAACTGCACCAATATCCGGGCCACAGCCAAGGAGCTGGGCGTGGGCGAGCGCGACTTCTGCCGCTTCCTGATGGAGGAGGGCTTCCTCTACCGCTGCCCGGCCGGATACCTTCTGCCCTACGCCAAGCCCTCCAATAAGGGGCTGTTCCAGGTGAAGGACTTCTGGAAGTACGGGCATTTCCGCCAGCAGACCCTTATCACGCCCCAGGGGAAGGACCTCCTGCGGATGATGCTCTGCGGCGGGCAGATGAGCATGGAATTTGATTTTTGTGAAAGCGAGGCGTGAATATGAAAAACAAGATTTACATTATCGACGGCAAGACCTATCTCAACCACATCAACGATGAGGTCCACCTGTACGGCCTTCTCCACCAGCTCGCCTTCCTGGCGGGCCGGATCAAGGACGAGGAGGACGTGTTCCATGTGCTGGACGCGGCGAAGCGCTACGGCGAGATCGCCGAGGAGAAATTCCAGGGCTGGGGCATCCCCGGCCGCTACCTGGTATTCGGCGACCCCAAAGACCTAAAGGACCTTATGGCAAAGGAGCTGGCGGAGGCCACCCCGGTGCCCGTGGAGGAGCCGAAGCCCAAGAAGTATAAGGATGAGTACATCATCCCCGGCTATGGCTTCCGTATGCTGGTGGGCGACATCCACCACCTGATCGTCCTCTACTATTCGCTGGCCCGCCGCCTGTCCGAGACGGAAACGGAGAAGGACTTCCTCCGGCTGAAGAAAAAGGCCGGCGGCTATGAAAAGGTGCTGAAAAAGCTCTTCCGCAGCCTGGGCCTCCCGGAGGGCAGCAATGCCGCCCAGGACGTCCTGGAGGAGTCCATCATCCGCCGCCATAACCTGGTCCGCCTGGAGGATGTGGAGGAGCCCCAGGACGAGGGAGACCTTGAAGGGGACGAGGTATGGAGCGACTGACCCATGTGAGCCTGTTCTCCGGCATCGGCGGTCTGGACCTGGCGG
This sequence comes from Anaeromassilibacillus sp. An250, assembly GCF_002159845.1. Taxonomy (GTDB): domain Bacteria; phylum Bacillota; class Clostridia; order Oscillospirales; family Acutalibacteraceae; genus Anaeromassilibacillus; species Anaeromassilibacillus stercoravium. Next base: position 5,171 of record NZ_NFJK01000024.1, read on the forward strand.
CGGAGGCGGCCGGGTTCGAGACCGTCTGCCAGTGTGAATGGGCGGACTACCCCTATTCCGTCCTGGAGCGGCACTGGCCGGACGTGCCGAAGTTCCGGGACATCACCACATTCACGAAGGAGGCGTTTTTTGAGAAAACAGGACTTGAAACAGTCACCATCATCTCCGGCGGCTTCCCCTGCCAGCCCTTCTCCACCGCGGGAAAGCGGAAGGGCTTTGCGGATGAACGCTACCTGTGGCCGGAAATGTGCAGAGTTATTACCGAGCTGCGGCCCCGTTGGGTGCTTGGGGAAAATGTTGCTGGCTTCATCAATATGGGGCTCGACAAAACGATTTTTGACCTGGCAAAAGCGGGATACGCTGTTCTCCCATTCGTATTTCCGGCTTGCGGCGTCGGCGCGTGGCATGAGCGCCAGCGAACTTTTATCGTCGCGGCTGATGTTTCCCACGCCCCTTGCCTCCGACAAATCCACCTGCAGGGACGCGGCAAACCTGGATGTGTACCTGTCGGACAATGGGATCTTCCGCAAGCGGAACAGGGACGGGACGATCTGGAGCCTGAGCCTTTCGGCGGCGGTGTTCTACCTGACGCCGGCGGCGTCGGAGGGCTACCGCTCCACCCTGAAACCCACGGCCTTCCAGGGCAAGTCCCCGTCCAGCAACCTGTCGGCCCAGGTGATCCACCAGGAGCAGCCCCTGTCGGAGAAGGCGGCACTGAACCCGGATTGGGTGGAATGGCTCATGGGCTTCCCGAAAGGATGGACAGCCGTATCCTCTGGCGAGAGGAACCCGCAGATGTCCCCCGCATAACTGATGACACGAAGGACCGGGCCCTGCGCCTGAAAACCCTGGGCAACGCAGTCTGCCCGCCCCAGGCCTATCCCATTTTTCACTATATCGCGGCGATTGAGACCGGGGCGTGCGCCAGCATCTGCCCCTATGGAGGAGGTGACGGATAAATGCAGGAATGGAAAGCCTCCGAGAAGGAGGCCCAGAAGATGACCCGTGACGGGGCCATTTCGGTGAACCTGGTGACCGGCGAGGCCACCCACATTTCGGACCGCCCCCAGGAACAGGACTATTCCTCTGCTGATGAAACGGCGGGGACATTGAGCCGGGCGGCGGACGAGGCGGCGGGCCATGTGGAACGGCGCCAGGCGAAAAAGGCGCGGCGCAAGCGGCGCGACACCTTCCGGGAGGGTGAGGCGGCCAGGGACCGCCCTTCCTCCCGTTTGCAGTTTTCGGAGGCAGACCGGGCGGCGCCGGAGCTGAAAAAAGCTGTCCGCAAGTCCGACAAGGCGGCGGATAAGCTGGACGCGGCAAAGGCCGCCGTCCCCGTGAAGCCTCCCGGCAAGGAGCATGGCAGCCCCTTATCCCGGCCGGTGCAGGAGGTCAAGTCTACCCTCCACGGCGAAGTGAGCAAGGTGGAGGGTGAAAACTCCGGCGTCCAGGCCGGCCACCTGGGGGAGCGGCAGATCGAGAAGGCTGTGGGCTATGGCGGCCGCCGCTTCCACCAGGCGCGGGCAGACCGCAAGCTGAAACCCTGGCGGGATGTATCAAAAGCGGAGCAGGCGGCGGTGAAAGCCAATGCGGATTTCTATTGGCAGAAATCCGTTATGGAGAACCCCCAGCTTGCGTCCAGCAATCCCATCTCCCGGCTGTGGCAGAAGAAGCGCCTGCAAAAGCAGTACGCCGCTGCCCACCGGGCAGGGACTGGCGCGGCCCAGGCCGCGGGCAAGGCGTCCCAGACCGCCGCCTCCGCAGCGAAGAAGGGCGGCGGGACCATCGCCCAGAAGCTGGGCGGCTTCGTTACCAAAAACAAGCACACCCTCCTCATCGTGGGCGGGATTGGGCTGATCCTCATGCTCATCATGGGGCTGATGCAGTCCTGCACCTCTATGTTCGGGGGCGGGACCTCCGGCCTGGTGGCGTCCTCCTATCTTTCGGAGGACGCGGACCTGACCGGGGCCGAGGCCGCCTACTGCGAGATGGAGGCGGAGCTGCAAGAGTATCTGGACACCTACGAGGCCACCCACGACTACGACGAGTACCACTTTGATCTGGACGAGATCGAGCATGACCCCTATGTGCTGCTGTCCATCCTGTCGGCGCTTCACGAGGGGGTGTTCACCCTGGACGAGGTGCAAGGGGATCTGGAAATGCTCTTTGACAAGCAGTACATCCTCACCGAGACCGTGACCACTGAAACACGGTATCGGACAGAAACGAGGACGGACAGCGAGGGCAACGAGTACGAGGTAGAGGTTCCCTACACCTGGTACATCTGCACCGTCACGCTGGAGAATTTCGACCTCTCCCATGTGCCGGTCTATATCATGGGCGAGGACCAGCTCTCCATGTACGCCGTGTATATGTCCACCCTGGGCAACCGACCGGACCTGTTCCCGTCCTCCGGGTATGTGGGCAAGTACATTGAGAACCCGCCCACGGCCTGGGACATTCCCGCCGAGTACCTGACGGATGAGCGGTTCGCCACCCTCATCACCGAGGCGGAGAAATACCTGGGATACCCTTATGTCTGGGGCGGGAGCAGCCCGGAGACCTCCTTTGACTGTTCCGGCTTCGTCAGCTATGTGCTGACCAATACCGGCCTGTGCAACACCGGGCGGCTGGGCGCCCAGGGGCTCTATAACATCTCCACGCCGGTCTCCGACCCCCAGCCGGGCGACCTGGTGTTCTTTGTGGGCACCTATGACACCAGCGGTATCTCCCATGTGGGCATCTATGTGGGCGACAATATGATGCTGCATTGCGGAGACCCGATTTCCTACACCAATTTGAATACAAATTACTGGCAGTCTCACTTTTATGCCTACGGCCGGCCGCCGTACAACTGATGGGAGGTGAAACACACATCAATATGGTTTCCTATGGGGGCGGTGTCAACAGCACCGCCCTTTTAGTCGGTCTGCACCAGCACCGTATTTCGGTAGACCTGATCCTCTTTGCGGATACCGGGGCGGAGCATCCCCACACCTATGCCTACCTGGACGTCATGGACCGCTGGCTGAAGGATCACGGGATGCCGCCCATCACCAGAGTGTACAAGACCACGCGGGACGGCAAGCGGCTGACCCTGGAGCAGGAGTGCTTGCAGAGCGGCACCCTGCCCTCTATGGCCTACGGTTTCAAGCGGTGTTCCCTGAAACACAAGATCGGGCCGCAGGAAAAGTTCTGCAATCACTATTTGCCCTGCCAAAAGGTATGGGCAGCGGGCAAGCGGGTGGTGAAATTCATCGGTTACGACGCCGGCGAGAGCTACCGCAGCGACAAGGTGCTGCTGGGCGACCTGGCCGACCCCAAGTACAGCAAGTGGTATCCCCTGATGGAATGGGGATGGGACCGGGCAGCGTGTATGCAGGCCATTGAAAATGCGGGTCTGCCCCAGCCGGGCAAATCCTCCTGCTTCTTCTGCCCCAGCATGAAACCCGACGAGATAACCGCTCTGCGGGAGCAGCATCCCGATTTGTTCCGCCGCGCCCTGGCGCTGGAGGACAACGCCCGGAAAAACCTGAAAACGGTCAAGGGCCTGGGGCGGAACTATTCCTGGAGAGAACGATTTGGAAAGGAGTTTTGCACACATGGCAACGGTTGAAAAAATCCGCAAAGACATCGAAAAGACGAAGGAGAAAATCTCCGAGCAGCAGAAGCGCCTCCGCGCCCTGGAGGCCCAGCTCACCGAGGAGGAGAACCTGGAGATCGTCCGCATGGTCAAGGCGGTGAAGATGGACAACCGGGAACTGACGGCCTTCCTGAAGGCCTACGCCAGCGGCCTCATCACCCTGCCGGAGGGCATGATGGAGGCGGAGGCCGCGGCGGACCCCGGCGAGAATGAGATGGAGGATACCGAGTATGAAGAATAAGAAGATCATCCGCCTGTTTACGGCGGCCCTGGCCGTGGCGCTCTGTGCCACGGCCTTTGCTGTCCCCGCTTTCGCCGGCGGTGGGGAGGGCGAACCCTACTACACCGAAACTGCCGGGACGGAGGCGGACCCTGCGGAGGACGCCGAGGCCCCGGAGGTCACTATCACTGATGAGGAAGATCCCGCCGGCGATGATAGCGCGGACAATAACACGGAGGCAGACGGGGACACCCTGGACCAGATCACCGAACTGCTGGGCGGCCTGGGGACTGTGACTGTCACCGAGGACGGTATCCTGTTCACCCCTGACACGGAGAAATGGGAAACCCAGCAGACCGGCACCGTGACCACCTGCGGCGGCAACCTGAATGTCCGCACCGGCGCTGGGCTGGATAACGACGCCTTCACCCAGCTTCCCGATGGGGCGCAGGTAGAAGTCATCGACACCGAGGGCGAATGGGTCAAGGTGCTTCTGCCGGAGCGGGAGGGCTATGTTCATTCCGACTACCTGACCATCACGGACACGGGCAGCTTCTCCCTCTCCCTGGACGGGACGGACCTCTCCGCCCTGCTGGAGCTGTTCGCCTCCGGCCTCTCCGGGGGCGGAGGGGCAGCCCTGACCCCGGATGGGAACCTGTCCCTCATTGACGACCTGGGCGGGACATCCTCCGGCAAGCAGTTCATCACGGTGGAGACAAAGGGCGGCAACGTGTTCTATCTCATCATCGACCGGGATGACGAGGGGGCGCAGACCGTCCACTTCCTGAACCAGGTGGACGAGGCGGACCTCCTGGCACTGATGGAGGATGGCGAGGCCCAGGAGGCGCCGGCGGTCTGCACCTGTACGGAGAAATGCCAGGCCGGGGCGGTGAACACCTCCTGCGAGGTGTGCGCGGTGAATATGGCCGAGTGCGCCGGCGCGGAGCCGGAGCCGGAACCCGAACCGGAGCCGGAGGCGGAGAAGTCCGGGGGCATGGGCGCCCTGGCGCTGGTCCTGGCGCTGGTGGTGCTGGGCGGCGGCGGAGCCTTCGCCTATATCAAGTTTATCCGTCCCAAGCAGGCGTCCAAGGTCAGCGCAGACCCGGACGACTATGATTTTGCGGATGAGGAGGAGTATATCAACGAGGACGAACCGGAACCGGAGGAAGAAATGGAGGATACGAAATGAAGCTGGTGATCTGTGAGAAACCGAGTGTTGCAAAAGCCGTCGCGTCGGCCCTGGGTGTCACATCCAGGGCCGATGGCTGTTTTGAAGGAAATGGGCTCATCGTTTCCTGGTGCGTGGGGCATCTGGTATCCCCGATGGACGCAGCCGGGTACGACCTTGGTTATAAGAAATGGAAGTATGATGACCTTCCCATCCTGCCGGAGCCCTTCCGCTATGTGCTGGCGAAGGGCAAGGAGGACGCCTTCCAGAACTTGAAGCACCTCATGGAGCGAGAGGACGTCACCGAGCTGGTCAACGCCTGCGACGCCGGGCGGGAGGGCGAGCTCATCTTCCGGCTGGTCTATGAGATGGCGGGATGCCAGAAGCCCTTCTCCCGTCTGTGGATCTCTTCCATGGAGGACGCGGCGATCCGGGAGGGCTTCCAGGACCTGCGCCCCGGCGCGGAGTATGACCCGCTGTACCAGTCCGCCCTCTGCCGCCAGAAAGCAGACTGGCTCATTGGGATCAACGCCACAAGACTTTTTTCTGTCCTCTACCACCGCACCCTGAATGTGGGGCGGGTGCAGACCCCCACCCTTGCCATGCTGGTGGACCGGGACAGCAAAATCACAATGTTCCGCAAAGAGAAATACCATCATGTGCGCCTGACCCTGGGCGGGGCCGAGGCGGTGTCGGAGAAGATCGCCGCCCCGGAGGAGGCGGAGGCCCTGAGGGCGGCCTGTGCCGGCGCGGAGGCAGTCTGCGCTTCCGTCACCCGTGAACAGAAGAAAGAGGCACCGCCCAGGCTCTACGACCTGACCACCCTCCAGCGGGAGGCCAACCGCATCTTCGGCTACACGGCGAAACAGACGCTGGACTACGCACAATCCCTCTATGAGAAAAAGCTGCTGACCTATCCCCGGACGGACAGTCGGTTTTTGACCGCCGACATGGCGGAGACCGCTTCGGTGGTCCTCCACCTGGCGGCCAAGGTACCGCCCTTTGACGGGTGCGGGGAGTTCTTCCCGGATGTGTCCTTGCTGGTAAATGACAAGAAGGTGTCCGACCACCACGCCATCATCCCCACGCTGGAGCTGGAGAAGGCGGACCTGTCCGAACTGCCCGTGGGTGAGCGCAATATCCTTCTGTTGGTGTGCCGGGAGCTGCTGTGCGCGGTTGCGGAGCCCTATGTGTACGAGGCGGTGACGGCGACCTTTACCTGCGGCGGGCAGACCTTCACCGCCAAGGGGCGGCGCATCCTCTCCGAGGGCTGGCGTGAGATCGACCACATTTTCCGCGTTTCCCTGAAGGAGCAGCCGGAGGGCGAGGCGGAACCCGCCGCTCTGCCGGACTTCACCGAGGGTCAACTTTTTGACCAGGTGGAGGCCGCTGTCACCGAACACTTCACCGCCCCGCCCAAGGCGTACACGGAGGACACCCTCCTGGCGGCGATGGAGACTGCCGGGAAAGAGGAGATGCCGGAGGACGCCGAGCGCAAGGGCCTGGGCACCCCGGCCACCAGGGCGGCGATCCTGGAAAAGCTGGTGGCGGCCGGGTTTGTGGAGCGCAAAGGGAAAAGTCTCATCCCTACCAAGGCGGGGATTAACCTGGTCACCGTCCTGCCGGATACTTTGACCTCTCCCATGCTCACGGCGGAGTGGGAGCAGAAGCTGACCGCCATCGCCAGGGGTGAGGGCGATCCCGCCGCTTTCATGGCGGGGATCTCTGACATGGCGCGGGAGCTGGTGAAAACCTATTCCCACATCTCCGAGGAGGGCCAGAAGCTGTTTGCCCCGGAGCGGGAGGCCGTGGGCCTCTGTCCCCGCTGCGGCAAGCCGGTCTATGAGGGCAGGAAGAACTTTTACTGCTCCGACCGCTCCTGCCGCTTCGTGCTGTGGAAGGACGACCGTTTCTGGACCTCCCGCAAGAAGGAGCTGACAAAGAAGATGGCCGCCGACCTTTTGAAGAAGGGCCGCACCTCCGTCAAGGGGATGTGGTCTGAAAAGAAGGGCGCCGCCTATGACGCGGTGGTGGTGCTGGACGATACCGGCGAGAAGTATGTCCGCTTCAAATTGGAGTTACCCAAACGGAAGGAGGGCGTGAATGGCAGATAAAGCAATCCCGGATATTTCCCTGGGCGGCGCTGAACAGAACATGAGCCGGGAGGAGCTGGCGGCGGTAGCGAAAGCCGTTGCCGCCCTATCCCAGGAGGACCGGGATCTTCTGGCTGCTGTCCAGGAGTCCCCCTATCGGCTGACCACGGCGGAGCAGTTCCTGGAATTTGAGAAAAATGTGGACTGCTTCGTGCTGGAGCCCCATGTTCGGACCCTGGAGGACCTGGGCTGGGAGTACCTGGAGGAGAAACTGACCATCGGCCTGACGGACGACCTCCGGGCCGCCATTGACCCCGCCCCCTTCGGCCGGCGCGCCCTGGAGGAGGACCGGGGGTGCTTCACCAGCCGGGGGTATCTGTTCCCCACGGATGACCCATGGCAGCACGACCGCCCCCAGGCGAAGCAGGCGGACCGCAAGCCCTCCATCAAGGAGCGGCTGGAACAGAGCAAACAGGAGTGCAGGAACAAAAATAAGGCCCAGGCGCCCCGCAAGGGGAAGTCTGAGCCGGAGCTGTAAGGAGGTGCGTATATGCCCCATTATGAATATGACAAGGATTATCCCTTTGCCGCCTTCATCACCAACCTGGGCAAGTACAACGAGGGCGACCTGGTGGGCGAATGGGTGAAGTTCCCCACCACGCCAGAGGAGATGCAGAAGGTATTTGAACGGATCGGCATTGGGCAGAAGGATGACTTCGGCCAGCCCTATGAGGAGTGGTTCATCACTGACTATGACTGCTATGTGGACGGCCTCTACGACAAGCTGGGCGAGTATGAGAACCTGGACGAGCTCAACTACCTGGCCTCCAAACTGGACGAGATGAGCCAGGGCGAGTACGAACAGTTCCAGGCGGCGATGGAGATCGGCGACCATTCGGGCAGCTTGCAGGAGATCATCAACCTGACCGAGAACCTAGACTGCTACGACATTTACCCCGACATCCACGACCACGACGACCTGGGCCGGTATTACATCGAGGAGCTGGACGCCATGCAGGTGCCGGAGCACCTGCGGAACTACATCGACTATGAGGCCTACGGCCGGGACGTCGCCCTGGAGGAGGGCGGCGAGTTCACCGACCTGGGGTATGTGCGGGACACCGGGAGCAGCTTCCATGAGTATTACGATGGGGAGCATGGCAGCATCCCGGAGGAATACCGGGTGATGACCTTCCAGGACGCGGAGGAGCTGACCGAGGAGGAAAAATCCGAATGGGCGATGGACATCGCCTACGATATGGACGAGTTCTTCCGCCAGCACGACCCGCAGTATGCCGCCGAGCACCCGGAGGAGCACGCGGCCAAGGAGGAGATCTACGAAAATCTGATGGCCGGCCGCATTTCCGCCCTGGATGAGAAGCTGGCCGCCCTGGGGCAGACCCAGGAGGACTATCTCCCTTCGGAGATTGAGAAATTCAAAGACGCCACCGGCTATGAGGAATTTCTTGACTTTGATCCGGCTGTAATCAAAGCGGCATTGGAGGACCCGGACAAGTCCCATGTGGACGAGATGCTGGCCTTTGCGGAGCAGGCGGGCCGGGAGTATGAGGCGGAGCTGGCCGGACAGACCCCGGCGCCCTCCCCGGATGACCGGGAGACCGGCGAAACGGTGCGGACTCCCAGGGGCACCTTCTATGTGACGGATATGAGCCGGGAGCAGATGGAGGCGGCCGGGTACGGCTTCCACCATCAGTCTGACGATGGGAAGTACCTCATCATGGGCAACGGTTCCCGTTCCTTCGCTATCCGCAGCGAGGAGGCCCAGGAACATATCACCCCGGAGAAGATGACCGTCCTGGTGGTGGAGCCTATGAAGGAACCCTATGTGAAGGAGATCGCCCCCGGCCTCCATTCGTTACAGGCGGAGGTGGGCGGCGACATTGCCACCGCCTATCCCTTCTCCGACCCGGTGGGGCTGGTCTGCAACGATGAGGGCAAGCTCATCGGCCTGGAGCTGAACCGGGGCCTGCGGGATGAGCATGGAGAGATTTACGACATCATGGCCGGCACCTTCCTGGTGGTGGGGCTGAGTGAGGACAGCTTCACCTCCCTGACCCCGGAGCAGGTGCAGAAGTACACGGAGCACTTCAAGCAGCCGGAGCAGTTCATTAGCCTGAACGGGCAGATCATCGCCCTGCCAGCGGAGCCGGAGAACCCGCTCCGCACCGCCGAGATGACCCTGGAGGACGACTACGGGATGATCGACGGGGTGCTGAACAACGGCCGCAGGGGTGAGGAACTGGAGAAGGCCCAGGGTGAGGCGCGCAGGACCACGCCGGAGAAAAAGCCCTCCATCCGGGAGCGGCTGGCGGAGGCCAAACGGGAGTGCGGCGAGCGCAAGCCCCCGGACAAGGTTCAGCAGAAGAAGCCCCCGGAGCATGACCTGTGAGCCGGAGCAAAAAGTGGCGGCTGGAATGGTCCTTCTTCCTGGGGGAGAACGGCCGCCGCAGGTACAACAAGATCTGCAAGGGCTGTGTCCATCCCTGCAAGCAGAGTTTCCGGGCAGTCCTCATCGCCTGTCCCCATTACCAGTCCGCACGCGCGAAAAAGTGTGCAGATAGGGGTTGAAAATGGGCTGAAAAATCGTCTGTGGCAGCTTTTCCGGGAGCCGCCCTTATGATTTCCCATGCGGGCTTCTCCCTCTGATTTGAGGGGTGCAAAGAGGCTGTTTTGAACGCTTTTCCATAACAGAGCGGGAGCGCCGCCTTCGGTTTGGGCCGAGGGTGACGCTCCCGTTTCTTTTTTTGTTCTCTTTTTTCTCTTTCCATCAGGATCGGACAGGAAGGATATTCGCCGTAGTAGGCGCTGTGGGAATGTGCGTAAACGGTCATGCTTGCGGAGCTGTGGGAAAGCCGGCGGCTTTTCCATCGGGCCGTGAATATCTGCTTTCCATCGGCGGAGCGGCCGTTTTCCACATTTCCATAGTGCAAAATCGCAGGATGGCATCAATGGTGCATTGCTTTTTCATGCGGGATAAGATATACTGAACATATAGGTTAGTTATTGCTAACCTATTGATTTGCTTACAAGTGAAAGGGGATGTATATGAACTGGACGCGCACCATCCTGGACGGGCTCGCCATGGCGGCCTATTTTAACCTGTTCGCCGCGGCGGTGGCACTGTATAAGCCCCGGTTGATGTTTCCCTGCTATCCGCCCGCCATCATCAAGGCGGCAAAAGATCCGCCGACAAAGGCCGAAAACCGTTTTTACCGGCTTTGGATCTGCTTCGGGGAGTGGCTGCCCCTCCTTCTCTATGGTGCGGTCAGCACTGTGGAGGGCGGGACAACCGGATTCTGGCGTCTATCCCTGATGGGATACATCCAGTGGATGATGATCAACATAGGCGATCTTCTTTTTCTGGATGTGTGGCTGATCCAGAAAAAAGCGAAAGACCGTTTTGTGATCCCTGGTACAGAGGGACATCCCGGCTATGAGTTCACAGACTGGATGAAGGGCTATGCGCTGCCAGAGCACCTGCTCCAATGGCCGCTGCTGCTGTGCCCGCTCATGGCGGCGGCTCAGGCGGGATTGGGGCTGTTATTGCAAAAGATAGGATAGGAGATGGTTCAAATGAAACAACATCAAAAGCAACAAAAAATAATCCGACTCGGCACCCACGGCGAGGACTACGGAAGCTGGATGTCTAACCCGGTTTTTTACATGATCGGTGGGCTGTTGACCCTGTCGGCGGTGCTGGCAGCGATATCCTTTTCCATGTTTCATATTGCCGCGCTCGGCATCCTGTTCTCTGTTGCCGCAGCGGCGCTGCTTGCCCTGCTGATCTGGTGTGCATGGATACGGAAACAGTACGCTTTCGGCGGCGGAGGAATGATGGAGCGGGTCCATCAGGTCGTCCTCTCCCATCTGGATTTTGACGGGCAGGGACAACTTCTGGAGGTTGGATGCGGCTCCGGCGCACTGAGCATACGGGCGGCTCTCACCTGGCCGGACGCCCAAATCACCGGCATGGACTATTGGGGTGTGGCCTACGGCTATGGTCAGGCCATGTGCGAGAAAAATGCCGAGAGCGAGGGCGTCGGCTTCAGGTGTGCGTTCCGGCACGGGGATGCCAACAAGCTGGATTTCCCTGATGAGAGTTTCGACGCCGTGGTGAGCAACTATGTCTACCACAATGTAATGGGTGCGGACAAGCAGGCTCTGCTGTTGGAGACCCTGCGGGTGCTGAAAAAGGGCGGCGTCTTTGCGCTCAACGATGACATGAAGCCAAAAAAGTACGGGGACATGGATGCCTTTGTCCAAAAGCTGCGGGACATGGGCTATGAGGACGTGCGCCTCATCGACACCGCCCAGGAGGCTTTCGGTTCCCGCCGGCGGGCGGCCATGATGATGCTGGGCGACTCCCGGATGCTGGCGGGGCGGAAGTAAGACGGAGGTTTGTCATGAACTATACATATTGTGAAAGGCTGATGTGGGTTGCCATCGCTCCTGCCGCATTTCGGTATCTGGCAAGGCAGGAGTTGGGATGGGATATTTCTGCGTTGAAGCAGCTCTCTAAGCAGATTTACCGGCAAATGGTATCCCGTACCCCGGATATTGGCTCCATGATGGAAAACCCGTTGCGGGTCTGCCTGACTGGTGGAATTCTATGGCTGTCTATCTATAAGGCGGCAGAAGAAAAAATGAGTGAAAAGTGCTTTGAGGGCATGGTAAGTGCCAGTATGCGTTCTCCTCTGGTTGTGACCGCCTTCCGGGGCAAAGCCAAGACTGCATTTACATTGAAGGCTCAATATAAGCGAGCAGCGACTGCATCTTTGGCGGATGCAGATAGGAACCCCTTTCAGTGGAATGCCGAGGTCATCTTCGGCCGGGATGCAGAGGAATATACGATCCTTTACCACCAGTGCGGTCTGTGTGCCCTGGGCCGACAGGAGGGCCTTCCTCATCTGGTTCCCTATCTATGCGCTCTGGACACGATGTCCGTCGACTGGATGGGTGGGCGGCTCTACCGTACCAAAACGCTGGCTGCCGGCGGTGACTGCTGTGACTTTTATATCTGCAAAAAGGGTTCCCGTTGGGACAAAGAACGGCAGGGAAAATAGAAAAAGGGAGATTTGATGACGCTTGCAGAATTTCGCCGGACTTATCCCGCCGCCACCTTCACGGTCAGCAGCGGGAAACTCTTTACCTATCGCTACTATCAAAATCCCCAGGCCAAAGCCACGCTGGTCCTGCTCACGGGCGGCATTGGGCTGTCCGACCTGTTTTATAAGCACTTTGCCCGGTTCGCCAGGGATTTTTCGGTGCTGACCTTTGACTATCAGCTCCAGTTCGGGGACAACGGCGAGTTTGCCGATGCCGTGGCTGAACTACTCCGCCACCTGAAGGAAAAGGTCTGGCTGGTGGGACAGTCCCTGGGCGGCGTAGTGGCCCAGGTCATCGCCTCCCGCCACCCGGAAGTGGTGGAGGGGCTGGTCCTCTCCAACACCTGCTCGCTGTCCGGCAACATGAGCAAGGCCGGGTATCAGGATCTGATGAAGATAATCGAAAGCCAGCGGAAGTTCAAAAAATGGCTTGCCTTCCTGCCGTTTCCGCTCATCAAGCGGATGATGAGATGGGCGGTGATGAAAAAGAAAACCGATGGCTTTACAGCCCAGGAAAAGGCCGCTATGGAGGAACTGTGCGGCGCTATGATGGAACTGCTCACCAAGCCCTATGAACAGCACATGATTGACTTTCTCTGTGACGCAGAACACTACTTTGGCATGACCCGCAATGATTTTGCCCCGTGGGAGGGGCGGGTGCTGCTGATTTTGTCCGAGGACGACACCACCTTCACCCCGGCCTGCCGGGAGGACCTGATCGCCCTGATGCCAAGTCCCACGGTGGTCACCGACCTGACCGGCGGCCACCTGGCGCTGATGGTGCGGCTGGAACAGTATGCGGATCTGGTAACAAAATTTATTCTGGAGCGGACACCATGAGGAGAGCCGGCTGGTCAATGCCAGCCGGCTCTCTATCATTTGTCCATCTCAATATCCTACGATCAGGCGGTAGATGGTGAGGGGCACATACCATGCCGCCACCAGCAGGCGCCACACCAGGACGAAGCCGCCGATGATGCCGCCGATCACGAAGTTCAGAACAAACAGGGCGGCGCCGCCGCCCAGGGAGCCGCCGCCCGGCACGATCCACACGCACATCCGATGGATGCCGAAGGGCAGGCCGCAGAGTATCCAGAGCCAGAGAAGATCCAGCTCTCCATTCCTGATGCAGGCGGATTTGAAAATGCAGTACAGCAGCCCGGCGATGGCGACGGGCAAAACTGCCTTCTTGAAAAATTCCTTAACGGCCTCTGTTCTCGTCATTGGCAGCACCTCCATTCCTGCCTCCATTATACAGATAAAATCAGACCGCGCCCAGGGGCTTTTGAAAAGTCCGGCAAAGCGCACAACCGCCTCTATTCCAGTTCGTTGCTCCGCTGTCTCTGCGGTTCGGCCTCCCTCGGTTTTTCCAGCAGGGCCTCCACATTCTGGCGGAGGGTATCGTACTCCCGCTCCTCCCGCTGGGCCTTCCGATATTCCGATTGCAGGGCGGTCCGCCTGGCGGTGAGCTCGTCCATCTCGGCCCGGAGCCGTTTGGTGGCGGGCAGGGGTACAGCGTCCAGGCGTTTCAGCTCTCTTGCCGCCGCCTCAAACAGGATGATTTCGCCCTCATGCCCCCGGAGGAACTTCTCCTTGTCCCTGGACTGGCGGTATTCCTCATACAGGGGACGGAGCTGGCGATAGGTGGCGGCGTGCTTCATAGTGAGGGTCAGCCGCTCCATTTCTTTCTTCGTTGCCCGGAGGTCCGCCTTCACCCTGGCGGTGGCGGCCGCCGCCCCGTCGCACCGCTCGGACAGGTCCTCCAAACTTCCGATGCCATGCTCCGTCAGGAAGTTCAGTGTTTCCGCCGCCCGCTTCAAGTTCTCGATGGTTGCCCAATGCTTGTAACCGGCGCTCTGTTGGGCCTTGATATTGTTCTGGATGTCGATGAGCAGGCTGGGCTTCCCGGTGCGCTGCTTCGGCTGGCGGGAGGGGCTGGGCCTGCCGGCGATCCGGGCGGTCAGGGCCTCCTCGGCGTAGTCGGCGCCCAGGGCCTTCAATCGGGTGAACCGCTCCTGGCCCGGTGCCCTGGCGGAGATGTACTTGCCCCGTTTCAGTTCGTACCCTTCCCGCTGAAGGCGGCGGAGCAAGTCCTCCAGGCCGGCGCAGCCGGGCAGGAGCCGGTCGATGGCGGAGCGCAGCTTCGCCTTGTAGCTGGTGCCGTTCTGTTCCGCCTGGTGTTCGATGTAGCTCTTGCCCTTGTCCCGGCCTGGGACGATGACGGACAGGCCATGTTCTTTGCAGATCCGGTCACTGGTGCGGCGGATGAAGTGATAGCTCCGCTTATTGGAGTGATAGTGCTTGTGGTCCTGAAAGCTGACCGCATTGAAAATCAGGTGGTTATGGACGTGATCCCTGTCTATGTGGGTGGTAAGGACAAATTCATATTTGCCGCCCAGGACCTCCCGCGCCAGCTCCATGCCGATCCGGTGGGCCTCCTCCGGCGTGACCTCCCCAGGTTCAAACGCCTGGATGAGATGTCGGCCCAGGTTCGTGCCCTTGTCGATGGCATGGCGGCGGGTCCAGGCAAATTCGATGTCGGCGGTCTCGGCGGAGCAGCCGAAGGAGGACACCAGCAGTTTCCCATCTGTCTTATCGGGATTGCAGATATAGTCAATGGCCGCTTTCAGCGTTGACTTAATAGGATGCGTCTTTGTAACTGCCATATCTGCTCCATCCTCTCCCGGATCTCCTCCATGTCGGCCTGGTAGGCCGGACCGCCGACGTTCAACCGCTTGGCGATCTGGTTGATGTTCCGGCCGATGGCGGAGAGGGCGCGGGTCATCTCCTTGATGTCGGTGGTGTCCACCTGGATGATGTACCCATCAATCGCCATTTTGCGGAGATAGGCGCCGCTCCGCTTTGTGTGGAGCTGGGCCATTTTCTCCTCAATGAGCCGCTTTTCCTCCTCTGTCACCCAAAACTTCATCTGGATATTCCGCTTTCGGTTTGCCATGCTGCGCCGCCTCCGTTTCTATAAGGGTCTGGGACTATCCCAGCAAGCAATTTTTGATTTAGGGGCAGGGGTCCCCCCTAAATCAAAAATCCGCCAGTGGGTACTCACTGGCTGTGCTTGCTATCGTAACCCTACCCTCGTATTCTCCCTCTACTAATACTACAATTTGAAACAGAGATTTTGGCTATTTCCATCTAAAAATCTTTAACGTCATGGGCCTTTATCAAAATTTGACACAGAAGAAATTATCACATATACTTAATAGCAGTTAGTTATGGCGAACTGAAGGGAGGAATGGGTGGTGCTGACCTATGAAAAACAAGCACTCTCTGGTGCGATTGAAGTATTATTGCGGTCTGAATTGCCAGACGAATTTGAAGGGACAAAGTTATACGGCTCTCCCGAAGAAGATGAACTACGGCAGGACTGTAAAATATTTCGGCTGTCAAATGAAACAGGGCATGGACGCATTACAGTCTATCAGGTTTTTTCTGGTATTGAGCTTTACTATAACGATATGCACATGGGATATTGCAATCAAAATCAAGCCACAGCTAAAAACATGATAGAGATTAACCATTGTCTGATAGGACGTTTTGAGTGTAGCTTTGGTGAAAATAGTTGCTGCTATATGGCGGAAGGCGATTTGTCGATCAGCTCCATGATGAAGAAAAAGTCAAATTCGTGTTTTCCGCTGAACCACTATCACGGTATTTCTATCATCATCAATCTGGATGAATTGCTGCCGGAAGTACGGCAAATCATGGAGCTATTGAATATTGATTTGCACTACATACAAAAATATATTTGCGAAGGAAACCGTTGCTGCATCATGCGGGCCAATCCGTCTATTGAACATATTTTTTCGGAACTCTATCATGTCCGGGAAAAAAGAAAACCAGGATACATGAAAGTCAAAATGCTGGAACTGCTTCTGTTCTTAAGTGATCTCAATACGGCAGAAGAAGTTTTACAGACGGATTATTTCAATCAAAATCAGGTCGCATTGATTAAAGCAGTAGCGTCCTATATTACGGAGGACTTGACAGCACATCATACGATTGAACAGCTTTCCCAGAAATTCGAGATTTCTACAACAGCATTGAAAAAGTGCTTTCGAGGCGTCTATGGAACCTCTGTCTATTCTTATCTTCGTACCTATCGGCTTCAAGTCGCCAAAAAATTGTTGCTGGAAACCGAGTTGTCAGTAACGGAGATTGCAAGTAAAATCGGATATGAAAATCCGAATAAATTCACTTCTGCCTTCAAAGAAACGTATGGCAGCTCTCCGACGGAATTCAGAAAGAGTGTCCGTTTGGATAGAAGCGGGTCCGTATGGAGTGGCGAAGAAATCTGAGCTGTATTAGAATATCCTTTGTCAGATAAAAGCAGAAAGACCGCTTGAAGCTGGCCTATTTTTTGAATGGTGGGTTAGGTACTGCTAACTTTCTGCAAGACAAAGGAGGATTTCCAAATGGAAAATGAAAAATCGACAGGTAACAAGTACACTGTCAAAGACGCGGCAATCATCGGTATCTTCTGTGCGGTCATGTTCGTTGTATTTATGGTCTATTCGACCCTGACCGGCGCTTCACTG
Source organism: Anaeromassilibacillus sp. An250 (assembly GCF_002159845.1). Classification (GTDB taxonomy): domain Bacteria; phylum Bacillota; class Clostridia; order Oscillospirales; family Acutalibacteraceae; genus Anaeromassilibacillus; species Anaeromassilibacillus stercoravium. Next base: position 21,974 of record NZ_NFJK01000024.1, read on the forward strand.
TTCTATTCCATGATTTTTAACGCCGCAGGTGCGGCACTTATCCTCGCACCGTTCTATGTTTATATGTGCATGAAAGTCGGCAAGCATGGCCCCGCTCTTGTCTACAATATCATGTGGGCAATTATCGCCGGATTGATGATGGGGCCATTTATGATTCCGTGGTTTTTGGGCGGCGGTATCATCGCAGAGCTTTCCATGTGCGGAAAGGATGCCTACCATGACATTAAGCGTGTGTCCATTTCGTGGGTAATCACGGCATTGGTTCGCGCTGCACATGGTATGTCAGAAATTTGGTTTTTCAAAGACGCATTTCTTGCCACCGGTGTCAGTGAGCAGCAGGTTCAGGTTCAGACCCAGTATTACACCGATCCGAAGTACGTCCTTTTGAGCCTGGCTGTCACCGCTATCCTGGCCGTCCTTGGCTGCATGATTAGCAACAAACTGATTGTGAAGCACTTCAGAAAGAGTGGCGCGATTAAATAAACTATGAGCATGAAATTTGATTTTCGGACCAAATTGCTTGTCATAGTTCTCACTATGTCGCTTGTGGCGGTGCTCACAAGCGACATTTTGATATACACACTTTTGGGCGTTTTGAGCGTGTATTTGATTATTCAGGGCTTTGGCAGGCAGACAATAAAATATCTAATCGTCTGCGGTGTTTTTATCGTGTTGAGGCTGCTTTCAGGAGGACAGGGCATTACCATTCTTATGCCGGAAATGTTCCTGTTCATGGTGCTGCGTATTTTGATGATGGTTATGGCTGCGCAGCCCGTGATTGGTATGCCGCCGGGAGAAGTTGTAGCAGTTTTTAAGAAAATCCACGCTCCTGATGGAATTGCCCTGCCCGTAACCTTCATGCTGCGTTTCTTCCCTACTGTGCGCAGTGAATTTTCCGATGTGTTTGCCTCACTTCGGCTGCGAAAGCTGTTGTCATGGAAACATCCTCTGGACGCAATGGAGTATATTGTTACGCCTGTTATTTTCCGTTCATCCAGAATAGCTGAAGAACTCGCAGCTTCTGCTGAAAGCAGGGGGATTTCCAATCCGGGAAAACATACCTGCCGCAGGAAGATAGAATTTCAAAAAAGAGATTGGATTATGTGCGTGGTTGCTGTTTGCGTAACCGCACTCTATTTTGTGCTGGAAAGGACGGTAGCATAATGGTAAATGATAAAGCAAGGCGATCCGTTATCCAGTTTGAAGATGTATCTTTTGAATATCCGGGAGCCGAAACAGAAAGTATCCATCATATCAGCCTCGATATAAAAAAGGGCGAGTTCCTTGTTCTGACTGGAGGGAGCGGCTGCGGAAAGACAACTTTAACACGATTGATAAACGGGTTAGCTGAACAATTTTACGAAGGGACGCTGAAAGGGCGAGTCACACTGCTGGGACGCAGCATATCGGAATATCCTCTGTATGAAATCGGGAAAAAAGTAGGTTCAATCTTTCAAGATCCAAAGAGCCAGTTTTTTGCCAGTATTACAGAGGATGAAATTGCGTTCGGGTGTGAAAACTATGGCGTTCCGTATGAAGAACTGGATGGACGGGTTTCAAGTGCGATCAAACGTATTAACGGAGATATGCTGCGCGGGAAAGAAATTTATCCGATGTCCAGCGGAGAAAAACAGAAAATAGCGGTGGCCTCCGTCAATGCTGTTGACCCGGAAATTTATGTGTTTGATGAACCTTCGGCCAATTTGGATATGTATTCCGTTGAGGCGCTTAAAAATTTGATGGGTGGACTAAAAGCGGAAGGCCACACAATCATTGTTGCTGAACACCGGCTTTATTATCTTACTGACCTTGCAGACCGTTTTCTTTATATGGAAAACGGGAGCATACCCGTCTGTTCAAGGACACCTTGCTGAATAATATTAAGGCGGCCCGCCCGGACGCTACCAGGGAAGAAGTCCTGAAAGCGGCTGATGAAGCACAATGCAAAGATATTATTGACCGCCTCCCGGATGGGCTTGATACGCTCGTTGGAACAGGAGGCACATATCTCTCAGGAGGTGAAAATCAAAGGATTGCTCTTGCAAGGGCAATCTTAAAAGACGCCCCTATTATTGTACTGGATGAAGCCACAGCATTTGCAGATGCCGAAAATGAACATCAGATACAGCTCGCTTTTGAGCGGCTGACCCAAAACAAAACGGTTCTGATGATTGCCCACCGGCTCTCTACGATACAAGACGCAGACCTTATCCTGGTGTTCAAGGAGGGGCAGATTGCAGAAAGAGGTACGCATGAAGAATTGGTAGCCTTAAATGGTATTTATTCTTCTATGTGGAAGGATTACCAAACCTCGATTACCTGGAAGGTCGGAAAGGAGGATGAGCAGCATGATTAAGGCGTTAAAAAAGAAGTATGCGTTAAGCGATCAGGGTGCAAAAGACCTGATAAAAGGGATCGTTTATTCGGTGCTGGCCAATATCAGCCTTATGTTTCCTGTTATTCTTCTGGCTATCGTCCTCAATCAGCTTCTTGCGCCTGTTTTGGGAGCGAGTGCACCAGAGATCAGTGCCGCCGTTTACACTGTGATTGGAATTGTGATTTTAGCTGTTGTTTTTATTTTTCATTATTGCCAGTACACCGCAGCATATCTCGGAACGTATGACGAAAGTGCAAGGAGGCGTATCGGTCTTGCGGAAAAATTGCGCACCCTTCCGCTGACCTTCTTCCACCAGCGTGATCTTGCTGACCTGACAAGCACTATTATGGGAGACTGTGCAAACTTTGAGCACGCATTTTCCCATACGGTTCCGCAATTCTTTGGAGCAGTTATCTCTACGGGGATTGTTTGTATCGGTCTGCTGATTTTCAACTGGCAAATGGGCCTGGCTCTTCTCTGGGTAGCCCCGATTTCATTTGCAATCGTTATTCTGTCACGGAAATGGCAGGAAAAACTCGGCAAAAAGCACATGAACGCAAGACTGGAGCTTGCAGAAGGCATTCAGGAATGTTTGGAAACCGTACAGGATATAAAGGCTTGCAATCAGGAAGAAGATTATCTTCGCAAATTAGACGCAAAGATGGATGCCGCGGAAAAAGCACAGATTTCATCCGAAATGACAACGGCAAGTCTGCTGACAACCGGCCAGATGTTTTTACGGCTCGGTTTGGCAACGGTGATTGTAGTAGGTAATAGTCTTGTGGTAAGTGGAGATACCTCTCTGTTTACCTATATTCTGTTTTTGATTGCTGCCTCCCGCCTGTACGATCCGCTTTCCGGGGCGATGTCAAATATGGCAGAGCTGTTTTCTGTGCAGCTTCAGGTAAACCGCTTGAAAGAAATAGAAGAATACCCGGAAGAAACCGGCGAGAAGAATATCCATACAAACGGGTACGATATTACATTCGATCATGTCCAGTTTTCTTACGAAAAGGGCAAACCGGTACTGAGGGATGTTTCGTTTACTGCAAAGCAGGGACAGGTCACAGCATTGGTTGGCCCGTCCGGCGGCGGCAAAAGTACAGTCGCAAAACTGGCAGCCAAATTTTATCCTCTGGACGGAGGAAGAATACTGTTGGGCGGAACCGATATTGCTCCGCTAAATTCAACCATGTTGATGAAAAACTTCTCTATCGTTTTTCAAGATGTTGTGCTGTTTAATAACACCATCATGGAAAATATTCGTGTCGGTAAAAAGGACGCAACGGACGAGGAAGTGATTGCCGCAGCTAAAGCAGCGCAGTGTGATGAATTTATTTCAAAATTGCCGGACGGCTATCAGACAGTGATTGGAGAAAACGGTTCTACGTTATCAGGCGGTGAATGCCAGCGACTTTCTATCGCACGCGCTCTTTTGAAAGACGCTCCTGTTATTCTTTTGGATGAAGCTACTGCCTCTCTTGACGTAGACAATGAAACAGAAATTCAAAATGCAATATCCAGGCTGGTAAAAGGCAAGACGGTTCTTATTATCGCTCATAGAATGAGGACGGTGGAGGCTGCCGATAGTATCGTTGTATTGTCAGATGGTATTGTAGCCGAAAACGGAACTCACGAAGAACTTATGAAAGAAAATGGCCTCTATCGTAGGCTGGTCGATTTGCAGACAGCTTCTGCAAATTGGAAGTTAAGCGTTTAATTCATAAAAGGAGGTACTGATGAAACTTCATGCGTCCGGGGAGGACTATCTGGAGGCCATACTTGTTCTTCATAAAAAGATGGGCATGGTGCGCTCCGTGGATGTTGCCCGGCACCTGGAGGTCACAAAGCCCAGCGTGTGCCATGCGGTGGCGACCCTGCGGGACGGGGGGTTCCTGACAATGGACAGCGACTATTTCCTGCATCTGACCGATGTGGGCCAGGAAGTGGCGGAGCGGATCTACGAAAAGCACCGCTTCTTTACTGACCGACTGATTGAAGCCGGCGTAGACCCGGAAACAGCGGAAAGGGATGCCTGCCGGATGGAGCATGTTATCAGCCAGGAGTCCTTCGAGCGTCTGAAAAATGCTTATAAAACAAAAGAAGAATAAACTGCCCGCATAGCAAACGGGTGAAACAGTAACGCGGCCGGGCACATCGAACCCGACCGCGTTACTCGTCTTTTTGGAAGGCTTCCGCCTGTTTGCAGAGTGCGATAAACTTTTCAATCTCTGCTTCGCTTTTCCCGGCAAAGAAGTCCACGACTGTTTTCGAGACTGTCTGATTTACCATTTCCGGGAAGATGGCGGCGTCCACGCTGATATTCAATTCTTTGGCGACAAGGACCACCGTTTCAAATTTCGGATTACTTTGGCAGGTCTCCAAATCTATGATCGTGCGGGGGGTCATACCGAGGCGTTCAGCTAACTGTTTTTGCGTCAGATGCTGCCGCTTCCGTTCTGACCGCACCTTCCATGCAAATAGATCCAGCGGATTGTTCACTACACACCACCTCTACATTATTGTAGGGTGTACTTCCGCTCATATAAATAACCATAAAACTCATGCAGAGTGAGTTATAACTCATGTTTCGTAGTAAAGGGAGATATGGATGAGAGCGCCAACACAAAGGAGGTCAAAATAAGGCGGGGTTTACCGCTTATGCGGCGGACGCCCATGCCACTACGAAAAATATTCCAATAACGCAGCAGCGAGCCATGCTCATGGAAGTGAGTTATGGCTCGCTTTTTATATACTACGGCTCACATCTCACAAAGCCCGTCCCTTTGACCACCTGCGCATGGGTGCGGGCTGCCGCTCTCCGCCCCGTTTCGTTCCGGCCTGTCAACCTGAACGAAACGAAAGGAACCGATTATGAGCGGCAAAAAATTTTTTAATATAAAAACCAACTAAAAATCTGATTGTCCGCTAAAACACTGTATCTATCAGCATTTTCAAGGGTTTAAATACTTCAAATTACTACGATTTTACTACCATTGAATGAGCCTTGATACGTTAGAAATCCCAGATTTGCAAAGATATGGTACAGCACATCAGTATTGATAAACTAAAAATTGAATATCGCAAGTAGATTATGGAACGCCGATATTGACGTTCCTTTTCTATTTCCAGCCGTTCAGAAATGGACGGCTTTTTCTATATCCAAACGAAAGGAGAATTTTAAAAGCTATGAAAAAGATATTGAAGCGATTAGCCACAGGCTTCCTTGCCTTTGCGACTATCGTTACCGCTTTGCCGACAACGGCAGTCCACGCTTCTGAAACGCAATACTGGACAGAAAGTGCAGAACGAGCAGGATATATCGAAAAGGTTATGAATGACGGTTCTATCGGTTCGACCTTTAATGAGGGAATTATGAAAGTTGAGGGCGAAACTGCCTACTGCGTGGACATCAACACCAACTTCAAGAACGGCTACAAGACCAGAGCCGACGCAAGCACACGCATGAGTGCTGACCAGATTCCGACGTTGCCCTCTCTCTGGAATACGTCAAGCAGTACGCACAGAGCCACAGCGAGCTGAATTATAAACAGGTCTATCTTCTTGAACAGTGCGTCGTATGGCAGAGATTGAGTGTTCATCTGGGCTGGCAATGCGATAACGTCAGAGCTTCCTATGATGAAATCTCAAAAGCCGTACAGGACGAGGTTTACGCTGGGGCGAAAGCCTTTGCCAACGAGAATAAGGGACGCTATGAATGTGGCGGTTACATCTACTCCTCTGGCGAGGGGCAGGACATTGGACAGTTCTGGGCGAAACTTGCCGTTGGAAATGCCACATTGAAAAAGACTTCCAGTAATGCCAGCATTACCGACGGAAACGGACTTTACTCTATCGCTGGTGCGACTTATGGTGTCTATTCTGATAAGGACTGTACGAAACAGCTTGCCACCCTTACGACTGATAACAGCGGAAATACTGATACCGTGGAAGTAAAGGCTGGCACAGTCTACATCAAAGAGCTTTCCGCTCCTGCTGGCTATAAGGTGGACAGCACAGTCTATTCCTTAAATGTGGAAGCTGGCAAAACAGCAACACTCAATGTATCAGACACACCAAAGGTTACAGACACATTGATTGAATTATTCAAGATTGACATGGAAACACAGAAAGACGCTCTACAGGGCGACGCTTCTTTAGAGGGTGCAGAGTTCACATGGAAATTTTATGCGGGACACTATACCGCTGATAATCTCCCTAGTGAGCCTACAAAGACATGGGTAACAAAGACAATCGCTGAAAAGGACAGCGACGGCACTATGGAAAATACCGTATCGAGGAAAGCAAAGCACCAGAGGGCTATTTGACGGACGGTGCAGAACCGATTGAATTTGAAATCACAGAGGACGGAAAAATCGTTGACCTTACAGGGACAGACACATCAATCTACAATCAAGTGAAGCGTGGCGACCTAGAGGGTGTCAAGATTGGAGCTGGCACACACCAGCGTCTTGCGGGAGTTCCGTTTAGGATCACAAGCAAGACCACAGGTGAGAGCCACATTATCGTGACAGATGATAACGGGCAGTTCTCCACTTCTTCTGACTGGGCTTCCCATAAGAACAACACCAATGCAGGAAAGACCAGCGAGGACGGTATCTGGTTTGGAACGAGCGAGCCAGACGACAGCAAGGGTGCTTTGATTTACGATACCTATATCATTGAGGAATTACGCTGTGAGGGCAACAAAGGCTTTGAGCTTATCCCGCCGTTTGAAATCGTGGTGTCCAGAAACAACGTGACCGTTGACTTAGGGACACTTACTGATGAATACGAGAAAGAAATCTTTATCCATACCACAGCCACAGGCAAAGACGGCGAGAAGTCTATCGTGGCTGGCAAAGAGGTAACAATCATTGATACGGTTACACTTGACGGGCTGGAAAAAGGCACAAAATATCAGTTAAAAGGCTGGCAGATGTTGAAAGAGGAAAACGCCGAGCTTCTTATCGACGGACAGCGTGTAGAGAACAGCTATACCTTTACCGCCGATGATGAAGAAATGAAAGTGGAAATTTCCTATACATTCAATGCGTCTGATTTAGGTGGTCAGAACCTTGTAACCTTTGAGGAACTTTACGACCTTTCCAATGAGGACGAGCCTGTCAAGGTGGCGGAACACAAGGACATTGACGACGAGGGACAGACGGTGCTTATCACGGAGCGTATCATCTCTATCCATACCACAGCGACCAGCGAGGACGGAAAGAAAGAGATTGAAGCAGGAAAAGACGTGACAATCATTGATACCGTTACCCTTGATGGATTGGAAATCGGCACAAAGTATCAGCTCAAAGGCTGGCAGATGATTAAGGACGAAAACGCCGTGCTTACATCAAGGCAGACGACATTGTATTGAAGAATAAAGGCGGTCAGCCCGCAGGAAATCCGCAGAACCACGCTCCGCAGGGACAGCAGAAAAAATAATCAGCAAAGCATATTTTCATTGTAGGTGATACTGATAGTCAATCAGATGGAACAGTTCTTCCCAAAACCGTCTGTCTGCAAATTGATATACACCATACGCAAACAAAACGGCTACGAATACACAGCAAATAATGTGTATTACTTTCTTTACCTTTTCGTCAGTCCTAATTTTCTTTGATATAGCAGAAAATATCGACCAGTGAAATCCGAGGTGAAAACTCATAAGCACAAACGCCCACGCTGTTGAAACAAGGTGTAAGTGTCTGCCAAGCTCAATCATCTTTCCGCTGCCTACGGCAAAGATGTATTGCGAAGCAAGGATTCCGCCGAACATACAAAGGAGCATAGCTAATAGGAGAAGAATGTTTATGATAAGTTGTATGGCTCGCATGACATTGTATTTGCCCTTTCGGAGCGTTTGATACCATTTGAAATTTAATACATTATGGCACACGAAAAGTATCCCGACAGCGATACCAAGCCATTCGTGAATAACGCCCCGTAAAACACATTGCCCCATCAGAAGCAGAAACAGAATATACATTGCTGAGTCTATGCTTCGTTTTAGGATTATTTTTGCTTTCATATCTTCATCGCTAACCGTGTAATTCACTGATTCCGCATCGGCAAGGCCTGCCCCCATGGCTTTTTCAATCGCTTTCCGCTTGGCTTCCGTATCCGCGTAAGCGTAGATCAACGTTGTTTCAACCTGTTTGTGCCCCAGCCACTGGGAAATCATTGTCAAATCCATTCCATGCTGGTATAAGTGCATGGCCCTGGTGTGCCTCCACAGATGAGGATGAACCCGTTCCGGCACATCGGGGCAGGTTTCCCTTGCCAGTTCCGCATACTTTTGGATGCGGAGCCTTGCCGTATCATCACACATTGCGCTGCGGGAACCTTTTCGCTCTACATAAAAAAGCCATTCTGTTGAAAAGGCACTTTCTCCTTTATGAAATGCACCCATGTAGTTATCCAGATGTTGTACCGTATCCTTCATCAAGGGGACTACCCGGATCTTGCCGCCCTTTCCATGAAGCGTCACAGTTGGTGTTTTGTCAATCCGCAGATCACAGATTTTCACATCCAGGGCCTCCTGAATCCTTGCGCCTGTGTCATAAAGAAAGATCATCAGGAATTGATCCCGCAGTCCCATTTTTGTGCGAGTATCAGGTGCCGCAAACAGAGCCTTGACCGCAGCTTCGGACATATAGTCCACCTCCCGGAAACGCTCCTTTTTCTGAATCTTAATCGCTGCCAGTTCACTGGACAAACTGATATACTCCGGCCTGCAGGCAGAAGCGTAAGTAATAAATGCTCGTATGGCGGCCAGTCTGTTATTCCGGGTAGCAGGGCCTACGCCTTTTTCTTCTGAAAGCCAGTCCAGGTATGCCACTACCATTTCATAACGGATCATCCCAAATGTAACCGACATCATGGGAATCTTTTTCTGTCCCGCTATATATTTCAAAAGCTGGTTCCACGCAGTGCGGTATGCTTTTACGGTATTGCTGCTGGCGTGCCGCTGGTTTGGCAGGTAGATCAGGAGAAAATTCCTCAACAGGCTGAACAGCTGCTCGTCTTTTACTTTTCCCATAGTTCTACCCTCGGAATCAGGCCGTTCATGGCTTCCCAGTCAATCCCGGCTGATTTCACCAGTTTTTCCGGAAGCAGATGGATATAGTACGCGGTTGCCTCCCAATCCTTATGGCCCATGTATGTCTGCAGATAAGGAAGCCGTGAGGAAAGTTCTTTCTTTTCATCCAGCCAGCGGTTCAGGACAGCCGTTGCGAACCGGTGGCGGAGGTCATATACCCGGACGGCAGGAAGAAGGTCTTTGGGAATTCCCGGTTTTGTGCGAGCAAAGAACCACTTAAATTTCCCCTGCATCTTCTGGGCGGAATAGGGGCCGCCATCCGGCGCGGGGAAGAAATATGCGCTTCCCGGAAATGCGGCATCCCGGATGCCGGCATAAGACCTTGCAAGAAAAAGCATGTCCTCCGACATTACGATAGTTCTGCTTTTACGCCATTTTGTTTCAATGATCCGTACTTCTCCGCTGTTCAAGTCAACCTCGTTCCGTTTCAGATGCCTCCCTTCGTTTGGCCGCAGGCCGCAGGTATAAGTCATCCGAAAGTATGTACGGAGCAGATGCGGACGGAATGGGTCGCGTGGATACTGGTAACAGTCGATTTCATGGAACAGCGCTGCCAGCTCATCATCCCCAAACAGATAAGGAATGAATACAGTGCCTCCGGCAGTAAACCGGTCTGGGAGGATATATGCCGCTTTCCCTATGGATTTTTGATATTTCCCCAACGCCCTGACAAAAGCTGCCTTCCCGTGGATGGTCTGCGGTGATTTCCCCGGTTCTGGCTTCAGCCAGTTCAGCACAATGGCCTGGGTAAGCTCCTGCTGGCCGAGATATACTTCAAAGCAACGGCGGTCAAAACTTTTGGCCTTTTCCAGGTAAGTGTTTTCGGAATAACCGAGGGCGCATTTCAAAGCGATCATACTTTCCAGATCCTGTGCAAATCCACTGGCAAACTTATCATTCATCCCTCCAACCCCCTTTCCAGCGGGATACCTTTAAAATCAAGGGCGCATTCTTTTAAGCTGCTGGTATCCAGGGAAAGGTACTGCCTTGCAGACTTTGGGTCGTCATGCCCCAGGATCTGTGTGATGGTTGTGAGCGGCGTTCCCGTCACCAAAAGCTTTTTTGCCAGCCGCCGCCGGAGTCCATGGAACCCTTTCCCATCAAAGGCATGGCGGTAAATCCCGGCTTTCCTTTGGTATTGCTGAAACATACATCCAATGCTGACCGCATCCGCCAGCCCTGTCCTGGGGGCAATCAGGCGCAAAAATACTTCCGGGCTCTCAGAGCGCGGCCTTGCATTCAGGATATAATCCTGCAAGGCTTCTCCCGCCTCCTTAACCAGCGGGGTATAGCTTACACGCCCTGTTTTTCTCTGGGTAAATCGGATTTCGCCCTTCCGCCAGTCAATGTCTGTCAACTTTATCCGGATCAGGTCTCCGGCCCGTAGGCCTGTTGTTGCCGCAAGGAGGATGATGGCGCGGTCCCGTTTTCCCATCTCGCTGTCTGTATCAATCACCCGTAGGATCTGGTCCAGCTCCTCATCCGTTACATAGCTTTGGATTGGCATATCCCGATATACCCGGTAGGAGAAAAGCTCAACACAATCCGGGGCCGGGAGGCTGCTTTCTTTCAGAAATATGTGGAAATGTTTCAGATAGAGCAGGATGTTATGCAGGCTGGAGGTTTTTACTTCCGCCGCCGTTTTCAGGATAAATTCCCGGACCTGTTCTACCGTCACCCATTCCAGGGAAGCATACCCTAAAGATTCAAAGTAATGCAGGTATCTGCGGACTACCCACACCACATCGTCCCTGGTATTCGGGCCATAGCCTTTATAATCCAGGAAAAGGTCGATGAGCTTCTCGCTATCCTCCGAGACCGGATACTTTGTCCCATGCTTTGGCATATTTAAATGCAAGGTTCCCGTCAGATAGAACTCGTCCAGGCGGTTTGCCGCCGATTTTACCCGTTTGTAGTAGTGGATGGAGATTTCTTCCCGATCCAGACGTTCTTTCTGAAGATCCACAAGCTCCCTGGTGATTGCCGGGTCATAGAAACATACGCCTCTTTTTTCATAATAAACGGCAACAGTCTGAAATTTGGGCGTGATATTTCTCCAAATGGTTGCTTCGCTGTAGCCCAGCTTTCTTGCCTCAGCAATTATCTGGGCGATCATCTCGTTAATGGTTTGCTTTTGTGTTTTCATAAGCACAGCCTCCTTGATATAGTCAGGTAAACTTCCTGCTGTAAACTATTATCAAGGATGGATGTATGGGAAGCTATAAGATTATCCCGAATGTTGGGAAGCTTCTGATGAAAAAGTATTGAAACCAGCTCAAAAGGGAGGAAAAGTTATCCCGAATTTTTTGAACGAAATCAGCATGGAAACAGGCTGAAAAATAAGGTTTCGGGATAATCCAACTTTCGGTATAACTATTCTCTAAAATTCCAGTCCCAAGCCCGTGCCCTTGTAAATTTTTCTCGAACACGAACACTTTTTTCGCTTGGAATCTTGACTCGAACACCCGTTCCTGATATACTAAAATC
>NZ_NFJK01000025.1 GCF_002159845.1 Anaeromassilibacillus sp. An250
TGGGCGCCGCCGGCGCGGTGCTGATCCGGCTGGCGGTCTACTCCAAAGGCAAGAACGCGAAGAAATACCGCCGGGGGGTCGAGTACGGGAGCGCCCGATGGGGCACCCCGGCTGACATCGCCCCCTACGCAGACCCGGACTTCTTCCAGAACGTCCTCCTCACCCAGACGGAACGGATCACCATGTCGAGCCGCCCCAAGGAGCCCAAGTACGCCAGAAATAAGAATATTTTGGTCATCGGCGGTTCCGGCTCAGGCAAAACGAGGTTCTTTGTCAAACCCAACCTGCTCCAGTGCCATTCCTCCTATGTGGTCACGGACCCCAAAGGCACCATCCTGAACGAGGTAGGAGCCCTGCTGGAGCGCAAGGGATACCGCATCAAAAGCCTGAACCTCATCAATTTCAAAAAATCCATGAAATACAATCCCCTGGCTTATATCCGCAGCGAAAAGGACATTTTGAAACTGGTGAACGCCCTCATTCTCAACACCAAGGGAGAGGGCGAAAAGAGTTCCGAAGATTTTTGGGTCAAGGCCGAACGGTTATACTATTCTGCCCTCATCGGCTACATTTGGTATGAGGCGGAGCCAGAGGAGCGCAACTTCATCACCCTGCTGGACCTTATCAACGCATCGGAGGCCAGAGAGGATGACGAGGAGTTTCAGTCCCCGGTGGATCTGCTGTTTGCCAAGTTGGAAAAGGAGCAGCCGGATCATTTCGCCGTGAAGCAATACCGCAAATTCAAGATGGCTGCCGGCAAAACTCTGAAATCCATCCTGATTAGCTGCGGCGCCCGCCTCTCTCCCTTTGACATTCAGGAGCTGCGGGACCTTATGGCGGAGGACGAACTGGAGCTGGACACCCTGGGCGACCGGAAATCGGCGCTGTTCGTCATTCTCTCCGACACGGACAGCACCTTCAATTTTGTGGCGGCGCTCATGTACTCCCAGCTTTTCAACCTTCTGTGCGACAAGGCGGACGACTTCTACGGCGGCCGCCTGCCGGTCCATGTGCGGTGCCTCCTGGACGAGTTCGCCAACATCGGGCAGATACCCAACTTTGACAAGCTGATCGCCACCATCCGGAGCCGGGAGATCTCGGCTTCTATTATTTTGCAGTCACAAAGTCAGTTAAAGACCATCTACAAGGACGCCGCAGACACCATTGTGGGCAACTGCGACACCACCTTGTTTTTGGGAGGCAAGGAGAAATCCACCCTGAAAGAAATCTCGGAGTTGCTGGGCAAGGAGACCATCGACAGCTTCAATCAATCCGAGAACCGGGGCAGCCAAGTCTCCCACGGTCTTAACTATCAGAAATTGGGAAAGGAGCTGATGACACAAGACGAATTGGCAGTAATGGACGGAGGCAAATGTATTTTCATGCTGCGGGGCGTGCGCCCGTTCCTTTCGGACAAGTACGACCTGACCAGGCATCCCGATTACAAATATACTGCCGACGCCGACAAGAAGTACCTCTTTGATATGGAACGGTACATGAAACGCAGACCGGCCATCCTAAAGCCGGATGAGCCTTTCGAGATGTACGAATTGACAGCCGCAGACCTTCAATAACGATTCTACAACGAAAGGAAATATGAATTATGGATTTTTTCACTAACGCTATCGACGTTTTGCAGACTCTGGTCATCGCCCTGGGTGGCGGCCTGTGCGTGTGGGGCGGTATCAACCTTCTGGAAGGTTACGGCCAGGACAACCCCGCCTCCAAAAGCCAGGGCATCAAGCAGCTGATGGCCGGCGGCGGTGTCGCCCTCATCGGCCTGACCCTGATTCCCCTGCTGTCCGGCCTGCTCACCACCTGATGTCCGCCAACAAACCCCACGGGAGGCCTCGGCACACGGGGCCTCCCGGAAAGGAGGTGATCCCCGTTGATTTTTGACGCAATACAGGAGTGGTTCCAAGAACTGCTCATTGACGGTATCATATCCAACCTGACCGGGATGTTTGATACCCTGAACACAAAGGTGGGCGAGATCGCCGGGGAGGTCGGCATGACACCCGCCGCCTGGAACAGCGGCATCTTCAATATGATCCGCAGCCTTTCGGAAACGGTCATCGTCCCCATCGCCGGCATCATCCTCACCTTTGTCATGTGCTACGAGTTGATCCAGCTCATCGTCGAGAAGAACAATCTCCATGACTTCGACACATGGATCTTCTTCAAGTGGATTTTTAAGTCTTTTTGTGCGGTGCTGATCGTCACGAATACCTGGAATATTGTCATGGCGGTGTTCGATGTGGCGCAGAATGTGGTCAACCAGTCGGCAGGCGTCATCATTTCGGATGCGGGCATCGACATATCCAGCGTGACCGCTGATCTGGAGACCCAGCTTGCAGACTGGAGTATCGGCGCCCTGCTGGGGCTGTGGTTCCAGAGCATCTTCGTGGGACTGTGTACGCAGATACTTTCCATCTGCATCTTCCTGGTCATTTACGGCAGGATTATTGAGGTGTATTTGGTCACTTCGATAGGTCCCATCCCATTTGCCACAATGGTCAACCGGGAATGGGGAAACACGGGGCAGAACTATCTCCGCTCCCTGCTGGCCCTGGGCTTCCAGGCGTTCCTCATAATGATCTGCGTGGGCATCTATGCGGTGCTGGTGGAAGATATTTCGCTCAGCGGCGACAACATTTCCGGCGCTATCTGGGGGTGCATGGGGTACACGGTGCTCCTGTGTTTCACTCTTTTTAAGACCGGCAGCCTCGCAAAATCCCTGTTCGGGGCGCACTAAGGGGGTGGCTGATTGAAGGTTGGATTGATCGATGTGGATTCTCACAACTTTCCAAATCTCTGTCTGATGAAACTCTCCGAATACCATACCCGGCGGGGCGACCGGGTGGAGTGGTGGAGCCCCAAGGGGCATTACGACCTGGTCTATAAAAGCCGGGTGTTCACGGATACCTATTCCAGGGACAACATCACCGTGACCAATGCGGACCAGGTCATCCAGGGTGGCACCGGCTACGGGCCGGGCGGGAAAGACCTTCCGTATGAGATTGAGCACATCCGGCCGAACTACTTTCTCTATCCGCGGTTTTTAGGAACAGCCTACGGATTTTTGAGCCGAGGCTGTCCGAGAAACTGCGGATTTTGCATTGTCAGCGGTAAAGAAGGGCGCAGGAGCGTCAAGGTCGCTGACCTCTTTGAATTTTGGCGCGGCGAGGATGAGATCAAACTGCTGGACCCCAATCTGCTGGCTTGCCCGGACCATGAGGCGCTGCTGGAGCAGCTTGCCGACAGCCGGGCGCTGGTGGATTTCACTCAGGGGCTGGACATCCGACTGACCAGCCCAGACAACATTTCCCTGCTGAACAAGGTGCGAACCAAGGCGGTACATTTTGCCTGGGATAACCCGGAGGAGGATTTGACGGAGTATTTCCGCCGCTTTGTGGAGCATACCGCCATCCGAAGCGACCGAAACCGGCGCGTCTATGTGCTGACCAACTATGGAAGCACCCATGAGCAAGACCTTTACCGGGTGAACACCTTGCGGGCTTTGGGGTATGACCCCTATGTAATGATCTATGAGCGCCCCACCGCCCCTAAGATTACCCGCCATCTTCAGCGGTGGGTGAACAATAAGCGAATTTTCCATGCGGTAAAAGATTTCAAAGACTATATTCCCACAAGAAGGAGTTGATGTGATTGGCCTATGTAACGATCCCGAAGGACCTGAGCAAGGTGCAGAGCAAGGTCCTGTTCGGGCTGACCAAGCGGCAGGTGATTTGTTTCGGAACGGCGGCGCTGATTGGCGTGCCGCTTTTCTTCTTAGCCAAGGGTGCGCTGGGCACCACCACGGCCGCCCTGTGCATGATCCTGGTCATGCTGCCCTTCTTCCTGTTTGCCATGTACGAGCGGAACGGGCAGCCCCTGGAGGTGTTCCTTGGGCACCTCATTCAGAACAAGTTTATCCGCCCAAAGGTGCGGATCTACCAAACCAACAACCTGTACTCCGCCCTGGTGCGGCAGCACGAATTGGAACAGGAGGTGAGAGCGATTGCAGGCAAAAACCGCAAGGGCCAGAAAAACGGCAAAGCCCAGACGTAAGCTGACCCGTGACGAGCGCAGGCAGATCGAGGCGGTGATCCGGCAGGCAAAAGGCGATGGGAAAAACCATACGGTGCAGGACAGCATCCCTTTCCGCAATATGTTCCCGGACGGCCTGTGCCGGCTGGATGGCGGGGCCTTCTCCAAGACCATCGCCTATGAGGATGTGAATTACCGCCTGGCGGGGCCGGAGGACCAGCGGAGCATCTTTGAAAGCCTCTGCGATTTCTATAATGGCTATGATCCCTCCATCGGCGTCCAGGTCACTTTGAACAGCCGCAGCGGAGGCAGCGCCGCCGATGAACTGTTCGGCATCCGCAGGCAGGGCAATGACCTGGACCCCATCCGGGACGAGGCGGTGGACATCCTGCGGATGCAGTACAAGCGGGGCAACAACGGCTATGTGAAAACCAAGTATGTGACCCTGACCATCGAGGCGGAGAATCTTCCGGCAGCACGGGCGCGGTTTGCCCGGATTGAAACCGACACTCTCAACCGCTTCAAGGTCATGGGGGCGGCAGCTCATGTGCTGGACGGAAAGGAACGGCTGGAGCTGCTTTACAACATCCTCCACCCGGAGGGCGGGCAGTTTGCCTTTGAATGGGACTGGCTCCCCGCCAGCGGCCTTTCAGTGAAGGACTTCATCGCTCCGTCCTCCTTCCACTTCGGGGAGACCCGCACCTTCCGCATCGGCAAACGGTACGGAGCGGTGTCCTTCCTGCAAATCCTGGCGCCGGAGATGCACGACCGTATCCTCACCGACTTCATGGAGGCGGACGGGAATATCATGGTGACCATGCACATCCGGGGCATCAATCAGAACGAGGCCATCAAAATGGTCAAGCGAAAGATCACCGACCTGGACGCCATGAAGATACAGGAGCAGAAGCGGGCGGTGCGCAGCGGCTACGATATGGACATCCTTCCCTCCGACCTGTCCACCTACGGCGGCGCGGCGAAAGACCTCCTTACCGACCTGCAATCCCGCAACGAGAGAATGTTCAACATGACCTTTCTGGTGCTGCACACGGCGGAGACCCGGCAAAAGCTGGAGATCGCCGTATCCCAGGCGGCCAGCGTCGCCCAGACCTACAACTGCCTCCTGACCCGGTTGGACTTCCAGCAGGAGGACGGGCTTATGAGCAGCCTTCCCCTGGGCCTCAACCGCATCAAAATCGAACGGAGCCTGACCACATCGGCCCTGGCGGTGTTCGTCCCCTTCGTAACCCAGGAGGTGTTCATGGGCGGCGACGCCATGTACTACGGCCTCAACGCCCTCTCCAACAACATGATCCTGCTGGACCGCAAGCAATCCCGCTGTCCCAACGGCCTTGTGTTCGGCACGCCCGGCAGCGGCAAATCCATGAGCTGCAAGCGGGAAATCACCTTTATTATGCTGATGACCCAGGATAATGTCATCATCTGCGACCCGGAGGACGAGTATTCACCCCTGGTGAAGCGATTGGGCGGTCAGGTGATTCGGCTGTCCCCATCCAGCACCGACTATGTGAACCCCCTGGACATCAATCTCAACTACTCCGAGGAAGAAAATCCGTTGGCGCTGAAATCTGACTTCGTGCTGTCTTTCTGTGAGCTCATCATGGGCAGCAAGACCGGCCTGGAGGCCATTGAGAAAACGGTTATTGACCGGGCGGTGCAGATGATCTACCAGCCCTACTTTGCTGACCCCAGGCCGGAGAATATGCCGATTTTGGGCGACCTGATGAACGCCCTTCTGTCCCAACACATCCCGGAGGCCGACCGGGTGGCCCAGGCATTGGACCTATATGTGAACGGTTCGCTGAACTTCTTCAACCACCGCACTACCGTGGACATCTCCAATCGCCTGGTCTGCTTTGACATCAAGGGTCTGGGCAAGAACCTGAAAAAGCCGGGGATGCTCATTGTTCAGGACGCGGTGTGGAACACCGTCACCATCAACCGGGCGATTGGCCAGTCTACCTGGTATTTCGTGGACGAGTTCCACCTTCTGCTGAAGGAGGAACAGACCGCCGCGTACAGCGCCGAGATTTGGAAGCGCTTCCGAAAGTGGGGCGGCATCCCCACCGGAGCGACCCAGAACCCCAAAGACCTGCTTTCCTCCCCGGAGATTGAAAACATTCTGGAGAACAGTGACTTCATCTATATGCTCAATCAGGCGGCGGGCGACCGGAAGATACTGGCGGAGCGGCTGAATATTTCGTCTGAGCAGCTTGCCTATGTGACCAACTCCGAGCCGGGCCACGGGCTGCTGTTCTTCAATAACGTCATTCTGCCCTTTGCGGATGATTTCCCGAAGGATACCGAACTCTACAAACTGCTCACCACCAAGCCCAGCGAGGTGGAGCACGCGGCGGAAACGGAGGCGTGAATATGAAAAACAAACTGTATGTCATCAACGGAAAGACCTATCTCTCCCACATCAACGATGAGGTCCACTTGTATGGGCTCCTCCACCAGCTCGCTTTTTTGGCTGGCCGCATCAAGGACGAGGAGGATGTGTTCCATGTGCTGGATACGGCGAAGCGGTACGGTGAGATCGCCGAGGAGAAGTTCCAGAGCTGGGGCATCCCCGGCCGCTACCTGGTGTTCGGCGACCCCAAGGATTTGAAGGGGCTCATGGACAAGGAACTGGACGAGGTGGAGGTGGTCCCGGAGGAGGAGCCGAAGCCCAAGAAATATCGGGATGAGTACATCATCCCCGGCAGCGGTTTCCGTATGCTGGTGGGCGACATCTACAACCTGATCGTTCTCTATCACTCCCTGGCCCGCTGCCTGTCGGAGGCGGAGACGGAGAAGGATTTTCTCCGCTTGAAAAAGCGTGCTGGCAATTATGAGAAAGAGATGAAGCGGATCTACCGCAGCCTGGGGCTCCCGGAGGGCAGCGGCGTCGCGCATGATACCCTGGAGGAGGCCATCATCAAGCGTCATAACCTGATTTCGCTGGAGGAAGTGGAGGACGATTCCCAGGATGACGGCCTTGAAGGGGATGAGGTATGGAGCGACTGACCCATGTAAGCCTGTTCTCTGGCATCGGCGGTCTGGACCTGGCGGCGGAGGCAGCCGGATTCGAGACCGTCTGCCAATGTGAATGGGCGGACTACCCCTATTCTATCCTGGAGCGGCACTGGCCGGATGTGCCGAAGTTCCGGGACATTACCACATTTACGAAGGAGGCGTTTTTTGAGAAAACAGGACTTGAAACAGTCACCATCATTTCCGGCGGCTTCCCCTGTCAGCCCTTTTCCACCGCAGGAAAGCGGCGTGGCTTTGCGGATGAACGCTACCTGTGGCCGGAAATGTGCCGCGTTATTGCCGAACTGCGGCCCCGTTGGGTGCTTGGGGAAAATGTTGCTGGCTTCATCAATATGGGGCTCGACAAAACGATTTTTGACCTGGCAAAAGCGGGATACGCTGTTCTCCCATTCGTATTTCCGGCTTGTGGCGTCGGCGCATGGCATGAGCGCCAGCGAACTTTTATCGTCGCGGCTGATGTTTCCCACACCCCTTGCCTCCGACAAATCCACCTGCCGGGACGCTGCCAACCTGGATGTGTTCCTGTCGGACAACGGGATCTTCCGAAAGCGGAACAAGGATGGAACAATCTGGAGCCTGTCCCTGTCGGCGGCGGTATTCTACTTGACGCCAATGGCGGCGGACGGATTCCTGTCGGATATGAAGTCGCAGACCCTTATCCGCAAGAAATGCGCCGGGAGCTTGGCGGCGCAAATGGCAAAGCAGGAACTCCCGACCTCGGACAAAACGGCGCTGAACCCGGACTGGGTGGAATGGCTCATGGGCTTCCCGCAGGGATGGACGGACGTATCCTCTGGGCCAGCGAGCCGGAGAGCGTCCCCCGCATAACCGAGGATACGAAGGATCGGGCGCTGCGGCTGAAAACCCTGGGGAACGCAGTCTGCCCGCCCCAGGCCTATCCCATTTTTCACTACATTTCCCTGATAGAGACCGGGGCGTGCGCCAGCATCTGCCCCTACGGAGGAGGTGACGGATAAATGCAGGAATGGAAAGCCTCCGAAAAGGAAGCGCAGAAGATGACCCGTGATGGGGCCATCTCGGTGAACCTGGTGACTGGCGAGGCCACCCATATTTCAGACCGTCCCCCGGAGCAGGATTATTCTCCTACGGATGAAACGGCGGGGGCATTGAACCGGGCGGTGGACGAGGTGGTGGGACACCGGGATCGCCGGCAGACGAAAAAGGCGCGGCGAAAGCGGCGCGACACCTTTCGGGAGGGTGAGGCGGCCAGAGACCGCCCTTCCTCCCGTTTGCAGTTTTCCGAGACAGACCAGGCGGCGCCGGAACTGAAAAAGGCCATCCGCAAGTCGGACAAGGCGGCGGATCGGCTGGATGCGGCGAAAGCTGCTGTCCCCGTAAAGCCTCCCGGCAAGGAACATGGCAACCCATTGGCCCGGCCGGTGCAGGAAATACGGTCCACCCTCCACGGCGAAGTGAGCAAGGTGGAGGGCGATAACTCCGGTGTTCAGGCCGGCCACCTGGGAGAACGGCAGATTGAGAAGGCCGTGGGCTATGGCAATCGGCGTTTCCATCAGGCGCGTGCGGACCGGAAACTGAAACCCTGGCAGGATGTGAAGCAGGCGGAGCAGGCAGCGGTGAAAGCCAATGCCGATTTCTACTGGCGGAAGTCCGTCATGGAAAATCCCCAGCTTGCGTCCAGTAACCCCATCTCCCGCCTGTGGCAGAAAAAGCGGCTGCAAAAGCAGTATGCCGCCGCACATCGGGCAGGGACCGGCGCGGCCCAGGCTGCGGGAAAGGCATCCCAGACCGCCGCTTCCGCAGCGAAGAAAGGCGGCGGGACCATCGCCCAGAAGCTGGGCGGCCTTGTGATGAAGAACAAACACAACCTTCTCATTGTGGGAGGGATCGGCTTGATCCTCATGCTCATCATGGGGCTGATGCAGTCCTGCACTTCCATGTTTGGGGGCGGGACTTCCGGCCTGGTGGCGTCCTCCTATCTCTCCGAGGACGCGGACCTGACCGGGGCCGAGGCCGCCTATTGTGGAATGGAGGCGGAGCTTCAAGAATACCTGGACACCTACGAGGCCACCCACGACTATGACGAATATCACTTTGACCTGGATGAGATCGAGCATGACCCTTATGTGCTGTTGTCCATCCTGTCGGCGCTCCACGAAGGGGTGTTTACCCTGGACGAGGTGCAAGGCGACCTGGAAATGCTCTTTGACAAGCAGTACATCCTCACGGAAACGGTCACCACGGAGACCCGCTACCGCACCGAGACCCGGACAGACAGCGAGGGCAACGAGTACGAAGTGGAGGTGCCATACACCTGGTATATCTGCACCGTCACGCTGGAAAACTTTGACCTCTCTCATGTGCCAGTCTACATCATGGGCGAGGATCAGCTTTCCATGTATGCCGTGTATATGTCCACCCTGGGCAACCGGCCGGATCTGTTTCCGTCCTCCGGGTATGTGGGCAAGTACATCGAGAACCCGCCTACGGCCTGGGACATCCCCGCCGAGTACCTGACGGATGAACGGTTTGCTACCCTCATCACCGAGGCGGAGAAATACCTGGGATACCCCTATGTGTGGGGCGGGAGCAGCCCGGAGACATCGTTTGACTGTTCCGGCTTTGTCAGCTATGTGCTGACCAGCACCGGCCTGTGTAACACCGGGCGGCTGGGAGCCCAGGGGCTCTACAATATCTCCACGCCGGTATCCGACCCCCAGCCCGGTGATCTGGTGTTCTTTGTGGGCACCTATGACACCAGCGGTATCTCCCATGTGGGTATTTATGTGGGCGACGGGATGATGCTGCATTGCGGAGACCCGATTTCCTACACCAATTTGAATACAAGTTACTGGCAGTCTCACTTTTATGCCTACGGCCGGCCGCCGTATAACTGATGGGAGGTGAAACACACATCAATATGGTTTCCTATGGGGGCGGTGTCAACAGCACCGCCCTTTTAGTCGGTCTGCACCAGCACCGTATCCCGGTAGACCTGATCCTCTTTGCGGATACCGGGGCGGAGCATCCCCACACCTATGCCTACCTGGACATCATGGACCGCTGGCTGAAGGACCACGGGATGCCGCCCATCACCAGAGTGTATAAGACCACGCGGGACGGAAAGCGGCTGACCTTGGAACAGGAGTGCTTGCAGAGCGGCACCCTGCCTTCTATGGCCTATGGCTTCAAGCGGTGTTCCCTGAAACACAAGATCGGGCCGCAGGAAAAGTTCTGCAACCATTATCCGCCCTGCCGGAAGGTGTGGGCGGCGGGCAAACGGGTGGTCAAGTTCATTGGCTACGACGCCGGCGAAGGCTACCGCAGCGACAAGGTGCTGCTGGGGGATCTGGCCGACCCCAAGTACAGCAAGTGGTATCCCCTGATGGAATGGGGATGGGATCGGGCGGCTTGCCAGCGGGCCATTGATGATGCGGGGCTTCCCCAGCCGGGCAAGTCCTCTTGTTTCTTCTGCCCCAGCATGAGGGCGGAGGAGATCATCCGGCTTCGGGACCACCACCCGGACCTGTTCCGGCGGGCCATCGTGCTGGAGGACAACGCCCGTCCCAATTTGAAAACGGTCCAGGGCCTGGGCCGCAACTACTCATGGAAAGAACGGTTTGGAAAGGAGAATTGCACACATGGCAACTGTTGAGAAAATCCGCCGAGACATCGAAAAGACCAAGGAGAAGATCTCCGAGCAGCAGAAGCGCCTCCGCTCTCTGGAGGCGCAGCTCACCGAGGAGGAGAACCTGGAGATCGTCCGCATGGTCAAGGCGGTGAAGATGGACAACCGGGAGCTGACGGCCTTCCTGAAGGCATACGCCAGCGGCCTCATCGCCCTGCCGGAGGGCATGATGGAGGCGGAGGCATCGGCTGCCCCCGGCGAGAACGAGATGGAGGACGCCGAGTATGAAAAATAAGAAAGTGATCCGGCTGTTTTCGGCGATGCTGGCGGTGGTCCTGTGCATGACCGCCTTCTCTGTCACCGCCTTTGCGGGTGGCGGGGATGGAGACTACTACACCGGGGAGACCGCCGAGACGACTCCGGACCCCACCGAGGAACCCGCCACCGAGGGCATGGAGCCGGAGGGCCAGCCCCTTACCCCGGAGGGCAACGCCACCCTGGTGGACGATTTCTACGGCGACAAGCAGCTCATCACAGTCACCACCAAGGCGGGCAACTATTTCTACATCCTGATTGACCGGGCCAACGAGGACGCGGAGACCGCCGTTCACTTCCTGAACCAGGTGGACGAAGCCGACCTCCTGGCCCTGATGGAGGATGGCGAAGTCCAGGAGACCCCGGCGGTCTGCACCTGTACGGAGAAATGCCAGGCCGGTGCGGTGAATACCGCCTGTCCGGTTTGTGCGGTGAATATGAGCGAGTGTGCCGGGAAAGCGCCGGAGGAGGAACCAGAGCCTGAACCGGAGCCGGAGAAGGAGTCCGGCAACAGCGGCGCCCTGGTATTGATCCTGCTGCTGGCGGTGCTGGGCGGCGGCGGAGCCTTCGCCTACATCAAGTTTATCAAGCCCAAGCAGGGCGCAAAGGTCAGCGCCGACCCGGACGACTATGATTTTGAGGATGAGGAGGAATATATCAACGAGGACGCCCCTGAACCGGAAGAAACGGAGGAAACAGAATGAAGCTGGTGGTCTGCGAGAAACCGAGTGTTGCGAAAGCCGTTGCGTCGGCCCTGGGTGTCACATCCAGGGCCGATGGCTGTTTTGAAGGAAATGGGCTCATCGTTTCCTGGTGTGTGGGACACCTGATGTCCCCGATGGACGCAGCCGGATATGACCCCGCCTATAAGAAGTGGAAATATGACGACCTTCCCATCCTGCCGGAGCCCTTCCGTTATGTGTTGGCAAAGGGCAAAGAGGACACCTTCCAGAATTTGAAGCGCCTCATGGAGAGCCCGGATGTGACGGAGCTGGTCAACGCCTGCGACGCCGGGCGGGAGGGCGAGTTGATCTTCCGGCTGGTCTATGAGGCCGCCGGATGCTCCAAGCCCTTCTCCCGCCTCTGGATTTCTTCGATGGAGGACGCGGCGATCCGGGAGGGCTTTGCCAACCTGCGCCCCGGCGCGGACTATGATCCTCTGTATCAATCGGCGCTTTGCCGCCAAAAGGCGGACTGGCTCATCGGCATCAATGCGAGCCGCCTTTTCTCCGTCCTCTACCATCGTACCCTGAATGTGGGGCGGGTACAGACGCCCACCCTTGCCATGCTGGTGGACCGGGACAGCAGGATCACCCTGTTTCGCAAGGAGAAATACCATCATGTGCGGCTGGCGCTGGATGGGGCCGAGGCGGTGTCGGAGAAGATTACTGCCCCGGAGGAGGCGGAGAGCCTGCGGGCGGCCTGTGCCGGCGCATCGGCATCCTGCACCTCCGTCACCCATGAGAAGAAGAAGGAGGCGCCGCCCAAGCTCTACGACCTGACCACCTTGCAGCGGGAGGCAAACCGGATGTTCGGCTACACGGCCAAGCAGACCCTGGACTACGCACAATCGCTGTACGAGAAGAAGCTGCTGACCTATCCCCGGACCGACAGCCTGTATCTGACGGTCGATATGGCGGAGACCGTCTCTGTGGTCCTGCATCTGGCAGCGCAGGTGCCGCCCTTCGATGCTTGCCCGGACTTCTTCCCTGATGTTGCGGCGCTGGTGAATGATGGGAAGGTGTCCGACCACCACGCCATCATCCCCACGCTGGAGCTGGAGAAAGCCGACCTGTCCGAACTGACTGTGGGAGAACGGAACACCTTGCTGCTGGTGTGCCGGGAGCTGCTGTGTGCGGCGGCGGAACCCTATATGTATGAAGCGGTCACGGCCGCTTTTGATTGTGGTGGACACACCTTCACCGCCAAGGGACGGCGCATCCTCTCCGAGGGCTGGCGTGAGATCGACCGCATTTTCCGCGCCTCCCTGAAGGAGCAGCCGGAGGACGAGACGGAGCCCATCGCCCTGCCGAGCTTCACCGAAGGCCAGACCTTTGACCAGGTGGATGCCTCTGTCACCGAACACTTCACCGCCCCGCCCAAGGCGTACACGGAGGACACCCTTCTGGCGGCGATGGAGACCGCCGGAAAAGAAGATATGCCGGAGGACGCCGAGCGCAAGGGCCTGGGCACCCCGGCGACCAGAGCGGCGATCCTGGAAAAGCTGGTGGCGGCCGGATTTGTGGAGCGCAGAGGCAAAAGCCTGGTTCCCACCAAGGCGGGGATCAACCTGGTTACAGTTCTGCCGGACACCTTGACCTCTCCCATGCTCACGGCGGAGTGGGAACAGAAACTGACCGCCATCGCCAGGGGCGAAGGAGACCCCGCCGCTTTCATGGCGGGGATCTCTGAAATGACGCGGGAGCTGGTAAAAACCTATTCCCATATCTCCGAGGAAGGTCAGAAACTGTTCGCCCCGGAGCGGGAGGTCGTGGGCCTCTGCCCCCGCTGCGGCAAACTAGTCTACGAGGGCAAAAAGAATTTTTACTGCTCCGACCGCTCCTGCCGCTTCGTGCTGTGGAAGGATGACCGCTTCTGGACCTCCCGCAAAAAGGAGCTGACCCGGAAGATGGCTGCCGACCTGTTGAAGAAGGGCCGCACCTCCGTCAGGGGGATGTGGTCTGAAAAGAAGGGCGCCGCTTATGACGCGGTGGTGGTGCTGGATGATACCGGCGAAAAGTATGTCCGCTTCAAACTGGAGTTTCCCAAGCGAAAGGAGGGTGTGAATGGCAAAAAGTAAATCGGATATTTCGCTGAACGATCTGAAAGCAATGCTCCCCCAGGAGGGGGAACCTGCGGAGTTGGAGGCAACGCTTCGAGCTCTGTCCTCCCTCTCCCCGGAGGATAGGGATCTCCTGGCCACTGTGCAGGAGTCTCCCTTCCGCCTGACCACTTTGGAGCAGTTCCGAGAGTTTCCCGCCAACACGGAGTATTTCATCTTGGAGAACAACATCAGCAAAGTGGAGGATGTGGGCTGGCGCTATCTGGCGCAGCATTTGGACATCCTTCTGCCTCCGGAGCTGCTGGACGCCATTGATCCCGTTCCCTTCGGCAACCATGCCATGCGGGAAGAACAGGGGTGCTTTACGAGCCGAGGCTATCTCACTCTCTCCGGCGATGAGTGGGAGCATGAGCGCCCCAAGGAGAGGCAGACGGAGAAAAAGCCCTCCATTAAGGAGCGGCTGGAGCAGAGCCGGAAAGAGTGTGCGGGTCAGAGCAAGGCGCAGCCCCATCGGGAAAAGTCTGCGCCGGAACTGTAAGGAGGTGTCGCTATGCCCCATTATGACTATGACAAAGATTATCCCTTTGCCGCCTTCATCACCAACCTGGGCAAGTACAATGAGGGCGCCCTTGTGGGTGAATGGGTGAAGTTTCCCACCACGGCGGAGGAACTGAAAAAGGTCTTTGAGCGCATTGGGATTGGGTCGAAGGACGAATTTGGGCAAACCTATGAGGAATGGTTCATCACGGACTATGATTGCTATGTGGACGGCCTCTATGACCTGCTGAGCGAGTATGCCAACCTGGACGAACTGAACTACCTGGCCTCCAAACTGGATGATATGAGCCAGGATGAATATGAGCGGTTCCTGGCGGCCATGGAGATCGGCGACCACACGGGCAGCATCCAGGAGCTTATCAACCTGACGGAGAACCTGGACTGCTACGATATTTACCCCGACATCCACGACCACGACGATCTGGGCCGGTATTACATCGAGGAACTGGACGCCATGCAGGTGCCGGAGCATCTGCGTAACTACATCGACTATGAGGCATACGGGCGGGACATTGCCCTGGAGGAAAGCGGCCAGTTCACCGACCTGGGCTATGTGCGGGACACCGGGGACAGCTTCCATGAGTATTACGATGGCGAGCGCGGCAGCATCCCGGAGGAATACCGGGTGATGACCTTCCAGGACGACATCCCCGAAGAAGAAATTTCAGAATGGGTCATGGACCTTGCCTACGATATGGACGAGTTTTTCCGGCAGCACGACCCGCAGTATGCCGCCGAACACCCGGAGGAACACGCGGCAAAGAAAGAAATTTACGAAAACCTGATGGCCGGGCGCATCTCTGCTCTGGACGAGAAGCTGGCCGCCCTGGGGCAGACCCAGGAGGACTATCTGCCTTCGGAGATCGAGAAATTCAAGGATGCCACCGGCTATGAGGAATTTCTGGATGTAGACCCCCAGGCAATCCGGGAGGCCATCGAAAACCCGGATCAGTCCCATGTGGACGAGATGCTGGCCTTTGCGGAACAGGCAAACCGGGAGTATGAGGCGGAGTTGTATGGGCAGCAAGCGGCGCCTACCCCGGACGACCGGGAGACCGGCGAGACGGTGCGGACCCCCAGGGGCACCTTCCATGTGACGGATATGAGCCGGGAACAGATGGAGGCGGCCGGATACGGTTTCCACCATGAGTCCGAGGACGGGAAGTATCTCATCATGGCCAACGGTAGCCGCGCCTTTGCCATCCCCAACGGAGACACCCCCGAACATACCGCGCCGGAAAAATTGACTGTCCTGGTGGTGGAGCCCATGAAGGAGCCCTATGTAAAGGAGATCGACCCCGGCCTCCATGCGCTGCAAGCGGAGGTGGGCGGCGACATTGCCGCCTCCTATCCCTTTGACGATCCGGTGGGGCTGGTGCTGAACGACGAAGGCAAGCTCATCGGTCTGGACCTGAACCGTTCCCTCCGGGACGACCATGGGGAGATTTATGACATTGTGGCGGGCACCTTCCTGGTGGTGGGCCTGGGGCCGGAAAGTTTCGCGTCCCTGCCCCCGGACATGATTCAGAAGTACACCGAGCAATTCAAGCGGCCGGAGCTGTTCGCCAGCATCAACGGGCAAATCGTATCCGTTCCCGTGGAGCCGGAAAACCCGCTGCGCACGGCGGAAATGACCCTGGAGGATGACTACGGCATGATTGACGGGATCATCAACAATGGCCGCCGTGGGGAGGAATTGGAGAAAGCCCAGGCCGAGGCGCGCAGGACCACGCCGGAGAAAAAGCCCTCCATCCGGGAGCGGCTGGAGGACGCAAAGCGGGAGTGCGCAGAGAGGAAAGTCCCGGACAAGCCCGCCCCGCAGAAGAAGCCCCCGGAGCTGGGCGACTTATGAGCCGGAGCAAGAAATGGCGTCTGGAATGGGCATTCTTCCTGGGTGAGAACGGCAGGCGCCAGTATAACAAGCTCTGTAAGGGCTGCGTTCATCCCTGCAAGCAGAGTTTCCGAACAGTAGTAGTGTCCTGCCCGCACTATCTTTCCCGCCGCTCTAAAAAGTGCGGGAATTAGGGTTCAAAATGGGCGAAGAAACAGCCTGTGGCGGCTTTCCTGTATAGGGACAGTATGATTTCCCATGTGGGGCGGTAGGGCGTTTCTGCATAGGAAAAATGCTGGATTTTCACCTTTTGTCAAGCAAAATGGGAGCGTCAACATCGGATGCAGTTATCCGAGGTTGGCGCTCCCGTTTTTTATGGATATTTTACAAAGGATATTCCAGCCCTTTTTAGAGGTTTCCATTCACCTTTCAAATCACTTTGTGGAAGGATTTCATAGACAAATAACCAATTCCTGTTAAAATCATCCTCATTTGAGGCCAGATTTCGGGCATGACTCTTCATCTTCTTGTTGGCGGTGTCATTGTTATTCTTCTTAAAATACAAAAAGGCAAAAAGTTTGAATAGGCATGAGTTACTGGCTATAGCGTCATCTGGATCGACTTTAACAATTTCAAAGCCATATTTAATTGAGAAATATAGTGCATAGCATATTAGTTCATAATTCTTTTCATCCAATCCTTTCTCAAATAATTTTTGGGATAGCTTTTCAATTTCTACACCTGAAACAGAAAATTTTTCAAAGACACTTTTTTCAAGCAAAGGGACTAAATAAGGATAGATAAGGCAAAGGTGAAATATGGTTTTAATGCAATACTCTTTAGCATTGGGGGTTAATTCTTGCCCGGCTAATACTTTGATAGCATAGTTCAGAATGGCGGAGTTCATTTTGTTTGTTTGCATCAGTTCAATAGCTGAATCCAAATATGCCCTGGCACCAATAAAGTCCAGTTTCCCATTCCGTTGCATAATTGATACGGAATTTATCTTGCGTACCCATTGTTCAACAGATGCGACGGGAAGTTCCTCAATTTCTGTTTTCTTGAAGTTTAAGGAAAGATCAAAATTGCGCAGTTCTTCTCCCAATGCGATTAAAAACTTTTGCCCTGATTCATATGTGTCCACATAGCAAGTGTAATCATCAATATTTCTGATGTATCGCCAACCAGCATCATAAAGGCGCTTGTCAATAACAGTTAAAATCAACTCAGATAAAAGATTTGAAGCATGAGGGCCAATTAGCAAACCATGCGTTTCCCCGTTCTTACAATTCTGTGTTAAATGGTCAATCTGATTATACCACTCTGACTGGTCACTCTTTCTGCTGTGCTCTTTCGCATATGTTTTTCCAACCAACGCCCAAGGAATTGCATGTGTATAAATGCTTGGGAAACAGGTTGAAATATCTGCTCTGACAATATACCTGTTTCCTATCAGCAAGTCTGGCTCGGGGGTTCCGTCTGTTTTCCAATTAGAATAACTCATTGAAAAAAGAGCATTGCTTTTACCAAGTTTCCGAATATGAATACGACTGATTTTATAATTCTGATTTGAAGTTTGATTTGAAAAATGCGTTTGGAGCTTGTCCCAGTTATCTGCAAGGCACCGACACAATTTCTGATAAGCCATCGGATTTGGAATACCCAACGGACGTGGGACATTTATATTCCTCATGCTTTCATGATAAATATATTGTCTCCATCCATCAGCAAAAGGGGTATTAAGGGTTGTACAATAATTGTAGAATGCCTCAGAGCTTAAAATAGGTGGGAGTTTTTCTGTAAAAAGCCCATATGCAAGCAATCTCCTGTATAGTTCATCAGGAGAAATATCATTCATAATATCTGCATAACTTTTTAGCAAATGAGTCCCCCCCCACATTCTAATAATAGTCATTATATCACACACTTCTACCTATTAAAAGTAAAAGCGGGAGCGCCGCCTCGGTTTGAACCGAGGGGGACGCTCCCGCAATTTTTTGATATTACCCCAAACAATCGAGAGGGGCCAGACCTAAAAGTTTCGCAATAATCATGCTAAAAAAGCCGATAAAGGTACTCCAATCAGAAATCATAGACATCCCTCCTCGAATGTTAGCTATCATGTTACAGTCCCCGATCACTTATCACTAAGTCACATTAGCAACACAATCCCTCTCGATTGTGTGGGGCGGGACATCTAAATTATAGCAGAACTTTTTAACCCATTCAAGGTTCGCTCCAACTTTTTATAAGTCGTTATTTGGCTGGTTGGACAAGAAGCAAGACTGTGTAGAAGATTTGGAAGGCTATCCCCATATCTCTTCTGCAATAAAAATAAATTGAGATGGTTATATTTTGTATCTGAAATAAATAATAACTTGTTTTTTCTTAGGTCTCTATTATCTTTTAACTCTTGAAGAACGATTGACAATTCATCGGACATATTGCAGGTAGGATAAATATTGTATATGCGGATGCCAGAAAGATCATTGATATTTTTGAAACCTGCAAGGTTCGTATTAACAACTATTGAATAGGAGAATGTTGTGGTGGAAAAATCACAATTCTTAAATTTGCATCCCATGAATACACAATCACGAAATTCTGTGTTATGGAATAAACAACTGTTAAATGTCGTTCCCCAAAAGTCGCAACCGTAGAATACTGCTTTTTTGAAGTTCACTTTTGTAAAGTGTGAACCTCTAAAATTCACAAAAGTAAATTTTTGCAATTCGGCATCGCAATTTACGATATGGCTTTTTGCCATATATCTGCAATGTAGTGCTCTAAGTGTTTTCCTTTTTTGCCCTTTATAAGTAATCAATCTTAGTCGGTCTATTTTATATGTCTGTCCCATTCAATCACCTTCACTTTACCACAACTAAAGTGTATAACAAATTAACACTGATTTCAAATCATTTCACTACGGCTATTCGGTAGATGGTGAGGGGCACATACCAGGCAGCCACCAGCAGCCGCCAAACCAGGACGAAGCCCCCGATGAGACCGCCGATGACGAAGTTCAGCACGAACAGCGCGGCGCCGCCGCCCAGAGAGCCGCCGCCCGGCTCGATCCAGACGCACATCCGATGGATGCCGAAGGGCAGGCCGCAGAGTATCCAGAGCCAGAGAAGATCCAGTTTTCCATCCCTTACGCAGGCGGATTTGAAAATGCAGTACAGAAGCCCGGCGATGGCAACGGGCAAAACTGCCTTCTTGAAAAAATCCTTGATGGCCTCGGTCTTCGTCATTTGCGCCACCTCCATTCATATCACCATTATACAGGCAAAATCCAAACAAGCCCAGGGGCATTTGCTAAATTTAGAAAAGCGTACCACCAGCCCTATTCCAGTTCGTTGCTCCGCTGCCTCTGCGGTTCCGCCTCTCTCGGCTTTTCCAGCAGGGCCTCCACATTCTGCCGAAGGGTGTCATACTCCCGTTCCTCCCGTTGAGCTTTTCGATATTCCGATTGCAGGGCGGTCCGCCTGGCGGTAAGTTCATCCATTTTGGCCCGGAGTCGCTGGGCGGCGGGCAGGGGTACGGCGTTCAACCGTTTCAGTTCCCTTGCCGCCGCCTCGAACAGGATGGTCTCACTCTCATGCCCCCGGAGGAATTTCTCCTTGTCCCTGGACTGGCGGTATTGGTCATACAGGGGGCGGAGCTGGCGATAGGTGGCAGCGTGCTTCATAGTGAGGGTCAGCCGCTCCATTTCCTTTTCGGCGGTTCGGAGATCCGCCTTTATCCTGGCGGTGGTGGCTGCCGCCCCATCGCACCGCTCGGACAATTCCTCCAAACTTCCAATGCCATGCTCCGTCAGGAAGTTCAGCGTTTCCGCTGCCCGCTTTAGGTTCTCAATGGTTGCCCAATGTTTGTAGCCGGCACTCTGCTGAGCTTTGATATTGTTCTGGATGTCGATGAGCAGGCTGGGCCTCCCGGTGCGTTGTTTCGGCTGGCGGGAAGGACCTGGCCTGTCGGCGATCCGGGCGGTCAGAGCTTCCTCCGCATAATCCGCACCCAGGGTTTTCAACCGGGTGAACCGCTCCTGACCCGGAGCTCTGGCGGATATGTACTTGCCCCGTTTCAGTTCGTACCCTTCTCGCTGGAGGCGACGGAGCAGGTCCTCCAAATCGGTGCAGCCGGGCAGAAGCCGGTCGATGGCGGAGCGGAGCTTCGCCTTGTAGCTGGTGCCGCTCTGTTCCGCCTGATGCTCAATGTAGCTCTTGCCCTTGTCTTGACCGGGAACAATGACGGACAGGCCATGCTCTTTGCAGATACGGTCGCTGGTGCGGCGGATCTCATGGTAGCTTCTCTTGTTGGAGTGGTAGTGCCGGTGGTCCTGGAAACTGACCGCATTGAAGATCAGGTGATTATGGACGTGGTCCCTGTCAATGTGAGTGGTGAGGACAAATTCATATTTGCCGCCCAGGACCGCCCGCGCCAGTTCCATGCCGATCCGGTGGGCTTCCTCCGGTGTGACCTCCCCAGGCTCAAACGCCTGGATGAGGTGCCGGCCCAGGTTCGTTCCCTTGTCGATGGCGTGGCGGCGGGTCCAGGCAAATTCAATGTCGGCGGTCTCGGCGGTGCAGCCGAAGGAGGATACCAGCAGCTTTCCGTCCGTCTTGTCGGGATTGCAGATATAGTCAATCGCCGCTTTCAGCGTTGACTTAATAGGATGCGTCTTTGTAACTGCCATATCTGCTCCAATCTCTCCCGGATCTCCTCCATGTCAGCCTGATAGGTAGGACCTCCCGCGTTGACTCGCTTAGCAATCTGATTGATGTTCCGGCCAATGGAGCCCAGGGCTTTCGTCATTTCCTTAATGTCAGTGGTGTCCACCTGGATGATATACCCATCAATCGCCATCTTGCGCAGATACGCCCCATACCTCTTTGTGGGGAACTGAGTCATCTTCTCGTCAATGAGCCGTTTTTCCTCCTCTGTCACCCAGAACTTCATCTGTATATTCCGTTTCCTGTTTGCCATCGTGGTATCTCGCCTCTTTTCGTATCAGGGTTTGGGATGTTCCCAACAAGCATTTTTCGGGTTTAGGGGGAGGGTTCCCTAAAGCCAAAAATCGCAAGCGGGTACTCGCTTGCTGTGCTTGCTGATCGCTACTCTTTCGTACCTTAGTAATACGGAAACGGAGAATTTGGCTACCTTCTGAAAAAGAAAAAACGCTACAAACTTTATCCGTTCATAGCGTCTTTCATACCCTGTTCAGTTGTACCGGGAACACAGCTATTCCCCCTTCTCTCTGGCGTCCAGAAGGGCCCGCGCTGTTGCTATAATGATTCCGATTTCCGTATCATTCAGGTCATCGGCCAGGGCGTCAAGCTGGCGGCGTGCCGTGGTCTTTCCGTCCACTGCCTCCCCGAAAAGGATTTGATCCACGGAAACATGATAGCGCGCCATAAGCTCCAAAAAGATTTGAACGCTTGGGTGCTGCCCTTTGTTCTCTATGTTTGCCAGGTATCGGGGAGAGAGGAACATCTCATTTCCCACCTTGTTGCGGGATTCCTTGCGCCCGGTTCTTGCTTTTTTGATTGCCGCCCCATACGGGCGGAAGTCGATTTTCTTTACTGGTCTCTTTGACATATTCATTCACCCAGTTACATTGTACTGTTCCTTTTTTGCACTGAATATGTCTATATAATTCCTCTATATAGCCAATATAATTCATATTTTGTGGGCTGTCAGAATTGCGTATGTGGTATATAATTGTAATAGAGAGCAAACTTGACCAATTATAGACTTTTCCCTATTATGATACCAGCGAGCGAGGTGAAACCATGAGCTATACAATTATGGTGATTGATGACGAGCAAATGATTTTAGATATGCTGCGGGATCAATTTGAGATGGAACAGTATCAAGTAATCACGGCAAAAAGCGGCGAGGAGGCCCTGCAAAAGCTGACCCAGCAGCCGGATATTATTCTGCTGGACATCAATATGCCGGGGATGGATGGCCTTGAATTGTGCCGGGCGATCCGTGACCATGTGGCCTGCCCCATCTTATTTTTGACCGCCCGGATTGAGGAGGCGGACCGTGTAGCTGGTCTGCGGGCAGGCGGTGATGATTACATTTTGAAACCGTTCAGTCTGGCAGAACTGACCGCTCGGGTGGAAGCCCATCTGCGCAGGGAGAGCCGCATCCAGCAAAAAATCAGTGTACGGGGCTTTGGAGACATTGTGGTGGACTACGCCGCAAGGACAGTCTCCCAAAATGGCCAGCCCATAGAACTTTCCAAGGTGGAATTTGACATCGTGGAACTGCTTTCCCTCCACCCTGGACAAGTGTTCAGCCGGGAAACAATTTATGAACAGGTGCGGGGCTTTGACGGCACCGCTGACAATGCTGTGGTGAAGGAACACATCCGCCGCATCCGAAACAAGCTGGGGGCGCAGTATATTGAAACAGTCTGGGGGTGCGGCTATAAATGGGTAAAATAAAACACTGGCTTCGCTCCATGCCTCTCCGCCGGGCTTTCGTATCACTTGTCCTTGTTATGGCGGTGCTTGTAGCAGGTATTTCGGCAGCGACCATTTTTACCTGTGTCAACGTGCAAAATCACATCTTGGAAAGTGTAACGGACTATCAGGTGCTGCCACCCCAGGAAACTGAGGATGAATATAACCTGGTGATTGCGGATGATGAACAGATTGTCCCAGGGGAAAATGGACAGCTTGTGATTTTATCCACCGAGTACCAAATCGCCAACCTGAGCGATACCCAGCGGGTGGCCTACTATGCGGCAAAAGCAGCCGTGGTCCTGGTGCCGACCTTACTTTTTGTGCTTGGTACGATCTTCTGCGCTTGGATGTTCTATTCCATCAAACTGAAACAGCCGCTGTCATTACTCTTGCAGAGCGCCGACCGCATATCACAAAGCGACTTGGATTTTTGTTTGGACTATCCCGCTTCGGACGAAATGGGTGAGCTCTGTCGGGCGATGGAAACCATGCGGGCCGCCCTTCTAAAAAATAATCAAGAGACCTGGGCTATGATGGAGGAACGGCGCAAGCTCAGCGCCTCCATCGCCCATGACCTCCGTACCCCCATCACCGTGATGAAGGGCTACACAGAATATCTCACACATAATGTCCCGCTGGGACGCATCAGCGAGGACAAACTGCTGGACACAATCCACAATCTTTCCTTGGCAACGGAGCGGTTGGAGCAGTACGCAAACCAGGTGCGCGAAATACAGGCGATGGACGCTATCCCAGTGAAGCCAACAGCCTGTCCTCTGAGGGAATTTTTTGAGGAACAGGAGGACGAATACACCGTTTTGGCGCAGCGGCACCAGCTTCAATTCTCTATGGATATTAGTGGGGTCCCGGATATTCAGGTCATGCTGGATGGGACCTTGGTACATCGCATGATTGACAATGTGATTTCTAATGCTCTGCGCTTCGCCCGCCATGAAATTGCTTTGAAGGCCGGATGGCAAGAAGGAGTGCTTATCATCCAGGTATATGATGATGGGGCAGGCTTTTCGGAAGAATCCCTCCGCTCCGCCACAAGGCCGTTTTACAAAGAGAATACGGAAAATGACCACTTCGGGCTTGGCCTCTCAATCTGCAACACCCTGTGCCAGAAACAAGGTGGAACGCTCTCTCTGAGCAATCGCAACGGGGCCTGCGTGGAAATGCAGATACAAGCAGAAAAAATTGATGCCGATTGACCAATCGTAGACCTTTTCCCATTATGCTCTCCTTATCCTACTGATAAGGAGAGTATTTTTTATGCACAGACTTCTTTTTTTCTCTTTGGCGCTTGTATGTTTGCTGGCTGGGTGCAGCGCACCGCAGGCCAGCGACCCGGCCCCGGACGAATCAAACGACTTGGACGCTTATTTTGAGGAGGAGCCGGCAGACAATGAGATGGGCTCTGCGGAATTTGGCCTGCAAGATCCGATGGACACGGTTTATACCTACAATGGTGAGCCCTTGGAAATTCCCTTCTCCATAACTGGCGCATCTTCTGGAAAGACCACGGAGATCGGCGTCCTCCTATTTGTGGATGGGGTGGCCCAGCCCTATTCCGCAGTCTATGAGGATGGTACAGAGCTTGGGGAAAGCTATATGCAGGTCTTTAACCTGGACTATGAACAGCAGGAGAATTTCAACATGGTATTCCAGCCCGTGACAGGCAAAGCGGGGGAAACGGTCCCTGTTATGGCTGTCACAATTCTGGAACCCAGTTTTGTAGCAGAGGGGCCGGATAATCCGCGCTATGGCTTTCACCACCAGGAATCTGCAACCACATCCCGACAGATTTCTTTTGCAGCAGACGCACCCGCACAGACATTGGCGGCAGCCGGTACGGACTACAATGTGGTGGATCTGCCGCAGGACATATTAGATACCCTCGCTGCGTGGGGCACGACCGATAGCCTGGACACAACGGCGACCCTGTCCCTGGGTGTAGAAGATGGGAATTACATTCAGGCAGATGGGAAAACAGCGACGATTACCGTGCAGCTCTACGGCGGGCCGGAGGCGGAGTTCAATATTACTCTGTTCATCAACCATCAGCCTGTCCAACTCAATGGAGCGGACTATCTCTCTGTTCGGACTGTAAAAAACCAGATGGTAGAAGCTAAATTCCAAATCGATACTTCAGAGCTTGGCACGCTGAACACGGTCTATGCCATTGCCGTTACCCCGGAAGATGGGGAGCTTGAGATCAATAATCCAGTTAAGACAGCATCTGTACTTTTGGTCAACGAGGAGGTTTAACGAACATGAAAAGAATCAGTATTTTGCTTGCACTTGCACTCAGTCTTTCTCTGCTTTCCGCCTGCGGAGGCAACGAACCGGCGGCAAACACCGGAAATCCGTCCAGCGATCCCTCAGCGAACGCCCAACAGGTTCCTGACGAATCGGCGGAACAGGCAGCCGGCAGCGCGGCCAATTTTCTCTCGCCGGAGTACGATTATACATCCGATGAGCTGAAACTGACCGATTTGTCTACCGGCGAAGTGATAGCTACTTACGCCTTTGATGCCGCCCAAACACCTCTGTTAACAGACAAGACCAGCGAGGGCGCCATCGTCATGCTGTCCAGCCAGACAGCGGCGGATGTGCAGGACACCGGCGGGGTCACGGTGATTTCTGGCGACAGTTCTGCGGAAAAGCTGTATTACTGGCTGTTCGATCAGAGCCTTAATTTGGTGGATAGCTATGAATTGACGGACGAGGCATTGGTAAATGGGCTTTGGGGCTCTGTCTTTGCCGCTGCGCCGGACGGGAAAGCCCTTGTATATGCGGAAGGGCCCAGCCTCTATCAATATACCTTTGAGACGCAGGAGCTGACAGAAATCACTCCGG
This sequence comes from Anaeromassilibacillus sp. An250, assembly GCF_002159845.1. GTDB lineage: Bacteria > Bacillota > Clostridia > Oscillospirales > Acutalibacteraceae > Anaeromassilibacillus > Anaeromassilibacillus stercoravium. The sequence continues at coordinate 25,536 of NZ_NFJK01000025.1, forward strand.
CCATGAGCGAAACCGTTTATTTTGAGGGGGTCGGGTACAGTGGCAGCGGAAACTATCTTGCCTTTTTCGGAAGCCTGGACGGGCAGGAAAATACCACGGCCTACGGCTCGATTGATCTGAGCAACAACGCCGCCGCTGTTTTTTCTGCTGAGGGCTTTTCCGGTTCTATGCTCTCTGTGAACGGAGAATATGCCGCTGTTTCCGATACGATTCTGCCCGCCAGCATGGGAGGCGCAAAGCAGACCGGCTCTGTCCTCTTTTTGGATTTGTCCCAGCAGCAGGGGAAGGTAATCAACGTGGAGAGCGGAGATGAAAGCGGGATTGCCGCCGTATCCGCAGACGGCCAGTACATTGTGACCTGTGCGGGTGGAGACAGCCCAAGCGGCACTCTGCGGGCCTATCAGGTCAGCGATGGCACAAAAGTTTTGGATGAAACCTATACGATGGATACAAACTGCAAACCCTATGAGATTTGGGTCATCGGCCATTCCGCCTATGCAGCTTTGGGCACGGATGACGGCTATGCCCTCTCACAAGCGGTTGACCTCCCGTGAGGAATACATGATGAAACTGGAACTTGAAAGCATCACAAAATTTTATGGAAAATATCCCGCGCTCCAAAATGTATCCGCTACTCTGACAGAAGGCGTTTACGGTCTGCTGGGGCCAAATGGGGCTGGAAAAACGACACTGATCAACATTTTGATTGGAATACTGCCTGCCAGCAGCGGCGTGATCCATCTGGACGGGGAAAACACCGTCCAGATGGGCGGGCGCTACTTCGACCAGATTGGTTATATGCCCCAGTACCCTCAGTTCTATGCAAATTTTACCGTACAGGAATTTTTGGACTATATGTGTCAAGTAAAAGGGGTGGCAAACGCAAAACAGAGCATCGACGCGGCCCTGGTTTTCGTCAACCTGGAGGAAAACCGCAGCAAGCGGATCGGGGCGTTATCCGGTGGGATGCGGCAGCGGCTGGGGATCGCCCAGGCCATTCTGAACGACCCCAAACTGCTGGTGCTGGACGAGCCAACGGCGGGCCTTGACCCTGGTGAGCGGATTCGCTTCCGCAATCTCATTTCCCGTCTGGCCAAGGGGCGCATCATCCTTTTAGCTACCCATATTGTTTCCGATGTGGAATATATCGCCAAAGATATCCTCCTGCTTCGGAGGGGGACATTGGTCATGCAGGGTACGCCCAGGGAACTGGAGCAGAGCATCCAGGGAAAGGTGTGGGAAGTGTCGGTCAATGAGGCGGATATGGCTCTGATGGTGGACACTTACTGCGTGAGCAATATCAAGCAGCAGGATGGCTCCTATCTGCTGCGCATTGTGGATGATGGGAAACCGCTCCGAGGCGCAAAGCCGGTATCCCCAAATCTGGACGATGTGTTCCTGCACACCTTTTTCCAGCCAAGTGAGGGACAGATATGAGTTTTCTCTATTTGGAGGCCAGAAAAGGCATCCTGCGGCGCTATACACTGATTGCGCTGGCGCTGTTCCTGTGTCTGAATACGGTCAAAATCATTGCAGACTATCACGCCGGAGAGATACGGCCCGTTGCGGCCAATACAAGCGGAATGCAGGCAGGCTACGACACCATCTATGAGCGGATCAAAGGCCCCATTACAGAGGAAACCGTGCGTTTTCTCACGTCAGAGTACCAGCGGTTGGACGCTTTGACGGCAGATGGAACATATAGCCGGGAGCCGCAGGAGGGGACTTACAGCGGCTATATCTTTGGCGACTACTATCTGCTCCACAGTTACTTCTATCCCCACATGGAGTACAGTGTCAAATATTCCTCTGATATGGAGGAGATTCTGGCCCAGGCGAAAGAAAATATGACTTTCTATCAAGAGAGAGGTAACACAGCGGGAGCGGCAGAAAATGCCTACATTCTCCATCACTATGCAGGCCGAACAATTCCTGCATTTTATCTGTATGACGGCTGGGAAGCTCTGCTGTCCTATGACTTTTCCGATCTACTGATCCTGCTTTTACTCATTTTGGCGGTAGCGCCCGCATTCACCCGGGAGAAGGAAAACGGGATGACCTTGATTCTGTCCTCCTGCAAACGAGGCAGATGGCCTCTGTTTATTTCCAAATGCGGCGCTGGAGTGATATTTGCATGGATACTGACAATCCTGTTCGCCCTGTTAAACCTCCTGGTATTTGGGCTTTTGTGCGGTTTTGATGGCTGGGGTAGCCCGCTCTATGCCATCGAAAGTTATCAATATACTCCATTCTCCGGCTCGATTTTGCTATTCTATGGATTGATTTGCGGGTTGAAGGCCATCGGTTTCAGTGTGACAGCACTCTTGCTGATTCTCCTGTCCGCCTGTTTCCAAAAATCACTCTATCCATGCCTGATGGGATTGGGGCTTGGCGTGGCATTGAACTACTGCGCTGGCTGGGCGCTCTCCCCCGTGTGGTGGAAACAGGTCCTCGCTTGTATCAGCCCATTCACCTTGACCAGCGGCAGTAAACTGCTGGAAAGCCTGTCCGGGGTGAGCATCAGCGGGATATATCTGCTCCGACTTTTCGTGGTTCTGATCGTTCAAGTTGTAATCGCGTGTCTGCTGGTCATAGCAATCAGGAGGAAATCATGCTGCAAGTAGAATTAAAGAAGATATTATTTCATCATAAAGGGCTTTTACTTCTTCTGATTGCTCTGGCGGCTTATGCAGTCTTTTGCGTCGGTAGCGGCTACGACAGCAGTTATGTGATTGATCGGAACGAAGATACCTACCTGACCTACATGGAACGCTGGCAAGGTGAGATCACAGAGGAGAAGGCGCGGGAGATGGAGGCGGAGTACGCAGAAGCCACCCGCTCCGATGATGGCAGGAAGGCCGCCTTTTTAACCATCTACAACCAGTATTACTACGCAAAAGAGGACCCCGCTCATCGTTTTCTCATGGATGAGAGGGGATGGGACACATTGCTGACCCACGATGGCGTGAATGTAATCCTGTTACTATTTCTGCTGGCGCTCTGTGTTCCGGTGTTCTGCGGGGAGTACCAGTGCGGGATGGCGCAGATCCTCCGCTCTTGCAGAAACGGCCGGGGGCGGTTGGCTGGGATCAAATTGGGCTCATTGGCGGCTCTGGCAATTCTGGCAACGGCTTTGTTCCAGTTGGTACAGTTTGTCGTTGTCGCCTTGTCGGTTGGTCTGGATGGAGCATCCTATCCGCTGCAAAGCCTGTCCTTTTTTGAAAATTCTCCCTACTATATTTCCGTTGGGCAGGCGTATGGGATTGTAGTCTTGTCCAGGTGCTTGGGGGCTGCTTGGTTTGCTATCCTGATTGCCCTTCTCTCCATCCTGTTCCGGCAGACGGTGCTGACTACATTTTCCGGCATCGCGGTTTCTATTCTGCCACATTTGATCGGCGGTAGCTTTCTCAAATATGTCCTTCCGCTCCCGGCGGGTCTGCTGGCCGGAACCGGCTATGTGTGGGGGACACTTACAGAAGTTGGATATGACGAGGACTGGAACTTGATTGATATAGTAACCTTTCCGGGCATCACACCGGAGCAGTTCGGCTTTTTGATAGTCCTGTTCTTGGCTATCGTATGTCTGCTGGTGTGGCTTTGTCTCAGATTTTATGTCGGCAGGCGGAAGGCCATTTCTGCCCGCCCGCTCCTGACAGCGGTGCTCATACTCTGCATGACCGTTTCATTGACTGGCTGCGGGCACAGCAATTCCAGTGAGATTACGCATGATTTTCTGGCCGATGCGTCCGAGGGAGAAAACAGCACCTACACGGTAGAGCTTGATATGGTGGAGAACACCATCACCGCGACCAGCAAGGCCACAGGCGAGGCCATCCTGCTGACCCGTGATCCCTTTGGACAATCCGGGGCTATCTCCAGCATCTATGTTGACGAGGATGCCTGTTATTATGTCTCCAGCGGCGAGGTGGGGGATGGCTTTCAGATTTACCGAATCAACTTCAAGGATTTCTCTACACGGCTTTACTTCAGCACCGGCGCTGATAACACGGCGACCTTTTGGGGGCTGCTTGACTATGAACCGACGGTGGATGAACTGCTGGAAGATGTAGGCTCCATTACATCCTTTGTCGTAGACGGGAGTTACATCTACTATCTGCAAGGCGGACGGCTTTATAAGGTATTCCGCTGGACAGGATGGGAGACAGTGGTTGTCCCCAATGTAGAAGGAATGCATAGCTTGGAGTATATGAGTGTTATCTGATACTAATTAACCTATATCCCAAATATAAAAAATCTGCCGGCGGCAGAAAAGAAAAAAACCGCTGCTTGGCAGACTATTTTCCATGCCCATTTTATGTCTAACAGATGGCGGTTTTGAATACATCAAGGCCGCCGTTTTCAAAAAATGAGAATACGGGGGGTGTATTAAAGTCGCCCTTTTTTAAGGATACGGCGGTGTCCGGGAGGTATCGCCGTGTCCTTTTTCCTTTTCCATCCCCCTAACCTTTCAAAAAAAGCCCGGTCACCACCGGGGCACATTTTGCTCATGAGTATGAACTGTATGATTACATAAAAGCGTTTAATAGTTCATTTGCGCCTGTCTGCGTTTTGCAGACAGGCGCT
>NZ_NFJK01000026.1 GCF_002159845.1 Anaeromassilibacillus sp. An250
GCGCAAAACTTCTCGCCCAATGCCTGCGCCCGGTCTACGGTCAAGCCGTTGTCCGGCCCGTCCCGTGGGTCAAAGCTGATGATATAGTGGTGGCTTTTCACATCTTCCCGCCGCTGGTTCTTCCCATAGCGGAGATTTGCCCGCATACAGGCAACGGCAAAATCCTCCCCGCCGCAGTTCAGCGTTGACAGCCGGTAGTCCTCGCGGGGGATAAGCCTGCCGGTTTCATCAAGGACGGGCTTCATGGTAAACTCGTCATGCTCAAAGAGAAGATATTGTTCGGCGGCTCCGTAGTCGGCGTTTTTAGAGTTGATATGCTTGAGTGTTGCCAACTGCGTCACCTACTTTCTTGAGGACTTCATACTTGAGGGCGGCAAGGTCGGCTATGGCGGCGCGTACCTCGCCGGACAGCGCATTGTAGGGTGAGCCGTACTCGTTCAGATACCGGGCAATCTGATTGAGGTTGCCGCCGATCCTGCCGTACTCGGCGGCCAGCTTCCCGACAGCGGAGAGCAGTTCATCATTGACCGCCGATACATGGACAACGGGGCGTATGGTCGTGCGCCGTATCGCCTGCCGGAGAAATTCCGACTGGCTGATACCATAGGGCGCAAGCCGCGCTGTGAAGTCGGCGTATTCATCTTCGGACAGCCGGGTTTTCACAACGCGGCTGCGGTGGGGCGTGTTGTATTTCTTTCGCATAGGCTGAAAACCTCCTCTCACTATTCTTATTGCTGACTTTTTTCGGATTTTGGGCGGAGAAAATTTCCTCTCACTCCTCCCATTGCTTAACTTTTCGGGAAATTACAAAAACTTTTTTTTGCATTTCGGCAGAAAAATCCCTCTATACCTCCCATTGGGCAACTTTTTGGAAAATAACAAAAACTGTTTTCAGCTTTTTCGCCCGTAAGGGCGTATAGCAGGGTTTGGGGAAGGCACTCCCCAACAAGTTTCCCGCGAGGGGCAAAACCGCAGAATTGCGGATTTTGGCACCGTGGTAGAAACTTGCTCTTAGTAAGCCGCAGACTGCCCCTGTCCGGGCTTTTCCGTACATAGAGCGAACGGGGCGGGGCTTTCAGCCCGCTGTGCGCGGTCTTTTTTTTCTTTCGCCAAAGATACATTCAAAAGGCCGCCAGCTACCCGCTGTCCGGGGATTTTTCAAATTTTCTTTTGCCTTAGTAATCCGGGAAACAGGATTTTGGCAACCTACGGGGCAGAGAATTTTTCCTTTCACTCCCTACAACACTGCGTTTTGAAATTTGCCAAACGGAGCAGGCAGCTTTTTCTGGCTTCACCTACCTACTACGGGTGACTTTGCGATTTTGCCAAATGGACAACAAAAAAAGCAGCAAATCTTTTTCAGACTTACTGCTTTCACTGGCCGCTGGTGGGCGGCTGGTATTCAGTTTTGGGGCTTATCGGTCAAAGCGAAACTTGAATAGTGCGGAGATTAGCTGCTGCTTCACATATTCCTCAACCTCGGCGTTAACCTGACCGTGTACTTTGGAAAAGTAGCGGATATATCCGGCATAGTGGGAAAGGACGGTGTCGATTGCGTCCGGGTCGCCCTCATGGGCTTTGACGATTGTTTCATAGGGGAGAAGTTTACTCATGGTCTTTTCCCTCCATGAGCCGCCGTAGCCGCTGCAAGGCAAGCTGGATATGCCGCCCCGCTGTGCTGCGTGTCCGGCCAATATGTACGCCGATCACTCGCTGCGGCTGGCGCAGGAAATAGTAACGGAAAATCTCTTCCTGTGTCTGCTCCGGCAAGAGGGCAAGGGCGGCGGCAAGTTCCGCATGGTACAGAACGGCGGTCTGGCCGCAGGCGGTAAAAAGATATTCTTCAAGCTGCTCCGGTTCGGCAAGCTGGACAAACTTCTCATTCATCAGATAGTCAAGAGAAACTTCCCGTTCCCACCTCCGGCGCAGCTTTAAGATTATATCTATGGCTGCGTGACGAATGACAATCTTGCAAAAGGCATTGAATGTGTACTGGATATGCACTTTGTAGGCTTCATCTTCGGTCATGGAAATTCCCCCTCTCTGAATAATAGTGCGGGGCGGCAGCACTCCTTGCTGTCGCCCCTTGATTGCCTATCTGCAAAGGCGGGCGGGGCTGTCAACGGCGGCGCATATGCGCCGTTCATCTTGACTGTTGACTGGCTCGGCTGGCTTTGCCATTTGAGTGTAATTGCTTATTCTTTTTTTATTTGCAGACTTTTGAGGTAGAACGCCTGCTCCTCCCTTTTCTCTGGCTCACTCTCAAAAGGGTTATGCTGTCTAATTCATTCGTTGTCTTACTATTTCATACATCATTATAGATGCAGCACAACTGACATTGAAAGAACTGGCATAGGAATCTTCAGCCATAGGAATCGTACATAAAACATCACAATATTCCTTAAATGCCTTATTTAATCCCATGGTTTCATTTCCCATCATTAACATAACCGGGGTTTTCAAGTCCTCATGATAGATAGGCTTTTCGTGGTGGGCTGTTGTGCCTATGATCTTAAAGCCAGGGTATTTTATTCTAAGGCTTTCAACGAATTTATATAAATCCTCATTGTGAATGATTCGAATCACCGGAAGATTGAAAAAAGAACCCATCGCCGAAACAATTACATCAGGCTCATACAAATCAACCGCATGTCCAGTAATTATCAACATATCTACTCCCAACGCATCACATGAACGTATCATCGTACCTAAATTTCCTTTATTAGAGGGCCTGTCAAATAACACAATAAATGGATTGGAAGATAACGCAACATTTTCTAACCTGTCTTCCCTCATTTCAATAATAGCCAATAATTCAGAAGTTTCTTCTTTTCCACTTAATTCCTTTAGCAACTGTGCCGTAAGAGTATAATTGACTTCTGTTTTTACTGTTTCTATCATATGTTTTGCCCAGCCTGACAGATTATTCTTGTCATAAATAAAAGAAATAATCTTCCAGTTATTTTTAACCGCTTCATTTAAACTTCTTACGCCTTCAACAATAAATTGATTATATTTATATCTTTTATTTCGATTATGCTTCAATACTTCAAATCTCTGGTAATCATTATTTTTATTTAATATAGAAACAACTTTCATTTCAATACCTGCCTCATCATACTTTGGTTTTCGAATTTTTCACCCATTGTAAGCCCATTTTTGAAAAAATAAGGGAAAATGATTTCCCGGTTTTTCTGTGGCAGGGATAACAGGACGGCGGCAAGTTTTCCATTGGTGAGGATAACTGCCTGACCGCATATCGTTATAGGGTGTTCTTCATGGGGTGCTTCAAAATATTCGTCTGTTGTGCCTAAAGGGTAAAACTTTTCTTCTGTGAGGTATTCAAGGGATATTTCTTTTTGCCGCCGTCTGCTCCTGTCACGCCATGCGTTGATAGCCGCATAGTGTATGACGGTCTTGCAAAGCCATTGAACGTGTACATGATGTGTTCTTTGTATGCTTCTGTGCAAGGCATAGATGATTCCCCCTTTCTCCCACATAGGGCGTTGTATGGTTGACGGGTTTCATTTATAATATCAGAGGGCGGCAGCACCCCTTGCTGTCGCCCCTTGATTGCCTACCAGCAAAGGCGGGCGGGGCTGTCAACAGCGGCGCATATGCGCCGTTTATCTTGACTGCCCGCTGGCTCGGCTGGCTTTCCTATTTGAGTGTAATTGCTTATTCTTTTTTTGTTACTGGAATCCAAATTTCACTGTATGCGTAGTTGGGCTTTTTGTCGTCCATTTTTGTAAAAGAGAAAGAAAACGGCTCTGCCAGTTCATAATCTGCCGTCATAAACCATTCGGAGTAGATTCTTGCCATTGTATCCTGCAAAGTAAACGGGAAGATTCCTTCATTTGGAAAAACTGCCCACGTATGAGCTTTAACAGGAAATGTGTCCAGATTACTGCTAATGTCATTTTTAGTTGTTAAAACTCCAATTAAATGCGTTAATTCACCAGCTTCTTCAAGAAAGTTCGTATCTGATTCATAGGAAACATTTACAGTTTCATATGGCTCAATGTTTTGCAACCGGTGCATTTCTTCTTTCTGTTCCTGTGTTATGCTTTGTGCCAGTTCCAAAATAGCGTTGTTTACTCCCTCATATTGTAACGGCACTCGTTTACTTACACCTGCAAACGTAAAAGCAGGTTTTTCAACAATTTTATATTCCATTAAAGTTCCTCCCTTCATAGTTACAACAAATTGTAACTTTTGGCATGATTTACATTGTTTCAACTTTGCGACTTGTGACGGTAAGATACCGCTCCATTTTTTAAAGGCACGTGTAAATCCGTCTACGGATTGATACCCATATTGATAAGCGACATCTGTTACCTGCGCCCCCTGCAACAATTCTTTGTTAGCTTCTGAAAGTCGTCTGTTTTTTACATACTCATTCAGCGTCATATTGGTAAGCGCAAAAAATATTTTTCTAAAATGATAATCTGAAACATTTATATGCTCAGAAATCTTCTCAAGTAAAAACTCGTCCTCCAGGTGCGCTTCAATATAGTCCATCGCGTCATTCAATTTCTTTAACACATTGCCCCTCCTTCCGAATATGAATATCACAATTTAGAAAGATATGCTCGACATTAGCATACAAAATTAGTCGGGTTATAAATAAAGGCCGTTTGCTCAATATAAGTTTACACAAAACCGACTTGAAAACAAAACTAACATAGACTCTCCTTATATTCAAAGATTTTTATCCGTGATAACGCACAAAATATTACGTTATTTTCTGAAACATATGCCGAACCTTATCTAAACGGCTGTTAGGACGGCGTGGCTGCAATACAGGCTCCCCGGAAATTTCTTGGTACCCTTTTAATTCGGTAAGGCAGACGCTTCTCCCATTTGTATAAAAATTTAAATCATTCCTATATTCGCCGATGCAGCGGGCGGGGATTTCTCCCGTAAAAATAACTTCATCATTTTTAAGCAAGGTTGATTCAATCACTGCACAATACTTCGGTGCGTCATTATAAGCCCGTGAAATATATTCCTGCGGTGCAAAAAGGGTAAAGGAAAGGTATGGTTCCAATAATTGTGTTCCTGCTCTTTTCAATGCCTGTTCTAACACGATAGGAGCAAGGGAACGAAAATCTGCGGGGGTACTAACTGGACTGTAATAAACTCCATAGTCAAAACAAATTTCACAATCTGTCACTTCCCAACCGTATAAGCCTTGCTCCATTCCATAACGCACCCCTTCCATAACGGCATTTTGAAAACTTTGGTTTAAATAGCCGAGAGATACTTTGCTTTTAAACCGGGTTCCACTTCCGGCAGGAAGTGGCGTTACAGTTAAGCCAATGGATGCCCAAAACGGATTCGGCGGCACTTCAATATGAATCGTGTAACTGGCTGTTTTTAATGGCCTTTCCAGATAAATGACCGTAGGTTCTTTCACATTTATGTTCACATGGTATCGCTCTACTAACAGAGAGCATACAACCTCTAACTGGACTTTTCCTAAAAAAGAAATGATGATTTCATGCGTTATCGTATCCACATAGTAATGCAACAGCGGATCTGTATCTGCAATTTCCGTCAGGGCATTCAGCAGGAGGTCTCTTTGTTCCTGATTTTGCGGCTCCACCGTCGTCCGAAGCAAAGGAATCGGATTTTTTTCCCATGCCTTGCGCGGCAAAAGTTCTACATTTCCGAGAGTATCATTCAGCTTCAGAGTGTCATTGGTCAAAATAACAATTTCTCCGCAACAGGCTGTGTCCGCCGGTATAATCTCTCCGTTTGACGGAATCCTCATTTCTGTGATTTTTAGTTTTTGATTTTGGGGCAGGAGAATCGTATCCCGTAAATGAAGTGTCCCGCTGTATAACCGCAAATAAACGAGCCGCTTTTTCTGGTCTGTGTACTCGATTTTAAAAACGCTTCCGCATAGCTCGGATTGATCGTTGTCCGCACCAGAAGTAAATGTTTCTGCAATCACTTCAATCAGCTTTTCAGTTCCGATATTGTTCTTTGCACTCCCATGATAAATAGGAAACAGGGAACCGTTTTGCATTCTTCTGCATTTCTCCCTCTGTAAATCTTGTATTTTCAAAGGTTCCCCCGCAATATATTTTTCCAAAAGTTCATCATTTCCAGCAATAATAGAATCCCATTTTTCTATATCCTCAATGTCTGTCAGAGACACTTCCGGAGTGAGCGAAACATCTTGCATAACCATGACATCATCAGAAAGTTTTTCTCTGATATTTTGATAAACGCTCTGTAAGTCAATGCCCTCCTGGTCTATCTTATTTACAAAAATAATCGTTGGGATTTTCATTTTCTGGAGCGCATGGAACAGTACCCGTGTTTGTGCCTGCACGCCGTCCTTTGCGGAAACTACTAAAATTGCTCCGTCAAGAACAGCAAGTGAGCGATATACTTCCGCCAAAAAGTCCATATGGCCGGGGGTATCGACAATATTGATCTTATAATTCTTCCAGCCGAAAGAAGTGACGGCCGTTTGAATGGTAATCCCACGCTGGCGTTCCAACAGCATGGTGTCTGTCCGCGTTGTTCCCTTATCTACACTCCCTAATTCCGGAACGGCTCCGCTGGTATAGAGCAGGCTTTCTGTCAAAGTCGTTTTTCCTGCGTCTACATGAGCAAGAATGCCGATATTGATTATTTTCATGTGTTTGTCCTCCATTCAGCCCCCAAAGGGCATAAAAATCCCCAGCAGCAAAATACTTTTACCGCTGGGGATATAGCGAATAGACATACACATACATACAACGCACTGCAAGCAGCGGTCGCTCTTTTGATATGTCAAATATATAAGGCAAAAGTATTCTTAAAAAGGGTACAAAAAACTAAGCCCCTTGCAAGGGACGGTTACAATTCTTTGTTCCCACTATTTGATTATAGTTAATTAAGAATACCTTGCCGCATATTTTTAACTCCTTACTTGGAATAGAAATATTATAGCATATCGGCATTGAAAAAGAAAGTCCTGAAACAAAATTTACGGAATAGTAGGCTGCTGTCTATCAATCTCTTGTGTGTTTCTTTATGACACATGAGCATTGGCACCGGGGTTGTCGTTGCCGTAACCTTCCAGCAGGTTGATGACGCCCCACACGCCGAGACCGGCACCGAGGGCGATAACGAGGGTCTGGAGAACGGTGATTGCCTGATTAAAAAATTCCATAAATAAAGTTGGCCGGAATCAGTTTGAAAAGTTTGATTTAGTCATGGTTCATAGGCATACAAAAGCCGGACAATCGCCGCCCGATTTCCGGGCTGGCTGATTCCGGCCTTCCTCCTTTTTCATTATTTTGATAGAGATCGTCCGCTTTGTACGCCGATGGCCCCAGCGGGGCGGTTGTGGCGGATAGATAGGACCCCTCCTTTCACAGCGGAGCATCAATCGTTGGCTGCGGCGTCGATCTCATACACGTCGCAGACCTGGTTGGGTTTGAGCTTCAGCCGGGCCTTGAGATAGCCTTCAATATCAAAGGCGTTCTTCGGGTCGGCGTCGGCGGTGTACTTGTAGTTGGGGTGCTGGGTGATGTCGTACTTGTCCGAGAGGAACGGCCGCACACCGCGCAGCTGCAAAATGCACTTGCTGCCGTCCATGACGGCCAGCTCGTCTTGGCTCATCAGCGCCTTCCCCAATTTTTGATAGTTGAGCGAGTGGGAAGTCTCCCGCCCCCGGCTCTCTCCGGTGTTGTAGGTGTCGATGGTCTCTTTCCCAAGCACGGCTTCCAGCTCCTTCAACGTGGTCGGCTCTTTGCCGCCCAGGAAGATGGAGGTATCCATGTTGCCGATGATGGTATCAGCGTTGTCCTTGTAGATGGCCTTGAGCTGGCTCTGCGCCTGCAACACCAGACAGGCAGAGATTTCTCGACTGCGGATGGTGGCGACCAACTTCTCCAGCTTGGGGATCTGGCCAATGTTGGCGCACTCATCAATGAGGCAGCGCACATGAACCGGCAGCCGCCCGCCGTACACATCGTCGGCCTTTTCACAGAGCAGGTTGAACAGCTGGGTGTAGCACATGGAGATGAGGAAGTTAAAACTGTCATCGGTGTCGCTCATAATCAGGAACAATGCGGTTCGTCGGTCTCCCAGGGTGTCCAGCTCCAGCTCGTCATAGGCTGTGACCTCCCGCAGCTCGGCAATGTCGAACACCGCCAGCCGTGCGCCGCAGCTCACCAAAATCGACTTCGCAGTTTTGCCTGCGGCCAATTTATATTTGGCATATTGGCGCACCGCAAAGTGGTTGGGTTCCCGCTCTTTCAGCTCATCAAACATCAGGTCAACGGCATTTTTGAACTCCTCATCGTCCTCCCGGACCTCCATGCTGTTGATCATCTCAATGAGGGTGGAGAAATTCTGTTCCTCCACCGGGGCTTCGTAGTGGATGTAGCCGATCAGCGCGCAGTACAGCAGCGTCTCCGCCTTGACCCAGAAATCGTCCCCGGCCTTGCCCTCGCCCTTGGTATTGGCGATGAGCGTTGTCACCAGCTTCAAAATATCCTTTTCGCTGTGAATGTAGCTGAAAGGGTTATAGTGCATGGACTTCTTGAAGTTGATGGTGTTCAGCACCTTGATCTGGTACGGCTCATAGATGACTTTGCCGTTTTTGTCCTTCACCGGCTTGCCGTCCTTGCCCAGCTTGGGCGCGCCCCGCTGAAGCATTTTGCCGCACTCCACCAGGATGGTGCCCTTTGGGTCGGTGACCACATAGGAACTGTGCATCTGCATCAGATTGGGCTTGAGCCAGAAGCGGGTCTTGCCGGAGCCGGAACCGCCGATGACCAGCACGTTTTTGTTGCGGGCATACTTGGGGTTCTTGGGGCGGCTGGACATGGTGAGCCGTTCGGTCTGGGTCAGAATGACATTATTCTGGAACACCGGGTCGATGTAGGGGGCAATATCGTCATGGGTGCCCCAACGGGCCGAACCATACTCCACATTGTGGCGGTACTTCTTGGCGTTCTTACCGTGCAGATACACCGCCAGACGCAGGCCAGCGCCGCAGCACAGGCCAACAGCCAGGTCCAGCGGGTGCAGGCTGGGCCACCAGCTTCCCAGGGCCACCGGCAGGGTGGAAAAGAACGAGAGCATTTTGGCCGAGGCATCCGCCCCAACAGCCAGCCGCCAGGCTTCGCCCAAGTTGGTGGCAAACAGGCCCAGCAGAAAATAGGGCAGGTTCAGCAGCACCAGTTTTTTTACATTCAGCTGCTTCATCGTTCCAGCTCCTTCCGCTTTGTCCTGTCCACCACCGCATTTTTAATAAGCTCCTTGAAGTGGCTGAGCTTCTCCAGCACCGACGGGCGCTCGCTGCGGTCGGGCTTCTTGACCTTCCTCTGGGTGTACTCCGAGAATGCCGCCGTCAGGGCGTCGGCATCGCGGGCCTTGAAGAAGATCAGGTACTTGGGCGGCGAGGTGCTGCGGTCCTTTTTCACCGCATAGTCCACGCCGTACTTGCGGGCGATCCGCTCAAAATCCCGAATAGACGGGTCGTTGATCTCGATGTTGGAGACGCCCTGGTTCTGCCCGATGAGCTGCTTCACCGTCTGCTTGCCCTTCGGGGTAACGGGAGAATCCCGGCTGCGCTGCTTTTCCAGCTTTTTCTCCCTGCGGTGGGCCATGTACTTGGATATGGCGGCCTTGAACAGCCGCCCGGTGAACTTGGTGCCGCTGACAACCAGCGTCAAGGTTCTGTTTTCCACTTCCTCCTGCATTTTTCTCGCCTCCCTTCGTCGGTTATGCAGAAAGCGGTCTTGGGTACTAAGGCGGGACCACCAGCCGTCGTAACAGGTGGCGGCCCGTCATACCGTCACCAAAATCAACTGGCGCAGTTCCGCAAAGTGCAGCTTGCCCTTGGGCGTCACCAGCGTGTAGGAGCCAGTGTGGCCGTTGCGGCAAAAATCCTTCACACAGAACAGCCCCTCGTTACTGCCTTTGGCGTAGGGCAGCACGTAGCCGGAGGGGGTGCGGTAGACATACCGGCGTTCCAGCAGAAAGCGGATAAAGCGCCGCTCCGGCACGTCCAGTTCCTTGGCGGTGGTGCGCAGGTTGGTGCTGTGCCGCAGGTCGATGAACAGGTCGTAGTAGACGGCTTTGCCTTGCAGCCGGGCGTTGTCCGCTTGCAGCGCCGCGTTCTTCTCGCGCTCCGCCAGCAGGTCGGAGCAGAGCTTCAACAGGGCTTCCGGCGAGGTGGCGACCTCCCACAGCTTCTCCCTGGTGAGGTAGGCCCCGTGCTGGCGGATGCTGGGCAGGACTTCATCGAACACCCAGCGTTCAAATCGCTCCGCCGAGGGCAGCTTGCTGTGGACGATGAGCCGGTAAACGTCGCCTTCGGGGATAAAGAGCATCTCCACCATCTGTACGGCGGGTGAGCCATCTGCCTTCTTGCCGGTCTGGACCCCTATGGAACATTTCGTTCCACAGCGGGTGTGGTCGCGGACGGCCTTACGGGGATTGGCATATCCCAAAGCAGTTGCTACATCCGTTCCGCAGAACAGCACCTTGCCGTCCTGCTCAAAAGTGCGGATGCTTCCAAACTCCGGGTTTTTGAAAATTTCCATCTGGTTCATATCGTGCCTCCTTGGGCGGTGCAGCAGAAAAGGCGGCCATTACCAGCCGCCTGCGTGCATATCGTGGTTGACCTGGGCCGTGTAGTGATTGTTCATGGTGGTGGGCGCGTTGAACAGCACGGTCAGCAGGTACTGCTTCATGTTGCGGACCTCGGTGGTGTTGTTGTGCAGGCACTCCATGACGAACTCGATGTGGGAGCTGTCCAGCTTCAAGAACCGGGACCGCACCACCTCATGGGGGAAGTCCGCCCCGGCGATCCGGGTGGTCTTACGCCTGGCGCAGACCGTTTCCACGATCAGCTCCACGATCTCGTCCAAATCCTCGCGGTAGGTGGTAAACTCCCTGCACAGGTGGTCGTACTCGATGTTCTCCAACACCAAATCCCGATAACTCTGCATTTCTTCCACCGACATCGCATCCCGTCCTTTCCGTTCCGGCGGCCTGGCCGCCGCAAATCCCCGGAAGGGAATGGAATCGGTACTTGATCCCTGGGTATTTGATTTTTGGGTCTTTGATTTCTCTATATTTAATTCTGCGGGCTTTTCCGTATCCGGGCTATCCAGATACGGGTTTTCCGTATCTGGTGAAGCCGTATCCGGCTGGGGCGTATCCGGCGCTTTGGGCTGGGGCTGCTCATAGATGACATACTCGGTGTCGCTGATGCGGCCCTGGCGGTCCCGCATCTGGTGGCGGACGATGTACCCGGCGCTTTCCAGCTCCCGCAGCGCCCCGCCGATGGCGTCCACGCCCTCCTTGCAGATTTTGGCGAGGCCGCGGGTGGTGTAGTTCCAGTCCTCCGGCAAAGACAGCATCATAGACAAAAGCCCCTTGGATTTCAGCGACAGCCCCTTGTCGCGCAGGTGGTGGTTGCTCATAACGGTATAATCACGGGTTCGTTCAATGCGAAAAACGGCCATTTCATCACTCCTCTCGGCATTCATGGCATGAAAAAAGCCGCAATCTTCAAAGAGACTGCGGCGGTCAGGTGCGGTAGTTCCGGCTGTGCCAGGAATACGGCGGCTTCGGCACAGGGGGCCGGGTAAAAACATCCTGCGCGGTGCCGAAGGGCAGGCGCTGCATCACCTGGTCGATCTCGGTGCTTTCCATGTCATGCTGGGATTGGCAATGTTCGCGGATGGCCTCTTGAATCTCTCTAACGGTACACATAATTCATTCCTTTCTTGGTAGATGGCAGGTTTACGGGTGACGGCGTTTCTTTCTCGGTTTGAAATCGAGGATATGGCCCTCTACAACGTGGGCATACCGCTTGATTTTGATTTGCTGGCTGCGCTGGGCGTCCAGGGCCTGCCGGTAGCCGTCCTCGGTGAGAAACAGGCGAACCTCATCGCCGGGGCTGCCGTAGGGGGTACGGGGCTTGCGGACCGCAAATTCAATCATCCATCGGGTGCTGTCCTGAAATCGCTCCACAGCCAAAATGTTATGCCCTTTCAGCTCACGGGCTGAAATATCCCTCATAGGCTCTCCTTTCTCAGCGGTCGTGCTGTTGCTGGCGCTTGCGCTGCCACTGTTCCAGCAGCTTGATGATGGTCTCCTGCATCCGCTGGGGCGTGTAGCTCCGGGGAAAATATTTGCGCAGGGTGTCGCTGGTGAAGGTGATCTTGTCCAGGTCACTTTTCTTTTCCTCGCCCATGATGACCCGCATCATGTCGAGGGTCAGGTGGCCCTCCTGACTGTACTTTTTCAGCCGCTGGGCTTGGGAGAGGGAGGGGGTGGCCTGCTCGCTGTCCATAGCGTCCAGCAGGTCCACCTGTTCCTCTTTTTTGAGGAAAGACAGCTCATAGGCCGGGTTGAAGGCAATTTTCTTCTCGTCCACCATGTCCAGCAGTTCGGGGATGAGTTCGGTGAGACGGATGTAACGCTGAACCTGTCTGCCGCTGTCACCAGCTTTTTCACCAACTACATCGGCCATTTCCAACTTCCCGACGAGTTGTCGGGAAGTTAAATCTGTCCGTGCGCCTTGATGTTTTACAGCCTCCAGCTTCATCTTATAAGCAAAAGCCCGCTCACTGGGGAGCAGGCTTTCTCGCTGCAAATTGCTGTCAACCATAATAATGGTGGCCTGGTCGTCGTCCAGGTCCCGGACAATGACCGGCATGGTGTCCTTGCTCGCCAGCTCGCTGGCCCGGTGCCGCCGGTGTCCGGCCACCAGCTCATAGCCGCCGTTGGGGTCCGGGCGGGCGATGGCCGGGACCAGCACGCCGTACTGCCGGATGCTGTCTGCGGTCTCCATCATGGCCTCGTCATCCTTGACCTTGAAGGGGTGGTCCTTGAAAGGGTGCAGCTCCGACAAGGGAATTTCCAGAACCTTCTCCCGCTGGGCGTCGGCACGGCTTTCCTCGGTGGAAAACAGGTCATCGACCGATGCCAGCTCTACTTTTTTCGCGCTGCTTTTCAATTTTTATCACCTCCCGCGTCAAATTATGATAGGCTTCGGCCACCTTGCCGCCGGGGTCGTGAGCATAGATGCTCTTGCCCTCGGCGCTGGTCTCCTTGGCCCGGACCGAGTGGGGTATCTCGGTGCCGAACACCTTGATTTTGCTACCGCAGGTCTCCCGCAGCAGGGCGGCGATCTCTTTGGCAAAGTTGGTGCGGTTGTCCACCATCGTCAGCAGGATGCCGTCAATCTGGAGCTTGGGGTTCAGCTGCCGTTTGACCTTGCTGATGGTGGACAGCAGCTGCTCCAGGCCCTTGGCGGGCAGATACTCCGCCTGAACGGGGACTATGATCCTGTTGGCGGCGGCCAGCGCGTTGACCGTGAGCATACCCAGGGAGGGCTGACAGTCAATCAGGATATGGGAATACTGTCCCTTGAGCGTGTCCAGATACTGCCGCAGGATGGTCTCCCGGCTCATAGCGTTCACCAGCGACACTTCCATGCCAGACAGCTGGATGTCGGCGGGCATCAGGTCCACGCCCTCCGGGTGGTGCAGGATGCCCTCATCGGGTTTGATCGGTTCATCCATCAGGATGCGGCCCATTGCATCCGAGAGGGTGAAGGGCAGCTTGTCCGGCTGCGGGTTGCCCAGGCTGATGGTCAGGCTGGCTTGGGGGTCAGCGTCCACCAGCAGCACTTTCTTTCCGGCCTGGGCCAGCCCGATGCCTAAGTTGGCGCAGGTAGTCGTTTTGCCGACGCCGCCCTTCTGGTTGGCAACGGCGATGATTTGTGGGTTCAATGACTTCACCTCATTTCTGATTGGGTGTTGTCATGTGCCTGCATAACAGCCCTGGAAACAACAAAAGCCGCCACTTAAAACAAGTGACGGCTTCGCTTAAATCCAATATTCTGTTGTGTTTGGAATCAAAAGGTTTTGAGTTCCTTTCTGCTATTCATTTGTCGTTAATGAAACACCTCCTGCAATTCGACTTATTTCAGTATGATTTTTCGGTTTGGAAAAGGATGAAAAAATCAGACTGAAAACCTCAAAACCCTTGATCCTACGGGGCTTTTCCGGTTTGTCGTAATTATACCGTAAGGGCACAGCCACATCAGTTTGTTGATCGACATGGGCTTTACCGCCCTGGCCATCGCGGAGCGTGTGGGGCATGAGAGTATCGACATCACCTACCGCTACGCCCATCTGTTCCCCACCCGTCAGGTGGAAATGGCCGACAAGCTGGATTCGCTGAAAAATGAGAAGGGAGTGTAAGAAAATGTCCAAGAAGAACTATGACAACCACAACCGATGGAGGAACAAGACGGTGGCTTTCCGGGTGTCGGCGGAGGAAGATCTACACCTGGAAGCCCTGGTGAAGCTCACCGGCCTGACCAAGCAGGACTACATTATCCGGCGTCTGCTGGAACGGGATGTGGTGGTCCAGGGCAATCCCAGGGTCTACAAGGCCCTGCGGGACCAGCTGGCCGCCGTGTTGGACGAGTTGCGCCGGATCGAAGCCGGGCAGGGCGTGAACGACGAGCTGCTGGACACCATCCGTATGATCGCCACCATTATGAACGGAATGCAGGAGGATTTCGCCTATGATCGATGAAAAAAAGAAAATGACCGCCCAGGGCTCATCTGTTGGCGCAGATGATGGGCAGTCAATCTCTCAAACTACTGAAAATAGTATACCCACTTCCGGGGAAGAAATCAATGATGAAGTTGTAAATTCCCCGGAAAGCCTAGAAGAAATGTACCGCAGGATGCAGCGTATGGCAGACCCCCGATATCTGCATACGCTCACCATGACGGAGCTGTTCCAGAACGCTTATATGAGCAGGCCACCGGTGGCGGAAGGACTGCTTTACGCAGGGGCATATATCCTTGCCGGAGCACCCAAAATCGGCAAGTCCTTCCTGGTGGCCCAGATTGCCTACCATGTCAGCACCGGGCAGGATTTGTGGGGTTACAAGGTCCACCAGGGAACAGTGCTCTACCTCGCGCTGGAAGATGATTTTCAGCGCATCCAGAGCCGGATGTTTATGATGTATGGCGTGAATGACACTCCCAATCTCCACTTTGCCACCACGGCTGGAAAAATCGGGAACGGATTGGGCGAACAGCTGGAAAACTTCATGCAGGAATACCCGGACACCAAACTCATTATCATCGACACCATGCAAAAGATCCGGGAGGTTGGCGGTGAAGCATACAGCTACGCCAGTGACTACGAAATCATCGGCAGGATCAAACAGTTTGCCGAGCAGCACGGTATTTGTGTGCTGACTGTCCACCACACCCGGAAGCAGCAGGCAGACGATTCCTTTGAGACGATTTCCGGCACCACCGGGCTGCTGGGCTGTGCGGACGGTTCCCTGCTGATGCAGAAGAAAAAACGCACGGAACTGGACGCCACCATTAAGGTGGTGGGACGAGATCAGCCGGACCAGATCCTCTACTTGAAGAAGGACCCTCAGACCCAGATTTGGAACCTGGAACGCATGGAAAACGAGCTGTATAAAGAGCCGCCCGATCCAGTGCTGGAAGCGATCGCAAAGTTGGTAAAGGAACCCTGGAGTGGTAGCCCCACAGAGCTGGTTTCTTTCCTGCAAATAGATATGCTGCCGAACACCCTGACCAAACACCTGAATGTCAATTCGGGACGTCTGCTGTTGGAGTATAATATCCAGTATGCAAACTCCCGTATCCATGCAGGGCGAAGGATCAAGCTGACTCCTGTTTCGGAGAAAGCGTGACGATGGTGACGGTCGTGACGGTGATTTTGATGGTGTGTAAAACACCGTCACCATCGTCACGACCGTCACGGGAGGAAAATAGATATGAAAAGTGTACAAATTCCCTATGAGCTTTTTGTAGCTTTGGTGGAGTACCATTTGGCCTACGATGATGACTGTGCCGAGGAAATTCGCCAGGGTCTGGAACAGAAATTGGATGCGCTGGTGCGGCATGAGCTGTATGCAAAATATAAGACTGCACCCACCGCAGAAGAACGGGAACAGGCCCGGAAGGAATACCTGGACAAGCGTGGAGTGTTCCCGGATTTTCGGTGGTGAGATAGGTTTCCGTTCGGACTAATTTTACCGTTGCGATTAGCACAAAAGTTTTTCCTTGTCGGCAGGGACAGGAGCGTGTCACGCTCCTGTTTTTGCTGGTAGAGGGAAATAGGTGGCTACTGTTTCGGACAAGGAATTTCCGTTTTGAAAAGCCTATTATAGCGGATTTTCCTTGCTGAAAGGTATTTCGGATGGGGTGGTATTTTACCACCTCATCTTCCAAGGAAAGCTCTATTTTAGAGCATATCATATTAGCAAAAGGGGTGAGCGATTCACGCACTCCTATGCCCTGAAACGGGGTGCCGGGTACAGACAAAAAAGCGTTCGCAGAACGCGCAGCCACAGAATGAAATTCTGTGTTCAAAGGGGCTTGGGGGCGTTGCCCTCAACAAGCAGTTTGTGGCAAATGGATAGCCACAAGCATTGCTTGCCGGAAACTAAAACAATCGTAATGCTGCTTGTAACGCTTCACAAAATCGTCAACAATTCAAATATCAGGAGGTAACGACTATGAGAAAGATTGTATTCTGTGAGTTTAACATGGATACCACCTGCGTGGAACTGCGTCTGGAGGACGGGACGCTGCTATCTATCGACTGCACCGCTGTGGAAAACGAAGTGGCAAACAGTATGTACCAGCGGTCGGAGCTGGATTACCTGATTTATAATGATCCAGTGGCGTATGCCAACTTGATTCTGAATGGTGATCCAGATCTGTATCTCAAGGCTGTGACAAAGAAAACTCCATTAGATTAACAAAGAGAATCCGCCAGAAGTAGTATCCAAAAGATGTGCTCCTGGCGGATTTTTTCTTTCTCTCTAAAACGACTCCGAGTTGAGTTTTTCACGAAAATGTGATAAAATGAATCCAAGCATTCTTGCTTTGGAGGGACTAAAATGGCGATTTGTTATGACCGCTTATTTCATCTGATGATTGATAAAAAGATAAGCAACGCACAGCTAAAAGAGAGGGCCGGTTTTAGTGCCAATATTATCACCCGCCTAAAGCGCAACGAGTATGTTTCTATCGAAAGCATCGAGAAGATTTGCCGCGTGATGGAGTGCGGCGTGGACGATATTCTGGAGTTTATTCCGGAGGAAAAGGAAGGAAAAGAAGTATGAGCCTGAGCGCCAATGTAAGTGAAAAAGCCGCCCTGATCTGGGCGATTGCAGATAAATTGACCGGCGTGTACAAGCCCCATGAATACGGCGAGGTGATCCTGCCCCTCACGGTGATCCGCCGCTTTGACTGTATTCTGGCCGATACCAAGGATGCGGTGCTGGAGAAGTTCGAGACCGTGAAGAATCTCCCCATGCGGGATGTGCTGCTTCGCAACGCCTCCGGCAAGGCGTTTTATAACACCAGCAAGTTCACCTTTGAGCGGCTGCTGGACGATCCGGACAACATCGAGGCCAACTTCCGGGACTACCTGAACGGCTTCTCGGAGAATGTTCAGGACATCCTGGAAAAGTTCAAGTTTGACGGACAGATCACCACCATGGCCAATAAGGGAATTCTCTATATTGTCATCAAGGAGTTCACCACTCCCAAGGCCAACCTGCACCCGGATGTGATTTCCAACCTGGAGATGGGCTACATCTTTGAGGAAGTTATCCGCCGGTTCTCTGAGTCTCACAACGAGGACGCCGGACAGCACTATACCCCCAGAGAAGTGATCCAGCTGATGGTAAACATTCTGTTTTACGATGACAACGATATGCTGTCCGGGAACAATGTGGCGAAAACCATCTATGACCCGGCCTGCGGTACCGGCGGTATGCTGTCGGTGGCGGAGGAGTATTTGCATCAGCTCAACGCCTCCACCGAGCTGATGGCCTTTGGCCAGGAGCTGAACGACCAGACCTTTGCCATCTGCAAGGCGGATATGCTCATCAAGGGCAACAACGCCGACTTCATCAAGGACGGCAACACCCTGTCCGACGACCAGTTCGAGGGCCAGACCTTCGACTATGTGCTGTCCAATCCGCCCTTTGGCCGGGAGTGGAAGAACGAAAAAGCGGCGGTGGAAGCCGAGTCCAAGCGGGGCTTTGCCGGGCGGTTCGGCCCCGGCCTGCCTGCGGCCAGCGACGGGCAGATGCTGTTCCTGCTCACTGCTATTTCCAAAATGAAAGAACCCAAGGACGGCGGCAGCCGCATTGCCATCATCCACAACGGTTCGCCCCTCTTTACCGGCGACGCCGGCAGCGGCCCCTCCGAGATTCGCAAGTATATACTGGAGAATGATCTGCTGGAGGCCATCATCGCTCTGCCCAATGATATTTTCTACAATACCGGTATTGCCACCTATATCTGGGTGCTGTCCAACAAGAAGGCCGGGACCCGCCGGGAGGGTAAGGTGCAGCTCATCAACGCCAACGGTCTGTATGAAAAGCGCCGTAAGGCCCTGGGCAACAAACGCAACGACATCCCGGAGAGCGCCATCCAGGAGATCACCCGGTTGTACGGCGACTTTGTGAAGAGCGAGATCAGCAAGATTTTTGACACCACCGACTTTGGCTATACCAAGATCACGGTGGAGCGCCCGCTGAAGGACGAGAACGGCCATCCGGTGCTCAAGAAGGGCAAGCCCCAGCCGGACACCGCCCTGCGGGACACGGAGAATGTGCCGCTGAAAGAGGACATTCAGACTTACTTTGAACGGGAAGTGCTGCCCTTTGCACCGGATGCCTGGATTGACGAGAAAAAGGCCAAGGTGGGCTATGAGATCCCATTCACCCGGTATTTTTACAAGTATGAAGCCCCCAAACCCTCGGCGGAGATCATGCAGGAGATCCTGGCCATTGAAGCGGAGTTGGACGGCGCTCTGGCGGAGGTGTTCGAATGAATATAGTTCCTATCATGATGGATGAAAGTGGAGCAATTGTAGAAAGCAACCTCTTAATGAAGATTACTAAAGAGCAATATGCAGAAGATATTCTGTCCGGGAAACTATATATGAACAGTCTCAGATATTTTCGGGAGTTGGAGCAGGAAGGCGTGGGGGATGAGCAGGAGGGCGCTCTATGTATAGGGGCAACAGGTGATTTGCTGTATAAAGGGCAAATCATTGCAAAAGTAAAAAATCTCAGAGCCTACTATGATTTTCCAGTATTTTGTGCATTGTCCGTTCCGCTAAATCAAGTAGGCGAAAGCGACTATGCATTTTTGATCCCGCAAAAGATGCTGAGAGAATTTATGTACGATAGAACATCCAAATACACAGCGGTTTTAATTAATCGATGTGATTTTGAAGAAAGACTCGAAAAGGCGCTGGTTCAGTACAAGATCATGGGATGTCTGGGAAAAGTACAATATTCAGATAAGATTATTCCCTATTCGTCTGAGGAGAAATTGAAAGTGGCTTTCTGTAAGAGAAAGAAATTTGCTTATCAAAATGAATGGCGAATTGCGCTTGATTTTCCTGTGGAAGACCGCTTTGTTCTTGATGTGGGGGATATATCGGATATTGCTTGTAAAGTACCCATAGATAATTCTGAACAAGAGATGAAAATAGAGGTGCATTTCCATGCGTGAAATGAAAGACAGCGGGATTGAATGGATCGGTGAGATTCCAAAGACATGGACTATTACGATTCTTTCGGCCCTTTTTTCTGAACGCAAATGTAAAAATAGTGGACTGGCCGAGAATAACCTTCTGTCACTCAGCTATGGAAATATTGTACGAAAGAATATTGAGTCTAACGAGGGACTTTTGCCTGCTTCATTTGAAACATACAACATCATTGAACCAGGAAACATTGTGTTCAGACTTACTGATTTACAGAATGACAAAAGAAGTCTTAGAACAGGCCTTTGTAAAGAACGGGGAATTATTACATCGGCATATGTGACCCTTCAAATTAGGAGCGATGATTCTCCTCGCTATATGCACTATCTTTTTCATACATATGATTTGTGCAAAGTCTTTTATGGAATGGGAGACGGTGTACGTCAGGGGATGAATTATGAAGATCTCAAGCGCCTGCGAATTTTGCGCCCGGATCAAGACACTCAGCGCCGCATTGCCGACTATCTCGACCATAAGTGTAGCCAGATTAACACTATTATTGCCAGGCAGCAGCAAGTGATCGAGAAGCTGAAGGCCTATAAGCTGTCCGTCATCACCGAAGCCGTCACAAAAGGTCTGAATCCCGATGTGCCTATGAAGGACAGCAGAGTGGAATGGATCGGGGAAGTTCCGGGCAACTGGACAAAAGTGAAGTTGAAGAACATTTGTCAGTTTATCAATGGAGATAGAAGTTCAAATTATCCCTCTCCCAATGAATATGTTGATAATGGTATTCCGTTTTTAGGCGCTGATTCTCTTTGCGGAAGATATGTTGACGTTACACAGAGCAAAAAAATCACAAAAGAAAAATATCATTCCATGGGCGGCGCAAAAATTCAAAAAGGGGATATTTTGTACACTTTAAGAGGTTCTACGATTGGGAAAAATGCCATAGCTACGTTCGATGAGGGAACAGTGGCCTCATCACTTATGGTTATTCGACCAATCTCACTTATTCCGGAGTATTTACTCTATTGGATTAATTCAGAAGAAGAATTTCAACAACGACAGTCATATATCAATGGTTCCACAGCTCCTAACTTATCAGCTGAAAATGTTGGTTCGTTTGTTATGTTTTTACCACCTGCATTAGAGCAGAGGGAAATAGCTGATTATCTTGATACAAAATGTGCTGAAATAGAATTGACCATGCTAAAGAAGCAGGTGCTGATTGACCAGCTAGGTAACTACAAGAAATCCCTCATTTATGAGGTCGTGACCGGAAAGAAAGAGGTATAAGTCATGAACCCGCTTTATAACATTTGGAACTATAATTATATCCAGCAACAAGCCCAGCAGCAGTATCATCAAAATCAGGTACAACAAGTGCTGGAAGCGGCACACAAGTTGCAGGATTATCTGGACAGTGTGGACAAGGTCGATCCAGCATATCAGGGGGCTATGACGGCTGCTTGCTGCGGTGTTTTGCTGGACTATGCGAAGAAGCACGGCTTGATCTGAGAAAGAGGGTGGGAATGTGTCCGACTTTGATGTAAAAGAAAAACGCTTTGAGCAGGATATTGAGGAATACCTCACTACATACGGCGGCTATCAGAAGGGCGACCCCGCCGCCTTCAATCGGGAAAAGGCGCTGGACACCGGCACGTTCCTTTCCTTCATCCGCACCAGCCAGCCCAAGCAGTGGGAGCGGTTTGAAAAGATCTACGGCTCTGATAGCGAGCGGCAGCTCATTGAACGTTTTTGCCGGGAAGTGAAGATGGTAGGTCTGCTGAAAGTGCTACGCCAGGGCTTCACCGACCGGGGCATCAAGTTCCGGGCCGTGTTCTGGAAGCCGGAGACCTCTATCAACGAGACCAGCCAGGCCCAGTATGCCGCCAATATCCTCCACTGCACCCGGCAGCTTCACTATTCCCTGAGCAACGAAAACAGCATTGATATTGTCCTGTTCCTCAACGGTATCCCGGTGGTGTCCATGGAACTGAAATGTCAGTTTACCGGCCAGGACACCACCAACGCCATCCAGCAGTACAAGTTCGACCGAGCGGGGAAGGACGCTATCTTTGAGTTCAAAAACCGGGTACTGGTCCACTTTGCCGTGGATCTGACCAATGTGTACATGACCACCCGGCTGGAAGGGGAGAAAACCTATTTCCTGCCCTTCAACCAGGGCAGCAACGGGGCCGGAAATGTGGGCGGCAAGGGCAATCCCATCAACCCGGACGGCTACGACACCGCCTACCTGTGGGAGAATGTGCTGTGTAAGGACCGCCTGCTGGAGATTTTACATAAATACCTCCACTTGCAGCAGGAGAAGGACGAAAAGACCGGCGAAGTGAAGTCCGAGCGGATGATCTTCCCCCGGTATCACCAGCTGGATGTGGTGACCAAGCTGCTGGCCGATGTAAAAGCCAACGGCTCCGGCAAGAACTATCTCATTCAGCACAGCGCCGGTTCCGGCAAGTCCAACTCCATCGCCTGGCTGGCCCACCGGCTCACCGGCCTGCACGATAAACACGACGAGAAGATCTTCCAGTCTGTCATCATTGTCACCGACCGCCGGGTGCTGGACAGCCAGCTGCAAAATACCGTTTACCAGTTCGATCGTGTGGCGGGCGTAGTGCAGAAGATCGACAAGAACGCCCAGCAACTCCGGGAGGCCATTGAGGCCGGGACGGGCATCATCATCACCACCCTCCAGAAGTTCCCGGTCATCTACAAAGAAGTGCGCACCGGCAATAAGCGGTTTGCGGTCATTGTGGACGAGGCCCACTCCTCCCAGACCGGCTACGCCGCCCGCAAGCTGAAACGGGCGCTGGCCGATACAGAGAAGATTCTGGAAGAGTACGCCAAAGAGGAGTACGAGGAGGAGTCCAGGCGCAAGGACGATGAGGACAAACTGCTGGATGAACTGGCCGCTCAGGGTGTTCATGAAAATCTGTCCTTCTTCGCCTTTACAGCCACCCCCAAGGACAAAACGCTGCAGATGTTCGGTCAGCGGGATGAAAACGGCAAATACCATCCATTCCATGTGTATTCCATGCGGCAGGCTATCGAGGAAGGCTTTATTCTGGATGTGCTGCAAAACTACATGACCTATAACATGTACTACAAGATTGCCAAGGCCATCCCCGACGACCCGGAGCTGGACACCGCCGCCGGTGTCCGTGCTATTCGCCAGTTTGAGACGCTGCACCCCCACAACATCTCTCAGAAAACAGCTATCATGCTGGAGCAGTTCTGCAATGTGACCCGGCACAAGATCGGCGGCAAGGCCAAGGCCATGATCGTGACGCCTTCCCGGCTCCATGCGGTGCGCTATCTGCTGGAGTTCAAGCGGCAGATCCAGGAGAAGGGCTACACTGACCTTGATGTGCTGGTGGCCTTCTCCGGCGAAGTGGAGGACAACGGAGAGACCTACACCGAGGAGAAGCTGAACAAAACAAAATCCGGCGAGACCATCAAAGAGAAGGCCCTGCCGGAGGCGTTCCATACGGACGAATATGGGATGCTGATCGTAGCGGAAAAGTATCAGACCGGCTTCGATGAGCCGCTGCTGCACACCATGTTCGTGGACAAGAAGCTGTCCGGCGTGAAAGCTGTCCAGACCTTGTCCCGGCTGAACCGCACCATGCGGGGCAAGAAGGATACTTTCGTTCTGGACTTCGTGAACTCCGCCGAGGACATCCAAAAAGCCTTTGAACCATACTACGAGGAGACGGTACTGGAAGAGGAGACCGACCCCAATGTGGTGTATGACCTGAAGAATACCCTGGACGAGTACCGGGTGTATCAGCAGATGGAGATTGACCGGTTTGCGGAGATTTTCTATTCCTCCAAAGAGCAGTCTGGCGGCGATTTGGGCAAGCTCCAGGGCACCATCCGATCGGCTCTGGATCGGTTTGAGGCGCTGGAGGAAGAAAAGCAGGATCTTTTCAAGTCCACACTGGCACGCTTCAACCGGATCTATGCCTTCATCACCCAGGTTTGCCGCCTGTTTGATAAAGAGATCCACAAGTTCAGCGTATACGCAAAATTCCTCTATACCATGCTGCCCAAGGGCGGGCGGGACAAGGTCTATGTGGACGACAAGGTGCTACTGGAGTATTACCGCTTGGAAAAGGACTTTGAGGGCGGTATTCAGCTGGAAAGCACCCCGGAAGGCTTCCGGCCCATCACCGGCGAGGCTGGACGCAGGGAAAAGAAGCGTGATCCGCTGACGGTCATCATTGAGAAAATCAACGAGAAGTACGGCACCAACTTCACCGAGATGGATAAGGTGTTGCTTCAGATGGAGAACGACTATGCCGCTCAGGACAAGTGGCACAACTACGCCCAGAACAATGACCGCAAGACCTTCATGCTACTGTTTGAGAAGGACTTCCCCAACATGGCCGCCGCCCGCTATGAGCAGAATGAGGACTTCTTTGTAAAGATGTTCTCTGATCCTGACATGATGCGACAGGTCATGGAAACCGTGGGCACGGTGCTGTATGAACGGTTGAGGGGTGGTTAAGGAAAATCTGTATATGTAATCATATAGCATTGGTAACAATAGGGTTAAAGAAAGGATAGAAATATGAGCAAACGTGTTTATATCAGTGCAGACTATGCTGTAGAAAACGGAGATCGCGATGTTGTAGAGGAGTTGCATAAATGGGGAAAAGATAATCTTCATAAGGTAGACTATGTTGATACTGCAGAGGTAGTTTCCGGTAGCGTTTCTAACGATCCAGATTGCCGCCCTTGTGATCTAAAGAAGGAGTTTAACAAGCAAATTAATGTATCTTCAGCTGTTATTTTTATTATTGGTGATAAAACAGCATCTCGATCTGCAGGGAGTGTATGTAGACGCCACAATGGCGAGGCTGGTTGTGAGTGTACCCCTTATAAACAAAACTCGAAAGGAACCAGTACATGTAAATGGGATGTAGTTTCAATACCTGGACCAAATGATGACTTGGGTAATATTAATACATTTTCTTATCTTAAACATGAATTTCTTCAAGCTAAGAGAAAGGGAAAGCCTATCGTTATAGTGTATAATTCTCTCAATAAGCAGCCTAGTTGGCTTCCTGATTACATGAAAGACTATGAGTCAGAAGCTTATGCTTTCTGGACAAAAAATAGCTTGGGTAATAAGGTTGGGAATTATGCTTATATTAAGAAGGCTCTGGGATATGATTGACAGATTAAAACTTTTGTGGAAATCACTTACAGGAGAAATAAATACACTAAAAGCCATATGTAAGTTAATCTGTACTGCTATCGGCTATATACCCGATATGACCGCCTCATGTGCCGACCACATGGGGCTTTATCTTTGAAAGGAGAGCCTATGAACAATGAAACCAGCAAGACCAGCACCCCCGCAGCCGCTTCCCCTCTGACCGCCAAACCCGACCTTGTGAAGAACATCGGCGGCACGACCTTTGACATTCATATCCATTTCAGCGAAACCAGCCGGGAAACCTTTACGGACAAGGTTGTGCGCCTTATCAAGAATGACAGCGGCGATGAAACCGCTTAAAAGCAAGATACTTTTTTCTTGTTCCTTATTGACAAAACCCGAAAGGCACCATCCTCAACGAAGTCGGTGCTCTTCTGGACCGCAAGGGATACCGCATCAAGAGTCTGAATCTTGTGAATTTCAAGAAGTCGATGAGGTATAACCCGCTCAACTACATTCGCAGCGAGAAGGATATCCTGAAACTTGTGAACGCGCTTATCCTCAACACCAAGGGTGAAGGAGAAAAGTCCAGTGAAGATTTCTGGGTCAAGGCGGAACGGTTGTACTACTCTGCCCTGATCGGCTATATCTGGTATGAGGCGGAGCCGGAGGAACGGAACTTCATCACGCTGCTGGATCTCATCAATGCTTCGGAAGCCCGCGAGGACGACGAAGAGTTTCAATCTCCGGTGGACAGGCTGTTTGCCAAACTGGAGAAGGCACATCCCGACCACTTTGCCGTCAAGCAATACCGCAAATTCAAAATGGCTGCGGGAGATGTATGCTCTAAGTGACTTCTTAATCATGGTTTTTGTCATGGTTAGTGAAGCAGTCACTTAGAGCATTTTCATTTCAGGAGGTACAGCCATGAGAAACGAGAAAATCACCCCTCTGTATGAGCGTTTGAGCCGCGACGATGAGTTACAGGGCGAGAGCAACTCCATAAGCCATCAAAAGCAGATGTTAGAGGAGTTTGCCCGCCGGAATGGGCTGCCGAACCCCACACACTTCACCGATGACGGCGTATCGGGAACCCGTTTTGACCGTCCTGGCTTTCTGGCGATGATGGAGGAAGTCGAGGCCGGACGGGTGGAGGCCATCGTCATAAAGGACATGAGCCGCCTGGGGCGCGACTATCTGAAAGTCGGCCAAGTCATGGAGATTTTGCGGCAGCGCGGTGTCCGGCTGATTGCTATCAATGACGGTGTGGACAGTCTGAAAGGCGATGATGATTTTACCCCTTTCCGCAATATTATGAATGACAACCTCGAATAGTGTATGCCTTTCATCACAGATAGGAACATGATTCGTTGAGGTACAATACCTTAGCCGTTTGTATCCATTCGGGGCAAGGCCAATACATCACCAGTCTCTGGATTTAAGTAAAGTGTAACCCACTGGCCAATTTCATAACGCTTGCCATGGATAATGGGCAGGGTGACTTCTTTTTCCTCGCCATTGACTCTGACAACACAAAAGGCGTGAACATCACCCTCGCTGTCTTTGCGGAATCCATGAACCTGAGCGGTGATAGGCCGTAGCTCTCCCAACTCGATTTTACGGCGGGAGCGATGAGTGCCGACAAAACGCCGGATCAAGAATATAACGAGATACAGCACCGCGCAAAACAAACACAATGACATTTCGGAAAGGGAAAATCCCTGTGGCAAATGTGAACACGCCAAACTAATCAATACTGGCAGAGTAACAATCATAACCAAAAACAACCAAGTTACCATACGAGCGTGTCTGTATTCCCGTTTCTCAGCCGCACTCATGACGAGCCGGAAATCCTCCTTCTTCGGATGATAGCGCAGCTGAAGAATATCACCCACTTTGGGAAGATCGTATATACGGGGGAATATCCAGCTTCGATACCAGTCTATACCCTGCCATTGAAAAACAAGATCCAGTTTGTACTTTCGCGGCTCTAAAACGCCATCGCTATCCTTTTTGTCAATTGCCTCAATATGCAGGACACGGGCTGTTATCGGCTTCCACTTTCGTCGTTCCAGCCACTTTATGACGCGCCACAGCAGGAAGAAAACGATAATCAGGATAAAAGGCAGAAGCGTCGGGAATATGATACTCCAAAATGCCGTCGAATTGTCCACGAGCCACTCCTCCTTTCGGCTATGTATACAATCATTCAAGTTTATTATATATTGCAAGCAGTAAGGTTGCCACCATTTGAAAGTAAAACCCAGATAAACTTTGGGTAAACAAGAGTGCCTTTGATAAAGGTTGAAGCTTAAGGGTTTGGGACTATCCCAAAATAGAAAAATGGCGCTTCGGCAGACAGCCCGGAGCGTCATTTTTCCGGTGTGTGGCCACACCGGATGTGCTTGCTAATCAGCAAGCCACTCCGGTATGGCAAGCACCGCTTTTCTGCAAGTGTACATACACTTGCTGTTCTCTCAAATCCCAGTCCTGTGCTCGTCCCTCCGTAAATTTTTCTCGAACACGAACACTTTTTTCGCTTGGAATCTTGACTCGAACACCCGTTCCTGATATACTAAAATCAATCAAAAAAAGTAGCTGTGCTGTGGAGCCGCTGACGAAGCGAAGTCTTCCTAATGCCGCATGAACGCAGAAATCCGCACGGGTTTCTGTGATGTTGGTATGGGAAGATTTTTTACCGTCATGCGGCTCTTATCTTTTTCCTCCGTCCGCCCTCCCGCCAGCGGGAAGGAGCACATCATGTGAACAGAATCATGACCAGTCAAAGTCTTTTGGCAAAGGGCGGCCTT
>NZ_NFJK01000027.1 GCF_002159845.1 Anaeromassilibacillus sp. An250
AAGTCCTGGAAGCGGACATCACCGCAGCGGTGGATGCGCTGTATGACGCCATCTATGGCTTGGTCTACCGCGCAGACGTCACCGAGCTGGAAGCGCTGGTCACCAAGGGCGACAGCATTGTTGCAAATGCGGATCAGTACATCCAGAACGAGGCATGGACCGCATTCGAGACCTCTCTGGAAGAGGCAAAAACTGTCCTGGCAAATGAAAACGCAACGCAGGATGCGGTGGATACCGCAGCAGAAGATTTGGCAGCGGCGATCTCCGCCCTGCGCCTGATCCCGGATAAGGATGCTCTGGAAGCATTGATCGGGGAAGCCGAGGCAATCAATACCAATAAGTACACGGCAAAGAGCGTAGCAACGATGAAGGCCGCATTGAGCACCGCGAAGGCAGTCCTGAACGACGCAGAAGCGACCGAGGAAGAGGTTGCGGACGCAGTCGAGGCGTTGGAGAACAGCATCGACGGTCTGGTCGAGAAGAGCACCTCCACGAGTTCGAAGGGCAGCACGTCTGCCAACGTCGGCAACGCATACGGCGCAGCGGGCGTTGTATCTGCAAGCCAGAGCGTGGCAGCGAATGCGTATGTGGTTTCCGATACGACGGTCAACTTCACCTTGAAGAGAGGCAGCGCATACTGCTTCAAGATGACGGTCGTGAACGGCAACGCCATGACGCCGAGCTTTACCGTCGGCAATGGCGATGTGCTGAAGACCCAGTATGTTGCAAAGATCGGCAATGACTACTATTACAGAGTGTATGCGATCGGCACGCCGGGCCAGAGCACGGGCGTTTACACGACCCTGCCGGGCAATGCAGCCGTAAAACATTGCACCGTAACGATTGGCTAAGTGTTTCTTTAGGGCTTCCAATATGGAGCGGAAAGCAAACTCTTCGCAGTTTGCTTCCTTAGGGAACGCCGTAGGCGCGAAAAGGCACTGCGTGCCCGCCGTAGGCGTGAAAGACGCTGTGCGTCGGCTAATCGGAAATAAAAAACAAAAAGGGAAGGCAGCTTCCCTCTAAGCAACGAGGCCTCAACCCCGGGAGAGTTCCCAGGGTTGGGGCCTTTTTTATCATTCAATGCTTTTCTTTTTCAAAGCTGATGCGGAAGGATGGCTTCCGGTCTTTAGGTGGTTTTTCTTGCTTCTGTAGGGCCTTCCCATATGGAGCGGAAAGCAAACTCTTCGCAATTTGCTTTCTTAGGGGACGCCGTAGGCGCGAAAAGACGCTGCGCGTCCGCCGTAGGCGCGGAAGGCACTGCGTGCCCGCCGTAGGCGCGAAAAGACGCCGTGCGTCCGCCGTAGGCGCGAGAGGCACAGTGTGCCCGCGAAAGACGCTGCGCGTCCGCGAGAGGCACTGCGTGCCTGCGTCCTGACCGGAGGTCTGTAAAAATGACTGCTTTTCTTTGGAATTTGGAATCATTTATTCAATAGAGTTTATTTCAGTATTTTGTTATAAATTATAATGATTTCAAACGAATTATAGGATGGTGTGTACAAAATAACCTTAAAATTTTGTCCAGTTTTTCTGTTGACCCTCTTTTTGTGATTCGCTATCATTGTAATGTATTATTGCGAATAATTAAAAGTACGCTTTAATGATTCACTCAAAAAGGTAAACTTTTTGGGACGGTAGTTGCCCGTGGAGAAAGGAGGGGCGGTATCAGAGGCAACACAGAAGGAAAGGTTGGGATGGGGAAAACCATCCTAATAATCAAGGAGGAGAAGATGAAAAAACTAAAAAAGGTACTCGCACTTTGCCTGTCCGCAGCGATCCTGCTGACGTCGATCCCGTTTGGGACAGCTATGGGCGCGGCCCGGGAACCGGAAATTGTAGCCGGCGGGTATGAGATCGATATGGCCGATCTCCCGAAGGTGCATTTTGCCGAGCACCCGGAATGGGAAGAGCTTTACGATGCAGCCTGGGAATCCCACAAGAGCAACATCCGCAAAGCAAGAGCAGTCCTCAACCCGGAGGAGCCCTACTATGTGGACGAAGCGTTCAGCGATATGATCTTTGTGTGGGATACGCTGCTGATGATGATGTTCGACAAGTACGGCATCCATCAGTTCCCCACTCTGCAAGCAATGGACAATTTCTACTATTGGCAGGTCGATAATCCCGGCCAGCCGGACGACGGCTTCATCGCGCGTGAGATCAGCGAGATCACGGGCGAGAATGCCAGCTACAATGGCGGATACGACGATCCGCTTTCCGTCAACCCGCCCCTGTTTGCCTGGGCCGAATGGCAGCAGTATCAGGTGCATGGGGATAAATCGCGCTTTACCAAGGTGATCGATGGGAAGACCGTCTTGGAGCGCATTGTCTCCCACTTCGATTTTATCAAGCGCACGCGCTTGATGGACAACGGGCTGTATGGCAAGACCACCGGCCTGGCCAACGGCTTTGACAACACGCCGAACCAAGACTATGGTTCAAAGGAACAGACGTACAACGACCTGAGCATCCAGCAGGCGCAGTCCGCCTACTACATCGCCAAGATCGCCCATGAGATCGGCGATACAGAGACGGAGGAGCGCTTCCAGAAGGAGTATGAGGACCTCACGGCCCTGATCAACGAAAAGCTCTGGTCCGAAGAAGGGCAGTTCTATTTCAACCTGGATAAAGACCAGCAGTTCACGAACGTTCCCACCCCGACCGGCCTGTGGGCGCTGTCCGCACACGTGGCGACGCCGGAACGCGCCGACGCGATGGTCAGGAACTATGCGTTGAACTCCGAAAAAATGTTCCGTCCGCAGGGCCTGTCCACAGTTACCTATGACTGGCCGTCCTTCTATCCCACCGGCAAATATTGGAACGGTGCGGTTTGGGCGCCGTCTTCGTTCCAGTACATCAAGGGCCTGGAGTATTACGGCTACCGTGAGCTGGCCTTTGGGGAGGCGCTCCGCCATCTGGAGGCCCTCTCGGACGTCTACCAGGCGGGCAAGACCGATTCCGTGATCGGCAGCGCTACGTTCTGGGAGAACTATTCCAGCGAATATACCCGCCAGGGCGACCCCGCCCGCAGCAACTTTGTCGGTTGGACGGGCGCGCTGGCCATCGGCGTCATCATCGAGGACATCCTGGGCATCGACCTGAACGCCCCGGAAAACACGGTGAATTGGGATCTCCGTTTGACCGAGGAAAATGGTATCAGCAATCTGTATATGTGCCACGACGGGCAGCCCGTCCGCGTTTCCCTCTCCATGGAGGAGCGCACCGGGTCGGAATCCCCGGCGGATATCACCGTTACAGCGACTGAACCGGTCACCCTGCACGTGCTCAACGGCGACGTAGAGGTCACGTTGGATGTCCCGGCGGGCACCACCAACTACCACATCGACGGCGTGGAGGATGAGGCAGAGCCGTATTTGAGCGCGGCCGCGCATCCGTTCCAGGCGGACGACGCTTCCTTGACGAAAGAAGCGCTCGACGCCAACGCAGCGGATTATGTCGTTTTCAGCACCGAGACCGACGAATCCATCGATGACGGCCTCCAGTATCAGGCCGGCAAGAAGGCTGGGCTGATTACAAATGTCAACACGGTTGGCTTCCGTGCGGACAGCAGCCAAAGCCCGGTGGAACTCTCCGCCAGCGCAGAGATGGAAGCCCTCGGCTTCTCCGGCGCGCAGAGCCTGACCAAGGGCGCCTATTCGCTCGGCGAGGAAGGCTTTATGTTTACGGTCCCGGCGACCAATGAGAGCAAGACCGTGAAGCTGATCGTAGGCGTGCAGAATACGACCGCCACCTTGACGGCCGCTTTGTCCGACGCCAGCTCTCCGCGTGTAAGCCGCACGCTGTATGGCGGTGAAGAAGAGAGCACCTATGTGGTGGAGATCCCGTACCGCGCGGGCGGCGACGAAGACCGCCATCTGCTGGTGCAGTATGAGGCGGAGCGCGCCTCCAAGGGATCGGGTTCCGTCTCCATCAAGGGAATCATCCTCGAAGACGGCGGCGAGCCGCTGCCGGCAGATGTGGAGAATGTTTCCCTCGCGGCTGGCAACCAGACCATCACCGTTTCGGCGGATAACACGGATGCGTTCGACAGCTACAAGATCTATGTCGGCGAAGACCGTGCAAACCTGTCCGACGTGCGTACGGCCGATACCCTCCCCTATGTGATCGAGGGATTGGACAACTATAAGCGCTACTATGTGGCGGTTTCCGGCGTGAAGAATGGCGTGGAAGGCGCCCTGAGCGAGGTCGTCAGCGAAGTCCCCGAAGAGTCGCCGCGCTCCGCGCGTGAGCGCGCCTATGCCGACTACGAGGCCGCCCGTGACACCATTTTGAATGGGAACACCGGATTTGATGCTTTGTACAGATCCCTGAACTTCGACGTCACCGGCCCCATCTACGGCACCACATTTACCTTTACCAGCACCATGAACGGCCAGGACACCGGCCTGATGGACAACGGTTCTGTGGTGTGCCCCACCCAGCCGCAGCCGGATCAGAGCGGCGAGCTGACGATTCTGGCCACGTATGAGGGCGAGACTGTAAAGATCGTTGAGAATGTGACCGTCCTGTCCCTGGCATACGACGAAAAGCCGTATGTATCCGGCATGATGACCTCCGCGATGGGCACCACCATCGACCTTACCGCAGAGGGCACCAAGGACTGGGCGCAGTTCAACGCAGACGATGTGGATGTCTACGCAAGAAAGGATACCGAAAACACCATCTCCGGCCTGCGCCGTCTGGTGGAAGGCGGGGTTGACCACGCCGTCGATATGCCTTTGTACTACACGGCTACCGACGCAAAGGATACGCAGCCGACCAGCCAGACCTGCATCACCTCCCGCGGTGAAGAGGGCAAAGCGGGCTTTGAGTTTAACCTCCCTTACAGCGATAAGATGCAGCACGCGAACCTGTATGTTTCCTCCTGGAACGCCACCACGCGCGTGGAAGTCCTGGTGAACGGCAGCGTGATGTACACGGCCACCTATGGTGGAAGCGACGGTTGGGATGTGCGCAAGATCAGCCTTGATTATAAGCTGATGGACCCGAGCGACGAGCTCCTCGTCCGCCAGATCCTTGTCACGTCCAACACGGGCGGCCCTGGCGGCAGCGTCGGCCTCCCGGCTGTAACGCTGGCGGAGACCGACGGGGAGATCCCGGAACCGTCCAACGATTACGCAGTTGGGACAACGGAAAATGCCTCCGGCACGACCGTTGACCTCACCGCAGAGGGCACAACCGATTGGGCGCAGTTCCCGACAAAGTATGCCGATGACTACGCCAAGAAGAATACCGAAACGGTTATCACGAATTTCCACCGCCTGGTGTCCGACGACACGCCTTACGCGGTGGACGTCGCCAAGGATATGCAGCTGAGCTTTACCGCCAGCGATGCGGCCGAAGGCACCCAGCCGAAGAATCAGTGGGCGATCACCTGCCGCGGCCCGGAAAGACAGGCTGGCTTTGCCTTTAACCTGCCGACGGCCGGCACCGTGCAGCATGTGAACATCTATGCAGGCTCCTGGAGCGCCATCTGCGAAGTGCAGCTGCTCATCGACGGGCAGGTGCGCTACGCTACAACGTACGGCAATTCGAGCGGATGGGATGTCCAGAAGATCGGGATCGACTACTGGGCGGAAGATCCGGAGAGCACCGTGGAAGTCCGGATGGTCATGAACGAGTCCCTCGCTTCCATCGATGTCGGCGGCAGCATTGCGCTGGGCGCCGTCACCTTGGCCGACACGGGCGAGCAGCCGCCGGAGGTGGACGAGCCCGAGGTCATTGACAATGATTTCAACATCCGCTTTACCAATACGCTCCCGGATTCCATCAACCTGACGGAAGAGGGCGGCAAGGATTGGATGCTGTTCAACAGCGTGGACGGCGAAGCGGCCTATGAGCGCAAGGATGTGGAGCCTTCCATCAAGGATTTCACCATCTTTGATACCGAAAAGGCCCCGCACCGCGTGAACAACAGCGAATACGACACCGTGTATTCCTTCACGGACGGCACGCCGACCGCGAGCATGGAGAACCAGAAGCCTTACCTGGTTGTGGAAGACGTGGACAACGGCGTCAGCTTTACGCTGCCGGGCGGCGAAAACCGCCACGAGGCGAAGATCACCATCGGCAACTGGCATTCCGATATGGTCGTGGAAATGACCTCCGGCGATAAGACGGCTTCCTATGCGTATGAAGTCCTCGAGCCGACGGAGTACGGAATGTTTACGCTCACGTATCGCTCCGCAGAGGATGTAAATGTGCGCATTTACAACCGGTCTGTAACCAGAGAACGGTATGGCAACTTCAGCATTACAGCGATCATGCTGAACGAGGTTTACAGCATTGCAGCGGAAGAAGCGGAAGGCGGTTCGGTCAAGCTCACCCGCAGCAGTGCAAACGCAGGGGAGACGGTGGACGTGTTTGTCGAGCCGGACCCGAATTACCATCTGGTTTCGCTGGCATACCGCACAGCGGACGGCGAACTTGTCCCGATTGAGAACAACCGCTTTGTGATGCCGAATGAGGACGTCACCGTTGTCGCGGAATTTGCCCGCCAGTCCCGTATGCTGACGGTGGGCTACAGCGCCGGTGTGGACCTTGCGGTTACCAGCGACGTAGAACCCATTGTGGATGCTGCCGGCATCTATGCGGCCAAGATTGAGGCGGGTACGCCGGTCACCTTTACCTTTACGCCGTCCCGCGAGGGAAGCACCTTTGTGGGCGCGTATGTGAACGGGGAGCCGGTGGACTTCACTTCGGACAGCGTGACCTATACGTACACGGTGCCGGATGAAAATTCCAACCTGTCCTTTACCTTTGACATTGTAAACAAGTCCGTATTGGCGCAGACCATCTCCATTGCAGAAGAGCTGGTCGGCGGCGACGAATATGCAAATGCAGTCGAGAGCGTTCAGAAGGCGGTCGATCGGGCCCTGGAGAACGCGAAAGAGGTCTATGACGATACATCCGCTACCCAGGCAGAGGTCAACGAGGCCTGGTCGGATCTGCTCGACGCCCTGCACTATCTGTCGTTCGAAAAGGGCGATTTGACCGAGCTGGGCTACTTGATCGATCTGGCGGAGAGCATCGACACCGATGAATTCACCAGCGAGACGGTGGAAGCCTTCCAGGCGGCCCTGGATGCGGCGAAGGACGTCTATGACGACGGCAACGACGCCCTGGCGGTCGATGTGGAAAAGGCATGGCAGGATCTCTATGACGCTATGCTCGCTTTGAGCCGCACAGCGGATAAGAGCAGCTTGAACGCCGTTTTGACACAGGCAAACCTGGTGATGGAAGAGATCGACAAATATGTCGAGGGCAGCGGAGAAACCCTGCGCAATGCTATTGACGCGGCCCAGGCTGTGATGGACGACGCATCCGCCGCCCAGGCAGAGGTCGACGCAGCGGCAGAAGCGCTTGCGAAGGTGCTCGCGGACCTGCGTAAGATCCCAAGCAAGGAAGAGCTTCTCGAACTGCTTTCCGAGCTGGAACAGCTCGATCTCACCAAGTACACCGCGTCCAGTGCGGCGGTGATGCAGGCGCAGATCAACCTGCTCCGTGCAACGGTGGAAGACGCCAATGCAACCGGTGAGGAGTATGCAGCGGTCTACTACAGCGCCAAGGAAGCGAAGGAAAACCTCGTGCTGGCAGACCGGAACACCAGCAATAATAAGGGTTCCGGCAGCACGTCCGCCAACATCGGCAACGCATACGGCGCAGCAGGCGTTGTGGCCGCAGGCCAGAACGTTGTGAACGCCAGCGTGCGCAGCGACACGACCGTGGACTTCACGTTGAAGAGAGGCAGCGCATACTGCTTCAAGATGACGGTGGTCAACGGCAACAACCTGACGCCGAGCTTCACAGTCGGCAACGGCGATGTGCTGAAGACCCAGTTCGTGGCGAAGGTCGGCAACGACTACTATTACAGAGTCTATGCCATCGGCACGCCGGGCCAGAGCACGGGCGTTTATACGACCCTGCCGGGCAATGCCCCAGTTAAACACTGTGCGGTGACGATTGGCTAAGTGCTTTCGTAGACGGACGCCGTAGGCGCGTAAGACGTTGCACGTCCTGTCAAGCACTGTGCAGTGACAATCGGCTAATTTAAAAGGAAAAGGAAGGCATCTTCCCCATAACCAACGAGGGCCCAGCCCGGGAGTTTTCCCGAGGCTGGGCCCTTTTGTGTTTTCCACCGCTATTTTCAACCGGCTGTGCAGGGACCGTGGATTTTCTCCCCTTCTTGCTTTTTATAAAGCGACTCACCTGCTTCTGTAGGGCTTTCCCTGCGGAGCAGAAAGTAAACTCTTTGCGGTTTGCTTTCTTAGGGAACGCCGTAGGCGCGAAAGACGCCGTGCGTCCGCCGTAGGTGCGAAAGACGCCGTGCGTCCGCCGTAGGTGCGAAAGACGCCGTGCGTCCGCCGTAGGTGCGAAAGACGCCGTGCGTCCGCCGTAGGTGCGAAAAGACGCCGTGCGTCCGCCGTAGGCGCGAAAAGACGCCGTGCGTCCGCCGTAGGCGCGAAAAGACGCCGTGCGTCCGCCGTAGGTGCGAAAGACGCCGTGCGTCCGCCGTGGGCGCGAAAAGACGCCGTGCGTCCGCCGTAGGTGCGAAAGACGCCGTGCGTCCGCCGTAGGCGCGAAAAGACGCCGTGCGTCCGCCGTAGGCGCGAAAAGACGCCGTGCGTCCGCCGTAGGTGCGAAAGACGCCGTGCGTCCGCCGTAGGCGCGAAAGACGCCGTGCGTCCGCCGTAGGCGCGAAAAGACGCCGTGCGTCCGCCGTAGGCGCGAAAGACGCCGTGCGTCCGCGAAGGAGATGTTACGTCCGGTTATAATAGACAAATAATGGATTTTTTTTGCACAATTACAGATTTAGCGTTTTATGGTTAGTATAAATATACTTTTTTTTGAGAATATATTGCATATTTATGCTCTTTTTAAGATGCAAATGTTTTCTGAAGAATCATCATTCAAAGGTAAAATCAGTTACTTTTGAATAAGAACCTAAGAAATTTAAACCCAATTTTTGAATTCCTCATAAAAAGCGCAGTGGAGATAATTCCAAAAGTTTTGACATGATAGAGCTTCATGCAACATTCATAAAAAAATTGACTTTAAAACGAAATAAAAATATAATATAAATGCATTATATTCTGTGAACAAAATTTTTTGCAAAAAAGGAGGGGTGCAGAAACAGTCCTATAGGAAAAATCCATGAAAACAGTTTGGAAAGAAGGAGATGTACGAATGAAAAAGAGCGGCAGCAGGCTGTTATCGATGCTTCTGGCGTTTGCCTTGATTTTGAGCAGCCTGAGCTCCCTCGCGTTTGCAGCAACCGAGGAGCAACCGGCCAACGGCGCGAACTTGGCGTTGAACAAGACGACAACCGCCAGCGGCACAGAAGCCAGCACAAGTTTTTATCCCCAAAACGCCACGGACGGCGATATGGGAACCCGCTGGTCCCATGACGGAATCCGCGCCAACCCGCCGAGATGGCTGAAGGTCGATCTGGGCGAGACCATGACCTTCCGCCAGTTCAAGATTTTCTGGGAAGCAGCGTATGCTTCCGGCTATCAGATCCAGGTTTCGGACGACGATAGCGCCTACACGGACGTCTATTCCACGACGACCGGCCAGGGCAGGAATGAAGTCATCAC
This sequence comes from Anaeromassilibacillus sp. An250, assembly GCF_002159845.1. Taxonomy (GTDB): domain Bacteria; phylum Bacillota; class Clostridia; order Oscillospirales; family Acutalibacteraceae; genus Anaeromassilibacillus; species Anaeromassilibacillus stercoravium. The sequence goes on from NZ_NFJK01000027.1 coordinate 9,615, forward strand.
CCTGGACACCCCCGTGACGGGCCGCTATGTCCGGCTGTATTGCACCCAGGCGCCGGCCGATACTTGGGACGGCGTTTCGATCTATGAGTTTGAAATCTACAACTTTACCGATGAGGAAATGGTGGACGACGCCATTGCAGGGATTTCTGTACCGGCGATCGTAAACCACGACTTCACCCTTCCGGTTGGAACCGACGAAGGCGTGAAGATTTCCTGGACCTGTGACAGCGACCTGCTTGCCATCGACGCCGAGACCGGGGCAGTCACCGTGACCGCGCCGGAAGAGAGCACCGACGTCACCCTGACGGCGACCGTCGCCTTTGGCACGTGCTCCAAAGAGGTCCCCTACACGGCCAATGTGCGCAGCGAAGCGGAGCGCCAGGTGGAATACCAGGTGTATCCGCTCCCGCAGAAGATGACGCTGGGCGAAGAGAACATGACCATCTCCGAAGCGGTCAACGTCATCATGGAGTCCGGCATCAGCGAGGTTACGAAGGCGCGCTTGGAAGAGGTCCTCTCCGAGGCTGGCCTGACCTACAGCTACAGCGATGCGGCTGTCGAGGGCGCAACCAACCTGTACATCGGCATCAACGGCTCCGGGGAAGCGGCGGACAACTACGCGACCGCCAACAATGTCCCGCGCGACGTGTTCACCGAGGGCGAGGACAAGTTCGACATGGAAATTGTCCAGTTGGACGCTGCGAACAACATCCTGCTGTTGGGCAAGGACGACGACGCGGCATTCTACTCCATCGCTACCTTGGAGCAGGTGCTTCCCCAGTCCATGAACGGCAAATATACCACCGTCCTGTTTGAGGACTATGCGAATAAGCAGTACCGCGGCATGGTCGAAGGGTTCTACGGCTATCCGTGGACCGTGGAGGCCCGCCTCGACTGGTTTGAATTCGCCAAGAAGTACAAGATGAACATCTTCGTCTATGGACCGAAGGGCGACCCGTACCATCTGGGCCTGTGGGACGAGGAATATCCCACGTCCGTCACCGAGGACGAGCGCAAGCGCGGCGTTTTGACGCAGGACGACATCCGCGCCCTGGCGGAGGAGTCCAAGAAGTGCAACATCGACTTTGTCTGGGTGGCGCATCCCGCCATGCAGAGAAGGCTCGACATGAGCAGCAACGCCACGGTTGACCAGGAGATCACCAACCGCCTGATGCCGAAGTTCAACAGCCTGTATGAGCTCGGCGTGCGCGAGTTCGGTATCTTCATGGACGACATCACCATCGGCGAGGGCTTGCAGCAGAGATACACGCAGCCGTACCTGATCGACCAGGTCCAGCGGCGTCTGTATGAAACCTACAACACCCCGGACGCGGCGGAAGAGGATAAGGTCAAGCCGCTGTTCTACACGCCGACGTGGTACACCTACGGCCTGGGCTATGCAGATATGCAGAACCAGTGCATGGAGGCGTTCAAACAGTCCAACGTGCATGAGGACGTTGTGATCTGCTTCACCGGCGACGCCGTGTGCGGCCCGATCAACAACAGCTCCTGCGAAAACTTTGCCACCCGCACCGGCCGCAAGCCGTGCATCTGGTGGAACTACCCGGTAAACGACTATGCGGACGCACAGCTCTTTACCGACCGCATCGACGCCAACTTCACCGTCGGCACCGACACCACGGAGTGCGTGGGCGTCCTGTCCAACCCGATGAACCAGGCGGAAGCCTCCCGCATCGCCTTCTTCGGCGTGGCGGACTTTGCTTGGAACACCGCGAACTTTGATTCCCAGCAGAGCTGGGAGGATTCCTTCCCGTATCTGATCGAAGAGGGAATCGGCGATGTTTCCCGCGAGGAGCTCGCGGCGGCATACAAGATCGTTGCAAAGAACATCGTCACCACGCCGGAGTCCAAGGATATGCAGGAGCTCTACACGAAGTTCCAGGCAGAATATCCGCTGGGCGATATGACCACGGCGACAAAGATGAAAGACGTCTTCCACGAGCTCAACGAAGCGATTGCCACCATCCGCCTCATGCAGGACTGCGGCAATGCGGAATATGAGCGCCTGTATACGGACCTTGAGGGCAACCTCAACAAGCTCTCCGATATGGCGACCGTGATTGAAAACAGCCTGACCATCCTTTTGACGGACGACGAAGACGCCGCTTGGGCAGCTTACAATGCCGCCAGCGAGATCAAGAACAACGAGCTTTCCAACAGCAGAAACCCGCGCTATGTGGTCCATGCAATGGAAGGCGCCGGCACCGACTATAGCTATGCGGATTACCAGGCGGATCCTTCGAAGACCTATATGAAACCGTTTGTCAACACGGTCTTTGAACTGGCGACGAATAAGATCTCCGACGTAGAGCCGGTGGCGACCGTGCCGCAGCTATTCACCAACATTCCGGAGGCGGACTTCGCCGTCGCGGATGCAGGCAGCTCTGTTACGGTTTCCGGCCTGGAAGGTGTTGTCCTCCAGAGCAATGAATACGTCGGCGTGATCTTCAACAAGATCCGCACCCTGACCGGGTTTGCCGATCCGGCGGCCGAGGGCTTGACGCTCGAATCCTCCATGGATGGAAAGACCTGGACCGCCTATGCCGGCGAAGAGGTGCCGGAAGCGGCGTTTGTCCGCGTCAAGAACAACACCAGCGAAGCAATCGCCCTCGGCGCAGATACGCTGGCCTGGAGCCTGCGGCCCATCGCAGAGTTTGTGGGCGCCTCCTGCAGCGTAGAGCTGTATCAGCCGGCAAACTACCCGCTGAGCAACTTGACCGACGGCAACTATGACACCAAGATGTGGACCAACGGCGCACAGGGCGTGGGCCAGACGGTCACGATGGAATACACCGACATCATCAATACCAACGAAGTGAAGCTGGTCTTTGGAAGCGGGGACCGCGCGGCGGGAGCCGTTGTTGAGATTTCCGCGGACAACCTCGAATGGACCGAGATCGGTTCCTTCACAGCGGCCGACCTGGTGGCGGAAGGCAGCTCCTATACGTACACCTGCAACGGCAACGGACAGCCGGCCAAGTATGTGCGTATGCGCCTGACCCAGGACAGCTCCCAGTGGCTGCAGCTCTTTGAGTTCGAAGTCAATAAGGGCGAAGAACTCGGCGGCGCGATCCCGGTCGCTGTCACCAACGACGGCCAGGATGCAGGCGTTGTATGCGACCGCACGGTTTCCACCACCTTTACCGCTACCGATGCGGGTTATGTGGAGTATCAGCTGATCCATGGGCAGAAGGTCGATGAGATCACCGTCCTGTTCCAGGGGACGGAATCCGAAGCGGAGAAACCGGCTGTTGAGATTCAGACCGACGGCGAATGGGTCAAGGTCGGTGAACTCAATGAAAATCCGGCGAAATTCGATGTCTCGGCCTATACAAACGTAACGGCCGTCAAGGTCTCTTGGAATGCGGAGAACATCCCGACCATCATGGAGATCATGGAAAAGGGCGATGCGTATGCAGAGCCGAACCGCGTATCCCTGTATGAGGCGGTCGCGACAGCGGAAGGCCTCTCGCAGGACGACTTCACCGAGGACGAGTGGGCAGCCATTCAGGAAGCGCTCACAGCGGCAAAGGCGGAGCTGAACGGCGAAAGCACGCAGGAAGCCGTCGATGCAGCGGACACCGCTCTGAAAGTGGCCATGGGAGAAATCGAGCCCACCGCGCACACCCTTACCGTGAAGTTCACCACCAACGCGCAGCTGGATGACAGCGACGCGATCCTGGCAAACCTGACGGGCACCTATACGGAAGAACTGTTCCCGGGCGATGCGTACGCATTCCGGTTCGTACCGCGTGTGGACGGCCGCGAATTTGCAGCCATCACCGTGGACGGGGAAGAGGTCCTGTTTGACGATACGACCGATACCGCGGCGTATGTCTGCGAAGGGACCATGGGTTATACCGGCAAGACCGTCACCATTTCCTTTGTCGTGGTCGATAAGCAGGTCCTGCGCCAGTCCATCACGATTGCAGAAGAATTGATGGCGGGCGAAGAGTTCGAGGCAGCTGTCCCGAGCGTCCAGAAGGCGATCCAGAAGGCGTACGACGCGGCTGTCGCTGTAGAAGCGGATAAGACCGCCGTCCAGGCCGAAATCAACGGCGCTTGGAGCGAGTTGCTCGATGCCCTGCAGCTGCTGTCCTTTGAAGCGGGCGACAAAACGCTCCTGGGCGAGCTGCTCGATCAGGCGAACCTGATCCAGGAGGGCGGTTATACGGAGAGCTCCTGGGATGCCTTCACAGAGGCGCGCGAGCAGGCACAGGAAGTCTATGACGACCCGGACGCACTGGAACAGGATGTTCAGGATGCTTACGACGCCCTGATCGACGCGATCGATGGCCTTGCCTTTGCGGGCGACCTCAGCGGCTTGCAGATGCTGGTCGATGAGGCGCACGAAATTGAGGCCAACCTCGATAAGTACCTCGACCTCGACAACGACGACTTTAAGACCTTCCGCGATGCGTTGGCCCGTGCAGAAGAAGTGCTGGCTATGACCACGCCGGAACAGGCGGTCATCGACGAGGCGGCGATCGCCCTCTCCAACGCCATGAGCGCCATGCGCCTGATCCCGGACAAGGAGGAACTGGCAAACCTCGTGGGCGAGGCGGAAGCGATCAACCGCAGCCAGTTCACGAGCGGAAGCCTCTCCAAGCTGGATAGAGCCGTCGGTAAAGCGAAGCAGGTCCTGAACGCAGAGGATGCAACGCAGGAGCAGGTCAACGAGGCGTACACCGCGCTTTCCAATGCGCTGGACACGCTGGAGAAGAAGACGGAGACCCAGAAGACCTCCGGCAGCTCTTCCTCCTACAACTGGAACCTCTATGGGCCGGCCGGCATCGTTGCGGCGAATGGCAATGCCCTCGCGCCGTATGTGGTCTCCGACACGACCGTGGACTTTACGGTCCGCAGAGGAACCGCTTATTGCTTCAAGATGACGGTGATGAACAGCAACACGCTTGTCCCGAGCTTTACGGTGGGCAACGGCGATGTGCTCAAGACGCAGTATGTCACCCGCATTGGGAACGACTTCTACTTCCGCGTTTGGGCGATCGGCACAGCGGGCGAGAGCGCCGGTGTGTATACCACCCTGCCGGGCAATGCCCCAGTCAAACACTGCACCGTGAAAATTGCGTAAGTGCTTGCAAAGGAAACGCCATAAGAACAAGATGGCACATGTGCCCGCTTGTAGGCGCGAACGGCGAGCAGATGCGTAAAAGCAGAAAGACCGCACGAAATCATAGACAAGGATGTTCCTGAAACTCCTTTTACACAAGCAGCCCCCGGACGGATTTGTCCGGGGGCTGCAATCTTTGTTTTTAGGAGGGGCAGGGGCCCAAGCATGTGGGGGAATCCGCTATTGCCCAACAGCCTGTTTTTGAGGGCGCTGCGGGAGCCACCGCCCGCTGCGGTACCGGATAAAAAAGAGGACCGCGCGGAATCCCCAATCCGCAAACATCGCAATCCAGACGCCCATAACGCCTAAGTGGAAACCCAGCACCAGCACATAGCTCAGCCCGATGCGGAACGCCCACATGGAAAAGACAGCGGTCACCATGGTGAATTTGACGTCGGACGCCGCACGCAGCGCGTTGGGAAGGGCAAAGGCAACCGGCCAAATAATCATGGCAAAGCTGTGTACCACGATCAACGCCACCGCGATGGAGGATGCTTCCGGCGAGAGGTTGTAAATGCCCACAAGGGGCGTGCTGAGGGCGGTCAAAAGGACGGCTAGGACCGCCAAAATCCCATAGTTTACTTTGAGAAGATAATTTGTGTATTGCCTGGCCTGTGCGTGTTCCCCCGCGCCGACGCATTGCCCGATCACGGTTACCATGCCAAGCCCGATGGCGGTGCCGGGCAGGTATTCAAATTGGACCAGGTTATTTGCCACGGCAAATCCCGCAATCGAGGCGGTACCCAAAGACGACACAAGGCTCTGCACCAGGATTTTCCCGAGCTGAAACATGCTGTTTTCCATTCCAGCCGGGACGCCAATGCGCAGGATGTTGCGGATCATCTGGGGATGAAACCCGAGGCGCAGGCGCCTATCCACGTGGATCAAATGATCGGGATTGCGCACAATCACGAGCATGATGATCCCAGCCGTAGCACGTGAGACGACCGTGGGGATTCCCACGCCAGCCACACCCATGTGGAGGCCATATACACATAGGGCATTTCCCACGACATTGATCGCGTTCATGCACAGGGAGGTGTTCATCGACACTTTGGAATTCCCCATGGAACGATACAGCGCCGCGCAGGCATCGTATATCGCGAGGAACGGGTAGGAAACCGCAGAGAGAAAGAAATAGGTTTGCGCGTTGCTCATCACATCCGCCTCGATGCTTCCGAAGATCAAGGCGAGCAGGGAGCGGTTGCCCACCAGCGCCACGATCATGATAAAGACAGAGAGCAAGAACGTGGAGAGCAGCAACTGGTTTGCCGCAACAGAGGCGTTTTTTGCGTCTTTTTTCCCAAGGTATTGGGAACAGACCACCGCGCCGCCCGTGGAAAGCGCCGCCAGAAGCTGGATGATCAGCGTGCTGATCGAATCTACCAAAGATACGCCGGAGACAGCCGCCTCCCCCACCGCGGAAACCATGACCACGTCTGCCATGCCGACTAAGACAGCCAGGATCTGCTCGATAATCAAAGGGATCAGAAGGCGGCGGAGGTCCTTTTTTGAAAACAATACGATCACCTGGATTCAACGAACCCACGGCAAACGATCCGGAGCGGCCGCCTCCGGATTTTTTGCGATGGATTCGATGGGATTTGTTTTTCAACAGATCTTGCGAAACCTGTTGAAAAGAAGAACATAACGATTATACGAGCTTTTGCTGAAATCTGCAAGAAAGGCCGCCGGCCCATGCAATCTTTTTTTGGAGCCCATCGCCGGCAAAAGGACAAGAATCGAAAAATGGTTTTCGTGTTCCATACCACTAACGCCTGTAAAACCGTGGAAAGGGAGCCGGTCCGTTGCCAAGGATTTTGGCCTTTTTGCCATTTCATAACAATTTATTCATAATTCGATCACCTAACGATCACCTTGCATTGCTAAACTGTTAATCACGTATATGGGAGCGTATCGAATCGCCCACCGGACTTTTTCCGCGGGGAAAAGCCTTTTCTGTGCGGATTGCGCTCCCTGAAATTTTGAAACCGGAGGGACGCATATGATTGAGGTGAAAAACCTCACAAAGCGGTATGGTTCCAACCTCGCTTTGAACCATATCCATTTTTCCCTGGAGGAGGGAACCATCCTCGGGTTCCTCGGGCCAAACGGCGCCGGGAAATCCACCACCATGAACATCATCACGGGGTATCTCTCCCCAACAGAGGGCAGCATCACCGTCGATGGGTTCGATACCCTGGAAAACCCGTTGGAGGCGAAAAAGCGCATCGGCTACCTGCCGGAGATCCCCCCTCTGTATACGGACATGACCGTCAAGGAATACCTGAACTTTATGTACGACCTGAAAAAGGTGAAGCTCCCCCGCAAGGAGCACATTGCGGAGATCTGCTCGCTGGTCAAGATCGACGACGTATATGGCCGCCTGATCGCCAACCTGTCCAAGGGCTACCGCCAGCGCGTGGGCATCGCCCAGGCCCTGCTGGGCAACCCGCCGGTTCTGATCCTGGACGAACCGACCGTGGGCCTTGATCCCAAGCAGATCATTGAGATCCGCAACCTCATCAAGAGCTTGGGCCGCAAGCACACGGTCATCCTCAGCTCCCACATCCTGTCCGAAGTGCAGGCCGTGTGCGAGCGCGTGATCGTGATCAACCGCGGTTCGATTGTCGCGGACGGCACCCCGGATAGCCTGGCGCACAGCCTTTCCAACGAAAACCGCCTGCTCCTGCGCATGGAGGGCGAGGAAAAGGCCATCAAGCAGGGGCTTCATTCCCTGCGGGGTGTCAAAGAGGTGGACGCCTATGGCGAAAAAGAACCCGGCGTCTATGAATTCTCTGTGGAGGGCAATGAAGGGACCGACCTGCGGCGGCCGGTCTTTGCGCTGGCTGCGCAGAACCATTGGCCCATCCTCTCTATGAAGAACACCGACCTCACATTGGAAGATGTGTTCCTGCGCCTGACCAGCGACCTGTATGACCATCAGGAGACGGCGCAGCCCTCTGAAATTCTCGACGGAAAGGAGGGGGCGTAATGGGCGCAGTCTATAAAAGAGAGATGCGGTCATATTTTACTTCTCCCATCGGCTATGTGGTGGCGGCAGTCCTGTTTGCCCTGTATGGGTTCTATTATTACTCCGTCATGCTGTCCGGCTCCACCTATTACATCTCCACATTTGTCTACAGCAATATGTTCATTTGGAGCATGATGCTCCTGCCCATCCTGACCATGCGCGTGTTCAGTGAAGAGCAAAAGAACCGCACCGACCAAGCCCTGCTCACCGCGCCGGTGGGGGTTGGTTCCATCGTCCTGGGCAAATTTTTCGCCTCTGCCACCATCTATGCCATCATCCTGGTGGGAAGCCTGATCCCCGCGATTGTCATTGGGTTCTTTTCATCGCCCAATTGGGTGTTGATCCTTGGCACCGTGATCGGCTCCTTCCTGTATGGCATCGCAATCCTGGCCATCGGCACGTTTGTCTCCTCTCTGACGCAAAGCCAGATCGTGGCCGCCATCGGCACCTTTGGCATCTCCATCCTGTTGGTGGTGATCGACCAGCTCACGAGCATTATCAGCAACCAGGTAGTGGTCCAGGTGTTGAACTGGCTGTCCTTCAACAGCCGGTATACCCCCTTCACCACGGGTACCTTTCATATTGCCAGCATCGTGTTCTTCCTCAGCGTGGCGGCGGTCTTCCTGTTCCTGACCGCACGCAAGCTGGAGAGCCGCCGTTGGAGCTAAAGGAGGGAAAACAGATGGACAACGAAAACAAAAACCCCTTGACGCCGGAGGAGGAATCCACACCGGCGCAGGAAGCAATCGAACCGGCCGGGCCGGAATCCCCGGCAGCCGAAATACCCGCAGAAGAAACGCAAACCGCCTCCGAACCGGACGGCACGCAGGGGGAGGCCCCTGCGGAGGAAACGTCCACATCCAGCCAGGACGCAGCGGATGGGGAACCGCCCATGCAGGACGAACAGGAGCCTTCCGAAGCGCTCGCCCCCGTGCCGGAGGCGGATACAGAAAAGCCGCAAAAGCCAAAGAAGCCGAAGAAAGATAGCCACAAAGGGAAATACCGCGGGATTTCCTTGGCAATGACCGCCGGCTTCCTGGTGGTGGTCATCCTTCTCAACGTGGTCGTCAGCCTGTTGGCGGAGCGCTATCCCTCCATGAACCTGGACCTCACCGAGGGCCATGTCAACACCCTTTCGGACAGCGCGGCGGAAATCGCCTCCAACGTGCAGAACCCAACCACCATCTACATCATGGCGAGCGAGGATATCGCAAAATCCGATACCCTGTTGGCCGAATATGGGATTAAATACAGCCAGGTCAGCGCCCTGGCGGAAAAGATGGCGGAGCGCAATTCCAATATCTCCGTGGAATACATCGACCTGGACCAAAACCCGGCCTTCGCTTCGGAATATCAGGACGACGGCCTGATGACCGCGGATGTCCTGGTCAAGACGGACAAACGCTACCGCGTACTGGCCTACACGGACCTGTTCGATGTACAGTACAGCCAAACCGGGATGGTCGCCTATTCCATGGTGGACAGCGCGCTGGCTTCGGCTGTCAGCTCGGTCAACGCGGATACCCTCCCGCTGGCGGTGTTTGACACCGGGCACAACGAGATGATGGACACCACGCTCTATAAAAACCTGTTGACCAGCAACAACTTTGAAACGCAGGAGATCAACCTCCTGACCGACGAGATCCCGGAGAACGCGCAGCTCTTTGTGCTGGCGACCCCGGCGACTGACTACACCCCGGACGAGATTGAAAAGCTGGAAGCCTTCCTGAACGACGAGAGCAAGGCGTCCGACCGCTCCCTGCTGGTGACCTTCTATCCGGGCCAGGACGCCCTACCCAACCTGACGGACTTCCTAAAGGAATGGGGCTTGGATGTCCAGCAATCCACGCAGGTTGTGGAAACCGACCCCAATAGCTACATCACGAGTGACCCGTCGTACCTGCTGGCCAACCAGAGTGGCGACATCACCCTCAGCCGCGCCACTTCGGACTACGGCTACCTCCTGATGCCGCAGAGCTGCCCGATCAACCTGCTGTTTGACGAACGCAACGGCATCACAACGCATACGCTTGCGACCAGCAGCAGTTCGGCGTTCCTCTATGACGGCACTGAAGAGAGCATCAGCAACCCGCAGACCGGCGAACACACCCTGGCGGCGTTGGCGCAAAAGACCATCACCACGGGCGAAGGGGAAGCCACCGCCAATGTGGTCGCGCTGGGCAGCACCTTTATGTTCGTGGACGGCATCATCAATTCCAATACGTTTGGCGATGGGCGCTATCTGACGGATCTCGCCAAGTACGTCACCGGTACGGAGGGCGAAACAACCGCGGTGGAAACGCGCCAGGTGCAGACCTCCATTGCGGACATCTCCATGAGCCTGTTGCAGGTCATGGTCTTTGGCCTTGGCATCTTTACCATTTTGATTCCGTTGATCGTCGTCGTGATCGGCGTAGTAGTGTACTATAGAAGGAGGAGGCTGTAATGAAACCAGCGACCAGAAATCTGCTCATTCTCGGCGTATGCATTGTTGTATTGGGCGGCGCCCTGGCCGCTCTAATGCTGACCGGCGGCGAAACGGACGCCTCCACCACCAGCTCCTCCCAGGACATCGCCCTGTTAAACCGGGAGGAGGCGGACGTCGCCTCCATTGAGGTGACAAACACAAGCGGCGTATTTACCATTGTCCCGGCGGAAGAGCAGCCGGAAAGCAGCGCTGCGGGCAGCAGCGCTTTGGAGGAGGCTTCCAGCGACGCTTCCGGGGCTACTTCTTCGGACGCCGAAGAGGAAATCAACTTCTCCATCCAGGAATTGGAGGGCCTCCCGCAGGACAGCTACGCGGTCAACAGCGCCGCAGAAGGCGGCTGGCAGCTCTTTGCCACCAAAAAGATTGGTGCGGTAAGCAACCTTGCGGATTTCGGCCTTTCCACCCCGCAGGCGACGGTCAAGGTTACCTTTCAAAATGGGGATACCTATGCCTATGAGATCGGCAATGCCTCCGTGGAGGACAGCACCGCTTATTATGTGCGCGGGCAGGGCGCGGAGGACGTCTATGTGGCAAGCGTGCCGCTCGCCTATCTCCAGGATAAGACGGGGTTCCTGTCCCGCCAGGTGCTGGATTTCAGCAGCCTTAAAACCGACGCTTCTGCACCGTTCCGCAAGCTGGTGCTGAGCGGGACGGCGCTTGCGGAACCCATCACGCTCCAACAGGGCGAGGGGACCCTGTATCTGATGACGGAGCCAAAGCAAATGGATGCAGATACCGAGACGGTCAAGTCCTTGACGGATCTGCTGTCGTGCTTGACTGCGGGCGGCGTGGAAGCGCTGCATCCAGACCAGGACGCCCTGCGGGAATACGGGCTGGATAACCCGACCAATGTGATCCAGATGACTACAACGGACGGCGAGGAGTATACGCTCATGGCCGGGGCGGAGAAGGACGGGAACCGCATGGTGATGCTGGACGGTGTGGACATCGTATACCGCATTTTGGAGGACAGCCTCACCCCCTGGACAAGCTTGACGACGCCGTTTGACGTGCAGAGCAAGGTCCTGCTGACCCGGAGCGTGGAGTCTGTGCAGTCGCTCTCTATTACGTTGGACGGGGATATGGCCTACCGCTGGGACGTGACGCGGACAACGGACGAGGAGAAGTCCACAGAGGACACTACATATTACAACTATACGGTTGCCGACACCTCCGGGACAGAGACCGATTACACCGCCTTTACCAACCTCTACCAGACGTTGACCAGTGAGACGGTTCTGGAGGACGCCGAAGACGCCCAGCCCTCCGGGACGCCGCTCTTCCGGGCGGAAGTTGCCTATTACGACGGGCTTCCGACCAACACGCTGGAGTTCTATGCGGATGGGGAGCGTAACTGCCTGGTGGTGCTGGACAATGTTGTGCGCGGTTTGGTGCCGAGAAGCGACCTCGAGGCCTTCCAGGAGGCCGTGGAGGGCGCAGCGCAATAACCGGCGATCGAAAGACACACTTCATCAAGTTTTATCATACAACACAAGAGCGGACGGTACAGCTTGTACCGTCCGCTCTTGTTCGATATGGACCGATATTACAGCACATCTGTGTTTACGAAAAATACATGCATGGCAATGCTCTTTATAAAAGAATTTTTAGCCATCTATTTTGGTTCCATTATGTAGAGAGAAGAAAAATACATCCGAAAGAAGAGCACCTACCTCACGCTTGCCGGGCTCTTCACGGTTGGCAAAACCGGGCGGGGATACTTCTACTTGTCCCCGCCCGGTTTTTTGATGCCAGCGCGTCAACCGCTCTGCGCAGCCTCCCGGAGCGGCTCACAGGGAAGCCGCATCTCTCCGGAGAACCCCTCGCCCGGCGCGGTACGCGCGGTAAATTGCCCGCCGTGGGTCTCGGTGATGCGGCGGACGAGGAAGAGGCCCAGCCCATGGGCGCGCTTCGGCGCGTAAGGGGCGTTCAATACGGAGGCGAGCTTTTGCGGGTCCGCGCCAACCCCGTCGTCGCGGACGGAAAGGAGGCAGGTATTTGTCCCATCCCGGCGCACGGAAACCCGGATGGCGCATCCCTGCGGGTTGTGCAGGACGCTGTTTTGCAACAGATTGGTCAGCGCGCGCAAAAGCAACCGCTCGTCCCCCTGCAAGCGGATGGATTCGTCCACCTCCTCCAGTTCTATCCCGCAGGGATTTTCCGGCATCGCGTTCATAAAATCGGTCACGGCGCGGCGGACGAGCTTTGCCGGGCGCAGCCATTGGCGTTCCAGGGGCTGCATGTCGTATTCCAGGCGGGACACCAGGTTCAGGTCGCTGACCAGGTCGCGCAGGCGGACCCCCTGCCGGCAGATCACCGCGGCCTGCTCCTGCTCCGGCGGCGGGAGTGCGGGATCGTCCTGCAATTCGCCCGCATAGCCGAGGATCACGGAGAGGGGCGTGCGGATGTCGTGCGAAATGCCCGCGATCCAGTTGGCGCGCGCCTCGTCCTTTTTCCGCAGCGCGTCGTCGCGGCGCTGCAATTCGCCGGAAGCCGCGTTGATCCCAGCCGCCACCTCGCGCAGGCTGCCGCGCTCCGCCAGTTGCACCGGTTCCCCGCGCGCCAGGCAGGACAACCCGTGCAAAATCGGGCGTACCGGCCGCACCGTCCACCAGCAGAGGAATGCATAGATCAGGATCGCCACCAGGACATTGCCGACTAGGAACAGGAGCACACATTCAAAGATCGTCCGGGCGTCCTGCTCTGCAAAATTGAGCGTGTAGCGCATATACGACCCCTTGGGGTATCCGGTCACCACCAGGCCGTCCGGGTGTTCCCAGCAAAAGACGGGGTAATCCTGTAAATAGTACCGGGTAAACCCAGCGACGTCCCTCGGGGTGTAGGAGAGCGGGATCTCCTCCGGCAGGTCCATGGACCAGATCACATTCCCGTTGTCGTCCAAGAGCATGGCCCAGGCGCTGTGCGCGCGCAATTCTTCCACGACGGATGGGGCCAGCTGGTATTCGCCGTCCTGTTTGGTCAGGCCCTCCACGGTGTCCCGCACCGCCCAGGTGGGGGAGAAGTCCTCGTCGCCCTCGTGCGTATCGTACAGGACGCGCAGATAGACCGTCAGGCCGGCGATGTTCGCCACAAAGAAGACCAGGAAACAGACGAACAGGCCGATCAAAAAGCGCCCTAAGAAGCGCTGGATACTTTTCAAGATGGACACCTCCTGCAGGGCAATCCCTTTTGTTTATCGATGGGAGATAGCTTTTAAAATAGGTTTTTCTGAAGATTCCTTTCAAGACAACGCAATGCGAGCCGCCAGTGTAGGCGCTGGGGCGCTTTTGAAACTGCTTGCTCTAAGGGCCGCATGCCGCGCAACGCTGCGCGGCAGCTGCAAACGGCGTTTGCAGGAAAGCGGCGGTTTGCCCGCCGCTTTGCGGCCCGCCCAGGTTAGGTGTTCTTCGTGGGCGCCAATTGCAGTTTATAGCCCAGGCCGCGCGCGGTCAATAGATACTGCGGATGGGACGGGTCCTGTTCCAGCTTTTCACGCATCCGGCGGATGTGCACCATCAGGGTGTTTTCATAGCCGTAGAGGTCGTCGCCCCAGGCGGCCTGGCAGAGCGCGTCGCTCGTGACAATGCGGTTGCGGTTCTCATAGAGCTTCTTTAAAAGCGCATGTTCCTTCGCGGTGAGCGTCCACTCCCGCCCGTCCTGCGCGCGGACCAGGGACGCGCCCAAATCGACCGTGCGGTCCCCCAGCGAGAAGGCCGGAAGCTGCTCCTGGCGGATCGGGACATAGACCCGCCGCAGGATCGCCGTGATGCGCAAAGTCAACTCTTTTGGAAGGAACGGCTTGACGATGTAGTCGTCCGCCCCCATCCCCAGGCCGATCAGCCGGTCCTCGTCCTCCCCGCGCGCGGTCAGGAATACCACCGGCAAGGGCGAAATAGCGCGCATCTGCTGCATCAACGAAAAGCCGTCCCCGTCTGGCAGCATCACGTCCAACACCGCCAGGTCGGGTTTTACCGCGCGCAGTTGTTCCATGGCGCGGGCGCAGTCGGGCGCGAGGAACACGCGGGTAAAGCCTTCCCGCCGCAGGATCTCGTCCACCATGCGCAGCAGCTGCGGTTGGTCGTCCACCACCAGGATTTTCTTTTCCTTGAGTTCATCCATGGGAATCCCTACTTTCAATTTGAAAATTTCTAAGGCCACGCGATTTGAAAACATACAGCCCCGCATCCCGCGCCGCAAAGCGGCGAGCTTTTGCGAAACCGGCTTTCACTTATGCCGTGAGGTTATTATAACACACCTGTATTTCCCGTTTCACGCCGCAACCCTTTTTGTAAGTCTGCCGTAAGGTTTTGTGCAGCTTCCTGTAAGGAACCCGCGTTATGCTATATCCAGTCAATCAAAAAGGAGGCGTTCCTATGGAACGGATGAAACGGAGATTCGGCGTCCTGGCGGTGATCGCTCTCGTGGCGATTGCCTTTGCCGCAGTGAGTGCCTTTGCAAGCCGGGCGGTCTATCAAAACAGTATTCCCGCCTATTATGCGGGATTGGTATAAGGAGGTGCGGGGATGGAGACGATCGTAAGTACAGAAGGGTTATCCAAAGAATACGGCGGTGTATTCCGCGTCAAACATGTGGATTTACAGATTCGCGAAGGGGAGGTCTACGGCTTCCTGGGGCCCAACGGCGCAGGGAAATCCACGACCATGAAAATGCTGTTGGGCCTGGTAAAACCCACCCAGGGCACGGTACATCTCTTTGGAAAACAGATGAACGACAAAAACCGGGTGGAAATTCTGCGCCAGACCGGGGCATTGATCGAATCGCCGTCGTACTATGGGCATTTGACCGGCATGGAAAATCTGCGCGTCATGCAGAAGCTGCTGGACATCCCGGAGAAAAACCTGCGGGAGGCCCTCCGGATTGTCCGTCTGGAAAACCAGGCCGGTAAAAAGGTGAGCCACTATTCGCTGGGGATGAAGCAGCGCCTGGGCATTGCGATGGCGCTGATGCGGTTTCCGAAGCTGCTGGTCTTGGACGAACCCACCAACGGGCTGGACCCAGCCGGGATTGAGGAGATCCGGGAGCTCATCAAGGCGTTGCCGCAGCAGTACGGCATGACGGTGATGCTGTCCAGCCACCTGTTGGCGGAGGTCGATCAGATGGCGACCGCCGTGGGGATCATCGACCACGGCGAGCTGATTTTCCAAAACAGCCTGGAAGTTTTGCGGAGGAAGAGCGCCCATTATGTGGCTGTCCGGACACAGGACTCGGAGGAGGCCGCGCGCCTGTTGGAACGGTACCGCCCCAAACGGGAGGCCGGATGGCTGCTGCTGGAAAATCTGAGCGACGCTGCGGTGGCGCAGATCAACCAACAATTGGTTTGCAGCGGCGTGCAGGTATTCCGCATTGAAGAGCGGCAGCGCAGCCTGGAGGAGATCTTCCTCGATCTCACCGGAAAGGAAGGCGCGCTATGATCCGTTACCTTTCCTTGGAGTTCTATAAGATCCGGCGGCGCGGCGTCTTCTTGACCGCACTGCTGCTCTGCGGCGTGGAGGGGGCCTGGACAGCCTATTCCGTGCAGAGCTATTTTGAAGAAAACGGCGCAAACCTGATCTGGAACAACCTGTTTACCAATCTGGCGATGCTGCACGGCCTGTTCCTTCCTCTGGCGATTGCGGTCCTTTCCAGCCGCATCTGCGACATGGAACACAAGGGCGACACCTGGAAGCTGCTCGGCACCGCTGCGGAACCCATGGGCAAGCTGTATTTTGCCAAATTCCTCTGCACGTTCCTTCTCCTGACCGTCACCCTGGTGCTGGAGCTGGCCGCGCTATTGACGTTTGCCGCATGGAGGGGGTTCCCGGGCCCAATCCCCGTAGGACTGGTGGGAAAGGTCTTTTTGGGGACCATGCTCGTGAGCGTATTTGTGTTGGCGCTGCAACAATGGATTGCCATGGCGGTGCCCAATCAACTGGTCGCATTGATTGTCGGCATGGCCGGGTCGTTCCTTGGGCTTGTGGGCGCGTTGTTTCCGCCGCAGGTGCGCGCATTTTTGCCGTGGTGCGGTTATGCGGAATTGTCCTCCGTGCAGGCGGTCCCGTTGGGGGACCACGAGTGGCAGTATTTGGCGATGGACCCCAACATTGTCCCGGCGCTCTTGGTGTTTGTCCTGGGGATCATCGTATATTTCCTGGGAAAGCGCCGCCTTTGCCGGAAAGAGTTTTAGGAGGGATATGCCATGTTGAGACATGCAGTTGCGGCGGAGGGCCGCAAGCTGAAAGGGTCGTGTATTTGGCTCGCGTTTCTGTTTTTGCCTGCGTTCAGCGTCTTTGTTGGGTGCGCCAACTTTTCGATGAACCGGGAGATTTTGACAAACGAATGGCAAAGCCTGTGGACCCAGGTCAGCCTGTTTTATGGGGACCTGTTCCTGGCGGTATTGCTCTCCATCTATGCCGCCTATGCGTGGCGGTTGGAGCATTTAAACCACAACTGGAACACGCTGATGACCGCCCCCGTCCCGGTGCGCAACATTTTCTGGAGCAAATTCCTGGTGATTGCGGGCCTGAGTTTTGTGACGCAGGTGCTCTTTTTTGCCCTGTATCTGGCGGCTGGGTTCTATTTTGGCTTCCAGTCCCCGGTGCCGCCGGATGTGATCCGCTGGTTCCTGTGCGCATGGATTGGCTCCCTCCCGGTTGCGGCGATGCAGCTCTTTTTTGCCATGCGCATCCGGAGCTTTGCGGTGCCGGTGGGGATCGGGTTTGCTTGCAGCGTCGTCGGGTTCTTATTGGCTGCAAAGGGCTGGTGGGCTTGTTTCCCCAACGCCTTGGTGATTGCGGGAATGGGTTCTGTCAGCCAGGAGGCGCTGGGACAAGTGGATATGGGGATTTTCTTCGTGATGTGTACCGTATTTACAGCGCTGTTCTGCGGCCTGTCCCTTCTTGTCCTCAAAAAGGCCGATGTCAAAAGCTGACGACCTCCGGTCGGGACGCGGATGCACGGCGTCTTTCGCGCCTACGGCGTTCCCTACAAAAGGAAACTGCAAGGAATTTGCTTGCCACTCCATACGGGGAAGGCTCTACAGAAGCAAGCCAATCGCTTTACAAAAGCGAGAAAGGAGGAAATCCACTCTTCCCACACGACATCCGGAAAACAGCAGCGAAAAACACAGAAGGACCCAGCCCTAGGAAATCTCCCGGGGCTGGGTC
>NZ_NFJK01000028.1 GCF_002159845.1 Anaeromassilibacillus sp. An250
GCCCCCAGAACCTTTTATTATATGGCGGAGGGCCGGGAGAATCATCGGGGTGAAACGCCATTCTGGAACGATGTGACGGTGAAAACCATCCTCCGCAACGAGGTTTATCTCGGCCACATGGTACAGAACAAGACGGGCACGGTCTCCTACAAGAACCACAAGCAGGTCAGCAAACCGGAGAGCGAATGGATTCGGGTGGAGAACACCCACGAGCCGCTGATTTCTCAGGATGTGTGGGACGCGGTGCAGCGGATGGACAACCACCCGTCCAGAGGGCGCAGCGGCAAGAGCGGCAGCGTTTCTCTGTTTGCCGGTCTGCTGCGGTGCATGGACTGCGGGGCCTCCATGCGGTATATGCGGGATTACCGGAAGAAAACCAGCGGCAAGGAGCCGGAGTACAAGGCGTATGTCTGCAACCGGTACGCTTCGGGCGGCAAAGACGCCTGTTCTTCCCATTACATCAACCAGAAAGCATTGGCTCATGTGGTGCTGCTGGACATCCGCAGCAAGTCGATGTGGGCGCAGTTTGGCCGGGCTGAGATTCGGGAAAAACTTCTGGCGCAGAAGGAGTCCGCTGGCCGCGAGAAAACGAAAACGCTCCAAGCAGAATTGAGCGCCATCGACCGACGGCTGCCGGAGCTTGACCGGCTGGTGCAGTCCGCCTATGAGGACAAGGTGCTGGGCAAAATCCCGGAAAACCTCTGCGTCCAGCTTCTCAACGGCTATGAGGCCGAGCGCAAGGCCAAGCAGGAGCGCCGCCGGGAGCTGACAGAGCAGCTTGCCGCCAGCCGGGAGAATGAGCAGTCTGTGGACGCATGGCTGGACATGGTGCAGGATTATTACAATCTGGAAGAGCTTGACCGTCCTACGCTGGTGCGGCTCATCCAGAAAATCGAGGTCGGCGAAAAGCGTATGGTGGACGGCCACGAGGAACGGGACTTCAATATCTACTACAATTTCATCGGGCATATCGACCTGTGAGCTTGTCATGCTTTATGCGAAGTGAACTAATGAGTGGTACGCAAAGGACACAAGCAAGAAAATCCGCGCCGTGAAGCGGTCAAAGGGAATGGCTGGCGAGCATATCGGCTCCCATCCTCCCTACGGCTATATGAAAAATCCTGAAAACAAGAAGGAATGGATCATAGACGAAGAAGCCGCCGAGGTCGTGCGGGAAATCTTCCGGCTATGTGTCGGGGGCTACGGTCCTACGCAAATTGCCAATATCCTGACGGAACGTAAAATTCTCTGCCCGACGTATTACGCATTGGAAAAGGGTGAAAAACCACGTACAGTCCTCCCAGCTCATAAGTATGCCTGGAATAGCCCTGTGGTCGCAATGATACTGGAACGGGTTGATTACCTGGGGCACACCGTGAATTTTAAGACGCATAATAAGTCTTACAAGTGCCATAAGAAAATCAAACATACTCCCGACCAGTGGAAAGTCTTTGAAGGCACCCATGAGGCGATCATCGACAAGGAAACTTTTGAGATTGTCCAGAAAATACGGGCAGGCAAACGGCGTCCTACCAGGATGGGAGAAATGCCTATGTTCTCCGGCTTGCTCTACTGTGCAGACTGCGGAAGTAAGCTGACCTTCCACCGTGAAGTTTCGCAAGTAGCGGAAAAACACTATTATGCTTGCGGAAATTATCGTAGTAATACGGCCAACTGTACTATGCACTATATTCGTAATGTAGTAGTGGAAAGGATTGTCCTTGAAAATCTGAAAGAGGTGATCCAGTATGTTTCCAGCTATGAAGATGAATTTGTGCGGATGGTAATGGACTCCGATATGCGGCAGCGAAATCGTGAGTTGTCGCAGAAGAAAAAGCGTCTGGCAGAGATACAAAAGCGGATCGGGGAGCTGGACACCATTTTCCAGCGTATCTATGAGGATAATATCATTGGCAAACTTTCTGACGAGCGATTTATGAAAATGTCGAAGGGTTATGAGGACGAACAGCATACCTTACAGACCGAGGCGGATGAAATCCAGAGCGAGCTCCAACAGGAAGAAAAGAAAAGCGTGGATGTAAAACGCTTCCTTGCCATTGTAAAGAAATACACGGACCTGACCGAACTGACGCCTGAAATCCTCCGGGAGTTTATTGACAAGATTATTGTTCATGCCCCCGATAAAAGCAGCGGCAGACGGTTACAGGAAATCGAAATCATCTATAATCATATCGGAGAATTTGACCGTTCAAAGGTCACTCTTTGGAAAGGAAATGCGGTATAGCACTTACAATGCCATACCGCAATATCCAAAATCTAAAAAACATCCTTATGAAAGCCTTGAAAACACTGGACTTTTCGAGGTTTGATGCCCTCTGTGGCAACGATTTGGCAACAGTTTTCATTATTCCAAAGAGAAAGAGCTATCTGATTTGCGAAAGTCAGGTAGCTCTTTTCGTTTTACTCATCTTTGCCAGGCTGCTTCTTCAATTCATCCACCAGCAAATCGCTTAGCTCCTGAGAAGGGACAACCTTGTGCCAGTGGCCTGTAGTATCAAACTCCGGGTAACGGTAACGCCAGCGGTCATAGTCCTCTTTGCTAATCTCCCCTGACTTCAACTTGGCCGCCTGCTCCCCCCAAGCACAGAGCATCTCATGGAGCCGGGCCGCTTCTTTTCCTTGGAACACATCCACCCGAAAATGTATTTCTCCGTCACACTCGCAGATTTTCAGGCCATAGCGGTCCTCCAGTGTAAACAGCGTGTGCATAAGGCCCACATAGGAGTCTATGTCCGGCACGGCCAGAGCATGGGGAGAGACCTCCAATATCTGTGCCAGCGCGGCAGTTAGGTCTGCCTTGGGCGTCCGCGACCCGTTCTCGTATTGAGCAAGGCGCACATCGGCAGACTTCTCCGGGAAGCCCAGCGCCATACCAAGATATTTTTGTGTCATGCCGCGCAGAGTGCGGAAAAAGTGAATGCGTTCTCCAATCGCCATAACGGCCAACTCCAATCTGGATTCTTGATAGATTCAGCATAGCAGAAATGCTTAGGATAGTCAAGAGAAATCTAAACAAATTTATTTAATATTTTTCTGCAAACCGCTTGACTTTAACTGTTATGCTTAGTATAATGAAGATGATATAAGCAAATAGGTTTAAGTCGCAAAAATTTTACAAAATTGGATACCCTCAAAACGGCAAAAAAAGTCCGTTGTAAAGTGAGAGGAGGAGTTTCAGTCGAAGCAAAACTGAATGACCGTCCGACAGATACTTTCTCCGGGGAAGCAGGCGGCGACTTGAGCGTGCCAAGGAGAAAAGCAAACGACACAGCGCCGGGAAGGGTTGCCTGCCAGAGTCTGAAGGGTGGAACGGCAAACAAGAAGCGATCACGACAAGGAAAGGAAGGTATTTTTGTGTATGGCAGAAAAACAGTCGTTTATGCGAGTCGATGAAGTGGCGCAGGAATTGGGCGTTTCCAAATCCTACGCTTACAAAATCGTACAGAAACTCAATGCGGAACTGAAAAGCCTCGGTTACTTGACCATATCCGGCAGAGTCAACCGAAAGTTTTTTTATGAGAAGCTGTGCTACGGCGAAAAGGAAAGGAGGGGTAACTGATGGCAGTCTACAAGGAAGAAAAGACCAACACATGGCGGGCGGTCTACCGCTATACCGACTGGAACGGCGAGCGCAAGCAGACCCAAAAACGAGGCTTCAAGACCAAGCGGGAGGCACAGGCATGGGAACGGGAACAGCTCAACAAATCCACCGCCGATCTGGATATGACCTTCCGCAGTTTCGTAGAACTCTACACGGTAGATATGCAGACCAGGCTCAAGGAAAACACCTGGGCCACCAAGGATCACATCATCCGCACCAAGCTGCTGCCCTACTTTGGCAAGCTCAAGATGTGCAACATCACCGCCCAACAGATCATCACCTGGCAGAACGAGATGCTGAACTACAAGGACGAGAACGGAAAGCCCTACTCGCCGGTGTATCTCAAAACCGTCCACAACCAGCTCAGCGCCATTTTCAACCATGCGGTGCGGTACTACAACCTCCGGGAGAACCCCTGCAAGAAGGCGGGCAGCATGGGCAAGAAGAAAAACCGCGAGATGATGTTCTGGACCAAGGAACAATATCTGAAATTTGCCGAGGTGATGATGGATAAGCCGCAGTCCTTCTACGCTTTTGAAATGCTCTACTGGTGCGGAATCCGGGAAGGCGAGCTGCTGGCGCTCACGCCCGCTGATTTCGATTTTGAGAAAGGCACTGTATCCATCAATAAATCCTATCAGCGGTTGAGCGGTCAGGACCTGATTACCACTCCCAAGACGGAGAAAAGCAACCGCGTCATCACCATGCCTCGGTTTCTGGTTGAGGAAATTCAGGATTATCTTAAAATGCTCTATGGAATCGGGCCGGATGACCGGATGTTTACCATCACCAAGAGCTACCTCCACCGGGAGATGGACCGGGGAGCCAAAGAAGCAGGGGTGCCGCGCATCAGAATCCATGATATTCGTCACAGCGCGGTGTCACTTCTCATCGACATGGGCTTCTCAGCTACGGCTATCGCAGACCGGGTGGGCCACGAGAGCATCGACATCACTTACAACTATGCACACCTGTTTCCGTCCAAGCAGACGGAAATGGCGGATAAATTGAACATGGAAAGGGGCAATTAAAAATGTCGGCAAAGAATTTGGACAAGCACAACCGTTGGCGGAACAAAACGGTGGCCTTCCGGGTCTCCCCGGAGGAGGACGAGCAGCTGGAAATCTTCGTCAAGCTGTCCGGCCTGACAAAGCAGGACTACATCACCCGGCGGTTGCTGGAAAAGGAGATTGTGGTGCAGGGCAATCCCAGAGTCTACAAGGCTCTCAGGGATGAACTGGCCGCTGTGCTGGACGAGCTGCGCCGGATCGAGGCCGGGCAGGGCGTGAACGACGAGCTGCTGGACACCATCCAGATGATTGCAACCATTATGAACGGGATGCAGGAGGACATTGCCTATGGGAATTGACGCGAAAGAAAAGACTGCCCAAAGCACATCTGTTGGCGCAGATGAGAGGCAGTCCATTCAAAAAGATTCTGACAACAGTATATCCGCTTCGGAGGCAAAAGGCAACGGGGAAATGAAAAATTCTACGGAAGGTCTGGAAGAAATGTACCGCAGGATGCAGCGCATGGCCGACCCGCGCTATCTGCACACGCTCACCATGACCGAGCTGTTTCAGACCTCCTACAAAAGCCGCCCGCCTATCATTGAAAATCTGCTCCATTCGGGAGCATATCTTCTGGCGGGCGCGCCCAAGATCGGCAAGTCGTTTCTGGTGGCGCAGATCGCCTACCATGTCAGCACCGGGCAGGAGCTGTGGGGCTGCAAAGTCCATCAGGGAACTGTACTTTACCTCGCGTTGGAGGATGACTTCCAGCGCATCCAGAACCGGATGTTTATGATGTATGGCGTGAACGATACCCCGAATCTTCACTTTGCCACCGCCGCTGGGAAAATCGGGAACGGATTGGACGAGCAGTTGGAAAACTTCATACGGGAGCATTCAGACACCAAACTTATTATCATTGACACCATGCAGAAAATCCGGGAAGTGGGCGGCGAGGCGTACAGCTACGCCAGCGACTATGAGATTGTCGGCAAGCTCAAGCAGTTTGCAGACAAACATTGTATCTGTGTACTGACTGTCCACCATACCCGGAAGCAACCCGCCGGGGACGCCTTCGAGATGATCTCCGGCACCACGGGCCTGTTGGGCTGTGCGGACGGCTCGTTGCTGATGCAGAAGAAAAAACGGACCGCGTTGGAGGCCACCATTGATGTGGTGGGGCGTGACCAGCAGGATCAGATTCTCTATCTGAAAAAGGACCCGGAAACGCAAATCTGGAATTTGGAGCGCATGGAAACGGAGCCGCACAAGGAGCCGCCGGACCCTGTGTTGGAAGCGGTGGCCCGGATGGTCAATGCCAGTCAACCGGAGTGGACAGGCTCTCCCTCGGAGCTGGCCGCAACGGTGCAGGTGAGCATGGCCGCAAACGCACTGACTAAGTATCTGAATGTCAAATCCGGCAGGCTGCTGGAGGAATATCATGTGGGCTACGAGAATAAGGCGCGCCACGCCGGGCGGCAGGTGAAACTCACCTATATGCTGGTGGAGGCTCCGGCTTTTGAAGTGGTTGAGGATGGGCGCGACGGTAGCGACGGTTGCAACGGTGAAAATGCTGCCACCCAAACAACCGTCGCTATCGTCGCAGCCGTCGCGGAAAGGAACGGAAGCAAATGAAGAACGTGCAGATTCCCTATGACCTGTTCGTGGCGCTGGTGGAGTATCACCTCGGCTATGATGACGAATACGAGGATGAAATCCGGCAGGGATTGGAGCAGAAGCTGGACGCCCTGGTGAGGCACGAGCTGTATGCAAAATATAAGACCGCACCCAGCGCGGAAGAACGGGAACAGGCCCGGCAGGAGTATCTGGACCGGCGTGGCGTATTCCCGGATTTTCGTTGGTAACAGGCGTTTACTTTTATACTAATCTCATAATCTCACGGATGAAATTAGCATGAAAGTCAATCTTCTCCCTGTTGGCTTGGACAGGAGCGTGACACGCTCCTGTGGCTGGCAGACAAGGCAAATTGGGTGGCAACACACGCTCTCCGCATCCCCCGTCCCCATTGGAAAATCCGCAGATTTGGAGATGGCTAAGGCCGGGAGAATCCGGTGAATTTTCCCGGCCTGTGGGCGGCGGAATGGAAGCAAATGCAGTTGCGAAAAGAACGCCGGTCACACCGCATTTTGGGGCTGTGGGTATCACCTGCAAGCCGAAAAAGGCGGCGAGGCTCCCGCAGGAGCCGCACTCCCCCTCGGAGAGCCCACGATACTTTGCAGCCGCAGGATGAAAGTATCATAGTAGGTTATTACACTTCCGTAGAAGTGCATCCCCCCAAAGCTACCCGTATCTCAACCGCCCTTGTGGGCGAGAAAGGAGTTCTATGGCAAGAGGCGACGGTATCCATCGTACCAGCGCAAGAAATATGAGACTGACCACACCCAAACTGAAAAACGCGCAGCAGCACAACGAGCGTGAAAAAGAATCATATGTCAATCAGGATATTGTTCCGGAACGCTCCCATCTGAATGTTCACTTCAAGAAACCGGACGGCGGCTATCTGGAACAGTTTGAACAGATGGAGGCGGACGGGCTTATCTCCACACGGGGCATCAAAGAGGACGCTTTCCGCTACGGCGAGTTGATCTTCGATGTAAACTCCGCCTACTTTTTCAATCATGGCGGATATGACTTCGCAAAACAATTTTACCACGACGCCTATCAGGCTGCAATCAAAATCGTGGGCGGCGAGCGGTACATTCTGTCGGCGGTCATGCACGCCGACGAGCGCAACCGGGCCATGTCCGAGGCGCTGGGGCAGGATGTATACCACTACCATCTCCATGTGGTCTATGTGCCGGTGGTAGAGAAGCAAATCCGCTGGTCCAAGCGCTGCAAGGACAAGTCGCTGGTGGGCAAGGTGAAAGAAACGGTCATGCAGGTCAGCATGAGCAAAAAGTGGGCCTCTAAGCCGGTTCTGGATGAAGTCACCGGCGAACCGCTGAAAACGGCGAAGGGCAAGCCTGTACTCAAAAAATCATACAGCGTATTGCAGGACGATTTCTTTCGGTATATGCTTGAGGCCGGGTACGCCGATGTGGAGCGCGGTGAGCGCGGCAGCTCCGAGGAACACCTGACGGTGACGCAGTTTAAGGTGGAGAGAGAACAGGCGCGGCTGGCGGAGCTGCAAACAGAAAAATCGGAGGTTCAGGCGGAGATTGGCCAGCTTCAGGCAGAGAAGGCCGAGGCAGAAAAATCTGCCAAAGAAGCGCAGACGGAACTCCGGCTGCTGGCTCCCAAACTCAAGAGCATGGAGAAGCTGGCGGCTGAGTATTCTTCCGACCCGGAGGACCTGCTACCGTTACCCGATCGAATGGAGTCCGCCAAATCCTACCGGGAGAAAAAGTCCAAGCCGCTGTTGGAGAAGATCGTCAAGGTGATGCGCTCCGTTTACCGGGCTTATCTGGATGTCTGCCAGAAATTCGAGCTGTTGCAGCGCAAATATGATACGGAGGTTCCGTATTTGAAAAAGCAGTTGGCCGAGGTCAAGGGAGAAAATGTGGAATTGCAGGAAACCGCCAGAAATTATCACCGGCTGTGCCGGGCCTATGGGCCGGAGCGCGTAGCCGAAACAGTGGCCGCTGTCAAGCGGCAGGAACAGGCGGAAAAAGAGCAGAAACGCAGTCAGAAACGGCGGCATGACCGGGATGCGCGGTAATCCAGTGTAGACCTGAGAAAAAAGGATTTTTGCGGATAGAGGCGTCTGAACTGAATCATATATCGTTTGGGTGCTTTCTATCCAAAAATCCGCTTACTTTTTCCGGTGTAGAGCTGGGAAAAATTTATGAAAATACGGAGGTTTTATGAGAACAGGTCTTTCCAAAAAGCAAAAAACAACCAGCGTCTTTTTTGACGAGGCAACCCCCATCATTGAAGTGTCTACCTATAACACATCGCTCAAGAACCGTTTGAGCGAGTATGCGGGAAAGTATCCGTCTGAGTGCCGATTGGTGGATGACGATGAAAACGGTTGCCTTACATTTGAAATCAGGAAAGGGCGGTTCGGCTTTAAGCTGAACGCCCCATACAGCGCGGAGCGCCGGAAGGCGGCCAGTGAACTGGCTAAGAAAAACATCAAGAACTTGCAGCAAGGCAAGAAGTGATTGCACGCCGCCCGTGGGGAGAGTGGTTCCCTGCGGGCGGCGCCTTTTCTTTTGCAAATTGCATATTCGGGCTTGCTTTATTTCGCTTAAACGAATATAATATACTTGGTTTGGTGTACGCATCCATAGTGATTATGAGGTGTCGCAAGTGAATGGATATATAACGGTTCAAGAAGCCGCCGAGAAGTGGGGCGTGACCCCGCGGCAAGTTCAGATATTATGCAAAGAAAACCGCATAGCGGGCGCGTCGCGTATGAGTCGTATCTGGATTATCCCGGAAAACGCCGAGAAGCCGACAAGTGATAAGCGAGGACAAGGTAGGGAAAGAAATGATCCTTCAAAGTACCATGTATCAAAAACAGAATATTGACCTATCTTCCGCTCCTTGGACGATGCATGAGTTTTTTGCCGGCAGCGGTCTTGTGGCGTATGGACTAAGGGGGATGTTCGCGCCTGTTTGGGCAAACGACATCAGCGAACAAAAGGCCGCCGTCTACGAAGCCAATTTCGGGTGCGAACGGTTTGTTCTGGACGACATCAAGAACATCAAGGGCGCCGATCTTCCGTTTGCCCATCTTTCGTGGGCCAGCTTTCCCTGCCAAGACTTATCTTTGGCAGGTTCTATCGGCGGAATCCATGCGTCCCGTAGCGGTTTGGTGTGGGAATGGTTGCGCGTGTTGGATGAGATGGACGATAAACCGAAGATTCTCTTGCTGGAGAACGTGGCGGGTCTGCTTTCGACAAACGGCGGCGACAATTATAGAGTTCTTCATATGGCGCTCGTGGAGCGAGGGTATCAATGCGGAGCTGTTTTGCTGAACGCGTCCCTCTTTGTTCCACAGTCCAGGCCGAGAGTATTCATTATCGCCGTACAAGAGGACTGTCCCATTCCAGAGGAATTGGTGGGTGACGGGCCATGCTGGCTCCATAACAGCGCCGCAACGCAGTTGGGCCGCGAACTGCCGGGATGGGTCTGGTGGCATACGGAAAAGCCCTCGCGTCGCGCCGTATCCCTCAAAGATATTGTCGAGGATAACGCAACCTTTGATAAAGACGATGTTTTGCGTCTGGTCCCCGAACGGCATTGGGACAAATTGCGGGCGCACGATACTGTGTACGCCACAGGCTATCGCAGGACGAGGAACGGAACGCAACAGTTGGAGCTCCGCTTTGATGGAATCGCCGGTTGCTTGCGGACGCCGGAAGGCGGGAGTAGTAAGCAGTATCTTGTAGTCAAAAAAAATGGCCAGACACACGCGCGGCTTTTGACTGTGCGCGAAGCGGCCAGACTGATGGGAGCGCCGGACAGCTTTGAACTTCCCGGAAGTTATAACGACGGATATAAAGCGATGGGCGACGCAGTGGCCGCGCCGGTCGCACAGTTTATAGGGGAGCGATTCCTAACCAAAATTGCGGAGGCGGTATATAATGATTAGTCCCGAAGAACGCTTGAAAGTCTTTCAAGCTGAAAACCATATTACTACGAAAGGGCCTCTCTCTTTGGTCGTGCAGTTTACCCGCATGGTAAGAGATAAGGCTTTTCCCTTGAACCCCGACGACTTCCAGACAAGCAGTAAAGGACAGGTGGCAGGGCTTGGCGGAGCGAACTTGAAGAAGATTTTGAAAGAGCACGGCATCACCCAGCAACTATCCTCCGAAGGCGGAAGAACCAGCAGAGGCAGCATGGGCCTGATGATTAAGTATGTGGACTTTCTGAACGCATGGAACGCAGAGGAAGCGGTGGACTTCGCCATAGTCGAGGACTTTTGGGCCGAGCAGGTGCGCGAATACTTTAGAAACCAGCCGTTTGTCCTAACCGCCGACACGTCCAAAACAATCGGCGCAAACCTGGACGATCTGTTTGAGCAGGCAAAAAAGCGCCAGAAGCAGAACGCTGGAACACAGTATCTCGGCACAGTATTGCAGCATCTTGTGGCGGCGAAACTCTGCTTGATTCTGCCGGAAGGTTCTTTTGAAATTCATGGAGCCTCTGTAGCGGACGGCCCAACAGACCGCAACGGCGATTTTGTCATCGGAAATACGGTCATTCACTGTACGACCATGCCCGGCGCGTTGCTGATTGAAAAGTGCAAAGCAAATCTCCGCGCCGGTTGCCACCCCGTCATCATCACAATTTTTGAGCGCGTACATACCGCACTCAATCTTGCCGAGGACGCCGGTCTGGCCGGACGCGTTGAAGTGTGGGATATTCAACAGTTCTTGTCCGCCAACGTCTACGAGCATAGTCTCTTTGACGAGTCCAAGAGAAACTCCACGCTCTCCGGCATCATTGACCGATACAACAAGATCGTGCTGGAAGCGGAAACCGATCCCAGCCTTCGCATAGAGTTTGAAGCCAGGTGAATTGCCGTGGCTGATGTTTTCGATGCAGAAAAGCGATCTGATATTATGCGTCAGGTCAAATCTAAAAAGAACAAGTCCACGGAACTGCGGTTGATTGAAGTATTCAAAGAGAACGGGATTACAGGCTGGCGGAGAAACTACCCGGTAAAAGGGCATCCAGATTTTGTGTTCCCAAAGAAGAAAATCGCTGTGTTTGTGGACGGTTGTTTCTGGCACGGGCATGACTGCCGGAACACTCGTCCTGCCGATCATCAAGAATATTGGCAGAAAAAGCGCGAGCGGAACATGAAGCACGACAAAGAAGTAACGGCTATGTTTGAGGCGCGCGGCTGGACAGTGTTGCGGATTTGGGAGTGTGAATTAAGAAAAAAGAATGAAGCAGCCTTAATACATAGGTTATTAAACCTTATAGAATTGTGAGGAAACGCTATACCCTTAGAGAAATCAAATAATACCTATTTCAGCAGTTGATAAAGAACCGGAGGTAAATACATCAGTGGATAAAAAGTATGCAGATTTTATGGATGAAATATCTTCCGATGAACTTTACGAAGGGCTTCTCGCATATGGCTTCTTTGCCGAAAAGCTTCCACCTGTATTTACCGCTGTTCCGTTCTTCAATTACTGCAAAACAGCATCTGAATCGTTTGAAGCGGGTTGGAATGAATACATAACCTTTCGGATAATGCGTAATATCAGTATACCCCGACTTATGGGAATCCCGAATCCTTTTAAGTACCAAAGGGCATGCGCTGAACTTAGGGATAACTGGGATAAGATACGCACCCACTTTCATATACAGACGGATGGGCAGAGTTATCGTGTCAGCCGAATTCATGTTCGCAAAGAGTACAATGAGAAACGTATATTTGAGATGAATTATAAAAACTGGCGAGTAGATGGTAACCCGGAGTCAGATCTACTGATACATGACAAAGGAACGAGCCGCTTCCTTGCTCAGGCTGATGTTTCCACATGCTTCCCAAACATTTACACCCATTCAATACCGTGGGCTTTGGTGGGAAAAGAAAAAGCAAAGCAAACAATTCATGATGACACATGGTATAACAGGATTGATCGTGTATGTTCAGATATGCGCAATGGTGAAACGCATGGGCTTCTTATCGGACCGCATACTTCAAACCTGCTTTCAGAGATTATTCTAACTGTGGTAGATAATAAACTCTATGATAAGGGCTATCGCTATGTTAGGAACATAGATGACTACGATTGCTATGTTGCCAGCCATGATGAGGCGCAACGATTCCTACGAGATCTTGAAAGTGCTCTTCGTGAATTCGATTTGCCTTTGAATCACAAGAAGACAAAGGTTATTGAACTTCCTATTGGCATAGAGAAAAACTGGAAACATCAGTTGAGCGATTTACCAAAAGTAGGCGAGTCAGGAATGGTTGAATACCCGCAGGTCAACACATTTATTGACACGGCTTTAATGCTGGCAACGGAAACGGGTGACTTTGCAATTATCAATTATGCTATCAAAAAGCTGAAAGGATCAAAACTCTCTAGCAACGGAAAGAAATTGGCAGCGAAACGGTTCATGCATATGGCAGCGCTGTATCCATACCTTTTACATTTGATGGAAGAGTATGTGTTCATACCGTATGGAGTTGACACAAGTGATATCAAGGTGCTTTCAGATACAATATATCGAGATGCAGTCAATCTAAATGATTATGAGAGCCTGTGTTATTCGATTTATTTCGCTGTTCGATTTGACTTTGTGCTGGATGAGTTTGAGAACGATTATATCAGAGCACAGAACTATGTGATCAGGAGTAGAGATTGCCTGCTGCTGATTATGACATGGATTTACTTTATGAAGCAGAATCATTGGAAAAGAGATGCAACACAGGTAAAGCCGCTTAATAGAGTAGCAATGGAGTTAAAAAACACAGACATGGATCGCTATTGGTTGTTCTGCTACGAGGCTTTAACATGGGGCAGCTTACCTGGTCAATGGCGATCAATGAAGCAAGCGGGTATAAGTTTTATCAGGAAGGAAATAGTTGATGACACTACCACAACTAACGCCAAATCAAATTGAACAAATAGCTCGCATCGTAGGCGATACTAGCGCTGGGTTCACAGGTTCTGAGCTTGGACATCTTCTTGCTCAGTGCCGTATGGATGATCCAGATTCCGGACTGACAAAGTGGAAGCGTCTGTATAATGCCTTTTGCGTTGCTGTAAATGAAAGTGGTTCTACCAATATTGTTTTTCAATTTATACAGTATTGCATGGAGCCCGCTCAAGGGCTAAATGATTCAGACCGATATGGATGGATGCGGTTTGAGCTTAATCAGGTTTTGATGCTTGTAGGTATTGAAATAAGGGACGATGGACAGTTCTATTCGGTTTCAAAAGCTCAAAGTCTTGGCGAAGTCCAGCGGAGAACAAAAGCGCTACGTGAGAAGCTGACTGGCTATGGCGTACATTCAGCAGTGCTGAGATGTTGCCGCGATGAATTGTTGGCACAGGATTATTTTCATGCTGTTCAAGAAGCAGCGAAGAGTTTATGTGATCGAGTGAGAACGATGTCAGGGTTAACAACAGATGGGGTAAGATTGTTCAATACTGCTTTTGCGGTTGGCGATCCGTATGTCGCATATAATTCATTGCGGACCAGTAGTGAACAAAATCAACAAAATGGACTTAAGGAAATGCTCTGTGGTGTGATTCACATGGTCAGGAATGTTACTGCACATGAACTGAGGATCCACTGGGATGTGAATGAGAAAGATGCAGTGGATATCTTGACTCAGATTTCATATCTTCATAAGTTGTTGGATGTATGCGTAACTGTACCGAGAACGACACTACGAAAATAGAAATGCAATAATATTCTAGTTTTTGTATTTCAGAATGTGGATTTAATCTTCCAAACCGTGGCAACACCATGGCAACAAAAATTCAGATAGCCCAAACTATCTGGATAATGAAAACAATACAAACACTCTGAGCTAAATTCCATAAGCAAATCTGTTTAGAAAATTTCTAACAGGAGCGAGTGGGAATGACGCTTGAAATGGCGCAAACCCGCATGAACGCTGGGTTTTTGATTTTCAAATTCCCCATTTGATAGCAGATTGATAGCACTCGCGAAATCCCGATTTATTGAGTTTGAAAAGAAAGAAACGAGTGGCTTGCGAGTAGCTTGAAAATCCTCATCTTTTTATTCATAGGTAAAAGGTCTAACTGATTTTTGCTGATCAGTTAGACCCTTTTTGTCATAAAGGAAACCACTCGCTGGGCGAGTGGTTGGTAGTGTCAAGGATTTTTCGCATAAGCGTATGTAGACTCTGGGATGAATGAAGTCAGCCAGCAATGGAGGCATCCTCCAAGTTCGCCTACAGGTGCTTCATGTTCATGTACTTCTTGTTGTATGATCGATTATATACTCTATGACTTTAGAATTTATATAAATGGATATTAATGAATAGAGACCAGGCGAAAAAATAATCAGTGCATCACAATCCTCTCAATCAAAGCAAGTATGATCAAGCGGCGATATCTATATGCTCTTATAATTGGAGTATATAGATATTAAAACGAGGTGAAGAAAGAATGTTTGAGTGGCAAAAACAGATCCAGATAATCGTTGATGAGATTGATAAATGTATAAAATATAATCATGACGAGGTATTGACATTGCAATACCTTTCGCATAAGTTGGGCTATTCTGAATTTCATACTACCAGGAAATTCAAAGAAATAACTGGGATGCAATTTAGGGATTATTTGCGGCATAGAAAGCTAGCCTTTACATTAAAAGAGGTTCGTGATAGCGATAAGAGCATGTTGGATATTGCTTTCACATATGGTTTTTCATCCCATGAAGCTTTTACTAGAGCTTTCAAAAAAGCTTACGGTATAACGCCAAGTAAATATCGGAAAGACCCCAGACCGGTTGTTCTCCGGACCAAAATAAGTGCTTTTGACCGTTATTTTTTTGGATTAGGAGAAATCGGGATGATGCATTCTACAGACGGTATACAAATTTATTTTATAACGATCCCCGCACACAAATTTTTGCATATCAAAAATTATGAAAGTAACGGATATTGGGATTTCTGGCAGAAACAAAATCAAATTCCAGGGCAGGACTATGAAACAATTTGCGGCTTGCTCGACAGCATCAAGGGCAAATTAGACGATAGAGGCGGGAGCGAAATCAACTGTGGAAGCGGTCAGATTATGGCTTATATCAACGACCCAAAAGGTAGACTATGTGATTGGGGGTTTCTGCGTACAGAATGTTGGGGCGTACGGCTTCCTTCTAATTATAAAGGAGAAGTACCGCCACAAATGTTTTTAATTGACATTCCTGAAGCTGAGTATATTGTCTTTGAGCATGGACCATTTCAGTATGAACAAGAAAATTGCAGCGTAGAGCAAAAAATCGAAACGGCCATGGCTAATTTTGATTATGCGGCTGCTAATTGCTGTCTAGATACATCACCAGGCAGAATTATGTATTTTTATTATAACCCAGAACAATATTTCAAATATATCAGGCCTATACAGAATTTGAAGGAAAATGTTAGCACATCCAATGAAACATAAAAGTTCATTTTATACAGTAAACAGCCCCCATTTATCAGCCAATATAGCATACTGATAAATAGGGGCTGTTCGAAAATGAATACCCGTTTGTTTCAATTCATAGAGGCTTTATATCCTTCGCCCCAATTCCACATTGCATCAAGGATGGGTTTTAGACTTTGGCCGAGTTCCGTCAGCGAGTATTCTACTCTTGGCGGCACCTCTGCATAAACTTTGCGGTTGACAAGGCCACTTTCTTCCATATCCCGAAGCTGTGCAGTCAGCACTTTTTGAGATACGCTGCCGATGGACTTTTTCAACTCTCCAAAGCGTTTTTTGCCAGGAAGCAAATCACGGAGGATGAGTACCTTCCACTTATCACCGATAAGAGTTAATGTGGTTTCCACCGGGCAGGCTGGCAAATCTTTTCCCACAGTCCCTTTGCTCATACATAATCCTCCTTGTTTTAGTTTCTTTTTGTAATTTAGGATCGAATTCTACTATACGACTTAATTATATAGCAATATGCAAAAGTATACAATGGCAAAAAAGAAAAATTGTTGAGAAGTTTTTACTGTTATAAAGTCATTAACTCCAGGATCACGCAATAGTATCCTTTTGGTAACTACGGCACAATAAAGTGCTTACTTTACGAGAGGAATCTACATGCATATAATATAGCCAAGAGCTACAGAGAGCGGCCACTCTAAGACTCATAAGCAATGATAACAACTGAACAAATGCAAGGAGGAACATAAAATGAAAATCGCAGTTGTTTGTGCAAATGGAAAAGCTGGTAAGCTTATCGTGAAGGAAGCTGTGGATAGAGGTCTCGATGTGACTGCTATTGTGCGTGGAGAGAATCATACAGCAGCGAAACACGTTTTGAAAAAGGATCTGTTTGATCTGATGGCCGCTGATCTGGAGGAATTTGATGTCGTGATCGATGCATTTGGTACCTGGGCGGAGGAAACCCTTCCTCAGCACAGCACTTCCCTGAAACATCTGTGTGATGTGCTTTCTGGCACAAGTACCCGTTTATTGGTGGTCGGAGGCGCAGGCAGCCTGTATGTCAACCCAGAACACACCGCCTGTGTAGCGGATGGACCGAATTTCCCTGATATGTTTAAACCTCTTGCTGCGGCAATGGCAAAGGCCCTCGGAGAACTGCGTCAGAGAAAGGATGTCCAATGGACTTATATTAGCCCAGCCGGTGATTTCCAGGCCGAAGGCGATAGGACTGGAAAGTATATTCTTGGAGGAGAAGAACTGGTGCTTAATTCCAAGGGCGAAAGCGTTATCAGTTATGCCGACTATGCCATCGCCATGATTGATGAGGCAACCAAAGGAAATCACATTCAGGAACGTATCAGCGTTGTTGCGGAATAAGTGCTGTACCCATAAGGAGGATCTTCTCATGAACAAGAATACATTTCAAACTGTGAAGCTCGAAAAGGGCGAGTTCAATATTTATGATTTTGGCACAGTTAAATTGCATGCCTATAAGACCAACGATTTTATTGACGATGAAGTGTTCATTGTTGAAAAGATGGGTAAGGCCGTTGTCATTGAGTCGCCCTGCTTTTTTGAAAACATCTGGGAACTGACAGATTATCTGAAAAATCTTCAGGTGGAAGGAGTACTGGTGGCGTACCACGGCGCGGGCGCAACCTTCTTGCCGGATGTTCCCAAATATGCCACGCAAAATGCGGTGGATTACTCAAAGAATGGCGGCGGAAAGGCTCTGGTGGATCAATTCACAGGGGCATTCGGTGAGATCTTCGACCATTCGATCCATCCGATTACGAATATCATCGGGGAAGGAAAGGTAACCATCGGCGGGATTGACTTCAACATCAAGCAGACGGGCGAGGCTTTTGATGTGGAGATTCCCGAGATCCATGCAGTGTATACCCATATGCTCGGCCACGATTGCCATTCCATCGTAGCTGGGGCCGCACATGCCGATGCAATGATTGCAGAATTGAAAAAGTATATCCAAAAGGAGTATGACTTGATCCTGACTTCCCACTATACCCCGGAAGATTTGAAAGATGCGGACACCAAAATCGCTTATTTGGAAAACCTGAAAGCAATTGCAGCAGACTGCGGCAGCGCTGAAGAATTTAAGGCGGCTGTACAAAAACAGTATCCGAACTACAGCGGTGAAAATTACCTGGACATGACGGCAGGCTTTTTCTTTTCCTAAATATCTGCGCGCTGGCTATGAAAATATTTCCCGATCATACGTACAAGCTCGTTATTGATCGTTCAGATTAAAAAGATATGTCGGGAAGGAACTCCGGATGGCTTGTGGCGATGGGGTTCCTTCCCCATTTCCATCCAATCCTAGCAAAAGGGAAAGGATGGCTCAAAACTTTTACTTGATGCTTTTAACAGGAGAAAAGGAATATGGATAGCAGGGAATATTTGTATTTTGTACAAAAAGAGATCCATTCGACGGTGATGGCAACGGTGGATACTTGGCTGTTTCCGCCCTCTCCACACCTGCATTGATAACATTGTGCATTCCAGAAGCGGTATCCAATTACGGCTCTTTTGCTATGACATGATGAGCAAACAGGGCCACGAGGAACCTGCGGGACAAGCAAAGATCACGCCGGCTTTCAATTTGCCCAGCAAATATATCCTGCATACCGTGGGGCCAGTTATCGGTGGCGCGGTTCGAAAGCAGGATTGCGAAGCCCTTGCGTCCTGCTACCGCTCCTGCTTAGAACTGGCTGTGAAGAACAACTGCCAGAGCATCGCCTTTTGTTGTATTTCCACTGGGGAATTTCATTTTCCCAATGAAAAGGCTGCGGAAATAGCAATTCAAACTGTGACATCCTTTTTGAATACACGGAAGGAAAATATTCGGGTTATCTTTAATGTTTTCAAGGATATAGACCTTCACATTTACCAAAATTTCCTGGGGGTATCCAGATGCTAAAAACGGAAAGAAAAGCCGAGCAAAAGGTTATTGAGTTTCAAGAAGTATTAGATCAGACGGATACGGTTTTAATTGGTGCTGGAGCTGGCCTTTCAACCGCTGCCGGCTTTGCTTATGGCGGAGAGCCGTTCCGCCGTTATTTTGCCGACTTTGATGAAAAATATGGGTTTCACGATATGTATTCCGGGGGATTTTATCCGTTTCCCACACTGGAGGAACATTGGGCCTACTGGAGCCGGTTTGTTTTTTTGAACCGCTACTGCGATCCACCCAAGCCGGTATACAAAAACCTGTTGGAGCTGGTGAAGGACAAAGACTATTTTGTCCTTACCACCAACGTGGATCACTGCTTTCAAAAAGCCGGATTTGACAAGCACCGCTTATTTTATACACAGGGGGATTATGGCCTGTGGCAGTGCTCCAAGTCGTGCCACAACAAGACATATGACAACGGAGATATTATTCGTCAAATGGTGGAGGCCCAAGGTTTTCAGGTGACAGGACAGGGGATGGAACTGCTCACCGGCACCGTGTCAAAGATGGCGGTCCCTACCGAGCTGGTTCCTCATTGCCCCAAATGCGGCGCACCGATGGCGATGAACCTGCGGGCAGATCATACCTTTGTCCAAGATGAGGGATGGTATACTGCAGCAGGCCGTTATGATGATTTTGTCCGGCGTCATAAGAATACGCCTGTTCTCTATTTGGAGCTGGGAGTGGGCATGAATACGCCGGGCATAATCAAGTACAATTTTTGGCGGCAGGTTTATCAAAATCCGAAAGCAAACTACATCTGTATCAACAAGGGGCAGTCTTATGCGCCAAGAGAAATTGCTAACCGTAGCATTTGCCTTGATATGGATGCAGCACAAGTACTGATTGGCTAGAAATTTGTACATTTGCAGGAATGAGTCCATTCTGCATATCATGAAAGCATAGGGGAAATCTCCCATGAGAAAATGGGGATTTAAGATACCCCAATCCCACCGAGGGAGGCGTTGTCGTCCGGAACTTCAATAGCCAACGCGGATCTATACGCAGGAAAACGGGAGTGCTGGGGGTATGGATGAATTTTTGTGAGGGGCCATATATTCCCGTTAGAAAAGTATAAAATATATATAACGCTCTTTGGAGAGGTATGCTCTAAGTGACTTCTTAATCATGGTTTTTGTCATGGTTAGTGAAGCAGTCACTTAGAGCATTTTCATTTCGGGAGGTACAGCCATGAGAAACGAGAAAATCACCCCACTGTATGAGCGTTTGAGCCGCGATGATGAGTTACAGGGCGAGAGCAATTCCATCTCCAACCAGAAAAAGATGTTAGAGGACTTTGCCCGCCGGAATGGGCTGCCGAACCCTACCCACTTCACCGATGACGGCGTATCGGGAACCCGTTTTGACCGCCCCGGCTTTCTGGCAATGATGGAGGAAGTCGAGGCCGGACGGGTGGAGGCCATCGTTATAAAGGACATGAGCCGCCTGGGGCGTGACTATCTGAAAGTCGGCCAGGTCATGGAGATTTTGCGGCAGCGCGGTGTCCGGCTGATTGCCATCAATGACGGTGTAGACAGTCTGAAAGGCGATGATGATTTTACCCCTTTCCGCAACATTATGAACGAGTTTTACGCCCGCGACACCAGCCGGAAAATCCGCTCCGTGTTCAAGTCCAAAGGCATGAGCGGCAAGCACCTAACCGGCACCGTTATCTACGGCTATCTGTGGAACGAAAAGCGGGAACACTGGCTTGTGGACGAAGAAGCCGCCGCTGTGGTACGCCATATTTTCGCGCTTGCGATGGAGGGCTACGGCCCCTATCAGATCGCAACCAAGTTGTCAGAAGAAAAAATCGAAATGCCCGCCGTTCACCTTGCCCGCTATGGCGAAGGAGTAAACAAGAACAAGACCTTTGCGGATATTTATCGTTGGAGTGCCTCTACCGTTGTTGAAATCCTGAAAAAGCGGGAGTATTTAGGCCATACGGTCAATTTCAAAACCCGCAAGCACTTCAAGGACAAGAAAAGCCACTATGTGGATGAAAGCGAGTGGACGATTTTTGAGAACACCCATGAGGCCATTATCGACCAGGAAACCTTTGACAATGTGCAGCGTATCCGGGGAAACGCCAGACGCTACCCAGACGGCTTTGGCGAGGCCCATCCTCTGACCGGCCTGATGTACTGCGCCGATTGCGGCGGCAAGATGTATGTTCACCGTACATACAACGGCAAGCGCGTCCCGCAGTACACTTGCGGCCAGTATAGTAAGTACCCTATCGGCTCCCTTTGCCCTACACAGCACCGTATCAAGGCCGAAGCTGTTCTGACCTTGATTGCCGATATGCTCAGGGCCATCGCGGAGTATTCCAAGAATGACCGGGCCGAGTTTATCCGCACCGTCCAGGAAACGCAGGCCGCCCAGCAGACCGCCGACATATCCAAGAAACGGAAACGGCTGGCCGCCGCCCAAAAGCGGGCCGGGGAACTGGAACGGCTGATTTGCAAAATCTATGAGGACAATGCCCTGGGTAAGCTGCCGGACGCCCGGTATGAGGCCCTGGACACACAGTATGCCAAAGAGCAGGACGCTCTCAATGCGGAAATCACGGAACTGGAAAAGGCCGTTACCGGCTATGAACAGAGCCGGAAATCTGCGGAGAAGTTTATTGCCCTGATTGACAAGTATGAGAATTTCGACACGCTGACAAATACCATGCTCAACGAGTTTGTAGAGAAAATCCTTGTCCATGAGCGCGCCCGCAAAGGCAGCCAGGACACCACACAGGAGGTTGAAATCTACTTCAATTTTGTGGGCCGGTATATCCCGCCCGCCTTGCAGCCGGTTCCCCTGACCCCGGAGGAACAGGAAGAACTGCGGAAGAAGGAGGAACGCAAGGACAGGCTTCACCAGAACTACTTGCGCCGCAAGGCAAACGGCAAGCAGAAGGAGTGGGAAGAACGCTATAACGCCAAGCGCAAGGCAAAAATGGAGGCGGCAAAGGCCGCAATCCGGGCCGAGGACATGGAGAAGGGCATTTTTACCACCGTCAGCCAGTTACCCAGGCAGGAGCCGCGCAAGGCAACCGTATCGACCAGTGCCGCAGTTTAACCATCACAGTGCAAAGGAGAATGAACATGAGTGAATTGACTTACACCCGCTGCGGAGATTACTACATCCCCGACCTGAAGCTGTCCGAGCAGCCGGAGGCTCCCATCGGCAAGTATGGCCGTATGCGGCAACGCTACCTAAAGGAACACCGGCCAGGCCTTTACAGCAGCTTGATTTTGAGTGAAAAGCTGTACCCGCACCTGTTGGAAATTGACCGGGCGGCGCGTGAACGGATGGATGCCATGCTGCCCCGCATGATGGAGGCGGCGGGCGTCACCGAGGAATTGAAAGCCCGTGACCCCATGCGCTGGGTGGGGCTGATGAACACGCTGAAAGCGCAGGCGGAGGAAGTTTTATTTCAAGAACTAATCTACATATAAATTTTGTGATATAGCAGAAGTCGGGAGCAAAACACTGTAAGGTGTATTTCCCCGGCTTTTGCTTTACGGCAAAGAGAAAAAAGTCTTATCGGAACAAAAAAGGCCGATTGGAGCGGAAAAGACTTTTCAGGTCTGCTATGATAATTACTGTAAGCGCCGAAAGGCGCTTTCAAAAAGCCTACGGGTTAGCAGTACCTAACTAAAAGGAGGAATGTTCAATGTCTGAAGTAAGTACGGACAAAAAACTGAAAGGAAAAGACCTCATTACCATCGGTATCTTTTCCGCAATCTACTTTGTTATCAACTTTGCCTTCATGCTTCTGGGTGGTATTCATCCTGTTCTTTGGATGTTAATGCCTGGCTTCATTGCGGTGTTTGCAGGTATTCCCTTTATGCTGATGGTCGCGAAAGTTCAAAAACTGGGGGCAGTTTTCCTGATGGGGCTTATCACTGCTCTTATCTATTTTGTCACTGGACAATTTACCCTTGTAATCCTGATCTCGATGGCTTCTACTTGCATTTTGGCCGAAGTTGTCCGAGTGGTGACTAAGTATAACAGCTTCAAGGGAAATTCGATTGCCTATGTGATTTTTTCGCTGGGGATGGTTGGTTCTCCCCTTCCCATCTGGTTGTTTAAGGCTGATTTCCTGGCGCAGATTACAGAACAGGGAATGCCCGCTGATTATGTCGCGGCAGTTGAAGCTCTGTCATCTAATACAATGCTAATCGTTCTGTTTGTTGCTCCGATCATCGGTGGTATCATCGGCGCATTTATTGCCAGAGGTCTGTTCAAAAAGCACTTTGTAAAGGCAGGAATTGTGTGATGAATGGGGAGGGCAAAAAACATACATTAAGGTTCGATCCACGGACGGAATTGCTTTTGTTGGTGCTGGCAAATATTGTGGCCTTTACCCAGCATTCCGTATGGGTTGAAATTACATGGGTTGTTTTTCTGCTCCTGCTGATCGTTGCCTGCGGGTGCCAAAAATCCGCAGGCAAACTGGCAATCGCATTTGGGATTTGTCTGGCGCTGCAATACTATGTATTCCCAAACGGGCCGAAAATTTTAGCCAGCAGCTTCACGATCATTGTATCTTATGCAAGAAAGATTTTCCCTTGTTTGATTGTCGGTACGATGGTTTTACAGAAAACGCCCGTTCGGGAATTGATGGTTGCGCTTCGGAAATGGCATATCCCGCAGGGATTGATTATTCCTTTGTCTGTAACCGTCCGGTATTTTCCGGCCTTAAAAGAAGAAACCGGCTATATCCGGGATGCCATGAAGCTCCGTAATATTCATGGGGTACAAAAAATTGAGTGCTTACTGGTGCCGATCATGATCTCTGCAACAACAACAGCGGAAGAATTATCCGCAGCCGCTGTTACACGGGGCATTGAAAATCCTGCACCAAAGACAAGCATGATTGAAATGAAGTTCGGTGTGCAGGACTTTTTGTGTCTGGCGGCAGGTTTGATTTTTTGTGTGATTTCAATTACGGTAGGTTAAGGAGGTGTTCCATGTGATCCAAATTCAGGATGTATCGTTTGAATATGAGAAAGAGCAGGGAACGCTTTCCCATATTGACCTGAATATCCAACAAGGAGAATGTGTTGTCCTTACAGGGGAGTCGGGCTGTGGTAAAACAACAGTGACAAAACTGATTA
This sequence comes from Anaeromassilibacillus sp. An250, assembly GCF_002159845.1. GTDB lineage: Bacteria > Bacillota > Clostridia > Oscillospirales > Acutalibacteraceae > Anaeromassilibacillus > Anaeromassilibacillus stercoravium. The sequence goes on from NZ_NFJK01000028.1 coordinate 23,787, forward strand.
ACGGCTTAATCCCTCATTTTGTCGAGGGCGGCACTTTATCCGGTACAACGATTGTGAACGGTATGGAAGTGCCGAAAACAGAAATGTACCGTCTGGCAGAACAGGTTGGCTCTGTGTTCCAAAATCCGAAATCTCAGTTTTTCAATATTGACTCGGACAGCGAAATTACTTTTGGTCTGGAAAATGCAGGCGTCGAACCAAAGAAAATCAAAGAGCGCTATGAGGCCACTGTTTCCGCCCTGAAAATTCAATCGCTTTTGGGAAGAAACATTTTTTCCATGTCTGGCGGGGAAAAACAAAGTCTTGCGTTTGCCTCTGTATATGCCATGAACCCGTCCGTTTTTGTGCTGGACGAGCCGACAGCAAATTTGGATGCCGACGCGATTGACACTTTACGCCAGCAGATTATCCAGATCAAAAAAGAAGGACGGACGGTTGTTATTGAACTGCACCCCATTTGTTGGACAGTATGATATACTGAATAACAAGTGGGGTGCATTATTATGCCGAAAGGAATACCAAACAAACGCTATACACCAG
>NZ_NFJK01000029.1 GCF_002159845.1 Anaeromassilibacillus sp. An250
GTCCCGTAACTTAGGGAAAAGGGACGCCACGGAGACGTGGCCGCAGTGAATAGGCCCAGGCGACTGTTTAGCAAAAACACAGGTCTCTGCTAAATCGAAAGATGAAGTATAGGGGCTGACACCTGCCCGGTGCTGGAAGGTTAAGAGGAGATGTGCAAGCATTGAATTGAAGCCCCAGTAAACGGCGGCCGTAACTATAACGGTCCTAAGGTAGCGAAATTCCTTGTCGGGTAAGTTCCGACCCGCACGAATGGTGTAACGATCTGGGCACTGTCTCAATTACCCGCCCGGCGAAATTGTAGTACCGGTGAAGATGCCGGTTACCCGCGACAAGACGGAAAGACCCCATGGAGCTTTACTGCAGTTTAATATTGGGTTTCGGTAATTTATGTACAGGATAGGTGGGAGACTGGGAAACTAGCACGCCAGTGTTAGCGGAGTCACCCTTGGGATACCACCCTTAAGTTGCTGGAATTCTAACCTGCGGCCGTGAATCCGGCCGGGGGACATTGTTAGACGGGCAGTTTGACTGGGGCGGTCGCCTCCAAAAAGGTAACGGAGGCGCTCAAAGGTTGGCTCAGCACGGACGGAAACCGTGCCTTAGAGTGTAAACGCGTAAGCCAGCCTAACTGCGAGGGTGACGGCCCGAGCAGTAACGAAAGTTGGAGTTAGTGATCCGGCGGTATGAGAGTGGAATTGCCGTCGCTCAACGGATAAAAGCTACCCTGGGGATAACAGGCTGATCTCCCCCAAGAGTCCACATCGACGGGGAGGTTTGGCACCTCGATGTCGGCTCATCACATCCTGGGGCTGTATTCGGTCCCAAGGGTTCGGCTGTTCGCCGATTAAAGTGGTACGCGAGCTGGGTTCAGAACGTCGTGAGACAGTTCGGTCCCTATCTGTCGTGGGCGTAGGATATTTGAGGAGAGCTGTCCTTAGTACGAGAGGACCGGGATGGACGCACCTCTGGCGCACCAGTTGTTCCGCCAGGAGCACAGCTGGGCAACTATGTGCGGATCGGATAAACGCTGAAAGCATCTAAGCGTGAAGCCGACTCCAAGATAAGATATCCCATAGCGTAAGCTAGTAAGGCCCCTTGAAGACTACAAGGTTGATAGGCTGCGTGTGTAAGCATGGTAACATGTTCAGCTTGGCAGTACTAATAGGCCGAGGGCTTGACCATAGTTCCTTGGTTCGAAGCTTTTTCCAAGAACTTCTATCTTAAATCTTTATTCAGTTTTCAGTGTACTGGCAAAGACCCATCCAGATTGGATGGGTCTTTTTTTGTGTAAAAATTTTATATAAAAATTATAAAAATATTCCATATTAAATTATATTATTATATTAAATGCTATATGAAAAATGTTGACAGATTATATAAATAATAGTAATATTTGTAAGGGAATACTGGAAAAATTTTGAGTGCTTATAATGCGTCCTTGAAGAATATTATGTACGCTGACGCAGGAGTGGGATGGCATTTTTCTCCCAAAAATATATCTACAAATGCAAATAAATCGTCAGATGGGTATACTGCACGTTTTAGTGCGAGTTTTCATCTGTATGGGAACTTCTCAGGAGAAAATGTAAAAATCGAGGATGCGGACTTTGGAACATTAGGAGATACAGTAGAAGTAACGCCAGGTTCTGATTAACTTAACAAGCAGGGAGGCACTTCTATGATGGCAAGAAGCGGCGCTTTTGGAAAAAGGGGAAAATTTCTAGGGGCAGGGATTGCTGTCCTGGCGGTTCTCTCTTTGCTCTTGTATTACGGGGTGGCGTCGGGAACGGATTTTGTCCGCACAGACCGCCTTTGGAGTTTTGAGGCAAGTGCGAAAATCCTTGTCTTAGGGCTTTCGATTGCAGTGATTGTGTATTTAGGGATTTCCCTTTTGAAAAATCGGCTGAGCTTGCGGCGCTATACGCTTTTGGCATGGAGCTGGTTTGTAGTTTTTTTCCTTTTCGCCGGTTTGTTTGCAATCCTTTTCCGGCCTTCTGCTGGGATAGGATGGAGTATTTGTATTTGGGCCTTTCCAAGAATGGTTTGGGCGTCGATTTTGATGGCGGCGCTCGGCGGATTCCTCCAGATGGCTGCTGGGAGACAAACCGCGCCGGCGCAAGGCGGTTCCACACGCTGCCGGTTCCTACAGGAGCGGGAAAAATATGGGTGGTTTGCCGCCGCTTCCCTCGCGGGAGTGCTGGCAGAGGGTGCCTGCCGGGTCCTTTATTTCATGGGAAACCAGGCGGTCATTTCCCACCAGGACATGGCCTTTGCTTCCTGGGCTTCCAGTGCGGGGACATTTCTGGACGGCGTGTTTCTGGCCCTGTCAAAATGGCTGCTTGCGGGCCTGGCTGTCCTTCTTTTCTATGGAAGGATGCGGCTCTCAACCTATTTGGAGGGGAACGTCCTGTATTTTGTGATTTTGTTGATGGTTCTTCCTGCCTTTCAATGGATGCTTAATCCCATGTTTGTTCAGAATGTGGTTTTTTCCGTTGGATTATCCTTGGTTGGCGGGATAGAAATCGTATCTGCGGCATGCCTTCTTTATTGGATCGCCTCTTTTATACAGAAGAAAAGGAGAAGAGAAACCAAATTGTAAAAGGGAGCCGTTTCCCGGAGGATGGTATGCATCTGGGCACACGCATCTATGAACTGATCCGGCGCTATGGTTTCTATATAGGGGTGGTCCCCTCGTTGATTGCGTCCGTTTTGCCGGAGAACTATTTTTCTATCAGCATCCCGCTCCTGCTTTTTGCGGTCTTGCTCATCAGCCTGAGCTTCTATTATGGCAGGATTCCGGAGGGGCTTGCGGAAAAGCGCCGGGCGATTGCAAAGGCAACCGTGTATGGCATTTGCACGACCATTGCGCTGCTTGCGGCATGCCTTTTGGCGGCATTCCTTTTGCATCCGGAAACTTTCGGGCGGTAAAGCCGGATTCTCCAGTGGATATCCCTAGGAATTTTCTGCGGAAAGAGTGCTCCAGTCAAACCGGCAGCCTGTAGCGCCGCGGTGCCCTTTTTGCCTGCCAGAGGAATACAAAAGTTCGTTGCGACTGCGTGGCCGTTTGGCCGCACAGGAAGCAACTCCATCCCTGCCCATATCAAACCTGTTTAATCAGAAAATAACCCCGGCCTTCGTCCGTTTTCGTACGGCGAGGGCCGGGGCGATTTGCATTTTGTGAAGGCGTAGAAGCGTTATCAATATGCTTACGTTGTAATATTTATATAAATTGCAATAAAATTAATAAACTTCTACAAGATTACCAATTGATTTGTTGAATATTTAAACGTAAAATAGAAACAGCCATCAAATTGTAAAGGGGGATAGAGCGGTTTTTTAACAAGGGGATGAAAGTTGTATCTTTTGGAAAGGGAGAGAGAAATGAAAGGGAACAAATGGAAAGGGGCCGTTTCCTGGCTGTGTATCATCGCGCTTGTTTTGACAAGCTGTTTTGCAACGTTCGCACTGCCAACCAATGCGTTTGCCAGCGAAGAGGGCACGGTCATTGATGTAACGGATTTTGGGGCCGATCCTTCCGGCCAGGAAGACAGCGCGGTCCCGATTCAAAAGGCAATTGAGGCCGCGAAGGAAGTGGACGGGCCGGTGACCATCTATTTCCCGAAAGGGGAATACAATATTTGGCCGGACGACGCCATCACACGGAGAATCTACATATCGAACTCCACCACCCCGAGCAATACGGAGCTGGAGGAGAATTCGATCCGCACCATTGGAATCCTCTTGGAAGATATGCAGGACGTCACCTTGGACGGCGGCGGTTCTAAGCTGATCTTCCACGGGAAAATGATGTCGTTTGCCGTCATCGATTGTGAAAACGTAAAAATCCAAAACTTGACGTATGATTTTGCAAGGCCATATGTCATCGACTTAACGGTCGAAGCGGTCACGGAGGATACGGCCACGGTCTATATCCCGGATTGTTATGAATATGCAATCGACGGCAACCGCCTGATCTTCTACGGGGAAGTCAGCCCGAAGACCGGCAACCGGTATTGGATCTATGACAATTACCCGTTTGACCAGTGGAACAACCTGCTCACAGGCGAAATCCACCGCGCTTGGGACGGCTGCATGACGCTGTTTGAGAACTGCACTTCCATTGAAGAGCTGGGCAACCGCCGGGTGCTCTTCCACTATTCCGGGCCGCCCAAGGCGCAGGCGGGTTACAACATCCAGATCAAGGAGACGACCCGCGACAATCCTTCGATGCTGCTATGGGAGAGCGAAGACGTCACAATCCGTGATATTAACGCCAATTTCCTGCATTCCTTTGCAATCATCGGCCAGTTCTCCAAGGACATCACCATTGACAACGTCGATGTGGCCACCAACGCGCGCAAGGGCACAAAAACCGCGGCCTCTGCGGACGTGATTCAGATGTCCGGCTGCGGCGGGAAGATCACGGTCCAGAACTGCTACTTTAACAATTCCCAGGATGACCCGATCAACATCCACGGCACCTTCCTGGAAATTCAGGAGGTCTTGGCGCCAAATAAAGTCCGCGTGCGCTATATGGAGCGCGAGACCTACGGTTTCCCGAACTATTATGTGGGCGACGAGGTCGAGTTTATTGCGCGTTCCAGCTTGCAGGCCGTTGGTTCTGAAGAGGTGCGGAACGCCATTGTCACCGAGGTGGAAAATCCCGCAGAGGAAGACTATGACCTGGAAAACCGGAAGAACATCGTCCTCACTTTTGACCGGGACCTCCCAGACGAGATTTTAAACAGTGGGGACCCCACCGGATACGTGGTGGAAAACATCACCTATACGCCGGATGTGGAGATCCGCAACAATGTCTTCTCCCAGTCGAGCTGCCGCGGCCTGCTCTGTACCACCCGCGGGGATGTGCTGATCGAAGGCAACCAGTTCCGGAACATCGATATGTGGACGATTTTTATTTCGGACGATGCAAACGGCTGGTATGAATCCGGGTATACCCGGAATGTGACCATCCGCGACAATGTTTTTTGGGAGGGCAACCAGACAAACATCCACATTGAACCGATTATCCAGGAACTCGATCCAAACAACCCCTTGCACAAAAACATGACCATTGAAGGCAACACGTTCTATCTGAATAACACGTCGGCTATTTCGGCGCTCAGTGTGGAAAATCTGACCATCCGCGACAATGCGTTTAAGCGTGCAGACGATGGGATCGACAGCGAGCTGACGGTTTCCACAGACCAATTGCAGCCCGGAGGGAAAGCCGGGCTGAAGCTGGAGATGAGCACCAACGTCAACGATGCGGGGCTTTTCTCCTTCCGGGGCTGTAAAAATGTGGTGCTCTCCGGCAATACCTATGGAGACGGCCTGAATACGCGCGCCAGCGTCAGCGATATGGATACGGCGGAAATCCAGTTGGAGGATGAGGACGTCCGTTTGAACGAGGATTCGATCAAGCAGTTCCTCTTAAAGGATTGCAAAGTCCAATATATCAGCACGGACGAATCGGTCGTGCGCGTGGATGGGGCGGGCGGAACCGTTGAAGCGGTTGCCCCCGGCCATGCGCAGGTGTACGCCAGCATGGTGGCCACCGACGGCAGCGTCTTCGAGAGCAACCGCGTGGACATCACCGTTTCGGACGGCCAGGGCGCCGCAGCGGAATCGGTCAAGATTTCCGCCCCGCAGGATATCCTGCATGCAGCGGGTGAAACCATGCAGCTTTCGGCAGAGACCGTCCCGGCGGAGGCCGGCGCGGAACTCACCTGGTCCGTGGCCGATGCGGCGACGGGCGAAGCCACAGAAGCGGCGACGATCGATGTGGACGGCGTCCTGACCGCAGTGCAGGACGGCGTTGTGGAGGTCCGGGCGGCCAGTGCAAACGGCGTTTCCGACTCGATGCTGGTTTCCATCAGCATCGGCGGCGAAACCGTGATCCCGGAAATCGAATATGAAGTGCCGGGATTCTGGGCCATTGACGATCCGGACGTCTTGACGCTGACCGTGCCGAACCTATACGGCTTTTTTGATATCCGCGACGAACAGCAGAACGTTGTGACGTTCCCGATTGCAGACGGAGAAAATTTTGAGGCCACCGTTAGGGTGACGGGCAAGACCTATCAGACGTATGAGGAAATTGGGTTTGGCATCCTGAAAGATCTCGACAATTATGTCGCTTGCCAGAAAAAGAACCATCTGGGTACGATTCTGGTGACCGAATCCAACCGGGTTGGCAATGAGGACCATCGCGTTGGCAAGGACGACCAGGACGGCTTTTATTATGACGATGCGATCGACTTCAAGATTGTCAAAGACGGTGACCACTTTGAAGGCTATTATAAGCGCACCACCGAGGGTGCGGATTGGGTCAAGTTCGCCGAGCTCGACAACACGACCATTGGGAACACGGGCATCCGGCTGGCCATGTGGGCAGCGTCCGGCGGAAACAACGGCAATACGTTCACGTTCAGCGAATTGACCATCAACGGCGAACCGCAGGCCTTTGCGTATGAAAACCAGGCCCCGGTTGCCTCCGATGCGGCGTTCGGCACGGCACAGGCGGCTGTCGGGGACACCCTCTCCGTGCAGTATACATTCAGCGACCCGGACGGCGATGCAGAGGCGGGCAGCGTGATCGCCTGGTATGCCGCGGATACAGCCGATGGGGAATACACAAAGATCAGCGGCGCGTCCGGGGATACCTGGAACATCCCGGCGGACTACCAGGGCAAATACATCAAGGCCAGGGTGATCCCGGTCGACGCCTCTGGTATGCCGGGCGCGGCAACCGAAACGGACGCCATGGGTCCGGTGGACATGCGCGGCGACCCCATGGGCAACGCATATCTGAAAACCCTAACCCTGCAAAAGGCAAGCGGCGCGGGAATCGCCCTCTCCCCGAACTTCTCGGGTGAGAACCTCGACTATCAGGCATATAGCTCTGCGGCGGAACTGCGCATTTCTGCGCAGCCGGAGTCCGAAGGGGCGGAGGTATCCTTTGCGCTGAACGAACAGCCGGTGGATGCGGCAAGCCTGACGCTGCAGGAGGGCGAAAACGAGCTGGCGGTCACGGTGACCGCCGCGGACGGTCCGGCCCGCACCTATACGGTGGCAGTCACCTATGAGGCGCTGCCGGAATCCCCGAATGCGTGGCTGTCCAACCTCGAATTGGGCGAACAGGAGCTGTCCGCGCCCTTCCATTTCACGACATATGGTTATATCACGGGCGTGACCGAGGAGGTTGAGTCCCTGCCGCTGCGCTGCGCCACGCAAAACCCGGATGCGCGCATGAGGGTCACAGTCAATGAGGAAGTGCTGGCAGAGGATGTCGCCAGCTTTGACGAAGAGATCCAAATCCTTTCCGGCCTCAACTATATCGATATGGATGTGACGGCGCCGGATGGGAAACAGCAGCAGTACCTTCTGGTGGTTGTCCGCAACGGCTACACGGACACGGACCTCGCAGACCTGAAGGTCAACGGGGAGACCATCGAGGGCTTCGATCCGGAGAAGACCGACTACCTGATTACCAGCGAAGAACCGGTCTCGTTTACACTTGAGGCAGAGGCGGCCAATTCCCGTTCCTCCGTGATCGTCTCCAATGGCCACGAGACGACGGGCGGCTCTGCGCTCAGCTGCGAGGCGGGGCCCGGCCTGACCAGATTTACCATTGCCGTGAAAGCGGAATCCTTGGCGGAGACAAAGTATTACACCATCCGCGTCAAGGTAGCGCAGGAGGACAATGCCAACTTGGAGCGCGCGTCCTTCTCGGATATTTCCCTGGAGGAAGAGGTGCAGCCGGACGTTTTGACCTACCGTGGCTCTTCGTACCGCTCCAGCACCCAGTTTGTGCTGGAGGCGGAGGAGATGGGCGCGACCATCGCCTTTACCGCAAACGGGGAATCCTTCACCTCGGAAGGCAATCTCCTGGAAGGGGAGATCCCGCTGTATCTGGGCGAGAATGTGCTGCGTGCAACCGTGACCGCCCCGGACGGCAGCGAACAGGAGTATGTCTTCCGCATCGACGTGACAGACACAGCCTATCTGTCCGACCTCCCGTGGGTGCGCGCAGAAAGCGGCTGGGAAGGCCACCCGGTCCTGCGCGACCAGGAGATCGAGCGCCGTCCGCTCACGCTCTATAACGAGGAAGCGGGAGGCCCGGTGACCTATGAGAAGGGCCTGGGCACCCATGCGGAATCGACGATTGTCTATGACATTGCGGACCAGGGCTTTACCCGGTTCCAGAGCTGGTGCGGCATCGACTATTCCTACTACGACAGTTCCGCTCCCACCGTGCAATTTGTTGTATATTTGGATGGGGAGCCCGCGTTTGACAGCGGCGTAATGAACGCAAAGTCGCCCGCGCAGTTCATCGACCTGGACCTCACCGGCGTGGAGACGATCCAGCTGGACGCGCTGATGGTGGACACCAACAACTCGGACCACGCGGACTGGGCGGATGCGAAATTCCTCACAGAGGTCTCTGCATCGGAGAACCGCATCTATTCCGACACCTATGAGATTGCCGGCGGGCAGGCCACCATTCCGGAGGGCACCACAGTCCAGGAGGCACTGGAGCAGTTCTATGCCTATGAGGGCGAACTGGCGATCGTAGATGCAGACGGAAAGGAAATGGAGCCGGACGCGCTGCTCGAAGACGGCTGTGAAGTGACTTTGACCGTACAAGGCGAGGTGATCGACCGCGTTGTGATTGTGGTAGCGGCCAGCGGGGTAGAAGGCGACGTCACGGGCGACGGCGTGTTCGATGACGAGGATATCACCTATGTCATGGACTTTATCCTTGGAAATGTGGAACTGACGGAAGAAGAACTGTCGGCGGTGGATTTGAACCACGACGGTGTGTGCAACGTCTTAGACCTTGTAAAACTCAAAAGGATGCTGCTGGAAGGCTGACCGGTTTGAAGCAACGGCAGGGGCCGTGCGGGAAGCAAACCAGCGTGCCGATCGATGAAAAGCAGCGAAGAGAATGCCGGTGGGCTGCAGCCGCATCCCACCGGTGTTTTTATGTTGTAGGCACAGGGCAAAGGAACATGCGGGATCGTCCCGGCAAAAGCAGATAAGATTAAAAATGCACAAAAAAGCTTTTCAAACGGTCTATAAAATGATAGACTGGAACAAAAGGGAAAGGCGGTTGGGTCATAGCGGAATGGTGGAAGCGGGGGCTGAGAAAGGGGGCCCTGCAACGAATGCATTAGCGGCTTTTCCCAGGAAACACAGGGGATGGATCGAAAGAATCCAAGATCATCCATGTAAGGAGAGGAAGAAGTTATGAAATACGAAATAAAAGGCGGCGCATTTCCCGTGGTCGTTTGCTATCTCGACAATGGCGAGACGATGATCACCGAAAAAGGCTCTATGGTATGGCAAACACCGAATATGATGATGTCCACGACCGGGGGCGGCATTGGGAAAATGTTTTCCAAGGCGTTCTCGGGGGAGAGTATGTTCCAAAATATCTATACCGCGCAAGGCGGTCCGGGCATGATTGCCTTTGGGTCCAGTTTTCCCGGAAAAATCCTGCCGTTGCAGATTGAGCCGGGGAAAGAATTAATCGTGCAAAAGAGGGCGTTCCTTGCGTCAGAGATAGGTGTTGAATTGAGCATCCATTTCAACAAAAAGATCGGCGCAGGCTTTTTTGGCGGCGAAGGCTTTATTATGCAGAGGTTGTCCGGCCAGGGGATGGCGTTTGTTGAAATCGACGGCGAACTGGTCGAATACGAATTGGCGGCTGGGCAGCAGCTTGTTGTGGATACCGGGAACGTCGCCGGATTTGAAACAAGCGTTTCCATTGATATTCAACAGGTCCCCGGCCTGAAAAATAAGGTCTTGGGCGGCGAAGGATTTTTTAATACGCTATTGACCGGCCCTGGCAAGGTTTGGCTTCAAACCATGCCCCTTTCAAGCCTTGCAAGCGCCCTCAGAGGCTTCATCCCGTCCGGGAACTAGACCTACCGGTCGGGACACAGGCACGCAGCGGGCACGCAGTGCCTTTCGCGGGCACACAGTGCCTCTCTCGCCTACGGCGTTCCCTAAGAAAGCAAACGGAAAAGAGTTTGTTTTCCGCTCCATATGGGAAGCCCTACAGAAGCAAGGCAAGAATCTTCATAAAGGCAACCATCGCAGCCCCGCCACATGTGGGAAATAGAAGCATCAAATACAGAAGGACCCAATCCCGGGAGTTCCAGGATTGGGTCCTTGCTGTTTATTAGGGAAAAGCCTTCCCTTTTATTTTATTGTTTCCGATCTGCCAATCAGACGCACAACATTTGTCTACGAAAGCACTTACGCAATCGTCACGGAACAATGTTTGACCGCGTTCTGGCCCGGCAGGGTGGTGTAAACGCCCGTGCTCTGGCCCGGCGTACCGGTGGCATAGACTCTGTAGTAGTAGTCGTTGCCAACCTTCGCCACGAACTGCGTCTTCAGCACATCGCCGTTGCCGGCCGTGAAGCTCGGCACCATGCTGTTGCCGTTGACCACGGTCATCTTGAAGCAGTATGCGCTGCCTCTCTTCAAGGTGAAGTTGACCGTCGTATCGGAAATCACATAGGCATTTGCCGCCACGGTCTGGCTTGCGGAGACAACGCCCGCTGCACCATATGCATTGCCAATGTTCGCGGATGTGCTGCCGTGATTGCCGGATACCGGTCTCGCCGGTCTTTCCACCAAATTGTCCAGCGCGGTGGAAAGCGCACGATAAACGGTTTCTACATCCGCTTCCGTAGCGGCTTCATCCGCCAGGACTGCCTGTGCGCCGTCCAGGGCGCGGTTGAGAGCGGATACGCTGGCCGCCGTATATTTGGAGGTGTCCATCGCGGAGGCAGTGCCCACCAGCTCCGCGAGCGCTTCCTTGCTCGGCGTCTTGCGCAGCGCTGCCATGGCCTCAATCAGCGCCTGCGCCGCCTGATCGACCGTTTCCTGGTCTGCATCCACGTTGGCTTGTACGGCCAGCGCACGTTCCAAAGCGGCGGTGAACGCCTCTTTGGTGCCTTCCAAATCGAGGTACTCGTCCAAATCGATTTCCTGTGCCTCTGCAATCGCCTGGTCGAGCTGCGCAAAGTCCGCGCGGTAAACCAGGGCGTTCAGGGCGTCATACAGGGTTTCATAGGCTTTGTCCATTTCCGCCTTCAGGCCGCTCTCGATGGCTTCCTGCGCATCGGAAACAGCTGCCTGTAGATCCGCCCAGCTGCCGGTTGTGAAGTTCTCCTCCGTCAGGGAAGCCACGATATCCAACAGCGTGTTCAGCGCGGCCGGGTCGCCCGCTTCAAAGCTCAGAAGATGGATCGCATCCAGCAGGCCGCTCCATGCTTCGTCGATTTCCGCCTGGGATACAGCGATCACCGCTTCAATTGCCTGTGCGTTTTCCAAAGCCTTGTCGAAGGTTTCCTGCACCGCAGGGACAGCCGCTTCGTATTCTTCGCCGCCCTGCAGGGCTACCGCCGCCTCGATGACGGCGCGGAGCACGCTCTTATCGACCACCGTCGCGACGACGTCCAAAGTGGTTTCGCCCTCCGGCATGGTCAGCGTGTAAGAGAAGGGGCCGCTGCTCTCCAAAACTTGCGCTTCCCCGTTGATTTCCATAGAGGCGATTTCGCGCCCGTCCGCCGTGGGCACGAAGAGCATCGTGAACTCGTCGCCGGAGAAGACCGTGGTCTGATACGTGCCGGTCACGTTTGCAATGCCGGGGAAGATATCGTTGACGGCAATCTGCACCGTGCGCGGGTCAAAGTGGACCGTCAGCGGGTATTCCACCGGCGCTTTTTCCTGCAAGGTGTATGCGCCGTCCGCGTAAACCAGCTCCATGTTTTCCGGGCTGCTGAGGAAGAACGAACCGTCCTCCTGCTCCTCTGCGCGGACAACCACGTCGCCAACCTGCGCATCCCCGGTGACGGTGACGCTGTTCTTGCCGAACAGGAAGTCGGTGACCGTCAGGACGCTTCCGGCGGGGATTTCTACGGTGGCGGGGGTGTTGCTCTCAAGTTTATTCCATCCGCTGAGGCCCTTGATGGTGGCGTCGCCCGTCAGCACCAGGCCGCCGCCGACGCTCGTAGTGCTCACAGTGCCGAGATCAGCTGTGCAGTCGCCCTCGATGGACAGCCAGGAGCGGTCCAGCTTGGTGCCGCCCATGCCCGTGATGTCCATCACGGCGGGCTCTTCCGGCGTGCCGCAGTTGGCAACGCGCAGGATGCTGCGCCCATTGCCCTCCATGCTTTCCATGGAGAGGTTGCTCAGATCGACGGTATAGTAGCAATACCGGGAGGCGGAGTCGTCGCGGAAGCTCTTGAGGGAGCCGGACACGGTGTCGTCCATCTTGATTTCCGCGTTGCTCTTCCAGGTGATCAGGGTGGTATTCGCCATATCCAAATTTACGTTTTTAAAGGTGATGTCGCCATAGGTGCGCAGGAAGCAGGGCCTTGTATCGGCCACGCCCAGCGTGTGGCCCTGGCCGTCGATGACCAGCGGCTTATCCACATTGCGCATCGCATAGTAGCAGGAGAGGCCGGCGGTCTCTTCGTACATCAGGAAGTCTTCGTCTTTGTTCAGATACAGGGTGTAGGGGCCTTCGCCGTCGGTATCGCGCTTGATGGCGAGCAGGGCATCGTCGAGGTTCTGATACGTCTCTCCCGTGAGGTTGCCGCCGGACACGACGATGTTCCCGTTCGGCAGGACAAAGTCGATCTCGCCGTTGTTTTCCGTGCCGCCGGTCGCGCTGTTGTCGTCCTGGATGAAGGACTCGCAGACGTTCGCAGCGAAATCGCCGACCTGTTGTTTGATCTCTTCGGTCAGAAGGCCGGGGTTTTCTTCCGTGCCGTCGCCGTTGATAAGGCCGTTCAGCAGGAATGCAATCTTCTGCTCATTGGTGGGTTCCTCCACACCCGGGACCGTGACCGGGAGGATCTCCACGACTTTGCCGACCGTGGCATTGGAGCCGCCCACCATGCCGGCCACCAGCGCAGCGGCCAGGTTGTCCACGAACCCGTCGTTGCCTTTGATGAGATCGGAGGCGTTGAAGGTCAGTGCATCGGCAATGCCGGACGCTTCGTTGGAAGCGCAGTCCACCACAGCGGCCACCAGCGCGTTGACCAGCGTCACGTCGCGCAGCTGTGCGATGCCGGTGTTGACCCAATCCGGGATTTCCTGGGGCTCATCGCCCGCCAGATGGCCCTGGTAGACGTAGTTGGCCAAGTCCATCACGGTATGTTCCGCGTCGATCTGCATGTCTGCGACAGAGGTTGCGATTGCCTCGATGGTCTGGTCGAGCAGGCCGCCCTCGGGGAGGACCTTCTCGTCCACCTGCTGGAGCAGCACATCCACCAGCTTTTCTTTGACGTCGCTGTCCGCAATGACGATATGTGCATCCAGCCCGCTGACGGAAGCCGTTCCATGCACCTTCCCGTCCGCGTGCCAGAGGGTTGCGTCAATGCCGGAGAGGGTGACATGCATGCCGTCTTCCTCGGTGTGCGGCAGGTACTCGTCCAGCATGGAGACCACCAGGTCGCCCGGGTCCTGTTCCAGCAGGGCGGTCAGGGCCGCTTTTGTGCCGCCCGCCGCAAGGACCTGCTCCACCAGAGGACGCACCAGCAGGTTTCCGGCCGCGCCGCTGATCATGTCGCCGGAAAGCGCCGTGGCGTTTTTGCCGTAGGCGGTGAAGTCCTCAATTTCCACACCGTTGTAATTCACGGTGTCCACCAGGTCGGTGGCAATCTGCGCGTTCACCTGGATGCTGCCGTTTTCTTCCTGGGTGCGGGTCAGGGTGATGGTGCGCACCGGGGAGGGATAGGTGACGCAGGAACCGGTTTCGATGTCATAGAACATCTTGCCGTTGATCTCACGGGAGGCGATGTCGTTGGCATGCATGTGGCCCGTCAGGACGATGTTCACGCCTGCGGCAGAAAGCGCTTCCGCAGCCTCTTCGTAGTTGTCCGCGAGGTATTCTCCGAGGATGTCCGGCTCCATGCCAAAGTGCGGGACCAGGCCGTGGTGTTCCACGCCGATCACAACATCGCCGCGCGCATTGGCTTCCGCAGCCTGTTCCGCGACCCACTGGAGCAGGTCTTCGCTGAGCGCGCCGCCCGTCATGTGCTCGTCCGTGCCGCTGTCGGTGACGTCCGCGCTGTATTTGCCGGAGTCCATGACGATAAAGGTGAAGCCCTCCGCTGGGCGCGCCACATAGGAGAGGCCGCCCTGCTGCTTCCCTTCCGGCGGGGTGTAGGTTGCAATGGCGTCCGTGTAGGAGACGTCATGGTAAATTTCCTTGAACTCTTCCGGGGTGGTCTTGAGATCCGGGTCCATGGCGCTGGTGGTCGCCGTGCCATAGGAATCCTTCACACAGGTGGAAAAGTCGGTTGCATCGGAATTGTTGACGTCGTGGTTGCCGTTGATGACATAGATCTGCATGTTCGGGTTGGCGGCCCGGAGCTCGGTCAGCATCGCGGCCATCTCGCGGTGGGCCGGTTCCTCGCCGTCCTTGGTCAGGTCGCCGCTGATGACCAGCACGTCCGGGTCGGCCTCGTCAACCATCTCAAAGACGCGGGCGTCGATGTCCTCGCTCTCCGCCATCATCTTGCGGTCGGAGTGCAGGGCTGCGGCGAAATCCGGGTATTCGAACGGCTCGGTGTTCACCAGGTTGCCGTCCCCGTCCAGTGCGGGCTGGAACTGGCCCGGCTGCTGTGTTTCGCCGCCGTTCGGCTGCATGGATTCCGGCAGCAGGTGGGTGTCGGAAACCTGCATGATCTTGAGGGTGGAAGAGGTCTCCGCCTGCGGCGCGGCGCTCTGCGCCGTGCGGAGGACGCTGGCCGGCGCTGCCGGGGAAACTTCCATCTGGATGTTCTGGGTGCTGAGGTCAGGTTGCTCTTCCGAAAGTGCCGCGAGGGCTGCCGTGTTGTCCGGCAGGTCGTAACCGGCGCTGTCGAGGGCTTCGGAGAACGCAGCGAGGTCCTCCGGCGCATAGACGACGCTGGCCGCCGGTTCTTCCGCGGCTGGCTCCGTCTGTGCAAACGCTGTTGCCGGCGTAGCGACCATGGCTACCGCCAGGAGCAGCGCAAGGGTTCGCTTGTACCATTTCCTGTGGCTTTGCATCATTTTTTCCTCCAATTCTGCAATCACCTTTCGTCCCTTGGGACGTTTGATAGGGAACGGCGCGTGTCGTCACACGCCTTCCCAAAAAGTATAGGAATCCATCGTTAAAAACAGGTAAGGTTTGGATTAAAGAATATTAAAAATAAAAATATAAATTGAATAATATTTAAATGGGTGGATTGACCGCATGAAGAAATCGTTATAAGATTTATACAGAAGTAATTTTGTAGAAAGTAAAATAAGCGTCTTTGGAAGGGGTGGTTGTATTGAAAAAATTTTTAAGTTTTTGTTTATGCCTTTGTTTGCTCATGCTTTTCGCAGTGCCTTTAGGAGGGACTGGAAATTTGCAAGCCTATCAGTCGGTATTGGACAAGTTAAACGCAGAATATGGAACGACGTTTCACTTCCCAACCGACGAGGAGTTACAGGCAGCGGGCCTTACCAATACGATCGACCCAAGAACAGTGAACGTTTCCGCAGAAGAGCTTGAGAAGCAATTGCGTCCGATTGCCGAACGGATTTCCCAGGCAAATGCAGAAGCGGGAAAGGAATAGGAGGGGCTTCCGGCAGCGCTGGAACAGGCATGGAAGAAGTTCCACAAAGTTAGCCTCTATCCGGATACAAGAACCGCTGAATGGTAGCCATCTGTACAGCACGTGTTTTAGCGGCGGGCAAATGGCTTCGGCCTAGTTAAAAAAGAGGGCAAAGAGGGAGAACCTCCTCGCTGCCCCCTTTTCCGCTTGTTTACAGAACCTTGACACTGGAGGAAAGATGGTATATACTTTTAACATACAATTGTATGTTAAACAGACAAAAAGAGGTAAATGGATATGTTGAAAAGGCTTTCAGAATCGGAATTGGACGTCATGTTGGTTGTTTGGAGAGCGCAGGAGGCCTTGGACACCGGCGAAGTTGCGCGCCGCCTGCAAAAGGGCTGGAAAATACAGGCTGTGCAGGTGGTTTTGGGCAGGCTGGTCAAGAAGGGATATCTCTCCTGTGAGAAAATCGGGCGTTTGAATTATTACATCCCGTTGGTTGCGGAAGCGGACTACCGTGCGGCGGAGACGGAAACCTTTGTGGAAAAGCTGTACCGGAATTCCCCGAAATCCCTGATTGCAGCGCTGGTACAATCCCAGCCCCTGAGCAAGGAGGATTTGGAGGAAATTCGGGCGTTGCTGGACCGAGGGGAGGAATCGTAGTGTTGGAAAGCATCTGTTTCCGGGTGTTGAGGCTCTCCCTGCAAATGTCCATCCTGCTGTTGCTTTCCTTCCTGGGAAATAAGTGGCTCACACGGCGGTTTGCTGCGCAAGCAAGATGCTTCCTCTGGATGGCCTTTAGCATCCGCCTTTTGATTCCTGCATCTCTTTCGTTTGCTCTCCCGTCTTGGGGTGCAGAAATACAAAAGGCCACGGAAGCTGCCCTGCCCTCTGCGGCACAGATGGGACAGGCGGAGGCGCCGGCGTTTGTGGATGTGCTTCCCATGGGTTCCACCGCAGGATTCGCGGCCCCAGCTGAGATTTCTTATGGACAGATATCCGCAGGGGAGGGCATTGCACTGCTCTGGCTGATCGGGGCGGTTTGCTTTCTTTTGGCACACGTGGGCATACATGTTTTCCATATGCGGTTCCTGCGGGCACACAGCGAAATTGTATGTGGCGGGGAGCAGCAAGCCCTCCTGGAGCAGATCCGGAAGGAGCTGCATGTCCGGCGCAATCTACCCGTTTGGATCTGCGGCAAAGTGGACAGCCCGATGCTCACCGGCCTGTTTCATCCCACGTTGATTTTGCCGCGGACGGAGTTTTCACAAGAGCAGCGGATGTTTATTTTCCGCCATGAACTTGCCCATTACAAACGGCGCGACCTTTGGACCAAGTGGGTGTTTCTGCTGGCGCAGAGCGTCCACTGGTTTAACCCCTTGGTACATATTCTGGCGAAGAAGGCAAATTTGGATTTGGAAAATGCCTGCGACGATACTGTCCTGAAGGGAAAGGACCGCCTTTACCGGAAGGCGTATGGAACGGTCCTGCTGGACGTCTTAACCAATCAAACCCATGCAGTGCCGCTGTCCACCCATTTTATAGGGAGGAAGGAAGAAATGATCGGACGCTTTCGAAACATGATCAACACAGCTCCCAAAAAGAAAGGGCATGGATTTCTCTGCTGTGTTTTGGTGGGGATGGTGTTGCTTACCAGCACGCTGTATCCAGCGCCGGCCCAGGCGGTAAGCGCGGGGGCCTCCTCCCAGCCGCAATCAACGCCGGAGGAGATTGCGGAAACAAGGGCGCTCTTGGCAGAATGTCTAAAAGGCTCGATGTTTGAAACCTATCAGCCCTTCCGCGAATTACCGTTGACCGATGAAAATTATCAGAGGTGCGAACAGGCGGAAGAATCGTACCGAAGCCTCTTAGAAAAAGTCTCCCCTGCAATGCAAACGCGCGAATATACAAACCATCCGTTCTTTCTCGCGGTCGACAGTAAAAAGAAAGGGGAAATTACATCCGGGCTCTTTTGCTGTCAAGCCGATAACCAGGTAGATCAAGGGCAGATAACACTTATCGAATTAGAATTCTCCGATCCGTTTCATCCCGAAGTTTTTGAAATCGGTACAGCCTTTGCTTGTCAGGGAGAACAACTGAATCAAAGATATTTTCAAAGGCAATCCGAAAAGCGGCATATACAAACAATTGCAGAACAATTTCAGATTGATTTGTCACAATATGAAGAAGCTTTTTCTACGGTCTATCCTTCCGTAATTCAAAACCAAGCGTATCTTTTAGGGGGGTCTATAAAAAAACAGTTGGCACAAATGGGCCGTTATTCCTTTGAGAAGTTTTCTCTTAACCATACTTGGGCTTATATAAAAAAAGACCATACGGAAGGAGTTCTGTTCAACCAAGATGGAAATGGGATATATGCACACTTTTTTAGAATGGGGGCGTATACAGACAGAAGCAAAATAAGCGGAGAGGAAAATTGGTATCCAATTATCGAAAACAGATGCATTCCTCAGTAGTTCCGAATACCACTGCCATTACAAAAGACCATACAGAAAGGACGAAAAAAATGAAAAAAAGGGTTATTTCATTCATGTTTGCGATGGTTTTCGTAAGTATCTTTTCAACAGCAGGTTTCGCATATAATGTAGATGCATGGGCAGGGATTACCGGAGGAAAAAATGCGATCACCTGCAGCGCTCATGCCAGTACAAATTGTTCAAAATCAGATTTAGAAGGGAGTTCTTACGAAGGATATATTGAGGAAGATGGTAGAGAATTCTACCAAATGGCAGGGGGCGATCAAGTAAGCTACGATACAGATTGGGATGTCAAAAATCCAAGCGGCCTGTATTATGAGATACATATATGGGGTAGTTTTTCCTATAAACATGGGATTGCCAGCGATCCATTTGACGAGATAGGAACAAAAAGTTTTATTTCGGCAAAGGACGGCGAATCACCTGGCGCTAAGCTGGAAATTGGTTTTAAAGACGCGCTTGTTAAAGCTTTCCAAATCCCTGTGAGCGAATATACCCATATCAGTTGTTATAGCGAGGACTATACGACATTTCAATTAAAAAATGTATCGGAACAAATTGGTAGAGCCGTTGGAGACACCAAGCCTGTTTACTTGATGAGTAAGGATGGCCGGACACTGTTGGTTCTAAAACAGGATGGTCAAGGCGTCAACTATCAATTTACGTTCTCCGTCCAGGACGGAACGTATAAGCTGGAAAATGTGGAGCAGAAACAGGGTGAGCTCATAGACGGTAAGGCCTTTTTGACGGCATAATTGCCTGTATTAAATTTGTGCAGTGGTATTCAGATGCCCCCGGCGAGCAAATGCCGGGGGCATTTCGCATTTCCGCAAAACATTCCCTCTTTACAAAATTGTAGTTTTTCTTGACAAAGCGCGATGCAGTGTATATTATTGTACTAACATATTAGTACAAAGGGAGTGGGATCATGGGGAGCAGTTATTCAGTAGAAGTAGCAGCTATGAACGCGATGATGGGATTCATTGTCATGATTGTCTTTGTTTGCCTTGCGGGGGTTGCCGCACAGGTCCTTCTGGGGCTGGCGACGTATAACGACGCAAAGGCGCGCGGGAACAACGACCCGGTGATGTGGGGCCTGCTGGTGGGCTTTCTGGGCTGGATTCCCGGCATCGTCTATCTGTGCCTGCGCAATAACAACGCGAACCGGCTGATGACCTGCCCGCAGTGCGGATTTGTGCACCGGGTGGCGGAGCCATTTTGCCCGCAGTGCCGCGTGCAGAATCCATACAGCGCGCCGTTTCAGAACCCGCTCGCGCACCAGCAGGCGCACCGCGCAAAACTGCTGTTGATCTGGGCGGTTGTGGCCTATGCCGCGGTGATCGTGCTGACTCTTGTCGCCGTCTTTGGGCTGATGACGTCTTTGGTTGGCGTGGCCATGTATTGACGGTTTTCTTCAAGAGAGAACGAGGAAGTTCCCACGCGGGAATGAAAAAGATTGGGACTGGGAGGGCAACGTATGTTACAGGTGACGGACCTGACAAAGATTTATAATCGCCTGGTGGCGAACGACCATCTGAATTTCACGGTAAATCCGGGCGAAATCGCCGTTTTGCTGGGGCCGAACGGCGCGGGAAAATCCACGGCGATCAAATGCATCGCGGGCCTTTTGCGTTTCCAGGGAAATATCACGATCTGCGGCCATCCAAACAAGAGCGTGGAGGCCAAAAAGGAGTTCGGCTATATCCCGGAGATGCCGGCGCTGTTTGAGGCGCTGACCGTGCGGGAGCATCTGGAGTTTATCGCGCGGGCCTATAAGGTGGAAAATTGGGAGAAAAAGACGGATGCGCTGTTGGAGCGCATGGAGCTGGACGATAAGCAGAACAAGCTGGGCGGCGAGCTGAGCAAGGGCATGCAGCAAAAGGTGAGCATCTGCTGCGCGCTTTTGCCCGCGCCGAAGGTGGTCATGCTGGACGAACCGCTGGTCGGCCTGGACCCCCACGCGATCAAGGAGCTCAAGCAGATGCTTCTGGAATTGCGGCAGAACGGCTGCTCCATCCTGGTGAGCACGCACATGCTGGACAGCGTGGAAGAGCTTTGGGATAAGGCGCTCATCATGGTGCAGGGGAAGATCGCCGCGGTGCGCACCCGCTCCGAAATCGAAGCCAACGGCGAAGACCTGGAGCAGCTCTTTTTCTCCATTACGGAGGGAGCTTCCGACGGAGGCGCGGCATGAGTACCATTTTTTATATGCTCCGCAAGGAGTGGAAAAACCGCCTGCTGGCGCTGTTCCGGCACCCGGGCAAGCTGGTGGTCTATATCCTTCTGGTGGTGCTGCTGGTCAATTCGGTAATCAGCACCGCGTTGACGCCGCAGGCGGACCTGGGCGGCTTTTTGGATCTGCGCATCCTGCACGGCGCTTACTTGGGGATTTTGCTGTTGTTCACCGTGCCCATCCTCTTGAATGCGCTGCAAAAGGGCACCACCTTCTTTGGCATGAGCGACGTCAACCTGCTGTTTGTGTCGCCCATATCCCCCAAAAAGATCCTGGCATACGGCCTGATGAAGCAGATGGGCCGCACGCTGTTGATGATGTTCTTTTTCCTGTTCTACGGGGCGATGATGGCGCAGACGTTCGGGATTGTCTGGACGGATACGCTGGCCCTGGTGGTGGGGGCGGCGGTGACGCTGTTTTCCGTACAGGTGCTCTCGCTGTTGCTTTACAATTTTACAAATGGCAATCCGGCGCGTGTGCGTACCGCAAAAGCCATCCTATATGTCTATCTTGCTGCGATCGCGGGGATCATCCTGTTGGAGTTCACGGAAGGCGGCTCGAACATGGAGGCGCTGCTGGCGGCGGTTTCCTCCCCCAAGCTGGAATACCTGCCCCTGCTCGGCTGGATCAAGGGCGCGTGCTTTGCGTTCATCGCCGGGAACCTGGCGCAGGCGGGCCTGTTTGCCGGCCTGACGGTGCTGGCAGTCGCAGCGTGCGTGCTGGTGTTTGTGCGCGGCAATGTGGACTATTTTGAAGACGTCTTGCAGTCTACGGAGACGGCGCAGGAGCAGCGCGACGCCCTCAAAAAGGCCGCGGACAGCGGGATGATGACCACCAACAATGGGAAGAAGCGCAAGTACAAGGTGCGCACCACGGGCATCCGGCGCGGCTGGGGCGCGAATACCTTCTTCTATAAGCATCTGTGTGAGGCGCGGCGCAGAAGCCGCATCCCGTTTGTGGATTCAAACACGATTATCTTGGTGCTGGTCAACCTGGGCATGGCGTTTATCCTCTCGCATGTTTGGAGCGAAGAGGGGGACGTGATGCCGGCGGGCCTGATGATGATTATTGGGGCAGCGTTTAGCTGTTATATCCTGTTTTTCCTGAATGCCGCGGGCGCATGGATGCAGGAACTGATGAAGCCCTATATCTATTTGGTCCCGGCCAGCGGCTTTACCAAGCTGGTGTGGGCGGCAATGTCCACCATGCTCAAGCCGGTGGTGGACGGCGTGATTGTATTCGCGATATTGGGCATCTACGCACAAGCAAACCCGTTGACCGTCCTTTTATGTATCCTGGTGTATGCCAGTATGGGCGTGTTGTACATTGCGGGCAGCGTCCTTTCCGACCGCATTCTCGGCACGGTGGCGAACAAAGGGCTGATTATGATATTGTACATGCTGATTTTGTTGCTGTTGGTTTTGCCGGGCGTGGGGATTTCCCTGGTCCTGCTGCTCACGATGGGCGATTTCCTGCCCGCGATCGTCATCGGGATGCCGGTGGTGCTCTGGAACCTGGCGGTTTCGGCCGGTGTGTTTGCCCTTTGCCGGAACAACCTGGAGAATGTGGAGTTGACCAATTCCCTGTAACTCCCAGGCGGACGCATGGCGTCTTTCGCGCCTACGGCTGACCTCCGGTCGGGACGCGGGCACGCAGTGCCTTTCGCGCCTACGGCGGGCACACAGTGCCTTTCGCGCCTACGGCGGGCACACAGTGCCTTTCGCGCCTACGGCGGGCACACAGTGCCTTTCGCGCCTACGGCGGGCACACAGTGCCTTTTCGCGCCTACGGCGGGCACACAGTGCCTTCCGCGCCTACGGCGTTCCCTACAAAAGGAAACTGCAAGGAATTTGCTTGCCACTCCATACGGGGAAGGCTCTACAGAAGCAAGCCAATCGCTTTACAAAAGCGAGAAAGGAAGAAATCCACCGTTCCCACACGACATCCGGAAAACAGCAGCGAAAAACACAGAAGGACCCAGCCCTAGGAAATCTCCCGGGGCTGGGTC
>NZ_NFJK01000003.1 GCF_002159845.1 Anaeromassilibacillus sp. An250
CCTATGAAGGCTCTGTCCTTCTACTTTTTTATTTGCTTTTACTTGCTCTTCTGTCCAACATGTATTGTAGCTCTACACATGCGGCTTTGCCGCACGCTTTTCCCCTTTTCTAATTGGAACGGATGTGCTATAATAAAGCGAATATTATGGAAACTCGTTTGGCAAATGGAGACAGGAAATGGTCATTCTTGGAATTGACCCGGGCTATGCCATTGTTGGCTACGGGGTCATTCGCGCACAAAATGGTCGGTTTGTCCCTTTGGAACATGGGGCGATCGTCACCAAGGCGGGGGAGAATTTCAACCGCCGGTTGGAAATCATATATGATGCGATGACGGAAGTGCTGCAAAAGTGGAAGCCGGACGCGGTCAGCATCGAAAAGCTTTATTTTAAAAACAACAAAACAACGGCGATCGGCGTGGCCGAGGCGCGCGGCGTGATTTTGCTGGCGACCCAAAAGGCCGGCGTGCCGGTCTATGAGTACACGCCGCTGCAAGTGAAACAGGCAGTGACGGGTTACGGGCAGGCGCTCAAACCCCAGGTGATGGAGATGACCCGGCGGCTTCTGTGCCTGCAACAAATCCCCAAGCCGGACGATGTGGCGGACGCCTTGGCTATGGCCATCTGCCACGGGCAGGCAGCGGGGTCGTCCCTGCGGCAGGCGCTGCTGGGGCGCAGATCATGAGATAGACGGAGTGGCGTATGTTTTATAGTATCAAGGGAACATTGACGCATATGGAGCCCGGGTTTGTTGTGGTGGAGTGCGCAGGGGTGGGCTTTAAGTGCCTCACCACGCTGAGCACCCAGCGCACCATGCCGCAGATCGGCGAACAGGTCAAGCTGTTTACCCATTTGAATGTCCGGGAGGATGCAATGGATCTGTTCGGCTTTGCCACGATGATGGAGCTAAACTGCTTTAAAATGCTGACGGCGGTTTCCGGCGTGGGGCCGAAGGTGGGGCTTGCCATTTTGAGCGAGCTTTCGCCGGAGCAGGTGGCCATGGCCGCGGCATCGGGGGACAGCAAATCGCTGACCCGCGCCAGCGGCGTGGGCGCAAAGCTGGCGCAGCGCATCGTGTTGGAATTGAAAGACAAGGTGAAAAAGATGGGCGGCGGAGTCCTGGAGGGCTTTGCGCCCGCGGGCGGGGTGCCGTCGGCAGCGGGGAACGCTGCCAACGCCGTCAGTGCGCTGTCCGTGTTGGGCTATACGCCGACGGACGCGGCCTCTGTGGTAGCGAAATTTGACAGCAGCTTGCCAACGGAAGAGCTCATCCGCTTGGCGCTGAAGGAATTCGGGAAAAACCGGTGAAAGGGTGGTGAGGCGTGCCGATGGATTACGAGAATGAGATGGACTTTGAAAACCGGATGGTTGCGCCGGAGTACGCCCCCGAGGATGCGGAGGTGGAAAACCCTCTGCGCCCCCGGACCTTGGAGGAATACATCGGGCAGGAAAAGGTAAAGGAGAACCTGGCGGTCTTTATCGAGGCGGCCAAGCAGCGCAAGGAATCGCTGGACCATGTGCTGCTGTACGGCCCGCCGGGACTCGGCAAGACGACGCTGGCGGGGATCATCGCCAACGAATTGAACGTCAATTTGCGCATCACCTCCGGCCCGGCGATTGAAAAGCCGGGGGATCTCGCTGCGTTGCTGACCAACCTGAACCCCGGCGACGTGCTCTTCATCGACGAAGTGCACCGCCTGTCGCGCAGCGTGGAGGAGATCCTCTATCCGGCGATGGAGGACTATGCGCTGGACATCATCACCGGCAAGGGGCAGATGGCGGCTTCCTACCATTTGCCGCTGCCCAAGTTTACGCTGGTGGGGGCCACAACGCGCGCGGGCCAGCTTTCCGCGCCGCTGCGCGACCGTTTTGGCGTGGTGCTGCGGCTGGAAATGTATTCCCCGGAGGAGCTGGCCAAGATTGTCACCCGGAGCGCGCGCATCCTGGGCATCCCCATTGAGGCGGACGGCGCGCTGGAAATCGCCTCGCGCTCGCGGGGGACGCCGCGTATTGCGAACCGGATGCTCCGGCGCGTGCGGGATTTTGCGCAGGTGATGACGGACGGGGTGATTACGTACCAATCCGCTAAGATCGGCCTGGACCGCCTCGAAGTGGACGAGATCGGGCTGGACGCCAACGACCGGCGGATGCTCAGCGCCATGATCCGCTATTATAACGGCGGCCCGGTGGGATTGGAGACGCTTGCGGCGGCCATCGGGGAAGAAGCGGTCACCATCGAGGACGTCTATGAACCGTATCTGATGCAGATCGGCTTTTTGAACCGCACGCCCCGCGGACGCTGCGTCACGCGCGCGGCGTACCTGCACCTGGGGCTGACGCCGCCGGGGGAGCAGACCCCGCAGCAGAGCTTCTTCGATTTGGCCAGGGCGCAGGAACCGAAGGACAGCGCCTCAAAAGATTCACTGGACGGGAAATAAATCCCTTTTTGCGTTGCCGGCCCTTTGAGGGCCGTGGGTTGAAAAAACGATTGCGGGAAGACCGATCCTCCCGGCTTCTTGATCGCCGCCGAAGGGCGGTGCGGGTAGAAATCACTTGTTCTGTCCGGCTTCGTCCGCCATACCGCGCTTTGCTCGGAGGAAAAAGCGGCAAGGGTGTTCGGATGTAGCGTACCAATAAAAGTTGCCGTCTCCCCGGGAGACGAGGGTTGAAACAGCATTTAGACAAAGTCCGTGTTTTCCAAGATATTCTCCCTTGCCGTCTCGGAGAGGGAGAAACGGTTAGAAAGGAATTTGCATTTGGAATTTTCACGTGTCAAACTGGAAATTTATGTGCCGGAAGCATACCTTGGCTGCCTCCGGGAAGCGTTGAACGAGTTGGGCGCCTGCCACATCGGGAAGTATGACTGCTGTTCCTCCGTGGCCGCCGTCACGGGCACTTGGCGGCCGCTTCCCGGCGCGGAGCCGTACGGCGGGACGGTGGGGGAGCTTTGCCAGGGCGCGGAGTGCAAAATGGAAGCGGTCTGCCCGCGGGAGCTGGCAGCGCAGGCGGTGGAAGCGGTCCGGAAGTTGCATCCCTATGAGGAGCCGGTGATCCATGTGCTGCCGCTTTTAGACCTCTAGCCGCAGGGCGGTTTTCCAAGCGGGCGAAGGATCTCGCCGGTTTGGAAAAGTGTCCGGCGGTCTTGCAAATCACTGGTTTCTGGCCGGTCGTATGAGATTGCGACGCGGTTTTCAGGAAAAAGCCGTTACAATAGGAAAAAAGATTGGTTTCGGAGCGTTTTGGCAAGAAAACTACCCCCGGAAAAAGGGGAACGATTTTAAGGAGTGTGTTAAGCTATGGGCAGACTTTTTGGAACGGACGGCGTCAGAGGCGTCGCAAATTCGGAGCTTACCTGTGAGATGGCCATGAACATCGGCCGGGCGGCGGCGATGGTGTTGACGGACAACAACCACCGCCATCCTAAAATTTTGATCGGAAAAGACACGCGCATTTCTTCCGATATGTTGGAGAGTGCAATTACAGCTGGCCTGTGCAGCGTGGGGGCTAATGTTGTGCAGCTCGGTGTTGTGCCGACCCCGGCGGTGGCGTTCTTGGTCGGCAAATACAAAGCGGACGCGGGCGTGATGCTCACAGCGTCGCACAACCCCTGCGAGTTCAATGGGATCAAAATTTTCAGCGGCGACGGCTATAAGCTGCCAGACGCGCTCGAAGAGCAGATCGAGGCCATCGTCCTCGACCACGCCGACGTTCCGCCGGTCCCCACAGGGGGCGACATCGGCAGCGTAACCACTGCGCCGAACGTGGTGCGCGATTATGTGGACCACATCAAGAGCACGGTCCCGTTTGCTCTGACCGGGATGCGGATTGGCATCGACTGTGCAAACGGCGCGGCCTCCCGCACGGCGGAGCTGCTGTTCACGGAATTGGGCGCGGAGTGCCATATGCTGGCCGACAAGCCCAACGGGGTGAACGTCAACGACAACTGCGGGTCCACCCATATGGAAAACCTGATGAGCTTTGTCAAGGAGAACCACCTGGACGCGGGCATCGCGTTTGACGGCGATGCGGACCGCTGCCTCGCTGTGGACGACAAGGGCCAGCTGGTGGACGGCGACTTTGTGATGGCCATCTGCGCCGCGGATATGAAATCGCGCGGCAAGCTGGCGAAGAACACTGTGGTGGGTACCATCATGACCAACATGGGCTTCACCCGTTTTTGCAGCGAAAACGGCCTGCACTTCGAGGCGACCAAGGTCGGCGACCGCTATGTGCTGGAGGAGATGCAGCTGGAAGGCTATAATTTTGGCGGCGAGCAGAGCGGCCATGTGATCTTCCTGGATTTTGCCACAACCGGCGACGGCCAGATGACGGCGGCACAGCTGCTGAGCATTGTCCACCGCCGCGAGGCGAAGCTTTCCAGCCTAGCAACCCTGATGACCCGCTATCCGCAGGTGATCGTCAATGTGCAGGTGGGCCCGGAGGGGAAGCTACATTTCTACACGGACAGCGAGGTCAAGGAGGCCATCGAAAACGCGAAGGCGAAGCTGGGGACCAGCGGCCGCATCGTGGTCCGCCCGTCCGGTACAGAGCCGCTCCTGCGCGTGATGATCGAGGGCGAGGACTTGGAGTATATCAATGTGCTTGCGAACTCCGTGGCGGATGTCCTGCGGGAGCGTTTGGCGTAAAAAAGTGTAAACATTTTGTAGAATTGATTTATAATCGTACGATTTGTATTGAAAATTGACGGATAAGAGAGGGTTTGCTTTGAGAGCGGCAGCATGGAAGGATTACGAACTGATCGACACGTCCGGCGGCGAACGATTGGAGCGGTGGGGGAATATCGTCCTCATCCGCCCCGACCCACAGATCATCTGGAATACGCCGCGCAAAAATCCCCTTTGGCGTGAAGCGCATGCGCGCTACCAGCGCTCCCATACGGGCGGGGGGAGTTGGCAGGAGTATCGAAAGGTGCCTTCCATGTGGAAGATCCGCTATGGGGAGCTGACCTTCCAGCTCAAGACCATGGGCTTCAAACATACCGGAATCTTTCCGGAGCAGGCGGTAAACTGGGAGTTTGCCATGCAGAAAATCGGCGCAGCGGGCCGCCCTGTAAAGGTTTTAAACTTGTTCGGTTATACCGGGGCGGCCACGCTCGCCTGTGCAAAGGCGGGTGCGCAGGTCTGCCATGTCGATGCCTCCAAGGGGATGGTCGCCTGGGCGAAGGAGAACGCAGCGGCCTCCGGCCTGGCGGACCGGCCGGTGCGCTGGCTGGTGGACGACTGCATGAAATTCGTCCAGCGGGAGCAGCGCCGCGGGAACCACTATGAGGGCATCATCATGGACCCTCCGTCCTATGGGCGCGGCCCCGGCGGGGAGGTCTGGAAGCTGGAGGAACAGCTCTATTCCCTGGTGGAGATGTGCGTGCCGATTTTGTCCGAGAACCCGCTGTTCTTCATCCTGAATTCCTACACCACCGGCCTTTCGCCCGCGGTGATGGAATACCTGCTGGGCGTATTGCTGCAAAAGCGCTTTGGCGGGAAGGTTTCCTCCGGGGAGATCGGGCTTCCGGTGACGGAAACTGGGCTGGTCCTTCCCTGCGGGAGTACCGCGATTTGGGAGTCCTAATTCGACAACATATCGGATATTACAATATGTTTTATACAATTTGGATTTGAAAAGTGTGCTTGAGATGTTTGAGAAAAGCGCATGATTTGAAATAGGTTCGAGCGAATACCTTTTGCGAGGGACATTGCCAACCGGCTAGCGCGGGATTCGATCGAAGTACGGCGCTGTGGGCTGCGCCCAAACAGAAGACCATCCACCGGCGGTTAGCGCCATTGCTGAAATTACAGGGAGTAAAAACAAATGGCTTTTATACAGACAAAGGATTTGAAATTCACCTATGACGATGTGGAAGACGGCGAAGCCGGGAAGGTGCACGAGGTGCTCAAGGGCGTCAACCTCGACATTCAAAAGGGCGAGTTTGTCGCACTGCTCGGCCACAATGGGTCGGGAAAATCCACCATCGCCAAGATGTTCAACGCCATGCTGTTGCCCGCTGGGGGCAAGGTCTACGTGGAGGGGATGGATACCCTCGATGAAAGTCTCGTCTACGAGATTCGCCGCCGCGTGGGGCTGGTCCTGCAAAATCCGGACAACCAACTGGTGGCCAGTATCGTGGAAGAGGACGTGGCATTCGGCCCGGAAAACCTCGGCATCGCGCCGGAGGAGATCCGCAGGCGGGTGGACGACGCGCTGAAGGCGGTGGAGATGTACGATTACCGCCTAAACGCCCCCTACAAGCTCTCCGGCGGCCAAAAGCAGCGCATCGCCATCGCGGGGATCATTGCGATGCAGCCGGAGTGCATCGTGCTGGACGAGCCGACCGCAATGCTCGACCCGCGCGGCAGGGAAGAGGTGCTGCGGACGATCCACAAGCTGAATCGGGAAAAGGGGATCACCATTGTCCTGATTACCCACTATATGGATGAGGCGGTGCAGGCGGGCCGCGTGGTGGTGATGGACGACGGGCAGATCTTGTTGCAGGGGACGCCCAAAGAGGTGTTTTCCCATGTGGAGCTGCTCAAGCAGCACAAACTGGACGTCCCGCAGGCCACGGAACTGATTTACCGCCTGCGCGCGAGCGGCTACCCATTGCCGGAGTGCGTGTTGAACGAAGAGGATTGTGTGGCCGCGCTGGAGCGGATTTTGAAGGCGCCGGTAGGCAGATAATTCTCCCGGCAAGGACGAATAAAAGATCCGCAGGTATCCGCACAGCGGAATCTGACGGAGGTTTGGAGAAAGCACTATGGCGATTATTGAGACGAAAGACCTGACATACACATATGGCACGGGCACGCCGTTTGAGAAGACGGCGGTGGACCATGTGAACCTCTCCATCGAGCAGGGGGAGTTCATCGGCGTGATCGGGCATACCGGTTCCGGCAAGTCCACGCTGATCCAGCAGTTCAATGGGCTTTTGCGGCCCACCTCCGGGACGGTGCTGCTGGACGGGAAGGACATCTGGGCGGAGCCAAAGAAAATCCGGGCGGTACGCTTCCGCGTGGGTATGGTGTTCCAGTACCCGGAGCACCAGCTCTTCGAAGAGACAGTCCTCAAGGACATCTCCTTCGGTCCCTCCAACATGGGGCTGGAACCGGCGGAGATTGAAAAGCGTGCGCGCGATGCGGCGAAATTTGTCGGCCTGCGGGAAGAGCTCCTGGAAAAGAGCCCGTTTGAGCTCTCCGGCGGCGAGAAGCGCCGAGTCGCCATCGCGGGCGTCATCGCGATGGACCCGGACGTCCTGATTTTGGATGAACCCACCGCAGGCCTGGACCCGCGCGGGCGCGACGTTCTGCTCTCGCAGATTGTGAATTACCACGAGGTACGGCACAATACGATATTGTTGGTTTCCCACAGCATGGAGGACATCGCACGCACCGCGGATCGAATTTTGGTGATGAACGGCGGGAAGGCCGCCATGTTCGACGAGACGAAGAAGGTGTTTGCACGCGGGGAGGAATTGGAGCGGATGGGCCTGCGGGTCCCGCAGATCACCAAGATCCTCGCCATGCTGCAAAAAGACGGCTATCCGGTCGAGACCGCCCTCACGTTGGAGCAGGCGATCCGGCAGCTGATGCCGTTGCTGGAGGAAGGAGGGCGTACGCATGGTTAGAGATGTCACCCTGGGGCAATATTTCCCCGCAAAATCGGTGATCCATCGCCTGGACCCGCGCGTCAAGGTGATTTTGACCTTCCTATTTATTGTATTTGTCTTTGTGGCGCAGAATTTCGCTGCGCTGCTCCTGATGATCGCGCTGGAAGTGTGCGTAATGGCGAGCTCCGGCGTGCCGGTCAAACAGTATTTCAAGAGCCTGAAAGCGGTTTTGTTCATTGTAATTTTCACCGGCATTCTGAACCTGTTCTATGGGTCAGGGGAGCCGCTGGTGACGCTCTTTGGATTTATGCAGATCACCTGGAATGGCATCCAAAACGCCATCTTTATCGCGATCCGCATCATGAGCCTGATTTTATTCAGCGCGGTGCTGACTTTTACAACCACGCCGACCGAATTGACGGACGCTCTGGAGCGCATCATGAAACCGCTGAAAGTGCTCCATGTGCGGGTCCATGAAATCGCCATGATGATGACGATCGCCCTGCGCTTTGTCCCCACGCTTTTGGAAGAGACGGACAAGATCATGAGCGCGCAGAAGGCGCGCGGCGCAGACCTGGAAAGCGGCGGGTTGATGCAGCGGATCAAAGCGCTGATCCCGATCCTGATCCCGCTCTTTGTGTCGTCCTTCCGCCGGGCGTACGACCTGGCCATGGCCATGGAGTGCCGCTGCTACCACGGAGGGGAAGGGCGCACCAAGATGAAACAGCTGCATATGGCTGCGCGCGACGGCTGGGCGGTCGCGATTTCCGTGGCGGTCTGTGCGCTGGTGATTGTGCTGAATGTTTTGATGCCGGCGATCCTATAAAAATCCCCGGGACGGAGAGGAGGAAAAGCGTATGCGCAATTTGTTATTGACGCTCTGTTACGACGGCGCGCAGTACCACGGTTGGCAGATTCAGAACAATGCGGTCTCTGTGCAGCAGGTGTTTCAGGAGGCGCTTTTCAAGGTTACCTCCGAGAAGCCCGAGATCAAGGGGTGCAGCCGCACGGATTCCGGGGTGCATGCCAATCAATACTGCATCAGCTTGAAAACCGGGCACACCATCCCCTGCGAACGGCTGCTCAACGCATTGAACCACTTTTTGCCGGAGGACATCGCTGTGCAGGACTGTAGGGAGGTCCCGATGGACTTCCATGCGCGGTACTCCTGCCTCGGCAAGGAATATATTTATAAGATTTGGAACGAACCGGTCCGCAATCCTTTTTTGCGGAACCGGGCGCTTCATTATTGGTATCCTTTGGATTTGTCCCGTATGAACGAGGCGGCGGCGCATTACATAGGGAAACACGATTTTACGTCCTTTTGTACGTCGGATGCGCGGGACCGCGGCGATATGTGCCGCACGGTCACCCGTGCAGGCATACAGAGGGACGGCGGCTTGGTCACCTTTACGGTGGCGGCGGATGGGTTCCTCTATAATATGGTGCGCATCATGGTCGGGACGCTGCTGTATGTGGCCCAAGGGAAGCTGCAGCCGGAGCAGATTCCGGAGATTCTGGCCGCGCGCGACCGCACCGCCGCAGGGCCGACCGCACCGCCCTGCGGGTTGTATCTGAACCGTGTGTTTTATGGAGAGGGACCGGTATGAGCCAGGGAAAACGCTTCGCCACGGGCGAGATCGACGTGGCAAAACACGACCGCCATGCGGAACAGATTGCGAAACGGCGCGCCAAGCGCCGGGAAAAGCAAAAGCGCACGCATAAAATCCCAGGGTGGGTCTATAAGATCATCCTGATTTTGATTTTGAGCGTGGTGGGGATGCTGCTGTGGTTTAACCGGCAGAATCTTGCCCCCGACCGCGTGATGGAGTGGGTGCAGGACCGTGTGGTTGGCATTGGCGTGGGCGATGGCTTCCCGCAGCCGATCGCCGGCACCGTCGTGGAGCCGAAAAACTTCCTTTCGGTCAATAAAGAGCTTGTGGTGGTGAGCGACACGGACCTCTCCATCTATAATTCCACCGCCAAGGTGCTAGCAAGCCGCCAGCACAGCTTCAGCGAACCTGTTATGAAGACAAACGGTTCCCGCACCTTGATTTATAATCTGGGAGGGACCGGTTATCAGGTCGAGAGCCGCACAAAGACTGTTGAAAAAAAGAATACGGAAGGAAACATTTTCGCAGGGGCACTGTCGGAGGATGGGCATTATGCCTTTGCAACCCAAGCGGAAGGGTACTGCGGGGAACTGACCGCCTATAAACCAGATGGGACGGCGAAATTTCAATATTGGTTTGCGGACTATTACCCCACCTCGGTCGCCCTGGACCCCTCCGGGTCCCATGCCGCGGTGACGGCCATTTCCGCCCTGGACGGGGGATTGACCTCTGCGGTGTATCTGTTGGATCTCAGCACGGAAGGGGCGGTCGAGCCGTTTGCCGCCTATACGGAGAACATGATGCTTGATTCCTATTGGAGTGCGGACGGGACGGTATCTGCCATTGGGGATAAGATGACGGCGGTCATCAATACGGCAACGCAGACAAAGGTCAACTACGATTATCAAGGGATGCAGCTGTCGGCATATACTGTGGACAGCGGCCGCACGGTGCTCAGCCTGACGGCGTTTGATAGCGCCACGAGCAGCCGCCTGGTGGTGTTGGGCGGCGATGGAAAGGAGCTGGCCAATATTTCCGTGCCCGGAGAGATCCGTTCGGTTTCGCTGTATGGGGACACCGTGGCAGCGTTGGCCGGCGGCACGATTTACGCCTATTCTGCCGTTGGGGGAAATCCTATTGCAACGGTGGATGCCGGAGGCGATGCCAAGGCGGTGGCCTTGGCCAGCGAGAGCGAAGCGTATGTGTTGGGAATCTCAGAGTTGCGCTATGTCGAACTGGCGGCATTTTAAGGCCAGCGTACGTTACAAACCGTTAGTGAACGGAATATGAACATTTGAACGAAAACTTGTGTTTATCGCCTTTTTGTGCTATATTAATCAGGTACTTTCCGCCCTCCCTTTGGACGGGAAGAAATTCCTGGAAAATTGGATGATTTGGGAGGAAACGAGTGGGACTGGTCTTAGACGCCGTCTTTGCGGCGATTGTACTTTGCTTCGTCGTCGCCGGCTATCGTGCTGGGCTGATGCGTACGTTGGTGGAATTTGTCGGTTACCTGTTCGCCGTAGTTGCCTCAGTGGTGTTGGCGGGCCTGGTGGCAGACGTTTTGGCGGATCTGTTTTTACAGGCGCGCGCCCCTTCCCCCACGGAATATTATTTCTTGCGGGTGATTGCAACCGCCATTGTGTTTGTGCTGTTGCAGATGCTGGTGCGGATGATCGCCTCCGCGGTGAGCGCCGTGTGCCGGCTACCGTTGTTGCATACGGCAGACAGCCTGTTGGGCTGCCTGTTTGGGGCATTTAAAGGCGTTGTTGTGGTCTTGCTTTTGTGCTCGTTTGTGCAGTTGGCGGGTCCGGTCTTTGAATTGGACAGCGGCCCCCTCCATGAGCAGGAGCTCTTCACCACTTCCTATATTTTTCGTTTTATTTCTGCGCACAATCCGGTTTATTCCCTGTTCCATGTGGAAGACTTTTTGGAAGGGGTCGGAGGCGCCTTTTAAGCGCGTGAACAGCGCTCGCATATTTTCACAGCGGACTTTGCCGCATCCGTCGGCGGCGGCCCGGAAAGGCTTGTGAGGAATTGAAGAACTGGAATAAGAATATCAATGTACCAAACGCGCTTTCCCTGTTTCGGATTGTGCTGATCGGGCCGTTTGTTTATTACTTTTTGCACGATCAAATCTTACCGGCGGCAATCTGCCTGGTGCTTTCGGGGCTTTCCGATATGTTTGACGGCATGATCGCACGGAAGTTCAATCAGATTACCGAATTGGGAAAAATGCTGGACCCGGTGGCCGATAAACTGACCCAGGGGACCGTAGCCGTATGCTTGGCGATCGAACAGCCGGTTTTGATTCCACTTTTGGCGATTTTTATCCTGAAAGAGCTTCTAATGCTGGTCGCGGGGACGTTCCTGGTCTTGAAAAAGAAGAAGCGGCCCACCGCTTCCAAATGGTATGGGAAGGTAGCGACCATTCTTTTCTATTTCTCATTTGTTGTGATTGTCGCCATGAAAGGTTTCTTCCAAGTGGAAAACCTTGCCGTCACCATTACCCTTTTATCGGTGACAGCGGCATTTATGATCTATGCCTTTATTCAATACGTCAAGATTTTTTTGCAGCTCTTGCATTCCACGGACCCCAAGGATGAAATCGATCTGAAGGCGGATATCCGTGCAAAGAAACCTGCGAAAAAACAATAATTCGATAAGCAACGCCGTCCGGTGGCCGCGGGCGGCGTTTCCGAATATACAAATGAGGCGGGTTGCCGCGTCTGGGTTCTCTCCAGGGCTTGGGGAAGAGCCATGTACACCGGCCGTGTACGTTTGCAATAGCAATGCCTCAGAGACCTATTTTTTAGAAAAAGAAGTGATTGCAATATGATGATGTGTTCGAGATGCCATAAACGCCCGGCCGTCGTGTTTATCTCGCCAACGGTAAACGCACAGGAGACAAAGGGCCTCTGCCTGGTCTGCGCCAAAGAATTGGGTATCAAACCGGTGAACGATCTGATGGAAAAGATGGGCATTACCGAAGAGCAGATGGAAGCCATGGAGTCCGAGTTCGGAAGCCTGATGAATCCAGAAAACAACGGCGAAAACAACGAGGAAGGATTCACGCCCGGCGGTGCAGCGACCTTCCCATTTTTGCAGAATATTTTTTCGGATATGACGAACCCGCAGAAGGGCGGGGAGACGCCGCCCCCTTCATCCGCGCCTAAACGCGATAAGCGGGAAAAGCACAAGACAAAGCGCAAAGCGCTGGATACGTACTGCACCGACCTGACCGCGAAAGCGCGCCGGGGGGAAATTGATAAAATCATCGGGCGCGATAAAGAGATTTCGCGCGTGGTACAGATCCTGAGCCGGCGTACCAAAAATAACCCCTGCCTGATCGGTGAGCCCGGCGTCGGTAAGACCGCGGTTGCGGAGGGGCTGGCGCTGCGCATTGCAGCCGGCGACGTTCCCGCCCGCTTGAAGTCGAAGGAGATCCATCTGTTGGACCTCACCGCCCTGGTGGCTGGGACCCAGTTCCGCGGCCAGTTTGAGAGCCGCATCAAGAGCTTGGTCGATGAGGTCAAGGCGGAAGGGAATATCATCCTGTTCATCGACGAGGTGCACAACCTGGTCGGGACCGGCGACGCCGAAGGTTCCATGAATGCGGCAAACATCCTCAAGCCTGCATTGTCCCGCGGCGAAATCCAGGTCATCGGCGCCACGACCTTTGTGGAATACCGCAAATACATTGAAAAGGACGCTGCCTTGGAGCGCCGCTTCCAGCCGGTGACCATCGCAGAGCCCTCCATTGACGAGACAGTGGATGTGCTGATGGGCATCAAATCGTATTATGAATCGTATCACCGCGTGCGCGTGCCGGATGCATTGGTGCGCCGCGCTGTGGTGCTCTCGGAACGCTATATCAACGACCGCTTCCTGCCAGATAAGGCGATTGACCTGCTGGATGAGGCCTGCGCCTGCGCAGCGCTCCGCAATCTTCCCATGGCCGAATACGACCGCTTAAATGCAGATTTGGAGAAGATGCACCAGGAAGAGGACGATATGACGAACGATGGGGGAGAGATCGACTATGAAGCGCTGGCAAAACTGCGCTATGAGATCTCGCAGACGGACCAAAAGGTCAAGGAGCTCGCCCCTGCCGCTTTGGGCGCGGAGGTAGAGGAGGCGGACCTCGCCAAGGTCATTGAGCTTTGGACTGGAATCCCCGCCAGCCGTATCCAGGAAAACGAACTGAAAAAGCTTTCGGATTTGGAAAGCGTGCTGAATGCAAAGATCATCGGCCAGGAAGAGGCGGTCTCTGCGATTTCGGCCGCGATCCGCCGCAGCCGGGTGCAGATCAGCCCCCGGCGCAGGCCGGCTTCGTTTATCTTTGTCGGGCCGACAGGCGTGGGAAAGACCGAGCTGGTGAAGGTGCTCTCGCAGGAGCTCTTTGACACTCCGGAGACGTTGATCCGCCTCGACATGTCGGAGTTCATGGAGAAGCATTCGGTGTCCCGTATCATCGGTTCCCCGCCGGGCTATGTGGGCTATGACGAGGCGGGTCAGGTGACGGAAAAGGTCCGCCGCCGCCCGTATTCGGTGCTGCTCTTCGATGAGATCGAAAAGGCGCATCCGGACGTGATGAATATCCTGCTGCAAATCCTGGATGAGGGCCGGATCACTGACGCCCATGGCCGCACGGTGAATTTTGAAAACACGGTCATTGTGATGACCTCCAACGCGGGCAGCGAGAAAAAAGAGGGCGCGCTGGGCTTTGCGCGCAGCGATGCGGATGTGACGAAGGAAAAGGCGATGAAAGCGCTTTCTGAGTTCCTGCGGCCCGAATTCCTCAGCCGCGTGGACGAGGTGATCGTGTTCCGTCAGCTTACGCTGGAGGACTTTGAAAAGATTGCCGCCCTGATGCTGGACGAATATGTCGGTTCCCTGAAGGAACGCCATATCCATTTTGTCTACGATACGAAGGCCACCCACTGGCTGGCGGAACATGCCATCGGCGGGAAAAGCGGCGCGCGCGACCTGCGCAACCTGATCCGCCGCGAGGTGGAAGACCGCATTGCCTCGCTGGTAGTGGATCATTTCGATCAGCCGTTGTCCGGGATTGCCCTGACCGCGGACGATCAGCTCCGTATGGAGACGTTGGAATAAGGACCGGCCGGTTTCCCTTTCCCTGTAAGGGAACGGCGTCTGTTGTAGTTGAATAAAGAGGATGGGCCGCTTGGGGGAAAACACATGCGGCCCATGTTTTCTATGGGGCAAAAGGTGGATGGGATTTTCTTGAAGCTTATCCCTGCAAAATTGCTTGAAATTCTTGACAAATCCGTTTGTGCTGTGGTATACTTATTTTCGTCGCAAAATGCGAGTGTAGTTCAATGGTAGAACCCCAGCCTTCCAAGCTGGTCGTGTGGGTTCGATTCCCATCACTCGCTCCAAATGCGTGCGCCAATAGCTCAGCTGGATAGAGCAACTGCCTTCTAAGCAGTAGGCCAGGGGTTCGAGTCCCTTTTGGCGCGCCAATTATGGTGGATGTAGCTTAGTTGGTTAAAGCGCCAGATTGTGGCTCTGGAGACCGTGGGTTCGAGTCCCATCTTCCACCCCACTTAAAAAAGACGCCTACGGGTGTTTGCTGAGCACGGGACGGACAAGTTGTTCGGTCCCGTGTTGCTATATATTGGGCTGTAGCCAAGGGGTAAGGCAACGGACTTTGACTCCGTCATTCCGCGCGTTCGAATCGCGCCAGCCCAGCCAGCGGTAAGTTGCCGCTTCCAAGACGCGCGCCTCACTTGGTGGGGTGCGCTTTGTTTTGCGCCCACACGTATGTTGGGCATGTTTTGCAGCGCGAACTCCGTCGGGCGCTTCGACGCGCAAGCCAAGCCGCGTTCGGGGCTCGATGCCTGTTTTATGGCGTTGTGCGCGGCCATAGATGGAAAAAGATGGCCATATCCAAACCCATTATTGGCAAAAAATTTTCGTAGGATATGCGGCCAGGATTTTCGGGATGCACCCAATTTCTATAAGAAGCAGGGGAGCAACGGTTGATTGGAAAGGGGCTTTTTGATGGATTTGCTCGATCAGATGAAACATCGCCGCAGCGTGCGGTCCTATACGGGGCAGCTAATTGCGGAAGAAGCGCTCAAGAAAGTGCTACAAGCGGGATTGCTTTCGGCTTCCAGCCGCTCAATCCGTCCTTGGGAATTTGTGGTTGTCCGCGACCGGAAAATGCTGCAAGTGCTATCCGAATGCCGGATAGGGTCGGCAAAGATGCTGCAACACGCGGATTGTGCAATTGTTGTATTTGCCGATGCAGAGAAATCCGATGTATGGGTGGAGGATTGCTCGATTGCCATGGCCAATATGCATTTGATGGCGGACGCTTTGGGGCTTGGCAGCTGCTGGATTCAGGGAAGGCTGCGTGAGGCCCCCGATGGGAGAAGCACGGAGGAATATGTGCAA
Organism: Anaeromassilibacillus sp. An250; assembly: GCF_002159845.1. Lineage (GTDB taxonomy): Bacteria > Bacillota > Clostridia > Oscillospirales > Acutalibacteraceae > Anaeromassilibacillus > Anaeromassilibacillus stercoravium. Next base: position 15,655 of record NZ_NFJK01000003.1, read on the forward strand.
AGCGCGTTGCATGTCCCTACCCATTACCGTTTGGAAGCAATCCTTTCGCTCGGGATGCCGGAGACGCATCCGGCCCCACACCGCATCGAAGAATTGCCGGTGGATCAAGTTCATTGGGAGGTCTTTTAAGAACTGTGCTATAAGGGAGTCTCTATCGCATAGGGAACGGTGCCCCTTGGAGCTATATGGTGGAAATAGGAACTCTTTTTGTAGAATCACAGCCAATGTTTTTGACAGATGTAGAATAGAAAGAAGAATTTTTGTTGACATTTGCTCGGTGTGCTGTTATAATAAATAAGCTGCATGTGAATCATTAGCTCAGCTGGCAGAGCACCTGACTTTTAATCAGGGTGTCCGGGGTTCGAATCCCCGATGGTTCACCAAATAAACCGCATGGTTAGGCCATTTTTGGCTTCCCCGTGCGGTTTATTTTTTTATCCTATTGAGTTTTGGCTACCTTCTGACTACCTTTTCGCCAGTTCCATAGGTTGCCCATTCGATCCGTTGGAACCGGTTAGATAAACATTTTCAAAAGCCGCTTTCTACGCGAGAAAGCGGCTTTTCGTTTAGCGGTTTAGAGCTTCGTGGTTGTTATAGGCGATCTCCTGAAGATATTTATAAAGGGGCTGGATATTATACTTTTTGGGAAATTCCAGTTTCTTTTCTGCGGTGGATACACCGCCGTTGGCTTTAAAGTAGGGCGAGGTGATATAGTAAATATTGATCTCGCTGTCGTCCACGCCAAAACCAGCCGTTTCCGCAGATACATGGAAAATACAATTTAGGTTGATGGAATCCACCCGCATTTTGGCGCCGGTCGCTCCCTGTTTGTCAAAGTCAATAATGCGCCTATTTGTAACAATCACAACATCACGGATAAGCTTAAAACCTGTGGTGATGGTTTCCCCGTCCATCAGATACATGCCAAACTCCTGCATTAAGGATTCAGGAGAAACCTCGCTGAGATTCCCCGCAAAACCAGAAGCCAATTTTCCCATGATACCCATTTTCATAACTCCTTTCTATCTCAACAGCATTCGCGGTGTTGCCCATTTCCGCTTTTTCCATATAGCTGGCTTTTTGTAAGAGGCAGAATTTTCAACTGGTTAATGGCATCGCTCTATCTCCGAAAAACCCATGCATATAGATGGGATGTCCGTCCGATATGGTTCGTTTTACTCGCAGATCAGATATCTTCCATCGGATACCGGAGATCCCATGCTTCGCGCAGGCGGTCCATCAATCCCATCATATAGAGCGTTTCCGAATGGGGCATTTCTGTACATTCCGTTTTCCCGGCGGCAATCGCTCGCGCGCAGGAGCGCACTTCGTATTCATAGCCGCTGATCTCCACCGGGCACGGATAGATGTGGGGCGTGTCTTCCCCATCGACAAAGAGCTGGATCTCTTCTGCGTGCCAGAAGCTGGGGAGGATCAGGTGCCCTTTTGTCCCGTAGATGGCCGCTTCATTGCGCAAATTGCCGAGCATGGAAGTTGTGAGGGTGGCAAGCTTGCCGTCCGTATACTCCAAAAGGATGCTGTCCTGTGCATCCACTCCGCGGTCTGTTTTGATGCAGCGGGAGGCGATATGGGCGATGTCGTCGCCAAACGCGATGGAAGCCAGGGTCAGCGGGTAGATTCCCATATCGAGGAGGGCCCCGCCTGCAAGGGCCGGGTTGACCAGCCGGTCGTGCCAGGACAATTCAAATCCAAAACAGGCTTCCATAGAGCAGACTTTGCCGATCACTCCCGATGCCAATAGATCATGAAGTGTTTTGACGAATGGCATATAGCGTGTCCAGACCGCCTCTGTAATCAGCAGCCCCTTTTGCTCGGCCAATGCGAGCACCTCTTCCGCCTGTTTGCGGTTGACGGTAAACGCCTTCTCACAGAGGACATGCCTGCCATGGTTGAGGCACAGCAGGGCGTGTTCATAATGGTGAGAGTGGGGCGTAGCAATATAGACGAGGTCCGTGCCGTCGTCCTGGAGCATCTCCTCATAGGAGCCATACGCCTTTTCAAATCCATATTTCTCCGCAAAAGCCTGTGCCCGATCCAGGTCGCGCGCGGCCACGGAGTAGGAAATAACGTCATCCATTTTTGCAAGGGTTTCCGCCATGGTTGCAGCGATCCTTCCCGCGCCAAGAATGGAAACTTTGAGTTTATCCATCGAACTCCTCCTTATGCTTCTTTCTCGTGCTTCATCAGCTTGGTCGGATCGGAAAGCACGTTTTGCGCTGCAATAGCAGCCGCGCCCAATAGGGCGGGGCTCTCCGGCAGGCGGTTTACCTCGATGGTAATATCGTTGTACACCAGCGGATTGATGCAGGCATGCACCTTGTCGCATACGATTTTCAGCAGAAGATCCGGTGCGACCTCGGCCAACTCGTCCCCGATGACGATCATCCCCGGATTGAATTGGTTGATGAGGTTCACAATTCCGATCGATAAAAATTCACAGGCCTTTTCGTATTCTTCGCGCGCCACTTTGTCCCCGGTTTTCACCGCATCGGAGATACTCGCGGCAGTCAGGTTATTTTCACTTAAAATCGAAGGCTCGCCGGCCTGTAGGCGGCGGGTGATATTCTCGCAAAAGACCAGGAACGAACAATATTTTTCCAGGCAGCCGCGGTTGCCACATTCACAGAGAGCCCCGCGGTAATTGATGGTGTTGTGGCCGAATTCGCCAGCGATCCCGCGCTGCCCCAGGACCAGCTTGCCGTCGGTGATGATACCGCATCCGATGCCCTGGCCCGCCAGCACATAGATCATATTGCGGATGCCGTATTCTTTGCTGCGGTACCAGAGCTGTGCGAACGCGCTGGCATTTGCGTCGTTGGCTATGTAGATGGGGATATCAAACCCCTCGGTCAACGCCTTTTTGATCGGGAAGTTCTGCCAACCGGAGAGCTCTGTGACAAAGAGCAACTGGTCGCGGTCCTCCCGGTAGGGGCCGGGCATAGCCATGCAGACGGCGGGAATATGGGTCGAGGAATTTTCCCGGCGGATGTCCTGAATGGCGTTCCGGATACGGGAAATGGTGTTTTGCACGTCGTCGCGCGGTCCAATGGGATATTCCTCCACCGCATAGACCTTTCCCGACAGGCCGGCAATGCTGATATAAAAGGCGCGCCGCGTCATGCGGATACCGATAACCTTATACAGGTCGTCGTTCAATGTCACGCCAATCGACCGGCGCCCCTTGCAGCCGCTCATCAACCCGGTTTCCACAACGAGGCCGCACTCGATGAATTCCCCGATGATATTGGTGATGGTCGCCTGTTTTAGGCCGGACAACTGTGCCAACGTAGCGCGGGAACAGACCCCTTCTTGCCGCAACAGGTCTGCCACCAATGCGCGGTTGATGAGCTGGCTCCTTTCCTGGTTGATGCTTTTATGCGTAATGATTTCATTCATATCCAAGAACTCCTATACTCCCAAGTTTATCTTTTAATTACTATACACTACTATACACTTTTTAAAAACAAAATGCTTCTAGTTGAAAAATATTTATTCATAAAAGAGGAAATGATGCAAAAATTGCCCAGATAAGACGGTTTTAAGCGTCCATTTCCCCCGAAGAGGTGTCAGAAGCAGGCGATAGGCAATTTTTTTCCACTTGATGATCCGTTATCCCCTTCTTTTGGAGAAAATCACGCGTGGCTGTGCGCAAAAGCGTGTAGAGGACGGAGAAGAGCGGGACGCCCACCAAAATGCCTGTAATCCCCCATAGATTGCCACAGACCAGAATAGCCAGCAGTACCCAGATGCCCGGAAGCCCGATGGAAGTCCCCACCACGCGGGGATAGATCAGGTTCCCTTCCACCTGTTGGAGGATGACGAGGAAGATTAAGAACCACAGGCAGTCCCACGGGTTGATAATCAGCAGAATAAACGCGCCGACCGCTCCACCGATGTAGGCACCCAAAATGGGGATTAAGCTGGTGAGGGAGACGATCACACTGATTAATAACGCATAGGGAAGGCGGATGATGCTCATGCCCAAATAGCACAGGCAGCCGAGAATCAGCGCTTCTGTCACCTGCCCTGTGACAAACCCGGAAAAGATATTGCTTGCAAGGCTGCCGATGGAGATCACCTGCTGCGCACGTTTGGCAGGGAGGAAGGCATACAGGACGCGCTTCAAGTTGCGGATGAGCTTCTCCTTGCTGTACAGCATGTACACCGAAAAGATTAGGCTCATGACAAACGTAAAGATGCCGGACGCAACGCCGACGGTGGCGTTGGCAACCGAACCCACCACATCCGTGGTCACCTGGGAAGCCTGTGTGAGCAGGGAAGACCAATCAATCTGCATCACGGCTTCTTTGAGCTGGGTGAGGTCGAATTTGGTGAGGACCCCATTTAGCCACTTGGTAAAGCTATTGACGTATCCCGGTATCGCGGCGGTTAAAATCTGTATGGAGTTGGCAAGCTCCGGGACAACAAAGAAAATGATCCCGCCCACAATCAAAAATACGACAATAAAGGAAAGCAGGACGCAGACCCCGCGCCCACAACGCTGCCAAATTTTGGAGTTTTTCCGCTTTAAAAAGCCAAAAATGCGCTCTTCGAAGAGCTTTAGCAACACATTGAGCACAAAAGCGACGGCAATGCCCATCAAAAAGGGGCTAAACAGAGAGAAGAGTGCGTTTAAAATGGAACCCGCTTGTTCCAGATGGAAGACAACATAGATCAGGAGTACCGCAAAGGTAATCAGCAGCATCGCTGCTTTGATGGCTTTTTGTGTAAATTTTGGGTCGTCGATCCATTCCTTTAATTTCATAAGCATGCCCTTCTATAATGGAATTCTGCGGCGTTTCTGCCGCGGCTTTTCTTCAAACACACTCTACCGTATTCCCCTATGGATGTCAAGTTATTCCAAGAAGGAAAACCAGAGTGATCCTTTTCTCCGTTATAATGCGCGAGGAGCCTTGCAAATTTTTTGTTACAAGGATATGATGAAAGAAACCGGATATGCAAGTATCCGCTGCTTAAAAGGGAGGGGTTTTATGGAACTCATGGAAGCCATCCGTGCGCGAAAAAGCTATCGGAATGAATTTTACAACACGCCCGTGCCCCGCAGCGACCTTCGGGAGATTTTAGAGGCTGGGCTGGCCGCTCCGTCCGGCTGCAATTTGCAGACCACCCAGCTGATTGGGGTGGACGATCCCGTACTGGTCAAGCGTCTGGCGGAAATCTATGGGAGGGAGTGGGCCGCGACCGCACCAGCTGCCATCCTAGTGCTCACAAAGGAGACGATGTCCTCCAGCGGCGTTTCCTATCATGTGCACGATTATTCCGCAGCGGTGGAGAACATGTTGTTGGCGATTGCGGCCAAAGGGTACGCTTCAGTGTGGATCGAGGGACAGATTCGCGGGGAACGCGCCAAAGAGATGGGGGCACTTCTTGGCGTTCCAGAGGAATACACAGTGGCGGTATATCTTCCGGTGGGTGTTCCAGCGAAATCCATGGCAGAGGCGGTCAAAAAGCCCTTTTCGGAGCGGGCGTGGCTGAACGGCTATCAAAAGGAATTGGACTGAGAAGACCGAAAGGAGGCCGTTTCGATGCATAAATGGTTATCCTATGCAAATGAATATGTACGGCAGTCCGATTGGAAGGATCTTGCTCTGATCAAGCTCTGCTTGTGTTCAGCGGGGGTCCTGATCGGAATGTCGCTCGCAAAACGCGTGAAGAAGCTGGCGGCGTTTGGCGCAATGGCCGTATTTATTGCCACCTATCTTCCGCTGATGTGGAAACTTTTGAAGATTGTAACTGGGGACCGGTGCCCATAGAGGGAACGGTCCCGATAGATACAAGGAAAGGAACATTGTGACCATAGAGACGAAACGTTTGCTCCTTTGCCCGCTGAGCGCCCGGCAGATGCGCTTATGGCTTTCCGACCTGCCCGCTTTGGAACGCGAATGGGACTGCCATTATGAAGGCGAGCCGGTCGAAGGGACATTCCGCGAGATTGTCCAGCAGCAGTGGAAGATCACCTCCATGGATGAGCGGAATTATCTGTTTCATAGCTTCTGGCTGCTGTTGCGGAAGGCGGACCGGACGGTGGTCGGCGCAGCTGATTTTAAAGCGCCGCCCAACGCACGCGGCGAGGTGGAGATTGGCTATGGGCTGGGCGGGGCGCACGAGCGCCGCGGCTATATGACGGAGGCAGTGGACGCCCTGTGCGATTGGGCGCTTCAGCGAAAGGATGTGGAGAGCGTTTTGGCAGAAACGGAACGCAAGAACCGCCCTTCACAAAATGTCCTGCGGCGTTGCCGGTTTGTGCTGGAGCACGAAGGTCCCACCCTCTGGTGGAGGCGGAAAAAATAAGATACGCGCGGCGGGCGCCCAAATGGGGCGGACTGCTGCGCATTTTGTTATTTTGTTCGGTTGAAGGGGGAGAAAAACAGAAGGGCCTTTCTGAAAAAATCGATGAAAAAGAGCGCATCACCCGATGGCGGGCGGATGCGCTCTTTATTTTGTCCCCTGGCGGGGTGTGATGGGTCAAAAAGATCCGTTAAATAGAAAACCATACCCTTGGGAGTGACCGTCCCCTGGCGGGGCATGGACAATCCTATGATATTTCTATAACCATGAGAAACATGGCAAAATCGCCGCCCCCTGACGGGGAGTAACAACATCTGTAGGCCGGCACGAACGAACTTGCACGATGCCAGGTTCAATTCCCGGGCGGTTGGAAAGGGTGGCCGTACTTGGTCCCTATAGGCGCCATTCCGTTCCGTTTGGCGCCTTGGAAATCCATTTTTTATTTTAAAAGGAGTGCCTTCTTTTCCAGGATGGCTTCTGCCGCGGCGCAGGCCGGGCAATCGCAATATTTCGCTCCGGCAGCTTTGATTTCAGCGGCGTGCGCTGCAATCTGCTTCGCTGTGTTCGCGCCAAACACTTGGGCGCCAGCATCGGAGTTTGCAAAGGCGATCAGCTGATCGACCGGCATGATGTCCGCTTCCAGCTCCTCCACATATCTTTTGGCTGCTGCCACTTCATTTTCCGTGCCGATTGCATCCAGCCAGGCTTGGGCTGCCGCTTTTGCCTCCTTACAGCAGGAGTGGGCGTTCATCAATTCGTGCGTCTTTTCGACGATGGTTTGCAAAGCTTCTTGATTCATGATCCATCCGACCTTCTTTCTGAATAAAATATTAGGTATATTTTACCAGAATTCCTTGCGGATTACAATAGACGGCAGGGGGTAAGCACAGGCCGGCAAAATGGCCGGTCGAAAGAGAAATAAATTAGCAGGCTGCAAAAAAAGGTTGACAAATCGACGGGTTGTAGGATATAGTATTACTAATACAACTGGATAGGAAGACCGTTGCAGAATGCACGGTTTTGCGTTGATGGGGACGGAATGCATTCCTTTCGCTACAGAGAGCCGCCGGGTGGTGTGAGGCGGTGCGGAATTTGCAGGACATCGCCCCGGAGCAGGCGGCTGAACCCCTTTTGGGCAAGTAGGTGCGTCCGGTTTCTCCCCGTTAGAAGAGAGTGTATTGTTAGATACACATGAGCGGCTGCATGATGCAGCACTTAGAGTGGTACCGCGGAGCTGATTTAGCCTTCGTCTCTAAAAAGAGACGAAGGCTTTTTATTTTGTCCGTTGGCAGAGAAAAGCGGAAATTCCCTATGCATCCGCTGGTTGAAAACGACTGGAAGAAATTTGTCAGGAGGAATGGATTATGGTATTGACAGGGGCACAGGTTATTATGGAATGCCTGCTGGAGCAGGGAGTGGATACCGTATTCGGGTATCCGGGAGGCGCTGTACTCAATATTTACGATGCGCTGTATGAATATCGGGACCGAATCAACCACATCCGCACCGCCCATGAGCAGGGCGCGGCCCATGCCGCGGATGGCTATGCGCGTTCCAGCGGCAAAACGGGCGTTTGCATTGCCACTTCGGGCCCCGGCGCGACGAATCTCGTGACGGGCATTGCAACCGCATATATGGACTCCGTCCCGGTGGTGGCCATCACGGGCAACGTCAATTTGGACCTGTTGGGTTTGGATAGCTTCCAGGAGGTCGACATCACCGGCATTACGATGCCGATCACCAAACACAATTTCCTGGTAAAGGACGTCCGCAAGCTGGCGGATACCATCCGGGCGGCGTTCCGCATCGCCAACAGCGGCCGGAAGGGACCCGTCCTGGTGGACATTCCGAAGGACCTCACCGCGCAGAAGGTGGAGTTCCTTCCGCCAGCGCCGCCGGAGCAGGAGAAGCACCACCTGTTCCCGTTCGAGCAGCGCTTTGAGCAGGCGTTGCAAATGCTGGAAAAGGCGGAGCGGCCGTTTGTCTATGCGGGCGGCGGCGTGATCGCCTCGGGTGCATCCGAGGCGTTGAAGACCTTTGCAGAGCGGTTGGATGCGCCGGTCGCCTGTTCGCTGATGTGCCAGGGCGGTTTTGACCAGACGGACAGCCGCTATATGGGCATGCTGGGCATGCACGGGACCAACACCGCAGCGCTTGCTATCAAAAATTGCGACCTCTTCGTGGCAGTGGGCACGCGCTTTTCGGACCGCGTATTGTGCAACGCAAAATCGTTTGCACAGCACTGCCCGATCATCCAGATCGACATTGATTCCGCCGAGTTTAATAAAAACATCGACGTGGACCTCAAACTCAAGGGCGACGCCCGCGAGATTTTGGAGGAGCTGAACCGCCGCCTGCCGCAGCACACGCATGCGGACTGGATGGCCAATATCGCTGCATGGAAGGCGGATTACCCGCTCAGCCAAACGGCTTCCGACCCCAACGGCGTAACGCCGCAGGAAGTTTTGGAAACCTTGAGCGACCTGACCAACGACGATGCCATCATCTGCACAGACGTGGGCCAGCATCAGATGTGGGCGGCGCAGTTCTACCGCTTCCGCCATCCGCGCCAGTTCATTAGTTCGGGCGGATTGGGCACAATGGGCTTCGGCCTGGGCGCGGCGCTCGGCGCACAGGTGGCCAACCCGGACGCGCGCGTGATCAACATCGCCGGGGACGGCAGTTTCCACATGAATTGCAATGAGCTTGCCACAGCAGTCGCCTACAACATCCCCGTGATGGAGTTGGTATTCAACAACTCCGTGCTGGGAATGGTGCGCCAGTGGCAGAAGCTTTTCTACGACAACCGTTTTTCGCAGACGGATCTGGATAAAAATACGGACTTTGTCAAGTTGGCAGAGGCGTTTGGCGCGAAGGCGTTTGTCATCCAGACGAAGGCGGACATCCGGCCCGTGTTGGAGCAGGCGCTTGCGCTGCGCGAACCGGTTTTGATCGACTGTCGGATCGACAAGGACGTCAACGTTCTGCCGATGGTGCCCGCGGGCGCGTCGGTGGAAAGCCCGATTCTGGAAATGTGAGAGAGGGGGAGCAGCCATGACAACGACAGCAGAGAAAGAATATATCATCTCCATCCTGGCGAAGAACAATCCCGGCGTTCTGCTTCGAATTTCGGGACTGTTCAGCCGCCGCTGCTATAACATCCTGAGCATTGTGGCGGCGCAGACCGAGAATACGGAGTATTCCCGCATTTTGATCGTAGTGCAGGGCGACGACCGCATTGTGCGGCAGGTCGATAAGCAGGTCAGCAAGCTGGTGGACATCGAGCAGGTGGATGTGCTCGACCCGAAAAGCGCCGTTGTCCGCGAGCATTTGCTCATCAAGGTGGAACGCACCATGCAGAACAGCGAAAAGCTGGTCGAGATGGCCAACGTGTTCCATGCAAATATTCTGAGCGTCGAGGCCAACACCATGATTTTGGAGTTGACCGGCGATGCGACGACGATCAATTCATTCATCGAACTTTACAATCCGTACCATGTGCTGAAGATCTTGCGCACTGGCGCAATGGCGATGCCAAAATGATCGAACAACCCCGCCTGTAGGCGTTCCCCCACCGGGTGCATACGCCTGCATCCGGAAAGCCAACCAACGATCGGGCCGGTGGCAAAACCGGGCCGCAATTTTGACGACTGATGGGGGTAAAAAGATGTTAACACTGGATAAGGTCTATCATGCCGCTTATGTGCTCAAACCGGTGATCCGCAAAACCGACCTGATCCCGGCGCGGCAGATCAACCCGGAGAGCGAGATCTATCTCAAGACCGAAAATTTGCAGGTGACCGGTTCCTTTAAGGTGCGCGGCGCCTATTATAAGATTTCGCAGCTGTCCGACGAGGAAAAGGCCCATGGCGTCATCGCCTGTTCCGCAGGAAACCATGCGCAGGGGGTTGCGCTGGCAGCGGCGCACAGCGGCATCCCGTCCCTGATTTGTATCCCGGACGGCGCGCCGATCTCCAAGGTGGAGGCAACAAAGAGCTACGGCGCCCAGGTGGAGCTGGTCAAGGGCGTGTATGACGACGCCTATAACCGCGCGGTGGAACTTCAGAAGGAGCGCAACCTGACCTTCATCCATCCCTTTAACGATCCCGATGTCATTGCCGGCCAGGGGACCATCGGATTGGAGCTGCTCAAGCAGCTGCCGGATATGGATGCCGTGATTGTACCGGTGGGCGGCGGCGGTTTGATCTCCGGCGTGGCGTTCGCCATCAAATCCCTGAACCCGAAATGCAAGGTCTATGGCGTTCAGGCGGCGGGCGCGGCCAGCATGAAGGCGTCGTTGGAACAGAACGGCCCGCATTCCCTGACGGGGGTTTCCACCTTTGCGGACGGCATCGCCGTGAAATGCCCCGGCGACCTGACGTATGAACTGTGCAGCAAATACGTCGACGATGTTGTGACCGTCAGCGACGACGAGACAGCGACGGCGATTCTGGCTTTGATTGAGCAGCAAAAACTGATTACCGAGGGTGCGGGCGCAGTGGCGGTCGCGGCGGCGATGTTCAACAAGGTGGATGTAAAGGGCAAAAAGGTCGCCTGTATCCTCTCCGGCGGCAATATCGACGTGACCATCCTTTCCAAGGTGATCAACCGTGGCCTGATGAAGGCAGGACGCTCCACCGAGCTGATTATTGAGATGATCGACAAGCCGGGCCAGCTCAAAGAGGTTTCCGCGCTGATTGCCGATCTCGGCGCGAACGTTGTCAGCGTACATCATGACCGAGGCGGGGAGGACACCGACATCAACGGCTGTTACTTGCGCATCGCTATGGAGACGCGCAACTGGGCGCACGTCGAGCAGATTGAAAAGGCGATCTCCGATGCGGGCTATCACATCGTCCACCGGCAGAACATCGGCTGAGTGAATTTATAAAGATGGTTTGTTTCTCCGTAGATGGAGAACTCTTATAAGGAATGCGATAAACAGAAAGAAGGTCTTTTTATGATGACAACGATTTCAACCCCCAATGCACCCGCAGCGATCGGTCCCTATTCCCAGGCCAAGGTGGTCAACGGAATGGTGTTTGCCTCCGGCCAGATTCCGATTGTGCCTGCAACCGGCGAGATCGCCGAGGGCGACATCACCGTACAGGCGGAACAGGTGATGAAAAACGTCGGCGAGATCCTCAAAGCAGCCAACTGCGGCTATGAGGACGTCGTCAAGACGACCTGTTTCCTGGCGGAGATGGCAGATTTCGGCGCATTCAATGCGGTGTATGAGAAATACTTCACCGGGAAGCCCGCGCGTTCCTGCGTGGCGGTCAAGACGCTCCCAAAGAACGTCCTGTGCGAAGTAGAGGTTATTGCCGTACAGAAAGCTTGATGCCATAAAATACGGGACATAAATTTTATCCTGCTAGAATGATTTGAGGGACAAGAATCATTCCAGCAGGATTTTTTATGCTTGTAAAATTCGAAAAGATTCTATAAAATGACAATATAGAATGATTTGCGACGATCTACATAGGGTAAAGTGATTTTTAGAAAGCATATATGTCCAATCAAAGGAAAGGGAAATCCGGATATGTGCATATAGTTGGCCGTTCCTTGTGTTTGGAATGCTGCTTATTAAGGATAGGAATATGATGACTATTTTTGGCAAACAATTTTCGCGCGCATGGCGTTCCCGCTGCGTGGTGCTCCTTTGCCTGTTGGCAGTAGCCGGGGACTGGCTTTGGTTTTCACGTCCGGTCACGGCTTCCCAGCAGCTGCGCGGTTACGCTGTTTCCGGCGTCCAGGTGATCGACGTGGTGATGCCGTCCGGAGGGCCCACCCAGTTACATGGAATCGCCACGGAGGACAGCGAAGAGATTCAGGAGCTCCTGGGCCTTCTGGACCAATATCCAACCAACCGCAAATGGGACTGGAGCTGGCTACTCGGGGAAGGCTTTGGCGATTACAATGGGAAAGACCCATACAGTTCCGTATGGGTGGTTCTGTCCTTTCGGGACGCGGACGGCAAAGCCGGTTCCTTGCAATACATCGTTTCCGAAACGGGCCGCGTGCAGGTGTTTGAACCCAACCGCTTTGGCGACGTCCCTGCGGGAGTCGGACGGTTCGGGGCGGAGGGCGCAAAGCAATATTTTGCGGCCCTGCATCGGTTTTATGAGCAGAAAGTGGACAGCCCGCTATGGGCCCCCTCCACTCCAACGGAGGAAGAGAGAAGCACAGGCGTCGATGCGTGACACGATATGTCTCAACGATCAACGGCCTCCCATTCCCTATATCGGAAATGGGAGGCCGTCCGTTTATTTTTTCCTCGCGGATACGATCAGCATCATCGGCCGGCGGAGCTCGTCCTTCATTCCGGCGATCGAAAGCATGTGGGCGGGCGGCTGCGGTTCTACGACGTGCAGAAGCTCAAAACCGTTTTCCAGCAGCCCGTTGAGATAGGTGGTCAGCGTCTTATGGTATTTGGTGACGGGTTCCCCCAGGAAGATTGCCTGCCGTTCCCCCTCATAGAAATAGTTGTCCACAGGGAAGTGCAAAATCTTGCCGCCGGCATCATAGTACCAATCCTGGGAACCATATGCGGTGAAAATGGGATGTTCCACGGAGAAGACAAAGGAGCCGCCCTTTGTGAGACAGGCGTGCACCTTTTGTGCGACGGCTTCAAAGGATGCAACGTAGTGAAGCGCCAGGGAGCTCAAAACGACTTCAAAGCTTTCCGCAGGAAATTCGGCGCCTTCGATGGAATTGTGCAGATAGGTGACCTCCGGATAGTGGGTCTTTTCCCGCGCGACCGCCAGCATTTTTTCGGAGAGGTCGACGCCGGTCACCGATGCGGCGCCGTGCTCCATCGCATAGATGCAGTGCCAGCCGTAGCCGCAGCCGAGGTCCAGGACACGTTTTCCAGTGAAATCTGGCAAGAGACTTTGCAGGGTTTCCCATTCCCCCGCGCCTTCCAATCCTTGCTGGGAACGGCTCATCTGGCTGTATTTTTCGAAAAAGATCGGGTCGTCGTATTTGTTCTGTTTCATAGGTTTCTCCTGTTAAAAGAAATGGAAAAGTGGTAAACTTTATTGTATCATGTTTCCGATGTAAAGTCATCTAAGGGAAAGAGCAGATATAGAAAAGCAATTTAAGACAAATCTGCGAGGAGGGAGTATATGCGGCGTGTGATTTTATATATTGCAGCCAGTTTGGACGGTTATATTGCCGGTGAAAACGGCGGGATCGATTGGCTGGACAGTGAGGCGGTTCCGGATGGCACGGAGAGTGGATACGAGACCTTTCTTCGGGAGATCGACACCATCGTGATGGGGTATCATACCTACCGGCAGGTGACGGAGGAACTCTCTCCGGGGAAATGGGTGTATTCCGGAAAAAGGACCTATGTATTGACGCATCGGGGCATCGCCAACCTTCCGGAGATTCAATTCGTCTGCCAACCGGCGGAGCGGCTGATCGAAACGCTCCAGCAAGAGGATGGGAAAGGGATTTGGATCTGTGGGGGAGCCAAGATCATCCATCCGCTTCTGCAACAGAATTTGATCGACGAATTTCGTATCACAATCATCCCGATCCTTTTGGGCCGGGGAATCCCCCTCTTTGGAGCGCTGGATTGCCGGATTCCTTTGCAGTTGATCTCTACCCAAAAGAACGGCAACTTGTTGGAGCTGACCTATCGCCGGCGCGCCCAGGAGAAAGAGGGAAAATGATATGAAACAGATTGTATTGATTGCGGGGAGCTCCCACACCGGGAAGACGGCTTTGGCGCAGGAGTTATTGGAGCGGTACGGTTATCCGTATCTCTCCATCGATCATTTGAAAATGGGGTTGATCCGAAGCGGCCACTGTCCCCTCACTCCGGAGAGCAACGACGCGGATCTGACCGCCTATCTGTGGCCAATTGTCCGGGAGATCATCAAAACAGCCATTGAAAATCACCAGAGATTGGTTGTGGAAGGCTGTTATATCCCCTTCGATTACCGCTCCTCTTTTGAAAGCCGGTACTTGGAGCAGATTCAATTTGTCTGCCTGTGTTTCAGCCAAGCGTATCTTGCGGAACATTTCGACGTGATTCAGCGCTACGCCAATGTGATCGAACAGCGCTTGGATGACAGCGGTTGTACTAAAGAGCAGTTGCAGCGGGAAAATGAGGAGAATCTCCGGTTGTGTCAACAATATAGCTGCCCATACATCTTATTGGAATACCCGTATCACATCGATCTGGATTCCTTATAAAAAAGGATCTCCGACTGGTGGTTTCAGCAGGAGATCCTTTCCATTGCGAACTTGGATGGGATAAATGAACAATCAAGCATTCCAATAAAAACTTAGAACAATCAGGCAACTGAGTGCAAGAAAAACCACGATTGGTGCGATGCGATAAACGTATTTTTTCGGCGTGGATGCTGTCTTGCTTTTCCTATAGCAGGCGCGGGCCAAAGGCAGGCAAGCCACCAAGCACATAAGGACCCACCAGGAGGCCAAAAGCCCAGTGGATGCACCTGCAATCTGCAAAAGCCTTTCCCCGATATAAAGGACGGCTATGCTGGCGAAGGCGTAGATATCTTTTTGAAAGGATTGTTTATCCATTTCCAAAATCCCATTCGTATAAATTCAAAGAAGCACCTAAAATTTTAACTTCGACTAATAAAATTATATCTTGGAATTGCCTGTAAAGCAAGTGTGATTTGAAATTTTATACAGTTATAATGGAAAAAGCAAAAATGCTCCTCGCCACATCGCTGGCGAGGAGCATTTTTGCTACAGTATCAAAGAAAACTCGGAATCGATTTAAAGAAATTTTTTATCTTGAGGAAATCTTACCTATATGATAAAATATTTTTAAAGCAAATAGGTAATAATCATATTTATCCTATAAACATGAAGGACTCATAGGTAAATGTTACTGAAAAGAGGAAGAAAATCGTGGGGTTGCTATTGTTGATATTCGTGGTAATTGGCATTTTTCTTTTGATATCGAAGATTCTCTATGAAAAATCGGATTATTACAAGCAAACCCATAACAGTTTCCTTGCTGTACAATTTGATAAAGGTATAAAGGGAGAATTTTTGATATGGAAATATCTTCAGAAATTGTCTGGATACAAAAAATATTTGTTTAACTGTTATCTTCCCAAAGATAACGGGGAAACTACAGAACTTGATGTCATTCTCCTTCATGAATCAGGGATTTATGTGTTTGAATCGAAAAATTTTAGCGGATGGATTTTTGGAACAGAAACACAGCAATATTGGACACAGACTTTACCGAGAGGACGGGGCAAGTCACAGAAAGAGCGTTTTTTTAATCCAATTATTCAGAATAAAGTTCATTTAAAATGGTTAAGTAAATATTTGAACAAAGAGTGCAATCAGTTTTACTCCTATATCGTTTTTAGCAATCGATGTACGCTGAAAGATATTACACTAACGAGTGGACAACACCATGTAATCAATAGATATAATGTTTTGCAATCGGTAAGAGAAAATATCCAAGAAGCCGGACAGAAATTGACATCTGAAGAAATTGATCAAATTTATACGAATCTTCAACCTCTTACACAAATAAGTGAAGCTCAAAAATTGGCCCACATTGAAAATGTTCAAAAGAAGAAGGAATCAAAAAATACTTGCAATCGGGAGCCGCAGGGCGAAGAAATCTTTTGCCCACGTTGTGGAGGAAAACTTGTTTTGAGGACTGCAACTAAGGGAGCGAATGCAGGTGGAAAATTCTGGGGGTGTTCAAACTACCCAAAATGTAAATACATAAAAAATATTGAATCTCTTTAAAAGATTCCCAAAAGGAGTATCATTTGAAATTTACGAAATGATACTCCTTTTTGCATTCAAAAAAACAAAACTGTGATAAGTAGAGACTTCTATATCTAAAAACCCTCCCCAACGAAAGGGGAGGGGCATCACGTTACTTGTCTTTTTGATCAATTGGTTATGCTCTTACCGCTATTGTGCGAAAAATCCCGCTTTGTTTTACTGCTTTTTGGCCTTGCGTCCGTTCCGCCTTTTCTCCAAAGCTTCGCGCAAACGCGCCAAGGACTCGTTGGCGCGGAGGGATTTCATGGTGGGGAACGCCTTCATCAGACGGCGGTGCAGAAGCTTGCTGTTCCGTTCTAAAGCGGCTTGTTTCTGGCGCAGCTTTTCCAGATATTCCGCATAGGGCTTTCCATCCGCCTCCAAGCGGCTCTCAATGGCCTGTTCCACGCTGCGTTTCTTTTCTTCGAGAACGGCGTGGCTCTTTTCCCGGATCTCGTCGAGCACCTTCTGAAGTTCTGCCACTTTTTTGTTGAGATCCAAAATGGTGCGTATCGTCACAACGGTGTCCCCAACAAAATAGACCGCCAGGCCCGCTGCGAGGAACGGTGCCAGAAAGGAGGGGATCATCTGGATCAGACGCATGACGAATGGATGCACCAGCCGCATCACGACCACACCCATCACGCCGAAGATCAGTGCGTTGCCCAGACAGACGCGGCCCTGTATGTTAAAACGGCGGTGGGAATAATCCCACCATTTGGCATGGAAAAGTTTTTCCATTGCAAAGCCGGTGAGGTATTCCAAAAGGCTGGTGAGAAGCAGAGAAGCGAAGAAAAGGATCACCAGGTTGTGGGAGAAAGGCGACAGAAGTTTGACAATCAACAGCGCACCCACCCCATAGATCGGGCAGAAAGGCCCGTTTAGGAAACCGCGGTTGATCAATTTTTTTGCTAAGATCGAGCAATACGTGCTTTCACAAACCCACCCCAGCAGACTATAGATGGTGAATAATAGAATCCATTCCGCCCAATATGGCACAAAATTCCCCCTTCATTTTTTATGCTTTCTATCATACGCTTATCCGTCGAATTTTGTCAACATACGGCTTTTAGGAAGGTCAGAAGATAATACAGTAGGGCCGCGCTCACGGCAGGGGTGAGAATCCAACCAATGATATCCACATCCACGCGCGCAACTTTTAACAGCCGGCTAATGCTCAGGGACGCATTGAAAATCTCGCTCAAGAATAAGATAAAAATATACGCCTTCACACCAAAGACCGGCAGCAGTACCGCAATCAGAACGACCCGCATAATGGAGTCCATAAAGTTGTAGCGGAACGAATAGGCCTGCTGGTCCAGTCCCTTGAGCATCCCATCCACGATGCTGTCCACATACATCAGGGGGATGATCGGCGCCATGATGCGAAGGAAAGCTCCCGCCTGCCGGTTTCCATAAAAGAGATTCCCGAGGTCCTCCGCATAGACGATCAGAAGCGAGGTGATGAGAAAGGAGAAGAGCAGGGTGAGTCGGAATGCCCGCGAAGCCGAGCGTTCGATGGTTTGGCGCTTGCCGCGCGCATTGGCCTCTGCCAGCTCGGGAATCAGCAGGGAGGACAGCGAGGTCAAGAACGAAGAGGGGAACAGGAGGATGGGCATGACCATGCCCTGGATAATGCCGTACTGCGAGAGCGCTGCATCCGTCCCCGCACCGTGGCGCTTTAACCCGCGGGGGACCAGCAGGTTTTCCGTACTGCTGAGGAAACTGCGCACAAAGGAGCCGCTGAGGACAGGGACAGCGATGTGGCAGATCTGCCGGTAACTTCCGGATTCGTTAAAGCATTTGGGCGGCTGTTTGCGCGTCATGATGCGATACGCCAGGAAGACCACCGCGCAGGAAGCCACTTCCCCCGCTGTGGAACCGAGCATGAGCGCGCTGAAAGGGGTAAAGATCCAAAAGAAGACGATCGTTGTGCCAATGGTGGTAAACTGTTCCATCAGTTCCGCGATAGCAGGAACGACGCTGTTTCGGATGGCGAAGAAATATCCCTTCAAACAGGCGCAAACCGCCATAAATGGCAGGCCCGGCGCGAGCAGGCGCAGAGGAAGTCCGCTGGAAAGATCCAAAAAGCGCTGCGCGAGGAAGTCCGACCCAATCCACAGGACACCGGCGGCGGCAAAGCTGACGCCCAGGGAAAATAGCAGGCAGCGCCGGATACAGACCGGGGAACCGCGCCCTTCTGCCACCATACGTGTGACGGAAAGGCTGGCGCCGCTGGTGCAGGTGGCGATCGCCAGGGCAAAGATGGAAAAGGTGAGCTGATAGACGCCCATGCCCTGCGTGCCGATTTTTCCGAGTATGTAAGCGCGGAACCAGATGTTGGAGAAGCGCAGCAGCAGAGAGCCGCCCGTTAAAATTGCGGTATTGGCCAAAAATTTGGCCTGCTTTTTCACGCGCACACCTCCCGCCCACAGATTCCGATCTTGTACATACCATGTATATTGGTATATAATAAAATTTATCATCAAATTTTTGGAGGACGTTATATGGACTGGACGGAAGTGACGGTGTCGGTCGATGCCAAGGATGTGGACCGTGCGGGGGATATCGCACAGATGGTTGTGCCATATGGCATCTATGTGGAGGATTATTCCCATTTGGAAGAGGAAGCCTGGGAGATCGCGCATATTGATTTAATCGACGAGGAATTGCTAAAGAAGGACCGGACAAAAGCGCTGGTGCATGTATATATCAGTCCGGAAGAAAATCCGGCGGAGGCGATCGCTTTTCTGAGCGAGCGGTACAACGCCGAAGGGATTCCACACACCATCTCCACAGCGGCCTGCGTGGAGGAGGATTGGATCAACAATTGGAAGAAATATTTTAAGCCCATCCCCGTGGGGGGGAAACTCCTGATCCGCCCCAATTGGGAAAACGAATACGACGCACAGGGACGCACGGTGCTTCATTTGGAGCCAGGCCTGGCCTTTGGAACCGGGACACATGAGACGACGCGCCTGTGCATGGAACTGCTGGAACAATATGTAAAGCCAGGGGCGTCGGTGCTGGACGTTGGCTGCGGCAGCGGGATTCTGTCAGTGGCGGCATTGCTCTTGGGCGCGGAACGGGCCGTTGGGGTGGATATCGACGAGCTGGCTGTGAAAACAGCGGTGCAAAATGCAGAACTCAACCACGTAGAGGACCGCTTTACCGCCCTGTGCGGGAATTTGACCGACCGCGTCGAGGGGATCTATGACATCGTTGTAGCCAATATCGTGGCGGATATTGTCATCACCTTGACAAAGGATGTGCAGCAATTTTTAGCGCCCAGTGCAGTGTACCTGATGAGCGGGATCATCGATACACGCGAACAGGACGTCCTGCAAGCGCTGGAAGGCCGCTTCGAAGTGATCGCACGGCGCGAGGAGAAGGGCTGGGTTGCTTTGGCGGCGAAAGCCATAAGCGTATAGTGATTATTTGTTATCTACTGCCTAGAATTATTGCTATAAAATGAACTTTTAAAGAATTGAAAAATGTATACGAATCTTTGTGCGTCAGGAACATTATTAAAGATTTTGGAATTAAATAATAGAGGTATAATATGTCGTTTATAATAGACAAACTAAGAAAGATCTTCCCTCCCTCAATACATTCGTTTAATTTGGAAATGGATCGAGTATTACGCGCGATTGAAGAAGAACGTCAGAGTATAGTTTCTCTAAGCCAGAAAATCGATGATCAAAATCAGCTTATAAGCAATGAGCTAAAAAATATTTCATTGCAAACATCCCAAATCAAAAAGCAGACATCTGAGGCGGTTTGGGCACATATTTTCCACGATACAATTGTAGAGAGTACGTGGCTAAAAGATAAAACTTTTTCTCCAGGACGTTGGGCGGTGGGGTATCCATATCTTTATGTAATGTACCGCATACTCAATGAAGTGCATCCCAAACGTATACTTGAACTTGGATTAGGTCAATCGACAAAAATGATTGCTCAATATGCTACTTCATTTGACGATGTGAAGCATGTTGTTGTAGAGAATGATAAAAGTTGGATTGATTTTATGTTAAAAAGCTTCCAATTATCAGAGAGGTCCTCCATTGTTCAGTTAGATTTAGAAATGGCCACCTATAAAGAAGACAAAGCAATTCGTGTTTATAAAAATTTTAAAGAACAATTTGTCCATTCAAAATTTGATTTTATACTGATCGATGGTCCAATCGGTAGCGATATGCAGCAGTATTCTAGGATTGATATCTTAAATATATTGCCAGGATGTATTGGAGAAGATTTTGTTATCATGATGGATGATTGTGAAAGAACAGCGGAAAATCAGACAACATTAGAAATAGAAAGGTGCCTAAAGAGATATTCTATTCCCTATAAGAGAGGTAGATATGTTGGACAAAAAGAGTTTGTGTTGATACTTTCCAAAAATTTGGAGTTTATAACCTCTATGTAAATCCATATAGGAATGTTATATATAATCATGAACGTGCAAGGAGAACAGAGATGAAAAATCTTGAGGCAACAGTTATACGGGATAAAAAAATATTGGATATTATTTTTATTACAGATAATAATTTTTCTATGCCGACGGGAGTAGCTATACAATCCCTATTCTATAATAGAGATAAAAATTCAGTGTATAATATACATGTTATTTGTAATAGTGTAGAGGAATATAACCGCGAAAAATTATTAAAATTGCAAGCTTCCAACTTTAATATCGATTTAGTGGATGTATCTGAAACAGAGCTTCATCAAAAATTTGTGAAAGAAAATTTTCCTGTTTCAATATCTGCGACATTTAAATTCTTTTTACCAGAATTATTTCCTAATTTAACGAAAGCCCTATATATAGACGGAGATTTGATTATACAAAGTAACTTATTAAAGTTGTATTTTACAGACATATCAGGAGTTTATGCAGGTGTAGTAAAGGATTATCATGCATTGACTTTTAAAGGCGATGTTTGGAAACGTTTGGGTGTAAGGTTCGAGGCATATTTTAATTCTGGGGTGATGCTCTTAAATTTAGAAAAGATGCGAAATGATCATATAACTGAAAAATTAGTGGAATATCGTTTGAATGGTATCAATTACTATATGGATCAAGATGCATTAAATGTTGTCTTTGGTAATTCTGTTAAGTATTTAAATTTTAATTATAATATGACCATGACAAATTGGAGAAACAAAACAATAGAAGATCTGGCAGAATATTACGCATTACCTATGGTGGATGATAAATATGATTACCTTAGAAATGCAGATATTGTGCATTTTGCATCTTCTGATAAACCTTGGGTGTATTATAATACGCATTATGCAGATGTTTGGTTTTATTATTTTCTTTTATCTCCCTTTAACGAGACTTGTTTAAATCGAACTTCTTTAGATACGATCATTTCTTCAAAAGAGATTAAAGATATCAGGATTCAAAAAGAACATGTTTGCAGAACTAATTATAGGTTAGCTATTTATCCGCGCATATCAAACTCCCCGGCCATTTCAGTGGTTGTTCCTGTGTTCAATGCAGAAGAATATTTAGAAGATTGCCTTAGTAGTATTTTTAATCAGACATTTGGGAATGTTGAAGTTATATGTGTTGATGATGGTTCTACTGACGGCTCTGGAAAAATATTAGACAAGTGGGCTCTCGAAGAAGCAAGATTAAAAGTTATTCATCAAAAAAATAGTTATGCTGGTGTGGCACGAAATAATGCAATCAAAATGGCGAGAGGCGCATATATTGTTTTTATTGATGCAGATGATGTATTTGCACAGAATGCTTTTGAAGCCTATTATAATTCGGCTATAGCAGCGGATGCGGATGTTGTTGTTTCTAGTGTTTATATTTTTCAACAAAAGCTTACAGAGGCAAGAATTGCTAATAATTGGCTCGATCCCGATTATGTACCAAACAGAAGTGTTTTCTCCTCAGATGATAATTTGCCATTTATATTTAATTTTACTCCAGGAGGACCTGGTGGAAAATGTTTTAAAAAAGACTTTATAGAGAATAAAAATTTAACGTTTTTGTCCCTAAATAAATCAGAAGATTTTTATTTTATTCATTTAGGAATTGCCGAAGCAAGCCATATAGCAATTATTAGAGAACCTCTGTATTACATTCGGACAGTTCATACAAGTTTAGAACATCGTAAGGATGATATGCCTCTCCTATTTTGGGAGGCAATTATGCTTATGAAAGAGCGATTAATTGCAGATGGTATTTTTGATAAAGTAAAGCAAAGCTTCATAAATGAAAATGTGAATAGATTTGCGTATAATTTAAAAACTATGGAAACATCTGATAGTTATGAGAAGGTTTTAGACAAGTTGCGTGAAATCTATGCCCAGGAATTGGGACTTGGTGACTATCCAAGAAATTACTATTATAAGCAGGATAATTATGAATACTTATGTAAACTATTAGGTATTGATTTTGTTTCAAAGCAGAACGAAAAAGTTAAATATGTTTTTAATAAGAGTAATCAATCGAAAGATTTGGAGGCGGATTTAATTAGGGCTTCTTGGTCATACCGTATAGGACGTTTTATCACATTTATCCCCAGAAAAATTCGAGGAGGAATTCGTTGCTATAAAGAACATGGAATAAGTTATACGCTTGGCCGAATTCGGGAAAAATTTATTGCTCTTTTTGAGAATTGAGTTCATAGCAGATAGACCAAGAGGCAGACTGAACGTTAGATTCATAAATACAAAAAGTTGGCGTTTTCCACTACATTTTAAGTGGAGAAAACGCCAACTTTTTGTATTGTTAATTATGCGGAATTTCCATAAATCAAATGTGTGCTAATAATTATTCTTGCTCCCGATAGTTCCCCAAAAAGGAGAACCGAGGCAGCTCGTCGCTCAGGGCGGCGATCAAATTTAAGGTATGCGGTTCCTGCGCGTTGCCGGTAAAGTCGAGATAGAAATCGTACTCGAAGGTCTTGCCCGGGATTGGGCGGCTCTCGATTTTGGTGAGGTTCAAGCCGGCGGTGGCGAAGCGCGCCAAAACGCTGTGCAGGGTACCGGTCCGGTGGGGAAGGGAAAAGCACAGGCTGATCTTATTGGCCCCCTCTGGGATAAACATATGCCGGTTGATGGCGATGAACCGGGTGCAGTTGTTTGCGCTGTTCTGGATATCCTTCGCCAGGATGTGCAGGCCGTATTCCTGTGCGGCGGATTCCGAGCAGATCGCCGCAGTACCGGGGGTGCGCTCCTTGGCCACTTTCTGTGCAGCAGCAGCGGTGGCGGAACAGGGGACGGTCTGGAAGCGGTATTGTGCGATGAAATTGGAACATTGCGCCAGCGGCTGCGGATGGGAATACGCCAGATGGATCTCGGAAATCGGGCATTCCTGCGCGGCGGCCAGGCAGTTATGGATGTGGAGCGTTTCCGCTGCCACAATGTAGAAACGGTAACGCAGGATCAGGTCGTACACCTCGCTGACGGAACCGGCGGAGGAATTTTCCACCGGCAGCACACCGAGGTCCGCCCGGCCGTCGGCGACAGCGGCAAAAATCGCAGCAAAGTTATCAAAAAAGAGCGGCTCGGCACCGGGATAGAGGTGTTTGACGGCTTCATGGGAAAAAGAACCGCTGACCCCCAGACAGGCGATGCGCTCCGCGCGCGCAGGCGCATGTTCGGCATTCTGAACAAGCTCCCGGAGTTCGGCGCCGCTTCCCAGCAGGTTGTGTTGCAGGGCGCGGCTCATATCCATTAGATTGGAATAGAGGATGCGCGCTTCGCCCGCGTATTCGCCCGCATGTTGGGCCATATTGTCCAAGATTTCCTGTTCGCGGTTTGAATTGAGGACGGGCAGATGCTGCTCCCGTTTGATCTCCGCCACCTGCTTTGCGCAATCCATGCGCTTCAAAAAGAGCGGCAGCAATTGCTGGTCGATGGCGTCGATTTCCTTGCGGACTTCCTCCAGAGTCATGCGCGCCAACCCCCTTCCGATTTCCCGCCCGTGAGAATCCCATCGAAATTCATCAGGGCGATGGCTGCTGCGGATTCCACGACAGGCACCGCGCGGGGCACAATGCAGGGATCGTGGCGGCCATGCACGGAGAGGATTTGGTTCTCTCCCGTTTGCAGGTTCACGCTCTGCTGATTTTGGCTGATGGAGGCGGTCGGCTTGACCCCCACGCGGAACACCATGGGCATACCGGTGGTGATGCCGCCCAGGATGCCGCCGGCGTGGTTGGTGGATGTTTTGACCTTGCCATCGGCGTCAAAATAGAACGGGTCGTTGTTCTGGCTGCCGCGCAGCGCGCAGGAACCAAACCCATCCCCGAATTCCACGCCTTTGACAGCGGGGATGCCAAATAGGATGGAGGACAGCACCGGTTCGATTCCACCGAACAGTGGACCGCCAATCCCGGCGGGTAGTCCAGTGACCGCGCATTCCACAATGCCGCCCACACTGTCCTGCGACATGCGCGCATCTTCAATCAGGGCGGCCATCGCTTCCTTTTTGCCCGCGTCGATCACCGGGAAATAGGTGGTGGAAAGCGTCTCCAAGAGCTCCGCGGGGATGTCCACCGGATCAAAGAGAGTATCCTGAATCTGCGCCACGGACGCCACATGCCCGCCGATGCGGATGCCGCGCCGCTCCAAAATCTGGCGGCAGATCGCGCCGGCAAACACCAGGGGGGCAGTTAAGCGTCCGGAAAAATGACCGCCGCCGCGGATGTCGTTGAAACCGTGATAATGCAGATAGGCGGGATAATCGGAATGCCCCGGGCGCGGCACATCCAGCAGATTGCCGTAGTCCTGGGACCGGGTGTTGGTGTTTTCAATTACGGCGCAGAGCGGAGCGCCGGTTGTGGTGTGGTTGAGAAGACCGCTCATCACCTTTGGAAAATCGCTCTCCTTGCGCGGGGTCGCGGACTTGTCCTGCCCCGGCGCGCGGCGTTTCATTTGCGCGAGGACCGCATCCATATCGATCGGTTCCCCGGCAGGCAGGCCGTCGATCACAACGCCGATGGCAATGCCATGGCTTTCCCCAAAGATGGAAATGCGGACCATTTCACCCCATGTTGATGACATCTGCTTTACCTCCCAATCGGTTGTAATCTTCAAAAAAGGCGGGGTAGCTCTTGCGGATGCTCTCCGCGTCGGAAATGGTGACCGGGCCGTCCGCCCGGAGCGCGGCGATCGAGAGCGCCATCACCACCCGGTGGTCGTTGTACCCGTCCACCTCGCCGCCGTGCAGCAATTCCACGCCGTCAATCAGCAGGCCGTCCGGCGTCTCCTGTACCTGTGCGCCCAACCGGTTCAGGCCGTCGGCCATGGCTGCAAGCCGGTCGCTTTCTTTGATGCGCAGACGGGCGGCATTGTAGATGCGGGTGCGCCCCTTGGCAAGCGCGGCTGTGGCGGCCAAAATGGGGACCAGGTCGGGAATTTGTGCGGCGTCGATTTCCATTCCGTATAAATTGTTCGACTTAATACAAAGCGTTTCGCCTTTCCAGGCGCATTCCGCGCCAAATGCGGCAAAAAGCGACTCCGCGGCACGGTCGCCCTGCGTGGATTCACGCTTGAGGCCGCCAATGGAAAGCGTCCCTCCCAGGGTGCCCGCCGCGAGAAAGAACGCCGCCTGGGACCAATCGCCCTCCACGGAAAAGGGGCGCGCCCGGTAGCGCTGCCCGCCCGGAATACGCCAGCCGTTGTCCAATGGATCGACGGTCACGCCGAAGGCCCGCATCGCCTCCAGGGTCATGTCCACATAAGCAGCGCTTTCCAGCGGGGAGGAGAGGCGGATCGTGCTTTCCCCCGCCAGGAGCGGGCACGCCAGCAGAAGTCCGGTGATGAATTGGGAACTAATATTTCCAGGAAGTATAAATTCTCCCGGTTTTAACGTTCCGTTGATCGATAGTGGAAGTCCGCCCTCTGTGTGGCAGGATACCCCGTGCGCGGGGAGCACGTCGAGGTACACGCCGATGGGACGCTCCGGCAGGCGGCCGTGCCCAGTGAAGGTTGCCTCCATGCCGAGGGCGGCACAGATGGGGATCAAAAAGCGCAGGGTTGACCCGCTTTCCCCGCAGTCGATTTCCGTTGGACTCTGCGGGGCGTTGCCACCGGTGACCCGCCAGGTCCGCTGTTCCTCCAAAATGTTGGCGCCGAGTGCCTGTGCCGCCTGCGCGGTCACGTGGATGTCGTTGGAAACAGCGATCGGGGAGAGGATGCTCTCCCCCTGCGCGAGTGCGGCGCAGAGAATGGCGCGATGCGCCGCGCTTTTGGAGCAGGGCACGGAAACCGTCCCTTGCAAGGTGGAGGGGTGGACAATCACTTTACTCATTGCAGCCCTCCGCAAGCGCCGCCAGGTCGCTGCGCGCCACCTTATGGACAAAACTTTCGCCGATGTCCTTCAGCAGCACCAGGTTGATGGAGGAACCCGTACTCTTTTTATCCGAAGCGGTCGCCTCAACAATCTGAGAAAGCGGGAGATCGCTGTGTACCGGAAGGTGGTATTTTTCCAGGGCGGCCGCAATTTTATCCGCGGTGCCCGGCGCGGTGAATCCCGCTTTTTCCCCCAGCCGCGCCATCATGACCATGCCGATGCCGACCGCCGCTCCATGGGAGAGCCCCTGGTACTGGTGCAGCTTTTCCAGCGCGTGGCCGAAGGTGTGGCCGAAGTTTAGCAGCGCGCGCTCGCCGGTGTCGAATTCGTCGCGCTCCACCACGTCGCGCTTGATGTCCACACAGCGGTAGATGACGTCCTCCATGATGGAGGTGATGTCCTCTGTTTCTATTAGTAGGTCGAAGAGCGCGCGGCTTTTGATGCAGCCGTATTTGATGACCTCCCCCATGCCGTCCGCGAAAAAGTGCGGCGATAGGGTGTTGAGCGTGTCCGGGTCGATCAGCACAAAGGAGGGCTGCCAGAAGGCGCCCACCAGGTTTTTCCCCTGCGGCAAGTCGACGCCGGTTTTGCCGCCCACAGAGGAATCCACCTGGGAGAGCAGGGTGGTTGGCACCTGCACAAAGGGGATGCCACGCAAATAGCTTGCCGCGGCAAAGCCCGCCATATCCCCGGTGACGCCGCCGCCCAGCGCAACGGCAAAGTCGCTGCGGGTGATATGGGCCTGGGCCATATGGCCATAGATGCCTTCGATGGTGGAAAGGCGCTTCGATGGTTCTCCCGCCGGAAACGCGCAGCTGGTCACGTCAAAACCCGCGTTGCGCAGGGAGGTGGAGACACGCTCCAGATAGAGCGGCGCAACATGGGTGTCCGTGATAACGACCGCTTTTTTGCCAGGGGCAAACAGGGAGGCGCAATAGGCGCCGAGTTGGTCCAATGCGCCGCGTTCGATCCGAATCGTATAGCGCTTGGAGGTATTGACCGTCAGTTCCATTTATTCGCCAAGCCTTTCTTTGATAAGTCTGCCCTGGCGCAGTAAGCCGCGCAGAGCGTCCGCGTCGCGCTGCTTGACAGCCTCGCTGATGCGGGTGATATTGTCGATCAGGATGTCCAATTCCCCGGTCAGCGCGTCGGCATTGTCGAGGAACAGTTCTGTCCAGAGTACTTCGTTGATGCGTGCCACGCGCGATACATCGCGGTAGCTCCCGGCGGAAAACCCATTGTGCTGGGGGCAGCAGGGACTCATTACATAAGCGCAGGCCAACACATGGGGGAGCTGCGAAGTGTATGCGATCATGGTGTCGTGATGCTCCGGTGTGGTCACGACCGTCCCGCCGAAGCCCAATTCGATGGCGAGCGCTTTTAGGGTGTCCACCGCGCGCTGCGGCGCGCCGCAGGGAACCAGGATATAGCTTGCGCCATCGAAAAGGTCTGCGTCGCTGGCGGCAAAGCCGTTCTGCTCCTTGCCCGCCATGGGGTGGCCGCCGACAAATGTGAAGCCGAACTGTTCCGCCAATTGCGGCAGATGGGCGCAGATTTCCCGCTTAATCCCGCAGGTGTCCGTCACGATACAGTGGGGCGAGATTTGGCTGCCGTGCGCCTGGATAAAGTCGATGTCCGCCTGCGGATACAGGCAGAGGTAGAGGATGTCCGCCTCCCGCAGCTCCTTTTCCCCGGCGACGCCGTCGATTGCCCCGCTTTTCAAGGCTGCATCCAAGACGGCCGGGTCGCGGTCCATCCCGCTGACGCTGCATTCGCTGTACTTTTGAAAGGCTTTGGCCAGGGAGCCACCGATCAGGCCAAGCCCAATGATCACCACGTTCTTTTTCATGAATCCATACGCCTCTTTCCGCAAAAACGCCGTTTGCCCGCCCTGGAGAAACTCCAAGAGCAGCTTGCAAACGGCGCTTTTGCCGCTGTAGTACGATGTTGTACAGCGTTAGTATAACAAAAATTTGATGCCCCGTCCAGATTGACAAGGAGGGGATACGAACGCTGTCCCGCGAGGCCGCCGGCCTGCCTTCCGGGAAAATCCTCTTTGGCAGGCCGGACTTCGCTTGGAATTATGCGTTCAATTTGGAGAGGGCGTCCTTTGTGCGGAGCACATGGTGAGCCACACGGTCGAATTGGTCCGGGGTGAGGGACTGCGCGCCGTCGGACAGGGCTTTTGCGGGGTTGTTGTGTACCTCGATGATGAGGCCGTCTGCACCGGCCGCCACAGCCGCCATAGCCAACGGCTCGACCAGCCATGCGATGCCGGAGGCGTGGCTGGGATCTACCACGACGGGCAGATGGGACAGCTTTTTGAGGATCGGAACCGCAGAGATGTCCAGCGTATTGCGGGTGTAGGTTTCATAGGTGCGGATGCCGCGCTCGCAGAGAATGACCTGGTCGTTGCCGCCAGCCATGATATACTCCGCGCTCATCAGGAGTTCTTCGATCGTGTTGGACAGGCCGCGTTTGAGCAGGATGGGCTTATTGATCTTGCCCAGCGCCTTGAGCAGCTCAAAGTTCTGCATGTTGCGCGCGCCGACCTGGATGATGTCCACGCCCTCTTCCTCGAAGAGCGGGATATGCCCGATGCTCATGATCTCCGTCACAATCGGGAGCCCTGTCTTTGCCTTGGCTTTTTTCAGGAGCTCCAGGCCCTCGGCCTGCAAGCCCTGGAAGGAATAGGGCGAGGTTCTGGGCTTGAACGCGCCGCCGCGCAGGAAGGTTGCGCCGGAGGCCTTTACGCGCTCGGCCACTTCGCAGATCTGGGCCTCTGTCTCAACGGAGCACGGGCCGGCGATCAGGGCGAGGTTGCCGTCGCCGATCTTCTGGCCGGTGGGCAGGGTGATGACGGTGTTGTCCGGGTGGAACTTCCGGTTTGCCTTCTTGTAGGGTTCCTGCACGCGCTTGACGCTCTCTACAAAGTCCTGTGCGGCGATATAGTCGATATCGATGGAAGTGGTGTCGCCAAGCAGGCCGAGCACCGTGCTCTGCGTGCCGACCCAGGTGTTGACCTTGACGTTGTATTCCTGTGTGAGGCTGTCCGTAAATTTCTTGACCTGCTCCTCAGGACAATTTGGCTTCAAAACAATAATCATGCTGATACCCTCCAATTTTTTCATGTAAGATTTGTGGAAAATAAAATAGGCGGAGCTGCGCGATGCAGCTCCGCCTATGAGAAAAACAGCCAGGTTATTTTACAATACAGGGGTGTTGGCTATTCCTACTCCGGGAGTTGTCACCGCAAAGATTGCATGCGTAAAAATCCCACGCCCAAAAGAAGCGGGGATAGCCAAAACCTGTAAATCGTGCGGTTTTTGCAATCTTAAGCATGATGGAACTCCTTCGTCGGAAAAATCTTGTAAGTATCATAATACGTCGGAAAGCGTTTGTCAAGAAAGAATTCTTTCCAATTTGCAGGAATTTTTTTGTTTGTTGCAGGAAACAAACTTTCTCCGTGCGGATTTTTGCGTGCAAAAGGGCTTATCCGAGCCGTTTGACCTGCTCCAATACCCGCCCGGCCACGCGGTCCGCGCCGCCGGAGCCGTCGACAATCACGTCCGCCGCCGCGCAATAGGCGGGAAGGCGCTTGCGGTATAGATCCGCCACGACCTTTTTGCGGTTCGGCTTTTGCAGCAGGGGGCGTGCCGTGTCGTTTTTCAAACGCTCCTGAATGAAGCCGATGGGGGTGTCCAGCAGGACCGTTACGCCGCTTTTGCGGAAGATTTTGACGTTTTGTGCGCGCAGGAGCGTGCCGCCGCCCGCGGCGATCACCAACCCCCTGCGGCCGGCCAGCTCCCGCGCCGCATCGGTTTCCATGCGCCGGAAGGTTTCCTCCCCGTCCTGCGCGAAAATGTCCGTGATGGTCCGGCCTTCGCGCTGCTCGATGTAGTCGTCCATATCGATGAATTCCATGTGCGCTTTTTGTGCTAGGCGGCGGCCCACAGTGGTTTTTCCGCTGCCCATAAACCCGCATAGGATGATGTTCTTGGGTTTCTGTTTCATGCGAAGATCCGCTCCATTTCCTCAACTGCCTCGCGGCACAGCGCATCGATGTCCGATTCCCGGAAGGTAGCGCCATACCAGATTTCGTGCGCAGCGGCCGCCTGCCCCACCAGCATGCGCATGCCGCCGACCGTCTTCGCGCCATTTTCTTTGGCCAGGCGCAGCAGCATGGTTTGGTCGGGGTTGTACACCGCGTCGAATACCGCGGCACAGTGCGCCAAAACCCCGGCGGAGACCGGCGAGGCGTCCGCGTGGGGATACATGCCGACCGGCGTGCCGTTGACAAGGAGGTCAAAACCACCGGAAAGCGCGTCCAGCCTTGCGACGGAGAGACGGCCTTTGCGCCCCTGGTTTTGCAGGACTTGCTCCAACTCGTTGCAGAGCGCCTGCGCTGCGGGCAGGCTGTGTTCCCGTGCGGCAATGGTGATATCCGGTTCCTGCGCGGCGTCCAGGGCTTCAAAGGCCATCACACGCGAGGCGCCGCCCGCCCCTAGGATCGCGATGCGGCCGGTAAGCGGTACCCCGGCGCTCTCCAACGCCCTTGTGAAGCCCGCGCCGTCGGTGGTATAGCCGGTCAGCCGGCCGTTTTCATTCTTGACTGTATTGACGGAGTGAAAAAAGGCCGCTTTTGCATCCAAATTGTCCAAATGAGGAATGATCGCCTGTTTATGGGGAATGGTGATGTTAAACCCGGAAAACTCCCGAAGGCGGGGCATGGAAGATTCGAGTTCCTCCGGGGAGATATCGAGTGCGTGGTAGGATACTGCCCCGCATCCATTGCTTAGAGCGAACAATTTATTGTGAATAAAGGGGGACATGGTGTGCCCAATTGGATGCCCAATCACAGCAAAGCTGCGGGCAGGAAGGTTGGTTTCGATACAATTGATTTTCTCATTCATGGCAAACTCCTTAGAAATCCCGGCTTTTCGGGGAAATGGAAAATCCTTAAAAAACTTTAAGAATCATATTGACAAAGCGGAGGATTGCTAATAATATGTTGTTAAGCAATACGGGCCGCCAGTGCTTTTAAGGCGTCCGGGGCAATTGTATCACATCTGGCGCTGCTTTGTCCATATTTTCGCCGGCGGCGTAACAGCGGCGCTTTTTGTATGTTGATTCACACAAATTCAGAAGGAGGAAAAGACATGGTTCTGGAAAAGGTAAAGGCGATTCTGAGCGAGCAGTTCGATGTGGAGGAGGATTCGATTACCGCCGACACGAGCATCGCGGACGATTTGGGCGCTGATTCCTTGGACGTTGTCGATTTGCTGATGTCTATTGAAGACGAGTTTGAAATCGAGATTCCCGACGAGGAAATTGACAACATTAAGACGGTAGGGGAACTCGTCAAGTACATCGAAGACCACGTTAACCCGTAACCCGCTCCTGACTCAAAATCCGCCGTGCACCGCACGGCGGATTTTTTACTTGAAAAGAAGGTTCCCTTCTTATATAATGAAAGTTACGATATGGAATGTTTTTCAGTAGAAAACGCCGGACACGCTTGAGGTGATAACGATGGATCAATTGGATGCGCTGGCGTTGGCAGGGCAATGCCTGTTGGGAGTTCTCGGCTTTATGGCGCTGATCGGGCTGGCGTTGCTGCTGGTCAATTGGATCGGGCGCAGGCGCGGGGAAAAGACGGACGCGCCGGCCTCCCAGAACGCCGGGGACACGGGCGAAACTGCCGGACACAAAACCATAGAACAATCGACCAAGAAGGATAAAGGGGAGTAAACGAACAATGGCGGATCAAAAGAAGATGGTAGAGGCAATCACCCCCATGGAGGAGGACTTTGCCAAGTGGTATACCGATATCGTCAAAAAAGCGGAACTGATGGACTACACCAGTGTGCGCGGCTGCATGGTGATTGAACCGTATGGGTTTGCGCTGTGGGAGAATATCCGTGACAATCTGGATGCGCGCTTTAAGGAGCTGGGGCATGAGAACGTCTCCATGCCGATGTTCATCCCGGAGAGCCTCCTTCAGAAGGAGAAGGACCACGTCGAGGGTTTTGCGCCCGAGGTGGCTTGGGTGACGATGGGCGGCAACGAGCAGCTGGAAGAGCGCCTTTGCGTGCGCCCGACTTCCGAAACGCTGTTCTGCGACCACTATGCGCGCGTGATCCACTCCTGGCGCGACCTGCCGAAGCTGTACAACCAGTGGTGCAGCGTTGTGCGTTGGGAGAAGACCACCCGCCCGTTCCTGCGCAGCGTGGAGTTCCATTGGCAGGAGGGCCACACCATGCACGAGACGGCCGAGGAAGCCATGGCGGAGACGGAGCAGATGCTCAAAGTCTATGCAGACTTCTGTGAGAACGACCTCGCCATCCCGG
Source organism: Anaeromassilibacillus sp. An250 (assembly GCF_002159845.1). Classification (GTDB taxonomy): domain Bacteria; phylum Bacillota; class Clostridia; order Oscillospirales; family Acutalibacteraceae; genus Anaeromassilibacillus; species Anaeromassilibacillus stercoravium. The sequence goes on from NZ_NFJK01000003.1 coordinate 48,439, forward strand.
TCATCAAGGGCCGCAAGACGGACAAGGAGAAGTTCGCGGGCGCGGAGGCGACCTACACCATCGAGGCAATGATGCACGACGGCAAGGCGCTGCAGAGCGGCACGAGCCACTATTTTGGCGACGGCTTTGCCCGCGCGTTTGGCGTGACCTTCACCGGGCGCGACAACTCCATCCAATATCCGCATCAGACCTCCTGGGGCATGAGCACCCGCATCATCGGCGGCATCATTATGACCCACGGCGACAACAACGGCTTGGTACTCCCGCCCGCTGTGGCGCCGATCCAGGTGATGATTATCCCGATCGCCCAGCACAAGGAGGGCGTGTTGGAGAAGGCGGGCGAGCTGCTTGCGCGCTTGAAGAAGTCCTTCCGGGTGCGCATGGACGATTCCGAGCAGTCCCCCGGCTGGAAGTTTGCACAGTATGAGATGAAGGGCGTGCCGCTCCGTTTGGAGATCGGGCCCAAGGATATTGAGAAGAACCAGTGCGTCCTGGTGCGCCGCACGGACCGTGAGAAGGTCTTTGTGCCGCTGGATCAGCTGGAAACCGCCATTGCGGAGCAATTGGAAATTGTGCGCAAGACGATGTATGATACGGCGCTGGCCCGCCGTGAGTCTATGACCTATACGGCTACGACGTTGGACGAACTCAAGGAGATCGCGGAAAACAAGCCGGGCTTCATCAAGGCGATGTGGTGCGGGGACCAGGCGTGCGAGGAGAAGCTCAAGGAAGTTGCGGGCGTATCCTCCCGCTGCATGCCGTTTGAGCAGGAACACCTCGCGGATACCTGCGTGTGCTGTGGGAAGCCCGCAAAGACCATGGTCTACTGGGGCAAGGCGTATTAATCAATAACAAACCGGCCCGCTGTGGAGGCGGACTGGCTGCACGGGGAGGAAGATGAGAGCCATGCGCAAAGCTGCTGCAATGGAAACGGGGACCAAATATAAATCCAAGATTGACCGGGCGTTTTACATCAAAGTGCTGGTGACACTCCTGTTGGGCATCGGCCTTTTGGTATTCTATTTCATTTTCCGCAACGTCATTGTTGGAATTCTCGGGACATGGATGTTTGTAGCGTTGCTGCTGATCTTCCTTCCGGAGTATCGGAGTACATATTACATCATCCGCGACAACGGCCTGCTCGTCAAAAACGGCTTATTTGACAAGGTGACGATCCTGTACCGCCAGATGATGGAGGTTGCGGAAGAACAGGGGGAAGCCCGCCACGGGTCCTCCAAGGTTGCTTTGAGCAAGGACCGCCTTTACATCCGCTACCGTGTGAAAAAGAAAGAGTATTGGATGGCGATTTCCCCGGAGAACAAGGAGCAATTCCTGGAGGAGATCCAGGAGAAGCGCATCGCGATGCCGAACCGCAAACATCTGGCGGAAGCAGCGGAACAGCAGCGGGCGCTGGAGGGGACTGCGGCCCAAGAAGAGAAAACCGAGTGAATCCAAAAGCCCTTCCCGCAGGGGGCAAATAAGGACAATGGGATCAAAGGGCTATTGCGGAGATGGATCTGGCAATAGCCCTTCTTCTATTTTATTATGTGGGGAAATCAAAGGTCGAAAGGGGGAGAGGATTTGAAAAACGGATGGTTTGGTTTGGCGCTCCTCTTCAGCGTGCTTGGCGCAGTGGGAGTTGCTTGCCAGAAGTTAAGTAGGCCTCCGAAGATCCACAATGCGCAGGGACAAGCCGTCACCGTCATCGGCGGGACGGATGGGCCGACGGCAATCGTTGTGGCAGGGCATGGCCGCCCGTCCCTTTGGTGGACGGTTTGGGTACACGCCTGCATCGCCGTTTCGAGATGGGCGCGATTCCGTGCCCGGTGGAACCGCCGGAAAAGGCGATGAAATCGCGGGTTATTGCCCTTGTGGGCCGCTTTTGGAGCGAAGCAACTCCCTTTTTGGGGCGTTCTGGAAGATATAGGCGAAATAGCCAAAAAATTGCAGGAAAATTCTTGCAAAAAAGAGAAGATAAGTCTTGCTATTTGGGGACCTATATGGTATTATAATCTAGCATGACTGCGACAGATATGCGTTGAAGCGGGAGGTTGCGGCTGAAACACGCCGGTTTTTCCGTGGAGTATGTCCGATTTTAAACCGGGCGACAGATATTTTGAGCATGCGAAGGGCTTGGGTTGCAATTGCGCCCTTTTGCGCTCAGACGTTTTTGCCTACACCCGGATACATCTTGCAAAAGATGATCCGGTTTTTCAATGCCGGTTGAAGAAACACCCGGCGCCGTGTTAGGATTTAAAACGCCGCCCGCCAACTACAATAAGGAGGCGATTCAAGTGGCAGTCAAGGAAAAAATCAGGATCAGAATCAAGGGGTACGACCATCAGCTGGTTGACCAGTCCGCAGAGAAGATTGTGCAGACGGCGAAACGCACGGGCGCAAGAGTTTCCGGACCGGTGCCGCTGCCGACCGAGAAGCAGATCATCACGATCCTGCGTGCGGTCCATAAGTATAAGGACAGCCGTGAGCAGTTCGAAATGCGCACCCACAAGAGATTGATCGACATTCTCAGACCTTCCAACAAGACCGTTGAGGCTTTGATGGGTCTGGAACTCCCCGCAGGCGTTGAAATCGAAATCAAACTCTGATTTTAACCTACCAGCGGTCGAGGTCAAGTTGGCGCGAGCCAACCAATAACCTGTACAGGAGGTAAAATAATGCAAAAAGGTATTATCGGCAAGAAGATCGGCATGACGCAGATCTTCGACGAACACGGGAAAGTGGTCCCGGTAACCGTCATCGAGGCGGGTCCCTGCGTGATTTCGCAGAAGAAAACCGTTGAAAACGACGGCTACGCAGCAGTCCAGATGGGCTATGGCGACATGAAGGCGCACAAGGTCAACAAGCCGATGCAGGGTCATTTCGCAAAGGGCGATGTCGCTCCGAAGAAGGTCCTGCGCGAGTTCCGTCTGGAAAACACGGATGCCTACAATGTGGGCGACCTCGTCAAAGTCGACGTCTTCGCGGCTGGCGACAAGGTGGACGTGTGCGGCACCAGCAAAGGTAAGGGCTATGCCGGCGGCATTAAGCGCTGGAATTTGCACCGGCTCAAGGAAACCCATGGTTCCGGTCCTGTTGCCCGCCACGCTGGTTCCAACGGCGCATGTTCCGATCCGTCCAGAGTGTTCAAGGGCAAGCATCTGCCCGGCCACCTCGGTGCGGAGAAGGTCACCGTCCAGAACTTGACCGTCGTCAAGGTGGACGTCGAAAACAACCTCATCGCCGTCAAAGGCGCAGTACCGGGTCCGAACGGCGGCACCGTCGTGATCCGTGACAGCGTGAAGGCGTAAGGGAAGGAGGATTTGGTATGCCTACAGTAGCAGTACTCGATATGGCTGGCAAGGAGATCGAAAAGATCGACCTGTCCGAGTCCGTATTTGGAATTGAGCCCAATGTGAGCGTGATGCACGACGTGGTTAAGAATTACCTCGCCAACCAGCGCCACGGCACACAGTCGGCACTGACCCGCGCTGAGGTTTCCGGCGGCGGCAAGAAGCCGTGGAGACAGAAGGGCACCGGCCATGCCAGACAGGGTTCCACCCGCGCGCCCCAGTGGACGCACGGCGGCATCGTGTTTGCGCCGAAGCCGCGCAGCTATCGTTATACTTTAAATAAAAAGGTACGCCGTCTTGCAATGAAGTCCGCGCTCTCCAGCAAGGTTGCCAGCAGCAACATGATCGTGCTGGATAAGATCGCACTGGACGAATACAAGACCAAGACCATTGCTAACATGCTTAAGGCAATCGGCTCCGAAAAGAAGACGCTGATCGTTCTGCCCGAGCTCAACAGCAAGGTGGTTGCTTCCGCAGCAAACATCCCGGGCGTGAAGACCGCAATGGTGAACACCTTGAACGTCTACGACATCCTCAACGCCGACAAGTTCGTCGTTGTGAAGGACGCCGTCTCTCAGATTGAGGAGGTGTATGCATAATGGTAGCACAGGACATCGTCATCCGCCCCATTATCACGGAAAAAAGCATGGCCGGTATCGGCATGAAGAAGTACACCTTTGAAGTCGCAAAGAGCGCGACAAAGGTTGACATCAAAAGAGCGGTAGAAGAGCTCTTTGGCGTAAAGGTCAGAAAGGTCAACACCCTGCATGTGCGCGGACATCTCCGCCGCCAGGGAAGAACCGAGGGCTACACTCCTTCTTGGAAGAAGGCCGTCGTTACCCTGACCGAGGACAGCAAGTCCATCGAATTCTTTGAAGGTATGATGTAAGAAGACCGGATGCGCCCCTAGAGCGCGCCCAATGTCTTCGGCAAGGTATGGGGCGTTGGCAACGTCCCGCAAAGCCATCATGAGGAGTGTGAAACCGAAATGCCTATTACTAACTATAAACCGACAACCAATGCCAGACGGAATATGTCCGTAACGGATTACACGGGCCTTTCCAAGGTTGCACCGGAAAAGAGCCTTTTGGCTTCCAAGAAGAACCATTCCGGCCGCAACAGCTATGGCAGAATCACCGTCCGTCACCGCGGCGGCGGCAATCGCAAAAAGTACCGCATCATCGATTTCAAGCGCCAGAAGGCGGATATGCCGGCAACCGTGCTCACGCTGGAGTACGATCCGAACCGTTCCGCGTTTATCGCGCTTGTTCAGTATGAAGACGGCGAGAAGCGCTATATCATCGCACCGCACGGCCTGAAGGTCGGCGACGTGGTCGTCTCCGGCGCGTCTGCGGACATCAAGCCGGGCAACGCGCTGCCGCTCGCCAATATCCCGACCGGTACCTTTGTCCACAACGTTGAGCTGTATCCCGGCAAGGGCGCACAGCTGGCACGTGCAGCTGGCAACATGGCGCAGCTGATGGCAAAGGAAAACGGCATGGCTCTTCTGAGACTGCCGTCCGGCGAGCTCCGCAATGTCCCCGCAACCTGCATGGCCACCGTTGGCCAGGTCAGCAATATCGACCACGAGAACGTGAAGATCGGTAAAGCGGGCCGTAAGCGTCACATGGGTTGGAGACCGACCGTCCGCGGTTCCGTCATGAACCCGAACGACCACCCGCACGGCGGCGGCGAAGGCAAATCGCCGATTGGACATCCGGGCCCGATGACCCCGTGGGGCAAGCCGGCGCTCGGCTATAAGACGCGCGCCCACCACAACCGTTCCGATAAGTTCATTGTGAAACGTAGAAACGGCAAATAAGGCGTACGGAAAGGAGCTTGTAACGTATGAGCAGAAGCATTAAAAAGGGTCCTTTTGTACAGCCTGTGCTGCTGAAAAGGATTCAGGAAATGAATGCGGCCGGCGAAAAGAAGATCGTGAAGACCTGGAGCAGAGCGTCCGTGATCTTCCCGGATTTCGTAGGCCACACCATCGCGGTCCATGACGGCCGCAAGCATGTTCCGGTGTATGTCACGGAGGACATGGTTGGCCACAAACTCGGCGAGTTTGCCCCGACCAGAACCTTTAAGGGCCATGCCGGTTCCAAAACAACTGGTAAATAAGGCCGAAAGGAGTATAGACAATGGAAGCAGAAGCAAGGGCTTATCTGAAATACGCCCGTATTTCTCCCCGTAAAGTGTCCATCGTACTGGACCTGATTCGCAACAAGCCGGTGGACGTTGCAATGGCTATCCTCAAGAATACCCCCAAGGCCGCTTGTGAATATCTTCAAAAGCTGTTGAAGTCGGCCATGGCGAATGCTGAGAATAACCATAACATGGATGTATCCAGACTGTACGTAGCAGAGTGCTTCGTATGTCCGGGCCCGATCCTCAAGCGCATCCGTCCCAGAGCGCAGGGCCGCGCGTATAGAATCGAGAAGAGAACTTCGCACGTCACCCTCGTGCTCAAGGAAAAAGAATAAGCAGATGAGGAGGTAAACTATGGGCCAGAAAGTAAATCCACATGGTTTCCGTGTGGGCGTAATTAAAGATTGGGATTCCCGCTGGTTCGCGAAGGACAATGTTTTCGGCGATACGCTCGTTGAAGATTACAACCTGCGCAAGACCTTGAAGAAGCAGCTGGCAGCCGCTGGCGTTCCCAAGATTGAAATCGAGCGCGATGCCTCCAAGGTGCGCGTTCATATCCACTGTGCAAAACCCGGCATGGTCATCGGCAAGGGTGGCGCAGAGATCGAAAAGCTCCGCCTCCAGTGCGAAAAGATGCTCGGCAAGCCGGTTGCCATCAATATTGTTGAAGTGAAGTCCCCGGACCTCAACGCTCAGCTGATCGCAGAGAACATCGCACAGCAGCTGGAAAAGAGAATTTCTTTCCGCCGCGCGATGAAGCAGTGCATCGGCCGCGCGATGAAGCTCGGCGCAAAGGGTATCAAGACCCAGGTCTCCGGACGTCTGGGCGGTGCAGAAATCGCTAGAACGGAGCAGTATCACGACGGAACGATTCCGCTGCAGACCATTCGCGCGGACATCGACTACGGCTTTGCAGAAGCCGCCACCACCTATGGCCGTATCGGCGTTAAGGTGTGGCTCTACAAGGGCGAGGTTCTCAACGATAACCGCAAGCCCCGCAGGGAAGGAGGCAATAAATAATGCTGTTGCCTAAGCGTGTAAAATACCGCAGAGTGCATCGTGGCCGTCTGACCGGCAAGGCATATCGCGGCAATACGGTGACCTACGGCGATTTTGGCCTCCAGGCCATGGAGCCGGCGTGGATCACCTCCAACCAGATTGAAGCAGCTCGTGTTGCTATGACACGTTACTGCAAGAGATTCGGTAAAGTTTGGATCAAAATTTTCCCGGATAAGCCGATCACTGAGAAACCGGCTGAAACCCGAATGGGTTCCGGTAAAGGTTCCCCGGAATACTGGGTGGCCGTTGTTAAGCCAGGCAGAGTGATGTTTGAAATCGGCGGCGTCTCCGAGGAGACCGCCAGAGAAGCATTGCGTCTTGCATCCAACAAGCTGCCGATTAAGTGCAAGTTTGTCAAAAAGGAAGGAACGGGTGGTGAGCAGTAATGAAGGCCTCAGAAGTCAGAGATTTAACAACTGCAGAACTGGAAAGTAAGCTGAAAGACCTCAAGGCCGAGCTTTTCAACCTGCGCTTCCAGCTTGCTATTAATCAGCTCGATAACCCGATGCGCATCTCCGCTGTGAAGAAGGACATCGCGCGCGTGAAGACGGTTCTGCGCGAGAACGAGATCAAGGACAGCGCGAAGGCGTAACGGAAGGGAGGATTAACTGTGAGCGATCGTAATTTGAGAAAAACAGAGGTTGGCAGAGTTGTCAGCAACAAGATGGATAAGACCGTCGTCGTTGCCATTGAGGACAGCGTGAAGCATCCGCTGTATAAGAAAGTTATCAAACGTACCGTTAAGCTGAAGGCACATGATGAGAACAACGAATGCTCCATCGGTGACCGCGTGCGTGTGATGGAGACCCGTCCGCTCAGCAAAGAGAAGAGATGGCGTCTCGTCGAGATTATTGAGAAGGCCAAATAAGTTCGTTTGGCTTAAGCGAAGGAGGAACGCACTGTGATACAACAGCAGACCTACCTGAAAGTGGCCGACAACACCGGCGCGAAGGAGCTTATGTGCATCCGCGTTCTCGGCGGTACCGGCAGAAGGTATGCAAATATTGGCGACGTGGTCGTTGCTTCCGTTAAGAAGGCAGCGCCCGGCGGCCAGGTGAAAAAGGGCGAAGTTGTGAAGGCGGTTGTTGTCCGCACCGCTTCCGGCGTACGCCGCGACGACGGCACCTACATCCGTTTTGACGAGAATGCAGCCGTCATCATCAAAGAAGATAAGAATCCGAGGGGGACGCGTATCTTTGGGCCTGTGGCAAGAGAGCTGCGCGATAAGGATTACATGAAGATCCTGAGCCTTGCCCCCGAAGTGCTGTAATGGGAGGTGCTCACTGATGAATAACAAAGTTCATGTAAAAACGGGTGACACCGTCATCATTATCAGCGGAAGAGACCGCGGCAAGAAGGGCAAGGTTCTCGCCGTGAGCCCGAAGGAAGGCAAAGTGATCATCGAGGGCCGCAACATGGTCAGCAAGCATGTGAAGGCCCGCAAGATGGGCGACCAGGCTGGCATTGTCCAGGCTGAAAGCGCTATCTATGCCTGCAAGGTCCAGATTGTCTGCCCGCGCTGCGGCAAACCGACGCGTGTCGCACATAAGGTTTATGAAGACGGCACCAAGGAACGCATTTGTGCAAAATGCCGTGAGTCGCTGTAAGGGAGGATAAAACATGGCCAGACTTAAGGAAACCTACAAAAAAGATGTCGCTCCGGCGCTGATGAAGAAGTTTTCCTATAAAAGCGTGATGCAGATCCCGAAGCTCGATAAGATCGTCATCAATGTTGGCGCCGGCGAAGCGAAGGATAACGCGAAGGTGATCGACGCCATCATGGCAGACCTCGCAGCCATCACCGGCCAGAAGCCGATGATCTGCAAGGCGAAGAAGTCGGTTGCAAACTTCAAGCTCCGTGAGGGCATGAACATTGGCGTAAAGGTAACGCTCAGAGGAGACCGCATGTATGAGTTTGTGGACCGTCTCTTCAATGTTGCGCTCCCGCGCGTCAGAGACTTCAGAGGCATCAACCCGAACTCTTTTGATGGCCGCGGCAATTACAATTTGGGCATCAAAGAACAGTTGATCTTCCCGGAGATCGACTATGATAAGATCGATAAGGTCCGCGGAATGGACATCTGTTTCGTGACTACCGCAAACACCGACGAGGAATCCAGAGAGCTTTTGTCCCTCATGGGCGCCCCGTTTGCGAAATAAGGAGGGATTATTGTGGCCAAGACTTCTATGAAAATCAAACAGCGTAGACCGGCGAAGTATTCTTCCCGTGCGTATAACAGATGCAAAATCTGTGGCAGGCCGCATGCCTATCTTCGCAAGTTCGGAATTTGCCGCATCTGCTTCCGCGAGCTCGCCTACAAGGGTGAGATTCCGGGCGTGAAAAAGGCCAGCTGGTAAAGCTTAGCAAAGGAGGTAACGGTATGCAAATTACAGATACAATTGCTGATTTGCTCACCCGTATTCGCAATGCGGTTTCCGCAAAGCATGATTCCGTTGACATCCCCGCTTCCAACATGAAGAAGGCCATCGTGCAGATTCTGGTGGACGAGGGCTATGTAAAGAATTATACGGTCGTTGAGGACGGCAAGCAGGGCATCATCAAGGTCAATTTGAAATATGGCGAGGGCAAGACCCCGGTCATCAAGGGTCTGCGCCGGGTATCCAAGCCGGGCCTTCGCATTTATTCCAGCGCTGAGGAGCTGCCGAAGGTCATGAAAGGCCTGGGCGTCGCAATCATCTCCACGTCCAAGGGCGTCATGACGGACCGTCAGGCCCGCAAGGAGAATGTTGGCGGAGAGGTCCTCGCATTTATTTGGTAATTAAGGGGGTGCAGAAATGTCTCGAATTGGAAGAAAACCCATAAATATTCCCGCTGGCGTCAACGTCAAAGTCGACGGCAACGTTATCACGGTCAAGGGCCCGAAGGCAACCCTCACCCAGCAGTTCCACCCGAACATGACGGTGGCTGTGGAGGGCAATGAGATCCTTGTGACCCGTCCGAACGATGAAAAACAGAACCGCTCTCTGCACGGCCTGACCCGTACGCTCATCCACAACATGGTGATCGGCGTAACGGAGGGCTTTAAGAAGGAGCTGGACGTCAACGGCGTCGGCTACCGTGTGCAGAAGCAGGGCAAGAACCTCGTTATGAACCTGGGCTATTCCCATCAGGTGATTGTTCCGGAGGTTGACGGCATCACGATTGAGTGCCCGTCCGCGAACAAGATCGTGATCCTGGGCCCGGACAAACAGAAGGTCGGCCAGTTTGCGGCGGAAGTCCGCGAGAAGCGTCCGCCGGAGCCGTACAAGGGCAAGGGTATCCGCTATACTGGCGAATTTGTCCGTCATAAGGAAGGCAAGGCCGGTAAGGGCGCCAAGAAGTAAGGAGTGAATGACAAATGGTGAATAAGGCTGATACAAACAAAGCCAGATTGAACCGCCACAAGAGAGTGCGCGGCAAGATTTCCGGCACCGCAGAGTGCCCGCGCCTGAATGTATTTCGCTCTACCAAAAACATCTACGCCCAGATCATCGACGATGTAAAAGGAGTTACCCTCGTGGCAGCTTCTTCCCTGGACAAGGAGTTCAATGGTAACGGCGGAAACAAGGAAGCCGCACGCAAAGTTGGCGAGATGATCGCTAAACGCGCCGCTGAAAAGGGCATTTCCCAGGTCGTATTTGACCGCGGCGGTTATATTTTCCACGGCCGCGTCAAAGAGCTGGCCGAAGGCGCCCGCGAGGGCGGCCTCAAGTTCTAAGAAGGAGGGATACTTTTGGCTAGATTTGACGCACCCAGACAGCAGTCTCAGGATGAGATGCAGGAGCATGTAGTCGCAATCAACCGTGTAAGTAAGACCGTCAAGGGCGGCCGTATCTTCAAGTTTGCTGCGCTCGTCGTGGTGGGCGACGGAAAAGGCACCGTTGGTTTCGGCATTGGTAAAGCAGGCGAAGTTCCCGAGGCGATCCGCAAGGGCATTGAGGACGCCAAGAAGAACCTGATCAAGGTCGCTATGCGCGGCGGTACGATCCCGCATGAGATCATCGGCGAGTACGGCGCAGGCCGCGTTTTGATGAAGCCTGCTGCACCCGGTACCGGCGTCATCGCCGGCGGCCCGGTCCGTGCGGTGGTCGAGGCTGTGGGTATCAAGGATATCCGTACCAAGGCGCTGCGTTCCAACAATCCGTGCAATGTTGTCCGCGCGACGCTGGCCGGTATGGCCCAGCTGCGCACGGCGGAGGAAGTTGCCGCAATCCGCGGCAAGTCCGTGCAGGATATTCTTTAAGGAGGGGGAAGCAAGATGGCACAGATCAAAGTAAAGCTGGTAAGAAGCCTTATCGGCAGCAAAAAAGACCAGATTGCAACCGCCCAGGCGCTTGGTCTTCGCAAAATTGGTGACGAGTCCGTTCAGCCGGACAACGACCAGACCAAAGGTAAGGTGGCCAAGATCGTCCACCTCGTCGAGGTAGTCGAAGCGTAAGCTAAGCAAGCAAGGAGGTGCGAGTAAAATGAATTTGCATGATCTAACTGCGACGCCGGGTTCCACCAAGGAATCCAAGCGGATCGGCAGAGGCCACGGCTCCGGACAGGGCAAGACCGCAGGCAAAGGTCACAAGGGTCAAAAGGCCAGAGCAGGCCACGGCATGCGTCCGGGCTTTGAAGGCGGCCAGATGCCTCTGCAGAGACGTGTTCCGAAGAGAGGATTCAACAATATTTTTGCCAAAACCATCGTGGCGATCAATGTAAGCGCGCTGGAGAAGTTTGAGACAGGCGCGGTTGTTGACGCGCAGGCGCTCAAGGATGCGGGGATCGTCAAGAAAACCTGCGACGGCGTTAAGATTCTCGGCAACGGCGCACTCACAAAGAAGTTAACCGTCAAGGTCACTGCCTATTCCGAAGCTGCAAAGCAGAAGATTGAGGCCGCCGGTGGGAAGGCAGAGGTGATCTGAGTTGTTTAAGACAATTAAGAATGCCTGGAGTATCCCGGATCTGCGCAAAAAGATCCTCTTTACTCTGTTGATTATCGTGGTGTTCCGTTTCGGCGCCACGATCCCGGTCCCGTTCCTGGATGTCGATGCCTTGCAGGGCTTGATGGGCACGGTCAACGAGACGGGGAATGCACTCAGCTACCTGGATATGTTGTCCGGCGGCGCCTTCGCAAATGCGACCATGTTTGCAATGGGCATTAGCCCGTACATCAACAGTTCCATCATTATGCAGTTGTTGACAGTTGCCATTCCTCCCCTGGAGCGTATGGCGAAGGAAGGCGAGGAAGGGCGCAAGAGAATTGCGACCATTACACGTTACGTCACAGTTGCTTTGGGCTTGATCCAAGGTACCGCGTATTACTTCTATCTGCGCAACAGCACCTATCAGGGCGCTCCGATTGCCCTGTATACCTCGGGCTGGGAGCAGGTATTCGCAGCGATTGTCATTATCCTGGCGTTTACCGCTGGTACGGCAATCATGATGTGGATGGGCGAGCAGATCAACCAGAAGGGCATTGGAAACGGTATTTCCATCCTCCTGTTTGCTGGTATCGTGGCAAGAATGCCGCACACCATCCGTTTGCTTACCCAGTATATCTCGGCTGCAATTGCAGACCCGTCCAACTATGGACAGTATTATGCATTTGTCCCGCTCTTTGTGATCCTGTTCCTGGCTGTGATCTGGGTAATCGCTTTCATGAACGATTCCGAGCGCCGCATCCCGGTTCAGTATGCAAAGCGTGTGGTTGGCCGGAAGATGTACGGCGGCCAGAGCACGCATATCCCGATCAAGGTTGCGATGTCCGGCGTTATGCCGATCATCTTCGCAAGCTCGATCCTCTCCATTCCGAGCACAATCCAGCTCTTCATGGGCACCAATGTGTCGGGCTTCTGGCAGTCCTTCTTTGAGGCATTTTCTTCCACGGGCTGGCTCTACTCGGTATTGTATTTCATTCTGATTATCCTGTTTGCTTACTTCTATGTAACCATCCAGTATAATCCGATTGAGATGGCCAATAATCTTCGTCAGAATAATGGCACCATCCCGGGCATCCGCCCCGGCAAGCCGACTTCTGATTTTATTTCGAAGATTCTTTCCAAGATTACGTTGATTGGCGCGTTGTTCCTCGCGGTGATTGCGTTGCTGCCGATTCTCTTCGGTGCTGTTACTGGTATGCACAACCTCTCCTTGGGTGGTACTTCTATCATCATCTTGGTTGGCGTTGCGCTGGATACCATGAAACAGATGGAATCCCAGATGATGATGCGCCATTACAAAGGTTTCCTTGACTGATAAGGAGGAAATGGTATGAATCTGATTCTTCTTGGCGCACCGGGCGCCGGTAAAGGAACCCAGGCAGAGGTCATCTGCCAGCATTTATCCATCCCCGCGATTTCCACGGGGAATATGATCCGCGAAGCGCTGAAGAGCGGCACGGAGATGGGCTTGAAGGCAAAGTCCTTCATGGACGCAGGCAAGCTTGTACCCGATGAGGTCGTGATCGGCATCGTCAAGGAGCGTTTGGCGCAGGACGATTGCAAGAACGGTTTCGTGCTGGACGGTTTCCCGCGCACCATCCCCCAGGCCGAGGCTCTGGACAAGATGGGCATTGTCATCGACAAGGTGATCGACATCGAAGTGGCCGATGACAAGATTGTGGAGCGTATGTCCGGACGCCGTGTCTGCGAAACTTGCGGCGCCACCTACCACCTGCTTTACAATAAGCCGGAAGTAGAGGGCAAATGCGGCAAGTGCGGAGGCGCCCTCGTTCAGCGCAAGGATGACCATCCGGATACAGTGAAAGAACGCCTGCATGTCTACCACGAGCAGACCGAGCCTCTCAAGGATTACTATGAGAAGCAGGGCAAGCTCCGCATTGTAGAAGGTCAGGAAGAAGTGGCCGACACCACCAAACTGACGTTGGCAGCATTAGAGGCGTAACCATGATTGTGCTTAAAACCAGCCGCGAGCTCGCAATTATGCGGGAAGCGTGCCGGATCTCTGCGAAAGCACTGAGGCTGGCTGGCGAAGCGGTCGAACCCGGGGTTTCCACCTGGGAGATCGACCGCGTTGTCCGCCGCGCGATCGAGGAAGAGGGCGGAAAGCCCAACTTCCTTGGTTACGGCGGTTTTCCGGGCAGCGCATGTGTCTCTGTAAACGATGTGGTGATCCACGGCATACCCCATAAGGAGATTATCCTCAAGGAGGGCGACATTGTCAGCATTGACACTGGCGCCTTTTACGAGGGATTTAATGGCGACAATGCATATACCTTCCCGTGTGGGGATGTAAGCGAGGAAGCCAAGCGCCTTATGGATGTCACACGCGAAAGCCTCTTTGAGGGCATCAAGGCCGCCCAGGCCGGGGCCCGCATTGGGGATATTGGCAGCGCGGTCCAGCGGTATGTCGAGGCGCGCGGCTACTCGGTGGTACGGGATTTTGTCGGCCACGGAGTAGGTGCGAAGCTGCATGAAGACCCAAGTGTTCCCAATTACGGCACGCCGGGCAGAGGCGTGCGCCTGTTACCAGGCATGACCATCGCAATTGAACCAATGATCAACGCCGGTGTGAAGGAAGTCAAAACGCTGAAGGACGGTTGGACGACCGTCACGGCGGATGGAAAGCTTTCTGCGCACTTTGAGCATACCATCGCGATCACCCCGGACGGACCGGTGATTATGACTCTGCCGGAATAAAAGGGGGAGACCATGGATTTTGTCAGAGGACTCGTCGTCCGCGCCCTTGCCGGGCGGGACAAAGGCGGCTTCTTCGCGGTGCTGGAGGCCGACGGCGACATGGCCGTGATTTGCAACGGCAGGCGGCGCAGCCTTTCACATCCAAAGAGAAAGAAGCAAAAACATCTTCTAGCGACCAAGACGGTCTTGGAAGAGGGTTCATTGCAAACCAACCGTGAAATTCGCCACGCTCTTCGTCCGTTTGAAGAGAAGAGCTGTTTTCCACAAGAGGAGGCTACTGTATGTCAAAACAGGACGTAATTGAAACCGAGGGCATTGTGACGGAAGCACTCCCAAACGCAATGTTTATGGTAGAGCTTCAAAACCACCACCAGGTGCTGGCCCACATTTCCGGAAAGCTCCGGATGAACTTCATCCGCATCCTTCCGGGCGATAAGGTCACGATCGAACTTTCTCCGTACGATCTGACCCGCGGCCGCATCACGTGGCGTTCGAAATAAAGGGATTTCGCAGGGCCAAGACAGCTTGCGGAATTTCAACACGAGACTTCACTAAGGGAGGGCGCACAAATGAAAGTCAGACCTTCTGTCAAAAAGATTTGCGAGAAGTGCAAAATCATTAAGCGCAAGGGAAAAGTCATGGTCATCTGTGACAACCCGAAGCATAAACAGCGCCAGGGTTGAAAGCTGCGCTTTCAGACACGGCCCGCCTGATGGCGGGGACCGCGAGGCTGGGAAAGAATCCCAAGCCCGTGTTCCGCTTAGGGGAAACGATCCCCATCAATTTGAAAGACTAATTGGAGGTGCAACAGTATGGCGCGTATAGCAGGTATTGATCTGCCCAGAGACAAGCGCATCGAAATTGCTCTTACCTATATTTATGGCATTGGCCGCAAGACCGCCACGGATATTTGCAAGGCAACGGGTGTGAACCCCGACATCCGCGTAAGAGATCTGACGGAAGACGACGCATCGAAGCTGAGAGAATATATCGACCACAACTGCCGCGTGGAAGGCGACCTTCGCCGCGACGTTGCGTTCGACATCAAGAGACTGATTGAAATTGGTTGCTATCGCGGTCTCCGTCACCGCAAGGGTCTGCCCGTAAGAGGCCAGCGTTCGAAGACCAACGCACGTACGCGGAAGGGTCCGAGAAAGACCATGGCCAACAAGAAGAAATAAGCAGGGAGGGATTTAAAAGATGGCAGCACAGAAGGGCGCTAAGAGAGGTACTACTGTTCGCAGACGCCGTGAACGCAAAAATATTGACCGTGGAGCTGCTCATATCCAGTCCACCTTTAATAACACGATTGTGACCATCACCGACACCCAGGGCAACGCGATTTCCTGGGCGAGCTCCGGTGAGCTGGGCTTCAGAGGTTCCAGAAAGTCCACCCCCTTTGCCGCACAGACCGCAGCGGAAACCGCAGCAAAAGCAGCGATGGAGCACGGCATGAAGACGGTTGAGGTTTATGTGAAGGGACCGGGCGCAGGCCGTGAGGCTGCAATCCGTGCGCTGCAGGGCGCGGGCCTCGAAGTCAGCATGATCAAAGATGTCACCCCGATTCCGCACAATGGATGCCGTCCTCCGAAGAGAAGACGTGTATAGTTTTGTAAAAGGAGGAAACGAGCTATGGCGAAAAATATGCAGCCGATCCTGAAAAGATGCAAGGCACTGGGAATCAGCCCCACCGTTATGGGCATCAACAAGGAGACCAGACGCAACCCGAAGCCGGGTAGAAGAAAGCAGAGCGAGTATGCCGTCCAGCTGAATGAGAAGCAGAAGGCAAAGTTCATCTATGGCGTGCTCGAGAAGCAGTTTAGACATTACTATGAGCTGGCGAGCAAAACCCAGGGTGTTACGGGTGAAAATTTGCTCCAGCTTTTGGAAAGAAGACTTGACAACGTTGTTTACCGCCTCGGTTTTGCCAACACGAGAAGAGAGGCAAGACAGATGGTCAACCATGGCCATATTACGGTAAATGGCAAGCGCGTGGATATTCCGTCCTATCAGGTTAGCCCGGGCGAGGTGATCTCCATCCGCGAGAAGAGCCGTGGTTCTGAGCATGTGAAGCAGATTCTGGAGAAGAATGCGGCTACCATGATTCCGAAGTGGCTGGAGCTGAACAGAGAGACTCTGCAGGGCAAGGTTGTTGCACTGTCTGAGAGAAGCGACATTGATTTCGACATCAATGAGACTTTGATCGTTGAGTTGTACTCCAAGTAATGCAGTTGCCTAACCGCATAAAAACCAGGATGGCAGGCAGAATCATCCGCTTTATGTCAAGGAGGGTCGCTAATGATCGAGATTGAGAAGCCAAAAATTGAAACAGAAATCCTGAGCAATGACGGAACCTACGGTAAATTTGTAGTGGAACCGCTGGAACGCGGCTTTGGTACCACGCTGGGCAACAGCCTGCGCCGGGTACTGCTTTCCTCCCTGCCGGGCGTTGCGGTCACGTCGATTAAGATCGACGGCGTGCTGCACGAGTTTTCTACCGTCCCGGGCGTCAAGGAGGATGTCACCGAGATTGTTCTGAACATCAAAGGTTTGACCGCGAAACTCCATTGCGACGGCCCCAAAACAGTGGAAATCTGTGCGGAGGGCCCGTGTGAGGTGACGGCCGACTCTATCAAGTGCGACAGCGAGGTTGAGATCCTGAACCCGGAGATGCACATTGCAACGCTGGGCGAAGGCGCGAAGCTGTATATGGAACTGACCCTGGACAAAGGCCGCGGGTATGTCCCCGCAGAACGGAATAAGCAGAACATGCCTGCGGGTGTGATCGGCGAGCTTCCGGTTGATTCTATCTACACTCCTGTTTATAAAGTGAATTATAATGTGGAACCCACCCGTGTGGGCCAGCGCATTGATTACGATAAGCTCACCTTGGAGGTTTGGACCAATGGGGTGATCGGGGCGCAAGAGGCGGTTTCTTTGGCCGCGAAAGTCCTGACTGAGCATTTGAATCTCTTCGTCAACCTGTCTGATAAGGGCAGCAGCACGGAGATTATGGTCGAAAAGGACGACAAGGGCAAGGAGAAAGTGCTGGAAATGACGATTGAAGAGCTGGATCTCTCCGTCCGTTCCTTCAATTGCCTCAAGCGCGCTGGAATCAATACGGTGGAAGACCTCATCAACAAGTCCGAAGAGGACATGATGAAGGTCCGGAACTTGGGACGCAAGTCCCTGGAGGAGGTCGTTTGGAAGCTGGCCTCCCTCGGCTTTAATCTGCGCAAGGACGACGAATAAGACCTTGCAAACCAAAGGTAAAGGAGTGATATTCGATGCCCGGAACCAGAAAGCTCGGAAGAGCGACCAGCCACAGAACGGCAATGCTGCGTGCGATGGTCACATTCCTTCTTGAGAACGGCAAGATCGAAACCACAGTCACACGTGCTAAGGAGGTCCGCTCCCTGGCCGAAAAGATGATTACGATCGCAAAGACGAACGATCTGCACAGCAAGCGCCTTGTGATGGGATTTGTCACAAAGGAAGCTGTTACAAATAAGCTTTTCACGGAGATTGCGCCGAAGTATGCTGACCGCAACGGCGGCTATACGCGCATCACGAAGCTCGGGCCGCGCCGCGGCGACGCAGCGGAGATGGCGATCATCGAGCTGATCTAATCGATCCATAATCATAAGAGAATGGGGCTCTGCACTTGGTGCAGGGTCCTTTTTCTATGCGAAGAAACTCCCTTTTGGTTTCGAAATCGGGGAAGAAATTTCTGGCATTCTTTATCCAAATATTGTCATCTGAAATTACACAAGTGTAACCGCCTGTATGCTTGCCAATCATGTGCGGGTAGAGTATAATAGTACTTACCAAAACCGCCAAATTTGGGTAAAAGTACCGTCATGTTTCGGAGTTAATTTGAATGAACATAAAAAGGAGAGGAACGTATGAGAAAAGCCAAAAAGCTATTGTCGCTGGCTTTAGCGGCAATGATGTTTGTTTCTGCGTTCAGCAGTACAGCGTTTGCATCCGATATGGACGATGCATATGAGGTTGACCGCGTGGATGGGAAATATGCGGTCGTGCGTGTGGAGGATGATGGAGAATACTACGATTCCAAATCTTCCATCACCATCCCCAGTAAGATCAACAGCCGCACGATTACCCGCATCGGCGACGGAGATTCCTCCATCTTTGCGAGTGGTGGTTCTGAGAAAAATATCTACCTTCCGAATACGGTTGACATCATTTCAGATGGCGCTTTTGAGGATTCCACTGTGAAGCGCGTATCGATGGAAGAAGGGCCGGTAGAGATCGGTGAACGTGCTTTTGCAAGTTGCGAAAATTTAACATCGGTCACATTTGCAGATAGCATCACAAAGATGGGGATTGAGGCGTTCAGCGGTTGTACATCCCTGAGAAGCGCGGTATTGCCCGCAAGCTTAACAAAAATCCCGGACAATGCATTCCAGGATTGCATGGACTTACGCTCGGTTACCATCGGAAGCCATGTCACCAGCATCGGCGATAGCGCTTTTTCCGGTTGCGATAGCTTGGAAGAAATAACCATCCCGCCGAACGTAACCCGGATTGGCTATGATGCCTTTGACGATTTTATTTTGATTAAGGGTTATAATGGAACGGCTGCACAGAAATATGCGGAGGAAAACGACATTGATTTTGAGAATTTGGGTTCCTCTTATAGTGCGGCAGTACGTTTGAGCACCTCTTCCTTGACTGTTCCGGTCAATGGGAGCAATACCTTTACGGTTACCAACCCAACCAATGGAAGCTTTAGCGTTACTTCGAATTCCAGCGCGGTCAGCGTGACACAGAGCGGCTCTACAGTAACCGTGCGCGGTGTGTCTTCGGGAACGGCTACCCTGACCGTTTCTGCGACCGGCTATGCATCGGCCAGCCTGACGGTTACGGTATCCACGAGTGCGGTTGTTGGTTCGGGTTCTTCCCTTTCGTTGGATACAAGTTCTTATTCCTTTAATGTAGGCAATGTCTATTATCCGCTGGCAAGAACCAATTCCGCGACGGCGCCGACCTGCACCAGCAGCAATCCAAACGTCGTGACGGTCAAGTATCAGGCAGACCGCTCCAATCGTGCAGATCTGCGCGGCAGCTACACACATGCGTATCTGTATCAGATTCAGGGAAAGTCTGCTGGTACAGCCACCATCACCATTACGAGCGGCAGTTACAGCGCGTCTTTCCCGGTGACGGTAGGGACCTCCCCGAATGGTTCTGCTTTCTGCAATCCGAGCGTCAATTTCGGTGTATATAAGGGAAGAAGCTACGATGTCCAGATGACAGTGACGGGTTCCAATAATATGCCGAGTTTTACGGTAGGAAATGGCAATGTGTTCAAAACACAATACGTAGGGAAGAGCGGCAATGTCTATACGTTCCGTGTATGGGCTATTGGCAATCCTGGTGAAAAGACGGGGCTGTATACACAGATGCCGGGCGATTCCAAGGTTGTCTTACATTGCGAGGGGCAAATTGCATACGGTTGATCGGAAATAGGAAAAGTTTAAAGGAAGGGCTTCCGCAGTTGCGGAAGCCCTTTTATAATCGTACTATTTTAATAGATTTATACAATGAGTAAAATATTAGATGGATACGGAGTTGAGCCTTGACGGGCAACGCTGAGTCATAAGATATACGAATTGTATAATTTATATATTTTAATACAAATCTAAAATAAAGATATTCATAAAAAGAATTTTATGAAGCTAAAACGTGCATAATTGTGTATTCTTTTGACATTTCCAGTGCGTTGAGTTGTAACTCGAAACTATTTGGGCTATAATGAGTGTAACAAAATAGAATGGGCTTCCAGAAACTAGGCTCAACCTATCTTCCATTGGATAATAAAAAATGGATGGAAATGCTTCAAAACATATGGGCCGTTTTCAAAGGAATCGTTCCTTCATAGGAGACAGATTCCAGCTTGTGGAATGCCCACAAAGATGGGGTGAATTCGCATGATTTTGAAAAATGCAAAGATTATGGACGACACATTTACATTGGTGGATGCTTGCCTGTCAACCGAAGGGGAGCGGATTGCCGACATTGCCCCGGATCTCCATGGGGAGGAAGAAATCGACCTCGCGGGCTGTGTGGTAGTCCCTGGGTTTGTCGATATTCATATCCACGCCTGCGTGGGAGCGGATACCTGTGATGCCTCTACTGCGGGCTTGGCGAAAATGGCAGCGCACTTGGTGACAAAAGGGGTAACCAGTTTTTGCCCGACGACTATGACCGTTTCCCATGAAGAGATTGAGGACGCCTTGGCGACCGTCAAAGCCTGCATGGACGACCGCCCGTTTGGCGCGGCAATTATGGGTGTCAATATGGAAGGTCCGTATATCTCGATCAATAAGAAGGGTGCGCAGAAGGGCGAGTACGTCAAAAATCCCAACTGGGAAGAATTTAAAGGGTTCTATGACGGCTGCGGCGGCATCATCAAGCTGGTGGATATTGCGCCGGAATGCGAAGGGGCCGATGAATTTATTAAAAAGGCTAGTAAGCTTTGCACCGTCTCGATTGCCCATACGGACGCGGATTATGACCAGGCAAAACATGCTTTCAATATCGGTATTACCCACGCGACACACTTGTACAATGCGATGAGCGGGATGACGCACCGCTCTCCTGGCGTGGTTGGCGCAGTGTTTGACGACGAGCGCGTGCGTGCGGAGATCATCTGCGACGGCTTCCATATCAATCCGGCGGTGCTGCGGGTCACTTTCCGTCAGCTCGGCGAGGACCGGAGCGTGATTGTCAGCGACTCCATGCGCGCCGCCGGCGAACCGGACGGCATTTCCGAACTCGGCGGACAGACGGTCTACGTGAAGGACGGGCAGGCCCGCTTGAAAGATGGAACAATCGCTGGTTCCACAACCAACATGCACCAGGAGGTTTGCAATCTGGTGCGGTTTGGCGTGCCGTTCAAGCAGGTGATTAAGAGCGCAACGATCAATCCGGCGCGCGAAATCCATGAAGACGCCGACATCGGCAGCATCAAGGTGGGGAAATTTGCCGACCTCGTGGTGCTGGACAATGATTTGAACATCAAAATGGTGATTGCCCGTGGGAAGATTGCAGTGGACAACCGGTAAATGGGAATTTTTCCGTATGTGAGGAAGATTGGCCCAGGGACGGTTATCGAGAATCCTTCTTGCGCTTTACGTATGGAAATGGATGCATAATTTTAAAGGGTGGGACGGAATCCGTCCCACCCTTTTGCCGCTAATAGTATTACGAAAGAGAACCGAACGATCGTTAAAGAATAGAATCTTCCTTTTCCGCTTCCTCCGGTAGATATTCCGCAATTTCATAGAGCTTGCAATCCAATATCCGGCACAATTTATCCAGCGTATCCGTCGTGACAGTTTGATTGGCCCGCAGCCGGCGGATGGTCCGGCTGTCGATGTCGAAACGGTCCCGCAATGCATAGGTGGACACATGTTTTGCCTTCATGGTCTCCCAAAGCTTGTCAAAAACAATCATCTGCTTCCCTCATATCCAATCGCAGTTTCATATACATGGAATTTAGTAAAACAGCCTGCTGTAAGTTTTTACAGCAGGCTGTCGTTATCCAATCACGTTTTTAAAATTTAGATGACACGGACTCTGATGATATCCTCGGATTCTTCCATCTTCTTGGCCGAATCACTGCTGAAATCTCCCGTTACATCCAAAATGGTGTAAGCATAATCCTTGCGGGATTTGCTCTGCATGTTCTCAATGTTGATGCCTGCATCCGCGAGCTTACCGGCCAACAGGCTGATCGTATTGGGGACATTGCGGTGGATGATGCAAACGCGGGTGAACGCCGGATCGCGCGGCATGGAGACGTTCGGCAAGTTTACCGAGTGCAGGATATTGCCGTTTTCTAGATAATCCTTGAGCTCGTCTGCGGCCATCCGTGCGCAGTTGTCCTCGCTCTCCGGGGTGGAAGCACCCAGATGCGGAACGGCAATTACGCCCTCCGCGCCGAGCATTTCGTCGGTCGGGAAGTCGGTCACATAGGAGGCGACTTTCCCATCTGCCAGCGCCTTGAGAATATCTGCGGAATTGACCAGATCACCGCGCGCGAAATTCAGGATGCGCACGTGATCCTGCATCTTTGCAATGCTCTCTGCATTGATCATTTCCTTTGTATCCGGGGTAAGCGGCACATGCAGGGTGATATAATCGCAGTTCGCATAGATTTCATCCAGTGTCTGAGCGTGCTTGGTCGAGCGGGAGAGGCCCCACGCCGCGTCAACGCTCAGATACGGGTCGTATCCATAGACTTCCATGCCCAGGCTCTTGGCGGCATTGGCCACCAGAATGCCGATGGCGCCCAAGCCGATGACGCCAAGGCGTTTGCCGCTGATTTCCGGGCCAACAAACTGGCTCTTGCCCTTTTCGACCAGCTTTCCGACTTCTGCACCCTTGCCCTTCAAGCCCTTTGCCCATTCGATGCCGGGGACGATCTTGCGGGAGGCGAGCAGCAGGCCTGCGATGACAAGCTCCTTCACCGCATTGGCGTTGGCGCCCGGCGTGTTGAAGACACAAATACCCGCTTCGCTGCATTTATCCAACGGGATATTGTTGACGCCTGCACCTGCACGGGCGATGGCCAACAGGCTGCTGGGCAGCTCCATTTCATGCATGGAAGCAGAACGGACCAAGATTGCCTCCGGGTTTTCTACGTCTTCGCCGCAGGTGTAGTTCGCCCCAAAGCGCGCCAGACCAACGGGGGAGATCTTATTCAAGCATTTTACATTGTACATGTCAATCACCTGTATCTTTCAAAAGTAAAATATCTTCTTAAAAGCCATACTATGTTGGGAGGGAACCTTATGCGTTCTCCTCTTCGAACTTCTTCATGAATTCGACAAGCTTTTCTACGCCCTCGATTGGCATTGCGTTGTAGATCGAAGCGCGCATTCCGCCCACCGAACGATGGCCCTTCAGGTTCACAAAGCCCGCAGCTTCCGCTTCCTTAACAAACTTTGCGTTCAGTTCGTCGCTGCCTGTGACAAACGGGACGTTCATCAGGGAGCGGTCCTTCGGGACAACCGTGCCACGGAACATCTTCGAGTTGTCGAGATAGCCGTACAGGATGCCGGCTTTCTTTTCGTTCAGCTTCTTCATTTCCTCCAGGCCGCCGATGGTGTTTTTGATCCAATCGAGCACCAACATGCTGATGTAGATCGAATAGCACGGCGGTGTATTGAACATGGAGCCGTTGTCCACATGCGTTTGATAGTTGAACATGGTGGGCGTGATGTCCATCGCATGGCCAATCAGATCTTCACGGATGATGACGACCGTCAGGCCGGCCGGTCCCATATTCTTCTGTGCGCCCGCATACAACACGCCGAACTTGCTCACGTCGATGGGTTCGCTCAGGATGCAGGAGGAAATGTCCGCCACCAGCGGCACATCGCCGGTTTCCGGCAGCTTGGTGAATCTGGTGCCGTAGATGGTGTTGTTCATGCAGATGTGGAAATAATCCGCATCCTTTGTGAAAGTGGCGGGGTCGAGCTCCGGAATGTAGCAGAAGGTCTGATCCTTGGAAGAGGCCACAACATTGGCTTCGCCATAACGTGCGGCTTCTTTATAGGCCTTGGTAGCCCACTGGCCGGTGAGGACAAAGTCCGCTTTGCCGCTCTTGGTCATCAGGTTCATCGGGACCATTGCAAACTGGGAGGAAGCTCCACCCTGCAAAAACAAAACTTTATAGTTGTCCGGAATATTCATGACTTCGCGGAGCAGACTTTCGGCAGAACCGATAATACCCTCGTAGACCTTAGAACGATGGGACATTTCCATAACGGATTGGCCGCTGCCCTGGTAGTCCAGCATTTCGTCCGCAGCACGGCGGAGAACAGCTTCGGGCAGCATCGAGGGGCCCGCGGAAAAGTTATAAACGCGTTTCATAGTGGTGCAACCTCCTAGTAAATTACTGCTTCAAATGAGCAGACTATAATACTATTAATTATACCGATTTAGTGCGATGAAATCAATGGAGCGAAATTCATAAATTTATTGACGAAACAAAGAAAATTTCGTCTGATTTTGGGAAGTGATAAAACGGGAAATGTGGTAACCTTTTGACAAAAAATCAAAAAAGCGAGAAAAATTGATCGAATCATACAAAAATTAAATAACATGATAAAAACAATCATATATATCGTTGCATTTTCCATCGTTTTCATGTACAATAAATATAATTTTTAAATTCATGAGGCGTCTATCCAAAGGCGATACGGTCAATAAAAAGAACGGGAGGTGATAGGAACCAATGGCACAGCAGACAATCGACGCCGTCCGCGAGGCGGAACGGAAAGCGGATCAGGCCGAACGCGACGCTGCCCAGCAGGCAGAGGAAATCCTCTGGAAAGCCCATGCGGACGCCGAACGGACAACGGCGCAAATTACGTCCGAGGCGGACAAGTTGGCACAGGATTCCTTGGAAGCGGCCCGCGCGCAAGGAGGACGCTATGCGGCAAAGGCCGCCCAGGAAGCGGAACAGGAGATTGCAGCACTGCGTGCGCTTGCACAGAAAAGGGAAAAAGAAGCAATTGCCTGCGTGATTGCGGAGCTTGTCGGTTAACGGGGGAGCCCCAAACCGGCATAGAAAGGAGGAATGGAATTTATGGCGGTATTGCAGATGCAGCGCATCAGCATATACGCTCTCAGAAAAGACCGAAAACCCATCTTGGAATGGATTCAACGGCGCGGTGCGGTGGAAATCAACGACGCATTGGAAGAGGACAATGTATTCCAACGGATGGATGTGTCCACCCAAAAGGCACAGATTGAAAAAAATATCGCGGCATCCAAACAGGCGTTGGAGATTCTCAACCGGTACGCGCCGGAGAAAAAGTCCTTGTTTGCCGTCTTGGAGGGGCGGACCGAAATCCCTGTAGAACAGGCCAACGCCTTTGGCGGCAAAAGCGACGATGTGCTCCGTGTGGCACACCGGCTGAATGAACGTTCGAAGGACATCGCAGATTGTCGGGGGTTGATTCAAAAGCTCCAGACGCAGATGGAGGCGCTGAAGCCCTGGATGAATCTGGATATTTCCATGCGTACAAAGGGGACAAAGAGCACCACGGCGTTTGTCGGATCGTTCCCAGCGGGCTATACGGCCGGAGATTTGGAGGAGCAGATTGCGCTTCTTGCTCCAAAGGTCCCTGTTTATGCGGAGGTCATCAGCACTTCCCAGGAACAAACCTGCACATTTCTATTGTGCGGCCGCGCCGATGCTCAGGTGCTGGAAGAAGCCCTTCGCACTTTGGGGTTTGCACGGCCCTCCTCCCCAACCAAAACACCGCCGGCAGAGCGCATGCGGGTTTTGCAGGAGCGGATGGAGGAGCAGGAGCAGATCATCCAAGAGGCGGAACAGGAGATCACAGGCTACGCGTCACAGCGGGACGACCTCAAATTCCTGGTGGACTACCTGACGATGCGCAGTGAGAAGTACGATGTGATCGGGCGGCTGATGCAATCGCGGCGCACCTTTGTCTTGACCGGCTACATTCCCCAGCAGGACGCCGGAAAACTCACACAGGAGCTGGAAGGGCGGTTTGGCGCGGTGGTAGAGTTGGAAGCGCCTGCCCAAGAGGACGATGTGCCGGTGCTTCTCAAGAACAACAAATTTTCCGAGCCGGTGGAGGGCGTTTTGGAGTCGTTCAGCCTTCCGGGGAAAACGGAGGTGGACCCCACCTCCATTATGGCGATCTTCTACTATATTCTATTCGGCATGATGCTTTCCGACGCCGCATATGGGCTGATTATGGTGATCGGCTGCGGCTTGGCACTGCTCAAGTTTAAAAACATGGAACCCAGCATGAACAAATCACTGCGGATGTTCTTTTTCTGCGGCATTTCGACTACGTTCTGGGGATTCCTGTTCGGCAGTTTCTTTGGGGACGCCGTAGCGGTGATTTCCCGCACCTTTTTCGAGCACGAGGTCGTGCTTGGGCCGCTTTGGTTTGAGCCGATCAAAGAACCCATGCGGATGTTGATCTTTGCCCTTTTGGTGGGCGTCATCCACCTGTTCGCAGGGTTGGCCATGAAGTTTTACCAGCTTTGGCGGCTGAAATGCTATAAGGATATCCTGTATGACGTTATCTTCTGGTATATGCTGGTGGGGGGCGCAATTGTGTTTATGCTTTCCAGCCAGACTTTTGTGGATATTGCGCAGCTCAGCTTTATCCTTCCCGCACAGGCGGGCACTGCCGCGGCGGTTGTCGCGGGGATCGGCGCCATCGGCATTGTCCTGACGTCGGGGCGCGAGTCGCGCAATCCGGCCAAGCGCCTACTCAAGGGGCTCTACGGCCTTTACAACGTCACGGGGTATTTGAGCGACATCCTGTCGTATTCCCGCCTGTTGGCCCTGGGGCTCGCAACGGGCGTGATCGCGACGGTGATCAACCAGATGGGCAGCATGGGAGGCGGCGGAATCGGCGGCGCGATCATGTTTATTCTGGTGTTCATTGTCGGACATACCATCAATTTGGGAATCAATTTGCTAGGGGCTTATGTGCATACGAACCGCCTCCAATTTGTGGAATTTTTCGGAAAGTTTTATGAGGGCGGCGGCCGCAAATTTGCGCCGTTTGGCATTCACACAAAATATTACAAAATTAGGGAGGAAAAATAATCATGGATAACATCGGTGTTGTACTTGCTTTGCTGGGAGCTGTTCTAGCGGCGCTGTTGGCGGGCGCTGGTTCCGCGGTGGGCGTTGGCCGCGCAGGTGAGGCGGCCGCGGGCGTTGTGACGGAGGACCCATCCAAATTCGGTAAAGTCCTGATTTTGCAGCTGCTCCCCGGCACACAGGGCATCTATGGCCTGTTGATCGCATTCATCACCCTTTCGCAGATCGGCATTCTCGGCGGGGATTCCAATATTTCGCTGGCAAAAGGCATCTTGTATTTTCTGGCCTGCATGCCGATGGCCATCATCGGCTATTGGTCCGCATTAAAGCAGAGCCGTGCATCCATCGCCTGCATTGGCTTGATTGCAAAGCGTCCCGACCAGCTCGGAAAGGCCATCATTTTTCCGGCGATGGTGGAGACCTATGCGATTCTGGCGCTGTTGGTTTCCATTCTGGCTGTCACGGGCATTGCTGGATTGCCGGTATGATCCGCTCCAATCCCCACATTGATACGGAAAAGGAGCGCTGCGCATGACTGGATTGGAACAAATCATCAGACAGATTGAAGACGATGCGGCGGCCTCTGTGGTCTCCATTCGCCAAAAGGCGGAGGAGGAAGCGGCGCAAATCGCACAGGAGGCCCGCTCGCGCGGGGAAGCGCGCGCGCAGGAGATTGCCAATCAGGCGAAAGAACAAGCAAAAAGTATCCAAAGCCGTGCGGAATCGGCCGCGGCCCTACAGAAGCGGCAGAGCGTTCTCGCTGCGAAACAGGCGATCATCCGCGAGCTGCTGGAAAAGAGCCGCCAGGACATGGAAACCCTTCCAGAGGCGGAGTATTTCACAAACCTTCTAAAATTGGTCCGCCGGTACGCGTTGCCACAGGAGGGGGAGATCCTCTTTTCCCAGAGGGATCTGGACCGCCTGCCCAGCGGGTTTGAACAGGAACTGGCGCAGGCCCTGCCGGCCGGCGGGAGCCTGAAGGTTTCCCGTGAACCGAGGAAGATCGACGGGGGCTTCGTGTTGGTCTACGGCGGCGTGGAGCAGAATTGTTCCTTTGCCGCGCTGTTTGACGCGGCAAAGGACCGCTTGCAGGACAAACTGCACGCGCTGCTCTTTGCAGGAGGGCAGGCATGATGGCGGAAAAGTATTACGCATATGCGGTAGCCCGTATCCGCACAAAGGAGCTCGGCCTGTTGAAGGGCGCGTTCCTGGAGCAGTTGCTGGCGGCCAAAAGCTATGAAGAATGCATCCAGCTTTTGTCCGAAAAGGGCTGGGGAGACGGGACCACTATGGACGCTGAGCAGATTCTCAGGGGCGAGGAGGAAAAGACCTGGGCGCTGCTGGAGGATCTGGTGGACGACCTTTCGGCCTTTGACGTCTTTCTCTATGCAAACGATTATCACAATTTGAAGGCCGCCATTAAACTGGTATATCTGGATATAGAGCGGCCCGAAGCATTTTTCTCCCACGGGACCGTGGAACCGGAGACGATGCTGCAAGCCATCCGGGAACAGGATGTTTCCTTGCTTCCCGAGGCGATGCGCGCCCCGGCGAAGGAGGCGTTTGACCTGCTCCTACACACGCGGGACGGCCAGCTCTGCGATGTTGTGATCGACCGCGCGGCGCTGGATGCGATCTATGCGGCGGGAAAAGCGGCGGACCACCCGGTGATCCGGGACTATGCCGAAATGACCGTGGCAGCGGCGGATATCAAGATTGCGGTCCGCGCGCAGAAGACGGGGAAGCCCCTGGACTTCCTACAGCGTGCATTGGCTCCATGCGATTCGCTCGATGTGGAGCAGCTAGCGAAAGCGGCTGTTGAGGGCCAGGACGCCATCTACAGCTATCTGCAAAAGACCGCTTATGCGGACGCAGTGCCCGTATTGCAGGAATCGCCCTCTGCGTTTGAGCGTTGGTGCGACAACCGCATCATCCGCGAGATCCGTCCGCAGCAGTACAACCCGTTCACGGTCGGCCCGTTGGCTGCGTTTCTCCTGGCGAGGGAGAACGAGGTGAAGACGGTTCGGATCATCCTCTCCGGCAAATGGAACCATCTGCGGGAAGAAGCGGTCCGCGAGCGGATGCGGGAAATGTACCGCAATGTTTAGGGAGGGACGCCATGTATAAGATTGCAGTGATGGGGGACCGCGACAGCATCTATGGCTTTGCCGCCCTGGGGTTGGACACATATCCTGTAACCGACCCGGTTGAGGCCGCCCGGCGGCTGCGCAGCCTTGCGGAGCAGGAATATGCCGTCATCTATATCACCGAGGCGTTGGCGGATACCCTGGAAGCGGAGATCGACCGTTACCGTGAGCAGATGCTGCCGGCGGTGATTTTAATCCCAGGCGCGTCCGGCAACACCGGAAAGGGCGTCGCCGCGGTCAAGAAGAGCGTAGAACAAGCGGTCGGCTCCGACATTATCTTCAATAACTAATTTTTGGAATCGGATAGGTTTCCGGCATTCTGGGAAAGCGCTGCGGCGCTTTTCCGCAGAAAGGAACGGTCAGAATCATGAGCAAAGGAACCATAAAAAAGGTTGCCGGCCCGCTGGTCATCGCCGAGGGGATGCGCGACGCAAATATGTTTGACGTGGTGCGCGTCAGTAGCCAACGTCTCATCGGGGAAATCATCGAGATGCACGGCGACCAGGCTTCTGTCCAGGTCTACGAGGAGACCTCCGGGCTTGGCCCGGGCGAACCGGTGGAATCCACTGGGGCGCCGCTCTCCGTGGAGTTGGGCCCCGGCCTGATCGGGAGCATCTTCGACGGGATTCAGCGTCCGCTGGAGGAGATCATGAAGGTGTCCGGCAACAACCTTCAACGCGGCGTGGAGATTCCCGCGCTGGATCACAAAAAGAAATGGCATTTTACGCCGCTCAAAAAGGCGGGGGATTCCGTCACAGGCGGCGACATCATCGGCACGGTGCAGGAGACGCCGATTGTCGTCCATAAGATTTTGGTGCCGCATGGATTGATGGGCACCATTCGCTCGATCAAAGAGGGCGATTACAACATTGACGAAACCGTTGCAGTGGTGGATACGCCGAACGGGTCCAGCCAGGACCTGACCCTGCTGCAAAGATGGCCGGTGCGCGTCGGAAGGCCATATAAACAGAAATTGTCCCCGGATATGCCGCTTGTCACGGGCCAGCGCGTCATCGATACGCTGTTCCCGATTGCAAAGGGCGGCGTGGCGGCGGTTCCCGGCCCGTTCGGCAGCGGCAAGACCGTCGTGCAGCATCAGCTGGCGAAGTGGGCGGAGGCGGACATCGTGGTCTATATCGGCTGCGGCGAACGCGGCAACGAGATGACGGATGTTTTGAACGAGTTCCCGGAGTTGAAGGACCCGAAGACAGGGTTCTCCCTGATGGAACGCACCGTCCTGATCGCCAACACCTCTGATATGCCGGTTGCGGCGCGTGAAGCGTCCATCTACACCGGCATTACGATCGCAGAGTATTTCCGCGATATGGGCTATTCCGTCGCGCTGATGGCGGATTCCACCTCACGTTGGGCGGAGGCATTGCGTGAGATGTCCGGCCGCCTCGAGGAGATGCCCGGCGAAGAGGGTTACCCGGCTTATTTGGGCAGCCGCTTGGCGCAGTTTTATGAGCGCGCGGGCCGCGTGGTGACCATCGGCAGCGAGGGGCGCGAGGGCGCGCTCTCCGTTATCGGGGCGGTTTCCCCACCGGGCGGCGATATTTCCGAGCCGGTTTCCCAGGCGACGCTGCGCATTGTCAAGGTGTTCTGGAGCCTGGACTCCGACCTCGCCTATAAGCGCCATTTCCCGGCGGTCAACTGGCTGACCAGTTATTCGCTCTATGTGGATACGATGGAGAAATGGTTTAACGAGCATGTGGACGCCCATTGGATGGACCTGCGCGCGCGGTTGATGCGCCTTCTGCAGGAGGAAGCCGAGTTGAACGAGATCGTCCAGCTGGTCGGCATGGACGCCCTGTCCGCGCCGGACCGCCTGAAGCTGGAGGCTTCCCGCTCCATCCGTGAGGACTTCCTGCATCAGGACGCCTTCCACGAGGTGGACACGTACACGCCGCTGCAAAAGCAGTTTACCATGATGCAGTTGGTGTTGGACTATTATGACAAAGCGGTGGAGGCCCTGGATCAGGGCGCGTCCATCGAGGATTTGGTAAAGCTGCCTGTGCGCGAGCAGATCGGCCGCTTCAAGTATGTGCAGGAGAAGAATATACAGGCCGAATATGAGGCCGTTTTGAAAGCGCTCTCCAAACAGATCGACGAGCTTTTGCAAAAGGAGGACTTCTAAATGCCAAAGGAATACCGGACCATACAGGAAGTTGCGGGTCCTCTGATGCTGGTGCGCGGCGTGGAAGGCGTGACCTATAACGAGCTGGGGGAGATCGAGCTGTTCAGCGGGGAAAAGCGCCGCTGCAAAGTGCTGGAGATCGACGGGGGAAACGCGCTGGTTCAGCTGTTTGAGAGCTCCACCGGCATCAACCTGAGCAACAGCAAGGTGCGCTTTTTGGGGCGCAGCATGGAACTGGGCGTCTCCGAGGACATGCTCAGCCGTGTCTTTGACGGCCTGGGCCGCCCGATCGACGGAGGGCCGGAGATCCTTCCGGAAAAGCGCCTGGATATCAACGGCCTGCCCATGAACCCCGCGGCGCGCAACTATCCCCAGGAGTTTATCCAGACGGGAATTTCCGCCATCGACGGTTTGAATACGCTGGTGCGCGGTCAAAAGCTCCCGATTTTTTCCGCCAGCGGCCTGCCGCACGCGAATTTGGCAGCGCAGATTGCGCGCCAGGCCAAGGTGCGCGGCACCGACGAGCCGTTTGCGGTCGTGTTTGCCGCTATGGGCATCACATTTGAGGAATCCAATTTCTTTATCCAGAGCTTCCAGGAGACCGGCGCCATCGACCGCACTGTGATGTTTGTCAACTTGGCGAACGATCCGGCAGTCGAACGCATCGCCACCCCCCGCATGGCGCTGACGGCTGCGGAGTATCTTGCGTTCGAAAAAAATATGCACGTGCTGGTCATCCTGACCGATATTACGAACTATGCCGACGCTTTGCGCGAGGTTTCCGCTGCGCGCAAAGAGGTGCCCGGCCGCCGTGGATATCCGGGCTATATGTATACGGATCTCGCGTCCCTGTACGAGCGCGCCGGACGGCAAAAGGGCAAGAGCGGCAGCATCACCATGATCCCCATTTTGACCATGCCCGAGGACGACAAAACCCACCCGATCCCCGACCTGACGGGCTATATCACAGAGGGGCAGATCATCCTGAGCCGTGAGCTGTACCGCAAGGGCGTGACGCCGCCGATCGACGTGCTGCCCTCCCTGTCCCGTCTGAAGGACAAGGGCATCGGCGAGGGCAAAACCCGCGCCGACCACGCCAACACGATGAACCAGCTCTTCGCCGCCTATGCGCGCGGCAAGGAGGCCAAGGAGCTGATGACCGTTTTGGGCGAAGCAGCCTTGACAGATATGGATAAGCTGTATGCGCAATTTGCAGAGGAATTCGAGCGGAAGTACGTCTCCCAGGGGTACAATACAAACCGCGACATTGAGGAAACCCTGGAGATCGGCTGGAAATTGCTCTCCATTTTGCCGCGCAGCGAATTGAAGCGTATCAAAGACGCCTTCCTCGATGAATATTACGACAAAGCAAAGGAGCAGCGTGAGCGGGAGGCATAATCCGCCGCGCAGCCGGACAGAAAGGGGGAGACATCTTTGGCGGCAACCCATGTAAACCCGACGCGGATGGAGCTGACGCGCCTGAAAAAGAAGCTGGTCACAGCCACGCGGGGCCACAAGCTCCTAAAGGATAAGCGCGACGAGTTGATGCGCCAGTTCCTGGATCTGGTGCGGGAGAACAAGGCCCTGCGCGAGAAGGTGGAGGCGGGCATCGCCGCCGCCAACCAGAATTTTGTGTTGGCGCGGGCGGGGATGCAGGCCCCGGTGCTCGATGTGGCGCTGATGACGCCGAAGCAGGAGGTCTTTTTGGAGTGCAATGCCCGCAATGTGATGAGCGTGGAAGTCCCGGTGTTTACCTATCAGACCCGGACTTCCGACGCAAACGACATCTATTCCTATGGCTTTGCCTTTACGTCCAGCGACTTGGATGCAGCGGTGAAGTCCTTGGCGGACATTTTGCCCGACATGCTGCGCTTGGCGGAGGTTGAGAAATCGTGCCAGTTGATGGCGGCGGAAATTGAAAAAACCCGCCGGCGTGTCAATGCGCTGGAGCATGTGATGATCCCGCAGATGCAGGCGAATATCAAGTATATCACTATGAAGCTCGATGAAAACGAGCGCAGCACACAGATTCGCCTGATGAAGGTCAAGGATATGATGTTGGAACAGGCGCATCATTACAGCGAGCATGTGCCCGAACCAGCTTGATGGAACTGCGATAATAAGGAAAAAGCGGATGCAATACGAACCCGTATTGCATCCGCTTTTGTGGAATTGACATAGGCTGGAAAAAGGGCTATAATACAAATGTAAGGTGCTACCGCAAGACGGTTGCCCCTAAGTTGGACTAAGAATTAGCCGCTAACTTTGCTAGGGTTGGGCGGCTATTTCTTTTTGCTGTGAGAAGCGACAGTCCAAACAAACGTCGCAACGCCAAGAAGCACCATACAGAACTGAAAGAGCTCTGAATATGTAATCATGGCCTCACCCCCTCGCGTTTGGAGGGGAAAAGAAACAAATTCCCCCTCCGGGAATGGAGGGGCAACCGCCCAGCGTCTTGGTAACACCTTACAAAAAGAAGAATAGCAAAATCCTTCACAAAATGCAACAAAAACCGCACCCCATTGGGGCGCGGTTTTCTCATGACCAAAAGAGGACGCCCAATGCGCAAAAGCCCGGGCGTCCTCTTTATTCACCTGTGCATGCAATCAAAGGCCCTCACAAAGAACCGCCTTATTTCTCCTTGATCTCGCCGTTCCGGTACGCTTTCAGCAGTTCGGTGAGCTCTTCGATCTGTTGGGCGACCTGCTTGCCGTTGTCCGTATCGCCAACGGTTAGGCGGCGGGGCATAATCTCCACAATCTGCATCGTGGGGGCGTTTTTGGAAAAATCCTGTTTGGCAAGCTCATACGGCTTGTGCTGCGCCAGCGCCAGATGGTGGGAATTGTAGATCAACGTATAGCCGCCTATGCCAGTCTGCTTCTGATAGGCTTTGGAAATGCCGCCGTCGATGATAAACAGCAGGCCGCCGGCTTTGATGGGGCTTTCCCCCTGCCGGATCTTCACCGGCACATGGCCGTTCACAATATGGGAATGCGCCGGGTCCAGGCCAAATTCCCGCAGGATTTTCTCGCACGTTTCGCGCTGTTCGATCAGATTGTAATAGGGGTTGCGCGCCTCGGTGTGCGTCTCCGGCTCCAAAATAAAATACCGTTCAAATGCGGCCATTTTGCTTTTGCCAAACAGCGGGGATTTGGGCCCGCACCAAAGATACCAGAGGAAGTCGCTCGCATTGCGCTGCTCTTCCGACCCGGGCGCTGCGAAATATGCGCGGCGCACCTGCGTGTCGATATAGTCCAAGTACTCCTTGCCGGAAAGGGTTTTATCCCCGATGGATACCGTATCAAATTCCCCATCTTCCGTCATCAAAATGCAGCCGTGATACAGCAGATTGGAGTTCACACATTTGTACATGCTGCCATGCGAATAGAGGAACCGGATATGCTTGCGCAATTTCTCGCTGTGTGAGAACGAGAGGGCCAGGGTGTGGATCAGTTCTTCCTCTGCGGGCGTAAGCTCTAAAGGATGCTCTGGCGAAACCGTGGGGAAGAGGCGGTCGGTCAGCGGATAGGTGGTTTCCCCAATGGTGATGGTGCCGTTCTGGAAATCAATTTTATCCAGCAAAACCCGGTCTTCCATCTGGTACTCCGGATGCCGGGCGATCAATTGTCCCTCCAGCTTGAATTGGATGATGGCAATGGCCTTGTGCATCTTTGCCGCCAGCGGGATATCCACCGGGTCGTAGGTGTTTTCGTCCAGAATGTGCGGGGTGAAGATGGTGCATGGGTCGTCCTGATAGACTTCCGCTGCAAACATGGACAGCGCGCGCAGGTTGATGCCATAGCCGTCCTCCAATAGGTCGAAATTGTTGTAGCTGATGCCGAGCCGGACCACATTCGCAACCAGCGCCAGATTGCCTGTGGCCGCGCCCATCCAGGAAACGTCGTGGTTGCCCCATTCGATGTCCACATCGTGAAAGCCCATCAGTTCGTCCATCACCAGATCGGCATGCGGTCCGCGGTCGAAGATATCGCCGATGATATGGAGCATGTCGATGCTGCATTGGCGGATCAGGCGGCTGATGGTGATGATGAATTTTTCCGCCATGCCCGTGCGGGTGATGGAATGGATGATTTCACCGTAATATTGCTCTTTGGTGTCCTCCGTGTCCGCATGGAGCAATTCGTCGATGACATAGGCGAAGGTTTCCGGCATCTTTTTGCGGACCTTGGAGCGGGTGTATTTGGAGGCAACCGTTTTGCATACCTGTACCAGGCGGTAAATGGTGATTTCACACCATTCGCAGTAGGAATCGTCCCCTGTATCCTTTTGGGAGAGCACCTGCTCCGGGGCGTATACCAGATTGGCGAGCTCTTCCCGCTCGCGCAGGCTCACCGATTTTTGGAACAGCCATTCGATTTTATCCCGGGTGATGCCGGAGGCGCTGTTTAACAGATAGCCAAACGCTTCGGATTCGCCATGCAGGTCGCTGAAAAAATACTCTGTCCCCTTGGGCAGGCAGAGGATTGCATTCAAATTGATGATTTCAGAAGCAGCAGCGTCGGCATTGGGGTATTCCCGTGCCAACAGGCGCAGATAATGCGGATCGGTCATAAACATCCACCTTTCCGGTCTTTTTTCTCATGCTACCACAGGCTGGAAGCCGGTGCAAGCCCTTTCCCGATAGATTGGGAAAAATTAACAGAGGCGCTCCCTGTTCGTGGAGGAGAAGAGGGCATCCGCCCGCGGTTTGCCGTTGGGAAGGGCGGGCTCCAGGAATTCGGTCATATTTTCCCAATAGCGTTTGGGCATATGGGTCATGCGGCATTTGGGGTTGTACCGCCCTTCAATCCCAATGGTATGGTAAAACTGTTTCCAAAGGGCGCGGAATTGCCGTTCCGTTTCATCCGGCTCTTCCAACGAAAAATGTTCCATGGGGATGATCGCATCCTGGCCCGGGCGGTGGACCAGCGCCATGTGATGGGTCTTGTCATAGATCAAGAAGGTTTCCGCGTTGAAACGGCTGCTGAAATGCTCCAGGATTAAAGGAAGCACGCGGTTTTTCGGGGTGATGATGGCGGCCAGCGTGCCGTTTTGTTCGGAAAAGCGGAGAAACCCGGTTAATAGATGGGCTTCATGGCCAGCGGAAAAGGCCGCTTTGCGCAGTGTGCTGACCGTATCGTCGGCAAGCCAGCTCGTGACCTGCGCGCCATGCCGGTACCCCATGCGGATAAAGCGGTAGAGCAGGCGTTCCCGTTCCGGAAGGCAGGTGAGGAAACCGGTTTCCACCAACTCGCGGGCTTCCGGGGAGATTTTGCGGGAGAGGGATGTGTAGACGCGCTCCGCACGGTCAGGATCGGTTCCAATCCATTTTTCCGGGTATAAGGACACCTGTGCTTCTTCCTCGGACAGAATTTGCACAGGGACCTCCCGCCGGACATAGCTTTCAAAAACACAGCAAAGAAAGCCGTCGAAGCTTCCGTCGTAGCGATAGGCAACCATGGTCAGGCCTCCTTTTGGGCAAGTTCCGGAAAGGCAACCGGCGCTTGTGGTTCTGTCGTGGGGGATGGGGTGAAAAAGGAGAGCTGTTCCGGGACATCCTGTGCCGCAAGTTTCTGTTTTTCCTCGGAGATCAGGGCGCGCAGGACGCTCTCTGGGGTAAAGCGCAATCCCTCCCGCATCTTTCCGGAACAGGTGATGAAATACTGCGCGCGCTTTAAGACCACGCCGATCTTCTTCAGGCCGTCGAAGTCGAGGGAACGGCAGCGGCGCGCTGCCCGGATACGCTGGGCGCTGCGCACGCCGATCCCTGGAACGCGCAATAGCATCTCATACGGGGCGGTATTGATTTCCACCGGGAACTGTTCCATATGGTTGACCGCCCAACCGCATTTGGGGTCCACCAGGGGGTGGAAGTTTGGATGCTGGCCGTCCAAAAGCTCGCCGGCGGTGAAACCGTAGAAGCGGAGCAGCCAATCCGCCTGGTAGAGCCGGTGTTCCCGCAGGAGCGGCGGTTTTGTCCCCTTGGGGGGCAGTAGGGCATTTTCCGAGACCGGCATATAAGCGGAGTAAA
Source organism: Anaeromassilibacillus sp. An250 (assembly GCF_002159845.1). Lineage (GTDB taxonomy): Bacteria > Bacillota > Clostridia > Oscillospirales > Acutalibacteraceae > Anaeromassilibacillus > Anaeromassilibacillus stercoravium. The sequence goes on from NZ_NFJK01000003.1 coordinate 85,592, forward strand.
AAACACGCCGCAGGCCATACTTCCTATAAAGCCCCTCGGTCAGGCGGAGGATATTCCAGTCTGTGTCCGGGGTGGCGCCGATAATCATCTGTGTGCTCTGGCCGGCAGGGGCGAATTTCGGCGTACTGCGGTACCGTATCAAGTCGTAGCGTGTCTCCTGGATTTTGCCTGCGATCAAGCCCATCGGCTGTAAGATAGAACGCTTCGATTTGTCCGGCGCAAGCAGCTTGAGGCTTCGCTCGGAGGGCAGTTCAATGTTCACGCTCATGCGGTCCGCGAGCATTCCGAGAAGCGTCAGGAGCCGGTCGTCCGCGCCGGGGATGGCCTTGACGTGGATATACCCCCGGAACCCATATTCCTCCCGCAGAAGGCGCAGGGTTTGAATCAACAGCTCGCAGGTATAGTCGGGGTTTTTGATGACGGCAGAGCTTAAAAATAGCCCTTCAATATAATTGCGCCGGTAAAACCCAATAGTCAGGTCGGCCAGTTCGCGCGGGGTAAATGTGGCCCGCGGCGTGTCATTGGACCGGCGGTTTACACAGTATTGGCAGTCGTATATGCAGGCATTGGTCATCAGAACCTTTAATAGGGAGATACACCGTCCGTCGGATGCGAAGCTGTGGCAGATACCCATTTTCACAGCGCTGCCCAGTTTCCCGGACTTCCCGCCGCGGTCGATTCCGCTGGAGGTGCAGGCCACGTCGTATTTGGCGGCGTCGGTCAGGATGGTCAGTTTTTCAATGGTTGTCATAGAAAACCCTTCTTATAAACATATGTTCGATACAAACAGTATAAGGAACTTTTCTGCCAAAGTCAAGCGGAAATTGCAACCATTGCCGATTTGCGTTATAATTTTAGAAACAAACCGATTGGACAGGTTCTGTTTTGCAAAACTCCATGGATGGTTTTGATCGGATTCCTGTCCAAACATTCGGAAGGAGAAATCAAGATGGGCGATAAGGCAGAGAGGGCAAAGGCCCTCTTTCTGGAAGGATACAATTGCACACAGGCGGTGGTCGGCGCTTTTGCGGAAGAGATCGGCATGGATTTTGACACCGCCGTCCGCTTGGCCTCCGGCTTTGGCGGGGGTATGGGACGCTTGCGGCAGGTATGCGGCACAGTCTCGGGCATGGTGTTTGTCGCAAGTGCGAAACTTGGCTACACGGACCCAAAGGCCAAAGTGGAAAAGAAAGAGCTCTATCAGGAGATTCAACGGCTGGCGGAGTGCTTCCGCAAGGAAAACGGCTCGATTGTGTGTGCGGAATTATTGGCAGGGGTCAAGGACGCAGACAATTCCCCGGTTCCAAGCGAACGGACAGCGGAATACTATAAAAAGCGCCCATGCCCGGAGTTGGCAGCATGTGCGGCGCGGATTTTGGAGGACTGCGAATGGATACGGTGACGCTCTATCGGATCAATTGTTACCATGCCCCGCGCGAGGAGTTGATCGGAGAGAGTTTTTCTCTGGTGCCCTGGGATGAAGACGACGCCACCATGAAGGGCGAGGACGACGGGGGAAAAGATTATGAATTGCCAAAGGGCTATGAATTGAGTGCAGAGGACGGCGTGCCGGTGATCTTGAATCCGGATGGGCGGCCCTGTAGTTTGCAGGGGCATAACGGGTGCCCGCTGCTGATCGACGAGGCCAAAAAGCTTGCGATCCTGGTGGAGCGCGATAAGAAGATCCTGCGCCAGAGGGAACTTGCCCATCTGACCCGCGCACAGCTGGCGGAGCGGTTAGAGGTTTCACAAGCGTTGCTGTATCAATGGGAGCACTGTGAAGTGGAGCCGGATGTCCGCACGCTGAAGCGCATCGCGGATATTTTGCAATGCGAGATCTTGGAATTGATCTAAACCGAGGCTACGTGGAAATTCATAACGACAACGAAACATAAAAGGAAGCTGCGGAGGATGTTCCTTCGCAGCTTCCTTTTATGTTTTTTTAATAAATTCTGTATGGCAAACCGGGCAGGTAATCTGAATTTTCCCTTTTCCACGCGGAACGCGCAGTGTACTTTTGCAATTGGGGCATTTGTAATACCGATGGGTCTTGGAATCCTTGAACCGGGCCTTTTTCTTCTGAAACCAGCTTTTAATGGGATTCCAGAACGCTAAAAATTTGAGGTTTTCCTGGTAGCGTCTTGCTGTGTTGCGAGAAAGCATGCGGAATAGGCACAAAATTAAAACGGCCAGCGCAAGCAGGCGGAAAATCCATAGGCCAGTAAGAGGGGCAAAGAAAATGAGAATCAGATAAACAATCAGTAAAGCAACCCCCAACTGATCCGGGCCGTACCGCCCTATCATAAACCTTCTCAACCAATCCAAATTGTGAACCTTCTCTCTTGTGGAAATTCTGTATCCATTAGTCTAAACGTTTCACAGGGCGATTTCAATACGAATTTGTAAACAATATAATGCGATCGTAAACCTGCAGCCCATCTCCGAGAAAGATCAGCTGAGCATGGTCATCGCAGAGGCGAAGGAAGTCCTGGATAACCTGGATGAATACAGCAATGTTCAGGAAGAAAAGGACGCTTTGCAGGATGCGTATGACACAGCAGTTGCTGTTTACGAGAACGAAGAGGCAACGCAGGACGAGGTAGCAGAAGCAACGTTGAATCTGAACGCAGCTTTGGCAGTGATGCGCCGCGTACCGAGCAGAGATGCCCTGGCAGAGCTCGTGAATGAGATGAGCAACAAGGATCTGAGCAAGTATACCTCCGCTTCTGCTGCAGCGTTTAGAACCGCTTTGCAGGAAGCAAATGCGGGATTGGCAAATCCGAACCTCACGGAAGAAAAAGCAAAAGCTTTGATTGAGGGCCTTGAGACTGCGGAAGAGAACCTGAAGACCGTGTCCAAGGGCAGCGGCTCCGGTTCTTCCTCCACCTCTAATAGACGGCCTACAGCCAGCACGTCCGGAGAAGGCACAGCTGTAGCGGTGTCGAATGGGGCTTCTGCTGTTGCGAAGGCAGCATCTGTTGTTTCGGATACTACCATTAACTTCACGATGAAGAGAGGCAGCGCGTACTGCTTCAAGATGACGGTTGTCAATGGCAGCAACCTGACGCCGAGCTTTACCGTTGGCAACGGCAATGTGCTGAAAACCCAGTTCGTGGCGAAGGTTGGCAATGACTACTACTACAGAGTGTATGCCACCGGTACGCCGGGCCAGAGCACGGGCGTTTATACGACCTTGCCGGGCCAGAACGCTGTGAAGCATTGCACCGTAACGGTCGGCTAATTGCTTCCATAGGCGCGAATGACCGTTATGCGTCTGATTGACGAATCAAAAGCAGGGGAAAAGCTTCCTCCCCTGTGAATATTAAGGACCCAGCCCCAGGAACTTCCTGGGACTGGGTCCTTGTTTTTTGCCGCATATCTCCAGATAGCAGCTTTTTCTCCCTGTATGGCTTTCGCCTGTACTTGTGGGATCTCCCCCGATATAGGGAAGGCAAAGCGTATAATAAGCGGATTATGTAGCTTTTGCCATTGGCGTATGCCAGCCAGAAAGTCCCCTTTTCCTTTAGCAAAAGTTTTCAGCTTACAGTTTTTCTTGTCAAATTGTGTTGATTCGCTTAAAAAAAGTATCTATAATAAGACAAAGATAGCAAAAGGAACAAAAATCATGCCTTTGATTGAGAATCATAGAAACATTTAATTGTTAGAAATTGGAGAAAAAACATGAAATATTTTTTTGCAACTTTGAGTGCCGTCTTTGTTTTGTTGCTGGTGATGGTGGGATATACATACGTATCCGCAGCGCTTCCAGAGGAAAATGTTGCAGTTTTGGACGAACCTAAGGCACATATCCAGCTGATTACACAGAATTCCAACGAACACTTCTGGTCTACCTTCAAGCGAGGGGCCCAGGATGCCGGCGTGGAGCAGAATGTCTATGTAGAATTTGCCGATGTGTCTGCGAAAGATCCAGGATTGATTGCCGAGGCGGCAGAGCAGGCGGTTTATTCGGCGGTGGATGGCCTAGCCCTACAAGCAGCGGATGAAGAACGCACAGCGGAGGTGCTGCAACAGGCAGAACGCGCGCAAATCCCGGTTTTAACGTTTGAGAGCGACCTTTTCCCAACAACGGATATCCCGACTGTTGGGTCGAATAGCTATGATGCGGGATATTCTTTGGGCAGGATGGCCGTGCAAGCCTGCGATGGGAAGGCAACGGCGGTAATTTTGGTAGAGAGCGCTTTGGAAGATACCCCCTCTTCCTCGCGGAATTTAAAAGTGCAGGGGATTATGAATGCCCTTTCCGATACCCCGGGGATTGAGGTTGCACAAGTTTATCCTGTCAATGTTGAACATTTCGAGGTGGAAAAATCGACCAACGAAATTTTGGACGAACGCCCCGATGTGGACCTGATCTTGTGTACTGGTGAAACCAGTACGCCAGGGGTGGCCCAGGTGCTTGTAGATGCGAACCGGGTAGGGGATATCTGTGTAATTGGATATGGGGCTATGCCGCAAACACTCGATTATATTGAACGCGGGGTTATTTACGGCTCTGTGTGCCCGGATGCCTATCAGATTGGCTATCAATCAGTCAAACAGCTCTGCCGGATGCTGGATGGGGAAACTGTGAGCAACTCGCTGAACACGAGCATGTACACGGTTACGGCAGATAATTTGGAAGAATTTCGGGAACAGACGGCACAACAAAATGTGGATTGAAGGAGGTGCATACCGATGAGGCTGCCCAGCAGTATTCGTTATCAAACAAAGCTGGTCGCATTTCTGCTGCTATCCATTGGCATCACGATGCTGGCAGGTTTATATTCCTACCTGTCGATTCAAAATTTAATGGATGATAGTGTCGAAACATTTCAAAAGAATTATCAGCTAGCAAATGCGTATCGGGAAGTTGAGTTGATGCAAAAGGAATTCGAGACATATTTTTCTACCAGCAGTTCTGATAGCCTAGTCGCCTTTTATAACCACTCCGCCGCAGTGGGAAGCAACATTGAAGAGCTGCGCAAGACGGTCACTTACACAGAACGCGGCATCCATGTCAAAAACATCTCCAATATGATGGATCACTATCTCCAGTGCGCGGACGACGCTGTTCGCGCAAAGCGCGGCCGTATGGTGGATAACTATACGCAAGGGTATGCCGACACCGTAAAGGAAAACCGGTATATCACACGATATATGGAAAAAATGATGAGTACCGACTTGATTGGAAGCGCAGAACGCTATGCGGAAATCAGCCGTAATGTCGGACAAATTACGATGTTTAACAATTTGCTAATCGCTGCCGTCGCCATATTTATGACCGTTGCGATTGGTTTCTTCAGTGCAGAGATGACCAGGCCCCTTTCCCAGCTTGCCTCTTACGCGCAGGAAATTTCTGGGGGGAATTTTGACGTCCAGATCCCAGAAAACCATACCAGCCGGGAAGTAAGCGTTTTGTACCGCACCTTTCGTTTGATGGCAGCCAACATCAAGGAACATGTGGAAGAGCTCCGGCAAAAGCAGCGGATAGAAAGTGCCTTGAGCGAGCAGAAAGTCAATAACTTAAAAATGAAGACAGCCCTACGGGAATCCGAACTGCTGGCCCTTCAGTCCCAGGTTAATCCGCATTTTATTTTTAATACGATTAATATCGGCGCGCAATTGGCAATGTTACATGGGGATGATATCACCTGTACCTATTTTCAGAATGCAGCGGACATCTTTCGCTATAATCTGCGGGGCCTGGATACCAACGCAACCCTGCGCCAAGAGCTTGAAAATATCAATGCCTATATGAACCTGCTGCAAACCCGTTTTGGGGATACCGTGCAGTTTAGGCAACAAATTGAGGAAAAAACGGATCTGTTGGACTTTGTCTTACCACGCATGACCCTACAACCGCTGGTAGAAAATGCCTATATCCACGGGATCAGCGAGCGGGAGGACGGCGGTGTTATACGCTTGGCAGCCTGGGAGGAGGGCGATGAAATACGCGTAGCGGTGTGCGATAATGGAAAGGGCATGACGCCGGAGAAAATAGAGGAGTTGCTGCATGTGGACCCTGAAGAACAGGAACAAGCTTTGCGTATTCGAAAGAGCCATGTATCTGGGATCGGCGTGGACAATGTGTTGCATCGGTTGCGCCTTTTCTATGGAAGGACGGATGTCATGGAGATTACCTGTGAAGAGGGGGAAACCTGTTTCCTGCTAAAGCTTCCAAAACAAGTGATGCCCTAGGACCGTTCCGAAGAACGGTTTTTATAGTATAAATCCCAAGCGAAAGTAGGAAGGGATTAAGAAAGCGATAGGTGGGGAAATAGAATGATGAAGGGATGTGGCGACTATGTATCGGGTATTGTTGGTAGATGATGAACCGATCGCACTCGATTCATTGGAATACATGCTTCGGAAAAACCGAAAAGACATAGAAGTAGTGGGAAAGGCGCGCTCCGGGCGGGACGCTGTAGAAAAAGCGTATAATGCACGCCCTGATATTGTTCTGATGGACATCAATATGCCAGGGATTAATGGCTTGGAGGCAATCCGGCGGATTAAGGAGACAAATTCTTCCGCGCAGTTCATTATTACGACTGCTTTTGATTATTTTGATTACGCAGTGGAAGCTATGGAGTTGCAAGCGACAGAATACCTTTTAAAACCGATCCGGGAAGCCAAGTTGTTAGAGGTGATGGAAAAAGTTACCGCCCGGGTAGACGCCCGGCGGGAGCAATTGCGTAAAGAGTTGGAGATCAAAGAGAAATTTGAAATAATTGTCCCCATGATGGAAACCGGTTTTATCAACGCGCTATGTATGTTTGAAGATAGCGAAGAGGAACTACAGCGTTACCATTACCTTCTCGGCATCACAGGCAAGGGCGGCTATGTGATGATCATTGCTTTTGAAGATAAGGATAGCGGAGGCGGCAATAACCGCGTAGGGGCAGGCGTGCGGGGGCAAGCGCTCTATAGCCGCTATCGAGAGGTCCTGAAGGCGACGTGTTCCTGCATTGTTGGCCCGATTATGCTCAACCGGGTGGTAGTCTATATCTGTGAGGATGAACCCACAGATGCGCCGTTTGAACAGAAGGTTGCCGCCATAAAACTCGCAAACATGCTTTATCAACGGGTTGGGAACCTATATCCAGAGATATCCATTGGGATCGGCCGGTTCTATAGCCGCGTGGAAGAGGCGAAAAAGAGTTACCGGGAAGCTCTGCAGGCCCTTGAACTCGCCAGCGGCCATTCCAAAGAGATGAGCATTTTGCATATTGACGACGCGGTGCGCGACATGGAAGACCTCCCAGCGGATGAGGACGAGCGGTTGGAGCGCAGTGTCCTCCAAAAGACCTCGGATGGGGATTCGGCCGGGGCAGTCCTTGCATTCGAGCATCTCTATGCACATTTATGCAAAAGTTTAATGCCTGATTTTGATCGTGTAAAAAATCGCGCCATCGCCTTGGTGGTGGATTTTGGGAAACGTTGGGGAAATGTCATTGGGAACTCTTGCCCGGTATTATCCCAACTTTTAGATGCAAAAGATGCCGATACGCTCTATGATATTGAATGCCGGTTTATCCGGGATACAGCTGTCCGTATTGATTCAGGCAAACAGAAAAAAATCGGCACCATTATTGACCGGGCAAACCAATATATTCAAGAGCATTTCCATGAGGAGATCGCGTTGGAGGATGTGGCGCGCGCCGTCAATTTGAGCCCCTACTATTTTAGCCGTTTTTACAAAGAGGAAACGGGGGTTAATTTTATTGATCGCTTGACTGCGGTGCGCGTAGAGAAGGCAAAGGAGTATTTGACGCGAACAGAATATACGGTGAAAGATGTGGCGCGTGCAGTTGGATATGCTGATCCTAACTACTTTTCAAAGTTATTCAAAAAGGTCACAAATATGACTGCGACCGAATATAAAGAATCGCGCGGAAGGAGGAACCAGTGATGCGTATAGGGAAATTTTTGCAAAGGGCTGCCGTGTTGGCATTGGCCACATCGTTGCTGTTGGCCGGATGCCAAAACGAGGCGCCTGTTCCTGCATCGAGTGAAGAAGAGGGGCTGCTCGTGGGTTTTTCTATGGCAACCCTCAAAGAGGACCGTTGGTTGCGGGACCGCGATATTTTCTCTGCTAAGGCAAAACAGGAGGGGATCAATGTGTTGATCTCCAATGCCAATAACGACGCGGAGCGGCAGTATGAGCAGGTGGTGGACATGGTGGAGCAGGGGGTAGACGTCCTGGTGATTGCGCCACATGACTGCGATAATTCTGCCCGGTGTGTGACATTGGCGAAGCGCGCGGGAATCCCGGTGATTTCCTATGACCGTTTGGTCAAAAATGCGAATGTGGATGTCTATATCTCCTTTGACAATTATAAAGTGGGGGAATTGCAGGGAAAAGCGATTTTGGAAGCAGTCCCAGAAGGTGGATATATCTTACTGAACGGTTCGGAGGACGACAGCAACAGCCAGATGTACTATCAGGGGTGCATGGATCAGCTCCAGCCTGCCATTGATGCTGGGAAAATCCAGGTTGAAGCCGAAACGTGGGTGCAGGATTGGCGGCGGGAAACCGCTTTTTCGTTTACCTCGGACGTACTTCGGGAAAAAGGGGACAAGATCGATGCAGTGGTCGCTGCAAACGATTCACTCGCTTGGGCGGCAATCGATGCACTTTCCGAAGCGCGGCTGATGGACCAGGTGAAAGTAGTTGGGCATGATGCGGACCTTGCCGCTTGCCAGCGGATCGTCAGCGGGACACAGTTGATGACGGTTTATAAGCCGATCCCGGATCTGGTGGATAAAACCATCGAAGCATGCAAAATTCTTGCACAGGGGAACAAGATCGAAAGTGAAAAGACGATTGACGACGGAACCTATCAGGTCCCCTACTGGATGATTGATGTCATTGCCGTAACCAAAGAGAACATGGACGATACAGTGATTAAAGATGGGTTCCATTTGAAAGAGGATGTTTACCGGCAAGAAACGTAAGAAATGAGAGAGACAGGCGCGGGTTTTTGTACCCAGCGTCTGTCTTTTTTTGTTGCAATAAATTACAGAAGGGATATAAAATAGAATATTCACATAAAAGAGAATAAAAATAGCAAGATTTTTTATTGATTTTTTGGGGATAAGAGGTTATGATTAAGACATAGAAGCTGTGAGAAGATGTACCCAATCTTTTCACAATCTAAGTAGGCCGAAAAATCGGAGATGAAGAGAAAGGAGCATGTATGAGAAAGAAGAAAGTGCTTAGCCTGTTTTGGCGATTGTCATGGTTTTCTCCGTGATGATCGTCCCAGGGACTTCTGCCCTTGGAGCGCAGCAGGCGACGACAACAGACATCGGTGACGTAACCGATCAGACGGAAGACGGAAACATTCTGATCTTCCAGGTTGGCGGGCAGGAAGTTCGCGTAGAACTCTGCACGCCGCGCACGGTCCGTGTACAGCTCTCTCTGGATGGACCGGACGGTTATCGGCCGGAGGACCCGCAGTACTATATGGTACAGAAAAATGAGTGGGACCCGGTGGAAAAAACTGTGACCGAAGAGGATGGTGTGGTAAAGATCCGCACATCCGAAATGGAAATCCGCGTACAGAAGAGCCCGCTTCGTATCGGTATGTATGACTTGGAGGGCAATTTGCTCAGCAAGGATGCAGACGATCAGGGCCTCTATTGGAGCGACGACGGAACCCGCGGCGTCAAGAAAGTGGAAGGAACCCAGAATGCCGGCGGTATCTTCGGCTTCGGTTCCGGCGATCATGGACGCAGGAGCAACCTCAACCGCTATGACCAAGACTTCACGGAGTTCTCCATGAGTCACGGACGTGTCATCGCGCCGTTCTTTATGAGTACGGTGGGATATGGTATCTTCCTCAATACCATTGAGAAAGACACCACGTTCTTTAAGCAGGGCGGCGGTTTTGAAACACAGGGCTATCTGGATTATTACTTTATGTATGGCCCGGACTTCAAAACCATCCTGAATGAGTATGCCGAGATCACCGGCCGTATGGAGCTCTATGGCAAGTGGGCGTATGGCTTCATGCTCTCCAAATACGGCAATGACAACGCGACGCAGGCAGAATTCCTGGAGTGGATCCACCGTCTGCGCGACGATGGATATCCGGCAGACTGCTATGTGTTCGACTACGGCTGGCGCGGCGATGTAGCAGACAATAACATCCCGCAGCACGGCGCCGGCCAAAAATGGGGCAAGCAGATGTGGAGCAACGACACGACGAAGTTCCCGGACATTGCCGCTATGTTCGAAGAGGCGGACGAGCTGGGCTTCCATGTCGGCCTGCACAACAACGCTGGCACGCCGGAGGCTTCCGGTGGCAAAGAGCTCTATAAGCCGGAGTACGAAGAGAAGTGGGTCAAGTCCTATATGGACAGCGTGATCACAACCGGCTATGGCGACTGGTTCTGGCCGGATGAGTTCGACGTATTGGGTTCCAACACCGCCCCGACCTTCTCCTCGAAGGGCGCATATGAGGCTTGGCAGGAATACACGGTCGAGTCCCGCCCGATGTTTATCACCCGTGGCAGCTATGCGGGCCAGCATTATGCAACCGCATGGTCGGGCGACATCAACAACACCAGCGCAGAGCTTGAAAACCAGATCGGATTCAGCATTGATGCCGGGTTGATCGGCTATTGGGCGTCTTCTCATGACCTGGGTGGCTTTATGAGCCGGCCGAGCGATGAGCTGTATACCCGTTGGGTTTCTGAATTTGGCGCTTGGAATGGTATCATGCGTACGCATGGACACGATGGCCGTGAGCCTTGGACCTATGACGAGACGGCCCAGGAAACATTGAAACAAAATTTGAAGATCCGTTATGCTCTGTATCCTTATGTCTATTCTCTGGCATGGCAGGGCTACAGCCAGGGCGTGCCGATCATGCGCGCAATGCTCCTGGAGGACGGCAGCCAATACAACCCGGACGCATGGGATCTCAACAAGCAGTATTACTACGGCGATTGGTTCCTCGTAGCGCCGGCATCCGCAACGACGGATACGGTTGTGAGCGTATGGCTCCCGCCGGAGACCACCTGGTACAACTACTACACCGGCGAGCGCTATGAGGGCGGCGAAATCGGCAAGACCATCCATGTAGCAGCAGCTCTGGATGAAATCCCGGTATTTGTCAAGGCTGGCGCAATCGTCCCGATGGGCCCGGATGTGAACTATGCGGATGAGAAACCGCTCGATCCGTTGACTTTGGACATCTATCCGAAGGGGACGACGACCTTTACTCTGTATGAAGACGACGGCGAGAGCCGCAGATACATCACAGAGGATGCTTACAGCACAACTACCTTTGAAAGCGTACAGGATGGCAAGGACATCTCCTTCAAGATCCATGCGCGTGAGGATCACAACCCCGACGTTTATACGCCGGACGAGCGTTCCTACAATTTGAAGTTCAACCATATCGCGGAGATCAACGGCGTGACCATCAACGGCACCTCGATTGAAGCAGCTGAATCCCTGGAAGCTTACAATGCAGCGGAGCAGGCCTATTGGTTGGATGCAGAAAACAATATCGTCTATGTGCGCACGCCGGATACGGGCGAAGAGATCAACGTAGTCCTCGATTCCAACGGCATCGTAGAGCCGGAGCTGGGCGATGAAGACGAAGGCCTCCCGCCGCCGAGCGTCAGCGACGGCGATGTCTATGAGCTGGAAGAGGCTGAGATGCTGCCCACCGCAACGGGCGAAGTGAAGCCGGACAACGAGTGGAAGGGCTACACTGGCAGCGGCTTTGCAAAGGGCTTCAAGGCAGAGGGCGACGCCATTGAGTTTAAAGTGGACGTGGAGACGGCTGGTACATACGACCTAGTGCTCCGTGTCAACAATGGCAAGAAGAATGACCCGCAGTATGACAGTTCGCCGCGAACCGGCGGCCTGTATATCCAAGGAGATAAGGCAGCGGATCTCAGCTTTGAGATCACAGATGTCTGGGGCAATACGATTGACGGCGTCAAGCAGGGCGTCTGGGTGGATTATACGTATCGCGTCGAATTAACGGCGGGCGAGAACACCATCCGGATTGTCTCGGAAGGCAGCAACCCGGGTAACTATAACCTGGATTCCATCACCTTCAACTATGTGGACACCTCTGTAAACGCCTTTAGCCAGATCGAGGCCGAAAGCGCTTCTTATCTGGAAGGTGACATCGTTGTAGCGGAAGACAGCAGCGCTTCGGATGGAACCATCCTGTCGGCGACGGGCAACGGCGCTTGGGCGCAGTTTGACGAAGTGCGCGGTTCCGGAAGGGACGGCATCTCGATCCGTGTGAAGAGCACAACCGGCGGCAGCATTGTTGTCTATGAGAACGGCGTGGGCGACAAGATCCTCGCGACGATTACACTTCCGTCCGATGGCGAATGGCACACGATCGATATTGAATCCAGAGACACAGACGCTGTGACGAGCAATATTTTCCTTTCCTTTGTCGGTGAGGAGGATATGAACTGTGATGTAGACTGGTTCAAGTTTACCACAACGCGTGAGACAATCTATGCTTACGATCAGATCGAGGCAGAGACGGCAACCGAGCGCCATAACATTGATACGTCGAGCAAGACGGTCAATGGCGAAAAGATCAATTTCTTGAATCACATTGAAAACGGCGACTGGGTGAAATTTACAGATATGAACTTTGGCAACGGCGGCGTTACTGGGTTTGAGACCCGCGTGGCGGCCGGACTGCAGGGCGGTACTGTAGAGGTACGTCTCGACTCTGAGAATGGTGCCAGAGTAGCCAAAGTAGAAATTGAAAGTACGGGCGATTGGAATACCTTGAAAGTGTTCTCCGCAGACTGCAAGGACATTAAGGGTATCCACGACGTCTATCTCAAGTTTGTCAACACAACCACAACGAATTCGATCTGCGATATGGACTGGTTCCACTTTATCCGCGACGTAGCGACGGTGAGTGCGCAGGTGGAAGGCGGTTCCGCAACAGCGACCGTGGATGCTCCCGATCCGGTAGAAGAGGGCGACCTTGTAACCGTGAATATCTCGGGCATCGAAGTCGGTAAGGAATTTGCTTCAATTTCCGCAACTACGGCGGAGGGCGATCCTGTCGAGCTGACAGAGGTAGAAGCTGGAAAAGTTTATACCTTTACGATGCCCGCCAGCAAGCATGTGGAAGTCGTTGTAACGCTCCAGGACGGCGAGAACAATGTGGAATCCGGCAGCGTGTTTGAGCTTGAAAACGCACGCGGCGATACCAGCAGTTCCAACGGCGACGGAAGCGGAAGCGTGCGTGTGGATACCGAATGGGCTGGCTATACCGGTACCGGTTATACGGCAGGCTGGAAAGCAGTTGGGCATTATGTCGAATTCGATGTAAACGTACAGGAGTCGGGCATTTACGACCTGGTACTCCACGCAGGAAATGGTAAAAAGAATGGGGCCCAATATGACAATTCGCCGAGAACAGGCGCATTGTATGTGGATGATGTAAAAGTAGCAGACTTCGCACTGGAAGTACACGACAGTTGGGGCGATTGGTTTGAGTATGCGATCGAAGATGTGGAATTGACAGAAGGCGCTCATACCATTAAGATTCGTTCCGAAGGTTCGGATAACTCCGGTAACTTCAATTTGGACTCCATGCGGTTTGATCGTGTAGGCGACCTGGAAGAAGAGCCGTCTGAGCACATGCTGACGGTCACCTTCCCGAACACCGTTGAACTGAGCATCGATGGCGAGAGCCAGACGATTGCTAACCTGATCGGCGCATATAAAGACGTCGTGATGGCGGATACCGAGCTCAATCTGACCTTCACGCCGAGAGTGGACGGCAGAGAAATTGCAGGCGTCACCGTGAACGACGAAGCCATTGCGGAAGACAGCTTTGACGCTGCCGAGTATGTGTACAGCGCGGCCATGCCGAACGCGGACACCACGATCGAGCTTGGCTTCACGCTTGTTGACAAACAGAACCTGCGCGCTGCCATTGAGATTGCAGAAGGCCGGGCGGGCGAGGCCGATGCGGCTGTTCCGTCCGTGAAAGAGAAGTACGAAGCGGCCTTGCAGGCGGCGAAGGACGTCGAAGCAAAGAAGACCGCAACGCAGGACGAGATCGACACCGCGTGGAGCGACTTGATCGACGCACTGCACTACCTGAGCTTTGTCGCAGGCGACAAGAGCCAGCTGGACATCCCGATGGAGATCGCAGATTCCATCAACCGCGACCTGTTTACGCCGGACAGCCTGGATGCGCTGGACGAAGCGTATGCAGCAGCGGAAGACCTGCTGGACGATGAAGAAGTCCTGGAAGCGGACATCACCGCAGCCGTCGATGCGCTGTATGACGCCATCTATGGCTTGGTCTACCGCGCAGACGTCACCGAGCTGGAAGCGCTGGTCACCAAGGGCGACGGCATTGTTGCAAATGCAGATCAGTACATCCAGAACGACGCATGGACGAGCTTTGAGACCTCTCTGGAAGAGGCAAAAACCGTCCTGGCAAATGAAAACGCAACGCAGGATGCGGTGGATACCGCAGCAGAAGATTTGGCAGCGGCGATCTCCGCCCTGCGCATGATCCCGGATAAGGATGCTCTGGAAGCATTGATCGGGGAAGCCGAAGCGATCAACACCAATAAGTACACGGCGAAGAGCGTGGCAACGATGAAGGCCGCCCTGAGCACCGCGAAGGCAGTCCTGAACGACGCAGAAGCGACCGAGGAAGAGGTTGCAGACGCAGTCGAGACGCTGGAGAACAGCATCAACGGTCTGGTCGAGAAGAGCACCTCCACGGGCTCGAAGAACAGCGGCAGCACGTCTGCGAATGTCGGCAACGCATACGGCACAGCGGGCGTTGTATCTGCAAGCCAGAGCGTGGCAGCGAACGCCTATGTGGTTTCCGACACGACGGTCAACTTCACGCTGAAGCATGGCCAGGCATACTGCTTCAAGATGACCGTGGTCAACGGCAACGCCATGACGCCGGGCTTTACCGCCGGCAACGGCGAAGTGCTCAAGACGCAGTTCGTGGCGAAGATTGGCAACGACTACTACTACAGAGTCTATGCCACCGGCACGCCGGGCCAGAGCACGGGCGTTTACACCACCCTGCCGGGCCAGAACGCTACAAAGCACTGCACGGTAACTATTGGCTAATCTAAAAATAAAAGGGAAGGCGTCTTCCCTATAAGCAACGAGGGCCCAGCCCGGGAGTTTTCCCGAGGCTGGGCCCTTTTCTATATTCCGTGCTTTTCTTTTTCAGATCGGATGCAGAATGAAGGCCTCCTGTTAGGAAGTTTTTCCCTTGCCTCCGTAGGGAACGCCGTAGGCGCGAAAGGCACTGTGTGCCCGCCATAGGCGCGTCCTGACCGGAGGTCCGCGAAAGGCACTGTGCGCCCGATTGGCTATCAAAGATAAAAGGGAGAAATTCTTCCATCTAAACAGCAAGCCCCCAGCCCTCTGAATTCCCGAGAAGGGTTGCTTTCAAAACGCCAGATAATAAAGCATAGGGAAGCATCTGTTCTGGTATCCACTGGAATGGGTGCTCTTTGTTCGTTTCAAAATGGCAGGGATTTGCAGTTTCCCAAACGCATCTGTGTATGGATGGATTTTGTAAAAAAGAGAATACTTTTTGTGATTCTTTTTCGTATAATCATAACATGCAAAGGGCTTAAATTTACCATAAATTACCAAAAACGAATGCGGGAATAATGCGGGAGAATCATTGAAATCTAGATATGGATATACTATAATAAGTCAATAGTATTTGCAGAGTCAATGAAAAATCCGCTGTGAATAGCACGGGGATTTTTCGGAAGGATGGGAAACAATATGGAAGTTGGAAAACGTATAAGGGCCTTGCGTACAGCCAGAGGCCTAACACAGGAAGAACTTGGGAAACTTTTGGGCGTGAAAAAGGCTGCCGTTCAGAAATATGAAAATGGTAGTGTTGAAAACTTAAAACGCGCGACAGTTCTCAAATTGTCAGAAATTTTTGACGTATCTCCTTCTTATTTAATGGGCTTTGATGAGATCGATACGGCAAAAGCGGAAAAAATTGACGGCGTCTATTTAAATTTGGCACGGACGGCCCAGAACCTGGACTTAGACCCGGAAGACTTAGAGCTGATTATGCAGACTGTGGTGCAATTAAAACGGCGCAATGAGCAAAAGTAACCTTTAGTTTTGAAAATTTTTTAAGCGGCCACCCAATGGATGTAGATTAATTGGGTGGCCGCTTTTGCATATATTTTTCAATAAATCGATATAATTCTTGTTAAATATATATGGATGTGTGTATAATACTTTTTCTTTTAGAATTAAAAAATGAAAATATTGGTATATAATACTCAAAAAGCGGCGGAATTCAGGAGAATTATAGTGACGCTTTTTGAAAGAGGCCGCTTTGTTTTAGGAATGCGATCCAGAAAGGAGGGGGAAAGAGGTAAGAAAAATTTGGGTAAAGAATTGGAGAATTTGTAAATTTGGCGAAGGAGTGATTTTTTGAAAAGGTTGTTCAAAAAAGTAGCGGCAATAACGTTAGCCGCTGCAATGACCGCGTCTATAGGGACGGTTGGAGCAATGGCACAAACGGCAGATCCCGTTTTAACAACGCTTTCTGTTGATGAGACTACCCACGGCACAGGTGCTTTTGAAGGCGCCTATGGTACGGATGGGTACATCCTGCCTGCCTATTACGGAGACAATTCCTCTGGCATGACCGCTTATGATGCACTCCCGGATTATGTGGACGAGATTACATACAGCTATGAAGCACGCCACGGCACATGGCTGAAATCCGGAGCGCCGGCAGAATCCATGCTTGCAGTTGGAGAAGACGAGCCTCGCTTGGGCTATGTGTTCGACGATGAATGCCTGACGGTGCATGTCGATGTCAATGACGACGTCATGCATACCATCAGTTTGTATGCTGCGGAAGCGCAGGGGCGTGAACAGAGCTATCAATTTTTTGATGCAGAAACCGGGCGCGCACTTTCAGACAAAGTGACGATTTCGGATTTTGCGAGTGGCACTTATGTATCCGGTGCGTTCAGCGGGGACATTGATATTGTGATTCAGAATGAAAACATTGTGACATTGGTCACCAATTCTGTCCTCAGCGGTATCTTCTTTGATACGAAAGTCTATGAGGATGAAGTAGTCCGCTGGATCAATGTCAGCGCACCCGACGGCCGCGATACCTTTGAAAAGAGCGAATTCCCAATCCAGATGACCGCAGAAGTTGCTCCCTCTTATGCGGCAAATAAAGAGGTTTCCTGGAAAGTAGAGCCTCTGGAAGTGCTCGGCGATGGAGCTGCCAGCATTACGGACGACGGCCTGTTGACCATTGAAGATCCGGGCGTGTATGTGATCACCGCAGAAGCCCAAGACGGCACGGGCGTGCAGGGCACCTGCACGGTCAGCATGACCCCCGAAGACGCCGAAGAGTGGACGGTGGACACGGAAACTGGCGGAAACTGGATCGGAACGTATGGTGCGGATGGGTATGTATTGAACGCTTGGGGCGCCAATACTTCGGACGTAGAAAACCTTCCGTATTATGTGGATTCCATCTCGTATGGCACGGAGGACCGCAGCGGCAGTTATCTTGCCAGGACCGGGACCGCGGAAGAATATCCCTATGGTTTGCCGAATCCGGATGACAGCACAGGGACCCGCAAGATTGCCTATCGTTTCGACGATAAGTGCTTGACGGTCAAAATCCGTGTGAACGACAACGATACCCACAAGGTGACGTTCTACGCCTTGTCGGAGAATGAGAATGGGAGAAATAACAGCTATCAGGTCTACAAGGCGGATACCAAAATCCCGCTTTCGAAAAAGGTAGCGATTACGGATCTGACAGAAGGTAAATATGTCACAGTCACCTTCTCGGGGTCCATCGACGTCGTTATAAATAATGAAAATTATTCGCCTTTGAGAACCAATGCGTTGGTAAATGGTATCTTCTTTGACACCGATTGGGGCGAGACGATCCCTGTCCGTCGCCTGAGCATTGCGCCGGCGGATGGCGAAACCGTTCGTCCGGAGACCGGAACAGTTCAAATGAACGCAACAATCTATCCGGTCACTGCAACGGATAAGACCCTTACCTGGTCTGTAGAGCCGGAAGGCACTGATGTGGCAGAGATCGACCAGAACGGCTTGCTTACCATCCACAAGAGCGGTAGCTTCAAGGTTTGCGCTGTGTCCAACAGCGACCCCAGTATCCGTGCAGAGGTCAGCTTTGCCAGCTTGGGCGATGTGGCTATCCCGGATAAGACGGAAATCTCCACATTTGGCGATAACTTCGCGATGATCCAGAACGATATGGTTCGCGTGATCTACAATTTGGAGAGCGGCCGGTATTCTGCCTATGATCAGGAAAGCGGCCTGCCCTATATCCTGAATGCATACACCCAGGTCAACGATGAGACGAGTATCGACGGCTACACCTTCCATATGGAAGAGGTTGCGGAAGAAGATACCATCAAGACCATGCGTTTGATCGGAACCAAAGAAGGCGAGAATGGCATTGTTCTCGACGTTACTTTGGAAGACCATTGCGGGGAAATTATCCTGACAGCCGGTATTGTCAATACAACCGGCGAAGGCGTCAAGCTGATGCAGATGTATCCACTGATTGCAAATTATGCGAACGGTGGCGCTGTGTTTGTTGGCCCGGACCCGGATGAGAACCATGTGGTCCTGACCGGTGAAGGAAACTGGACCGTCCCGACTTTGCAGGACGATGTCAACATTAGCTCGAGAAACAATACCTTGATCACCTACTTGGATAATCCAAATAAGGAGAGCTTTGTCCTCGGCGGATTGACCACGTATGAGTTCCAGAATACCATCAATACGGCGTATCATGCGGGAACAGCCCTGGACAACAACGGCCGCAAGGGCATTGATGCCAGCATCCGTATCTTTGACAACACCGGTAAGCTAGTCGATGATGTAAGCGGTGAGCAGGTCGATGGAGGCTGGCTCTACATGGGCGACCAAGCTATGGTAAACTTCACAGAAGAGAATCCTTACACGGTTATGGAAGCCTATGCGGATAAGCAGGCTGAGGCTATGCATGTTGACTTGATTGATTTTGACCCGTATTATTATGAATGCTTGTGGTATGTCAACTGGTTGACATCGGGCGCAAACAACGCAGACTTTGCCGTACAGGAGGTTAAAGACCTGTATGACCGTGGAATGGCAAACTATGCGATCCCAAACCTGCGTGTGGAACCCGATACCTATGAAAACCCGAACGAGCAGCTTTGGTGGGACGACGAGCATTGGTATGAGTTCGGCCATATGACGGACAATTATCCGACCATCAAAGACTGGAACAAGGCCATGAACGAGGCTGGCGGCGAAGGCGGCCTGTATATGCAGGCGTCCTATCGTTCCGATGACTACTGCGAGCAGTATCCGGGGCACATGCTGTATAACGATCCGGAAGAGGGACCTGACTACACCGATCCGGAGTTCATCGCTCATATGGAAGATGTTTATGCAAATATCAAAGAATCGGGCATCCGTTCCCTGTTCTTCGACTATGCAGGACAGTATCACGGCAAGAGCGGCGGCTATTTCCTGGATCGTACGGGCGGTTTTGAAGACCCGTATGCAACTGCTGTTTCCGCATACCGCAACATCTTCAAGCTTGCGAAAGACAATGTCGGGCCGGATATCCGCGTCACAGAAAACTCTTGGGAACACAGTGGCACCGACCTGGCCATCGGCCTGATTGATATCCAGCGTACCATCGGCGACAACAACTCCTTTACCCCGGAGATCACCCGCATGAGCTCCTACCAGTGGTATCGCCACAGAACTACGAAGCTCTTGTATCCGGATGTAAAAGTGTTTAGCGACACCGATATGGATCTCCGCCATGCAGAGATTACCGGCACAGCCTTCTTCTTTGGAAAGATGACGGTTGGCGAGAGTGTTACCCGTATGGATGACCAGAAGATCAGGGATATCGGCAAGTCCGTCCCGTTCCCGATCAACGGCATCACGGCACGTCCGGTGGGACTGTTCCAGTCGGGCGAAGATCTGCCAGAAGTATACGACTATAAGTTTGATTCCGAGTATGATGACCATATCGTCCTGTTCTGGAACCAGACCGACAAGGCCAAGACCATCAGCGCAGATTTGGATGAAGATACCGCGTTTGGCGGTCTGAACCTGGATCCCGATAAGGAATATGAGGTTTGGGACTTCTGGAACTGGGAGTATATTGGCAAATACAAGGGCAGCGACATCCTCTCGCAGAAGGTCCGTAAGAACGAGATGCGCACCATGGCCCTTCGCGAAGTACGCGAAGATCCATATGTGCTCTCCACGAACCGCCACCTCCTGCAGGGTGATTTCGACGTGAGCAACGTCAACTATGATGCAGCTTCCAAGACTATGACTGGTACGTCTGAGATCGTCGGCAATGATACCTATAAAGCGATTATCCCGCTGAACGATAACAAGCTGCTTGTTAAGGATTTCAGCATTGACAATGACGCAGTGACCACCAGCTATGTGCAGAGCCCGTTCGGCAATTATGTCGAATTGACCCTGGATGCAGCGGAAAACCAAACGGTTAACTGGACCTTGACCTTCGAAGAGGGCGAACTTGAGCCGGATACCGAAGCCCCGACGAATATCGCGGGCCTGCGTGCTTCTGCGGGCGACAATGGTATGGTGACATTGACCTGGACGCCCAGCACGGACAACAGCGGATTTGTGAAGTACAATGTCTATGCTTCCAACGAGGCGGACTTTGACTTGAACGACGATACCCTCTTGTTGACCACGAAGGAGACCTCCTTTACAGATGATGTTGCGCACGATGGCGATTACTATTATGTGGTAGAAGCAATTGATGCATCTGGAAATGCAAGCGAAGCGGAAAAAGTGCGCACCAATTCTGTGGTGGAAGAGATCGATGTGGGAATTTTGACTGCTACAGCAGGCAATGAAAACTCCACTAGCGAAGCTGCCTCCAAGGTCCTCGACGGCGACACAAGTAGCATATGGCATACCGATTGGGACGGCTCGGATAGAAGCGAGCAGTGGCTCAATATCCACTTCTCTACACCGACGGAAGTGAATGCGTATCGGTATCTACCGCGTTCCGGAGCAGGAAACGGCACGATCACCCAGTATGAGTTGCATGCAAGCACAGATAACGGCGCGACCTATGAGAAGATTGCAGAAGGAACGTGGGAAGCAGTCGACGGTTGGAAGGAAGTCACCTTCCCGAACATGACTGTAACCGACCTCAAACTGATGCCGGTTAACGCCCGTGGAAATTACTCTTCTGCGGCAGAAGTACGTGTATACAACCTGGTAGATATCTCTGAGATTGCAATGCGCGACGAATCGGTCGAACTCTCTGTGGGCGATACCTACACGGTTTGCGCAGATGTTTATCCGACTAACTACAACGATGCGGCGCTTATTTGGACGTCTTCGGATCCGGAGGTCGCTTCCGTGGACGAGAATGGCGTTGTGACAGCCTTGACCGAAGGCACAACGACGGTTACCGCACAAGTAAGCGGCACGGAGCTCCAGGCGAGCTGCGAGGTAACCGTTGGAACATCGGTGCCGGAAAATCACACGTTGACCGTCCTTTATACGAAGGATGCCAGCCTCACCGTGAACGGCGAACCGCAGCGTATTGCGGACCTGCTCGGCAAATATGAAGCGGATGTTTTGGGCGGCGAGGAACTCCAGCTTGCCTTTACCCCGGCTACGGATGGAAGAACCTTTGCAGAGGTTCTGGTGAACGGTGAAAAGGTTGACTTTGAGGCGGACAGCTTCACTTATGACCTCACGATGCCCAATGTAGATACAACGGTAGAGATTCAATTTACCACCGTTTACAAGGAAACGCTGGGCCAGATCATCGAGTATGCGAAGAGCGTCGAAGATCAGGTGGAAGAGGCGGTACCCGCTGTACAGGAAGCCTTTGCAAAGGCATTGGAAAATGCAGAGGCGGTCTATGCGGAGAAGACCTCCACGCAAGATGTGATTAATCAAGCTTGGTCCGATTTGCTCGATGTACTGCACCTGTTGGAATTCAAGCCGGGCGACACCTCCAGTTTGGAGAGCTTGGTGGAGCAATTGAAGGGCATTGGCTCGGACCCCTATACGGAGGATTCGTATCAGGCGCTGCAGGATGCGCTTGCAGAGGCAGAGGCCGTTCTGGCGGATGAGAATGCCATGGATGATAGCATCAAAGAGGCGTATGATGCGCTCCTCGAAGCAGCAGAAAACTTACAGTTTGTTGCAGACCTGAGCCAGCTGGAGATGCTGATGGCGAAGGCGGATGAAATCTTCGAGAATGCGGCATTCTATACGGACGACGGTTGGGACGCCCTCGAGGAAGCATATGAAGCGGCCCTTGCCGTCACGGAGGATTCCGAACAGAGCGCTGTTGACGAAGCGGCACAGGGCCTTGTAAAGGCAATTGCGGCGATGCGCTTGAAGGCGGATAAATCCCAGCTGCAGGCGGAAGTTGACCGCGCGAACCAGATCGACCTCTCCCTCTATACGAAGGCGAGCGTACGAGCCCTGGAAAAGGCATTGGATGAAGCCTATGCGATTTTGGAGAATGAGGATCTCAGCGAAGACGACCAGGCGGTTGTTGATGCGGGGACAAAGGCGGTTGTCGCAGCGATCGGCGGCCTTGTTGAAATCGACAAGGACAACGACGATCACGACAGCAGCAACAGCTCCAGCAGCAATAAGGGCAGCACGTCTGCAAACGTTGGCAACGCATACGGCGCGGCAGGTGTTGTGGCAGCAGGCCAGAACGTATCCGCAAGCGCGTATGTGGTTTCCGACACGACGGTAAACTTCACCTTGAAGAGAGGCAGCGCATACTGCTTCAAGATGACGGTCGTGAACGGCAATGCCATGACGCCGAGCTTCACCGTCGGCAACGGCAATGTGCTGAAAACCCAGTTTGTGGCGAAGGTTGGCAATGACTACTACTACAGAGTGTATGCCACCGGCACACCGGGCCAGAGCACGGGCGTTTACACCACCCTGCCGGGCAATGCTCCAGTGAAACACTGTGCAGTTACGATTGGCTAAATGCTTTCGTAGACGGACGCCATGCGTCCATTGCACTGTAACGATTGAATAATCGGAAATGACAAGATAAAAGGGAAGGATTCTTCCCGATAACGGTAAGGCTCCAAGCCTGGGTGTTCCCAGGGTTGGAGCCTTTTCCATATTCCATGCTTTTCTTTTTCAGATGGGATGCAGAACGATGGCTTCCTGTGTCTTTAGGCGTTTCCCCCCTTGCTTCTGTAGGGCTTTCCCTGTGGAGTGGAAAACAAACTCATCGCAGTTTGCTTTCTTAGAGAACGCCGTAGGCGTGTCCCGACCGGAGGTCCGCGAAAAGACGCTGTGCGTCCGTCCTATCAAGCACAGTGCAGTAACGGTTGGCTGATGAGGCCAAATAACAGGGAAAGGTTTTCCCGGTAAACAGAGAAGTCCCCGTCCTGGTTTTTTCCCGGGACGGGGCTTTTTATACGATCTGGGAAAGTTATAACGGGTTCTTGGGGTACGATTCAAGGGGCGCCGGGAGGGTCTGTTTGCCCTGCACTATTCATCATAGAACTAGCTTATAGAAAGGAGTCCCGATATGCCAGCATATCGGGACTCCTTTCTATAAGCTTTTCATCGGTGGAAGTTATGGTTCCAAGATATGTTTATATTGGATTTCCCGCAGCCACCCTTCAAGGTTATGTAACAAATTTTCATAGAGGGTATTGTCGCTGATATCGTCGATGTCGTCCAGCTTTAAAAAGGCTGCATTATCGGACCTGCGCCCATCGATCTCTTGAAGGCGTTCCAGAATCCCATATTCCTCCCCGTGAAGACCCACGAACTGCCAATAAATGGGGAAACGGGAGGTTTTGATCAGGATCTCTTCGATTTCCCAATCGGAGCTGAGCCTTCCATCTGTGAGAAACAGGACCATCACCGGCTTGCGGAGAGCGCCATAGATCATCATGATGTCGCGCATGGCTTCCGGTTCGTTGTTGTATTGGTAGTTGAGCATACTCATCCACCGTTCAAACCCGCCGGCCTCCGCAAAGGTATAATCCCGCACGTTATCCATGGTCACAGCGCCAAATTGGCGGCTCTTGGCCCCAAACGCCCATAGATCCATCGAACAGGGATCGGATAAGGTGGTTGCAAAGGCAAAAAATTTATCTACAACCCGCTGCATACGGCCGTTCCGATAGAGGTCAAACATGGAACCGGAGGCGTCGGCGCATGTGACGACTTGCACGGGCATTTCGGCCGCCTCCGGGTGGCTAGCCAAACATGCGAACATGTTCTTATACAGGCTGGTTAAATATTCGGTGTCCCCGCGGCATTGCCGGGCTAGATTGTCCATGCGGGCGCAGACATGGGTTGGGAGTGAGGAGACGATGTTCTGCACCAAAGACGGGCCTGCGGCCGGCCGGTTGGGGGACGGAACTGAGGCCCGCGGAAGCGGGGAAACGGGCGGACGATTGGAAACCGGCGGCGCGACGGGCGTTGGTTCCGCCACGGTACCGCCAAAATGTTCCACCAGCGCTTTCAGGCCGCCGTTAAAACCGCGTCCAACGGCGTTGAAACGCCAGTCGTCCCCTTTGCGATAGAGCTCACAGATCACAATCGCCCGTTCTGCCCGGAATTGGGAGCCGTCATAGGAATACCGCGCGGTTTCTTCCTGCCCTCGAAACAGACACACATGGCCCTTGGTCAGCTCCTGCATGGTGCGGGTCCCGTCGATGGAGGCGGTAAAAGACAGCTTGGCAATATGGGGCGGCAGTTGATCCAAGCGCAGATGGAAACGGACCGCGCCGGTGGCAGCTCCCCTGTGTAGGAGAATGCCGCCCTCCGGGGATTGCGTTTGGTTGTAAAAGATAAAGTAACGCTCATCCGAGAGCTTCCCGGCGTCATCCAATCCGAAACATCCGACGTCGATCTCTAAGGGAGCTTTGTGGTAGAACTCCAGTTCCAATTCCAGGCCGCCACAGAGCCTGCGGATGGATTCTTTTTGCCCGCGCAAAAAATCCAGCATGTAATTTACACCTCCCAGATCAGGTGTGCTTTTCTGGGAAAATCAGCTTGCGAAGCGTTCCAACCGGCAGAATAATCAAAGACAACAGAATGACAACGCCCCACTCCTGCAAGGTAAGCGGCGCTGTGCGAAGGATCGGCCCTCCGATAAAGGTCATCAGAACCTGTACGCCGGCAATGAGCGCCATAATATAGAGGAACATCTTGTTTTGTGTGATGTTGTCAAAAATATTGATCTTTTCGGTGCGCGCGTTAAAGCCGTTGAGCATTGCGCTGAGCACATAGAAGCAGAAGAACCCGGTCATAAAGTAGATGTCGTGGCCCTCGTAAATCATCTCACCGTCCTGACGGAAGAGGCTTCTAAAGAACGGATGCTGGAGGAAGACCAAGCTGGCGGTTGTCAAGTAGATGCCCATGACCAGCAGGGAAGACCACATGTTTTTGCTGATGATGGATTCGTCCCTGCGCTTTGGTTTTTCGTCCATATAGCGGTCCAGCGCGGGTTCACCGCCCAATGCAAGCGCGGCCAACGTATCCATGACGATGTTGACCCAGAGCATCTGCGTGACAGACAGGGGCGTCCCCATGCCGATGAACGGCCCGATGAAGGCAATCAGCACGGCGCTGATATTGATGGTCAGCTGGAAGACGATAAATTTCCGGATGTTGTTGTAGATGGTTCGGCCGTATAGGACCGTCTTGACGACGGAATTGAAATTGTCGTCGAGAATGGTGATGGCGGCCGCCTCCTTGGAGACCTCCGTGCCGGAACCCATGGCAAAGCCGACGTCCGCTTTTTTGAGCGCCGGGGCGTCGTTGACGCCGTCGCCCGTCATGCCGACCACGAGGTTCAGCTCCTGCGAAACGCGGACCAAACGGCTTTTATCCGTGGGAAGGGCACGCGCGACGACGCGCAGCCGCGGCAACAGCTTTTTCAGCTCGTCATCCGATAGGGCGGCCAAATCCTCGCTGGTGAGCGCCAAATCGTCCTCGGACTCGATGAGCTTGGCGTCCCGCGCGATGGCAGCTGCGGTTTCTTTTTTGTCTCCGGTGACCATGACCACTTGGATTCCAGCGCGTTTGGCGGTCTTGATGGCTTCCACCGCCTCGGGGCGGAGCTCATCGCGGATGCCGACCATTCCCACAAAGGTCATGTCCTGCAACAGGTGTTCGCCAATCCGGTTGTCGGAGGTAGCAAAGGCCAGCACACGCATAGCCTTTTCCGAAAGGGCGGCCATGCGCTGCTCGAGCATATTCCGCACCTCATCCGTGAGAGGATGGACCTGCAGGTCTTCGCCATAATAGGAGGTGCAATAGGCCAGGAGCTTTTCCGGCGCGCCCTTGATGATGGCGCGGTTGAGCCTCCCTTTCATCACGCTGGCGGAGTATTTGTTGGCGCTGTTGAACATCAACGTGTCCTCGCACTCCATCTTATAGCCCTCATAGGTCAATGTCCCTTCGACGCCGACAAACTCATGCAGGGCCCGCTCGGTGGCGTTGCCGCCGGTGACTTGCAGCTTCCCGTTGTTCACCAACGCAATCGCATTGGTATTGCCGCAGATGTTAATCAGCAGCAGTTCGCGCAAAGGATCGGGGATGCTGGCAAAACTCTGATAATCCTTTCCCTCCGGGGAGATAAAGTCCACCACCTGGAGCGCGCCCTTGGTGATGGTACCCGTCTTATCGGAAAAGAGGATGTTAAGGCTGCCAGCTGTCTCCGCACCGTCGATTTTTCGGATCAGGATGTTGTCTTTGAGCAGCTTTTTCATATTTAAGCCGGAAACAAGCGCGATCATCATGGGAAGGCCCTCCGGGACCGCCACCACGATGATGACCACAGCCAATGTGACCGAGGAAACCAGGTCGCGCAGGATCTGCATGATGTTCTCCATGGAGAAGTAGGTTGTGGCGCCGGGCAGCAGGGTGGGATTAAAGAAGATGCAGTTAATCATGAAGGCCACGGCGATCAATGTGCCGCCGATGTAACCAAATTTGGAGATGGTGTCGGCCACTTTCCCGAGTTTGACCTTCAACGGCGATTCGCGTTCGTCGTCCTCCTTGAGCTCTTGCGCCAGGCGGCCAAACTGGGATTTGTCGCCCACGCATTTTACCTGCATGACCGCCTCCCCACTGGTGACGACCGAACCGCGGTAGACTTTGTTCGGATCTAAGAAGTCGATCTTTTCCGGGTCATAGGTATAGCCCGGCTCCGCCGCGGTCTTTTTGGCCTCTTCGCTTTCGCCGTTGAGGCTGGCCTGGTTGACCTTGATATCGCCGTCGATGAGGATGCCGTCTGCGCACACTTTGTCGCCCGCTTGCAGCAGGACATAGTCGCCCGTGACGATGTCGTCGATCTTCAGATCGGTGACCTGGACAACGCCGTCGCGTTTGCGGAACACCTTGCAGAGGATCTTGGAATACTCGTCCTGTAGCTTTTGAAAGAGCTGGTTGTTGGAGTATTCGCTGTAGGTGGAGACCGTTGTGGCGAGGATGACGGCGATAGCGATGCCGACAGCTTCCAGCCAGTCGCCGACCCCGAGGATGGCGAAGACCACCGTGATGATCAACGCCACGGTGAGAATGCGGATCAAGGCGTCCCCGCGAAAGGTCTCCCACAGCTCATGCCAGAAGGAGGTCTGTTCCGGTGGGGTAAGCATG
This sequence comes from Anaeromassilibacillus sp. An250, assembly GCF_002159845.1. Taxonomy (GTDB): domain Bacteria; phylum Bacillota; class Clostridia; order Oscillospirales; family Acutalibacteraceae; genus Anaeromassilibacillus; species Anaeromassilibacillus stercoravium. The sequence continues at coordinate 113,301 of NZ_NFJK01000003.1, forward strand.
TTGCTTCCATATTTTTTTCGGCTTTCTTCCGCTTCCTGTTCGGTAAGCGCATTGATTTCATGATTTTTCAGCATAGTATCCTTCTCCTAAACCTGTTAAGATACGGGTTAAAACCTCTTCCGTACCGGCTTGTGCCGGGAGGGAAGAGTATTGAATGGGGAACCCCCAATCGGTTCCCTCGAGTTCACAGCCTTTTAAAGACCAAGCGGCGTCGCAGGCGCGAAGCATGGGTACGTCGAACCAGGAATCCCCAAAGCCCACAGCGGTGCCGCAGCCTTCCAATTCCCGGACGCGTTCGAGGACGGCCCCTTTATCGAGGGCCTGCGGATAGAGGTAGAGCTTTTTCCGTTGGCGGTAGAGCGCCCAGCCGGAGGCGGAAAGCTCCGCCGCCAAAGAGCTGCATGCCCGGTCGTCGAACGACTCATCCTCCACGAAAAAGACCGCGAGGTATTCATATTGCTTGGACAGGCACTGAATCCCCGGCAGTTGCTTCAGCACGATCCCTGCCCCGTCTGTCAAGTGCAGGGGAAGGGCGTGGACCGTGCGTTTCACATGGGCGGCCCATACAGAATCTTCCTTGCCGTCGCGATAAAGATATAAGCCATTTTGCAGGGACAGGTACCGACAGCTTCCGTCGGAGACAAAGACCACCCGATTGGCCTGTTCCAGCCCCCGCAGGGTGTTTACAAAGCAGACCGCCTGTTTTTGCAGCGTCCGCAGCGCAGAAAACCCGCCGGGGGTCATAAACCCGAACGGTTCCCCAAAGCGGTACTCCACAGGGATGACAGCGGCGTCACCCTCCAGGCGGCGCTGGGAAAATAAGAGGGTACGATCCAAATCAGCGGCAAAGATCATTCGGCGCCACCTCGTTTGTCGGCGATCAGGCCGCAGCAAAGATACGGCATTTCCGGATAGATGGTGATAGGGACATGGCGTTCCTTGGCTAACAAGGTGATGTGCGCCACATCCGGGTGGTTCGCCTCCCGCAGGAGCACCCGGTCTGGCACACGGCGCAGGAGCACGCGGGTGGTTTCGCCGATGCTGGGCTTGATCCGGTTAATATCATGGACGCCGAAGGCTTCCCCAATCCGCCGGACCGCCTGCATGCCGCTCCAATCGGGGGAACGGTCCGATGCAAGGAGGCGGGCAAACTGGGTTTCGATCTCCTTCCTACGCGGGGCAAACCACCGGCATACCCCATCCAAATAGCGGGCGGTCTGATCCTTTGCGGCAAATTCCCAGTAGACCCGCACGCCGTGGAAGTCATCCGGCCCGATCAGTGTTTTGTTGTGAACGGTACGGCTGATCAGCCCACAGATGGTGCTGTTGAGGCAGCAGGACGGGTTGATGAAATCCTCCCGTGTGGCGTAGAGGGAACACGAGTGGGCAGGGTCGGCCAGTACGGCAAGGGTGGGGCGCAGGGGAGTCCCGCTGTGCGCATGGAACTGCGCGCAGGATTCCTCCAATTGGTGGGTAATCATCCCTTTTCCCGTCCAACCGTCCACAAAAACGATCTCCTGGCCTGGGTGCCGCTGCAGAATGAGCCGGATGGCGTTTTCGTCAAAGCCCTTTCCACGGATGATGCTCACCCCATAATGGGGAAGATCGCGGCCCAATTCGCGGGCAGCGTACCGGCGCATCAAAACGCCGCAGGGGACGCCCGCACGCACCAGGGAGACCAGCACGGGACTGGGGTGCTCAGAGAGCACCAAACGGGTCAAAACACCGGTGTAGAGCGCTACCTCTGGGAGCTGCGTCTCCATCAGATGTTCAAAGACCTGTTCATAGGCTGGGCTGGGGACCTGTTCGATGGGGAGATCTTCGGAATAGTGGCGTCCCGCTTGGATGTCGCGTTCCCGGAGCGCCGTGTCCCGCTCTTCGACCTGCCCAGTTACATCCTTGAGCAAGAGGATCACATCGTCCGGATCGAAGCTGCCCAAGTGGGGAGGAAGGGAGGATGCGGTCCAGTTCATAGGGCGACCACCGTCACTTTCCCAATCCCTTTGCTTTTGAGGTAGGCGGCCAGTTGCCCGATTCCTGCCGGGCGCAGGGTCCCCTCCTCCACAAAGAGGGTAGCCTCCCGGTAGGCATGGTCCGGGACATTGTATAGATAGCCGACCGGACTGTAACAATCCGGCGGATCGAAACAGACGCCGGATACAATTGCGGAACCAGCCATGGGGAACACCGGGCTTTGCGTGGTAGAGTGGAACGCATGTCCCCCGCAAAATCCAGAGATGAGGGCCGGAGCGTAGATAAATTCCCCAGCGCCCAGATAGAGAGTTGACGTCTCTGATGGGGCCGGTCCCAGTTGAGTGGCAATGGAACGGCAGCGGGCGCGCTGGAGCGCCAGAGCGCTGGCGCTTTGCAAGGTCCGGTCTGAAAGGGCGTTGCCGGGCAGCGAGAGAAGCGCAGGGGCTTCCCCAGCGGCACCGCGGTAATCGGATAGGGACAGGGGAGGCAATTCCCCGGTCCGGACCTGGGCAATGTGGCCGCGTAAAAGGGAGAACACCCGGATCTCGATGCCAAGCTCCTGTTCGATGGCCCTGCGGTTGCTGCCTTCGCTGTTGTCCACCAGAACCATCAGCGTGAAACGGCGAATCCCGTAAACGGCATGGAGCTGGCGGATCAGGCGCAGCGCGGTGTTTCCCGTGGTGAGCTCGTCGTCCACCAGGACGACCTGCTGGCAAGCTGCCATAAACGGGTCATGCGGGTCCAAATACAACCGGTGGGTGCGGGCATGCGAGTGGGCTTCGTCAAAGGTGAGCGGGGAGGCGCCTGCACGGTCCACACGGGTTGTGCTGATGTAGGCCATCTCCCCGTCGAAGCAGTCCGCCACTGCCCGTGCGAGCCCGGTGGCGGTTTCCGCAAAACCCAGAAACAGCGCCCGGTCCTCCATTCCCAGCGAATAGCGCGAGTGCTCTAAGCGGTCCCAAACTTCGGGAAAAGGCGAAGCGGTGCTTCCTTTGAGGATACCGGCCCAGCCCTGTTCATCCTTCTGGTCGAGCCACGCCAGCGCCAGCAGCTTCCCTGCGGCGAGAAGCGCAGCCGGTTCAACCGGCAGATGCTTGCCCAGCACCTTGCTGACAAAGAGAAAGGCGCGCTGCGTATTTTGCCGTACAGCCAATCGAAAGAGGTCCTCCGGCAGCAGGCCAAAGCGGGTCTCGCTGATCTCCAATTCCAGTTCGAGTGCGGGTTCGAGAGAAAAAACCGCTTTGCTCATAGATAATCCCCCTCGTTGTAAACCGCTCGAAGCAGGCCCTTTGCGTCGGTGTTTTCCTGATAGACGCCGTATAGCTCCGCTTGCCGCAGCATTTTGTTTGCCCAAAGCGCATGGGGCTTCAGTTCATTCATCTTATTGTGCCGGATGCTGGGCATAACGCCCACACGTCCTGGATCCCCTCCCAAGATAGCGACTGCATCGTGGTACCGTTCATAGGGGACGGCATAGCTGGCCTGGACGGGGAGCAGCTGCGTGGGATGTACACAGGTTTTCCCGCAGATGCCGTTTTGCTGATCCAGGGCCACTTCCTGCATCAGGCCTTCCACTTCGCTCCAATTCTGCAATGCCCGCGCCCGCGCGATGGTGCTGTAATATTCCCACACGGGCCCGCTGATGGTATAGCGGTCCCCCAATCCAAACACACGGACGATATCCGCAATACAGGAGGCGACGGTGGCAACTTGATAGATCGGGGTATCGACATTTCGGCGGATGCCATAGAGGCCGCACAGATCCGTGGCACCGATTCGGATGTTTAAAATGCGGTCAAAAAAGGGTTCCGCAATGGATGCCAGCTCCCGAAGGAGACTAATGCGGTCATCGCAGAGCATCAGTTCCACCGATTCCAAGATCGGCATGATATAAAAGGGTTCTTTCGCTTCTTGGTTGATTGTTTCCACAATGGACAGGGCACGTTGGAGGCTTTCGCGGGTCGTTTTGGGAAGGATGACGCCCGTGAGGACAGGGCTGTTTTCTACAAAGAGCCTGGCCAGCCTTTCCAACATATCCACGTCTTTCACACGTACAAAGAGAAGCGGGAGCCTATCCCGGGATAGACTCCCGCCCAGCAATGCCCGCCTGATATCGGAAAGCTGTTTTTCCACATTGAGAACAGCTTCTTCCCGCTCCTGATCGCCCACAGCGTCCTCCAGGCAGATGGCCATAGAGGCAAGCCCCTGGACTTTCCCTGTCTGGAGAATTTGAGCGATCGTTGGATTCCCCCCAGGAATGTAGAGCAACCCTCCCACTGCGCTGCGTAGCATTTCCCGCTCGGTCGTTTTGTCAAACGGTGCAGGTTCACGGAAAAAAAGGCTTTTCCGGTCGCCGTGGGATAAATAGTTAAAATATCTCATGATTTGGAATCCTTGTCGTTTTGTAATCTGCGCGCACCGGCTGGAATCGATGCAAGGGGCGGTTTAGACGCTCAGACCGTATTGACGGCACAGGGCTTCCAACCCGCCGTTGAAGCCGGAGCCAACCGCAGAGAATTTCCATTCGCCGTTGTGGCGGTAGATCTCCGCAAAGACGATGGCTGTTTCCGTAGAATAATCCTCGCCCAGGTCGTACCGGAGCAACTCAACGCCCGTCTGCTTGTCCACCAGCCGGACAAAAGCGTTTGCTACCTGCCCAAAGTTCTGGCCGCGCGCCTGTGCTTCATAGATGGTCACTGTGACAACGATTTTCTCCACATAGCTGGGAACTTTTTCAAACTCAATGGTGACGGCTTCGTCGTCGCCCTCGCCTTCACCGGTGCGGTTATCGCCGGAATGGGTCACGCCGCCGGAGGAAAGGTTGTTGTAAAAGATGAAATCCGAATCATGGGCGCATTTCCCGGTGTTGTCCAACAGGAAAATCGAGGCGTCCAAGTCAAAATCCGCGCCGCTGTCATACTGTTTGATGTCCCACCCTAGGCCAACAAGCGCAATTTTGAGGTTCGGCGCTTCTTTGCTCAAGCTAATTTTTTGCCCTTTTGTGAGGTTGATCGGCATAAAAATTCCTCCTTTTCCATACGGTTTCGATCATTAGCAGTAACGGTTTACCAGATCGGCAATTCCGGGGTCATATCCGGGCTGGCCGATTGCATTAAACTTCCAGCCATCCCCGCGGCGATAGATTTCGCCTACAACCATGGATGTCTTTCCAGAGTAATCTTCCGTCAAATTGTAGCTGGCGATGGTTTCGCCGGCGCCCTTGTCCACAATGCGGATGTAAGCATTTTCAACCATGCCAAAGTGCTGTTTCCGCTGGACACAGTTGTAGATATTCACAACGAACACGATGCGGTCGATGTTCTGCGGGACACGGGTCAGATCCACCAGAATCTGCTCGGAGTCGTCCATGCCGCCCATTTTGCCGCCTACCAGGTTGTCGCCGCAGTGGTGGACGCAACCAGACGGATGATCCTTGTGGTTGAAGAAGATAACCTCTTCTTTTGTGGGGATCTTCCCATTGGCGTTCAGCATAATGACGGATGCATCAATGTCCACATCGGCTTTCTGCTTAAATAGCCCCATAAGACCGCCCTTTTGTTGGACCTCTTTCCAGCCTAAGCCGACCAAGATATTGGTAAGCTGGGAGCCGTCCTTCTTTTGCAGATCAATTTTTTGTCCTTTTTGTAGGGAAATCGCCATAGGATTTACACCTGCTTTCTTAAAGTATCATTGAACGAAAATCGATTAAACATTCAAACCAAAATTGCGGCACAGAGCCTCCAGGCCGCCCTGGAAACCGGAGCCGACCGCGGCGAACTTCCATTCCCCATTGTGGCGGTAGATCTCAGCGACTACAATTGCCGTTTCAATGGAATAATCCTCGCCAAGGTCATAGCGCAGCAGCTCTTCGTTCTTTGCGGTGTCAACAATGCGGATATAGGCGTTAGATACCTGGCCAAAATTTTGTCCACGTGCGTCGGCCTCGTGGATGGTGACCGTGAAAGAAATCTTCTGCACATTGGCAGGGACCTTGCTCAAAGTGATCTTTACGGATTCATCATCGCCTTCGCCTGCGCCGGTACGGTTGTCACCGGAATAGACCACGCTGCCAGCGGCATCCTGTGGGTTGTTATAGAAAATAAAATTGGATTCGGTTTCCACTTTTCCACTGTCGCCCGTCATGAACACGGATACATCCAGATCAAATTCATGGCCGCCGTCATATTTATTGGTGTCCCAGCCAAGCCCGGCCAGGATGGAATCCAGACCAGCGTTGCCCTTGGTCAGATCCACTTTTTGTCCTTTTGAAAGATTGATTGGCATTGTTTACACTCCTTTTCGATAGCACATATATCCTCAAATGTATGATCTCTCCGCATAACGGAGGGGAATCCATTTACACATGCACCCGGGCCTGGAAATCCTGCTTGAGGGCGTCCAGCTTAGCGGCATCCGCGATTCGCTTTGCGCTGGCATCTTCCTGGATGCGCCGGGTTTCTTCAATACCGTTTACAATGGTCTGCCAGGTCTTTTCCAGGGTTTCCACCTTGATGGAGCTGGAAGAGGCCAGCTGTGCCGTCAGCTTGGTCTGCTCCGCCGTATTCCGGGCATTTTTGAGCAGCATCTCGTTGGTGCGGTCGTCCAACGCCTGCATCGCCTGTGCCTGGATCTTCTGGCGCTTGAGCAGAACCGCCTGCGTCAACGCCTGTTTAAAGACGGGCAGGGTGATGATAAAAGCAGAATTGATCTTACGGATCAAATTCAAATTGCTGAACTGCATGGACTGAATCATGGGGATGGACTGCATCGCCACATTCTCCGCTATGCGGAGGTCCTGGACGCGCTGATCCAAAATAGTCCGCGCCTGTTGCATCGCATTGTAGTCCAATTGCAGCATGGCGTCGTCGGGATGGTTGCTAAGGTCATCCTGCATCTGCGTCAGATACGTATCCATTTCCTGCAACCCCTGTTCGCCGGCCAAAATATATTTGACAAGATCCTGATAAAACCCCACGTTGGCGTCGAAGATGGTTTGCAGCTTTTTGTTAGACTCCCCGATTTCCACCTCATATTTTTTGAGCTGGATATAGATCCGATCGACTTCCTCGCCCATCGTGTGGTATTTGGCCAAGATCTGTTCCAACTGCTTTTGAAGGTTATTAAACAGTTTGGAGAAGAAGCCTTTCTTTTCATCTGCGGCGATCTCTTCGATGTCGAACTTGTCCATAATGTTGCCAAGGGCATTGAGCATCTCGCCGGAGTCGTTGATCTGGCTCATATTGATGCTATTCAAAATGGTATCGGAACATTTTGCAATCTCGTTAGCCACTTCGCTGCCAAACGAGACAATCGTCTGCGGGTCGTCCACAACGATCTGGCTGACCAGGTCGTCTACTTCCTTGGACCCAACCAAGGTCTGGGTCATTTCCTTCCTCTGCAAGGCAACGTCATAGGGTTTCGGTTCCTCCACCGCCGGGGAGGAGGGCGATGCCTGGACGGTCTCCCCACGTCGGGGCGTGTACTGTAAGGCCATTGAACATCCTCCTTATTGTAATCGTTTATCAAGTGGAATTATCCATTGTGGTTGCTTCCGAACAGCCGTCCCAACCAGCCACCGGAGCTGGCGGCCCGTTTGGTCCGCAGATCGGGGATGGTAAGGTCAAATGCAAATTCTCCGACCACCAGCGTATCGAAGCTGTCCGGGTGCAGATATTTTTCAACATTCCGGTACCCTGTAGGGGTAAAGATGGCGATATCAAACCCAACGAGGTTCAAAAATGCCAAGAGAATACATTCTTCAAGGGTAAACACCTTTTCTGTCACATCGACCACCAGGAATTTCGGGATGCTTTTCGTAAAGTCGAAATTTTGCAGCAGCCGGAGAAGCTCCTTATCCAAGTTCATCAGAACCGACAACATAGAGGCCGCCACATCCGGCCCGCCGTTGACAATTAAGTCGTAGTCGATCAGCGCCTGTATCTTTTCGAGAATATAATCCTGGGTATCGTCCGGGAGGTAATCGTAGCGGTAGAACCGGGAGCTTTTCAAGGCATTTGGGTCTAAACGCCCGTCGTGGATAAACGACCGGGCCTGGGGCGTGCTGAAAGAGGGCCCGTTTACATGAAGGAAGGGGACCGTTGTGACAAGGTAGGTGTCCTCCGTCACCATTTCGCGGATGCGGTCCCAATACAGTTTTTGGTCGCCCTTGTCCACCCCGCTGATCTTGGAAAACAGGTTCGGTACATAGACAATTCCGTCCTCGGTCCGGAAGGAAGGGCGGTATTGCGCCTCCTCGCGCCAGAGCTGTCCTACTTCGTCGTAGGTGGTTTTCAAGGTCACCGGCTGGGAACGGGTAAATTGCCGGTCGCGGAACATCCCGGTATCGCTATACAAAAGCTGGTCGAGCTCCCGCGATGCATTATAGGCAGTAGTACTGGCGCGCACCCGCTCTTCGCGCTGGGGGAAGGGTTCCATGGGGAGATCCTGTTCATATACCGTTGTCTGCCAGTCATGCGGCAAAAAGTGCTTTTCAAAGGGTTCTTGTCCTAACAGCGCCGGAGAAAAATAGAGGACGTCCACGCCGGCGTGTGCCAATGCCCAGAGCAGGGAGATCTCCGCCTCTGTAGCCGGGCCATAATAGACCAGCGCAGGTTCATGTTCCGAGCGGTATTGCTCAAAGAAAAGCTCCACATACCGCTTCAGCCAGCAGGCAAGCCGCACGCCATAATTGAGAAACCGGACGGCGTCTTTTTCCGCATACTGTTCCATCACCAGGGAAAACGCACGCTGCGCCAGCAAAACAGGGACTTTTCCACAGGATGGGACGATTTTCTCCGCCAATGTGCGGATTAACAACGGGCGCGGCAAATGTTTATCCAAGGCCCGAAAGGGAGCCGCCTCGTTGTTCGTAGGGGCAGGGATCTTTCCTTCCATTAAAAGCCCTTTTTTGGGGGAGGCGTCCAGCGTCCGTTTCAGATGATAAAGCTGGTTACGGTATTCCGCCCGGTCGTTGCCCCCAAAGCAGGCGGAAAATAGAGAACAAAACTTTCCTGTTTCCCGCTGTGCGCAGGGCAGGAAAACAGCGTCCCAGAAGGAAGCGCCACCCATCCAACGGTTGACCAGCACCACTTCCTCGACACCCTGCCAAGGAGGAGGAACGAGGGAAGAAGCGTCCGGCTGTCGCGCTGGAACCGTAGGGGTGGGAACGACAGCCTTTGGAACCGATGCAGAGGCGCTTTTGCTGGTAGGCGGGACCGCGGGGGGCGTGCGGACCTCCCCGTAAATAGGATGCCCGTATGTGCCGCCTCTGGCAGCTTTTGTATAGGAATCCTCAGAGCAATAGTTTACATATACGACATCGCATCCGGAGCGGTAGAGCAGCTGGAGAAACAGCAGCTCATACCGGCCGATCTCTCCCTCATACAGGACCTTTGGGGGTGTATCTTGCCCAAGCCCCTTGAGAATTCCGCCGAGCGGCCCGCGGAGCCAACACATAAATTTGATATACGCATTCCTACAGATGTTGTCGTTCGCGCCCTGTCCCTTTAAAATATCCAAAATTTCTGTCATAGCGGCATCAAGCGTCGTCCGCTGGACGGGACGAAGCTGGCCCAGCCACACCGTCAAGTGACGGGCAACAAGGGCGGCCGTCAGGGTAAATTGCTCCCCGACCTCCCGAAAAAAACGCTGGATTTCCGGTTCTACGGGGTTTGCAAGGCCGTTTTGAAGGTAAGCGCCTCCGTCTCGCGCCAATGCACCTATTTTGTTTAAATCATTGAGGATTTTTCCCTGCTGGTCGTAGCCGATCACACGGAAGAACCTAGGGGAAGGGGGCGTCCGGCGGCTTAACGGCAGAAGACAATCCTCCAATTGAGAAGTATTGCCGGTCATAGATCCATGCTCCAATCGCTGAGTTTATGCACGAAGGCCAAGCGGCACATAGAGCCGCCTATAGAAATCCGTTAGCGGCTGTTGCTGGTGTTCATATTCATGGATTTCGTGCTGGGGTTCCCGTAGGAGCGGGCGAAGTTAATCGTATTATAAATTTTAATGGTGGGCGCCAGCCAAACGCTTCCCGTCCCCCGGTATACATTTACCAAGCCTTCTCCGCTGACCGCCGAACCGATCAGCGACTTTGCGGAACGTTCTACCGTAAATTGCAGGGACGCTGTGCGGAGAATGGCAAAATTGCCGTCCACCTTTAAAGTATCATTTTGAAGTTCGATGACGTCGATTTCGCAGGACGGAACAGGGGATTCCAATACCACCAGCCCGGTGCCAGCAAGGGAGATCTGGAAAAGCCCCTCTCCACCGCCCAGAGCCGAAGAAATGCTCCTCTGCATAACGGGTTTGACGGCAACACTGCCCTGCGCGCAGTAAAACATGCCCTTATCCACAATGATCTCTTCATTATCCAACTGAAGAAGCAGAAAATGGTTGAAAGAGGGTTCCAGTACCAGCATTCCGCTGCCGCGGTATTCCGGCTGGGCAACGGCTTCTCCGGTGACAGCGCCGGAAAAAAGACGCCCCAAAGCGTTGCCGGCGGTCACCCCCGAAACCATTTCCAAAGGGCCGCGGAAATAGCTCATTGCGCCGGGTTCGACCGTTACCATATCGTTGGAGACATATACTGCAACCTGCCGGGCGCGAATATTCTGCTTTTCCATGAAATAGAGATCCATTGCCGCGCTGGTATTGGTAGAACCCAACAGATGTTGGTATTCCATCACGTCGATTTTTACACCGCCATATTCTGCGGAGTCGATAATTTTTATGTTTTCTCGGGTTCCTATTGCACTATACATGTCAGAAATCCGCCTTTCCTGTTCGATCGGATTCCCTTTGCCTCTTCCTGTGAACAATCCTTCCCCAGATGGTATCCCTTTGAAAGGGGTTCCAGTTTTTTTCTGCTAGCCGTTGGCAATGTACAAGGAAATCCTCTGCAAAAATTTAACAATTTAAACAAGGAATACGCTAAAAATATACAGATTCTATTATACTATGTCGAAGATAGGAATTCAATAAATTCGTTGTTAATTTTCATATTTAAGAAATTTGTAAAATATTGGAAACGGTTTGACCGAGTTCGACATAGAATATTTTATAAAAAAGTCCCCGTCCATTGTAAGGACGGGGAAACGGAGAAAGCGACCGGTTTTCTTTTTTATCGCCTGGGTTTGTCAAACTGCCTTTTCAATAGCTGTAAGGCCTTTTTCTCGATGCGGGATACATAAGAGCGTGAAATTTTTAAGCGCGCAGCGACCTCTCGCTGCGTGAGCGGATGGTCATTGTTCAGCCCATAACGCAGTTCAATGATGAGGCGTTCCCGTGGAGTAAGCACTTGTGCGATATAACGTTTGAGTTGTTCCGATTTAACTTTACAATCGAGATTATCGACAATGTTATCTTCTGTGGACATTACATCCATCAGGGTCAGGGCGTTTCCATCTTTATCCGTGTCGATCGGCTCGTTCATGGAAATGTCCTGCGCGCTCTTTTTTGCGGCGCGAAAATACATCAGGACCTCATTTTCAATACACCGCGCCGCATAACTGGAAAGGCGGATACCCTTCGTATGGTCGAACGTGTTGACTGCTTTAATCAGCCCAATGGTCCCAATGGAGATCAAATCGTCCTGGTCGCTTGTGTTGGAATAGTATTTTTTGACGATATGCGCGACCAACCGGAGATTGTGTTCGATCAATTCGTCGCGCGCGTGCCGGTCCCCATTTTTGAGGCGTTCGAGGCAGTTGCGTTCTTCCTCCGCGGTTAGGGGCCTGGGGAAAGAGCCAGCGCCTGTGACATGCAGAATGAAAAAAATCAGGCCGGAAAGCGCGCAGGAGAGCAGAGCTGTCAGCATAGAATCGCCCCAATCCAGATAAAATTTGGACGGCTTTCCTGCCGTCCGGTTCTTCTAACTATCTTATGGCGGGGGTGCTTGTTTGTTGCAAGTCCCTTGCCTTTCTTTGGGGCGCATTCCTATTTTTCAGTGGGCTGGAAACCACCATGGTAAGACTGCACAGTTTTTTAGAATCCAAAAAGAAAAACTCTGGCGGCTGCATTCTCTAGAATTTTTCCCTTTGCAATTAAGTCCGCAGGAATTTTGTTTATACTTTTTATATTGCAAAGAAGAAATTGTACGCTGCATTTGATTCTGCCCCGGTGAGAATGCTAATTTTGGAAGGGCTTTTCGATCCTCGGGTATGATGAAATGTGCAGTCCAAGATACGATCTGCATGGTATATCGTCTATACCATGCAGATGGATACATTTCCGGTTTAAGGGGGAATCACCAATGGGAATCCAATTGGTTGCGCTCGATATGGATGGGACCGTTTTGTTGGACGACCATCTGACCGTCACGCCTGCCGTGCGGCGCTCCATTGAGCAGGCGCTTGCGAAGGGGGTCACCGTTGTACCCGCCACAGGGCGGGTGGCGGCTATGCTGCCAAAGGTCTTTTATGAGTTGGACGGCATCCGCTATGTGATCAATTCCAATGGGGCGTCCGTATGGGATCGGGTGGAAAATCGCGTGATTTATTCGAATCCAATCCCCGCAGAGACCGTCCGGCAGATTCTTCAGATTTTGGAACCTTACGGCCTATTGACCCAGATCTACTGCGGGGGGAACATCTATGCGGAAAAGCGTTCCCTTGCCAGGGTGGTTGACCTCCCATTTGCGGTGGAATTTATTGAGAATATTCGCAAGACGCAGATCGAGCTGGACAGCTTCCAGACGCTGTTGGAGGAGCATCCGGAGGGTGTGGAAAAGCTGAATCTGGCCCATGTGGAGTCGGGATTGCGTGAAAAGCTGTGGAAGCAGTTTGAGGCGATGCCGGGCGTCACGGTGGTATCTTCGGCTGGAAGCAATATCGAACTAAACCGCGACGGGGCGAGCAAAGGGGATGCGCTGCATCATCTTTGCCAACGGTTGCAGATTCCCCCGGAGAATGTGATGGCTGTAGGGGACAGCGGCAACGACGTTGAAATGTTGCGGTATGCCGGGTGCTCCGTCGCCATGGAGAACGGGACGCCGGAGGCAAAGGCAGCGGCCAAATACCGTACGGCTTCCAACGAACAGGACGGTGTGGCACGCGCAATCGAACAGTTTGTTTTATAAGGCTCTTTATCTATATAAAAGGACGCGCCCTTTCTCATCCAAATGATGGGGAAGGGCGCGTCCTTTTTGAAAGATTCAGGCTGCAAAGGCGCAGCCATTTTTTCCGGCAGGCAGAAACGTTTTTACATCCGGTTCATGGATTCCAAATATTCGTCGTAGGTGCCGAGGCGGTCGATGATGCCGTCGTCCGTGATCTCAATAATCCGGTTGGCGACCGTCTGGATGAATTGGTGGTCGTGCGAAGCAAAGAGGACAATCCCCTTAAAGGCGATCAAGCCATTGTTCACAGCGGTGATGGATTCCAGATCGAGGTGGTTGGTGGGCTGGTCCACAACCAGGACGTTGGAACCGAACATCATCATCCGGGACAACATGCAGCGCACTTTTTCGCCGCCGGAGAGCACGTTGACCGGTTTTTGCACGTCGTCGCCGGAGAAGAGCATCTTGCCGAGGAAACTGCGCAGATACGTTTCCGTGGTGTCCTGCGCGTACTGTTCCAGCCATTTGATGATGCTCAGATCACAGCCGTTGAAGTATGCGGAGTTGTCCTGTGGGAAGTACGATTGGGTGGTGGATACGCCCCATTTGAAGCGTCCCTCGTCGGCTTCCAGTTCTTCCATCAAAATCTTGAACAGCGTCGTGGTGACAATATCATTTTTGGCGAGGAAGGCGATCTTATCGCCCTTGTTGACACGGAAACTGACGTTGTTGAGCACCTTGACGCCGTCAACCGTTTTGGAGAGGTTTTCCACCTCCAAAATTTCCTTGCCCGGTTCGCGGTCCATCGTAAAGCCGACAAACGGGTACCGGCGGCTCGAGGCGGGCATTTCCTCCACGGTGATCTTTTCCAGCAGCTTTTTGCGGGAGGTCGCCTGCTTGGATTTGCTCTTGTTGGCGGAGAAACGCTGGATAAACGATTGGAGTTCCTTGATCTTTTCCTCCGCCTTTTTGTTCTGGTCGCGCATCACGCGCTGCATCAGCTGGCTGGATTCATACCAGAAGTCGTAGTTACCCACATAGAGCTTGATTTTGTTGTAATCGATGTCGACAATATGGGTGCAGACATTGTTCAGGAAATGGCGGTCATGGGACACGACGATCACCGTGCCCTCGTAATCCGCGAGAAAATCCTCCAGCCAGGCGATGGACCGCACGTCGAGGTCGTTTGTCGGTTCGTCCAGAAGGATGATGTCCGGATGGCCAAACAGCGATTGTGCCAGCAATACCTTCACCTTTTCGTTGCCAGGCAGGGAGTCCATCTGGGAATACAGCAACATGTTGTCCAATCCCAAGCCCTGTAAGAGCTTTCCGGCCTCTGTTTCGGCCTCCCAGCCGTTTAGCTCTGCAAATTCCGCCTCCAATTCGGCGGCCAGGTCGCCGTCCGCATCGGAGAAGTCCTCTTTTGCATAGAGCGCGTCCTTCTGTTTTAAAACCTCATATAGGCGCGGATTGCCCATCAAGATGGTTTCAAATACGGTGTATGCGTCATATGCATGGTGGTCCTGCTTCAAAACGGACATGCGCAGCTTGGGGTCGATGATGACCTCGCCCTTGGTGGGCTCCAGCTCGCCGGAGAGAATCTTTAAAAACGTGGATTTTCCGGCTCCGTTCGCGCCGATGACGCCGTAGCAGTTGCCCGCCGTGAACAGAAGATTGACATGGGAAAATAGGTTCTGGCCGCTAAAACTGAGGCCAAGATCGGAAACGGTAATCATTGGCTTTGCTCCTTCATTGAAAATCGTAAAACATATTGTATTTTTTATTTATCAATATACATTTTGGAAAGACGAGGCGAAAAAACCTCTTGTGCAAATGCCACTCTATTCTATCATAAAAGGGAAAAAGCACCTATGGATGAAAACAATAAAGGAATGGGAAATTCCTTGTCATTTTTAAGGAAAACTGCTATAATCATAAGAATACAAACCCACATCAGCACAGGAGGGGTCCCATGAAGATTCAGGAGTCAGGCGAAAACTATTTGGAAACCATTCTGATATTAAAAAATCGAAACGGTTATGTGCGCTCTGTGGATATTGCCAATGAGCTCTCCTTTACAAAGGCGAGCGTCAGCCGCGCGATGAGCATCCTGCGCAAGGCGGGGCTAATTGTGATGGAAAAGAGCGGGAATATTGTCCTGACAGAGAGCGGTTTTGCGCGGGCCAGCGCCGTTTATGAGCGCCACACCGTGTTATCCGATTTCTTTCGCAAGGTTCTGGGAGTCGATCCGGAGACCGCCGTCCAGGATGCTTGCCGGATTGAGCATGTGATCAGCCAGGAAAGCTTTGACAAAATCAAGGAATATATAAAGGATCACGGATCAAATTCGTGATTTCGTTTCACAAAGAGGTGTTACCGAATGCAATTTATTTCTGCCCAATGTCCCCACTGCGGCAAGGAGCTTCAGCTGCCAGACGATGCACAGCAGGTGGTGTGCATGTATTGCGCAAAGCCGATCGATGTGCAGGAGGTGCTGCATGCGCAGGGGGATACAGATTCCTATCGCGCGCTGCTGCATACGGCAAAGGAATTGATGAAGGACGACGTGGTGGCTTACAAAGCCAATATCCAAGCGGTGAACAACCACGGGTATCCGGAGGCGTTCCAGGCGTATGTGGAAAAGCTGGCGCCAGCCTTGCGCGCGTTCTGTGTTGCGGCGGAGGCGAGTACAGCGCAACGCGCGGCAGAAGAATACAGCCTGTTCCTAATGGAGCGCTTTTTGGAGCTGTTCCAGAAGCTGCAAGTAAAAGAGAACGATACAACCTTTTTTGACTACCGGTATACGGTTGTCGCTTTTTTAATCCCCGCGATTTTGGAGCAGGGGCACGCGGCGACGGAGGCCCTGGCCGATCAATTCCTGGAAAAATGGAATAAGCAGTATCCCAAAAAGCCATTAGGAAAGGCGCGCTACGATGAGATCCGCCATGGATTCCGTCAAAGGCTATGTTTTATCACCACGGCCGTCTGTGAATTCCAGGGAAAGGCGGACGATTGCTACGAGCTCACCACCTTCCGCAAATTCCGGGACGATTGGCTTGCAAAGGCGCCGGGCGGAGAGCGGAAGATTCAGGAATATTACTTATACGCGCCAATGCTGGTGCAAAAAATTGACCGCCGGGCGGACCGCGGGGCGGTCTACCAGCGAATCTGGCAGGAGTATTTGCAGTCATGCCTCAAGGATTTGGAGGCCGGAAAACCGGAGGCATGTGCGCGTACCTATGAGGAAATGGTGCTGCGGTTGGAGCAGGAGTTCCTTCCGGCATAAAGAAAGCGAGGAAAGATAGATGGACGTCAATCGGCTGGAACAGCAAATGCGCTTTCTGGTAGAGGTGGACAAGATGAAGAGCGTCTACCGCCGGACCATCTTGATCGACAAGACGCGGCGGGAATCGGATGCCGAGCATTCCTGGCATTTTGCTTTGATGGCCATGCTGCTGGCGGAATATGCGGACCCGGAAAAGGTCGACTGCGCGCGCGTCATCCGCATGGCGTTGGTGCACGATTTGATTGAGATTTACGCGGGCGATACCTTTGCTTACGATGTGCAGGGAAACCAGGACAAACGGCAGAGGGAGACCGAAGCGGCGGATAAGCTCTTTGCACTGTTGCCGGAGGACCAGGCAGCGGAGATTCGGGCGCTATGGGAAGAGTTTGACGCAATGGAGACGCCGGACGCCCAATATGCGGCGGCCATTGACCGCTTGCAGCCCTTTTTGAACAACTACCTGACCCAGGGGCACACCTGGGGATTGGGCGGCGTAAAGAGCGCGCAGGTGTATGAGCGGATGGACCCCATCCGTGTGGCGCTCCCGGAGGTTTGGCCGTTTGTAGACAAGATGATTCAGGAGAGCATCGAAAAAGGCTATTTGGAAAAAGAATGATCATGATAAAAGCGGCGCTATCTGAACGTTCGGATAGCGCCGCTTTTTGCATTTATAGTGATCCTTCTGAGGAAGAAAAGAGGCTGTCCAATGTATATTTGCAACATTGGAGCACCAAAGAATTTTAAGAAATGTGATTTTCCTGAGCAACTTTATTCAGGTCGGCAAATAAGGATTCCGTGAAGCGGATAGTTCGCGGAACATTTGCGCTTTTAAATTGCTTATTGATCTGAAACATACGAAATATCTCACATTGTAATAAACATTTATTCCTTAGAATCCTTTTGGTTTGGTGGTGACATGTGTTCCATTGCATAGTCAATACATTGATTGATAAAAGCGCTGCGGCTTAAGTTGAATTCCGCAGATAGGCGGTCAATTTGTTCGATCTTCTCAGAACTCATTCGAATGGTAATCGGCTCTTTTTTATATGGCTTTGGAATGAATTTGGACATTTCACCTCACCTCTTGAAAAATTGTATTCTATATTCTATAGTATGAATAGAATTGAAAAACGATTACAAAAACGAATACAATTTGGAGGAAGAATATGAAAAGCTGTTGTTTTACCGGACATAGAGATTTACCAAGGGAAGCTGTAAATGCCATTCAAGGGCCATTGGCCAGGCAAATAGAAGCTTTCATTGCGGAGGGAATCGTCCATTTCTACGCAGGGGGAGCGCTAGGATTTGACTTTTTGGCGGAACAGGCGGTTTTAAAAGCGCGTGAACAATATCCACAGATTCGATTGATTTTGGCATTGCCATATAAAGGTCACGACCAAGTATGGAAGGAAGAAATCCGATCCAATTATCAACGCCTTATTGAGAAGAATGCCGACGAAATTCTATACATTTCGGATCACTATTTTCGCGGCTGTATGCAAAAGAGAAATCACTATATGGTCGACCACAGCGATGTTTGCCTTTCCTACCTGGTTTACCCAAAAGGTGGAACAAAATATACGGTAACGTATTGTCAGAAAAAAGGCATTCCGGTTATGAATTTGGCGCAGTTTATTCTTTAAAGTTCCTTCTTTCACCACGTTTCCCGAAGAAACCTTCTATATTTTGTGCAAAAAATCAATTGCCTTTCGTTGGACTTTTTGATAGAATAGCGATAATTTATCAAGTCAAAGCATCGAAGGTTTAAATCGAAAAAGTAGCTTAGGGGGAACAATTATGAGCAAAGAGGCAACCATTTGGATTGTCATCGCCATCTATGCCATCTTTATGGTGGTCATTGGCGTGGTAAACTCCAAAAACAGCGGCGGAATGGCGAGTTTCACCGTCGGCGGGCGCAATGCAGGCGCGTGGATTTCCGCGCTGTCCTACGGAACGGCGTATTTTTCCGCCGTTATGTTTATCGGGTATTCCGGAGGCTCCGGCTGGAGCTACGGGTTATATGCCACACTGGTGGGAATCGGAAATGCGGTGTTTGGTTCCCTCTTGGCGTGGATGGTGTTGGCAGGGCGCACCCGAGAGGTCACGCGGCGTCTCAAAATCAAATCCATGCCCCAGCTCTTTGAAATGCGGTATCAGAGCAACGGCATGAAGATTTTCTCTTGCATTGTGATCTTCATTTTCCTGCTGCCCTATTCGGCGTCCGTCTATAAGGGCCTAACCAGCGTATGCTCCATTTTGCTGAACATCGACGAACGGGTCTGCATGATTATGATCGCGGTGGCATCCGCGGTGGTGTTGGTGCTGGGCGGCTATATGGCCACCTTGAAGGCCGATTTTGTGCAGGGCATTGTGATGATGTTCGGCGTGGCTGCACTGGTGGTGATGGTTGTCATTTGTCCGCAGGTGGGCGGCCTTACAGAAGGCGTCCGGCGTATGAGCGATTATATGAAGGAAAGCGGCATGTCGCCGATGTCGTCGCAGACGGCCTTGTCCCTTGTGGCGACGATTCTCATGACCAGCTTCGGCACCTGGGGATTGCCGCAGATGGTTCATAAGTATTACGGCATCCGGGATGACCGGGAGGTCAAGCGCGGCACGGTGATTTCCACCTTCTTTGCTTTGCTGGTGGCGGGCGGCGGCTATTTTATTGGGTCCTTTTCCCACCTCTTCTTCGGCGATACCCTGCCGGAGGGTGGCAAGGATTACATCATCCCCAATATGCTGAACATGGCGGGGCTGTCCAATATCCTGATCGGCATTGTGCTGGTCCTCTTAATCTCAGCTTCGGTTTCGACGCTCTCCAGCATTACGCTGACGGCCTGCTCCACGGTCGCCATGGATTTGGTGAAAGGGAAGATCAAGCCAAAGATGAGCGATTCGCATGCTGCAATGTTCACGCGCATACTTTGCCTGATATTTGTCATCGGTTCCTATGTGGTTGCGAATTATCCCACGCCGATTTTGGAAATGATGTCCTATTCCTGGGGAATCATCTCCGGCGCATTCCTGGCGCCGTATGCCATCGCCCTGTATTGGAAGGGCATCAACCGCGCGGGCGCATGGGCAGGCATGTTGGGCGGTTTCCTGACGGCCTTTGTCCCGGTGGCGATCTCCGGCTTTACCACGCCGGACGGCCCGATCTATGCGTGTTTGGCCATGATTCTTTCGCCCATCCTCTGCGTCGTGGTGAGTAAAATCGCTTCCAAGATGGGGTGGAAGAGCGGCGAGCGGAATGACTTTTTCTATACCGGTACGGCGGAAGAATGGCGTGCCGCACATGGATATGTAAAATAAAATTTGCATGAGCGGATCTGACCGCGCTCCATTTTCTTGGGGCGCGGTTTTTTCATGCATAGACCTTGGAAATATTGGATATATTGTGGAATAGAATCCCTGGGGAAAGGACGCCTTGCAATATGGATAAAAATGGTATATAATAGAAATCAACATAGTTAGCATATGCTAACGAAAATAAAGGAGTGATCGAATTGAGCGAAAATAGAAAACTGGTTTTGATCCGCCATGGCGAGAGCGAGTGGAACAAATTGAATTTGTTTACCGGCTGGACAGACGTCGGCCTTTCCGAAACCGGCCGGCAGGAGGCGGAACAGGCGGGAAAGACCCTCAAAGAAGCCGGATACGATTTTGATATTTGTTATACCTCCTATTTAAAGCGTGCCATCCATACACTGAATCTCACCCTGGAGCAGATGGACCGCGAGTGGTTGCCGGTGGTCAAGAGCTGGAAGCTCAACGAGCGCCATTATGGGGCGTTGCAAGGATTGAACAAATCTGAGACGGCGCAGAAATACGGGGAGGACCAGGTGAAAATCTGGCGCCGCTCCTTCGACATCCAGCCGCCCGCCTTGAAGGAGAGCGACGAGCGCAACCCGCGCGGCCACGCGCAGTACCGCAAAGTCGACCCGCGTCAGCTCCCCCTGACCGAGAGCCTGAAGGACACCATCGCGCGTGTGATCCCCTATTTTGAGCAGGAGATTCGTCCCCGCATCGAAGCGGGCGAACGCGTGGTGATTGCCGCGCATGGGAATTCCCTGCGCGCGCTGGTCAAATATTTTGAGAACCTCTCCGAGGAAGAGATCGTCGGCGTAAACATCCCGACCGCCGTACCGCTCGTCTATGAATTTGCACCGGATTTTACCGTTGTGCACAAAGAGTACCTCGGCGACCCGGCGGTCATCGCCGCCAAAATGAAGAGCGTGGCAAACCAGGGGAAGGCCGGCAAGTAAATCGACAAGAACATTTGCATTTCGATCCCTTTGGCCCTGCCGTGAACGGAAACCCGCACACGGCAGGGCCGCTTTTGCTTTTCAAACCTGCAACCTGCACAGTTTTTGCCCGCCGGATTCCTGGATTCTTTTATTGTCATTCCTGGGGAAAAATAGTATAATATACAAATATTGGCGGGGCCCGTATGGGAGCGGAGCCCGCGGCCATACTGTAAGAATGGAGACATTCCGGCCCGTGCGGACATGGGCTTTTGATAATAAACGACATCGAAGAAAAGAGGATGTTTGATGGGCCAGTTGGATTTTCTGCCGGTGTTGCTCGGCAGCGACGTAAATGTATACGGCATGGCGCGGTCGTTCCACGAGGCGTACGGCGTCAAAAGCATTGCCGTGGGGAAGGGGCGCTTAAACGCGACCTCCAATAGCGCGATTGTCACCGTGGAGTGCGTGGAACCCAATTTGGAGGACGACGCGGTCTTCTGCAAGACGTTGATCGACTTCGCGGGGCGCTACCCAAACAAGACGCTCTTGTTGGTGCCCTGTGGCGACAATTATATCAAGCTGTTGGTGCGCAACCAGGACAAGCTGCGCCCCTATTACCGCTTTGAGTGCATCGACGAGCCGCTTTTGATGCGGTTGAGCATCAAAGAGAGCTTCTACCAGGTCTGTGAGGAGCATGGATTTGCATTCCCCAAAACGACGACCTGTTCTTACGAGAATTATAAGGGTGTGGAACTCCCCTTTGATTTCCCTGTGATTATCAAGCCGAGCAATTCGGTGGCGTATTGGAACTGCCATTTCCAGTATAAGAAAAAGGTCTTTGTGGCGAATAACCGCCAGGAATTCGAAGCTATTCTGGACGCCATCTATGGTTCCTCCTACAAAGATCACCTGATTTTGCAGGAGTACATCCCCGGTGACGACAGCAACATGCGCGTGATGAATTGCTATTGCGGGCGGGATAAAAAGGTGAAGCTGATTGCCCTGGGCCACGCGCTGTTGGAAGAGCATTCTCCCGAGGGGATCGGCAGCTATGCGGCGATCATCAGCTCGCACGACGATGCGCTTTCCGAGCAGATGCGCAATTTCCTGGAGGGCATCGGCTATGTCGGATTTGCCAATTTTGATATGAAGTTCGACCCGCGCGACGGGCGCTATAAGCTCTTTGAGATGAACCTGCGGCAGGGAAGAAGCAGCTTCTATGTGACTGCCGCCGGATATAATATGGCCAAATGGCTGGTGGAGGACGTTTTGGAGCACAAGGACCTCCCGTTGACCATTGCCACCAATGAGGTGCTTTGGAGCATCATTCCAAAGGACGTTATTTTCAAATATGTGCGCGATGAAGCGCTCAAAGAGAAAGCGCGTGCGCTCATCAAGGCGGGAAAATACTGCCAATCCATGCAGTATAAGCCGGACCGCAACTTCAAACATGAACTGGCCTTCTTCCTCAACCAGATGAACTATCGGAAGAAATATAAGAAATGCTTTGGCAATAAGGGGCTGCACGAATGAAGACGTTGGGTGTCATCGGGGGACTGGGGCCAATGGCCACCGCCTATTTCCTGCGCCGCATCGTGGAGATGACGGATGCGCGGACCGACCAGGAGCATCTGGATGTGATCGTACTGAACCGTCCCTCGATTCCAGACCGGACGGCATATATTTTGGACCGCACAAAGCCGTCGCCCTTGCCGCCGATTGTCGATGCGGCCAAAACGCTGGAACAGCTGGGGGCCTGCTGCATCGCCATTCCCTGCATCACCTCCCATGCGCTGTTTTCTGAGTTTTCCGCAGCTGTGGGAATCCCCTTTATCCATATTTTGCGTGAGACCGCCACCCACCTGAAGGAGAACGGCGTGGCAGCGGCGGGCATCCTAGCCACCACCGGGACGGTACGCGCGTCTTTGTTTCAGGATGCGCTGGCGGAGCAGGGGATCCGCTGCATTTTGCCGGATGAAGCGAATCAGCAACGCGTCATGAGTCTGATCTACGACGATTACAAGGCCGGGCGGCCACTGGAATGGGAAAAGTTCCAGCTTGCGTCCGATTTTGTGCGAAGGCAGGGCGCGGAGTGCATTGTCCTGGGGTGTACGGAGCTTTCGCTTATCAAGCGGGACCGTCCCGTGGGCCCCGGCGTGTTGGATGCCTTGGATGTATTGGCGCGGGCGAGCATCAAGCGATGCGGGAAACCCCTGCGTCCGGCTTACGAACAGTTGATTACGAGAGCATAGGGGCGGCTTGGACGTCTGCCCTTGACAATTGATGCATAGAAAAGGAGGTTATGCCCATGTGCGGCTTCGTTGGATTTTTTACAAACGGTTACGGCGGGGATCGAAATGCGGTCATCAAGGCGATGGCAGACCGCATTATACACCGCGGGCCGGATCAGGACGACTACTATGTGGATGACGATATGGCGTTTGGATTCCGCCGGTTGAGCATCATCGACCTGGAGGGCGGTTCCCAGCCGATTTTGAACGAGGACGGGACGAAGGTCCTGGTGTTCAACGGCGAGATCTACAATTTCCAGGAATTGCGCAAAGACTTGCTGGCCAAGGGGCATGTGTTTAAGACCTCCACGGATTCGGAGGTGCTGCTGCACGGGTATGAGGAATACGGCGCGGAGCTGCTGCAAAAGCTGCGCGGCATGTATGCCTTTGTGATCTGGGACAGCCGGGCAAAGAAGCTCTTCGGCGCGCGGGACATCTTTGGCATTAAGCCGTTTTACTACTACCAAAAGGATGGGGACTTCCTGTTTGGGTCGGAGGTCAAAAGCTTTTTGGAGCACCCAGCCTTCCATCCGGAACTCAACGAGGAGCGGCTTCCCGAATACATGTGTTATTCGTATATTCCGGATGAAGAGACCATGTTCCGCAACGTGTATAAGTTGTTGGGCGGGCATTATTTTGAGTACCAGAACGGCAAGCTCAGCATCCACAAATATTATGACATTCAATATCACATCGACGAATCCAAATCTCTGGAGGACTGGGAGGCGCGTATCACCGAGGAATTCACCAAGAGCGTGGAGGCCCACCAGATCAGCGATGTAGAGGTCGGCTGTTTCTTGTCCAGCGGCGTGGATTCCAGCTATGTCGTGCGCGAGGTTTCCAAGGTTGCGAAGGATGTAAAGACGTTTTCCGTTGGTTACGAGGAGGAAAAGTACAGCGAGCTGCCGTATGCGCAGGATTTTTCCAAGACCATCGGCGTGCAGAACATCAGCAATAAGGTGAGCGCGGACGAGTTTTTTGAGGCGAATCAAGCGATTCAGTATTATATGGACGAACCCTTGCCGAATCCGTCCGAAGTGCCGCTCTTCTTCTTGGCGCAGAACGCCCGGAAGTATGTGAAGGTGGTTCTCTCCGGCGAAGGGGCGGACGAGCTCTTTGGCGGGTACCCGATGTACCTGGCGGGGATGCATTTTGAGAAGTATCGGAAAATCCCGCGCGGATTACGCCGGGCGGCGGCGTCCATTGCGAAAAAGATGCCGAACTTTAAGGGCAAGAACTTCATTGTGCGCGGTAGCATGGAGCCGTACCAGCGGTTTATGCGCAGCAATTTTGTGTTTACGTATGGGGACGTGAACCGCTATCTGAAAAAGGATTACCATCAGAAGGACCCGGTGGACTATGCAAAGCCCTATTTTGACAAGGTCAAGGATTTAGATGAGCCGACGCAATTGCAGTATGTGGACATCCACACATGGATGCTGTTCGACATTTTGCAAAAGGCAGACCGCATGAGTATGGCAAATTCCCTGGAACTGCGCGTACCGTTCCTGGATAAGAAGATGTTGGAGCTGGCGATGCAGATTCCCTCCCGCTACCGTGTGCATGGCGATGTGACAAAGGTGGCCCTACGCGGTGCAGCGCTCAAACAGCTGCCGGAGCGCACAGCCAATAAAAAGAAGCTGGGATTCCCGGTTCCGCTAAACGATTGGCTGCGCCAGGATAAGTATTACAACATGGTTAAAGAAAAGTTTGAAGGGTCTGTTGCGGCGCAATTCTTCAATCAGCAGGCGATCATGAAATTATTGGATGATCACAAGGCGGGAAAAGCGGCCAATATGCAGCGCATTTGGTCCGTCTATTCGTTTATCCTGTGGTATGAGCAGTTTTTTGTGTTGGCGGTGAAGAAATCCGCGTAATAATCGTCAGAAATGATGGTGAGGTCTAAGGGCTTAGGAATTGTTTGATTCTCCTAGGTCCTTTTTGTTTTGTAAAGATTTATGGGGCAGAGAGAAAAGCAATTGGCTGTTACGAAAGAAAATCTCCCATCCTGGGTTTTGCCAGGGTGGGAGATTTGTGATTTGCAGGGAAAAGGTCTTCTCCTGCTTATTTTGCTTTGTGGATATGCTTAAGCCAATCGTCACAGCACAATGCTTGACTGGACGCACAGCGTCTTCCGCGGGCACACAGTGCCTTTCGCGCCTACGGCGGGCACACAGTGCCTCTCGCGCCTACGGCGGGCACACAGTGCCTCTCGCGCCTACGGCGGGCACACAGTGCCTCTCGCGCCTACGGCGGGCACACAGTGCCTCTCGCGCCTACGGCGTCCCCTAAGGAAGCAAACTGCGAAGGGTTTGTTTTCCGCTCCATATGGGAAGGCCCTACAGAAGCAAGAAAAACCACCTAAAGACCGGAAGCCATCCTTCCGCATCAGCTGTGAAAAAGAAAAGCATTGAATGATAGAAAAGGCCCCAACCCTGGGAACTCTCCCGGGGTTGGGGCCTTGTTGCTTAGAGGGAAGCTGCCTTCCCTTTTTATTTTTTATTTCCGATTAGCCAATGGCTACCGTGCAATGGACGCATAGCGTCCGTCTACGAAAGCATTTACGCAATCGTCACGGCACAATGTTTCACAGCGTTCTGGCCCGGCAGGGTGGTATAAACGCCCGTGCTCTGGCCCGGCGTGCCGATGGCATAGACTCTGTAGTAGTAGTCGTTGCCGATCTTCGCCACGAACTGCGTCTTCAGCACATCGCCGTTGCCGACCGTAAAGCTCGGCGTCATGGCGTTGCCATTGACGACTGTCATCTTGAAGCAGTATGCGCTGCCTCTCTTCAGGGTGAAGTTGACCGTCGTGTCGGAAACCACATACGCCTGCTGGCTGGTCACGCCCTGGGCTGCGGATACAACGCCCGCTGCGCCATATGCGTTGCCAATGTTCGCAGACGTGCTGCCCTTGCCGCTGTTGCCCGTGCCCGGCTTCTCCGCCTTGACCAGGCCGTTCGCCGCAGCTTCTAGGTTGGTATATGCCTTTGCGACCGCCTGCTCGTCTGCATTTGCATCCGCGGCAACCGTCTTCGCAACGCTCAATGCCGCCTTAAAGGCTGCCACGCTGCGGTCGGTGTAGCCGTCCAGATCCTTCTGCTCCATCTCCGCGATCAGCTTGTTCAGCTCATCCTTGTTCGGAATCTTGCGCAGGGCTGCCATCGCTCTCGTCAGGGCCTCGGCCTTCGCATCCACGTCGGCCTGGTCTGCATCTGCGTTCAGAAGCAGTTCCTCTGCCTCTGCCAATACCGTGGTAAAGGTATCGAACGCCTCATCCTGGATATAGTCGTCCGGATCGAAGGTGTTCGCTTCGTCCACCAAGCTTTGCAGCTCGCTCATATCCGCACGGAATTCCAACTTTTCAATCGCTGCCTGCAAGTTGTCATATGCCTCGTCCACGTCCGCCTTCAGCGGGTTCTCCTCAGCATAGACGTCCTTCGCCGCGTTGAGCGCTTCCTCGAAGCCCTCGGTCGTGCCCGGCTTGAACTCGTCCAGGCGCTCCGCCAGCTGCTCCGCGAGGTTGATCAGCGGCAGCAGGATCTCCTTATCGCCCGCTTCGAATTCCAAGAGGTGCATCGCATCCAGCAGGTCGCTCCACGCTTTGTTGACCTCTTCCTGGGTGGCATTCGCGTTGTCATAAACGGTCTGCGCATTCTCCAGGGCGTTTTCGAAGAATTCCTTCGCCTGCGGCACCAGGCCGTCGATCACGTCCTGCGGCACCGCGTTGGCCTGCTCCAGGACAGCTCCCAGGATGCTCTTATCCACGCTTGTGAACGTGAAGCGCAGGGTCGTGCCCTCGTTCGGCATCGTGAAGGTGTACGTGCAGCCGTCCGCTGCAAACTCGATGTCCTCGCCGTTGAGCTGCGCTCCGGAGAACGCGCCCTTGGTCGGGGTGAAGGTGAAGACCAGCTCTTCGCCCGGCATCACCTTTGCGCCGTAGACCGCATCTGTGGAGATGATCTCCTCCGCATTGCCCTCGACGCTCATGGATGCGTTGCCGCTCCATTGTACCGTCAACAGCTGTGGCTCTTCAATACTGCTGCCAGCCAAAACGACTTGGATGGTGACAGCACAAGGGGGCATGACAAATGTATATGTGCCATCTTCCTGCGGGGTAACGTCAACCGTAAATCCATCTTCGTCAATGACCGTTACCGATTCGACGTACTTTCCACTTTCGACATCCGCCACGGTAACAGTGACGAGATCGTTTTCTAGGGCTTCGGCTTGGTCAACTGTGACCGTCGCCGTTCCACCTGTTACATCTGCCACGGAGACATCATACGTTGGAGGATTCACCAGGTCGCCCCATGCATCGAAGGTGTACAGGGAATACCCAAAAGAGGTACTGCGCGACACGCCCTGCATGCGGAGATAGCGGCCCGTTCCCTGGACTTCCAAAATCTGTTCCCCGTCCTCAGAAGCCGTGCCGGAATAAATGGTCGTGTAGGTTTGGTTATCGTCTGAAGTCTGGATGAGATATTCCGTTGCATAGGCCGCTTCCCAAACGAGACGAACCTTATTGATGTTGTACATATCGCCGAGATCGATGGTGATCCAAGCATTGTCGAGGTCTTCCGCAGGAGAACCTTCGATATAGGAACTCCAGCGGGTAGAATCGCTGCCATCCGTTACATTGTTGGCAGGATAGTCTTCCTCTTCAAGGCTTGCGAAGGCCTTTTTGCCTTCTGCAATGCTGACCGGACTAGTATCGATGGTCCAGGTGCGCGTACTGGAAACCGTTTCCCCATCGCGGACATAGGAAGCCACAACGGTATATTCACCGGTGGTGGTTCTGGGAATGCGGACGGTAAAGTTCTGTACTTGGCGGTCCCCGCCGTCCGGATCTCCTGCCGCTTTCACATCGTATGCAATGGTTTCACTGGAGACTTGCTGGCCGTCTTTTTCCACAGCCAAAGTGACTTCCAGACCGTTCAGATCTTCGTTTAGTTCATTGACGATAGTAACAGGCAATTCTTTGACCGTGCCCGGGCGGACGGTCTCCGACCAGTCTTTGATGATGATTCCGACCGGTGCGAATGCATTGCGGAACGCTTCCTTGATGCAGGGGCGCACCGTTGGGTCGGTGATGTCTGGCATCAAAATATCACTGGTGGCGCCGCCCGCGTTCGGTTTGGAATACGTCAAGCCAGCGAAGTGCATGATGCCCACATAGTGGCGTCCTTCACGCCAGAATTCCGTCGTCTGTGCAATCGCTTTTGCGTAGAATTCCAGGCGTTCTTCGCGTGTTGCATCAGGCATCCATGTGTTGTAATATCCGCCGGTCAGCGAGGTTGGGTCCCCATAGCGGTCCAACCAGAGCCAGCCATACTCATTTAGGATTTTGGGGTTGTCGTTTCCCCACGAGTCCCGGTTACTGCTCTTCATCTCGGTGTTGGGGAAACTGTTCAAATCAGACAGAGTAAACGAATTATTCAGGAATAGGTACGGATGGCATTCACAGGAGTCCGTATCGCTTTGCGGCTCCGTCCAGCCGTTGTCCCAAGGACGGTTCTGAATATCGTAATCGCGCGCTGCGCGAATGGTCGCCGAGTATTCCGGAAGGTTCGTCGCCTCATTTTGAATATCCCAGATAATCAAAGACGGATTATTGCACCGTTCATCCATCCAGGTGAGGATTTCCGGCGTGAGGGTTTCCTGGGTGCAGCCATCGGAGCAGCCGCCAAAAACGGCGTATTCGTCCATAATCAGCATGCCTTCTTCATCGGCAATGTCATACCAGATGTCCGGCGCAAAGCCAACGTGGAAACGGAAAGAATCCCAGTGCATGTCCTTAAACTCCTGATAGAGCGCGCGCGCCCAGTCGGGATCAAAGGGATGGTCTGCACGGAGCGGATCCTCATAGAAGCGGTTCATGGCGATATTGGTGCCATTCAGATAATGCACTTTGCCATTCAACATGGGAAGTTTTGTATCCGGATCAAAGTAGAAAGTGCGCATACCAAAGCGGTCGGAATACGTGTCGCCGCTGGTGATGACTTCAATCTCATACAGGAAGGGGTTGTCCGGTGTCCAGAACTTGTCCTCTGTGCAATCCGCAATGGAGATCGCATCGACGTCAAATTTCATGCTGCTGTTGGCCGGAACGGTGACACCCGGTTCCGTATATGTGCCAACCAGCTTCTTTTCCTGGGTGGGTTCCCCGTTTTCATAGACGCCCAGCTCGTAGATGTGGAAAGTGACATCCGTCGTCACATCGGTATCCGATGTGTTTTCCAATGTGGTGCGGGCCTGGATGGAGCCATTTCCCAGATCGGGCGCGGTTTGCAATGCAGTGACCGTCGGATCGTCATTGAGAACCAGCGTCACGCTGTCGATGATTCCAGAATAGAAGGAATTGCGTTCGCCGTCGGTACCGACATGCGCCGGGCAGTTGGGATCGTCCCTTTGCTGGATGTAGTTCCCTAGCATAATGACGATTTCGTTTTCACCCGCATGGAGATAAGGGGTGATGTCTGTGTTCGACGAGGTATAGTTGTATTGGTAGTCGCCGGCATATTGTCCATTCACATAGATGTAGCGCCCATAGTATGCTTTTCCAATGCGTAGGGTCGCATTGCCCGTGGGAGCATCCGGCAGGGTGACCGTCGTGCGATACCACAATGCGGAAGTCACATAATTGGGCATTTCGATGCTCGCCTGATCCCAGAATCCGGGAACGGGGATAGAGTTGTCAAAGGTTTGGGGGATCGCCTGCGGGACAGCGTCCCCAGCGGCGAATGATGTACTGGTGCATTCCCAGATGCCATTCATGTTGAGTTCCAGACGTTCGCTTCCTTCCGGCAAACGCTCCACTGTGAAACGGTCGATTGGCTTTGCATAACTGAAGGAGATGCTGTCCAGATACAATTCCCCATCATCAAGGAGTGTGATGGACACGGTATCCCCAGACTGAAGGGGGATCTCTTTCTCGCCGGCACTTGCATAATAGTGGGGACGGGTAGCCGCGAGTGTCATTTCTTTTGAAGAACCGTCAATTGTGAGGGATACAGGTGTATCCAACTCTGTGCGGTATTTCAAATTATAAACATTGATTTCCCCGATATCCTCCGGAATGGTAAAGGAGACGGATTGGCCTGCCTGGTCCAGCTTGGCAACCGTTCCAATTGTGGACATGATATCTTCCGTAACAGTTGCGCCATTCAAAGTGGCGTTTTTCGCCAGCACCGTGCTGGCGGCAATGTTTTCTTCTGTATTGAGCGGTCCATAGGAGAGCGTGAAGTAGTCCAGGTTTACGTCCACCTGCGGGACCAATTTCACTGTAGAACCCTCTGGAATATAGAGTGCATCGGACTGGGCAATCTTCAGGGAGTCCATGTACCAGCCCTGCGTGGTCGAGAAGTTGATGGCGCCGATCTCTTCGTAGTTCCCATCGTCCTGGAGCAGATACACAAGGATCGTAGCGGTGTTCGGGGAGGCGTATGCAACGGAGATGCGGTTTGCCTGTGTGGTGCTTTCCAAGACAAACCCTTTTCCACCGGTGCTTCCCATGTATGCTCCGCCACTAGCGGCTTCATCCTGGACGATTGTCCCGCTGATGACGTTGTTATCCGCATCGACAACGGTGGTGCTTTCCGCCTCAAAGCGAGAAGAGGGAACGCGGTAATAAGTGGGGATAATGGTCAAGTCGCTGTCCGCTTGGCAGACGAGCGTCCCGTCCTCCTGGACTTGGCCGATCATTTCCTCGCCATTTACCAAGACGGATTCCAATTCGCAATTGTCCGATGGCAAAAAGCGGATAAGGGTCTCTCCACCTTTCGGGGCCCAAGTGCCAGTGGAGCAGATCGTCCAACCATTGGAAGAACTTTCAATCGCTACGTTGACCGTATCCGTTGTAACGGGCTGCTCTTCGGAAAGGGTTCCGTATACTTCAAACTCATA
The DNA here is from genome assembly GCF_002159845.1 of Anaeromassilibacillus sp. An250. Classification (GTDB taxonomy): domain Bacteria; phylum Bacillota; class Clostridia; order Oscillospirales; family Acutalibacteraceae; genus Anaeromassilibacillus; species Anaeromassilibacillus stercoravium. The sequence continues at coordinate 144,065 of NZ_NFJK01000003.1, forward strand.
GAGCGAGGTGCCGTAATCTTGGCGGTATACGGAATTTGCATACATACGGATGTAACGGCCTGTTCCAGAGAGCTCCAGGTTCTGGACGGATGCTCCGCTGGCGGAACCGTTGTAAATGGTGGTAAACGTTGTGTAATCGTTGGATACCTGGATGTCGTAATCCGGCGAATAAGCGGCTTCCCAATTGAGAACAACGCGGGAAATGTCATAGACAGCGCCGAGATCAATGCAGATCCAGTTTTCATCTGTGGGGCCGTGCTGCTGCGGATAATAAGGACCGGAAGCCCATCGTGTGCTAGTGGTTCCATCCACCGCCATAGATGGGGTGATCTCCGGATTATTATAATCGGCGCGGCTTGTAGTAGCTGGTTTGTTTAATGCGATGTTCTCTTCCGCTGCAAAGGCTGCCGTGGGAGAGAATCCGATGCAGGTTAGCACCATGGACAGCGCTAATAAAAGCGCTGTAAGCCTCTTTTTCATAATCTGTTGTTTCCCCCTTTTTTCAAATGCTGTTTGCTTTGGACTTTTTGTATACGGCCCTCCTTTCTGTAATAGCAGATTCAGATTTGGATTCCCCAAATGATTGATAAAGTTGAAAAAATACTTCAAGGTTATATATAATATAATCACAAATTAAAATGAATTTCAATCTACTTTATAGAATCATTCAACAAAAAAGCGCCGTTAAAATACACAATTTATTGCTTTCAAAATTTACCTTGCTCTTGAGGGAAGCGAATGATACAATGAAGCTGGAAAGAAGGGATACTGTGGAAGGATCGGATTATTTTTTAGACTCCGGAGGGTTGAACTTACAGCAGGATATCTGGCACATCTTTGAAACCATCCAAGCGCCGCGTACCTATGCAAAAGGAGAAATGATCTATTTGCAAGGGGAACGGGCGGATTGTCTCTACTATTTGAAAGCAGGGCGGGTAAAAATTTTTCTGACCTCTGAAAATGGGATGGAAAAGACACTGACCATTTTAGAAAGCGGGAAGCTCTTTGGGGAAGCAGCCTTTTTAGACCGCCTGCCGCGCATGTCTTCCGCACGGGCCCAGATCCAATCCGAAATTATCGCCGTAGACCGGCCGCACTTGATGCAATATTTTAGTGAGAAGCCTGCCTTGGCGATGGACTTGCTGGAATATTTAGCGCGCACGGTGCGGATGCTTTCGGCGCAGGTGGATCATATGACCTTCCTTCAAGCAGACCAGCGGATTGCCCAGCTGCTTTTGAACTTGGCGGCTGCGCAAGAGCGGCATACGGTACATTGTACCCATGAGGAACTTGCCGGGCTCGCGGGAGCTTCCCGTGTAACGGTGAGCAAAACTTTGGGGGACTTTGTCCGCCGTGGCTGGATTGCCACGCATTACCGGGAAATCGGGATTTTAAATGGGGAAGCGTTGCGCAGGTTTGCATTTGCTTCGCGCGATAAATAAAAAAGCTGCATGGCAGAATGCCATGCAGCTTTTTTATACCGGTTTGGTTCAAGCAAACGGTTTAGCGTTCCTCCAACGGGACATACTTCCGATGCTCGGAAATGCTCTTATATGCAGGGCGGATGATCTTGCCGACGTTGATCTGCTCCTCCAGCAAGTGCGCGCTCCAGCCTGCGATACGCGCCATAGCGAATACCGGGGTAAAGAGTTCCGACGGCAGGCCGAGCATGTGATAAACAAATCCACTGTAGAAATCGATGTTGGCGCTGACGCCCTTATAGGTTTTGCGCTCTTCTCCAATTACGATCGGCGCGAGACGTTCCACACGGGAATACAGGCCGTATTCGTCGGAGAGTCCCTTTTCTTCCGAAAGCTTTTTGACAAACTTCTTAAAGACGTTGGCGCGCGGGTCGGAAATGGAGTAGACCGCGTGGCCCATGCCATAGATCAAGCCGGACTTATCGAACGCCTGCTTGTTGAGCAGGGCGTGCAGGTAACTGCGGATCTCATCCTCATCTGTCCAATCCTTGATGTTCTTTTTCATGTCCTCGAACATCCTGACGACCTTGATATTGGCGCCGCCGTGTTTCGGCCCTTTCAGGGAGCCAAGTGCAGCGGCGATGACCGAATAGGTGTCCGTACCGGAAGAAGCGACGACGTGCGTTGTAAAGCTCGAATTGTTGCCGCCGCCATGCTCCGCATGCAGCACCAGGGCAAGATCCAGGATGCGGGCTTCCAGATCGGTATACGTATGATCCAGACGCAGCATATAAAGGATATTCTCTGCGATGGAGAGTTCCGGTTGGGGCGCATGGATGAAAAAGCTGTTAGAAGGATGCAGCTCACGGTAGTATGCCTGGTAGCCATAGACAGCCAACTGCGGGAACAGGGCGATCAGTTCGATGCACTGGCGCAGGACGTTGGGGAGGGAGGTGTCGTTCCCCTTCTCGTCGTAGGCATACAGGGTCAATACACTGCGCGCCAAGGTATTCATCATATCGGAGGTCGGCGCCTTCATGATAATATCCCGCACGAAGTTGGTTGGCAAGGTGCGGTATTTGTTCATAATCTGCTTAAAATCGTCCAGCTGCTGCGCATTGGGTAGTTCACCAAACAACAGAAGATAGACGGTTTCCGCAAAGCCAAAACGGTTTTCGCGGAGGAAGCCTGCGACCAGCTCTTCCACGTCGATGCCGCGGTAGTACAGTTTGCCCTCGCAGGGTACCGTTTTTCCGTCCACCACTTTTGAAGAAATAATATCGGAAATTTCCGTCAAGCCGGTCAATACGCCCTTTCCGTTGATATCGCGGAGGCCGCGTTTCACGTCGTATTTTGCATATAGGCTGGTGTCGATGGTACTATGCGATTTACAAAGTTCAGTCAACTCCAAAATCTCCGGCGTAATTTCAAAGAATTCGTTGTTCTCGTTTTTTGCCATTCTGATTCCCCTTTTCCAAGTATGATAATAGGGGGAGACATCGCACGAAACTCCCCCGGGGCGAGACCGGCAGATCCTTCTTTCCCGTCCCACCGGGTTCCTTTTTGCCCAAAACAATTAACTAATATAATTAAGTATATAACATTTCGAATATTTTAGCAAGAATTCTTGTGTTAACGAACTGTGAACTCTGTGCGAAATTGCATAAAATTCACAAAGGATAGGGGAGGAAACACGCAAAAACAATGCAATATAGGTGGTGTTTCTTAAATAAAATATGTATAAAAATTCAATATATACATATGGGCTTAGAGGGCTGTGCCCTTGCAAGGATGATCCGGCTGGATTAAAATAAGAAAAAAAGAGTCCCCTGCGGGGTGGAGAAACGAGGGATTTTCTTGCTGAAAGAATTGTTAAAACAGAACCGAAGTTACCGCGGATTCGATGAAAGCCGCAAAATTACAAGGGAAGAGCTGGAAGACCTGGTGGATTGCACGCGCTATACGCCTTCCAGCGTCAACATGCAGCCGTTCAAATACTATTTGGCCTGTGAGCCTGAGACGGTGGCTAAGATTCAGCCGCTCACAAAATGGGCCCGCGCCTTGCCGCAGATGACCCTGCCGCACCCGGGCCATTGCCCAACAGCCTTTATTGTCATCTGCCAGGATACCAACCTGAATCCGGCGCTCCAGCGGTTTCAGAAGGATGTCGGAATCGTGGCGCAGACCATGCTTCTGGCCGCTGTAGAAAAAGGGCTGGGCGGCTGCATGATCGGCAATTACAATCCGGATGAGGTGAAGCAGGCGCTCAGCCTGGCAGACCACCTGACGCCGGTGCTTTTGGTTGCCTTGGGTAAGCCGGATGAAACCATCGTCCTAACCGAGGTGGGGGAGGACGGTTCCACCGATTATTACCGCGATGAAAACGACGTGCATTATGTCCCCAAGCGCCGCTTGCAGGATATTTTGCTTTGAGGAGGGATGAGGCTTTGGACCGTTCGCCTCTTGTGGTTGGCATTGCGGGAGGAACGGGCTCCGGCAAAACGACGTTGGCCAATAAACTGAAGGCGGCTATCGCGGAAGATGCGCTGATCCTGTCCCACGATTTTTATTATCGTGCAAATACGGAGATCCCGTTCGAAGAGCGGGCCAAAAGGAATTACGACCACCCGGATGCGTTTGATACCGATCAAATGATTACGGATGTAAAAAAGCTCAAAAACTTTCAGGCGGTCGACCATCCGGAATATTCCTTCGTCACGCATTCCCGCACGGAGCATACTGTCCATGTGGAGCCCGCGCCGGTGATTATCCTGGAAGGGATCTTGATCTTTGCGAATGAACAGCTGCGCGATCTGATGGATATCAAGGTGTTTGTCGATGCGGATGCAGATATCCGTTTGATCCGCCGCCTGCTGCGCGATGTGAAAGAGCGGGGACGCAGCATGGATTCTGTGCTTCAGCAGTACACGAGTACGGTAAAACCGATGCATGAGAAGTTTGTCGAACCGAGCAAACGGTATGCGGACATCATCGTCCCGGAAGGCGGGGAAAACCAAGTGGCACTGCATATGCTGGTAGACCGGATACAAGCGCTCCTGCACCATACGACTCTACATGATCTCTGCTGAGAGGCGTTTGCCGGATAAAGTGGCCGAAAGTCCAGTATGCTTGGATTTCCAGGCCGTCTTTTATGGATAGGCTGCTTTATCCTGATGGATATGAAAATTCCCACAGGATAGAAAAGGGAGACCAAATGCGATGCTGTGAAGGAAAGCCATTTGCCCGCTTTTGGATTCCATTGAAAAAACGGCTGGGTTGCAGTAAAATAAAGTTAGATTTATCTATAAAATGCGGCGACTAGGAAAAAAGGAGTGAAAGCAATATGGTGTATAAGACGTTTCAAGATTTGAAATTATCGGCGTTGGGCATGGGCTGTATGCGATTGCCGGTGTTGAACGGCGACGACGCGAAAGTGGATGAAAAGGCCGCCGCTGAGATGGTCGGCTATGCGATGGCGCACGGCGTCAACTACTACGATACCGCTTGGGGCTATCACAGCGGCCAATCGGAGCTTGTCCTTGGCAAGGCTTTGGCGCAATATCCCCGGGAAACGTTCTATCTGGCGGACAAGTTCCCTGGCTATGACCTTTCCAACATGGGCAAGGTCCAGGAGATCTTTGAAGAACAGCTGAAAAAATGCGGCGTGGATTATTTTGATTTCTATCTGTTCCACAATGTCTGCGAGATGAATATCGACGCCTATCTGGACCCGCAGTATGGCATCTTCGAGTATCTGATGGAACAGAAGAAGAACGGCCGCATCCGGCATCTGGGCTTCTCCTGCCATGGGAATCTCCCCGTGTTGAAGCGGTTCCTGGAGGCTTACGGCAGCCACATGGAGTTCTGCCAGCTACAGATCAACTATATAGACTGGACGTTCCAAAACGGCAAGGAAAAGGTGGATTTGCTCAACGAGTACCATATCCCTGTCTGGGTGATGGAGCCGCTGCGCGGCGGACGGCTGGCCCGCCTCTCCGAGCAGGAGGCCGCGCCACTGAAGGCTATGCGTCCGGAGGAGACCATCCCCGCTTGGGCGTTCCGCTTTTTGCAGAGCATCCCGAGCGTGACGATGATTTTGTCCGGTATGTCCGACATGGAACAGATGAAGGCAAACATCGCTACCTTTGCGGAGGAAAAGCCCCTGAGTGCAGGGGAGATGGAGGGCCTGCTGGAGATGGCCCAGGGAATGGTGAGCAAGAGCGCGCTGCCCTGCACAGCCTGCCACTACTGCGTCAGCCACTGCCCGCAGGGGCTTGACATTCCATCGTTGTTGGCGCTGTATAATGAGCATAGTTTTACCGGAGGCGGCTTTATCGCGCCCATGGTGGTCTCCACGATTCCCAAGGAGAAGCAGCCGAGCGCCTGCATTGGATGCCGGAGCTGCGAAGCGGTCTGCCCGCAGCAGTTGAAAATCTCGGAGGCAATGGCCGATTTTGCAGCAAAACTGGGCGCTTGAGATACGGCCCGATCGGATTTCCTTCCGAAAAGAATACAAAGACGGCCGGCAGCGGGACATCCCGTTGCCGGCCGTTTTCCGGCCACATTTTCTTTGTCCCGTTCAGCCCGTTCCCCGAAAAAACTCTAAGGGTGCCAATCGTTTGCCACGTACTTTGCGGGAAAGCGGATGCAGCGGATTTCGTGCGGTGGATTTCAGCGGTTCCAAGTGATTTTATCCCTGGTAATGTCTGAAAGCGTTGCGCAGCCGGTCATTTTCATCACATCGCGCAGCTCCGCGAGGACTTTCTGGGTGTACACCGTTACGCCCTCTGCGCCGCCTCCACAGGCGGCAACCACATAAGGCCGCCCGATCAGGACAGCGTCGGCCCCCAAAGCGAGCGCTTTAAAGACGTCTACGCCGGTGCGGATGGCGCCATCCACGAGAATTTTGACCCGTGTGCCCACGGCGTCCCGGATGGCGGGAAGCATCTCCGCCGGCGCCGGGGTATGGTCCAAAACGCGCCCGCCGTGATTGGACACCACGATGCCATAGGCGCCGGTTTCAACGGCCTTCCTGGCACCCTCCGGCGTCATAATGCCCTTGAGCAGGAACGGGAGTTTGGTGGACGCGAGGATTGCTTTCAATTCGTCTACATCCTTCGAGCAGACCGGTTTCCCGGCGGCAGCTAGGAGAGGGAGTCCGGCAGAGTCGATGTCCATGCAGAGCGCCATTGCGCCAGCTTGCTCGGCCAGATGGATTTTTTCCAGGACCTTCTCCCGGTCCCAGGGTTTTATGGTCGGGACAGCGGCGCCGCCTGCCGCTGCCACGGCGGTGAGCGGGTCGGTAAAATAGTAATCCGCCGCGCCATCCCCGGTGAACGCGGCGCATCCTGCCGCAATCGTCCCGGGCACTAACGCTTCCGCGTAGGTTTTTTCGTTTAAGTAGCCATTATAGTTGTTGGACAGGCCGCTGATGGGTGCGGCAAACACCGGGCCCGCGAACGTTTTATCAAAGAAGGAACAAGAGGTGTCCTGCCCCCGGTCGGTGTAGAGCAAATCCATGTGGATTTTGATGCTTGCCAAATATTCGTAGCTGTGTGTAAAAGAGCTCCCCGTACCCTTGCCGCCGGTTCCCGGGATTTCTCCGCGGCAGGCAATGCCGTTGCATTCGCGGCATACCCGGCAATTCGGGGCCATTGTTTTTCGAGCATTTTCCAAAATTTCGCGATACTCCATGATACATTCCGCCTTTCTTGAGAGAAAGTATACCATATTTTTCACTGGTTTCCAATGCAGAATGGCCGAATGTATCCATGCTTAAAAGGGCGTGGCAATTTTTGCCACGCCCAATGGGTGCGATCTTCTAGGAAAGCGCTTCGTGGGGCTGCAACGTAAAATCGGTGATAACCTCCTTTTCGCTGCCCTCCGGGGAATAGACAAAGCGGTCGATATGTTCCCCTTCATAAAAGTATTTTGGCGGCGCGGGCCGGTAATGATAATCAAAGGTGTCGATGATGACCAATTTCACCTTCATCCGCGCGGGGAGGATGCTCTTTATGTAGACGCTTGCCTGCTGGCCGGGGATGACGTCCTCGCGGCTTTCCGCCAATCCCGCAAGGTTGGGCGATAGCTCCACAAAGATCCCGTATGGTTCCACGGAGCGCACAATCCCGGCGACGGTCTCCCCTGCGGAAAACAGGGCGACGTTTTCCTCCCAGGTGCCGAGCAGCTCCTTGTGGCTCAGAGTGATGCGGCCGTTTTCAATGGACTTCACCACCGCCCGGATGTTCATGCCAACGGTAAACCGTTCGCGGGGATGATCGATGCGGGAGACCGAAATGGCGTCGATGGGAAGCAGGGAGACAATTCCGCAGCCAATGTCTGCAAATGCCCCGAAGTTTTCCAAATGGGTGATCTGGGCGTTGATGATGTCGCCCGGGACCAGGCGGCGGATGAACGCCTCCCGGCATTTTTCCTGCGCGGCCCTGCGGGAAAGCAGCGCGGTTGTGCGGCCGTCCCCATCCTTCTGAAAGCCGGTCACAACGAAGCAGACGGGCCGGTTTACGCGGGAGATGATGGCGATGTCGCGCACCGTGCCTTCGCGAATCCCAAGGGCCCCCTCATCGCGCGGGATAATCCCTTTGACACACCCCAAATCGACGAGCAGGTTGTGCGAACTGTCGCATACCAGCGCGCGCCCCTCCAAAATTTGACCCGTACGGCAGGCTTCGATCAGTGCAGCGGTGCTTTGCAGTGCGGCGCGGTTTTCTGCCGTATCGATCAGCCAGCCCTCGGGATAGTATTCAACCATTTTGAACCCTCCTTATCTCTTACATGGTTATCTATATGCGTTTTCGAGCGATGGCATTCGTTCGGAAGGGGGCTGCAGGCAGTTTTCTTTGTGCATTTCCGCAGGGTGCCGGCCGCAAAAGTGATTTTTTTGTGAATTTCCGACGGCTTATCTTGCATATTTACCGAGAATATACTATGATTGTCATGTTGTCCCATCCAAAAGGGAAAATCTGATTGTGAAGAAAGAGAGAGTTTTGAACATGAACAATAAGAGACGTAGAGTAATCAGCGCACTGTTGGCGTGCGCATTGATTGTTTCCCTGACAGCCTGTTCCGGGGATACGGATACTTCTTCGGAGGAGACCAGCAGCGCTTCCCAGACCGAGTCTGCCACATCTTCAGAGGCTTCAACGGAAACGGTGGAGATCCCGGCGGACGCGGAGGACCATGTACGCCCCGATGACGGCAAAGAGGTCGGGTATCAGCTGGAGAAGCCCGCGGACGGCGAAGAGATCGCCGTGCTGCACACCTCGATGGGGGATATCCGGATCCGCCTGTTCCCGGACGCAGCGCCCAAAGCGGTGGAGAATTTCAAGGGCCTGATCAACGATGGCTATTACAATGGGATTGTATTCCACCGTGTCATTGATAACTTCATGATCCAAGGCGGCGACCCGACGGCCACCGGAAGCGGCGGCGAGAGCATCTGGGGCGAGCCGTTTGAGGATGAATTCAATACGAACCTCATCAATCTGCGCGGCGCGCTTTCCATGGCAAATTCCGGCGTGGACACCAACGGCAGCCAGTTTTTTATTGTGCAGTGCAAGGATACCGTCACGGATGATACAGCGGAATCCATGATGACCACCATGTATATGAACCGTGAAACCTGCAAGGCGACGCTGATGCTGAACGAGAAGGCGGCTTCCGGCGCAAGCCAGGAGGAGATGAACGCCTACGTTGACGGGCTCAATAACACGCTGAACCAGGAATATATGAATGGAGTTCCGGAGGATCAGAAAGCGGTCCTGCAAAAGGCGATTGACCTTTATAAGGAAGTCGGCGGCACGCCGCACCTCGACTACAAGCACACGGTATTCGGCCAGGTGTTTGAAGAGGATATGGCCGTTGTTGACCAGATTGCTGCGGTGGAAACGGATGAAAACGATAAGCCGACAACGGATGTGACCATTGAAAGCGCGGAGATCACCACTTACCACGCGGAGTAATGCGCTTTTCCCCAACGACTAAGGAGAGAAAATCACCATGAATGAGAACAATCAGCCAAACCAGCCGGGGGGGCAGGAGGGGCAGCAAACCCCTCCAACGCCGCAGCCGCCCTATCAGCCGCCCTACGGTTCTCAGCCGCCTTATAATGGGCAAACGCCCCCGCCGTACCAGTCCCCCTATGAGAAGCCAGGGCAGCCGCCCTATCAGCCGCCTTATGGCGGGTATCCGCCGCCAGAGCCGCCCAAAACGCGGGCGCCCCTCAATCCGGAGACGATCAAATTGTTCAATATCTTGTCCTATTTTAGCTTCCTATGGCTGGTGGGGCTGATCGCCGATGGGCATAATCCAAAGGTGCGCTATCATGTGAATCAGGGGATCCTCCTCACCATCTTTGAGGTGGTACTGGGGCTGGTGGTCAGCTTGCTCAGCAGCCTGTTTACGTCCCTATTTTCTGTGGCGCTGGGCGGGGTTATGGTCTTTGCGCAGCTGGGAAGCACCCTTGTTGGGCTGGTCCAACTGGCGCAGTTTGGAGCGGTTGCCGCTTTGATTATTGTCGGCGTTATGCATGCCGTGCAGGACCGGGAAGAGCCGTTGCCCTTGATCGGTTCCCTGTTTACCATACTAAAATAAGCCCTTGCATTATTTGGACAAAATAGCGGGAGAATTTCCCCAAGATTTCTACTTATAAAATATCGCCTATTGCATTGACAAATCGATGTGGTAGGCGATATAATTTTTTATGTTTTTGCAAGAACGGTTAAAGAAAGTTGCATAAAATGCGCAGAAAGTGAATAAAAAAGAGGAATTCTGAAAGATTTTGTTTGGGATTCCGCATAGGAGGGAGAATATGTCCGTAAAGTATATTTTTGTCACAGGAGGCGTTGTCTCCGGTTTGGGGAAGGGGATCACAGCGGCTTCCCTGGGGAGGCTATTAAAAGCGCGCGGCCTGCGCGTGACCATGCAGAAATTTGACCCGTATTTGAATGTGGACCCTGGAACCATGAACCCGTTCCAGCATGGCGAGGTATTCGTCACGGATGATGGTGCGGAGACGGATCTGGATTTGGGGCACTATGAGCGCTTCATCGACGAAAATCTGTCGCAAAACAGCAACGTGACGTCGGGCCGCGTCTACTGGAATGTAATCCAGAAGGAGCGCAACGGCGACTATGGCGGCGGAACGGTACAGGTGATCCCTCATATCACAAATGAAATTAAGGCGCGCATTTCCGCGGGAAAGGAAAACGTGGATGTTGCGCTGATCGAGGTCGGCGGGACAGTGGGCGACATTGAAAGCCTGCCGTTTTTAGAGGCGATCCGCCAGTTTGCGGTCGAGGTGGGCCGTGCCAACTGCCTGTTTATCCATGTGACGTTGGTCCCGTATATCGCCTGCTCCCATGAGCAAAAGACAAAGCCCACGCAGCACAGCGTGAAAGAGCTTTTGAGCTTGGGCATCCAGCCGGATGTGATCGTCCTGCGCTCGGAGAAGCCGGTAGGGGAGGAGCAGAAGAAAAAGATTGCCCTGTTCTGCAATGTGCGCGAGGATTGCGTCATTGAAAACCTGGACCTGCCGCTTTTGTATGCTGTCCCTCTGGCTTTGCGGGACGAACGGCTGGACGATATTGTCTGCCGCCACTTTGGTTTGGATACGAACGGGCCTGATTTGGGCGAATGGATCTCCATGGTGGATACCGCGATGAACCTGAAATCCGAGGTGACCATCGCGCTGGTAGGAAAGTACATCGAATTGCACGACGCCTATCTCAGCGTGGCGGAAGCGCTCACCCATGGCGGCATTGGAAACGAAGTGAAGGTGAAGATCCAATGGGTGGACTCCGAGAAGATTACGTTTGCAAACGTGGCGGAAGTCCTCGGGGACGCCGACGGCATTTTGGTCCCCGGAGGCTTTGGACAGCGCGGCGTGGAAGGGAAAATTGAGGCGATCCGGTATGCGCGCGAGCAGAAAATCCCATTTTTGGGCATCTGCTTGGGGATGCAGCTGGCTGTGGTGGAATATGCGCGGCATGTGCTTGGCTATGCCGATGCGAATTCCGTGGAATTTGATCCCCAGACCCAGCACCCGGTGATCGATTTGATGCCGGAGCAAAAGGATGTGGTGCAGTTGGGAGGCACCATGCGCTTGGGAAAATATCCCTGCAAGCTGGAAGAGGGTTCGAAAGCGGCTGCTCTGTATGGGGAGCCATTGATTGAGGAACGGCACCGCCATCGCTTTGAGGTGAACAACGATTTCCGGGAAGTTTTGGAAGAGGCTGGCGTATGCTTTTCCGGGAAATCGCCGGACGGCCGGATCGTCGAGATGATGGAATTGCCGGATCATCCCTGGTTTATCGCAGCCCAGTTCCATCCGGAGTTTAAATCCCGCCCGAACCGCCCGCATCCCCTTTTTAAGGGGCTGATTGCCGCGGCAAAACAACGCCGGGAAAAGAAATAAATATAGAATATTTGGGAAGCCTGATTTTTCAAAAAAATCAGGCTTCTATGTATTTTACGACCAGGAACCATTTCCCAAAAAGATTTCCAAATTTCGGGATTTTTGAATTGACAAGGAAAATGGAAGGTGCTATCCTAAAGAAGAGTTTTCCGGGAAACGATACCCTTTTGTTAGCTTCTGCTAACTTGCGTTTAACTGCACGGCAAGTGCTGCTTTCAGCAGTTAGATTCGACTAAGAATACGCAAATAGGAAACAAAAGAGATCGAATGAAGGGAAGACGCAACATGAGAAAGAACGGAAAACGATTGGTACTGTCCGTTGGGGCAGTATTGACAGCCCTGTGTATTACGGCGGGCGTTACGATGGCTTGGTTCAACGACACAGAACCGCTTGCAACAAATTTCAGTGCGGGAAAGCTGGATATTACGGTCACACCGGATCAGGCGGAGCCGGACGAGCAAAAGATCGATTTTGAGAACCTCCGTCCAATGACCGAGGAGGCATTTGCAGAAGAGCTGGCCGAAGCCGATGGGAACATCGTCAACGCAAATACAGAGGGATATTCCCCGGTACCGGTTTATTTCCATCCGGTGACGGTCCGCAATGAGGGAACCCTGCCAGCGCAGGTTTTGTTCCAGATGGTGGACGATGGGCCGGACGGGAAAGTTGATGTGGACGAGATCACAGTGGAAAATGTGACGGTTAACGGCGATGTCTACGGCGAAAAAGTCACCCAGACCGGCGAACAGGTAGCTTGCGATGCGTCAAATTATATTTTGAAGGACAAACTGAAAATTTTTGTCTATCAGAAGAACAGTGAAGGCAATTGGGAGAAGGTCCCAAATGTAAACCTCAACGAAGCGTCACTGGAAGAGGGCGAGACGGCCGCATTCCAGCCGTTTACCTCGGAAGAGCCGCTGCCGGCCGGTTCCGAAAATGAAGAACAGTTCCTGATCGCCGGTTACCTGCCGGAGGATGCGGGAAACGCATACCAAGCAAAGCATTATCACGGCGTGCTGTTGGTCTATGCCGGCCAGGTGGACGAGGATGCGGAATGGGGCCCGGCGGAGCCGGAGAAGCTCGCTGCTCCGACCGTCTATGGAGAGCCGGAAAAGGCGTTCTACAGTGACTATTATACCATCTCCTTCCAGGAGGATTTTGACACAGTCGATGCATGGAAGGCCGCTGTGCAGAGAGTCACAGTCAATGGGGTGGAGTATTCCAAAACAGATTACATCACCTTCGATTCCAATCAAACCTACCAGCTGCCCCTTGCAGACAATGAGATCCGCATCGGAAGCGGGAGCTTCCAGTCCGGCACGACCTATCATGTGGTGGTCGAGGCAGAGGGCTATGAGAACTTCACCTGCGACATTGTTGCAGAATAAAACACCGATCCTATAGCCAATGCGGCTATGCGCCCGGCAACCCTGCCGGGCGCGTACGGTATCAGCGGCAGTTTATCCGGCGCAGGGCTTTTATAAAACATTCCTTTGGTATTTTATAGAGGCTATTCTGGAAAGACGATAAGCAAAAGGACCCGTATTGATACGGGTCCTTTTGCTTATCTGCGGTAGATTGGGTCAGCTCTTTTTAAAGACCCCAATTCCCAATAGGCCGGGGCCTGTATGGACACCCAGGGCGGGGCTGATCTGCCCCATTACGGTGATTTTTCCTTTGGGAATCCGTTTCCGGAGCTCTGCACGGATGAGTTCTGCCTCTTCCGGGGCGCCGCCGTGCATAATCGCCAATTCTACTTCATCATCGCCGGCCGTTTGCTGTGCAAGGGTTTCGATTTTGTGGATGGACTGCATCCGTCCAAGCGCCTTCCCGACCGTATAATAGATCCCATCTGCATTGCAGGAGATCACCGGCTTTAAGTTGAGCGCCGTTCCAAATGCTGCCGCAACCAAGCCGATCCGTCCACCCTTCTGCAAATATTCCAAGGTTTTCACACAGAAAAAGACGCGGCTGTTGGGGAGCTCTGCGGGCATCTTTTGCAGCAATTCTTCCCAGCCCATTCCCTGCTCCAGATACTGTGCCGCCCGCAAAGCGAAAAAACCGCTTCCGATGGAAATGTTTTTGGTATCCAGGACAAAGCATTCCAGCCCCTCGTAGGCGTCGCCGAGGATTTTCATCACATTGCAGGTGCCGCTCAGCCCACTGGAAATGCATACGACCAAAACCTTTTCATACCCGTCCGCTTTGATGCGGTCAAAGACGCTTTGAATCATCGCTCCGTCCGGCAGGGACGTTTTCGGGACCTCCACCGGAAGCATGGCATACACCGTGTTTGCGCTGATGTTTACGCCGTCGAGATATTCCCGGTCCTTATATAAAATGCGCAAAGGGATCTGATAGATCCCGTATCTTTCCAAAAGTGCCTTGGGAATGTCCCCGCCGGAATCTGTTAAAACCGCTACTTTGTCTTTATTCATAGCAATAACCTTTCTGTTCAATGATATGTAATGATAAGCACGCTATTATCTGATTTTAATAACAAGATTATAACGTGCTTGTATAGAAAAGTCAATGAACAGATTGTGAACCTTGATACGGCGCAAAATATGCCTGCGTATAGATCTCCTCAATTTCGCTGATGAGCGGATACCGCGGGTTTGCTGTGGTACACTGGTCCTCGTGCGCACGTTCTGCAAGCGCGGGCAGGCGGTCAAAGAAAAGCTTTTCGTCCACGCCGCATTCCTTGATACTCGTGGGGCAGTCCAGCTCCTGCTCTAAGCGGTAGACCGCTTTGATCAGGTTTTGGACGCTTTCTTCTGTAGTATGGCCGCCACATCCGATGAATGCGGCGATTTTTGCATATTTTTTGTCTGCAATAAAGGTTTCGTATTTGGGGAAAGCCGTAAACTTGGTGGGCTTTTGGGCGTTGTAAGCGATCACATAGGGAAGGATCACCGCGTTGGCGCGGCCGTGCGGGATGTGGAATTCCCCGCCCAGCTTGTGCGCCATGGAGTGATTTAAGCCCAAGAAAGCGTTGGTGAACGCCATGCCCGCAATGCAGGAGGCGTTGTGCATCTTTTCGCGCGCCACCGGGTCGGCAGCGCCGTTCTTGTAAGCGCGCGGCAGATATTCAAACACCATGCCGATCGCCTGCAGCGCTAAGCCGTCCGTGTAGTCGCTCGCCATGACGGAGACATAGGCTTCAATCGCGTGGGTGAGTACATCCAGGCCCGTGTCCCGGGTGGCTGCCTTGGGCAGGTTCCAGACAAACTGCGGGTCGATGATAGCGACATCTGGACGAACGGCGTAATCGGCGAGCGGATATTTGACGTTCCCGTTCTGCCGGTCGGTGATCACTGTAAAGGCCGTCACCTCGCTGCCTGTGCCGGAGGTGGTCGGAATGGCCACCAGCTTGGCCTTTTCGCCCAGGCGTGGGAATTTGTAGGCGCGCTTGCGAATGTCCAGGAATTTCAGCCGCAGGCCGTCAAAGGAGGCCTCCGGATGCTCGTAGAACAGCCACATGCCCTTTGCCGCGTCGATGGCGGAACCGCCTCCGAGCGCGATGATAACATCGGGCTGGAAGGCGCGCATGGCCTCCACACCCCTGCGGATGGTGGATACATCGGGATCGGGTTCGACATCGGAATAAATCTCAGAATGACAATAGACCGGCCGCTTGCGCAGGAAGTACAGGATGCGATCCACGTAGCCCAGCTTTACCATTGTGGCATCGGTCACAATGAAGGCGCGCTCGATATCCGGCATTTTCTCCAGATATTGGATCGAATCCTCTTCAAAGTAAATCTGCGGCGGTATTTTAAACCACTGCATGTTGACCCTCCTCTGTGCGATGCGCTTGCGGTTGATGAGGTTGACGGACGACACATTGGATGTGGTGGAATTGTGCCCATAGGAGCCGCAACCAAGCGTCAGGGAGGGGGTGTTTGTGTTGTAGATGTCGCCGATTGCCCCCTGGGAGGACGGCGAATTGGAGATGACGCGCCCGACCTTCATCTCTTTTCCATAGGCTTTGATGAGATCCGGATTGGTGGAGTGGATGACCGCCGAATGCCCCAAGCCGCCGAGTTCCAGCATCTTCTTGGCCATTGCAAAGCCTTCGCCGTGGCCTTTGACGGTAAAGTAAGCCAGTACAGGCGAGAGCTTTTCACGCGAAAGCGGATATTGGGGCCCTACGTCTTCCAGAGGGGCAATCAGGATCTTGGTCTTATCCGGGACTTGAATTCCGCTCTGCTCCGCAATCCAGCAGGCGGGCTTGCCGACAACGTCCGGATTGACCGCCTGCGTCTGTGGGTTGATGACAAAATGGGAGACCTTTTCGATTTCCTCCCCTTGCAGGAAATAGCAGTTGTTTGCTTTCATAATGCGTTCGAATTCGTCCGCAATCTCTTCGTCCACAATGACGGCCTGCTCGGAGGCGCAGATCATGCCGTTGTCAAAGGTCTTGGAGAGCATCAGATCCGTGCAGGCTCGTTCCAACCGGGCGGTCTTTTCGATATAGCAGGGGACGTTTCCGGGTCCAACGCCCAGCGCCGGCTTTCCCGTGCTGTAGGCCGCGCGGACCATGCCGCTGCCGCCGGTCGCCAAAACCAGGGATACGCCCGGATGGTTCATCAGCGCGTTGGTGGCCGCGATCGACGGCGCAGTGATCCACTGGATGCAGTCCGCCGGGGCCCCGGCCTTGACCGCCGCATCGCGCATCACCCGGGCCGCCTCGACGGAGGACTTCTGCGCGCTGGGATGGAACCCAAAGATGATGGGATTGCGCGTCTTCATACAGATCAGCGATTTGAACAGGGTGGTGGAGGTGGGATTGGTCACCGGGGTGACGCCGGCGACGACCCCCACCGGTTCGGCCACCTCCACATAGTCCTCCAGCTCGTTTTCTTCTATGATGCCGACCGTCTTCTGGCCTTTGATGGAGTGCCAGATGTATTCGGTGGCAAAAATATTTTTGATGATTTTGTCTTCCACAACGCCGCGCCCGGTCTCCTCATAGGCGAGCTTTGCCAGGCGCACGTGTTGATCCAGACCCGCCAGCGCCATGGCGTGGACAATGTTGTCCACCTGCTCCTGATCCATGTCCATAAAGGCAAGCAAGGCTTTTTGGGCCCGCTGCACCAGCTCATCGATCATCCCTTGGGCGTCCATTGCGGCATCTGCCGCGGCTTCGCGTGCATGCGCTTCTACGGCAACATCGGTCTCCGATTCCGGGATTCCCGCCCTTTTTACCACGGGAACCTTCTTTGCTTTCTCGTCAGGCATCCTATTTTCCTCCCACTTTGTATTTGCTGGTAGTATCTCCGGACGGGGGAAAAATATGCCGGATAGAATATGGCGCTTGTGTCTAGCGGCTTTATGCGGTGAAAATAGATTCTGGCGCAGTACATCGACGATTTCCCGAAGAAATGGCACGCGAGAAGCCCGGAAACGGGAATACAAGCCTATCATTCTTATATACAGGAATGATAAAAAAGAGGGTAAGTTCCTTGGCAGGAACCTACCCTCTATTGGATATAATTTTTATGATTATTTTGCAGTGCGCATGGGATCATTTGTGATGCGGTAACAGAGCGTCATCAGGCTGTCGTTCAGATGGACATTTTCCACAATGGCATCCCCATATTTCATGTTGATGTCATAGTGGCTGAAATTCCAGAAACAGCGGATTCCCAGCGCATACAAGCGGTCGCTCAAGGATTCCACCGCGCTACGAGGAACACAGAGAACGGCCATAGTCGGCTTTTCAAGGTTGCAGAACCGCTCCAGGGTGTCAATGTTGCGCACAGTGAGACCATTGATGGTCCGGCCGATTTTGGCGTCGGCATTGTCAAAGATTCCCACCAGTGTGAAGCCCTCTGTCTCAAAGGAGAGATGGGAGGCGATCGCTTGGCCCAGGTTGCCCGCGCCGATCAAAACCGCTTTGTATGCGTGGGAGAGCCCGAGGATGTTTCCGATCTCTGTACAAAGCTGATCCACCATGTAGCCGTATCCCTGCTGCCCGAACCCGCCGAAGCAGTTGAGATCCTGACGAATCTGGGAGGCGGTGAGCCCCAGCTTTGCCGAAAGCTCGGTGGAGGAAATGCGCGTGACGCCCTTTTCCCGCAAAAGCTTGAGAAACCGATAGTAGCGGGGAAGCCGCCGGATAACGGACATGGAGATGTTTTCCCGTTTTGGCATAATTCGTAAGGTCCTTTCTATTTGAGAAAAAGAAAGCCGGTAAAGGTTGCGCCTTATACGAAGGAGATCAGAGCATCGCTGCGAGGCGCTTATCAATCTCCTTCAGGAAGGTCTCCGTGTCCACAGTGGTCTTGTTCGGCAGCTTGGAGAGGCTGGCCAGGTCGCCGGTCATCACGCCTTCTTCAATGGTCTGGATGGAGGCGCGCTCCAATTTATCCGCGAAGTCCATCAGGGCGGAGTTGCCGTCCAGCTCGCCGCGCTTGCGCAGGGCGCCCGTCCAGGCGAACAGGGTTGCCATGGAGTTCGTGGAGGTCTTTTCGCCCTTCAGATGTTTATAGTAATGGCGCTGCACGGTGCCGTGCGCTGCCTCATATTCATATACGCCATCCGGGGAAACCAGGACACTGGTCATCATAGCCAGGCTGCCGTATGCCGTGGCGACCATGTCGCTCATCACGTCGCCGTCGTAGTTTTTGCATGCCCAGATATAGCCGCCCTCGGAGCGGATGACACGGGCCACTGCGTCGTCGATCAGGGTGTAGAAATATTCGATGCCCGCCGCATCAAATTTCTCTTTGTACTCCGCGTCGAAGATCTCCTGGAAGATGTCCTTGAAGCGGTGGTCGTACTGCTTGGAAATGGTATCCTTGGTCGCAAACCAGAGGTCCTTTTTCTCGTCCAAAGCGTAGTTAAAGCAGGAGCGCGCAAAGCTGCCGATGCTCTTGTCCAAGTTATGGACGCCCTGGATGATGCCGCTGGATGTCTGGAAATCGTGGATGGTTGCGCGGGTCTCCTTGCCGTCCGCATCCGTGACGACCAGCTCTGCCTTGGAGCCTGCGGGCACCTGCATCTCCACATTGCGGTATACGTCGCCGTAAGCATGACGCGCAATGGTGATCGGCTTTGTCCAAGTGGGGATGAACGGGGTGATGCCTTTTACCAGGATCGGGGTGCGGAAAACCGTGCCGTCCAGCATGGCGCGGATGGTGCCGTTCGGAGACTTCCACATCTCTTTGAGGTTATACTCCTCCACACGGGCAGCATTCGGCGTGATGGTGGCGCACTTGACGGCCACACCGTATTTCTTGGTAGCGTTGGCGCTGTCCACGGTCACCTGGTCGTTGGTCTCGTCGCGGTGTTTCAAACCGAGGTCGTAATACTCGGTTTTCAGGTCGATATAGGGCGTGAGCAGGATATCCTTAATCATCTTCCAGATGATGCGGGTCATCTCGTCGCCGTCCATCTCCACCAGCGGGGTGGTCATAGGAATTTTATTGGCCATGGGAAATCCCTCCATTTATTTTATATAGTTTAAATTATTTGGATTGCTCTCTTGTATAGTTCAGCAGGCCGCCGGCAAGGACCATTTCGCGCTGGCGTGCGGAGAGAACCGCTTCCGCCTCAAATTCAATGCCTTTGGTCAAATCTTTGACGATGATCTTCGAATTGCCGGCGATGGCGGAACGGATGTCCGGCAGTTCCAGCTCGTCCATCTGGTCGATACGGTCATAATCGGCCTCATCCTTAAAGACCAAGGGGAGGATGCCGGCGTTTGCCAGGTTCGCGCAGTGGATGCGCGCGAAGCTCTTGGCGATGACCGCCTTGACGCCCAGATACAGCGGCACCAGTGCGGCATGTTCGCGGGAAGAACCCTGGCCATAGTTTGCGCCGCCGATCACGATGCCCTTGCCGTACTCCCGGCAGCGAGCCGGGAATTCCTTATCGCAGACGCCGAAGCAGAAATTGCTGAGGTACGGAATGTTGGAGCGGTAGGGGAGGATCTTTGCGCCAGCCGGCATGATGTGGTCGGTGGTGATGTTGTCGCCCACCTTGAGCAGCGCTTTTGCCGCGATGGTTTCCGGCAGCGGGTCCGTCGTGGGGAACTCTTTGATGTTCGGGCCGCGCAGGATCTCGACCTTGTCCATCTCGCTCTCCGGCGCGGGCGCGACGACCATATTGTCGTTGATGAGGAACTTCTCCGGCAGAGCGATCGGCGCTTCTTCGCCCAACGTCTGCGGGTTCGTAAACACGCCGGTCAGAGCGGAAGCCGCTGCAGTCTCCGGGCTGACCAGATAGATCTGGCCGTCGGCCGTTCCGGAACGGCCCTCGAAGTTGCGGTTGAAGGTGCGCAGGGAGATGCCCTTGGAGTTCGGGGACTGGCCCATGCCGATGCAGGGGCCGCACGCGCATTCCAGAATGCGGGCGCCCGCAGCGATCAGGTCGGCCAGAGCGCCGTTTTGTGCGAGCATATTGTAAACCTGCTTGGAACCCGGGGCGATCGCAAGGCTGACATCCGGATGGACGGTTTTGCCCTTCAGGATGGAAGCGACGCGCATCAGGTCCAGGTAGGAGGAGTTTGTGCAGGAACCGATGCAGACCTGATCGACCTTGATTGCGCCGATCTCGTCCACTGTCTTGACGTTGTCCGGGCTGTGCGGGCAAGCGGCCAGCGGGACCAGCTCGGAGAGGTCGATGGAGATTTCTTCGTCATAGACCGCATCCGGGTCGGAGGAGAGCTCCACCCAATCCTCCTCGCGGCCCTGTGCCTTCAGGAAGGAGCGGGTGATCTCGTCGGACGGGAAAATGGATGTGGTAGCGCCCAACTCAGCGCCCATATTGGTGATGGTGGCGCGCTCCGGAACGGTCAGGCTCTTGACGCCCTCGCCGGCATACTCCACAATTTTGCCAACGCCGCCCTTGACCGAAAGGATCTGCAGGACCTTCAGGATGACGTCCTTGGCAGAAACCCACGGGGAGAGCTTACCCGTCAGATTGACGCGCAGCATTTTGGGCATGGTGATGTAGTAGGGGCCGCCGCCCATGGCGACCGCGACGTCCAGGCCGCCCGCGCCCATGGCCAGCATACCGATGCCGCCGCCCGTCGGGGTGTGGCTGTCGGAGCCGATCAAGGTTTTGCCCGGAATGCCGAAGCGCTCCAGATGTACCTGGTGGCAGATGCCATTGCCCGGCCGGGAGAACCAGATGCCGTGCTTCTTGGCGATGCTCTGAATAAAGCGGTGGTCGTCCGCATTTTCAAAGCCGGTCTGTAGGGTATTGTGGTCGATATAGGCAACGCTCCGCTCCGTCTTGACCCGCGGAACGCCCATTGCTTCAAATTCCAGATAGGCCATGGTGCCGGTCGCATCCTGGGTGAGGGTTTGGTCGATCTTCAGGCCGATCTCGCTGCCGACCGTCATTTCGCCGCTCACAATATGGTTTTTAATGATCTTTTGCGCCAAAGTCAGTCCCATATGATTTTCCTCCATTTTACTTTCGCAAGTTTTCGTGAGTGATCCTATCTAATTAATTATTCCTATTATCGTTCAAATTGCTAAGATTGTCAATATATTCACACAGATGCTTCTACAGGATTTCTGCGTCGTTTTTTGGCACAATTCCAAGAAATTGCCCCAAAGGAATGATCTTCGTTTGAAAAGTTCCAGAGCGAAAGGGGGATTCCCGATAGGCGCCTGGGTTGAATGCGCAAAAAAATGATGCTATAATACAGGGGAAACTTGCACCGAACCGCAATTTTTCCACTCCCGCTGCGTATGAACGGCGGCGGGGCCGGAACACTAAGCGGTAGGAGGTGGCAAGTATGGAAAAAACGTATTCGGCCATGCGTGCCGCGCGCTACGCTGTGGCGCAGCCGGCCGGCGCCCGAAACGATAGCGGAGAAAATAAAGACCGCAGCGAAGCGCGCGACGATGAAAAACAGCAGACCGACCAGATTGTGGACACCGGTTCGGTGATCACCGGCGATGGCCGGCATATGATCCATTGCCTGACGGTGATCGGCCAAATCGAGGGACATAATGTTTTGCCGTCGCAGAATAAGACCACAAAATATGAGCATGTGATCCCGCAGCTTGTGGCGATTGAGGAAGAACCGCGGATCGATGGGCTGTTGATGATTTTGAACACCGTGGGCGGGGATGTGGAAGCCGGCCTTGCCATTGCGGAGCTGGTCGCCGGGATGAAAAAGCCGACCGTTTCCCTGGTGCTGGGTGGGGGGCATTCCATTGGGGTGCCGCTGGCTGTGGCGGCCAAGCATTCGTTTATTGCGCCGAGCGCGACGATGACGATCCATCCCGTCCGGATGAATGGCCTGATGTTGGGGGTCCCGCAGACGCTGGAATATTTTCAACGGATGCAGGAACGTATTACCCAGTTTGTGACCGACAACTCCCATATTACGCCCCAGCGCTTCTACGAGCTGGCGATGAACACGGAGGAACTGGTGATGGATGTGGGGACGGTCCTCGATGGGCCGGACGCCGTGAAGGAGGGCCTGATCGACTCGTTGGGAAGCCTTTCCGACGCAATCGACTGTTTGTATCAGATGATCGACAAGGCAAAAAAGGCGGAGAAGAAGGCATCAAAGTCCACAAAAAAGACCGGCAAAAAGGCATAAAGGCCGTATCCTTGCGTAGGAGACGGAATCTGGCCGGCCTTTCAGCCTTGTTTTGGAAGAATGGGCGCGGCATATGCCGCGCTTTACATATTTGCTTTTCAATAGATGGCGGCTCCGATCCGCCGGAGTAATTGGGGGATAAAGTGGCTGGTAAATACGCAAAGAATACAAAAACTGCAAAAAAGAGCGCGCCTGCAAAGCGGAGCAGCAGCCCGCAGGCAAGACGGCAGGCGGAAAAACAGCGCGCGGCCAATCGCCGGGCCAGTGAGAAAAAGACCACGAAGGCTGAGCGCGAAGCGAAGCACGCAGAGGAAGCCAAGCAGCACAATCAGATTCTGGCCATCGTGCTTTTTGCGCTGTCCATCTTCATGGCCTGCTTGGTTTTAATCGAGGGCGACCATGTATGGCTTTGGTTACATAATCTGTTGATGGGCCTGTTCGGGACATGCGCCATCCTCTGGCCCGTGTTGCTGCTGTATATTTCCATTGTCACGGCGTTTGAACGGCGGAACGGACGAATGCGCGTGAAGATCGGCATCATGGTGGGAATCATCATTTTGGTGTGCGCCGCGTTCTACATCTTTGGGGAGTCGGCGCAGGAGAGCGCACCATTCTTCCAGACGCTCGGCAGCCTCTATGGAAAGGGCATCGAGCGCTCCGGCGCGGGCCTTGTGAGCGGCCTCCTTGGAATCCCGCTGGTGCTCCTGTTGGGGACGGTTGGCGCACGCATCGTGATTGTCCTGTTGCTGTTTGTGGCGGTGATGATCCTCACCGGCACCAGCCTGGTACAGCTTTTCCGCACCGTCGCAAAGCCGGCGGAGGTGGTTGCCAACAACATCGGCGAGGCGCGTGAACGCCGCCAGATCGAGCGGCAGCGCGATATGAACATCGACATTGCGTTGGACCCGGACGATCCCAACCAACTGCCTGCGCATCCGGTCAAGTCGGTTAAGCCGCAGAGGAACGAGAAACTCGAAAAATTGGAAAAAGTATTCCATTCGCCGGATCCTGTTTTGGATATGGAGGACGGACCGGGAACCTCGAAGGCGGAGGACGCTGCGGAAGTGTTCCGCAAGCCCATCGGCGTACAGCCCACGGATTCTGTGGTAGAGCCCGTGGAGGGTGCTCCCGCGGAAGAGCCGCCCATGCCCTTCGTGCCCAAGCCGGTGGAACACAGGAAGCCTGCGGCTGAGCCAGCTGCGAAAGAGGTGCAGCTCACCATGATGGACGAGCCGCCACAGGACGGCGAGTACCATTTCCCGCCGGTCTCGATGCTGGAGACCACCAAGGCGACGGATGAAAACGAAATTGCCCACGAATTGCAGACAAACGGCCGGATGCTGGTTGAGACGTTGAAGAGTTTTGGCGTGCAGACAAAGATTCTGGACATCTCCCGCGGCCCGGCGGTAACGCGCTATGAATTGCAGCCTGCGGCCGGCGTCAAAATCAGCAAGATCACCAACCTTGCGGACGACATCGCCATGAACCTGGCGGCCTCCGGCGTGCGCATTGAGGCGCCGATCCCCGGAAAGGCCGCGGTGGGCATTGAAGTGCCGAATAAAAAGGTCAGCGTGGTGCGCATGCGCGAGCTGATCGAATCGAACACCTTCGCCACCAGCAAGAGCCGCCTGACCGTGGTGCTGGGGCGCGATATTGCGGGTGAAATCGCCACAGCCGACCTCGCCAAGATGCCGCATCTGCTGATCGCCGGTTCCACGGGTTCCGGTAAGTCGGTGTGCATCAACTCGTTGATCGTCAGCCTCTTGTACAAGTCCACGCCGGACGAGGTGCGTTTCCTGATGATCGACCCAAAGGTGGTCGAGCTCGGCATCTACAACGGCATTCCGCAATTGTTGGTGCCGGTTGTGACCGACCCGCGCAAGGCCGCCGGAGCGTTGAGCTGGGCGGTCACGGAGATGCTCAAGCGGTATAAGATCTTTGCGGAGAACAACGTGCGCGACCTTGCGGCGTACAACCGCCTGGCAAGCTCCTGCGGCTATCAGGACGAGCAGGGCCAGCCCATGCAGCATATGCCGCAGATTGTCATCATCATCGACGAGTTGGCCGACCTGATGATGGCCGCGCCGAACGAAGTGGAGGACTCCATCTGCCGCCTGGCGCAGATGGCGCGCGCCGCGGGCATGCATCTGGTCATCGCCACGCAGCGCCCCTCGGTCGACGTTATCACGGGCATTATCAAGGCGAATATCCCCAGCCGGATCGCGTTTGCGGTTTCCTCACAGGTGGATTCCCGCACCATTCTCGACATGGGCGGCGCGGAAAAGCTTCTGGGCCGCGGCGATATGCTGTTTTCGCCGGTGGGTTCCCCGAAGCCGATCCGCATCCAGGGCTGCTTTGTCAGCGACAGCGAGATCGAGAGCATCGTCAACTTTATCAAGAAGTCACAGGAGCCCGGCTATGACGCGAGCATCGCAGAGGAGATTGAAAAGAACGCCGTTGCAGAAAAGGGAAGCTCCGGGGCGGACGCTTCGGACTCCGACCAAGATCCCATGATGCCCGAGGCGATCAAGTGCGTGGTGGAGGCTGGCCAGGCTTCGACCTCCCTGCTGCAGCGCCGCCTGCGCTTGGGCTATGCCCGCGCGGGAAGGCTGATCGACGAGATGGAGCAGATGGGCGTTGTCGGCCCGCATGAGGGCAGCAAGCCGCGCCAAGTGCTGATTACCTATCAGCAGTGGCTGGAGATGAACATGCGCGTCAGCGACGAGCAGAGCAACCAAACAGACGAATAAAAACCATCACGGGCCGCTTCCGCTTTTCCGAAGCGGCCCGACGACGCAAAAGGGATAGGAATATGGCTTTTTTACCGATTACAAAGGAAGAGATGTTGGCGCGCGGATGGGATGCGCCCGATTTTGTGCTGGTGACCGGGGACGCCTATGTGGATCACCCGACCTTCGGCACCGCGATCATTTCGCGCCTGTTGGAGCATTACGGCTATCACGTGGCGATCTTGTCCCAGCCGGATTGGAAAACCGACCGCGATTTTCAACGCTTTGGCAAGCCGAAGCTGGCGTTCCTGGTCAACGCGGGGAACATCGACTCCATGGTGGCGCACTATACCGTGGCGCGCAACCGCCGCAAGACGGACGCCTATTCGCCGGGGAACCGCCCCGGCCTGCGCCCGGACCGCGCGGTCACAGTCTATTCGCAAAAATGTAAAACCCTCTATCCGGACGTGCCGGTCATCATCGGCGGCCTGGAGGCTTCGCTGCGCCGGTTTGCCCATTACGATTATTGGGCGGACAAGGTCCACCCCTCGGTTTTGGTGGACTCGGGCGCGGACCTGATCTCCTACGGCATGGGGGAAAAGCAGGCCATCGAGATCGCCAAGCGGCTGCTGGATGGGGAGCCGGTTGCCAGCATTACGGACGTGCGCGGCACCTGCTACCTGGTGCCGACGCGCGATTACCGGCCGGGCCCGGCGGTGGAATGTCCCAGCTATGAGCAGGTCTGCGCGGACAAGCGCGCATATGCCCTGTCCTGCCGGAAGCAGCAGGACGAACAGGATGCGGTGCGCGGCAAGCGGGTGATCCAGCGGCATGGGAATCAAATTCTGGTACAGAACCCGCCGATGCCGCCGCTGACCCAAAAGGAGCTCGACGAAGTCTATGAGCTTCCCTATGAACGGACCTATCATCCCTGCTATGAGAAGGTCGGCGGTGTGCCGGCGATCCAGGAGGTGGAATTCTCCATCACGCACAACCGCGGCTGCTTTGGCGCGTGCAATTTCTGTTCCATTGCCTTCCATCAGGGGCGCGCGGTCACCACGCGGAGCGAGGAATCCGTTCTGCGGGAAGCCAAGCTGTTGACGCAGAATCCCCATTTCAAGGGATATATTCACGACGTGGGCGGGCCGACGGCCAATTTCCGGCACCCGTCCTGCAAAAAGCAGGAGAAAGCGGGGCTGTGCCCAGGGAAAAAGTGCCTTGCGCCGAAGGCGTGCCCTGCGTTGCAGGTGGATCACAGAGAATATCTCGATTTGTTGCGCAAGGTACGCGCCCTGCCCGGCGTGAAGAAGGTCTTCATCCGGTCGGGCATCCGGTTTGACTACCTGATGGAGGACCCGGACGACACTTTTTTCCGCGAGCTGGTGCAGCACCATGTGAGCGGCCAGCTCAAGGTCGCGCCGGAGCACTGTACGGCGCGCGTGCTGGACTGCATGGGAAAGCCGCACATCGAAACATACCTCGCCTTCCAGAAGCGCTTTTTTAAGTTGACCAAAGAGATCGGCAAGGAGCAATATTTGGTTCCCTACCTGATGTCCTCGCATCCGGGGAGCACGCTGAAAGACGCGGTGGAGCTGGCGCTTTTCATCAAGAAGAACCACCTGCACCCCGAACAAGTGCAGGATTTCTACCCCACGCCGGGGACAATCTCCACCTGCATGTTCTATACCGGATTGGACCCATATACAATGAAGGAAGTCTATGTCCCGCGCACCAGCAAGGAAAAGGCGATGCAGCGGGCTTTGATGCAGTATTTTATCCCGAAGAATAAACCGCTGGTGCTGGAGGCGCTCAAGCTGGCGGGGCGCACGGACCTCATCGGCCGTGGGGAGAACTGCCTTGTCTGGGGGCCCGCGCCGGAGGCGCCCCAGAGGAAAAAGACGGATGCGAAGCGTGGGAAGTATCCGTCCAAGAACAAACCGGAGCACCGGCGGGGGAAGCGCCGGTAAGGGGGAACCGTCATGGGGCAAGAACGCATGGGGCGGAAACGGTATGTTGCGATCCTGCTTCTTTTGCTGGTGATCGTGCTCTTCGCCTGTTTGCCGGCATCGTCCGCGGTGTGGCGCGATGTGCGCCGGGCCTGCGGATTGGGGACCTTTTCCGATGCGGCGGACGATGCGCCCTTTGCCCTCCACGTGTTGGATGTCGGGAAGGCGGATAGCCTTCTGTTGGAGTGCGGCGGCGAGGCCATGTTGGTGGACGGAGGGACGCCGGACCGGGGCGAAGAGGTGGTCCAATATCTCACCCGTCGGGGAATTGATTCCCTGCGCTATGTGGTGAACACGCACCCGGATGCCGACCACATCGGCGGCCTGCCGGAGGTGTTGCAGGCGTTTCCCGTGGCGGCATACATCGCGCCGGAGCTTTCGGTGGATACGGTGGAATACCGCCGGACCCAGCAGATTTTACAGGAAAAGGCCATTGCGGTGCAGTATCCGCAGGCGGGGACCACATTTTCCCTCGGCGGGGCGGAGATCGAAGTATGGACGCCGCCGTCCGCCGCGGACGGTCTTAACAACCATTCGCTCGTTTTGCGCGTTGTCTACGGGGACACGGCCTTTCTATTGATGGGCGACGCAGAACGAGAGGAGGAAGAGGCGCTTTTGGCGAGCGGCATGCCGTTGCGCGCGGATGTGCTCAAGGTAGGGCACCACGGAAGCGATACCTCCACGGGGAAAGCACTGTTGGACGCAGTGCAGCCACGGTATGCGGCGATTTCCACGGCATGGGATAGTAGCCGCCTGCCGCGGGAGACCGTGCTTCGCCGGCTGCGAAGCGCCGGGGTTGCGTTGTACCGCACCGACGTCTGCGGGACGCTCCTGTTCCTGAGCGACGGCGAAACCGTGCGGGTGGTCACAGAGAATGAGGCTTGCGCCTGAGCGCACTTTCGTGTATGATGAAAAGGATTCAAACAAGGGAGGAATCCATCATGCGAATTTTGGTGATCGACCGTTTCGAAGGCACCTATGCGATTTGCGAGGATAAAGATCAGAAATTTTTCGCCATTGAAACCAAT
The DNA here is from genome assembly GCF_002159845.1 of Anaeromassilibacillus sp. An250. Lineage (GTDB taxonomy): Bacteria > Bacillota > Clostridia > Oscillospirales > Acutalibacteraceae > Anaeromassilibacillus > Anaeromassilibacillus stercoravium. Next base: position 172,255 of record NZ_NFJK01000003.1, read on the forward strand.
GAGCTTCCCGCCGGGGCAACGGAGGGAACGGTTTTGGAGATCGACGACGAGGGCGTCCTTCATATCAACGAAGAAAAGACGGCGGCGCGCCGTTCGAAGATCAAAAAGCTCCAGGACAAGCTTTGGAAAGAATGAAGAAGACGGAAAAAGCCGGCCTTCCCGCATGCAGGAAGGCCGGCTTTTTGCATCCGGAATGCAGAGAGCATGTGAATATTTTTGACATTATAGAATATTCCGGGAAACGGATTGTTTTGTATCCATGGCTGTGCTATGCTTTTTCTATGCAAGAAAAGAAAGAAGGCGAAAGGATGCAGAACCGGATGGATTTACGGTCTTTGTTGCGTTTGGTCGGACGCAGCAGCCCAATCTGGCTCCTGTGTATGCTGCTTTGTGCCGCAGGGGTCTATGGGGTTTCCGCGTATTGCATCCCGCCCTCCTATACGGCGTCCGCCACCCTCTACATATACAATTCGCAGGAGGACACCCGTGAACTGAACGCCGGAAATGTGGACACCTCCCGAAAACTGGTTAGCACCTGTTCCGTCGTTTTGCAAAGCGACCGCACATTGGAGCAGGTTTTGCGCCGGACGGGTGGAAAGCGTTCCCTAGAAGAGCTGCGCGGAATGTTGCACATGGAAGCCGTCGATCATACGGAAATTTTGCGCATTTCGGTGTCGTCTGGCGACCCGGAGGAGGCGGCCACCCTCTGCAATACGCTGTTGGACTGTGCGCCGACGGAACTTTTGCGCGTCTTGCAAGGGGGTAGTGTAAAAGTGATCGACACAGCCGCCGTGCCGGAACATCCGGATTCTCCCAATGCCGTTGTAAATGCCATTTTGGGGGCTGTGTTGGGATTGGCCGGTTCGATCACGGCGATTTTGACATGGAATCTCCTGGATGGGCGTGTCCGCACTGCGGAGGAATTGGAGCCGTGCGGCGCACCCGTGTTGGCGGAGATCCCCATCCCGTTTCATTTGGGGGAGGAGGCCACATGGTGCGAAGGAAGCAACCCAAACATTTCAAGCAATCCCCGCCTTTGTTGACGGATTTTAGCCCGCCGGAGTTGTGGGACAGCTATCGGGCGCTGTACACGCGGTTGCTTCTGCCTACGCAGGTGAAGGAGCAGCGTGCCGTGGCGGTCGCCGGGGTGCGGCCCGGCGCTGCCCATGCGGTGGTCTGTGCAAACCTGGCGGCGGTGGCGTCGCGTTCGGAACGGGTGCTTCTGGTGGACGCCTGCCTGCAAACCCCACAGCAGCACGCCCTTTTTCAGGTATCGAACGTCCACGGTTTCTCGGAGGCCCTTTTGGGGCGCTGTGAATGGGCGGCTTGCGTCCAGAAGAACGCCCGCCCCGGGCTGGACCTGTTATCCGCTGGTGCTTGGACACCGGATGTGGCCGCTTGTTTTCACACAGCACGCGTGGAAGCGCTGTTCGAGGAAGCGCGCCGCTCCTATGGCCTTGTGTTGGTGGACACCCCGCCGGTCTGCTGTTCGCCGGACGCGCTCCTGGTTGGACAGTCTGCGGCGGGCGTTTTGTTGGTCGTTTGCAAACACAGGGACCGGCGCACCGAAGTGCAGGAGTCTGTTGCGAAACTCCACGGCGCGCAGGTGCCCTGTTTGGGCAGCGTGCTGGTCCGGGAGATGCGCAGCAGGGCGCCTTTTTGTATTACAAATTGTTAAATTGCATCCCACTTTTGCAGGGTGTATTTTCCTCCTGGGGAGAGAATACTATTTCCCAGAACCAAAAGGAGGAACTTGCGATGTTTCAGAATACCGTGCATGGGGAATGTATCTATGGAAACCTGCTCAACGGCGAATGGGTGGAATCGGAATCGGGAAAACAGTTGGAAATCCGTTCGCCGGTCGATGGGAGCTTGATTGGAAAAATCCAGGCGATGACAAAGAAAGAGGTTGACGAGGCCATCCAGGATACCAAGATGCATGCGCGCACTTGGGCGGAGACCCCCATCTATGAGCGGGCGGAGGTGTTTTACCGTGCAGCCGACCTGCTGGAAGAACGCGCGCAGGAGATCGCGGAGATCCTGACCATGGAGGTTGCGAAGGAAAAGAAATCGGCGCTGTCCGAAGTGACACGCTCCGCGGACCTGCTCCGCTACACCGCAGATATGGGAAAGAGCATGGAAGGGCAGGCGATCAGCGGGGAAAACTTTCCCGGAGGCTCCCGGCGGAAGCTTTCATTTGTCCGGCGGGCTCCCCTGGGGACGGTCTTGGCGGTTTCCCCGTTTAATTATCCGGTGAATCTCTCCGTCTCAAAAATTGCGCCGGCGCTGATCGGCGGCAATACGGTGGTTTTGAAGCCTCCCACCCAGGGGTCCATCAGCGCCCTGCACCTGGCGGACGTCCTGCAAAGTGCAGGGCTGCCCGGCGGCGTGCTCAACACCGTGACCGGGCGTGGAAGTGAAATCGGGGACTATATTGTCACACATGAAGGAATTGATTTCATCAACTTTACCGGCAGCACAGAGATTGGAAGGCATATTTCCAGCTTGGCACGCATGACGCCGCTCCTGCTGGAACTCGGCGGCAAAGACGCAGCCATCGTGTTGGAGGATGCCGACCTCGACTTTGCCGCCGACGCCATCGCGGACGGCGCATATGCCTATTCCGGCCAGCGGTGTACAGCCGTCAAGCGCGTGTTTGCAACGGACAGCGTGGCGGACCAGCTGGTGGAGAAGCTCAAAGCGCGCGTAGAGAAGATGCAGGTAGGCGATCCGCGCGACGGCGCGATGATTACCCCCTTGATCGACGAGAAGGCGGCGGAATCCGCCATGGAGCTGATTGCGGAGGCCTTGGAAAAGGGGGCGGCGCTGGTGACCGGGAACCGCCGGGAAAAGAACCTGGTCTATCCAACCCTGTTGGACCGCGTGACCGAGGAAATGGAGGTGGCTTGGAAGGAGCCTTTCGCGCCAATTTTGCCGGTTATTCGAGTGAAAGACATTGACCAAGCGGTGGAGCTTGCGAACCGTTCCGAATATGGGTTGCAATCCTCCGTATTTACCAACGACATCAACCGGGCGTTTTCCATCGCGGAGCGGTTGGAGGTCGGTACGGTGCAGATCAACAATAAAACGGAGCGCGGGCCGGACCATTTCCCGTTCCTCGGCGTCAAGGCCAGCGGCATGGGGACGCAGGGCGTGCGGTATTCCATCGAAGCGATGACCCGTCCGAAGGCGATCACCGTGAACCTGCGGGAAGATTTCTAAAATGGGTTGTGTAGATATATACAGGTGTTTATCTAATAATAGCATATCTAAATCTCTTGTGCAAGAAGTATTTTCCGTAGAATAGGAAATAAGGAGTGACGGATATGCGAGATGAGGACTTTGGCACGATTCGAATCAAACTGGAAGAAGTCATTCAACAAAGTAGCTTGAGCAAAAATAAAGTCGCGCAGCTTTCGCAAACGCAGAGAGGGCAATTGAACCATTATTGCAAAGGGGACATCCAGCGCATCGACTTGGCGATTTTATCGAGGCTTTGCTATGCGTTGGATTGCCGCGTGGAGGATGTTTTGGAGTATATCCCACCACAAACAAAGAATTCTATATAAAATGGGAGAACCTGTTGTGGAATGCCGGGAAGCATCCACAGCAGGTTTTTGTAGTCATACGCGCAACGGCAGGCTGGACAAGGAACTTCCCGCCGATTCTTGCCCTTTCCCGGGGATTGTAGTACCATGTAAGGAAAGAAATCCGAAAAACATCACAGAACCGTCACAGAGCTGTGCGAAAATACGGAGTATCACAAGGAGGAGTGCACATGTATCGCATATTAGTGGTAGACGATGAGGATAAAATCCGCGCATTAATCCGGAAATATGCAGAGTTCGAGGGCCATACCGTACGCGAGGCGGCGGACGGGATGGAGGCCGTGCGCATCTGCCGCGAACATCCGGATGATTTTGACATCATCATCATGGACGTGATGATGCCGGAGCTGGACGGCTTTTCTGCCGTACGCGAAATTCGGAAATATAGTGCCACGCCCGTGCTGATGCTGTCCGCGCGCGGCGAAGAATACGATAAAATCCATGGCTTTGAACTGGGGATCGACGACTATGTGGTCAAGCCTTTCTCCCCAAAAGAGCTGATGATGCGCATCAATGCCATTATGAAACGAGCAAAGCCCGCGGCCGACCAGCCCAAAAAAGATCAGGTGAGTTTCGAAGGGCTGACCATCGATTTCACCGGCCGTATCGTCACGATCGACGGGGAAAAGGTCGATCTTTCGCCAAAGGAATACGACCTGTTGTTCTACTTTGCAAAGAACCGCAACATTGCATTGACAAGGGAAAATTTGATTACAAATGTCTGGGGCTATGATTTTTATGGGGACGACCGGACCCTGGACACCCACATCAAGCTCCTGCGGAAAAGCCTCAAGCAGTACAGCAAGTTTATTGTTACGTTGAGGGGAGTTGGCTATCGATTTGAAGTTTGAATCGTTGCTGAAACAAATGAAAGACCGTCTCAGGGAGCGTTTTTCCAACCGCATTGGGATAAAATGGGGATTGTTCTCCGGCTTTGCTGCCTTTGCTGCAATCATTTTGGTGATGCTGTGGGTCTTTCAGATTATGTTTCTAGGAAGTTTTTATAAGTTTATCAAGGTGAGCGATATCAAGAATTCTGCCCAGACCATCGAGCGCAATATCAATTCCGATGACTTGAGCACGCTCATACAGAATATCGCGCGGGACAATCAAATTTGTATCATTGTCTCGGATGAATACGGCGATTTGTTCTATTCGGAGGACGCCCTGCCCAATTGTGTGATTCATCGCCTCAACGGTTTGCAGCGCGCGTTTATTTATGAGATTACCCGCCGGAACGGGGGCGTCTATTTTGAGCAGTTCCCGGAGGACAATATGCGCACAGTGCCGAATTGGGATCAACAGATACCAGAAAACCCGGATTCGCCAGAGAGCATGATCTACACTTTCATCACCGAGCGGGAAAATGGCAAACACCTGTTGGTTTTGCTCAATTCCACCATTTCACCCGTTGGCTCCACTGTGCAGACCCTCCGCGTGCAGCTCACGTGGATCACGGTGATTATGTTGATCTTGGCATTTTTCCTGGCGCTATTTTTGTCACGGCGCATTTCAGGGCCGATTATCAAGATCAATTCCTCCGCGAAGGTCTTGGCGCAGGGAAACTACGATGTGCAATTTGCAGAAAATGGGTATCGGGAGATTGCCGAGCTGGGCGCGACGCTCAATTATGCAGCGAAGGAGCTCTCCAAGGTGGAGACCCTCCGGCGCGACCTGATCGCCAATGTCTCGCACGATCTGCGCACGCCGTTGACAATGATTACAGGCTACGCAGAGGTCATGCGCGATCTTCCCGGGGAAAATACGCCGGAGAATGTGCAGGTCATCATCGATGAGGCGAACCGCCTGACAACGCTGGTCAACGATATGCTCGACCTAAGCAAAATGCAGGCCGGGGCGCAGAAGCTTTCCCCCAGCTTCTTTGATCTGACGGAGAGTGTACGGGATATTTTAGGGCGTTATAACAAGCTCACGGATTACCATATCAGCTTTACAGCGGATCGGGACGTCACCGTGTATGCCGATGAACTGAAGATTTCGCAGGTGGTGTACAACTTGGTGAACAACGCGATTACTTATACCGGCGAGGACAAGGTGGTCCGTTTGCGCCAGACCGAACACGACGGAAAAGTTCGAATCGAGGTGCGCGACACGGGCGAGGGAATCGAGCAAGATAAGCTCAAAGATATCTGGGAACGCTATTACAAGGTGGACAAAGCCCACAAGCGCGCGCAAATCGGGACGGGCCTGGGCCTTTCGATTGTCAAGACGATTTTGGATATGCACGGCGGCGCATACGGTGTACAGAGCGAGCAAGGTGTGGGAAGTACCTTCTGGTTTGAACTGGATGTGCAAGGGGATAGCGTTGTTGAGGCTCCGAAGCCCCTCTCAAATGTCTCAAGATAAATTGCGCTGTTTTTTCCTTTGCTATATGCTATAATATGAAACAGCAGGAATCGCCTTTTTGGGGAAACAAAGCATACAATCCGTATAATCTATCCTTATTATACAAATTGGATTTTAGTTTAGCGTGTACGTATGCAAACCCCAGATATATTTTGGAGAGGAGGCGGGTATAAGCGATTTTAGATGGCTTGTACCGCATTTATGAACATATCGGTGATCGGTTGCGGGAGATGGGGCAGTTTTTTGGCATGGTACGCAGATCGTCTGCAGCACCAGGTGGTATTATACGGTCGGGAAAGTTCCCAGAAGATGAAGACGCTTTATGAATGCCGTAGCAATGGGCTGGTGACGTTGGAGGGCTCCGTCGTCTTGACCAGCGATTTGGGCGCAGCAGTGAAACATGCGGAAATCCTGGTGCTTTCCATTGGGGCCCAAAGCTTGCGGGCTTTGATGCAGCAGCTTTCTGTACTCGATTTGAACGACAAGGCGATTGTGCTTTGCATGAAAGGTATTGAAGCTTTAACAGGCAAGCGCCTGACACAGATTGTAGAAGAGTACACCCCAAAGACAACCACTGTCTCCATTTGGGTGGGACCGGGCCATGTGCAGGACTTTACCGCAGGCATCCCCAATTGTATGGTCATCGATAGCCGCAGCCAAGAGGCAAAAGAAATGTTGGTCAAGGCGTTCTCTAGCGAGCTCATCCGGTTTTATTACGGCAGCGACTTAATCGGCAATGAAGTCGGCGCGGCGGCGAAAAATGTGATCGGCATTGCAGCGGGGATGCTGGACGGCAAGAATAAGACGGCGCTCAAAGGGGCGCTGATGGCCCGCGGTACACGCGAGGTGGCGCGTCTGATTAAAGCCATGGGCGGCAATGAGATCACTGCCTATGGCTTGAGCCATCTGGGAGATTATCAGGCGACCGTTTTTTCGCAATATAGCCACAACCGCCGGTTTGGAGAGGCGTTTGTCCGTGGGGAACCCTATGAGGAGCTGGCGGAAGGCGTGGCAACTACAACTGCCTTACTGCGCCTGTGTGACCTGTACGGTGTAGAAATGCCGATTTGTAATGCAGTGGATGCCGTAGTCAACCGCGGCGAAGATCCCGACCAAGTTCTTCTGGATCTCTTTATGCGCAGCTTAAAGAAAGAATTTTAGCTGCCGGCTTTGTTGACAAATTTGGTATATATTATTACAATAGAAGAGCGCCTAGCTATAGAGCGGGCGAATTTTACCGCTGCACGGCGGCGGATAAAAAAGGAGAATCTGTATGAGTGAGAATTGTACGCACGATTGCAGCAGCTGTGGGGAGAATTGTCCCTCCAGGGAGGCAAATCCTGCGGATTTTTTGGAGAAACCCAATGCGATGAGCCATATTAAAAAGGTAATCGGTGTGGTTAGCGGAAAGGGCGGCGTTGGCAAGAGCATGGTCACATCTATGCTGGCTGTGCTGCTGAACCGCCGCGGCGCACATACTGCCGTGTTGGATGCAGACATCACTGGCCCTTCGATCCCGAAGGCATTCGGCATTCATCAGAAGGCAATGGGCAGTGAGTTTGGCATCCTTCCGGCGCGGACCAAAACGGGCATCGACATCATGTCGGTCAACCTTTTGCTGGACGACGAGACAGCGCCCGTTGTATGGCGTGGCCCGATTATTGCCAATACCGTCAAGCAGTTCTGGACGGACGTCATTTGGGAAAACGTTGACTATCTGTTTGTGGACATGCCTCCGGGGACCGGCGATGTGCCGCTGACCGTATTCCAGAGCATCCCGCTGGATGGAATTGTGATTGTCACTTCCCCGCAGGAGCTGGTTTCCATGATTGTGGCAAAGGCTGTGAACATGGCAAAGATGATGAACGTGCCGATCATCGGCATTGTGGAAAACATGAGCTATGTGAAATGCCCGGACTGCGGCAAGGAGATCAAGGTGTTTGGCGAGAGCCATGTGGAGCAGACGGCGGAGCAGTTTGGTTTGAAGGTGCTCGGCAAGGTGCCGATTGATCCCGAGATTGCGAAGAATTATGATGCAGGCCTGGCGGAGTTGGTCAATGTGGACTGCTTGGACGATGCGGCAGATGCGGTGGAACAACTGTAAGGCCCTGCTTTTCTAAATTTCTGATAACAGAAGTGAAAAATGGACATCCTGTTGTGTAGAGCGGACTTTTACACAACAGGATGTATTTTTATATAAAATTATAACGGGTAGTAAAATACAAACTGCAAAAATTGGAAAAAACAGTTTCATTTTCCAGAATACAGAGGTATAATGGGGACATATTTCCAAGGTCCGGCAAGCAGAGGCTGTGGTTACAACATGGGTTTCGGCGGCTGATAGGAATTGCCGTTGGCTGGCTTGTAAAAAGGGCTCGGAAAAAACTGGGCGTTAAGCTCCGCATGGATGGAGAAAACGGTTCTCTTTTCACCGGGCATAAGAGGAGGATTGTATTTTATGAAAACAGGAGTATCGAAAACACTTTGGTTGATTTCCGGTGTCCTATTGGTGTTTGCAGGTGTGCTCGCCATCGTTGCGCCGTCGTCCATTTTGTTATCGCTGACGATTGTGTTTGGGCTGGCAATGCTGATTTCGGGTATCATCAGCGTCGCGGTTTATATTTTTTGCAGTAAGCACCTTTATGGTGCAGGTTGGCTTCTAGCGGAAGGTATTCTAACCGCCCTATTGGGCCTCTTTGTTTTATGCGACCAGGTTGCAATGGTGAGCGTCATCCCCTATGTTTTTGGGTTGTGGACGGTCTTTTCCGGTGTGATCCGGGCCGTGGATTCCTTGGAGATCAAGCGATTTGGGGTTAACGGTTGGTATTGGATGATGCTCGTCGGTGTTGCTGAGATTGTATTGGGGTTTGCCACTTTTATCCGCCCGGTGATCGCCATCCAGATTATTGGGATTACAATGGGGATCGTATTCCTTTTGCAGGGGGCCGCGTCCTTGTTTATGTGGTGGTTTGAGAGCCGTTTACAAATGAAATAGATGTATTTTGGATAGGAGAAAAACGCCGCTTATATGCGGCGTTTTTCTTTAATCATAAGTTTTGCAAGGATACAAGTATAAGTGGGTGTATCCCCACAAAAATAGCTCATGGGGAAGCGATATGGCGTCCTATTAGATGAAAATATTTTGGAAGGCCGTGGAGATTTAGGCTTTCCCTTGACAATCGTTCAGGGTTTTTATAATATTAATATGCTTAATTGTTTATAAAACAAAATATTAGGAAAAGGAACGGTTGCCATATGGAAGAATATGAGGATTGGGAAGCACATTGTGGGAAAAAAATATTGGATCTCTTCTGGCGATATAAATGCGTAAAGCCTCTTTTTGTGCAGAGGGATGGCTTGCCGATGAGCGCTTTTTTTATGTTACATAAGATTGAGGTATGCGGAAAGCTGCAAAAAGAAAATGGCGGCGATGATGGCGTACGCATTTCTGAAGTAAGCCGACGTACACAAATGTCCATGCCAGCGGTGTCACAGATGCTGAACTCTTTAGAAGGGAAAGGGCTCGTTGCCCGCAGTATGACGAAGAACGATCGCCGTGCGGTGTTTGTCTGTTTAACTGAAAAGGGCAAGGCCCTTTTGGAACAGAACCGAAAAGAAATTTTTTCCATACTGGATGAAGCGGAACACCGGTTGGGAACAGAAAACCTCAACCAGCTCATAGAGTTGTCGGCCCGTTTGTTTGATATCTTATTGGAGATCGAAAAAGAAAAGTTGAGTGACAATCGAGGATAGTGATGTGCTGCATATGATGTTTTTATTGGCTTTCCATAAATGAAAGAGTTTGCATATTTGTAAATCGAAATTTTTATTAATGGTTTTTGTATATAGTAGGGTTATAAAAAGGGATAATAATCGGAAAAATACGAATGTAAATCGCACTTCAAATTGTTTATAATAACAATAACAGGAAGATGAGCAACATCTTCCAGATATATGTCCTATATTGAGGGTTTAGGCGGGCAGGCTATGAAAACCTGCCAAAACAATGGAGGTGCAGAGATGAAGGCAAAAAAGAGCAGAGTCATTTTGTCTGGCGTGTCCCTGCTGTTGGTGCTGTGCCTATTGGCGGGCGGCACAATGGCGTGGTTCACAGACACGGAGAAGGTCGCCACGAACTTCTCAGCAGGTATTTTGGATGTCAGCGTGAAGCCGGGGGAGACGGATGCGGAGGATCTCAGCTTTGAGAACCTGCGCCCGATGTTGTACGAGAACTTCTATAAGGAGTTGGAGGACAACGGGAATGCAAAGTGGGACAACGATGTAACGCAGGACGGCACGACCGGGCTGAAAGACAGCGACTATGATCCGGTCCCGGCGTACTTCAAGCCGGTAGAAATCAAGAACGAAGGCACACTGCCGGCAAAGGTGAAACTCTCCCTGGAAGCGGGCGATGGCTGTGCGGCTGGCGAGCCGGTTCTGACGGACGATAACATCACCATTACCCAGGATGGCAGCAAGCAGGACTGCGCAAACCGCCTGGCGCCGGTGCTGAAGGTGTTTGTCTACAAGCTCGTGGGCGATACGTGGACACGTATGGAAGGGGTCAACCTGAATACGGCGTATGACGAGGCCGTGGCGAACCCGGACGGTGTGGCATCTGAGAACACGGCGAAGGAAGCCAACCATACATACATGACAGCGATGATCCCGGCGGGCGGCACAGCACGCTATGTGATCGCGGGCTATCTGCCGGAGACGGTCGGCAATGCGTACCAGGGCCAGCACTACCACGGCAAACTGGTGCTGAATGCGTACCAGATGGACGACACCGAGGCTGGAAATCCGGACGAGGGCGGTTCCGGCACAGAGGACCCGGACCCTGCAGAACATCCGGAAGCATATCAGGTCCGTGTGGATTTCCGCAATACGGAGACAGGGGAACTGTTGGGACAGAGCTATTCGAAGATCTACAGTGATCTGGAAAAGGGCACTCATACGTTCGCACTAATGGATGCAGCACAGGGCTATGCAGCTGCCACCCACTATGTAGCCGCGCCGGAAGGCTATGTGTACGATCCAGCAGATCAGGCGTCGAAAGAAGTTGCTATTCCGGTATCGAATGGCCCGGCTGTCATTGAATTTGAGGTAAAGCCGGAGGACCCAGGTTTTGCAGGCGGCGATGGTTCGGAAGAGAACCCCTTCCTAATTATGAATGCCGAGCAGTTTAATAAGATCCGCAATTACAGCGACAAGCATTTTGTCCTGGGCGCGGATATTGCATTGGGCGAGTATGTGCCGACCCCGTCCTTCAGCGGTAGCTTGAACGGGGAATACCAGGGCGTCAAGTACAGTGTGAGTTATACCATCAATGGCGAGGACCACTTGGGCCTGTTTGAGACAAACACGGGTACGCTGAAAAATCTGACGATTGCAGCCGACAGCGTTATCAATACGACGGGCAATAATTGCGGCACGATTGTAGCGATCAACGGCGGCACAATCGAGGACTGCGTTTCCTACGGCACGATCAACGGGGTATTGGAAGCATCTCCGGAGAACGAAGGAAAAAATATGGATTTCGGCGGAATTGTGTTCCAAAATACAATAGACGCTGTGATCCGCAACACGACTTTCCAGGGAAAGATCAACCCCAATTTGAGCGATTCGGATATTATTTTGGCGCTTTATGAGGACATTGATATGTACTTCAATAACGGCGGTCTGGCCGTTCTCAATGCAGGAACCATTGAAAATTGCAAGGTGATTGCACCGCAAGACGGTTCCAATATTAAAGGTACCACGTATAATGCGGGTTTGGTTACGATGAACACGGGTACGATCCGCAATACGGCCGCTTCTGGAACAGAGGAGAACCCGGTCCTTTCCGTGCCGACGGATCCGGAATACCGGAACACTCTGACGGTCTGCCTCAATACCGGAACGATTGAATAAGCAGGGAGAAAGAGGTGTAATACATGAAAAAGAGATTGGTTTCTCTTCTGTTAGCCGTATGTATGTTGTTTTGTGTTTCGTCGGTGGCTTTTGCATATGATTATTCGATCGACGGAAGTTACCAGGTCGAGTACCGGATCAACGATAATGGCTATAAAACTTTGGGATATTTATGGGTCCCTTGCGGTCAGACGGTTACAGTGGAATACAAGTGGACAACTTCCCCGGCTTATCCATATGAATACGCCTGGGTGCTCCATGTGAATGGAGTGAAAATTCCTTCGCGTGGACTCAATCAATATGGCTGGCAGTATGCCTCCCCAAGCCTGGAAGAGGCGACGGGTATAGAAGGATTGACAGGGTTTGACATTGTGCCCGCACAATATGCGGTCATCCGGAATGGAAAGCCGAACCCGCTGAGCGTGGATTACACGGCGCCGGCTACGGGAAACGGCTCCGCTACCAAGTATTTTTCGCTCAGGCAGCTATCTTCGACGTTCTCTGTGTATTTTGAAGACGAGGATGGGAACCGTATAGAGAGCCTATCCTGTTCGTATCGCCCCATCTCCTATGGGGAGTTTACCCTTGATGCGGATGACGTGCAGGCATACTTGGCAGAAAACGGTTATGAGCTTGTCCCGCCGGAGCAGTCCCATACCGTAAATTATGGGGTGGATGCTTCCGGAAATGACGTATTTGAACCTTCCGAGGTGGTATTCACGGTGCGGCCAATCCAAGAGCAGCCGGACCCGGAGCCAGCAGAATTCAATGTGAAATTTGCTGACCAAGATGGAAATCCTATCGAAGGGCTTTCCTACACGCATACCGTTTACTCCGAAGGGGAATTTACCCTCGATAAGGACGATGTACGTGTATATTTGGCAGAAAACGGCTATATCCTTGAACCGCAGGAGCAGTCTTACACGGTGAATTATTCCAGCCAGGATGGCTTTAATCCCTCCGAAGTGACATTTACGGTAAAACCGGTAACAATCGGCGGTTTCTTCTAATGAAACCTAATTTTGCTAAATAGTGATTAACAAAAATACCCTTCTCTAACAACTTAGAGAAGGGTATTTTTTATGCCACTCTTTCTCGTTCAGCGGTTGTTTCCGCCTTTGTAATATGTTATAATAAAAATGCATAAATTTTATCATCTATAATCCAAAAACATTGTATAGGATGAAACGGGAGGAACGTTCTATGAAGGTACGCGATGTAGTAAAAATTTTAAAGGCGGATATCCTGGTAGAGGGCGACCTCGATTTGGAGGTCCGCACGGCGTGCGGCAGCGATATGATGAGCGACGTGCTGGCCTTTGTCAAGGATCAATCCGTACTGCTCACGGGCCTGACGAACCCACAGGTTGTGCGCACTGCGGAGATGATGGACATGCATTGCATCATCTTTGTCCGCGGGAAGGAGATTGACGCCACTGTCCTAGAGTTGGCAAAAGAGAAGGGGATCACCGTGCTGAAAACCCCTTACCGTATGTTTACCGCATGCGGGCTGCTCTATACCAATGGCCTGTCAGGGGGAAGTGAAGTCGGATGAGTGCCCTAACATTTGATTATGTGGTGCCAGGCGACGATTTCACCCAGGCTGGCGCGGCTTCCAGCGATGTAAAACGGAAGCTAAAACAGATTGGCTGCAATGCGGATGTCATCCGCCGTGTAGCGATCGCGATGTATGAAGGGGAAATCAATATGGTCATCCACGCGGGCGGCGGCACGGCGCATGTGGAAATTGACCCGGATAAAATTTATGTGGTTCTCGAAGATCATGGCCCAGGCATCCAGGACTTGAGCAAAGCGATGAAGGAAGGGTGGTCCACAGCGCCGGACAATGTACGTTCCTTGGGTTTTGGCGCGGGGATGGGCCTTCCAAATATCAAAAAATATTCCGATATCCTAGACATAGATACCAAAGTGGGAGAGGGGACAGCCCTTTACATAACTGTATTTACCGATAGGAACCGGGTGGGCGGTGATTAAACGATGGAGAAATTCTTCCATTCGGTCATTTTGGATAAAGAGAAATGCATGGGATGCACCAATTGCATCAAACGCTGCCCGACGGAGGCGATCCGGGTGCGCGATGGAAAGGCGCAGATTATCTCAGAGCGTTGCATCGATTGCGGCGAGTGTATCCGCGTTTGCCCACATCATGCAAAACGGGCGCGGTTTGACCATCTCTCCGAGTTGGACAACTACTCCTATAAGATCGCTCTTCCGGCGCCGGCTTTGTTCGGGCAGTTTAACAACCTGGACGACATCGACATCGTCCTCACCGGGCTCAAGAAGATGGGGTTCGATGAGGTGTATGAGGTTGCGCGCAGTGCGGAGCTGGTTTCCGATGCCACGCGCAAGTTGATGCAGCAGGGGCATCTGGAGCGGCCCATCATCAGCTCGGCGTGTCCGGCGGTAGTCCGTTTGATCCGCGTGCGGTTCCCGGAACTCTGTTCGCATGTGCTGCCGCTGAATTCCCCCATGGAGACGGCGGCCCGCTTTGTGAAAAAGGAGGCGAGGAAGAAGACCGGCTTGCCCTTGGAAGAGATCGGCGCGTTTTTTATCACGCCCTGTCCAGCTAAGGTGACGGACACAAAATGCCCGATCAGCACCAAGACGTCCTATGTGGACGGTGCAATTGCAATCAGTGAGATTTTCCCCGCCTTGGTGGAGAAAATGGAGAAAGCGGAGACAGTTGAGCCGTTGATGCAGTGCGGTGTGATCGGCGTCGGCTGGGCGTCCAGCGGCGGCGAGGCGGCGGCGCTGCTCAATGACAAATATCTGGCGGCGGACGGTGTGGACAATGTCATCCGCGTGTTGGAAGAGTTGGAGGACGAGCGCATCAAGGAGCTGGACTTCATCGAATTAAACGCCTGCGCGGGCGGGTGCGTTGGAGGGGTGCTCTGCGTGGAAAATGCCTATGTCGCCAAGGCACGGCTACAGCGGCTGCGCCGGTATCTCCCCGTTTCGCAGAACCATTTGGAAGAGGGGATTCCCCCTTGTATGCAATGGCAGGATAATTTGGAATTTGCGCCCGTGCTCAAGCTTTCCGACGATATGGGCGAAGCCCTGCGCATGATGGCCGATATCGACAAAATCTGTGAGAAACTGCCGGGGCTGGATTGCGGCTCCTGCGGCGCGCCAACCTGCCGCGCATTTGCGGAGGATGTGGTCCGCGGATCTGCGAAGGAAAATGAGTGTATCTTTATTCTGCGCGAGGAAATTAAACAGGTCGCCCAAGCGCTCTCCTCTATGGGAGGTTTTGTGCCAGGGCATCATAAGGAGGCCGATTCCGATGAACGTTGAGCAAGTTTGCAAGCAATTGGATCTGCATGTGCTGGTGGGGGAGGACCTCTCCCGCGAGGTGACTGGAGGCTATACGGGCGATCTGCTCAGTTGGGTCATGGCGCGCTTGCCGGCGGATGCAGTATGGTTTACCGTGATGGGCAATGTCAATGCAATCGCCGTGGCGTCCCTGGCAGACGCTGCCTGCATTGTCCTGACGGACAATGCGTCGTTGGACGAGGAGGCGCGCGTCAAGGCGCAGCAGCAGGATATTCTGGTTCTCGGCAGCGAAAAGAATAGCTACGAGCTCGGCGCGCAGCTGGCGGAATTGCTGAAAAAATGAAGTTCTTCTACGACTTTCACCTGCATTCCTGCCTTTCGCCCTGCGGGGACGATGATATGACGCCCTACAATTTGGTCAATATGGCAAAACTGTTGGGATACGATATCATTGCGCTGACGGATCATAACTCCTGCCGGAACGCCGCCTCTGCGGTCAGAGCGGGGGAGCAGGCGGGCCTTGTGGTGATCCCCGGCATGGAGCTATGCACGCAGGAGGAAGCGCATGTCGTGTGCTTGTTCCCGGACGTCCCATCCGCAGAGGCGTTTGAGGAATTTGTGCAGGAAAAAAGCCTGAAAATTCCCAATCGGCCCGAGATCTTTGGACGTCAACTGGTGATGGATGCTCAAGACCGCATCCTTGGGGAAGAGGAGCGTTTGCTCATCAACGCCACGCAAATTGGGGTGGATCACGTCCTGCGCGAGGCGAGGCGGTTTGGCGGGACAGCTTTCCCGGCCCATGTGGATAAGCCGGCATATAGCGTAATCGCTTCCTTAGGGGCGATTCCCCCGGAGGCGGGGTTTCGTACGGCAGAGATCAGCTTTTCCGGGGACCCGGAGAAGCTTCTGCAAACAAATCCGGAACTGTCGGGCCTGTTCATCCTGCGAAATTCCGACGCTCATTACCTGGAACACATGCGGGACCCCGGCCCGGTGCTGGAGCTGCCGGAAGCATCTGCTGAGGCGGTGATCCAGCTTTTAAATGGACAAAATTCATAATTTTACATAATTATATGAATAATTATTGAACATGATTGTTTCGAGTATATTTCATGGAGAAATTACAAAAAAATTGTAGATTTTCTACAAACAGTATGCTATAATAAATCATAATGCATTTGAGGCGAAATGTTCGAAACATTACGAAACATTTTGCTGCATTTGGAAATCACAGGGAGGAACAAGAATGCAAAAAAAAATAAGCAATTTGCCTTTTCAAGGGACTCCGGAGCAGGAAAAGAAGCTGCACGAAGTAATTGAAAAGCACAAAGATGACAAAGGCGCGATCATGCCGGTTTTGCAGGAGGCCCAGGAGATTTATGGCTATCTGCCGGTGGAAGTGCAAACCATGGTGGCGGAAGGCCTCAACAAGCCGTTGGAGGAAGTCTTTGGCGTGGCGACCTTCTATTCGCAGTTCTCGCTCACCCCAAAGGGGAGATATAATATCTCTATCTGCCTGGGGACGGCCTGCTATGTAAAGGGCGCAGCTGCAGTCCTGGATAAGGTGAGTTCTGCCCTTGGCATCCAGCCCGAAGAATGTACCCCGGATGGGAAGTTTTCTTTGACCGCTTGCCGCTGCATCGGCGCTTGCGGTTTGGCGCCGGTTATGACCATCAATGATGATGTGTATGGCCGTTTGGTGCCGGAAGAGGTCGACGGGATCTTGGCAAAGTACAACGACTAAGATGCGGGAACTCTCTTTAAATGTGATGGACATCGCGCAGAATTCCATTTCGGCGGGCGCATCCTGTATCACGGTGGATGTCTGTGAGGACACCGCCCTGGACCGCTTGACGATCCGGATTGTGGACAACGGCCGCGGAATGACCGCGGAACAGGTTGCCCGTGTAATAGACCCCTTTTTCACCACGCGCACCACGCGCAAGGTGGGCTTAGGAATCCCGCTCTTTAAAATGGAGGCGGAGATGACGGGCGGCGGGCTGCGGATCGACTCCGAGCCAGGAAAAGGGACGACGGTAACGGCGGAGTTTGTGCCTTCCCATGTGGATTTTATCCCTTTGGGGGACATCAACGAGACGGTCCTATTATTGATTACATGCAATACAGACCGGGATTTTGTCTTTCATCACAGGATTGATGACCGTGAATTTACTTTGGATACCCGTGAGTTGCGCGGGATTTTGGGCGAGGAAGTGGAGCTGAACGTGCCAGATGTTGTGGCATGGATGCGGGACTTTCTCAAGGAACAAACAGAAAGCATCAAAGGGGAGAAAATATAGTATGAAGTCATTAGCGGAACTTCAGGCAATCCGAGATAAAGCCCGCGGCAAGGTTACGCTGCGGGAAGGACAGGACGACGCGATCCGCGTATTGGTCGGCATGGCCACCTGCGGCATCGCTGCGGGCGCACGCCCGGTCCTCACCACCATCGTGGACGAGGTGGCGAAAAGAGGCCTCCAGAACGTCATGGTTACCCAGACGGGATGCATCGGCATCTGCCAGTTTGAGCCGGTTGTCGAGGTTGTGGAACCCGGCAAGGACAAGATCACCTATGTGAAGATGACGCCGGAAAAGGCGGTCCGCATGGTGAACGACCACCTGGTCAACGGCAACGTCGTCACGGAGTTTACCATCGGCGCGAATTCAAAATAAGGAGGCTGTAAAATGTATCGTTCGAATGTACTGGTTTGCGGCGGTACGGGTTGTACCTCCTCGAACAGTGAGCTGATTATCCAGCGTCTGAAAGAGGAAATTGCCGCGAAAGGCCTCGAGCAGGAGGTCAATGTCATCCGTACGGGCTGCTTCGGCCTCTGTGCCTTGGGCCCGATTATGATTGTATATCCAGAGGGCGCGTTCTATAGCATGGTCAAGCCGGACGATGTGCCGGAGATCGTGGAGGAGCATCTGCTCAAGGGCAGAATTGTCAAGCGCCTTCTTTATCAAGAGACCGTGGTGGAGAATTCCAACTCCGTCAAGTCTTTGAACCATACGCCTTTCTATGAAAAACAGCACCGCGTTGCGCTGCGCAACTGCGGCGTTATCAATCCCGAGGACATCGACGAGTACATAGCGGTCGACGGCTATCAGGCGTTGGGCAAGGTTCTCACGGAAATGACCCCACAGGACGTCATCGATGTAATCACCAAGTCCGGCCTGCGCGGCCGCGGCGGCGCAGGTTTCCCGACCGGCCGGAAGTGGCTCTTTGCCGCACAGAACCAGGCGGATCAGAAATATGTGTGCTGCAACGCGGATGAAGGTGACCCAGGCGCGTTCATGGACCGTTCCATCTTGGAAGGCGACCCGCATGCAGTTCTGGAAGCCATGGCCATCGCCGGCTATGCGATCGGCGCGTCCCAGGGATATATTTATGTCCGTGCCGAATACCCGATCGCGGTAAAGCGCTTGCAGATTGCCATCGACCAGGCCAGAGAGTACGGCCTGCTCGGTAAACATATCTTTGATACCGATTTCAATTTTGATATTGAACTCCGCCTTGGCGCCGGTGCGTTCGTCTGCGGCGAAGAGACGGCTTTGATGACCTCCATCGAGGGCAAGCGTGGCGAGCCGCGTCCGCGTCCTCCGTTCCCAGCACTCAAGGGCCTGTTTGGAAAGCCGACCATCCTGAACAACGTTGAAACGTATGCCAATGTCGCCCAAATCATCCTGAAGGGCGCGGACTGGTTCGCCTCTATGGGTACGGAAAAGAGCAAGGGCACCAAGGTGTTCGCTCTGGGCGGCAAGATCAAGCACACCGGCCTAGTGGAAGTCCCCATGGGCACCACCCTGCGCGAAATCGTCGAGGAGATCGGCGGCGGCGTGCCGGACGGCCATACCTTTAAGGCAGCCCAGACCGGCGGCCCTTCCGGCGGCTGTATCCCGGCCTCCCAGATGGATGTACCGATCGATTACGACAACCTGATCGCCATCGGCTCCATGATGGGTTCCGGCGGCCTGATTGTCATGGACGACACCACCTGTATGGTGGACATCGCGAAGTTCTTCCTGGAATTCACCGTGGATGAATCCTGTGGAAAGTGTACCCCGTGCCGCGTTGGTACGCGCCGCCTGTTGGAAATCCTCAATAAGATCACCAGCGGCAACGGCACCCTGGAGGACATCGACCGTTTGGAAGAGCTCTGCAATTATCTGAAAGAAAATTCGCTCTGCGCTTTGGGCCAGACGGCGCCGAACCCGGTGCTCTCCACCCTGCATTATTTCCGCGATGAGTACATCGCGCACGTCACGGAGAAACGCTGCCCGGCGGGCGCATGTAAGGCGTTGACGAATTACTATATCCTCGAAGACAAGTGCAAAGGCTGTACGCTTTGCGCACGCAACTGCCCGGTCGGGGCGATCAGCGGTACCGTGAAGAAGCCGCATGTGATCGATACGAGCAAATGCATCAAGTGCGGCGCTTGCATGGAGAAGTGCAAGTTCAACGCGATTGTGAAGAGATAAGAAAGGAGTGTGCCATCAATGGATATGGTCAATATAAAAATCAACGGCATGCCCCTCTCGGTGCCGAAGGATTCTACGATTTTGGAGGCTGCACGGTATGCGGGCATCAACATCCCCACACTGTGCTTCCTGAAGGATATCAACGAAATTGGCGCTTGCCGTATGTGCGTTGTAGAAGTGAAGGGCGCCCGTTCTTTGGTTGCGGCCTGCGTTTATCCGGTCAACGAGGGGATGGAAGTTTTCACCAATACACCGAAGGTGCAGGAATCCCGCAAGCTCACGCTGGAGCTGCTGCTCTCCGTGCACGACCGCAAGTGCCTCACCTGCAAGCGCAGCGGAAGCTGCGAGCTGCAGTCCCTCTGCTATGAGCTGGGCGTGGACGACGCCGAGCACTTTGACGGTGCAAAACCGGAAGCCCAGAAGGATGAATCCACGGAGTATTTGGTCCGCGACAATGGAAAGTGCATCCTCTGCCGCCGCTGCGTGGCCGCTTGCGCCAACCAGCATGTGGCTGTGATCGGACCGAACGGCCGCGGGTTCGATACCCACATTGGCTGTATGTTTGAACGTCCGCTGAACGAAGTGGCCTGCGTTTCCTGTGGCCAGTGCATTGTGAGCTGCCCGACGGGTGCCCTCACAGAGCGCGATCAGTGCGACGAGGTCCTTGCAGCGATCAACGATCCGGAGAAATATGTCGTGGTACAGACCGCTCCGGCCATCCGTGCAACTTTGGGCGAATGCTTCGGCATGCCGGTCGGCACCAACGTCAAGGGCAAGATGGTTGCCGCCCTGCGCCGCCTGGGCTTTGATAAGGTGTTTGACACCGACTTCGGCGCCGACCTCACCATCATGGAAGAGGCCACAGAATTCCTCGACCGTGTGAAGAACGGCGGCGTACTGCCGATGATCACCTCCTGCTCGCCCGGCTGGATCAAGTTCTGCGAGCATTATTTCCCGGACCTGCTGCCGAATGTGTCCACCTGTAAGTCCCCGCAGCAGATGACCGGCGCGATGATTAAGACTTGGTTTGCAGAGAAGAACGGCCTTGACCCGAAGAACATCGTCGTGGTCAGCGTCATGCCCTGCATTGCAAAGAAATTTGAGATCAAGCGTGACGACCAGGATGCCGCAGGCGAGGGCATCCCGGATACGGATATCTCCATCACTACGCGCGAGCTGTCCCGCCTGATCAACCGTGCGCATCTGGACTTTGTCAACCTGCCAGATGAGGAGTTCGACGACGCGATGGGTATTTCCACCGGCGCGGCCGCGATCTTTGGCGCGACGGGCGGCGTTATGGAGGCGGCGCTCAGAACCGCAGCGGACGTTCTGGAGGGCAAGAGCCTGGACAACATCGATTACACCGAGGTGCGCGGCACCGAGGGCATCAAGGAAGCCGTCTATCATGTCGGCGGCATGGATGTCAAAGTGGCGGCGGTCAGCGGCCTGAGCAACGCCAACGAGGTGCTTGAGAAGGTCCGCAAGGGTGAAGCCGACTATCACTTTATTGAGATCATGTGCTGCCCGGGCGGTTGTGTCAATGGCGGCGGCCAGCCGATCCAGTCCGCAACGGTCCGCAGCTTCACAGACCTCAAGGGCCTGCGTGCAAAGGCGCTCTACGAAGAGGACAAGAACCTCCCGCTGCGCAAGAGCCACGAGAGCCCGCTGATCAAACTGGTGTACGACGAGTATTTGGGTGAGCCCGGCAGCCACAAGGCGCACGAGCTTCTGCACACCAGCTACGTTGCCAGAAAGAGATTCTAATCGTTTTATAAATTAAGATTGGTCGATAAAAGGCCCGGACAGAGCTTCTGTCCGGGCCTTTTTATGAGGATTCCAGAGAGGACAGAATCCTTCTGTCCTCTCTGGAATCCATCTGGCCGATCCGCCACACAAAAATAGATGAAAAATTGCCGGAGCATCGGTCGTTTTTCGAGCGAAAGGCTTCCTTTACTTTTTTTGGAGGAATCGGTATAATAGAACCAACAAAAATTCCATCCAGGAGGTGCGTTTTGGAAAAGCTTTTACTGCGGCACGCAAGGATTCTCGACCCGTCCTCTGACTTGGACCAGATCGGGGATCTTTTGCTGGTAGACGGTTCTTTACAGCAGGTTGGCGGGACGGTCGAAGCATCGGACGCGCAGGTGATCGACGCAAGCGGGATGGTTGTAGCCCCCGGCCTGGTGGACATGCATGTCCATCTGCGCGACCCGGGCTTTACCGAAAAGGAAGACATCCTCACCGGCTGTCGTGCAGCGGCGGCGGGCGGTGTGACCAGCTTGCTCTGCATGCCCAATACGAAGCCGGCCATCGATACCCCGGAAACGGTGCGCTATATTTTGGACAAGGCTTCCCAAGCGGATGCACATGTCTATGTGGCGGCTGCCATTACAAAGGGATTGCAAAGCGGGGAATTGGACGACCTTGCGGCCCTGCGGGAGGCAGGCGCGGTTGCATTGAGCGACGATGGGCGCCCGGTTGTCCATTCCCGCTTGATGGCCCGCGCGATGCAGGTAGCGCCTGAGCTGGGAATGCGGGTGGTATCCCATTGCGAAGACCTTGACCTCTCCAAGGGCGGCCTGATGAACGAAGGGGCGGTTTCGCGCGAACTGGGCGTGCCAGGTGTGCCCAACGCGGCCGAGGACTGCGGAACGGCGCGGGACATTGCTCTGGCGGAAGCGTATCAGGTCCCGATCCATATCTGTCATGTGAGTTCTCGCACGTCGGTGGCCATGATTCGGGATGCAAAGCGCCGGGGCGTGCAGGTGACTGCGGAGACGGCACCGCATTATTTTAGCCTGACCGACGCCCTGCTGCGGGCGCGGGACGCGGATTTCCGGATGAGCCCGCCCTTGCGCACGGAGGCGGACCGCTTGGCGGTGATCGAAGGGCTTCGGGATGGGACCATCGATGCGATTGCAACCGACCACGCTCCACACACGCCGCAGGAAAAGGCGGATTTTTCCAAGGCGCCGAATGGGAGCATCGGGATGGAGACCTCCCTCGCTGCCGGGATCACCTACCTGGTCAAGCCCGGCCTGCTGACGCTTCGGGAACTGCTCCGGTTGATGAGCACAGCGCCGGCCAAGATCTTGAAGATTCCGGCGGGAACATTGGAGACCAGTAGGCCGGCGGATCTGGTGCTGTTTGACCCGGAAGAGCAGTGGACGGTGGACCCGGAGAAGCTGCACGGGAAGAGCCGCAATGCGGTCTTTAAGGGGCGGCTTTTGACAGGGCGCGTAAAGTTGACCATCTGCGGCGGCAAAATTGTCTATCGCGATGGCGAATGAGGAAGAAAAACGATCAGAGAAAATAGAAGGGTGGAAACGAACATGGCATTTGACCGACTGATAGAGCGGATTGCAACCTTGCAGAACCCGACTGTGGCGGGATTGGACCCAAAACTCGACTATATCCCCTCCTATATCAAGGAGGAAGCCTTTGCGAAATATGGAAAGAATTTGGAAGGCGCAGCGGCAGCGATCCTGGAATTCAATAAGGGATTGATCGATGCGCTGTGTGAGATTGTCCCCGCAGTGAAGCCCCAGTGTGCCTATTATGAGATGTACGGCTGGCAGGGGGTCAAAACGCTGCACGATACCATTGCCTATGCGAGCGAAAAAGGGATGTTCGTGATTACGGACGGCAAGCGCAACGACATCGGCACGACGATGGAAGCTTATGCGGCGGCACACCTCGGCACGGTCCTGGTGGAAGACGAGCTCTGCGTCCCGTTTGGCGGGGATGCGCTGACGGTGAACGGCTATCTGGGTTCGGACGGCATCAAGCCGCTCCTCTCCATCTGCAAGGCGGAGGATAAGGGTATCTTTGTGTTGGTCAAGACCTCAAACCCCTCCTCTGGAGAGCTGCAAAATCGTGTTTTGGACGATCAGAAGACGCTCTATGCCACGATGGGTGCGCTTTGCGAGCAGTGGGGCGAAGAACTCCCCGGTAAGTATGGCTATTCGGGCGTTGGCGCGGTTGTCGGCGCGACGTATCCGGAGCAGCTGCGTGAGCTGCGTTCGGCCTTGCCGCATACCTTCTTCCTGGTGCCCGGCTACGGAGCGCAGGGCGGCGGCGCTAAGGATGTGGCCCCGGCCTTTGACGCCAACGGCCGCGGTGCAATCGTGAACGCCTCCCGCTCCATCCTCTGTGCATGGCAGAAGCAGCATGCGCCGGAACACGACTATGCAAAGGCGGCGGCAGCAGAGGCAGTGCGGATGCGCGACGAAATCGTAGGGGAGATTGGGACGATCAAATGATGAAATACGATGTAAAGGATTGCAAGCTTCTGCAAAAGCGGGAGCTTGCAAAGGATATTTTTGACTTCGTTGTAGAAGCGCCGGACTTTGCAGCGGCTGCGCAGGCGGGCCAGTTTGCGCATATCTATGTGCCGGGCAAGACGCTGCGCCGCCCGATTTCGATCTGCGGCGTAGACCGTGCGGCTGGGACATTGCGCTTCGTGTTCCAGATCCGCGGCGAAGGGACCCGTATGTTGGCAGGTCTGGAAGAGGGGGCAACCCTCGACATCCTGGCGCCGCTCGGGCACGGCTTTGTCTTGGGGGATTGTTCCCGCAAGGCAGTATTTGTGGGCGGCGGCATCGGCGTTCCGCCGCTTTTGGAGGCATCGAAAGCATTTGGAAAGAATGCGACCGCTGTGCTCGGTTTCCGCAACCGGGACGCTGTGATTTTGGAAGAGGATTTCCGCGCCAACGGCTGTGAAGTGCGCATAGCGACCGACGACGGCAGCATGGGGCACCACGGCCTGGTGACGGATTGCCTGAAGGACCTCGATTTTGATGTCCTTTTTGCCTGCGGGCCGACGCCCATGTTGAAGGCGGTCTGTGCGGTTGCAAAAGAGCGCGGCGTGGAATGCCAGATCTCCTTGGAGGAACGCATGGCCTGCGGCATCGGCGCGTGCCTGGGATGCGCCTGCAAGCTGCTCGCAGATGGACGGGAATATTTTGGGCATGTCTGCAAAGACGGCCCGGTGTTCCCCTATCAGAATGTTGTTTTGGATTGAGGAGGCGGGAACATGGCTGATTTACAGGTAAAGATCGCAGGGGTTGCGTTTGAAAACCCACTGATTGCCGCCTCCGGCACCTTCGGCTTTGGCCGGGAATACCAGGAATTTTATCCGCTCTCCACATTGGGGGGGATTTCCTGCAAGGGCATTACCCTTCAGGAGCGTCCAGGTAACCCGCCGCCCCGCATTGCGGAAACGCCCTCCGGAATGTTGAACTCGGTGGGCCTGCAAAATCCGGGTGTCGATCACTTTATTGAAGAGGACCTTCCCCGGCTGAAACAGCAGGGGACGGTCGTCATTGCGAATATCGCGGGGAACACGCAGCAGGATTACTGCCGTATGGCGGAAAAGCTCTCGGAGAGCGACGTCGATATGGTGGAATTGAATATCTCCTGTCCCAATGTCAAGCACGGCGGCGTTGCCTTCGGGACCTCCTGCGCAAGTGTGGAAGAGATCACGGTGGCTGTGCGCAAGTATTGCCGCAAACCGCTGATTGTCAAGCTGTCCCCCAATGTTGCCGATATCGGGGAAATTGCGGCCGCGGCGGAAGCAGGCGGCGCAGACGCGATCTCCCTCATCAATACGTTGACAGGTATGCGGATTGACATCCGCACTCGCCGGCCGATTCTCCGCAATAACACGGGCGGGCTTTCCGGACCGGCGGTATTCCCAGTCGCTGTGCGCATGGTGTGGCAGGCGGCGCAGCGCGTCAAGGTTCCGGTCATCGGGTTGGGCGGCATCAGCACTTGGCAGGACGCCGTGGAGATGTTGCTGGCCGGTGCGTCGGCCCTGCAGATCGGCACCGTTCTGTTTACGGACCCGTATGCGCCCATCAAGATCTTGGACGGCCTGAACCGCTATTTGGATGAGAACCACATTGCTTCTGTGACTGAGCTGACGGGCGCCGTGTGTGCCTATTGAGTTAATCCCATTTGGAAGGTTGTGTTCGCATGGAAACACTTCATTCATCAAGTTATAACGCCATTCCCCAAAAGCCGGAAGGGGCCACCCGCATTTTGTTGGTGCGCCACTGCGAAGCGGAGGGCAATACGAACGGGCGGTTCCAGGGCAGCTCCGACTGCGGGATCTCCGGCAATGGGGAAAAGCAGCTGGAGCTCTTAGCCCTGCGCCTCCGGAATATACGGATTGACGCCATGTATTCCAGCCCGCTCAAGCGCGCTTGGTTGACCGCGGAGGCGGTCAAC
This sequence comes from Anaeromassilibacillus sp. An250, assembly GCF_002159845.1. GTDB lineage: Bacteria > Bacillota > Clostridia > Oscillospirales > Acutalibacteraceae > Anaeromassilibacillus > Anaeromassilibacillus stercoravium. The sequence continues at coordinate 198,146 of NZ_NFJK01000003.1, forward strand.
CGCTATCATCATCTTCCGATTCATGCGGAGAAGCGCTTGCAGGAAATCGATGGCGGCGATTATGAGGGGCTCCTGTGGGCGGATCTGCCCAAGGTCGCGCCGGAGCAGGACGCCAATTGGTATACCGCGCCGCAGAATTTTTGCGCGCCCCATGGGGAGAGCATGCGCCAGGTCTATGACCGCGTATGGGAAGCGGTGCGTGCCATTGTGCGCGAAAATCCGGGAAAGACGGTCTGTGTGGCGTCCCACGGCTGTGCCATCCGGAACATCCTCTGCCATGCGATGAACAAACCGTTGGAGCAGTTGAACGACGTGGATTGGTGCGACAACACAGCCGTCAGCGTGATTGACTTCGATCAACAGGGGAACCCCCACCTCGCCGTATGGAATGATGCCTCCCACTTGACGCCAGAGGTCTCCGTATTTGCCAAACAGACCTGGTGGCGGCGGGAGAATCGGGAGCGTAGACGATGAGAATTTTAGCAGTTGATCTGGGAAAAGCGCGTACAGGTTTGGCTGTATGCGATGAGGGGGAGCTTTTGGCTTCCCCAGTGGGCGTTATACAGGAATACAACCGGGAACGCCTTGCGGCTGCCGTTGCCGCAAAAGCCGGGGAATATCGTGTGGGCGAAATTGTTGTAGGGCTTCCACGCAATATGGACGGCAGCGAGGGCGAAAGCGCCCAAAGCGCGCGCGCATTTGCCGAACAGTTGCGCGCTTTGATCGATGTGCCGGTGCATATGCAGGACGAGCGCGGGACAACCATCACAGCGCACGGATATCTGAACGACACGGATACGCGGGGAAAGAAGCGGAAGGCTGTGGTCGATGCGGTGGCGGCAACGATCATTTTAGAGGATTATCTGATGTACCGCCGGAATCGGAAGCATTTGTTCAACAACTGAATCGCATAACAACCATGGGGACAGATACGGTTTCCATGGTTGTTTCTTTATTACTGAAATTTACGTTTGTTTTTTATACAATCTATAGAATTTTTGCAGAAAGCAAGAGGATAAACTTGACAAGTATTATCAACTTTGCTACGCTAAGTACGAATAGAGTCAAAAGAGGTGAGTGTGCTGCTGATTACACGGGAAGCGGATTATGCGCTGCGCATCATGCGTGCATTGGCAGGTGGAGAGCAGCGGACAGCGGCGGACATTTGCCAGCAGGAACAAATTCCGGATCAATTTGTGTATAAGATCGCAAAAAAACTGGAAAAGGCCGGTTTTATCAAGATTGTCCGTGGTGCAGAGGGCGGTTGCCGTCTGGCGGTGGATCTGCGTACGGTAAGCGTCTATGATCTGATGGAGGCTTTGGACACGGACCGGTTGGTCAATGCATGCATGCAGCCGGGATATCGCTGTAATTGGCAGGAGGCACATATAGAACCCTGCGGGTTTCACCGCCGTTTTGAAGAAATCCAAGAGAGAATGGATGCCCTTTTGCGCAGTTATAGCATCGATTGGCTTTTGTATGGGCGATGTTTATAGCGTGAGCGTTACATCCCATAGAGTGAGGATCACTTGCTAGATTTTGTAGCTACAGTATTCTGCTTTAGCCATCTTTTGCATATACGTTTAAGACCTTCAAGTCTTATTATCCTTTTATACCGGAGAAATCCTGAAGAAAGAAAGCGGATGTATAAACCAAACAGAGAGGGCCGTTGCGAATAGGCAATGGCCCTCTCTGTTTGAAATTCGGCTAATTCCGTCCCTTTCCGATATAAAAGATAGCAATTGCGCCAGGGCCGGTGTGCGAGCCAATGATAGGCCCGATGTTATTTGTCACAATACGTTTGATATGATACCGGCTTTTGATCTCCTTTTTGAGGTAGGCGGCATCGTCCGGGCAGTCACCGTGGACAATGAAGACCACTTGATCCCCTGTATCCCGGAAGGTTTTCTCCATATGCTCTAAGAGGATGTGAAGTGATTGCTTACGTCCGCGGACTTTTTCCATAGGGACCAGCTTTCCGTCTTCCGTAATACGCAAGATAGGCTTGATTCCTAACATAGTCCCTACCAACGCGGCTGTACCGGAGAGCCGGCCGCCCCGCTTGAGGAAGTGGAGGTCGTCCACGGTGAACCATCCAGAGACGAGCAAGCGCTCGTTTTGTACCCACTGGTACAGCTCTTGGATGGTCATCCCTTCCCGTTGCTTTTGCACAGCCGCATACACCAACAGGCCCGTGCCGAGCGTAGCGGTCAAAGAGTCCGCCACAAGGAGGGTTTGCTCCGGATATTTTTTGCACAATTCTTCCGCGACCATCACAGAATTGTGATAGGTGCCGGAGAGCGCAGAGGAAAAACCAATATAGAGGACGTCCACACCGTTTTGTAGATAGGATTCGAAGACGTCGGTGAATTCTGCTTGGTTGATTTGGTTGGTAGTGGACATATCCCCGTTGCGCAGGCGGTCAAAGAAATCTTTGGCGGTGTATTCACGCTCGTCCGGATAGTGGGTATAGCTTTCTTCTCCAAAATTAAAAGACATGGGAATCACATGAACGCCCAATTCCTCCACCAGTTTTACAGGAAGGTCCGCACATGCATCCGTTATAATTTGGTATTGGCTCATTGAATCGCTTCCTTTCCATAGATGTACCTAGTCTTTGCTCTTCCCTAGGAAGAATAGGGCAACCGTCCCCGGCCCTGCATGGGACCCGATCACAGGCCCGATATAGTTGATATAGACCTTTGGTACAGAAAAGCGCGCTTTCACTTGCTTGGCCACATATTCGGCGTCCTCTGGGGCATTTCCATGGCTGATAAAAATCGCCTGGTTTTCCGGATGCTCCACGGCTTTCTCCATATGGTTGACAAGTGCATCCAGCGCATTTTTGCGCCCGCGGACCTTTTCCACAGGGATCAAGTGGCCATCATTGTCAACATGTAAGACCGGTTTGATCCCTAGCATAGTTCCAAACAGGGCTGCTGCGCCGGAAACACGCCCGCCGCGCTTGAGGAAGTTCAGATCGTCCACCGTGAACCAATGCGCCAAACGGTTGCGGTTTGCCTCTACCCAGGAGGCCAGTTCGTCGATCCCCATGCCCTCCCGTTGCTTTTGTACCGCATGGTAGACCAGCAGCCCCTCGCCCATAGAAGCAGCGAGGGAATCTAACACAAGAATACGGCGGCCGGGATATTTTTCAGAGAGTTCCTGCGCAGCAAGGCGCGAATTGTTATAGGTCCCCGATAGACCGGAAGAGAAACCAATATAGAGTACATCGGTTCCGGCCTGAAGGTAGCGTTCGAACGTCTCTGTAAAGGTAGTGGCGTTAATTTGGTTGGTGGTAGCAGTTTCTCCGGAGGCCAAACGCTCGTAGAAGGTCCGATTGGATAATGCACGCTCATCCGGGAATTGAAGATAAGACGCACCGCTGAGTGTAATTTCCATGGGGATGATTTCAATGCCTAATTCTTCTGCAAGCGCAGGGGAGAGATCTGTGGTGGAATCCGTGATAATTTGGTAACCGTTCATCCTTATAACTCCTTTGCTTACAACCTCTTTAAAACATAAACAAAGATATCCGGAAAATTGGCAATAGGGCCTTTGGTCGCTATAAAGAAAGGCCCCTGTTTGGAAAACAGGAGCCGCGTCATTTAAAAAATCCCGCCTGGCCGTAATGTGCGAAATAACCTGCCTACGAAAGACAGGTGGGTGCCCGCCCAACGGGTTTCCACTCCCTTCTTCCAGCAAAAGCCGGGAGGTCTGCGGTCTGCCGCCGGAGCAAAGCTCCCGATTTAAAAGTGTAGGGTTATTTATACACAAGTCCACGCACCAGGCAGGGAAAGCTTATTCTTCCGGATCTTCCTCTTCGTAAAGCTCTTCAAAATGCTTTTCAAAGATTTCCGCAAGGCGGTCGAGAAGCTCTTCGTCTTCTACTTCCGCAAGCTGCTGCTCGCCGTCCTCTTCGATCGCCTCAAAAATGTAATAGGTGCCCTCTGAATCCACCTCATCCTGCGGGTCATCAAAGGTAGGAAGCAGAGCATAGAAACATCCTTCGTCATTATCAATCACATCGAGGATTTCAAACTCATGTTCTTCACCCTCGTCATCAATCAAAGTAATCAAATCCGCGCCAAACTCGTCGTTCAATCGGTTCATCTCCTTCGCAGTGTGTTTTTCTGTTACTCATTTTACCTTTATAAGAGCAGTAAGTCAACAGAAACTTTTGGTTATCGAGAAATCCATTTAAAAACTGGCGGTTGAAAGGTAGAGAGGCATTGTATCTTGGCAGAACAGGAAGATTACATAGCCCTATGGACCTTATGTGCAACGGATTAGAAAAAATATCATATAAATTTTAAAAATGTTAGAAAAAAGTATTGACAAACACGAAAAACGCGTTATAATAGAATCAGAAACAGGGGAGAGAAAAAGAAAAACGCAGATGCCTTCACAAAAGAAAACCCATAAGGTAATATCCCAAAAAGGATATTATGAAGATTGGCTTCAGAAGGCATGGAAAGTCTCCAATGTATGATTTCAAGAAAGGGTGTGAGTCCAATGAACAGTGAGCCAATTCAACTGAATAGCGGCTGGTCAGTCGGGCCCATGCCGCTTATTCAATAAAATTTAAAAAACAGCATGTAGCTGTAACTCCTGAGACAATCAGTTGTCTGTCCTAATTTTCTTTTATTTAGCAACCAATTGAGATGCCAGGGGACAACGCGGAAACAAATCGGTTGGAAAATACAGAGGAGTTGAAACGTTGCAAAAACTGGTAAATCCAAGTAAGTAACCATTGGATGGATACAGAGCGACGAGCAGGATGGAGCAAAAGGATCAGTGGTTTAACGAGCACTGCATTGTGATTCCTACAAAGCCTGTGACGCTGGAAATCTGGATGAAAGAACAGAACGAAAGACAGGATGAGGTCTACAAGCAATTTTTTAACAAACTTTAAATTTGCGGAGTGGATAGCCTGTAATGCCGGATTCTGAAAAGACCGGAGCGAAAGCAGGAGAAAACAAAGCAATTAAAGAATTGAAGAAAAATTGCATTTGAGAAAGCCAACAATGCCTGTAAGCTGGATTCCTTTCAAACAGATACAGACCGAAAGCAGGAATGCGGATAGCAATTTCAGTTTGGTCGAGAAATTGTTGAAACCATGGAGCTGAGATGCCTGCAATGCTAATTCCTGAAAATGAAGTGCTTACAAGGTTGGTCGCAGAACCAAGAAGAGCGGTAATTTTGAAAGCGATAAGATCCCGTTAGATCGTAAGTTGAAGAAAAAATTAGCGTGTTTTTTCTTGGGGAAGCAATCATTCTGGATGTTCAGAAAAGTGAAAAGCCCGGCCGGGTACTTTTTGCAACACTTGATGAACAAGAATGAATGATTCCAAAGCATCTCGTTTTTATAAAATAAAACGAAAAGGAATGAGTCCAAAGGGCAATTTGGTTTGAGCTACCATTCATTTGAGAAAGGAAACGGTTCGTATTACGCTTCAAAGATCAAAGATGGTGTGCGAAAGCACGGAGCAAATCTTATCGGGAATCGCGTGACCTATAATTTGAAGCCTGTTTTACTCTTCGTAAAAGAGTTGGTTCGAGAGAACAGAGAATAGTAGGTGAGTCCAAAGTATAGTTAAAACACGCATGAAATTCTTTTGAAAGATGAATTGCTTCCAAGGTGATTCCCAAGTGCTAAATACAAAAATCCGAGTCTATCGAGATGGTAGGTAAAGATTTTTAGATAGTAAGAGGATCGAAATTGTTCAATAACTCAATATAGAAGCTCCGGTGATTAAGGTTACCGGAGCTTTTGTTTTTATACCTTCCCATTTTTTCAATTCTCCGGTATAATGGGATATACTTATTTTATGGGCTTGAGAATCCCAATCAAGCGATTCAAGAAAAGGAGGAATTCTTTTGGGTCAGTATGATGTGATCGTCATAGGCGGTGGCCCGGCTGGGTATACAGCGGCGCTTTATTGCGCGAGGGCTGCACTTTCCACTTTGGTTCTGGAGGCGATGGCTCCTGGCGGCCAGATGGGCACGACCGACCAGATCGACAACTATCCAGGGTTTGCCGATGGCATCAACGGCTTTGAACTCGCCATGAATATGCAGAAACAAGCGGAACGCTTTGGGGCCGAGAGCGTCTTTGCCCAGGTTTCTTCTATGGATTTGAAAGGGCCGGAGAAAAAAATTTATACCGAAGAGGGGGATACGTATACGTGCCGTGCGGTGATTCTCGCTTTGGGCGCTTCCCCGAGGGAGTTGGGGCTGCCGGAGGAACGTACCCTCCGTGGACGAGGAGTCTCGTACTGCGCCACCTGTGACGGTATGTTTTACAAAGAAAAAACAGTCGTTGTGGTTGGCGGCGGGGATACCGCTGCTGCGGATACGGTTTTTCTATCTAAGATATGTAAGAAAATTTATTTGGTGCATCGCCGGGATACATTGCGCGCATCGAAGGCATATCTAAAGCCGCTCGAGGCCTGCGAGAATGTAGAATTTGTTTGGGATTCTGTAGTGGAAGCAATTTTGGCGGACGGAAACGTGACCGGGGTTCGTGTGAAAAATAAAAAGACCGGCGAAACACGCGAAATTGCTTGCGATGGCATTTTTGTTGCAGTTGGAAATATCCCCAATACAGCGCTTGTAGCAGACGCGGTAAAGCTTACGCCAAATGGATATATTGATGCAGGAGAGACAACAGAAACGAATTTGCCCGGTGTATTTGCGGCGGGTGACGTCCGTCAAAAAGTTTTGCGGCAGGTGGTTACGGCGGTGGCCGACGGAGCAGTAGCTTCCCATATGGCGGAAGAATATTTGAGCGGAATCTAATCGGAAAACGAGGGTTGTTTGCACCATATAAAGAGAGGTGTGTGTAGATGTCCATTGTTGGCGCCTTTATTGTTCCCCATCCGCCGATTATTCTCCCGGAGGTCGGAAAAGGAGAGGAAAAGGAAATTCAAAAAACCATTGATGCCTACCGGAAAGTTGCCCAGTGCATTGCGGCCTTCAAGCCGGAGACCATTGTGCTGACTTCTCCGCATTCGGTCATGTATGCCGATTATTTTCACATTTCTCCCGGAGAAAGCGCGTGGGGAGATATGCGCCAATTCGGTGCGCCGGATGTCGAAATCGGTGTGGAGTACGATACAGAATTTGTGCAGGAGCTCTCCGGCCAAGCGAAGAAACAGAACCTGCCTGCGGGGACAATGGGAGAACGCAAAAGGGCGTTGGATCATGGGACGCTGATTCCCCTCTATTTTTTGAATATGTGTTATACCGATTACCGATTGGTGCGCATCGGGCTTTCCGGTTTATCGCCGCTGGATCATTACCGGCTTGGCAAATGTATCGCGCAGGCAGCGGAATCCCTCGACCGGCGTGTGGTGTTTATCGCCAGCGGGGATCTATCCCACCGGTTGAAAGAAGATGGCCCCTATGGATATACACCGGAAGGACCGGAATTTGATGCACAGGTCACAAATGCGATGATGCGGGGAGACTTTTTGCGTTTCCTGGAATTCGATGAAGCTTTCTGTGAAACGGCGGCGGAGTGTGGTTTGCGTTCGTTTCAGGTGATGGCGGGAGCGCTGGATGGAAAAGCGGTCAAATCGGAACTGCTCTCCTATGAAGGCACCTTTGGCGTTGGATATGGCGTCGCTTCTTTTTGGGTTGCAGGGGAGGACGAAAGCCGCCGCTTTGGGGAGCAATACGAAAAAAGGCAGCGAGCCTTCCTAGACCAGGCAAAGCAGAAGGAAGATGCCTATGTCCGCCTTGCGAGGAAGGCGCTGGAAACATATGTCCGGACGGGAGAACGAATCAAGCGGCCGCTGGAAGCGCCTGCGGAGATGTGTTCACAGGCGGCGGGGGTGTTTGTTTCCCTGAAAAAGGACGGACAACTGCGCGGCTGCATCGGAACCATTGAACCGGAAACGGTGTGTGTTGCGGACGAGATCATCGAAAATGCGATTTCCGCAGGCACACACGATCCACGGTTCCATTCGGTGGCCGAAGAGGAACTGGGCCAACTGCTGTACAGTGTGGATGTGCTTGGAAAGCCAGAACGAGTGGCATCCGTTGCGGAATTGGATGCAAAACGATATGGAGTGATCGTTTCCAAAGGTTGGAAGCGTGGCCTGCTGTTGCCAAATCTGGACGGAGTCAACACGCCGGAACAGCAGATTTCCATTGCCCTCAAGAAAGCGGGAATTCGTCCTTCGGAGGAGTATACGATCGAGCGCTTCGAGGTGACCCGGCACAAATGAAAAAGACATGTGAACTTTGTCCGCACCGCTGTGAGCTCGAAGAAGGGCAAACCGGTTTTTGCAGGGCGCGCCAAAATCGGGATGGGCAGATTATATCCATCAACTATGGAAAGGTCACTGCACTTGCACTGGATCCCATTGAGAAAAAACCGTTGCGGCATTTTTATGCTGGCAAAAATATTCTATCCGTGGGAAGTTTTGGCTGCAACCTGCGGTGTCCGTACTGCCAGAATCATACTATTTCTATGGCGAACGCAGCACAGACTGTATCCTGTTATATATCTCCGGAAGAGCTGGTAGCGCGTGCGTTAGAGCGAATTCCCGATGGCAACATTGGAATCGCTTATACGTACAACGAACCTCTGATTGGCTATGAGTATGTCCGTGATTGTGCAATGCTTGCGAAGGAAAAGCAGCTAAAAAATGTCGTTGTCACCAATGGCTGCATTGCGGAGGAAGCCTTTCAAAAATTGCTCCCTTGGATTGATGCTTGGAACATTGATTTAAAGGGTTTCAAAAATGCTTCTTACGGACAGCTTTGTGGAGACTTGGAAGTTGTAAAGCGGAACATTGTATCAGCGGCGGCCCAGGGGCATGTGGAAATTACGACCTTGATTGTCCCGCAAAGAACCGATACGGAAGAGGAAATCAGAGAGCTTTCCTCGTGGCTTAGCAGTGTGGATTGCAAAATCCCGCTGCATATTACGCGCTTTTTTCCGCAGTATCGTATGCAGGACTGTTTGGCTACACCGGTCTCCACGGTATATCGTCTGGCAGATGTGGCTAGAAAGTATCTGGAGTATGTCTATGAAGGAAACTGTTAAAATGCGCAATTTAAGCATTAAAATGAGAAGCCTCCGGTCTTAGAATCGAAAGATCGGAGGCTTTTTGGATGATCCAAAACCGTTTATACTTACAAATGTAGGAGGAATGTATGGGATTAAGAGTGCTGAAGCCTTGTTTTGAAGATTTTCCCTTTTATCGCATGTAAACGCCGATGGTCTTCCTGTTTAATAGATTGTTTTATGTGGGGGAAGAATGGAGAAGATTCAAAAGAAAACCCCGAAGGGTTTCAGCCCATCGGGGAAATAGACGTCCTGCATCCTTCGACGGTGCTGCCCGTATCGAACACACACCCTTCCACAATATGCCCACATTTATTTCTTATCGAACGAGGGGTTAAAGGCATAGAAGTTTTTCGAATTCAAATTGTCGGTTGCAATGCGCAATCCCTCTCCGAAGCGCTGATAATGGACAATTTCGCGGGCGCGCAGGAACTTAATCGGATCACGGACATCCGGGTCATCCGCATACCGAAGGATGTTATCGTACGTCAAGCGTGCTTTCTGTTCGGCGCTCAAATCTTCGTGGAGATCTGCTAGGACATCCCCTGTCACGGCAAATGTATTGGCGGAGAATGCTTCGCCGCTTGCCGCCTGGGGATAGACGCCCGTCGTGTGGTCGACAAAATACGTATCGAATCCGGCTTTTTTGATCTGTTCGGTGGTCAGGCCGCGCGTTAGCTGATAGACAATGGTGCTGACCATCTCTAAGTGTGCCAGTTCTTCGGTACCTATTGGAGAGTCACAGTGGCACACAAAAAAGAAAACTTGGCCCCACATGAAGGTTACAGGCGAGAGGGGCACGGATATGGGAGATTATAAAATAAGAACCGCTGCCGTGTTTATATCTTCATCTGATACGGAACGGTTCTGTCCCAAAAAGAAACCGGCGGACAGGCAAGGCAATCCATCTTCCCTCATAAACATTTATGAGGGGAGGTCAGATAATGAAGGATAGAGCGATTTTTTTGGAATGTACGGAGAAGATGGAAGACGACAAAAAAACCACACCAGAATTCGATCTGCTGTATCGGAAGGCGGTTTTGCTTTCCCTGAGAGAACGGAACTTTTTGAATGACATGCAAGTGCAACTTTGCCTAGAGAAGCTCGCACATTCCATTGGATCAGATGAAAACACCCTGTTCCTGGTTGGTCCGGAAGCAGAATGGAAATATGTGGATTCCTATGTGGAGCATCGGACGGTGGCAGAAAAGAACGCCAAGAAGGAAAACCAACGATGAAGGTCGCTGTATATTGCCGTGTTTCAACAGACAAGGACGATCAGATAAACTCCTTTGAGAGCCAGCAGAAATTTTTCCGCGAATATATCGACCGGCAACCGAATTGGGAACTGTATGAAGTTTACGCAGACGAGGGGATCACAGGGACGAGTACGAAAAAGCGGACCGCCTTTAACCGGATGATCCACGACGCCCTTTTGGGCCGTTTTGACTTGGTGATTACCAAGGAGATTTCCCGCTTTGCCCGCAATACACTGGACAGCATCTACTATACCCGGCAGTTGAAGCAGCGGGGGGTGGGGGTTTTCTTTTTAAACGACCAGATCAACACCTTGAAAGAGGAATCGGAATTGCTCCTGGCAATTAAATCCACAATGGCACAAGAGGAGAGCCGTTCCACCAGTTCCCGCGTCAAATGGGGACAGACCCGGCGCATGGAACAGGGCGTGGTGTTTGGCCGCTCGCTGTTGGGATATGATGTGAGGGATGGAAAAATGACCGTCAATCCCCAAGGCGCGGAAATCGTCCGGCTGATTTTCCATAAATACGTCCATGAAGGAAAGGGAACCACCGTCATCGCCCGTGAATTGCGAGAATCGGGTTACAAAACCCTCACGGGCAGTCCCAACTGGCGGAACACCGTCATTCTAAAAATTTTACGAAATGAGAAATACTGCGGAGACCTGAAGCAGAAAAAAACCTTTACTCCAGACTATTTAACCCATCAAAAAAAGTACAACCACGGCGAAGAAACATTTGTATTGATCCAGGATCACCATGAGCCGATCATTGGCCGGGAACTGTGGGAAGAGGCCCAGCGGGAGATTGCCCGCCGAAATCTGAATGGAAACACCGGCACCGGCCATGGGAACCGCTATCCGCTATCCGGTAAGATTCAGTGTAGCGTATGCGGAAAAAGCTTTGTTTCGCGCACTCGGAAGCGGAAAGACGGGAGCAGATATAAGGCGTGGCGGTGCGGCACCACTGTTGCGGAGGGAAAGCGGCATCTGGATCCGGTGGGGCATTTGGCAGGGTGCGATGTAGGGTATCAAATTCGGGATGAAGTGGGGATGGAGATGGTGCGCCGATCGGTGAACATGTTGCAGATCGACAACGATATGGTAATCGATGACATCACCCGAATTGTGTTGGAGGCGATCCAGGATTCTCAAAGCAGCGATCACAGAGCCATCGAGAAATTAGAAAAAGAGCGAACACAACTGAAAGAAAAAAAGAAAGGGGTGCTGGACGCTTTCTTTACAAAGAGCATCTCCGAAGATGATATGAAATTGATGAACGCCGAATACGATCGCCGTATGGTGGAGCTGACCGAAAGAATTGTGGATTCCAAAGAAAAAGAGGGCAGTGGCATTGATAGAACCGTATTGGAACGCGACATCCGCCACAGAATAGGGGAGATTGTAAGCGGGAAAACTGCTTCGGACAGTTTCTATGGCTATCTGCTTGACCATCTTATCGCCTACCCGGGCCGGCGCGTGGAGGTGCATTTGAAAGGATTGCCCACAACATGGACGTATGTATTGGAGAACCCTAAAGGCATCGGATGTTGTACAGAAAATGATTCCTAAATGCTCTGTAAAGAAAGACGGCATCTTTTAATAGAATCAGAAGAAAACGTGTCGCGGGAAAGCCTTACGGGCCTCCTTTGTGCAATTGTGAATAGTTTTATGAAAGCGGAACGTAGATGAAGGGGATAGAAAAGCAATTTGAGACTTATTGGAGAGGACAAAAGATCCCTTATTATCACAAGAAAATGGCGCCGGAAAATTCCAGCGCCATTTTTACCTGTATTTGAAAAACGCTATCCGGCGTTTCATCCACGGTTTAGATTGGAAATCGTCCTGCGGCCAATGCTGTGATAAATCACCGGTTCCTGCTCCATGCGTGCAAGCGCATAGCAGTTGCGCCCGTCGATAATAATCGCTTGGCGCATTTCCTTCGAAAAGAGCGAGACATCCAAATTTTTAATCTCCGGCCATTCGGTGAAAATAAAGCATACATCTGCGCCGTCCAGGGTACTTTCAATGGAGTCACAGTATGTGATGTCGCCCAATGCGCGCTTCTTGAAGTTCTCCATGCCGACGGGGTCCCACGCTTTGACATGCGCCCCGTCGTCCAGCATGATGGGGATATTGACCAGGGAGGGCGCTTCCCGCAGATCGTCGGTGCCAGGCTTGAACGTGAGGCCCAAAACAGCGATCGTCAGCCCTTCCAAACTGTCGAAGTACTTGCGGGCGATCTTGATCGGCTTGAGTTTCTGGTTTTCGTTGACCTCGATGGCTGCCTTGATGGTCTTGATCTCATAATCGTGGAAATTGGCGAGCCAGTGCAGCGCTTTGGTGTCCTTTGGAAAACAACTGCCGCCGTACCCGATGCCCGCCTGCAAAAATTTGTTCCCGATGCGGGAATCGTAACCCATCCCGCGCGTGACGTCGTCGATGTCCGCGCCCACCAGCTCGCAGAGCAGGGCGATTTCATTGACATAGGAGATTTTCAAGGCCAGAAAATCGTTGGAGGCGTATTTAATCATCTCCGCGCTTTTTCGGTTTGTTACGAGAATCGGGGCATCAAATTCTTGATACATGGCTTTCAAAAGCTCGCCGGTTTCCGGTTCCTCCACGCCGATGACAATACGGGAGGCGTGCAAGGTGTCCCGTACTGCGGTCCCCTGGGCCAAAAATTCCGGGTTAGAGGCCACATGGATGTGTATGGATGAGTCGCTTTTGGCATTTAACAGCGCTTCCACCTTGTCGTTTGTTCCGATGGGGACAGTCGATTTTACTACGACAACGCAGTCCCGCGTGACGCTGTGGGCGATCTGTTCCGCAACTGCGTAGACATAAGAGAGATTGGCGCTGCCGTCCTTTTTTTCTGGGGTTCCCACGCCGATGATAATGACGTCCTTATCCGCGTAGGCAGCCTTATAGTCCGTTGTATACGTAAGCCGGTCGCGGTTCTTGTTCATTAGCTCCGAGAGCCCTTCCTCATAGATGGGGGAAACGCCCTGCTGCATCAATGCGACCTTCGCTTCGTCCACATCGACGCATGTGACCAAGTGGCCGTGTTCCGCCAGACAAACACCGGTCACTAAGCCGACGTAGCCGGTTCCGGCAACTGCTATTTTCATGGTATCCCGCCTTTCAGATTTCCTGTTCCTTCATTACGGCGTTCCACTGCCGTATGGCCTCCCCGTTGTGGTACGTTTTGAGGGAGAGTCCTTCCCGCTTTTCCTGAAGCGCTTCACGATGGAAGCAAATCTCCTGCAAACTATGGACGATCGCCGCTGTGGTGTTCTCGCAGACCCATCCCGCCCGATCGTCTAGGATCATCTCCTGCACGGAGGCCGTCCTTGTGGCGAGGATGGGCACGCCCAAGCATTTTGCCTCGGTAAAGACGAGGGGCGCGGCTTCATGGTAGGAGGGGAGTAAAAAGAGATCCGCCTGCTTCATAAACCGGTAGGGATTTTGCTGCATGCCGTAAAACGTGACCCGGCCGGCAAGTCCAAGCTGTGCCGCCCGCTTTTGAAGGGCTTGCCGCCCAGCGCCATCGCCAACAATGTGATATTGGATGGGAATGCCTGCATCCACACAGGCACGGACAGCATCCAGCGCCCGTTCAATCCCTTTTTCCTTGCTCAGCCGCGCCACAGTGATGACATGGATTTGATCGCGCGGGTAGGCGATGGGGTTCTGGGAGGCCAAAGCCCGGATCTCGTGAAAGCGATGAAAATTTGATACAACAGAAACCCGGTCCCGCAAGTCTGGAAAGGCCTTGACAAATTGTTCCCGGCACCCCTTGGAACAGGCGATGATTTGATCGAATTGTCCATAGAGTTTCCCCGTGGCCGCGGTGCAGCTTCCGTTGTGCAGGACATCGGCATGCACCATCGCAATCTTTTTGGCTGCCCGGATGCGGTACAATACGATTTCATTTGTCCCTCCGTAGAACACCCGCGGCGGTTCGCTGTGCATGCAGGAGATGGCGACGTCATAGGGCCCCAGCCGTTTTTGGGCATGGGATAAAATTCGCAGAAGAAGCGAATTGCCAGTGATCCTGCATAGAGCGGCAAAAAGGGAACGGATGCAAAAGAGCAGGCGGTTTTCCCGCCACAGCTCTTTTTGACTCATACCAAGTATACGCAATATTGGGGAGCAGTGCAAGACTTGAATTCCCTTTGGGAGCTGCGCTTTGTATTCGCCGGTATCGCTCATGAGCAGCAGTGTGACCGCATATTGGCCTTTGATGTGGGAGAGCAGGCTCAAAAGGCTTTTTTGAATGCCGCCGCTATGTAGGTTATTGTTGACGAAGATCAGCCGTTTTTTCACATGGGACCCCCTCAGAGTACTTTCCAAGATATTCCTGTATGCCGCCCTTCATGGCATGATATGCCTTCCAAAAAGGAAGGCCATCGGTCCGGAAGGAGGGATGCCGGATCAAAAAGACCAGGCAGAACGGTTTTGCCAACCGCGGGAAAAGATGGGCGAACAAGGCGCCTTTGTCGTGAAAGAATTTTTGTGTATATCCGTGAAACCAGGTGGAATCCTGGTGGGAAACTTCGCCTAAAAAGATGGGGCATGCATAAATTTTGAGGCCATGCCGGAGACAGTCGTGCAAAAAGATGCAGTCCTCCCCGGAGCCATAACGGGCGCCACCGCCAAACAGAAGAGAGAAAGCGATGTTGGCGCGGCGGACGCGCTCGGTACGGACCGCGATCCGATAGGTCCCATAGCGGAGCGAGTTGTACCAGCGGACCCGTTTCCATTTCGGGATGATATACTCCTCGCGCGTCTTATTTTTGCAGTGAAAATTAAAAAGGAGGACGTCCGCCTCCGGGTGTTTGGAGAATTCCGTGAGAATTTTTTCCGCATAGTGGTCATCATAGCGGACATCGTCATCCGCAAACAGGCAAATATCCGCATCGGCGCGCATCCAGATGTGGTTCCGGTTTAAGCCCACCCCTCGTTCCCGGTAGGAATAAATCTGGACGTCATACCCGTGGAAAGAGAATGTTTCCACCTCGTATCGGCCGCATTGATTTCCGATGATGGCGTCGCTGCGGATTTGCATTTGGTCCAGCAGGCGATGGCCGCTTTGTCCCTGTGTGGCGATGAGAACTTGTAACCGCATGGAAACCTCCTTTATTCTTGCAACAGCCGCCGAAGCTTATGAATGGTGAGCATCAGCGGGCGAAGATACGTTTTCAACCGGTTTGGAAAGGAATCCATTCCCCAGACGCGCAGCTTTTCCAGGAGATAGCCCGAGAGCTGTAGATTTGCCCGGTATTTGTCGAGCAACCCCAGGCCGCGCCGGGTCAACCCAGTTGGCGTTTGGACATAAAAATAGACGGCGTCCATGCTCAACAATACACTCTGCGCCCGGGTATAGACTTCCAGGGAGAAGGCGGCGTCCTCCGCTGTCTTCATGCCGGTGGGGAAGGTCAAGCCGGCGAGCAGTTCACGCGGATACAGGGTGGCCCAGACCGCGTTAAAGCGGATGGACGAGAGAAAGTACGGATAAATTTGCTCTGTAAACGCAGCCTTTGGCAGGAAAACTTCCTCCGTGAACGAGTCGATCGGTTCCTGGATGCGCCCGTCCGGATAGACCAGCTGGTAAGAAAAGCGGACAAGGTCCGCGCCGCTCTCCCGCTGCTTTTGGACAACGCGTTCCACACAATCGCACCCGAGAAAATCGTCTGCATCCACGAAGAGGAGAAAGTCGCCGGCCGCCCGTTGCAGGCCCATGTTCCGGGCAGCAGCTACGCCGCTGTGCGTTTGGCAAAGAAGGTGAATCCGTCCGCGGTACGGTTCCAATACCGATCTGGTCCTGTCGGAGGAACCGTCGTCAATCACAAGAATTTCCAAACAGGGATAGGTTTGCGTCAATAAGCTGTCTAGGCACCGGGCGATGGTGGTTTCCCCGTTGTAGACCGGGACGATGATGGATACCTTTTTCAATCCCCTTCCTCCTTTCGAAGAGGTTCTCGACTTGGCAGGAAAGGCTGGGACAACAATGTACCGCCTTTCTGGAGATCAGCCATTTCCGGCGGGGCAAAGCTCATGGCGCACATCATAAAGACATTCAAATACTGCTTATGCGTGTAAAGACTCAGGGACAGAGAAAAGCCCCATACGGCGACCAATCCGCAGGAAAATAGTGGATTCCTGCGAAGATTGCGAAAGAAACACGCCCCCATCAAAGCGGCGTACAAGAACAGGCCGATCAACCCTTGATCGAACAAGGTTTGAATCCATTGGTTGTGCGCATAGGTATTTTGGAATCCGGCGGCCGTCATGTGCGGGATGGTTGAGCAGATGCCGAAACCATGTATCAGGGAAGAGGCGTCGGAACACACCTGGGTGAGCAGATAGGACCAGATGGGGAACCGTCCGCTGCCTTGATCCTCCCAGATTTGCGCGGGACTATAGCGCTGC
Organism: Anaeromassilibacillus sp. An250; assembly: GCF_002159845.1. Classification (GTDB taxonomy): domain Bacteria; phylum Bacillota; class Clostridia; order Oscillospirales; family Acutalibacteraceae; genus Anaeromassilibacillus; species Anaeromassilibacillus stercoravium. The sequence continues at coordinate 214,915 of NZ_NFJK01000003.1, forward strand.
CGTACAGCCTCGGGGAGAAGGGGCAACACGATAAAAAGAATGACCAGCGCGACCAGAAGCAATAGCAACAGTGCGGAGAGTCTTGCCTTTGGACTGCGTATAGCGAGAAAAATAAACGCCAACACTCCGGCCAAGATCGCGGCGAGCCCACCGCGGGAGCCGGTGCGGAGAATGGCATAGAACACCAGAATCAAATAGGGAACGGTTAAAAACCGGAATTTGGTTTTCCGGGTCAACGGTTCCAGAGCGAACAGCACGGGAAAGATAAAGTACATACAGAAAAAATTGGGGTCCTCTTCGGAGCCGAGCACCACGATGACGGTCCGGCCGCCGTCGATGGTTTTCTCGCTGAACAGGCAAAGGAGCATACAAATCAGCCCCACCAACAGCCAGATCCGGGAGAAGAGACGGCGCTCCGCCTGGTTGTAGACGCGGCACGTCGCCAGCAGGGTGACAAGCAGCGCAAGCGCGACGTCTTTGACGACGGTTGTACTTTCCGGACCGCGGTAGAAGAGAAGGGTTCCCGCCATAAACAGGAGCTGCAATGTGTAGAACAGGTGCACACTGTTCAGGCATATTTTGCGGCTTTGGGGCAGAAGCCGGTACAGCGCCAGAAAACCGGCGATGGGAAATGTAACGGCCTTCAAAGCGGACATGCCGGGAAGCAGCGTGATAAAGGTGAGTGGAAGGCAGAGATAATAAAGGCCGACCAGCCAAGCGTCTGCATGAATGGTCTCAGCCTCCTTTTGAACGTCTTTTCCCGTTTGGTAGAGAGGTTCCATTTGCATGTTCAGGCCATTCCTCCTTTTTCGCCGGTTGCTCGGGATTTGTTGGATTTGTAGCGGTTCCTTGAATCGTAGAAGACCTGCCGCAGGGCGCGAAAGGAATCGGTCCGGCAGAATAGGAGAAAATTGCTTCCCAGGGAAAAGCCAGCGGCAAGGAATCCCTTGAGCACAAAGTCAGCGATTGCAACGCCGGTGGCGATCCAGCTACAAAGCCCATAGGCACAGCCGGTCAATGCCAGGGTGAGCGCCAGATAGAGTCCCAATTGCAGAAAGAGTTTTCTGCATGGCCTGTGAAGGAAACGGCGATAGAACAAAAGAATTTTTAGGACAAACTGGATGGCATATGTACAGGTTGTCCCGATCAAAATGCCCAACATACCGATTTCCTTTCCCAGAACGAAGGAGACCACCAAATTGACAGTGGAACCGGCGATCGAGATGTATTTGTCCCGTTTGAACAGACCGGAGGCGCTGAGCATGTTCCAGACAGGGATGCGCATGGTCGCCAAGAAGAAGTTGAGTACACAGACGCATACCACAGGGAAATCCAGCACCATCTCATTGCCGAATACAAGCGTGATGAATGGGTCCAGAAGGCAAAGGAGGCAGGTGCAGCAAAACGACGCAATCCCATACATCAGAAACAGCAACCGCCGCAGCACAGCATCCACATGTGCTTTTGACCCGGTGGCCAGTAAATTCCCGATGCTGCCGCTCATCGCCGCAGAGAGCTGGTTGACCACATTGGTCAGCGTGTTGAGGACAATGGTGTAGTTGGAATAAAGGCCCACCTGGATGGTGCCTACCAGTGCGGAGATCAGGAGGTTATCCGTTGAGCTGGTGATGGTCCACGAGAGCTTCCCAATAAACAGGTCGCGCACATTGCGGAAAATCTTTTTCCGGCGTTCTCTAGGAAGCTGGGCGCGGGAGCGGAGAAGTTCGGGATACAGCCGGTCCACCCGCCGCGAAAGGGCGAGGTTATTCAAAATACCGGTGATCAAAAGGAAGAACAGGTAACAAAGCAGTTCACGGGTCAGAAGCAGCACAGCAATGCCGCCAATCACGGAAACGATCCGAAAGACCAGATCTACAATGGTAATGACATATTGCTTTTGATCGGCGGAAAGAAGGGACCGCTTGTACGAGAAGAGATAGGACGACACGGTCTGCGCCAAAAAGAGCAGAAACACCGCCGTCACATAGGAGTGGCTGTAGTGCACGCCGTTCACCAGATACGGAAGAAAAGGAACCAGTAACAAGCCCGCACCCGTCATTGCCAAGGCGATCCTCCGGTAGACGTTCCGATAAAACTGCATCAAGCGGCAGATTTTTTCCCAATCCCCGTTGGCCAGCGGTGCGTACATGTGGTAGATGATCACAGAACCGACGCCCATCTCTGTAAGAGAGAGCAGGGAAAGGACGTTGGTCAACAGGCCGTTGAGCCCAACGCCGCTGACGCCGATGGTCTGAAGCATCACCCTGCGGGACAAAAGCCCCAACACGCAGAGGACGGCCTGCTGCAAAATTCCCCAGAGCGCGTTCCGAATGGTCGCTTGTGTCCGCATGCTGTCCCTCCGTGTTCAGTCGTTTCGGTGTTTCCAGGTGAAATACCACATCCGCAAATAGAGCCTTCCATACTGCTTTTTACACATATACCGGTAAACAGCGGAGGTTTCGCCGAAATCCCGGGTGGGAAGATCGTCCAGAAAGGCCTGCACGATTTCTTTCATCCGGGCGTACCGCTGCCGGTGCGAGCGCTTTCCATGGGGGTTAAAGAGAAACCAAATGCTCTGGAAGGTTTTATAGTAGTAATCTTGTAAGAGTTTTTCGCGTACACGCTGGTTTTCTGGGTTCCAACCGAGTACCAACTCGATGATCCGGCGGGAAGAGCGCTGGATGATTGGAAAGTAATCATACGTCACCTTTTGAAAAAGCCGCGCGTGGTCGTTGGCAAAATAGCGGTATAAAATATCGGGGATGAAATAGACGTCCTTCATGACGGCGGCATATTCCGCAAGGAAGACTTCATCCTGATTGCGGCGAAGGTCGGGAAACCGCACGCCGTGCTTCCGTACCGTTTCCGCGCGGAACAGTTTAAAGCATGCGGATTGAAAGATCCCCTGTTCCCCGAACATGAACATGTGCGGGTAAAAATCGTTGCGCACCTGTTCTCCGGTTCGGTAGAGATGGTCCGCCTTTGGGATCACGCGTTGGTTTTTGTTGTGGTCGTCCACGGCGAATCCGCCGGACACCAGATCGGCGCCGGTTTCCTCCGCTGCTTTTACAAGCAGGGAAATCGCGTTTGGAACAAGATAATCGTCTATATCGAAAAAGTGGAAATAATCACCCCGGGCCAGATCCATTCCCAAATTGCGGGCGGGGCCTGCTCCCCGGTTGGCGGTGTGGTAAACGCGGATGCGGTTGTCCCGGCCTGCTTCACGTTCACAGGCCGCGCCGCTGCCGTCGGTCGAACCATCGTCGATCAAAATCAGCTCGATGTTTGGATAGGTCTGCTCCTTTAGGCATTGGACACCGGAAGCGACAAACGCCTCCATGTTGTAGATAGGGACAATGATGCTCACCTGTTTCGTTGAAACCGCCTCCATAAAAACCGGTCCTTCAAAAGGTCCTTCCGATGCATAGTGCCGCCGTATACCCGAAGGACCCAGGGGTGCCGGTAGGCAAAGTTTAGAAGGGCAAACCGCCTTTTCCGCGCGCAGTTTAAGAGGAATTGCCGTTCGAGCCAGTAGTCGTCCAAGTTCAGATGTGCAAGGCTATAGGCGAAGAGTGGCTTTTTTAAAAGTGCTTGAAAGGCTGCCCGGCGTTGGCGCAGGGACAGGGGGTTGTCCGGATGGAAGACATGGAGCCGCATGGCGTCCAACAGAATCCCGATCACGCGGTAGCGGTAAAAGGCATCCAAGACATCCGCCCTTCCCGGGAAGAGGGCATCGATATGCGCAAGATTGCGCTGCATCAGGAGTTCCATTCCGGGAAGGAAATCGGGGTGGTACCGGTTGCAGATGGAGCGCGGATGCGTCCGGTAGTAATACATCACTGTGGGAATATATGCGGCGGACCGGCAGGCGTGGTAAACCAGGGTGTTGAATAGGACGTCCTGGGATTTCTGCTGGCGCTCCGGAAACCACAACTGCTGTTCCAACAAAAAATCCCGCCGGTAGGCCTTTGCCCAAACAGAGGTATGGCGCACCTGCTGGAGGCGTGTGTCTGGCAACTGGCAAGGGACGCCGGACACGCAGGAGATGCAATAGGTTTCCAATACCTTTGGGGAAAGGTCCACGATGCGATTTTCCCCGCGGGGAACGGGTTGGGGCTTCCCGTGTTCGTACCCAGCGTAGCGGAAGAAGATAACGTCATAAAGGTGCTCTGGCAAAGACCGTGCGACCTCCGAAAACCAATCCGGCAGTTCGTCGTCTCCATCGACAAAGAACACCCACCGGCCCGCAGCTTCCCGGAGAATGGTATTGCGCACTTCGCAAATGCCCCGGTTTTCCGGAAAATGGATGGCGCGGACAAATGGGCTTTGCCCCGCGTATGCATCGCAGACCTCTCCGGACCCGTCACTGGAACCGTCGTCCACCAGGAGGATTTCGATTTCCTCCGACGCCTGCTTGCACACGCTGCCGAGGCAGGCGCACAGATATTCCCGGACGTTGTAGACGGCAACGCCTATGCTGACCAGCGGCCCCATGGATTTCCCTCCTTTGGCCGGACTTAAAAACCAATACCCTGCAATTGTTGGAAAGATCTCTACAGAAGCGCACGGATGGCAGAAACGGTGCGGGAACAGTGGTCGGTGCGGCGGGGTGGAAAGAACCCTTTGGCGCGCGCTCGATAGAGGGCGGGAACCCGCATGTTGTCCGCCAAGCGCTCCTTGATAAATTGCAGGACTTCATCGGGATGGCGGCAGACCGGGCCGAAACCGTCCTCCTCGAGATCGAAATAACCGCGCTGGTAATGGGTGGCGAAAAAATACGCCTCATCGAAGGCGTAATAGGCGAGCGGCTTTCCCAGGTAGGCAAAGTCGAAGAAGATGCTGGAATAATCCGTGATAAGGAGTTTGGATTCCAGCAGGAGCTGTTGGACATTCTGTGTGTTTGTAGCTTGGATTTTTATGCGGGGATGGACGCTGGAAAAGCAAGCGGCAAAGCGCTGCATTTCCGGATGAAGCTGGACGAGCAGCGTATAGTGATACTGCTCCAGCAATTCAGCCATCTGTGGATGCCGCAGGAGGGAATCGAAAAAATGGAAGTACGCGCTGGCTTGAAAGGCCTCCCGGCTGCAATCCCGCAGGGCAGCGCGCCAGGTGGGGAGGATGAGAATCTGCCGCTTCTCCGTGTGTTCCTGAAATAGATGGTCGTAGCGGCACAGGCCGATCGGCTGCACAACGCCCTGGGGATGCCCGTAGTGGTCTAAAATCGCTTGATATTCCCGCCCCGCGCTGCAAACAAACAGGTCCACGCGGATACGGGGATAGTACAGCGTTGGAATGTGGTTGAAAAGGATTCCGTGTTGAAGGAACACTTTGCGGCCGGGCACCAGCCTGTGGGAATCCAGCATTGTAAACAGATACATATGGGGAGAATAGCCCATGATGTGGGTACTGATTTTTACCTTTGCGCAGGCAAATGCCAGATAATGCGAAAAGCTGCCCGGCTCGATTGCCTTTCCCAACCGAATAATGTTTCCATAGTCCGGGCATTCACGGCCGATCAGATAGGCGGCATGAATGTCCGGATGCTTCTGCCGGACAAATTGAAAGAGAAAGAACGCGTTGTCCTGGGCGTCATATCCGCGCTCTGCGAAGAGCCAGAGATCCCTGTATGCGGGTGTATGACGGGCAAATATTCCAATGAGCAGCGCTAAGGCGTATCGGAGAAGCATCCCGGCATAGCGGATGTAGCGGCAGAATCGTTTCATAGGGTCCCTCATTTCGCGATGGGAGGGTTGGGGAGTTTCGGCGAAGAATGCGCCGGTTTCTCCAATGCCCTTTGGAGCGGCTTCCCTTCAAAAAGGACTTTGACCGTCAAAACCATCAATTTGATGTCCTGCCACAGGGAAAAATGCTTGATATACCAAAGATCGTAAGCTGTTTTTTCGGAAATCTCGGTGTAGTAGTGGCCGTACACCTGTGCTGTACCGGTGAGCCCAGCCCGCACGAGAAAGCGCTGTTCATACTGATCGACCTCCGCCTTGTATTTTTCCACAAACATGGGGCGTTCGGGCCGCGGGCCAACCAGGGACATGTCCCCTTTTAAAACATTGAGCAGTTGTGGGAGCTCGTCCAAATGTGTGTTTCGCAGAACTCTTCCAACCCTGGTAATGCGGGGGTCGTCCTCGCTTGCGAGGACGCCGCCTGTAAAGGCTTCCGCATGATGGACCATTGTGCGGAATTTGTAGATATGGAATACCTTCTCATTCCGTGTGACCCGTTCCTGGCTATAAAAAGCCGGTCCCGGAGAATCGAGACGGACAATGATACTGCACAGGAATAGAAGTGGAGCGCAAAGAATCAGCCCCACGGTTGAACATAGGATATCCGCCAGGCGCTTCAGAACAGCGGATACAAGGGATGGACAAAAAGAACCGGATTGGATCGGTTTCGGATGTCCGGCAGTCCTATGCAAGGTGCTGTGTTTGCAGGATGTATGTTGTATCTGTGGCTGTAAAATGCCAGCCTTCTTTGCAGAGAGATGCACCTAACCACCTTCCAATCCGAATTTTGTAAAATTGCGATAAAATTTTTAATAGGGAGGAAGACAACCTCCCTTTCTAAATTTTACCAATGTAGCAACAAGAAGGGAGAAAAAAGTCGGAATCTTTCACATAACCTTTTGGATAAGTTATTTTATCGATGGAAGAAGAGATATCCGCAATATTTTTGGATGCGCAAAGCGCCATTGTGACCCTTCTGTACCTATATCGGTCAATATGGCTTTCAGCTCCGGATAGGGCATGCTGTATCTCTGGCTCAAATAGCGCAGAGAGGCGCCCAGCTCGCCATGCGGCCCACCGCATCGCGGTTGGAGATGGTTTTTACTCTGTTCGATAGTGGACCGTCAAGTGGTTTTGTTCTGCATCGTATACAATGCGGTCGAATATGGCGTGTAGCACACGGTTTTTGGCTTCGTTCGGGAGTTGGCCATCCCGCAGCAATGCACCCATGTTCACGGCGGATGGGGCTTCCTGTAAGGGATGGCAGCGATGCACTTCCGCAGAAAGGGCGGTGAGGTGCGCCTGTAACCGCGCCTTTTCGCGTTGGTATTCCTCTAGGGACTCGGCTCCAGCTTCATAGGCGTCCCGGAGACGCTCCAACTTTTTCCGTTCCTGTTCAAGTTGCAATTGAAATGGATTTGAAGAATCCGCGCGGGGGCAGGGGTTCCTTTCGAAAGCATGTGGGGGGATGTCGGCTTCCAGGATGCATAAGATCCATTCTTCCATTTTCCGCATGGAAATGTAGTGGGAGACAGAACAATGCCTGTGGGCATAGGCGCTGCATTGCAGGGCGTCGCGGGAGGTTTTGACCAACGGTGCGCCGCAGGTGGAGCAAAATACAAGGCCACGCAGGGGATAAGCTGTTTGAGGAGCACGCTCGTTCCGCCTGCATCCTTTTTGGTTCAATTGCCGCTGGGATTCCTCCCATAGAGAGGGATCCACTAGGGCTTGGTGCATCCCATCCGAGAGGACTGGCCCGGCGGGGGGCGATTGCTTCGTCCCCGGATGGAGGTTCCAGCGGATTTTCCCCAGATAGACGGGGTTGTGCAAGAGATAGGCGACTGCGCGCGTTTCCCAGCGTTGCCCGCGTGCGGTGGGAATCCCCATGGCGTTGAGCCGGCGGGCGATTTCGTTGCACGGAACCCCCTGCGCGCATAGGCGGAACATCCACTGAACAATGGGGGCGGTAGTGGGATCGGGTATGTATTGTTTTTCCTGCATCCGATAGCCGAAGGGGGGCGGAGTCACGGGTTCCCCGCGGCTCACCTTTTCCAGCATGCCGCGCTTGACCTCTTCCGCCAGATTGATGCTGTAATATTCGTCCATCGCTTCGATCACCGCTTCCAGCAGCAGGGAGAGCTTGTCGTCGCCCAGCTGTTCGGTCACGGAAACGACGTCGATGCCCAACTGCTTGCGCAGCATGGTTTTGTAGACAATGCTGTCCCGGCGGCTGCGCGCAAAACGGCTGAATTTCCAAAGGATGATGCAATCGAAGGGCTTGGGTTTCTGCTTGGCAATTCCGATCATCCGCATAAAAGCGGGGCGCTTTTTGGCTTCCTTTCCGCTGATACCCTCCTCTTCCCGGAAAATATACGCTTCCGGCAAGAGAAAATCGTGCTTTTGGGCATAATCCCGGATAACTTTGAGTTGGCTGTCCGGGCTGTATTCCAGTTGGCCGTCCGTGGATACGCGGATGTAAGCTGCTGCGGTTCTCATGGCGATTCCTCCTACCACATGTGTAGAGAGCGGACAGGCTCATTATGCGGAATAGGACGAACCACCGCGTGAATATAAAAAACAGGGGGATTGCTCATGAATGTTCGCGATGAATTTACCGTGGATGTTTATTTTGGAGAAGAGCGGCGCAACTCTTACCGGTTCCGCAGGGAGAAAGCGCCGAAGGGGAGGGAACAGTTTGTAGAGACCGGGCGGAAAGCCTGGATGGAGATGGAGCGTCAGCCGGCTGAGAACGAGATCCTGTTCCGGGCGCTGGAAAGGGTTCTATCCGGCCTATCCATCAAAGAAGGGGAAGCGCCGCAGGATTGAATGCGGCAGCTCCCCCTTTTTGTTTATCCGTTCTGTAGGAGTTCTACATACTGTTGCAAGTCGTCCACCGAGCGGATCTCTTCGGAACGCAGGCTGATGGCATCCTGCATATCGGGCGGCAACGACAGAAAATATTGTAAAACGTCCGGCGCCTCCTCGAAGAGATCGTCTAAGCTGTTTGCCATATTTCGCCTCCTTTGTCATTCCTCTTCTTGGCAGTGCATGGCGAATTCATGCAGGTCGTCAAAACTCAAGATATGATCCGCCTTGTACCCCAAAGCCTGCTTCACATCGTAGGGCAGAAGCGAGTAATACTGATTGGCTTCGTAGTCCTTGGAAAGAAGCTGATACAAATCGGTATATTCCTCCAACGAACCAGCGCCTCCTTTCCGCGTTTGCGCGCTCAACATCGGCTGCATTGCGCGAACTGCTCTTCCACCTGTTTCCAATTGATCAGGGAAAACCAACGGTCCACGTATTCCGGACGGCGGTTCTGATATTGCAAATAATAGGCGTGCTCCCAGACGTCGACGGGCAGAAGGGGGCACATGTGCAGGGTCAGCGGCGTATCCTGGTTGGCGGTTTTCAGGACGTGCAGCCGCCCTTGCCCATCCATTGCAAGCCATGCCCAACCGGACCCAAACTGGGTGACAGCGGCGTTTTTCATCTTTTCTTTCCAGGCGTCATAGGAGCCAAAATAGCAGTCGATCGCTTCTGCCAATTTCCCGGAAGGGTGGGTGTTTTTTTCCGGCCCCATACTGCGGAAATACAGTTGATGATTGTACACGCCGCCTGCGTTGTTTCGCACCGCAACCCGGATTGCTTCCGGCAGGGCGTCGCCCTGCTTTAGTAGCTTTTCGAGGCTCCAGCTGTGGTAGGCCGGGTAGTCGGCCAGCGCCTTGTTCAGGTTATCGACATAAGCTTGCAGGTGCTTATCATGGTGGAAATGCAGGGTTTCCGCGTCGATTTCCGGCTCCAACGCGCGGTAGTCGTATGGCAAAGGCTCTGTTGAAAAGGGATACTGTTGACTCATAGAGCGGTCATCCTCTCGTTATAGCTATTTTTGCAATCATATGTTGCAAAAGACCGTCTCATGCGAAATCGCCTTTTCGAGCTCAGTCGTCGCCGCGCGTATACTTGTCCACTGCATCGCAGAGGCTTTCAAACGAATTTACGCCTCCTGCGCGGTCTCGCAGGCACTCCTGCACATACTCCGGCAGGGTGTCGAAATACTGGCGGGCTTCCCCGTCGCTTTCCAGTAAGCTATATAGATCCGGGTATTTGTTTTGCATTTCATTCACCTCCGGGGATAGTTTTCCCCAAAAGCGGCAATCATGCATCGCAAAAAGCGATTTGGTCCACCGTATTGTGTGATGATGATTTTTGCAAGTGCAGGATTGGGATTTTTGATTTTAACGGGATATTGCAGTCGCTTCTCATAGACCCACATTATTCATCATCCTCCATTCCTGTTTCCCATGGCCAGGGTCCGGTGATCCAAGCCCAGCGGCTGGTATTGGAGCTGGTTTCGTGCAGAGGACCATAGGTAGCTTCGTATTGTTTTGTGAGTTCATCCGCTTTTTTGCGGGCCTCCTCCAATTTCCGGGCGGCGTCGCAGTTGTTTGGATGGGAGTCCAGGAACAGGTGCAGTTCCCACGTGGAGAATCGCAGCGAAGAAATTTTGCGCATCAACATTTCTTGTTCGTTCATCTGGGTTCCCCCCTCCTTCCATAGAACGGCTTATTCAGTTCGGGAAAAATGGTGCCGTTGTCAAAACCCTGTTCGGGGGTATAGATGTTGCTGAACTGTTGATATGGGACGTAAGCCATGGCTGGCACGGTTACCGCAGGCAGTGGCGTTGGCTGTGCGAGATCACACATCTGTTCATTCATATCATTCGCCATAGTAACTCTCCTTTCGCATCAAGATATCGCATCCCGCGTAAGAAGGCGTGGGAGTGTGGAGCTTATCCATGTGCATACTATGCAGGGAGACGGGAGCGGGTGCTCTTCCACTGGACACTTTTCACTTGTATATTTTTGAAAACTGTTATAGAATAAGAAGGACTTGCCCTAGGGGGCATAAACGGCGCCCGGTTGTAGGCGTTTCAAAATGGAGGACGATCCCATGGGGGACAAAATTGTAAGAGTCTTGAAAAAAAATCTGGTGGCGATCATCACCATCGTGATTTCGATGGGGGTTCTGCTCTATTTCCTATTTACAACGGACGGTATTACCGCACTGGGACATCTTGTTTCCAGCATGCGCTGGGAATGGCTCCTGATTACGCTGGGAGCGATGGTTGGCGGCTGGCTGTTGGAAACCTATGTGTTGGGGGTCTTTTGTAAACATTTATACCCTAAGTGGAAATTTTCACAGTCGTTCCACATTGCGATGATCGGCCTGCTCTATAGTGCCTTGACGCCTTTTGCTACAGGCGGGCAGCCGATGCAGATGTACTCCATGAGTAAGATGGGGATGGATACAGGAAAAGCCGGCTCCATTGTCGCAATGAAAACGTTGGTATATCAAGCGCTTATGGTGGTCTATGCCATGGTGATGGTGATTTTCCGTCTGGGATATTTTCAAAGGAAAATCAGCAATTTTTCTTTTGTCACGGTGATCGGCCTGGTGACAAACGGCGTCTTTATTCTTGGCGTCACGCTGTTTATGTTGAGCGAAAAATCGACCGACCGCTTCCTGCGGTTTTTATTGCGGAATCTGTACCGGTTCCGTTTGTGCCGCCATCCCGTCGCCGTATATAAGAAGATCCACGGGCAGATGAAGATGTTCCATGACAGTGCAAAAATCATGGGGACATCTGTCAAAGTCTATGTGAAAACGATCTTTTTTACAATCGTCCAAATCACATTGGCGGGTTTGATCCCTTATTTTATCTATCGATGCTTTAATTTGCCTCTGAACCCAGATGCAACGGTATTCACAATGTTAGCAGCGCAGACCTTTGTAACCATGGTGTCTGCTTTTGTCCCATTGCCGGGTTCCTCTGGCGGAGCGGAAGGAAGCTTTTACCTGTTTTTCGGGTCCTTTTTCGGTGCAACGATCATTCCAGCCATCCTTCTGTGGCGCTTAGTGACCTATTATGCAAATATTCTGTTCGGCTGCCTAACAAATGTGGTAGGACGGGCATTGGGTATTGAGGGCAAAAAAACGTAAAATTCACAATTTGTTTCCAGGCGAAGGCTTGCAGGAACTTGTACGGGTGATTATACTGAAAAGAGGAAGCAATTGGACGATGGTAAAGGGAGTGTTTGAATGAATGTTCTAAAAAGGTTTGCCAAGCGCTGCGTGGCGCTGGCCTTATGTGCATGTTGCTTGGGCGGGGCTGTCGTAGCAAACGTGCCAGTGACGGCACAGGCGGCGGTGTCCGTTTCCGCGTCCACCCCTGTGATCCGTTTGGATACAGCCAGCTGCGAACTGAATACAACCGCACAGAAGTATTATCTGGCGGTGACGGTCACGCCGGACCGTGGCACGCCTCCGGACGCGGTATCCTCCAATCCGGACGTCGCGGTTGGAAAGTATGTGAAGAAAGCCGGCGGCCGGTATCTGTATGAAATCAGCGGTTTGAAGGATGGTTTGGCGACCATCTATCTGCGCTATGCCAATGTGGAAAATATGATGTCCGTGAAAGTAGGGGATGAGACCGGCACCATCGACGTGCGGATCCCAGAGGGTTCTACCCTGCGGGAAACCGCACAGGCGTTGGAACGCGCGGGCGTGTGTAGCATGAAGGACGTCTTTGATGCGGCAAACAGCAATGCGTTTGACAGCTATTCGTTTATTGCATCCATCCCGAACGCGGACAGCCGGTATTATAAGTTGGAAGGATATCTCTATCCGGATACATACAACTTCTGGAAGGGACAGAATGTCCAGAGTGTCCTGAAGACGATGTTGAACAATTATCAGACAAAGACGGCCAATATCAATTGGCAGAATACGGCCGGCCTCACAAAGGAGCAGGTGATGACCCTGGCTTCTATTGTGCAGCGCGAAAGCACCGCAACGGACCGCGCCAACGTTGCCTCTGTGTTTGTCAACCGTTTGAAATCCGGCAATACGGTCAATGTCTATCGCTTGCAGGCGGATTCTACAATGTATTATCCATACCGGGCGCAGGGCAATGTACCCAGTCAGTTGCCGGGGTTCCAGAGCACCTATAATACCTATAACATCACGGGCTTGCCGGCTGGACCAATTTGCAGCCCAAGCGTTGAATCCATCCAGGCAGCTTTGAACCCAGCTAGCACCAATTATTATTACTTCTGCCATTCTGCGGCGGGAAATTCCTATTTTGCAGAAACACTGGAGCAGCACAATGCCAATCTGGTGGCGGCAGGGCTCCGCAGCGCTACATAAATCGAAGAAATCCAATGTTTATCAACTGCCCTGAAGATTGCGTTTCTTCAGGGCAGTTTTCGCTGGGGGAATACTGGCACAAATCAAAAAGTACTGTTGGAACGGAAGCCAAAAGCTCCCGCAAATTTTGCCAGTAGCAGTTGACATTTGGCGAAGGTTAGGCTATAATGAAAAAGCTATAGCGAAGGCGCTGTGGGGATCGCCCTGCGGCGCTTTTTGTTGTTATACAGAGGGCGCGCCTGTGATTCCTTGCATGTCCATTTGCAGGCGCTGGTAGAATCGCTTGAAATAAAATAGGGAGTGACTTTTGATGAGCATTCGGAAGATCCCGGAAATTTTTGGCAGCATGGTGTTCAATGAGAGCGTTATGAAGGAGAGGCTGCCGAAGGATACGTATAAGGCCCTGAAACGGACCCGGGAACAGGGGGAACCCCTTGACCCGCAGGTAGCAAACATTGTCGCCAACGCGATGAAAGAATGGGCTGTTGAAAAGGGCGTGACCCATTTTACGCACTGGTTCCAGCCGATGACCGGAATCACTGCGGAAAAGCACGACAGTTTCATCTATCCGGTGGAAAACGGCAAAGTCATCATGGAATTTTCGGGCAAAGAGCTCATCAAGGGAGAGCCGGATGCTTCCAGTTTTCCCTCCGGCGGCCTGCGTGCAACCTTTGAGGCACGCGGCTATACGGCGTGGGACCCAACCTCTGATGCATTTATCAAGGACGGCACGCTCTGCATCCCGACCGCTTTCTGCTCGTATGGGGGCGAGGCGCTGGATAAAAAGACACCACTTTTGCGCTCCATGGATGCACTGAATAAGCAGGTGATGCGCATTCTACATCTGTTTGGGACACCGGCCAATCGCGTCAATACCACGGTCGGGCCGGAACAGGAGTATTTCCTGATCGATGAGGCGATGTATAAAAAGCGCAAGGACCTGGTTTATACCGGGCGTACCCTGTTTGGCGCAAAGCCGCCGAAGGGCCAGGAACTGGAGGATCACTACTTCGGTGTGATCAAGCCCCGCGTGTCCGCCTATATGAAGGATCTGGATGAAGAATTGTGGAAGCTGGGCATTTTGGCGAAGACTAAACATAATGAGGCGGCGCCGGCCCAGCACGAATTGGCGCCGATCTTTACCACGGGAAACGTCGCCACGGACGGCAACCAGCTGACCATGGAAATTATGAAGAAGGTCGCCTCCAAGCACGGGCTGTACTGCCTGCTGCACGAAAAGCCGTTTGCAGGCGTCAATGGAAGCGGCAAACACAACAACTGGAGCATCTGCACGGATACGGGCATCAACTTATTGGAGCCGGGAGAATCCCCGGAAGAAAACGCCCAGTTCTTGTTGTTCCTGACGGCGATCTTGGAAGCGGTTGACAAACACCAGGACCTGCTGCGTTTGTCCGTTGCGAGCGCGGGCAATGACCACCGCCTTGGCTCCAGCGAAGCGCCTCCGGCGATTATCTCTGTATTCCTAGGGGATGAACTGACTGGGATTTTGGAGTCCATTGAAAACAAGAGCGAATACGACCAAAAAGATGCGGCGGAAATGAACATTGGCGTCGACGTACTGCCGAAGTTTCCGAAGGATGCGACGGACCGCAACCGGACGTCCCCGTTCGCTTTTACGGGCAATAAATTTGAATTCCGTATGTTGGGCTCCACGGTTTCGATTGCGTGCCCCAATATGATTTTAAACACGATTGTGGCGGACACCTTGTGCCGTTATGCCGACCGGTTGGAAAAGGCGGAGGATTTTAACAAGGAACTAAATCACATTATCCGCCATTCCTACCGTGATCACAAGCGCATCGTGTTTAATGGGAACAACTATGCGCCGGAGTGGGTGGAAGAGGCCAAACGGCGCGGCCTCTTGAATTTGGAATCCACGGCGGATGCGCTGCCCTATTATAAGCGCCCGGAAAATATTGAACTGTTTGAGAAGTATGGGGTGCTCTCTGGGGCGGAGATTGTTTCGCGCTGTGAGATCCAATTGGAGAACTACTGCAAACAGATCCATATCGAGGCGCTCACCATGGTGGATATGATTAAAAAGGATATTCTCCCGGCCGCCTGCGCGTATATGAAAGATATCAGCAAAGAAGCGATCAATAAGAAGCAGCTTTGTGCGGACATTTCCTGTGAGTTGGAGGAAACCCTGCTCAAGAAACTCTCCCAATTGACCGCAGACCTCTATAAAGAGATGGAGGCGCTGGAAGCAGCGGTTGCCGGGGCAGAGGATATGCAGGATGTCGAACAGTGCGCAAAATATTACCGTAACCCGGTGCTGATGCAGATGGAAAAGACGCGTGCCATTGCGGATGAGATCGAATGCAACGTTGGAGAGAAATATTGGCCGTATCCCACCTATGGAGATCTGTTGTTCAGCGTCCGGTAAGCCAGAAAAATTAAAAATCGAACTGCGTTCGCATACGAATCTGTAAAATGGTTTTCATAAGTTGCAAACAAAAATCCCCGCTGTCAAAAAGACAGCGGGGATTTTTTATGCTAGGAGACATTTTTTGCCTCCACAAATTTTAAAGTGCGACCAGGCCTGTAAGCCGAGTTCTGTCGTGAACAGCCATCTATCTTGGCTGGGCGTTGCCGCGCCAGCTCGATGCCACCTCCACAGGACGCGCCGGGCCGGCGCATATGTCCCTCCACGGTGTTGCTCCGAATAGGGTTTGCAGAGCCGCGCAGTCTCCTGCGCGCTGGTGAGCTCTTACCTCGCCTTTCCACCCTTGCCGCAAAAGCGGCGGTATATCTCTGTTGCACTTTCCCTAGGGTCGCCCCCGGCGGCCGTTAGCCGTTATTCTTGCCCTTTGGAGCTCGGACTTTCCTCGGGTGGACCCTTTCGGGTATCACCCGCAGCTGTTCAGCCTGCTCGCAGGCATTATTCTAGCTGATTTTCCCTCAGATGTCAACCAGAAATCCGTCAGCGCTGGCTTAACGCAGTGTTCTCTTCAATCATGCGGTTTTTAATGTCCCAGAGCGCCGGAGATAGGTCAACATAATATTGATGCGGGTTTTCAAAGCGGGTGACTTCCTCCCAGAGGGTGTCCACCTGTTCGGCACAGTAACGTTTGATCTCTTCCAGCGTGCGCTCCTCGGCGATGCACTGGCCGTGTTCGAAGATCTTTTTGCGCAGCTTCACGGCGCGGAAATTGGTGACCATTTTGCGCTTCCAGATGTGCTCCGGGTCAAAAATTTCGTACGGCTGGGAATCGTCGATGACTTCGTCGTGTAGCGTTACGACGTCGGCAATCGCCTTGCCAGTGTCGCGGTCAAACAAACGCCACAGCCCTTTGAAGCACGGCGTGGTGATCTTTGCAACGTTTTCGCTGATCTTGATCTTGGGGATAATGTTGCCATTGGCGTCCTCGACGCCGGCCAGCTTATAAACGCCGCCGAAAACCGGTTCGGAACCGGAGGTGATCAGGCGCTCGCCGACGCCGAAACTGTCAACTTTCGCACCTTGCATCAGCATGTCGCGTATAATGTATTCATCAAGGGAATTGGAGGCGCAGATTTTGCAATCGGGGAACCCCGCCTCGTCCAGCATTTTACGGGCTTTACGGGACAGATACGTGATGTCGCCGCTGTCGATCCGGATGCCGGCGGGACGGTAACCACGCGGGAGCAGCTCTTCCTGAAACACCTTGATGGCGTTTGGCACGCCGGATTTCAGGACATTGAAGGTATCCACCAACAGGGTACAATTGGAGGGGTATTCGCGGGCATATGCGCGGAAGGCGTCCAATTCGCTGTCAAACAGCTGGACCCAGCTGTGGGCCATGGTGCCCAGGGCAGGGACGCCGAAATCCGGGGCGCAAATGGTGCAGGCGGTGCCGCAGCAACCCCCAATGTAAGCGGCCCGCGCACCGTAGATGGCGCCGTCGGCTCCCTGTGCGCGGCGGGACCCGAATTCCATGACGGCGCGGCCTTGTGCGGCGCGGACAATCCGGTTTGCTTTCGTGGCGATCATACTCTGATGGTTGATGGTGAGCAACAGCATGGTTTCGATCAGCTGTGCCTGGATCACCGGGCCGCGCACGGTGACAATCGGCTCGCTGGGGAAAATAGGGGTGCCTTCCGGGATCGCCCAAACGTCGCAGGCGAACTGGAAATTCCGCAGGTACTCCAAGAATTCCTTCTGGAACATGTGCGTGGATTCCAGATAGGCGATGTCGTCGTCCGTAAACTCCAGGTCTTTAATATAGTCAATCAACTGTTGTACGCCGGCCATGATAGCAAAGCCGCCATCGTCTGGGATATGTCGGAAAAACATGTCAAAATATACAACGGTGTCCCGGTAGCCATTGGAAAAATAGCCATTGGACATGGTGATTTCATAGAAATCGGTCAGCATTGTGAGATTTCGCGAGGGCTTTTTCTGATTTGTCATGGTAACATCTCCACAAATAAAGTCCCGAGCTGGTTTGCCTTTCGCAAGGGCGTTTTGTCCCGGTTGGTAAAACAGCACGCACGGATGTGATTCCGGCGTTTAACGGATAGGATTATTATAGCAAGGTTCGAGCAAAAGCACAAATATGTTTTTCTTCTCTTGTTGGCCAGAAATTGGAAGCAAAAAATATGCCGAAGAAGCTAAAAATATGTAATATTTTTGTTGCGTTTTCTACAAATAGATACTATAATAGAAATATCGAGTGGATTTGTGTGGGTTTAGTTGTTCAATGAATCGCTTTATCCAAAATTCACATCGTTTTGTTGGTGATATTGGTAAAAAATTCATGCATGTAGGGAGTGAATGTAAGGTGAGATTACGCAAGCAAGCATTGGGGACCCGCAATCTTGTTGGGGCGCGTGTCGAAATGGCCCGGAAAAGCCAGGGGATGAAGCAGAAAGAGCTGTTGGCTCAGCTTCAGGTGAACGGAGTCGATATGAACGCGTCCGGATTGTCCAAGCTGGAAGGGCAGATCCGTTATGTAACGGATTATGAGCTTTCAGCCCTAGCGAACATCCTAAATGTATCTGTGGATTGGCTGCTGGGAAGAGAAAAATAAGAATGAAAACAACGAGCGTCCCGCGAAAGGAAAGCTCATGGCGCGCCGTTCCTCCCGTGGAGGAAAACGGCCGGATGAGTAGGGCTGTACCCAACTACGGCACTTTCCGCTCGCGGGGCGCTCTTTTTGCGCCTATTTGCGCGTAATAGAAATACATCCTTCCCCCATATATTTGAAGAGGAAATGGGGGGACTTCCATGTTAGATCGGAATTTTCTAGCAAAAGGAAGAGCATATGCCGTCTTTTTTCTGGTATATACAGGGCTTTTCTGGCTGTTTACGGCCACGTTGCGATATACCTTTCCCTTCCTGGCAGGATTCGCTTTAGCTTGGTTCTTACAACCAGTTGTCCGCTTCCTGAAACAGAAGTTGCCCCTCTCCGAAGGATGTGCCGCCGCAGTGACCACAGCGGCTTTGTATGTGCTGCTGATCGGCGCGCTGTTCCTATTGGGCATGTGGCTGGTGGGAGAAATCAGCAATTTGCTCCGCACCATCCGGGATGTGGATCTTGGCCGTCTGACAGAGCCTTTGAACCGCCTTTTCCTACAGGTGGGGGAGTTCCTCAACCATATTGATCAGGATTTTATCCAGGAGAATCAGCGGCAATTGCTCAACCTTGCACAGGCCGCGGCCTCTGTGCTCACCAGTGCTTTGACGGCAGCATTGGGCTTTTTGACCTCGCTTCCAGCGGTGCTTGCGATGTTCTTGGTAATGGTGGTGTCCACCTATTTTTTTTCAAAAGACATGGAAAAAATTCGGAAGCGTTTGTCCAACCTGCTCTCTGCGCGGGGAAAGGGAATTCTCCGCGAGGCATCCCGACATGGGGCGCACATTGGCGGCCAGTATTTGACCTCTTACCTGTTGTTGTATTGTCTCACGTTTTTGGAGACGTTATGCATCTTCTTTGCCGCTGGGGCGCCTTATCCATTAGTGCTCAGCATTGTTGCAGGATTTGCGGACTTATTGCCAGTATTGGGGCCGGGAGCGGTCTATTTGCCGTTGGCACTCCTGTTTTTTGCACAGGGAAGCCCGCTGAAGGGGATTTTTTTGGTGGCGGGCTGGCTGGTTGTGAGTGGGGTGCGGCAAATTGTGGAGCCGAAACTCCTGGCAGCTTCCACACAGATTCATCCTTTGGCTATGTTGGCAACGCTGTATTTTGCTTTGGCGGCCAATAGCTTCCTGCTGCTTGTATATTTGGTGTGCCTGCTGTTGGTCATGCAGGCGCTGCGCAAAGCCAAGCTCCTTCCAACCTGGTTCCCATGTGATTGACAGGGGAATGTTTGTATGTTATAGTTATACTGTATTAATACACATAATACAGAAAGGACGGTGAACGATGTGCTGTTTTCGCTGGACTATCGGAGCCGGCTCCCGATTTATGAGCAGCTGTATCAAAACATAACGCGGATGGCCGCGCTCGGCGCACTTGCAAAAAATGAGCAAATCCCCTCTGTACGTGCGCTGGCCCAGGAGCTGGGGGTAAATCCCAACACGGTGCAGAAGGCCTACCAGCTTTTGGAACGCGATGGGATCATCTATTCCGTCCCGGGAAAGGGATCGTTTATTGCAGAAGCCGCCAATGCGCTTTCCCAGCAAAGGGAACAGGCCGTTGAAAAGCTGCGGGATGCGGCGGGGCGGGCCTTGGACTGCGGCCTTTCCCTGGAAGAAGCACAAAACTGTGTAAAAGAGGTTTATGAGGGCGGACGTCCTGCTGTGAATCAACAAGAGGGGAGTGACGGACATGATTGAAGCCAATCAATTGACGAAGCGCTTTGGCATACTCACTGCGCTCGATCAGATTTCGTTCCAGATCCAATCCGGCTCCATTTTTGGGCTGGTAGGAAGCAACGGCGCTGGAAAATCGACTTTTCTGCGGACGTTGGCCGGAATCTATCAGCCGGATGGGGGCAGCGTTACGCTGGACGGGGAGGCCCCGTTTGAAAACCCTGGGGTGAAGTCCCGGATTTTCTTCATCCCGGACTATCCGTATTTTTTCCCGCAGGCATCTCTGGACAGCATGGCGGCATTTTATAGCCGCTTGTACCCCACCTGGAGCCGGGAGCGCTATGAAGCCTGCTGTGCGATGTTCCCGCTGGACCGGAAGATGCGGATTGGCAATATGTCGAAGGGCATGCAGCGCCAGGCGGCGCTGATCTGTGCAATTGCGGCGCAGCCAGAGTTGCTATTAATGGATGAAATCTTCGATGGCCTAGACCCGGTGATGCGCCAGCTTTTGAAGCGGATTGTCGGCAGCGAAGTGGCCGACCGCGGGATGACCGTGGTGATTGCCTCGCACAACCTGCGGGAGTTGGAGGATTTCTGCGACCATGTGGGGCTGTTCCACAAGGGAGGTGTACTCTTTGAGCGCGAGCTGGATGAACTGAAACTGGGAATCAATAAGGTGCAGGCCGTCTTCCAGCCACTTCCAGGTCCAGAGGCCTTCCAGGGGCTTGACATCCTAAAGACCGAGGTGCGCGGTTCCCTGGTGAGCTTTGTCGCACGCGGGACGAAGGAAGACATTCTGGAGCAGATCAACGCCCTGCATCCCGTGTTTGCGGAAGTGTTGCCGCTTACATTGGAAGAGGTATTTATCAGTGAAATGGAGGTGGCAGGCTATGATATTGAAAACATCCTCAACTAGTTGGAAGCGCGAGTTGCGCGAGACATATCTCTGGTCGTTAAAGCGCAACCGGGGAATGATGGCTCTATTCGCAGCATTGCTGTTTCTAGCTTTTCCGGTCTTGTTATTATTTGGCTTGGCCAACGCAAACATCCGCATGGATCCGATGACACTCGAGGTATATGGGGTTTCCGCACAATATGCGAGCGTGTTTGGGGACATGACGGGATTTGCAATGACCCTGAGCGTTCCCACATTATGCGCCCTGTTTACCCTTCTGTTCGCTGTCCAGCTGTTCCGCTATATGCACATGAAGCGGAGCGTAGACCTGTTCCATTCGCTTCCAGTTCGCCGGTCGGCGATGCTTCTGGGGCGCATCCTTGCCGGGTTGACCGCGCTGTATATCCCTTTGGCGCTCAATGTGGGAATTGCGTCTTTGATCGCCCTATGCTTTAACATAGAAAATAAGGGAGGGCAGATCGGCGATCTGTTCGTGCAGATGCTCGGCCTGATGCTGGTTCTGGCGGCTGCCTTTTTGTTCTGTGTGTTGATGGCCGTCTGTACGGGCACCACGCTCGATATGGTCCTTTCCGTGATTGGCGTCAATATCGCATACCCTATCCTGGTTTATTCCTCCGTGTATTTGGTCAGCTGCCTGCTTCCGGGGTTCAACATGACGGTGAATCTGGACAATACGCTGTTGGTGGCCTTGGCCCCCTTCGTCGGTATTTTCCTCCACGCATCGGATGCTCCAACTTTTTTTGTTTGGTGGGCCATTTTGGCCGTCTTTTTGCTCCTCTCAAGCGTCTATTTATATAGAAGGCGGAAAAGCGAGTCTGCGGAGAATACCTTTGCATTCCAGATACCCAAGGGCTTGATCCGTTTCCTGATTACAGCGGTAGGTGGTTTCGGGCTGGGTTTTATCCTGTTTTGGTACAATTCCAGCACGGCCAACTTCCTGATCGGACTGCTGTTGGGTTCCCTTGCAGCGCATGTCGTGGTGGAGGCGATCTATTCCCGTGGGTTCTCCCGTATGAAACGGAGCTTTGCAGGGTATGCTGTATTTTTGGGAGCGTTCATTGTCTTTTATGGCGTGGTGGCCACCGGCGCGTTTGGATATGTCGACCGTATTCCTGCCATAGAGGACATTGAAAGCGTTTCCTTTGAAGACAATACGTACTATCAGGAATTCGGTTCCGACCATTTCGACATACAGGGAGAGCAATATGAAAATCTTGCTTCTGTGAAGCCTGAGATCTGTCAGGCGGAAAATGTGGAAAAAGTTTTAGAGTTCCACCGGTCTGTGGTCGAATTCCAAAAGCAGGCGGGGTTCCCGTTCCGCATGAGCCAGGGCGGCGGGATACAGTATCAAATCGTATACCACTTGAAGGATGGGAGCACTTTCCAAAGGGAGTACCAGTGGAGCCCATTCGATACGCCAAATGCCGAAGAGAATTCGCAGCGTCTGCAACAGCTCAGTTCGGACATTGTGAATTCGGAGGAGTATAAGACGAGTGGAAACCTGTTGTTCTATCTGGAACCGGGTGATATCAGCCAAATTGAGATCGAAAACTATGATGAGCAATCCGACATGGCCGCAAAGACATATCGTTTGAACGACGCACAGAAGCAGGCGCTCCTCGAAGCTTTGCGCCAGGACACCTTGGATCTCGATATTACGAACCGCGAGGATTTCAGCGGGCGGGTAGCCTGCCTATATCTACGATGCGGAGATGAGAACGGGCTGTTCCAACCGGCGGAAGGCAGCAAGCTTAAGAATTTGGTGGGGGATTATACGGGAAAAATCCAGGTGTCTATCAGCCCGTATACCCTTACGGAGAACCAAAAAGATCTTGCGGTGGTACAGCTCCTGGAGGAACAAGGTTGGACCGCAGAAGAAAGCTGACAGGAATTTGTAAGAATTTTTTCTGGTTTTTTGAAAGAAAAGCTCTGTATCATGTGTATTACAGATAGAGGCTTCTAAGTTACTTAGGATTCTACTTTTGCGGGATCAGAACTTGGCGGTTTTGGTGGAGCCCGTGAAAACAAATGATTAATGGAAGGGAGGAACGCCCCGGGCATGAGCAGCGGGGACGGCGACAGATGAAAAAATGGATGGCGATGGCTTTTATAACGCTGTTTTGTGTTGCGGTACTGTGTGGATGTGGAGAACAGGAACCCTCCGCAGTGGTGTATCGCGGCGGAGCAGCAGCCCCTCTGACGACGTTGACCGCGGAAGCCCCTTTGAATATGCTCGATCAAATGCTCGGGTCGGCTCAACCGGCGAAAGAACCCCCATTCCTACCCGCAAATTCCGATTATGAAGTGCGCCTCCAGCCCCAAGAAAATGGAGAGACACAGAATATTCAGATTTGGCTACAGCAAAATCAGGTATATTTGCGTAATGGAAGCGGGGAACTGATGGTGTCCACAAAAGTGGATGCCCCGGCGATCAACAATCTTTTTGAGAGCGGGCAGGCAAATGTGTAAACGGCTGTGCATCGCGATCAGTAAAGGAGGCGGGGAAGGAATATTCCGGTTATGAATCAAACAGAAAGCGGCGCCGATGTCGAAAAGGACATGGACGCCGCTCTGTTCATTTTAATTAAGAAACGGGCGAATGCAGCCGTGCATTTGCCCGTTTCTCCATGTATACAGATTTATAAAGTACGGATTACTTCAGATTGGAAACGACTTCTTTTGCATATGCGCGCATCGCGTCGAAGTCCTCTTCGGTGGGCATAAAGCAAACCCGCAAGCCATCGCCAATAAACTTGAATTTGAGGTGTTCCATGCGGGACTTGATCATCGGAACCGCTTCGCCGCTCCAGCCATAGGAACCAAATGCGCCGACGGGCTTTTGTTTGGTATTGATGGCGTCCACAGAGGCCAGAACGTCCCAAACCACCTTCGGAGCATCGCGGTTGATGGTGCAGGAACCGACCAGCAAGGCGTCCGCTTCATTGGCCAGTGCGGCTGCCTCCGACAAAGGCGTGAACACAACGTTCATCAGGCGGACATCCAGATCGGGGTTCTTTTTGAGTTCATCATAAGCAGCCTGTGCCAGCTTGGTGGTGCAGCCGTATGCCGAAGCGTGGAGAATTCCAACAACCTTCTTTCCAGACGGCGCAGCGGGCGTGCTCCACTCGCGGTAGAGGCCCTGGATGCGGGAGATGCCTTCCACCAGGCAGGGACCGTGGCTGGGGCAGACCATTTCGACCGGCAGATCCTTGATCTTGTCCAGGCCGGCGAGCACATAGGGCTTAAACGGCCCAAAAATGCAGGCATAGTAGTAGTTCACTTCGCCGAGATACTGCTCCGGATAGTGGATATTGCTGTCCAGCATGGTGGGCTCGCAGAAATGTGCGCCGAGGAAGTCGCAGGTGAACAGAACCTTCTGCTGCGGCATCCAAGTGAACATGGAATCCGGCCAATGCAGCAGCGGCGCAACAATGAATTCCAGCTCTTGGCCACCGATGTCCAGTTTATCTCCGTGTTTGGCTACAATGCAGGGGAAGTCGTGGTTTGCGATCGCGCGCAGGTATTTCTGAGCAGCGGTCGTGCAGACAACCGTGATATTCGGGTTCTTTTCCAAAAGCTTTGCCACAGAACCAGAGTGATCCGGCTCGGTGTGGTTCATGATCAGATAGTCAATTTTCGAGATGTCTACAACACTCTGGATGTTGTCCAGATATTCGTCAAAGAAATTAGCTTCAACGGTCTCCACCAGGACGTTCTTCTCGCCTGTGATCAGATACGCGTTGTAGCTTGTGCCATAGCGCGCTTCCATTACAATGTCAAACACACGCAGCGACGGATTTAAAACACCAACAGAATAAAGATTTTCTTTCAACTTAATTGCGCTCATTGTTACCATTCCTTTCCAGATGAAACATAGAGAAGCCCACCCACACGGTCGCTAGAACAGGGAGTGGAAGCTTCGTCCCGCCGGAAGGAGAAAACACTCCTTCCAACGCAGTCCAAAGCTTCTTTTGTCCCTTTCGCCACACTTATGGGCAGGCAAAATGCATCGCTCTTTGGTTCGCTTCCTCCAGCTACCGTTAGTCCTGGGGTTCAAACATATCCTTTCCTACACCACAGAGGGGGCATACCCAATCCTCCGGGATATCCTCAAAAGCAGTGCCGGGTTGGATGCCGCTGTCCGGATCGCCAACAGCGGGGTCATATACATAACCACATGCAGTGCAAACATATTTTTTCATTTTGCAAGACTCCTTACTATAAATAAATTTTGCTTTGATCATTTTATTATCGTTCGCTTTGTACCCGCTTTTATGCAGGTGTACCCCTCATCCGTCAAAAAATGGGCTTTTTTGGAAGGGATCATCTACAGTATAATCAAACCCCACAGGAAAGTCAATAGGAATGATTATCAAATTTGAAATCTTCCAAGTAATCCTTTAAGTTGCAGGGAAATGCCATCCCTTCGTATAACAGTTTGACGCACTTTTCAGCGAAGCGTAAATCTGAAGAGATAAAGCCGCAAGCTCTTTCAAACTTACATGAAGTGATCTCGATGCAATATCCATCTTCTGCATTTCCCAAGAGATCATAATGCAAACTGGTATTGGGCAGATCGATGTCTCCAATATGCTTCGTCAATGTTTCACATCCTCCTTTTTTCTAAAAAATTTATCAGTGATATAAATTCACCAAAGTTACTGTTATTATGATAGAGGAAAAGAGAAAATAAAGCAATAGGAGAAAAATGAAATATTCAACAAAACAATTGTTTACGCAATATCTTTGCAGATTTGCTATATAGGATGATATATCTTGTGTCGAATGGAAGAGGAAAAGGTAGAATTTACGTTTAAAAGGAAACGGTTTTGCAAAAAAAAGACCGCATATTGTATATATTTTTCATAAATATAAAAACAATCTGTATAAACAAGTCTACTAAAAGTATTTTTTCGAATATTTATGCTGCCAAGCCTGGATTCCTTTGTAAAGCAATACCGAACATAAAATTCCAAGTATTGCGCCGAAGATCACATCGGTCGGGTAGTGGACGAACAGAAAAATACGGCTGAAAGCAATCAGAAAAGCCAATACAAGAGCCGCAATTCCAGCCTTTTTGTGGTAAAAACACAGCATGGTTGCCACAGCAAAGGAGGAAGAAGAATGGTTGGATGGGCAGGAATAGCCGCTTGGCGGAGGGATCAGCAAAAGGACGTTGGGGTTGTCCACAAAGGGACGGGGACGCGCGATGATGGGCTTCAAAATGAATTCCCCTAGAAGAAAGGTGGCTGCCAATGTCAACAGCAGCATCCCACCACAGCGGCGGTATTTTTTGGTCAGAAGTAGGGCGGCAATTAGGCATAGCCAAACCAGCCCATGGTTTCCTAGCATTGTAACAATGGGAAAAAAGACGTCGGTAAAAGCGGTGTGCAGGTTTTGCTGCACAAAATTCATGATGGCATAATCCAACCCCTCGCCCCCTTTTAAGGATTTCTTTTGTTCTGAAATAGGGACACGATCAATAGCCCCTGTGTAATGCTTTCTTTTGAAAGGATTAGAAAAGGCAGCAGGCAAATAAGGGACTCTAGAAATTTCAACCATAAAAAGGAAAACGTGCCAACCGCTGCGTTTTAAAAATCCTATATAGGCATTATAGCATACCCTATTTGGGATGCAACAGCGAATTTATGGGGGAATTGCCCGGATCGGAGGATAATAGTTTGCATACCCCCCGCATAGAATGAAAAGAAAGGCAATGAAACGTTACGCGCCGCCCGGCGGCGATAGGAGGGAGAACGGTTGGAGTGGCAATGCTTAACAAGGGCAGAATGTGAAAAACGGCTGGGAACCAGCGCGCAAAACGGGCTTCCTACCCGGGAGGCCAGAAACCGGTTAAAGGAATTTGGGAAAAACGAATTGGAACCACCGAAAAGAAAAAGCCTTTTGCGGCGGTTCTTGGCGCAATTTTCGGATTTTATGGTGATTGTCCTGCTGATTGCAGCGGGAATATCGTTTGTGACCTCGTATTTGCAGAAAGATCAAGATTATATCGATGCCATTATTATATTAGCAATTGTTGTCATCAATGCGATTACCGGCCTGGTTCAGGAAAGCCGTGCAGAAAAGGCAATTGAGGCGCTGAAAAAGATGAGCAGCCCACACGCCCGCGTGATACGGGATGGAATCGAACGGAACCTGGCTGCCGCGGAGATCGTCCCCGGCGATCTTGTTCTATTAAAGGCAGGGGATTTGGTCCCGGCCGATCTGCGGTTGACAGAAGCGCATGATTTGAAGGCGGAGGAAAGTGCTTTAACCGGGGAGAGCCTTCCGGTGGAAAAACATGCGGGACGGACGTATCCCCCTGACACGCCGCTGGGGGACCGGCGGAATCTGCTGTATGCCAATAGTTCCATTACCTCGGGCCACGGGAAGGGCCTGGTGACGGCAACAGCCATGCAAACCGAGGTTGGGCGCATTGCGCATATGATTTCGGACCAGGAAGCGCCCCAGACGCCGCTTCAGCGCAAGCTGGAACAGACGGGAAGATGGCTGGGGATTGGCGCTTTAATCATCTGTGCGGTGATCTTCCTGATGGGGCTGTTCCAGCATATCAAGCCGTTGGAGATGTTTTTGATCTCCATCAGTTTGGCAGTTGCGGCAATTCCGGAGGGCCTTCCGGCGGTTGTGACCATTGTATTGGCCATCGGTGTCCGGCGGATGGCGGCAAAGCGCGGGATTGTGCGCCGGATGCCGGCGGTTGAGACGCTGGGAAGCGCCAGCGTCATCTGCTCTGACAAGACGGGGACCTTGACGCAAAACCGGATGACGGTGGTGGAACTGGCAACCGCTTCCGGGAAGCTGCGTATGGATTCGGCCGAGGGCCAAAACCTTTTGAAATTGGCCGTGCTGTGCAATAACTGTACCGTCTCCGGCGGCGCTGTACACGGCGACCCCACTGAGGCCGCACTGGTGCATGCCACTCCTGTTTCAAAAACGGAACTGGATGCGCTGTATCCGCGGGTTTTGGAGATCCCCTTTTCCTCCGAGCGCAAGATGATGACCACTGTACATAAAATTGGGAATGGGAAATACCGGGTGGTCTCCAAAGGGGCGCCGGATATCCTGATGGCCCATTGCACCAGCCGGTCAGCCGCGGCGCAGAACGAAGCGATGGCGCGCCGGGCGCTGCGCGTGTTGGGCGTTGCGTATAAAGATCTTCCGTCGCTGCCAACCGATCGTGCCAGCTTGGAAAAGGACCTGATCTTTTGTGGGTTGATCGGGATGATGGACCCACCGCGCCCCGAAGCGAAGGAGGCGGTGGCGCTCTGCCGGAAAGCCGGGATCCGTCCCATTATGATCACAGGGGACCACGCTGCCACAGCAGCGGCTATCGCAAAGGAGCTCGGTATTTTAACGCCGGGGACTTCGGTAATGACCGGGGAGGAGCTCAACCGGATTCCCCAGCAGGAACTGACGCGGGATATTTACCAGTATGCGGTTTTTGCACGTGTATCGCCAGAACACAAGGTGCGCATTGTGCAGGCATTCCAGGCCCGCGGCGAAGTGGTCGCCATGACCGGCGATGGCGTCAATGATGCGCCGGCTTTAAAGACCGCGGACATCGGATGCGCGATGGGGCAGTCCGGAACCGATGTGGCGAAAGCTGCGGCGGATATGATCCTGGCGGATGACAATTTCGCCACCATTGTTTCGGCTGTGCGCGAAGGGCGCGGCATCTTTGAAAACATCAAGAAGACAGTCCATTTTTTACTTTCCTGCAATATCGGGGAGATCTTGACCGTGTTTGTCAGCTTCCTGCTGCATTTGCCGACGCCGTTGCTTGCCATCCAATTGCTTTGGGTGAATTTGGTGACGGATTCATTGCCTGCTCTGGCTTTGGGCGTGGAACCGATCGACCGGGATATTATGGAGCGCAAGCCAGTAAAGCCCACGCAGAGCATCTTTGCCGGAGGGATGGGGTACAATATCCTCGTAGAGGGATGTCTCATCGGCGCGATGTCCCTCTTGGCTTACAGCATCGGGCGGATCTTTTTCGATATCGACCCTGCGTCCCCGGTCATTGGGCGTACGATGGCATTCGCCGTGCTCAGCTTTTCCCAAGTGGTACACACGTTTAATATGCGGTCGTCACAGTCCGTTTTTCGAGCGGGGATTTTCCGCAACAAAAAGTTGGTTTTGGCGGCAGTCGTGTGTGTTGTTTTGCAGCTGAGCGTCATCGTCATTCCGCCATTGGCCCAGATTTTCAAGACGGTTGCCCTGGTACCCCAGCAATGGCTGATTGTCACAGCGCTGGCCTTTGTCCCACTGGTTGTTGTGGAACTGGAGAAGGCGGTTGGGCGTGCAGCGGAGAAGAGAAATGAACGCCGCAGAAAGGCCAAAGGGCATTCTGCACCGTCGATCCATATATAAACAGCACACAATGGCATGGATGATAGGGCAAATAGAAAGGGCGGCCTAACCATACGTTAGGCCGCCCTGATCTTTTTAAAAGCTCCGTACACAAGAGGAATATGCCTTAATGACGCGGTCGCACCAAGCGTCGAATTCTGGGTCTGCCTTTTGGCATTCCGGATGGGAGCGCACATATTCCACCGTGCGCCTTACGCCTTCATCAAAACGCACCGTGGCGAAAAAGCCCGGCACAAGCCGTTTGATTTTGGAATTGTCAAAGATCACCGAGTTTGCTTTATCCCCCAAGAGCGTCCCTAAAAGCTCCGGACGGAGCGCAGACAGCAGGTCGGACGAGATATGCTGCAAAATAGGCTCAACGCCGAGCGCACGCCCGATCGCTGCAAATGCTGCATTCCATGTGAGCGTCTCATCGCTGGTGATATGGACCGCTTCCCCAATCGCATGAGGATTCCCCATCAGGCCATAAAACCCTCTGGCGAAATCCGTATTGTGGGTAAACGTCCACAGGGAAAGCCCGTCGCCATGCACAATGACCGGCTTCCCCTCCAGCATCCGGGCAAGCACCTGCCAGCTCCCTTGCGCGCCATGGATGGCGACAGGAACGCTACAGTCCCCATAAGTATGGCTGGGGCGGACAATGGTGACGGGGAAGGCGGTGGAACGATAGGCTGCCATCAGCAAAGTTTCACAGGCGATTTTGTCGCGCGCATACTGCCAATAAGGGTTGTACAGCGGGGTACTCTCTGTAATAACCGGGTGTGCCAGCGGCTTTTGATAGGTGGAGGCGGAGCTGATAAAGATGTATTGGCCGGTCCGCTCTTGAAAGAGGCGGATATCGCGTTCCACCTGTTCTGGACGGAATGCAACAAAATCCACGACGACGTCGAAGGAACGGCCCTTCAAAACGGAAAAAGCGCGGTCTTCATCGTTTACGTCACAAATCAGGCGTTCAGCGCCTTCCGGGCCATTTCCGCTGCGTGTGAGAAGCGTGAGTTCTACGCCCTTCTCGATGGCCAGGGAGGAGATGGCGCTGCTGATGGTTCCTGTCCCGCCGATAAAAAGTGCTTTCATGTTGCATGCTCCTTTTCTTTGTATTATAATAGTAACGATATTTTTACGTATATTTTCGACCTCATTGCCCATGGTAACATAAATACATGATAGAATCCATCGCTTTTTAAAAGACAGTGATGATTTTTCGAAGGAAGGAATGTTCGTGCTAAGAGATTTGTCGGGCCTCCAGATATTCCTCTGGAGTGTAATTATCATTGCAGCATGGCACGTGGCGGTATTCTTAGCTTGCGTTAAGATCCCCACCGCTTTTTTTGATGCCACTAAGTCGCGCTACTTGCCGAAAAAATGGGAGAAGGGCGGGCGCTGGTATCGGGATAATTTGAAGATTCAACTTTGGAAGGATAAATTGCCGCAGCATATCGGGAAAGGCGGCTTCTCCAAGGCACATTTGACAGATGTCTCTATTGAATATCTGGATGAGTTTATTATGGAGACCTGCCGCGGGGAGTGGATGCACCTTACCAACTGCCTGTGCGGAGTCGTGATGCTAGTGGTCAATTCCCTAGGGATTGGGCTTCTGTTTGCGTTTTTGATTTTGTTGGGGAATTTGCCGTTTGCCGTGATCCAACGGTATAACCGGTTCCGCTTGCAGATCCTCAGGAAACGCCGCTTGCGGGAATTGCGCACGACGGAGGCCATGGAAACAGTGACGGCCTGATTACCGGGAAACGATAGGAAACAGAAAATGGAGGAGGTACACAATGCTGCAACGGGTATTGGGACTCCTCCTTTCAGTTATTGCCCTTTTTCATTTAGGAACGGTGGCGGCTGCAGCTTCCTTGGAGACGGAAACACCGTTTGTATTCTCGGTAGATAGGGAGTCCTACTATGGTGGGGAACGCATAGAATTGACCGTGGATACCACAACGGCCCAAAAGGACATTGCGGGCTTTTGCGTTTCCATCGCGTACGACGATACCCGCCTTTCCTTTTTGCGTGTAGAACCGTCCAGCCAGATCAAAAATAAAACCTTGCAGACAGATGGGACGAACAATCCTGTGCGTAGCACGTATGTGTGTAATGTGGATTTAGGCCATGCACCCGCTCTGTCCGGAACCATTTTAACTTATGTTTTTGAGGTGAATGAGGGGGCTCCGGCTGGCGAAACAGAATTGGAGGTCGTGGTCGATCAAGTTTGTAACTGGCAAGGGGAACAGCTGGATTCCCGTTGTGAAGGGAAGGCGCCGCTTGAAGTGCTCCCGCCAAAATCGGACAGAGCATTTTTGGAGAGTTTGGAGCCATCCTCGGGAAAGCTGTCCCCATCCTTTTCAGCCGATATCTATCATTATACCTTGGATGTCCCATATCGGGTGTCGAGCGTTACATTTGACGCGCAGGCAGGGGAGAATGGAACGGTCAGTGTCAGCCGGAAAACGCTGCAAAAAGCCGGATCAACGACTTCGATTACCATTACCGCCACTTCGGAGAATCAAAAACAGAAGACGCAATACCTTGTGGACGTCAACCGGGCCGAAGAACCGGAGGAACCCGAATGGGAAGCTTATTTGGCCGAACTGATCCCATCGGCCGGGGAGCTGCGTCCAGCCTTTTCGCCAGACGTGACCGAATATGCGTTGGATGTCGGCGCGGACGTACAGTCTTTGACCTTTCAGGCAAGGGCGGGAGAGGACGGTTCGGTCAGTGTCAGCCGGGAAAAGCTGAATCGCGCGGGGACTTCGACGGAAATCAAAATTACCGCTGTGTCATTGGACAAAAAGAACCGGCAGGTGTATACGGTTACTGTGAACCGGGCGTTGGAAGAATCCGCTTCCGCCGCATCATCCCCGTGTTTTCTCACCGCGTTACAGCCGTCCGAAGGGACTTTGGAGCCGCCATTTTCCCCGGACATTTTGGAATATACATTACCCGTGGATTCGGATGTGCAGTCCGTGACCTTTCAGGCGAACGCCTCGGAAGGGGCAACAGTTTCCATCAATCGAAAGACGCTCTATAAGGCGGGAAGCACCACGGAGATCGTTGTAACCGTACGTTCGGAGGATCGCAAAACAACAAAGCAATACACGGTGTCCGTTGTTCGTGCGGAAGAAGGCGGTTCGGCTTCGGAAAGGGCGGGGGCCGGCGGCACAGGGATGGCGGGCGGCAATTCCGGCTCGAATGTCGCTGCAAAATCGAATGATGGGGAGTCCCCGCAAAGCGGAGAAGAGCCTTATATTCCTTTCAAGGTGGGCGAAACAGAGGAAGCGGCAGAGAGCGCTGCGGAGGCTGGCGTCCCTTTGGGCCAAACGGAAGAAGGAACAAGGGAAACCGTTTTTCGAGAAAATAACCAATTTTCGGCTTTTGTGGCAGGAATGGTTGCCGCAGTTATCTGTGTTGCATTGGGGATGGGGCTGGTTTTCCTCTATGAAAAGGGGAAAACGAAAAAATTATAAAAAAGACTTGCATTTTATATGGAAGTGTAGTATAATAATTTCTGCACTCACAGAGAGGGTGCGGAAATATCGCGGAGTGGAGCAGTCCGGTAGCTCGTCGGGCTCATAACCCGAAGGTCGTAGGTTCAAATCCTGCCTCCGCAACCAGCTATATGTACGCCTACGTTAACGGTAAATGTGCCGTCTACGTGGGCGTATATTTTTGTTACCAACTGTCTGATGGTCTCACGGGGATTTTCCGAAAGATTTTCCAGCGCGTCGTTGAGCAGTTTCTCGATGCTCTCCGCGCGGACGGGCTGACGGTTGGACTCTGTGCGCCAAATGATGTCCTCCAGCTCTGATTTACGCAGGCGGAGCTTGTCCATCTCGTCTTGCAACTCCGGGTAGTTTATGCCGGACAAAATCGCCTTGGTGCCGTTGTTGATTTTTTCGATCACCGAATTAAGCTCTCGCTTTTCCGCCGAAAGATCAGGGCTTGCACTGTTTACCCGGTCGGCGATCGTTTTTGCTACCTCAGAAAAGTCCGCATCCAAGAGAAATGCTTTTAGCTGCTGGACGACAAACGTCTCGATCTCATCCGCGTTGATGTTTTTGGCTTTACAAGTACGCGTGCGGTATTTATCGCCGCAAATATAGCACCTGCTCTGATACCCTTTTGTGTTAGTGGAGCAATGACCAACGTATGTGCCTCCACAAGCCTCACACTCAATCAGCCCGGAGAGCAAATAATCTTGTTTGGCCTTGTTGCTTGCGCGTCTCTTGTTATCGTCCATCCTATTTTGCACCTCAATCCATGTTTTGCCATCAATAATCGGGGGGATAACCCCATCTATACGTATCGCGTCTGGGTTTGGGGATCCTCCGGCCCACTTGCGCATAAGCTTGCACTTGCGCCGGAACCAGGTATATGTCCCGATGTATCTCTCGTTGCGTAGGATGCTGTACAGGCTGTTTTTGCCGATGGGCTTACCTCGTTTACCCTTTACGCCTTTTACGGCCTCCAAAATCGCCGCGTAGCCTTTGCCAGCGGCGTACATAGCAAATATTTTGCGTACGACGTTTGCCTCTGCGTCGTTGATTATGTATTGACCATCCTCGATGTCATAGCCAAGAGGGGGGACGCCACCGCAAAAGAGACCCTTTTTTGCCCGCTCGGTTGTCCCGGCAATGGATTTTTTGCGCGTGTCGAGCACTTGATGCTCACCGAGGCCGACGCTGATAAGCTCGGTGAGAAAATCGGACGGGTCTGTGATGTCCCCCAAATGCTGTGTTGCAGACACCACTTGGATGCCCAACAAGGACATTTGCTTGCGGAACATAAACCAATCCGCCACATCACGGCTGCCACGGGTGATGTCGTAGACAACCACACAGTCAAATTTATGCTGCATGGCTGCCGCGACCATAGCGCGGAAACCCTCTCGGTCTGTGTTGGTGCCGGACTTTGCCTTGTCACAGTAAGACGCCACCAGGCGGATTTTATTTTTTTGGCAATACTCTTCGATTTTCGCAAACTGATACTCGATGCTATTGTCAGTTTGCCGGTCTGTGCTGTAGCGCGCATATCTCGCGCCACGAATTTCCGCCATTTTTAAACCTCCTTTGCATATTCGCCCTATCCTGTATTACTAGGATAGGGCGTTTTTGTTTTATATTGCTGATAATACCAGATATTACCAGCGGATTTTTTGTCCACTTTCCATAATTTCCAGCGTTGTTAATATATAGATTCGGCCCAGCGCGCAAGGCGGTCTATGTGAAATATATGCACAGGGCTTGCAAAACTCGAACAATTGTACTATTATAATTATGCTACTTTTAGGATTCGAGTTTGCAAGTGCGGAGAATAGGGAGGATTACATAATGTTGGACAAAATCATACAGCTTTTGAGACAAGCAACAGATTCACAATTGCGCATCATATATCAATTCATACGATCCCTTTTAGGCTGAACTGAAAAGTTCAGCCTTTTTTTATGTCCATAACCATACGTTCAAGCACTTCCCAGTCTGATTCGCTGAGTCGGGAAAGCATAGAAATGAATCTCTTTTTAAAAGTATCGGATTCCTCACTTAGCGTTTTCCCCACAAAGGCGGCGATTTCTTCGTCTCTGGACATTTCTATAAACATTGGCTCCTTACCTTCGCGGAGCCACTGCTCATTAACATTAAATTCACGGCAAATAAGAGCTATAACAGCATCTATAGGCTCGTTTCTACCGATTTCATAGGTTGCGACAGTATTTCGTTTTACACCAATTCGGTCAGCGAATTCTTTCTGCGTTAAGTCTAAAGCTTTACGCAGTTTTTTAATACGCTCGTTCAAAGGACCCTCCTCCTTTCTGCCTTTAATAATAACATTAAAAAGTCGCTATGTCAACAAAAAGTCGAAAAATCACAAAAAAGTCTTGACAAATGTGATTATACGATCTATAATAGTCTCACGATCAACAAAAGGGAGCGAGGTGAAACCACAATGACCGAAAAAGAGAAGAAAATCCTTGAAACCTTCAGACGTATTATCCCGCAGCTTGATGATCGGGGGAAGGATAGCTTTTTAGCATACGGCGAAGGGATTGCAGATGCTATCGAGCGATATGGCATAAAAGGCAACAATCCCAAAAAGAAA
Source organism: Anaeromassilibacillus sp. An250 (assembly GCF_002159845.1). Classification (GTDB taxonomy): domain Bacteria; phylum Bacillota; class Clostridia; order Oscillospirales; family Acutalibacteraceae; genus Anaeromassilibacillus; species Anaeromassilibacillus stercoravium. The sequence goes on from NZ_NFJK01000003.1 coordinate 250,022, forward strand.
CCCGCGTAAGGAGGTGAGAAGGATAAAAATCACATTGAAAGCTCCGCGTTGGTAAATTTGGATAAGTCACCATAGGTTGCCACGACACGCACCCCCTACATCCAAATCTTACCACCAAACACGCGGAAAGACAACAAATTTTGCAAAAAATAAAAGAAAATAGAAAAATGTGAAAATAATTGACAAAACAGGAAATTTGAAAAGAGAGGTGATCTCTGTGCCGATTAAAGGGAATATCCGCATCAGCCCAGACGCCGAACTGCTGACAGCGGATAGATTGACAAGAGCCCTATTTGGGATGCCACTTGACCAGCTTGTTAGAGACATCCGAGAAAACCGGGAGGGGAAATACGATGGTTTATACAAATCAAAAGAAGAGAGCACCAAAAAGTGCGAAGAAAAGGAGACGCTATGAACGCGTTAGAAAAGTTGTCGGAGGAATTAAGGAATATTGCTTTAAATAAAAAATAAAGATTTGATAAAAAGTCCAATGAATTGGTCGGCTGCTTGTCCATGCGCGTATTTAAGGCGATCTACCCGGTAGATTGCGTTACTGCATCATTTACCATATTGGTCTTGCAAAAATACGAGGAAGAGATTTCTAGGGCATACCCAGGGACGGAGGATATGGTTAGAACCCTGAAGGATATATACCAGGATACGAAATTCATATCATCAATAAAAGCGAGGTGAAGACGATGGACCAGAAAGAATTAGATAAAATCCTAGAGCTGCATAAGATGTGGCTTAATGGGGACGAAAATGGTAAACGTGCCGACCTGTACGGTGCCGACCTGCGCGTTGCCGACCTGCGCGGTGCCAACCTGTACGGTGCCGACCTGTACGGTGCCGACCTGCGCGGTGCCAACCTGCGCGATGCCAACCTGTACGGTGCCGACCTGCGCGATGCCAACCTGCGCGATGCCGACCTGCGCGGTGCCAACCTGCGCGGTGCCGACCTGTACGGTGCCGACCTGCGCGGTGCCAACCTGCGCGATGCCAACCTGTACGGTGCCGACCTGCGCGATGCCAACCTGCGCGATGCCGACCTGCGCGGTGCCAACCTGCGCGGTGCCGACCTGTACGGTGCCGACCTGCGCGGTGCCAACCTGCGCGTTGCCGACCTGCGCGGTGCCAACCTGTACGGTGCCGACCTGTACGGTGCCGACCTGTACGGTGCCAACCTGCGCGATGCCAACCTGCGCGGTGCCGACCTGCGCGGTGCCAACCTGTACGGTGCCGACCTGTACGGTGCCGACCTGGATTTCTCTTGCTGGCCGCTATGGTGTGGCGGGTTGGGCGTCAAAATTGACGACCGGATAGCTCGCCAACTTATATACCATGTATGTTCCGCGGTCGTATCAAGTCCGGAGATTAGCGACAGCATCAAGAGTGTAATGCTGTCACGACCGGTGCTCGACATTGCAAATAAATTCCATCGCGTGGACGAGTGCGGAGAATTAAGGAGGTGAAGAAAATGGAAAAAAAGAATAGCGATCAATCAGCGATGCGAATCCGGAGATTGGGCAGCGTAATGTTTTCTGTCGGCGCGATCGCCGCAGTGTTAACCACCCCTGCGGCCTATGCCGGCGTACTGCCCATATGGGCAGCGCTTACCTTGGCGACAGCGGAAGGGCTTATAGCCGGATGCGGATTTATCCTAAAAGAATAAAAAGGGGCGGAAAAATCGTGAGAAAGAGAGAACAACCGCTAGGAACCCGAAACATCGTTGGGACGCGCGTTAAAATGGCCCGGAAAAGCCAAAGAATGAAACAGAGAGAACTGGCGACTCAACTTAAATCGAGAGGGGTTGATATGGATCAATATGGATTGTCCAAATTGGAAGGACAAATTCGGCACGTTATGGATTATGAGCTTTCAGCTTTAGCAGATATTTTGAATGTATCTGTGGATTGGCTGTTAGGGAGAACATCGTAATGGGAACACCTGATCCATGCATTACATGTCGCCTATTTTGCAAGCACGGCTGCTTTTTGCAAAGCAATTGTGCAAGAGTACATAGGTGGCAAAAACAAATGGTAGAGCGGGAACTTAACGCCTATCAGAAAGAGGTGATCGAGAAAAATAGGCCACCACAATCTCCCAAAGCTGCTAGGAACCATTGGAAGATTGAAGGGGCATAAAGAAAGCCGCCGCCAGAGTTGAGACCCCTGACAGCGGCACAAAAGAAATAGGCCGCTTTTATTATAGAGCGGAGAAAGGAAAATGTCAAATGGCAAAAAATGAAATAAATGAAAAAAGTATTGTTGACAATGTCCAAGCCCGTGTAAATAAGCTAAAGGAAGAAGGGAGTATTAATTTTCCGCCTAATTATAGTGTAGCGAATGCTTTACGGTCTGCCTGGCTCATCATACAAGAGACAAAAGATAAGTCAGGAAGGCCAGCTTTATCTGTATGTACAAAGGATAGTGTGGCTAATGCCTTACTTTATACTGTGATACAAGGACTAAACCCGGCAAAACGGCAAATTTATTATATTGTTTACGGGAATCAGTTGACAGCACAACGATCCTATTTTGGGACAATGGCAGTCATAAGAAGAGTTCCCGGAGTGAAGGATATTATTTCGGATGTTGTCTGGAAAGGAGACGAAATAGAGACAACGAAAGATGGTGGAAGCTGGGTTATCCTCAAGCATACAAGTAATATTGATAATATTGGGGATAGCATAGAAGACATACGGGGAGCTTATTGTACGCTCATATTTGATGGAGGCGGAACATATACCGAAATTATGTCCCAAAATCAGATTAAAAGGGCATGGGAAAAAAGTAAATCAAATATGTCAGTACATAGAGATTTTCCGGATCAAATGGCAAAAAGAACGGTCATTAATCGTGCCTGCAAATTTTTTATCAATGAGTCAGATGATAGTGATCTCTTAATAGAAGCGTTTAATGCAACTGGTGAAAAGTATACGGATCCTCATTCAGAACAAGTCAAATCGGAAGCTGATCGTCTTAAAGACTTAAATAATGAAATTGCTAATAATGGAGAAAAATTAGGGTTGCCGTCAGAACGCTTAGCAATTGATTTATCTAAGCAAACTAAACAAATTCCTGTTCAGGTTATAGCATCAAGTGATAAAAAAGGAGGGGAAGAAGATGAGCAGATTTCAATTGACGGATGACAATTATTATTCCAGAGAAGCAGATATACACTATATGAGCTGTTCGCAATATCAAGCATTTCAAAAATGCGAAGCTGCTGAAATTGCCAAACTTCGGGGAATATGGGAACCAGAACTACAGTCAGATGCATTATTTCAAGGCCAATATTTTCATGCATATTTTGAAAGCCCGGAAGCATTTGAAACATTTTGTAATGAAAATTTTGACAAAATCTATAAAACAAAGACTACTAAATCAAGAGGAACAGAAGTCATAGGTAAATATGCTCCTTTTGAAAAATTAGACGAAATGATTCAGGAGGTACTTAACGATCCGCTAATGTCCCAAATAATCTCTTGGCCAGGCGAAAATGAGAAGCCTATGATCGGAGAAGTAGGTGGAATTGCATGGCGTATGAAAATGGATAAGTATTGCCCATCTGGAAGAAGAATCATTGATTATAAAACATCCGCAAACCTTAGAGAGTTATTTTATAATCCAATTACTAAAACCCGGCAGACATTTGTTGAGGAATTTGGATATTTGATGCGTGCAGCAGTTTATGGAGAGATTGAAAGGCAAAATGTTGGCGCAGATAATTTCCCCACTTTTATTATTTTAGGGGTATCTAAACAAACTCCACCAGATAAAGAAGTATTTTTGCTAAATGATGAAGCTAGATGGAATTTAGAACTAGAAAACATAAAAACGAGAATCCCTCATATCCAACGTCTAAAAAATGGAGAAGAGAATCCAAGGCGTTGTGGAGAATGTGAGTATTGCCGGAGAACGAAAAAATTACATCGCTTTAAGATGTACACGGACTTGATGACTGAGTTTAGGAATGACCCAGACAATGTGGAGTATGACGATTATGGTGGGACGTCTGTTTTTGATACACTTTAAACGAGGGGATGATGTTTGCCCATTATGCCAACAGGCTTTAGTATGGCGAAAAGTAGGAGAACGAAAATACTGCCCGTGCGATAAAGACCCTGTAATATGCATGTGGGCAAAAAACAGTCCTTTGCATGTTGTGTATCGCGGGGAAATCATTCAGGGGGTTAGGCTGTTAACAAGAGATAATGCTCACGAATTCGTTGGTAAACCTACTTTTTATGCCCTACAGCCTCATGTATTTACTTGTCAAGTAATGCATCGTTATACGGTGTTTAAGAGGAAAAATCATGGCAGAGATTGAATTTGACGCTGCAAGGTGTCAGCAAGACGAAAAAGGCGTATGGCTGTGTTTACGGGTGATTATCCCAAAAAAGGCTCGTGCGTTTTGCAATACTATGAAATCCGGGAAGGCGTACATAGCAAACATCAAACTTAAACGCAACCGAAGATCGCTTGACGCAAATGCTTATTTCTGGGTACTCTGTGACCATCTAGCGGAAGAAACAGGAATTCCCAAGGCGGATATATACCGAGAGGCTATAAGGGGCATAGGAGGCAATACAGAGTATGTTTGTGTGCCCAGTGAAGGCGCGGACAAGCTTTGCGCTGGATGGAGACGCAACGGGCTTGGGTGGATGGCAGAGACCATGCCGAGCAAAATAGAGGGATGTACAAACGTAATCCTCTATTATGGGTCGTCTACCTTTGATAGTAAGCAGATGTCCCGGCTAATTGACAACATCGTACAAGACTGCCAGGCGGTCGGAATTGAAACTAAAACTCCGGATGAACTGGCACTCCTAAAAGCGAGGTGGGAAGACGTACAAACGAACAAAAGCTCTTGATATACCTCCAAAAGTCAAGAATATAGTGTGGGAGCGAGATGGGCATTGCTGCATTTTATGTGGGTCACCATATGCGATGCCAAATGCCCATTATATCCCTAGATCACAAGGCGGTCTAGGGATTGAGGAAAATGTTGTTACCCTTTGCCTAGATTGCCATATGCGCTATGACAATGGAGCAGGGCGAGAGCGGACGAAGGCAGAAATCAAATCCTATTTAGAAGAGATATACCCTGGATGGGATGAAAGCAAACTGACTTATAAAAAATGGGGTGATTAGATGTTAAACACAGCAATTGTTATGGGACGCCTTGTGGCTGACCCAGAGTTGCGCCATACGGCCAACGATATTTCCGTGACAAGTTTCACACTCGCTGTGGACCGTTCGTATGTAAAGGCCGGTTCTGACCGGCAGACTGATTTCATCAATATTATCGCCTGGCGCGGCACAGCGGATTTCGTATGCAAATACTTCTGTAAGGGTCAGTTGGTGGCTGTGCAGGGTTCAATCCAAACCCGCACCTGCACGGATAGCCAGGGCAACAAGCGCAAGGCCTTTGAGATCGTGGCAGACAACGTCCATTTTGCGGAACCAAAGCGAGATGAGAAACCCGATGGACCTCACAAGGCCCCGGACGTTGAAAGAAAAGAATTCGAAGAGGTTCCTCCCGATGATGATCTTCCGTTTTGATCGGTGAAGCTATGAACATAGAAGATTTTATCCCAGAGGGACGGGAAGACGCTATATCCCGCGCTGATCTACATAGAATTACAGGATTGCCAGACAGGACAATTCGGTTAGAGATAAAGCGCGCAAATTTAAGACTTGAACCGCAAAACAGGGCTATATTATCATCCTCTGCGGCACGCGGATATTGGATTTCCGGTGATCGTATGGAAATGGAAGCATATCTGCGAGAATCAGAACACAGGCAGAATGTTACAGCTCAAAATGATATGCCGATATTCAGAATTGTTATGGCTATGGCTGGGGATAAAGTCATCCCAGTCAGAAGACATTTTCGAAATTTGACTCATCCCAAACGTCCAGAAAGCAAACAAATTGATGGGCAATTATCCATTGATTAAGGGGGTGAAAAAGTGGCTCGTCCAATAAAGGACGGGATAGATTATTTCCCTTTAGACGTGGATTTCTTTCAGGACGACAAAATTAGGCTTTTGAAAGCGGAGTTTGGCGCAAAGGGCATCACAATATTAGTGGCGCTCCTTTGCGACATCTACCGCACAAATGGATACTACAAAGTGTGGGACAATGATGCCTGCCTCCTTATGGCTGACGCTGTTGGTTGTGGGATCGTCCCCGAGAACATAACGCAGGTGGTGCAAGGGTGTCTGCGACGTTCCATCTTTGATGATGGGGTATTTCAGATGTTCGGCATTTTGACATCAGCGGGTATCCAACGCAGGTACATACAAGCAGTATCTACCCGCGAAGAAATACGATTTATTAAGGAGTACTGGCTACTTGATTTGGGCGATAAAAAAGACGTTCCAACCAGTACTTCTAAAAAAGTTACCTTTAAATCAGTAAATTTGAAAGAAACCACGGTTAATTTGAAAGAAACTCCCGTTAATTTGCAAAACAATCCACAAAGTAAAGTAAAGAAAAGTAAAGTAAAGAAGAGTATAGGGGAGTCCGATCCCGCAGAAGCGGAACCGGACCGGAAAAGCGTCATAGAAATCCCGTTAAATGACGGAACTACCTATCATGTCTATGAGGAGCAAATATCCGAGTGGCAAGAACTGTATCCAGGGGTAAATATAAAACAGCAGCTCCGTAACATGAAAGGTTGGTGCATATCCAATCCTACGCGGAGAAAAACGCAAAGAGGAATTCTGAGATTTATTACTGGTTGGTTAGCGAAAGAACAAGACAGATCAAATCCCACGCAGGGGAAATATGAACCTAACCTAACAGTGGTTCAGCCACCAAAAGAGATTCCAGAATTTCCTCCTCCTGAAATCGAGGAAGGAAAGGAACGACATGAAGAAGCAATGCGCAGGTTCCGCGAAGGGAAATGTGGTTGGGAGGAGTTGATACCTAAATGAGCGTAGACGCAGAAATGTCCGTGCTAGGATGCATGATGCTGGACGAAGAGTTTGCGAAAACGGCAATAGATGCACTCACTCCCGAAATGTTTACCCATAGCAAGACACAAAAAATATTTGAAGCTGCTACAAAGCAATATTGGGACGGGAATCCGATTGACGGGGTAACCCTAATAGAGATATTGCCGGAAGAAAGGGACACTCTCTTAAAGCTGGCTGATCGTGTGCCAACGACAAGACATGCGCCGGAATATTTACGGATTGTCAGAGACGAGTGGAGACAAAAAAGCATCCAGAGTGCGATTGCGGAAGTCGTATTTGATGCTCAAAACAAAACCGCAGAAGAAACCGTTGAAATTCTTCGCAACCTTGTCGAAGAGCAAGACGCAATTACAAGAGCACAAAACGATACGGGGCTTATAACGCTATCAGAAGCGATCAAAGAGTTTAAGGAGTGGTTGCATTCCCAAAAGCAGGAAACGGCTAGGACGGGATTTGGAGGGCTAGATAGAGCAATGGGAGGGCTTGTACCTGGGTCTGTGACCATAATATCGGCCCGGTCAGGTGGGGGAAAGACAGACCTTGCCCTAAACGTCGCACTCCGTATGGCGCAAAAAGGGAATAAGGTGCTCTATTGCACGATGGAGATGCCAACGACACAATTGCTACAAAGAGCAGCATCGCAATTGGCTAGGATTGAAGGTGAAAGGGTCAGAGACAGGAATTTATCCGAAGAAGAGAAAAATGACATTGACATGCTGATGGATGTTTTGGAGAAAAAGGCAAGGATTTGGTGGCAAGACGAACCGGAAATCTCTGTGGCTCGTGTCCGAAACAAAATAGAGCTTTGTAAGCCTGACGTGGTGTTTATCGATCACATAGGTCTGATGAAACGCCCAGAGTATAAAGACTCGTATAGGTCGCTCGGAAGAGTAAGCAATGCTCTAAAACAATTGGCCTTGGAAAAGAAAATCCCAATTATTGAGATCGTCCAGATGAACAGAAGCGTGGAAGGAAGAGCAAATAAACGCCCAGTACTCTCAGACCTTAGAGAAACCGGAGACCTCGAACAAGATGCGGATTATGTCCTATTTCTTTGGCCAGATGAGGAACCGCAAGAGCAAATGCACGGGAACGCCTGGAGGGATATGAATGTGAGTCTGGCGAAAAACCGCCACGGAAGAACAGGAGACTTTAAGTTCCATTGGCAGCCTCAATTTCATACATTCACGGAGGTGGAAACAAAATATGGCAATGGATGATCTAATAGCAGCAGCAAAATTGCGACAAAACGATGGAGTTCTGCGCCGCTGGTCTCATTATGAGTGCTTGAAAGATCAGCTAAGGCAAATGGACCTACTCCCTGAAGAATATCAAAACGCCACGCGAGAAATTGCGAAGGCTTTAAGACTGTGAAAGGAGACGAAGATGAATAGCCGAAATAAAGGAGCAACCGGAGAAAGGGAGCTTGCAAAGGTACTAAGAGGATATGGGTATGATTGCCGGAGAGGACAGCAATATTGTGGCGCGAATGGATACGCGGATGTTGTTGGGATGCCTGGGCTACATATTGAATGCAAACGAGTAGAACGGCTAAATCTGGATGACGCGATGGCACAAGCAAAAGCAGACGCAAGAGACGAAGAAATCCCTGTTGTAATGCACCGAAAAAACAATGGAGAATGGAGTGTAACAATCCCACTTAAGGATTTTGTCGTGATCTACCGAGAATGGGAGCGCGGAAAGGAATGAAAGGAAGATAAATGGATGACATCAAATTAGCCATGCTCAGAAACAAAGAGGCTGCCAAGCGGCTGACGGAGGCGGGGGTGCTGTTGCCGTGTCCAGGATGTGGAGAGAGCAGCGCAAAGATTTGCTATGTTTGCGGGGATCACTTTGGAATGTGCAAAACGTGTGGCTGGACGGGGCCGTTTAGAAACGCAGAATACGAAGCCCGCCTCGCCTGGAACACCCGAGCCCCGATTCTGAGCGAAAGCGAGATGGAGATGCTGGATGAACACTGATGTGATGTTTTCGAGCAAAACGGATCTGTGGGAAACGCCGCAAGAGTTTTTCGATCGGTTGAATGATGAATTTGGCTTTGACCTTGATGTATGTGCCCTGCCAGAGAACGCAAAATGTGCGTCCTACTATACCCCGGATCAAGATGGGTTGTCTCAACCGTGGGATGGCGTTTGCTGGTGTAATCCGCCGTATGGGCGTGACATCGGAAAATGGGTGCAAAAAGCATATGAAGAGAACAAAAAAGAAAATAACTTCATCGTAATGCTCTTACTGGCACGAACTGATACGAAATGGTTCCACGATTACATATACGGAAAAGCAGAAATCCGCTTTGTAAAGGGCAGGCTAAAATTTGGCGAAAGTAAAAACAGCGCGCCGTTCCCGTCAATGGTGGTTGTGTTTCGGCCTAAGATGGAGATGCTGGAGGGGTTGGAATGACCTTATACGACATTTTGCGTGCTACAAAATACTGGCAGAAGTTTTGTTGCTACGTAACAAACTCCTATGACCAAAATGTCCCCATAGGATTTGGAACACGTAGGGAACTCCTCGACGAGGAGCAGAACGACGAACTCTTTGATTACCTGATGTGCAATGTAGATAGTATCACCGTTACAAAAGATAAGGCGTTGCTGGTTCGAGTACGGGACGAGCATTACAACCAACCGTTGGAAGAGCAGTATGAATGCACAGGGGGATGGAAGGTATCAGACCCGAAAACCCGCCCGTTCAAATTCAGCACAGAAATGGAGGACTGGAATTTCCGTGGCTAACAGAGGCGATGTAATCAGCGTAGACAGGTTATGGGATGTGTTTGACGTTGAGCGCGAAAAGGCGTGGGACGGCGTAGATGCCCCGGTAGGCTCCCCGGAATGGAATATTGCCGCCGGGAAGATTTATGTAATTAACAATATCTGTAATGCGGTACACAATATGAACGCAGAACCGAGATCGAGCGCAGACCAGGCAGAAAAGCCCGTTTGGAAGGAAACATCCAGCGTTGTACATACTGACTATGCGGATGGTTCTGCGGAAACGAAGACCGTAAAGCACGCGGCATGGCGATGCCCGGTGTGCGGCTGGTTCGTAGGCGAACAGGTTGATGTGTTCGGTAGGAAGCACAACCAGATGAAGAAGAACTTCTGCGACAGGTGTGGGCAGAGGATTGATTGGGAAAGCGTGGAAAAGGAGGAACCGTAATGACGCTGGAAGAAGCGATAATGGCAAATTACAGCCAAAAGGCCAAAAAAATTAAAACGCCGTTTGCAAAGATGATTGTTGAGGGGAATCAAGAAAAGCCATACTTTTCGATTCTATACTTTGACCCTATTGACAAGGATTTTTATGTTGGATACAGCTCATACTGTTTGGATTATGTGTCCAACTGGCTAAATGAAGAATTTGAGATCGTAGAAGATGAAAACTTTATCATCGCCGCCCTCCGCCCCGTCAGCCGGGAGCAGGTGGAGAAGGTGTGGAGGGGTGAGTGGGTAAAGCGTCATAAGCACCGTGGGGGCTTTCGACGCGTTAAGGGCTTTGATGACATGGGCGAACAGCACGAGGTCACGATTGACGAGAGGTGCGAGTATGACGACCTTTACTGTTCAAAGTGTGGCAAGCAAAGCCCGGATAACTTCTTGAATTTTTGCGGTTACTGCGGCGCGCCAGTGACGGACGAGGCCGTGGAGATGGTGATGGAGAGATTGGAGGAGCTGAAAAATGAAATTGGGTGATTATCAGTTGTGCCACAATGGATGTCAATTTTCGTGGTATGACAATGATGAACTAGTTGCTATGGTTGAGCTGAAAGAAGAAAATGGTATAAAATGGATATGCGGTGTCTATGTATCTCCGTCATATAGACATCATGGAATAGGAATGCAACTGCTACAATTTTCGACCATTTTGGGTGGCGAAAAATTGCGTGTTTCTAAGTCAAACGAAGCAGCAAAAACACTTTACAAAAAGTTCGGATTTCACGTTTTTGATGAAGATAAAGAATATCTTTTTATGAGATTGGAGGCGCTGAAAGATGGCAGTACGCCCGATTGACGCAAACGAGCTGTATCGAATTGAAAAGCTGCTTGATACAGATATTGTCAGGCAAGACAAAGTGGCGCTCAATTTGTTGGAGCAAGTGCTCTACGACATCCAACATGTGCCCACCCTCACCCCGCCGAACGAGCCGTCGTTGCTTGAGTTTGATGTGGTGGACACAACAACCGGAAAATATCCAGACTGGGAACGTATTGCCAGAGAGGAATCCTGGGCAAAAGGCCTCGTTTACTGCGACATGGACGGCATTGCAATTCGAGAGGATGGATCTTTGATTCTGCTCGATGAATGTGGAAATTGTGTGTCGTGCCCGCCTGATAGGTTTGAGATTCGCCGCTGCCCGCCGGAGGGAGAAGTCAATGCTTGAAATTTGTCCAATGACGCTCAAAGAGGCCAACGCCTTTGTGGAGCAGCACCACCGGCATCACAAGCCGGTTGCCGGGCAGAAGTTCTCGATAGGCTGCACTGACGGGGAGAAGATCGTGGGCGTTGCCATCGTAGGACGCCCGGTATCACGCTACCTGGACGACGGCTGGACCTTGGAGGTCAACCGCCTTTGTACTGACGGAAGCCACAACGCCTGCTCCATGCTGTATGCCGCCGCATGGAGAGCGACTAGGGCAATGGGATATCACAAACTCATCACCTACATACTCGACACGGAGAGCGGCACAAGCCTTAAAGCCGCTGGATGGAAATGCGTTGGACAGGCTGGTGGGCTACGATGGACAGGGAAGCGTCGGCCAGAAGTCGATTTGTGTCCAGCCCAGATGAAGATTAAATTTGAAATAGACGACGGAAAGCGCCCGCCGGAGGGAGAGGAGAATCGTAATGTCTGAGTTTTTACGATGCCGTGACTGCAAGCACGACAAAGGAAAGTGCGTCGGTTCATCCAGACGGGGGAGTCATAAAAACTGTTTTGAACCGCGAGAGATGACCAACGCCGACCGCATCCGAGCCATGAGCGATGAGGAGCTGGAAAATTTTTTAGACACCATATATGATTTCTTTGAGGACGGCGGTGGAAAAATCGTTGACGGCAATGTGATTTATCCGGGCAATATGTTGGACTGGCTCCAGCGGCCAGCGGAGGAGGACACCTGATGGACATTGAGAAGCTGATTGAGCAGTTGCGCACTGAAAGTCTATATGCCGACAAGGCAAGTCTGGAAATCATGGATTTGTGCATGGAAGCCGCCACCGTCCTCTCCACGCTCCAGGCTGAAAACGAGAAGATGCAAAAGCAGCTCAACGAATTTTCCGAGTTCCTTTGCCACATGACCGGCAACCTGCTCAGCAAAACTAACTACACGGCACAGGCAATGATAAGCGCGGCGGAGAACTACCAGCAGCGTGTATGCGATAACGACTGCGACCTCCGTGCCGACCTCGCCCGCGTGACGGCGGAGAGGGATGCGGCAATCTCTGACCTGACCTATATTGCCCGAACATACCCGGTTGATTTATGCGATGACCTTGTATGTCAATATTGCAAGCATTATCCGAACGTTAATACCGGATGCCCGGGATGGACAGATAATGATTGTTTTGAGTGGCGCGGCAT
>NZ_NFJK01000030.1 GCF_002159845.1 Anaeromassilibacillus sp. An250
TCCTTTCGGCATAATAATGCACCCCACTTGTTATTCAGTATATCATACTGTCTAACAAATGGGGTGCAGTTCAAAATTGGAAGCCCCGGTTTTTTCTTAGGTACTTCAAATAGGAACAACGCCCGCCTCCGATCCACGTAAAAACTCTAAAATTCCAGCCGATGCTGTGGCGCTTCCTGGATATTTCTGAGGAATGTATCCATACTAGTAGAAACGATTTTCCAGCAGGAAGGCAAGGTGAATGCTGTGTTGACACCAAGTATCAAGCTCGTCCCCAATAGTGATGAGACATATGACCTGATTCTTGAATACAATGGAATCGATGTCGAATTCGCAGAAGAATTGGATGTACAGAAGAGCATTAAATCCCATTCCAAAACCATTACAAAATCCATCTTATCACAGGCCAAAAAGGTAAAAATCAAAAGTGTAAAGGTGTTGGTTTCCGGCGTACTGGTAGCTACAGTAGCTTTTTCCTCTTTTTTATCGGCCCTTGCAACAACGGACCGGTATATCATGGGGTATCTATACCGAGGAAATGACATCCAGCAGATTGAATATGTTAATCAAACTAACAATGCACTGGACACGGTTTCTCCAAGTTACTTCAATATTCGTGAGGACGGAAGCTTAAAGTTAAATTATTTGAGTTCCTATTTCATTAAAAGTATGCACGATCGCGGGATCAAGGTAGTGCCATTTCTGAGCAACCACTGGAACCGTACCGCAGGAATCAACGCCCTACAGAACGTAGAATCGCTTTCCACGCAAATCGCGGATTACATCGAAGAGTACAATCTAGATGGCGTAAATGTGGATATTGAAAATGTCACCCACGAACAACGGGATCAATACACGGAATTTGTCCGGCTTTTGCGGGAAAAAGTCCCTGCCCATAAGGAGATTTCCGTCGCAGTTGCAGCCAATCCTAACAACTGGCAGGTTGGTTGGCATGGGTCCTACGATTATTCTGCACTTGCTGAATATGCTGACCATCTTTTGATTATGGCTTATGACGAACACTATGAAGGCAGTGAGGCAGGACCCGTTGCAAGCATTAACTTTGTGGAAAATTCTATCAAATATGCGCTCAGTAAAACGGCCCCAGACAAAATTGTTGTGGGCGTCCCCTTTTATGGCCGCGTTTGGAGTTTGGATGACAACCGGATTGTCGGCAAAGGAGCCAGCACAAAAACCATCCAGGAGATCATTCAAAATTGCGATGCAACCGTAACCTACGATGAGGCCAGCCAATCAGCTAAAGTAGAATTCACCATTACGGAATCCAGCGGCCAATATACCGTTGGCGGGGATTTTGTGCTACAGCCCGGCCGGTACGTCGCTTGGTTTGAAACCGACCAATCCTATCAGGAAAAGTTAAACCTGATTGAAAAATATAACCTCAAGGGCGCCGGGGCTTGGTCGTTGGGACAGGAAGACATCTCCATTTGGGATCATTATGAAGACTGGGTAAACGGAGATGTGGCAGACGAAGAGCTGGGGGCCGATCCTCCAATAGTGGAGCTACCTGCGCCGCCAACTGGCGATTCTACAGATTCTCCTTCGGAAGAGACGTACTCAAATGCTTGGATCAAAGCAGATCAAATCAACGTGCCAATTTATAAAAATGAAAACTTGAAGGGAAAAATCGTCGCAACGCTCTCCGGTGGTACTGCGGTTACCGTTCTGAAAGAGGCCGGCAATGGGGCTTATCAAGTGCAGCTTTCTGACGATCAAGTTGGTTATATCTCTTCGTCCTATGTCACATTTGAAAAACAAGAACCTACACCAGAACAAATTCCAGATTCTTCCACCCCATCCGTTCCCTCCTCGGAAACGTTTCTCTATGAAGTAAAAGCTGGCGATTCGCTCTGGAAACTTGCGGAACGGTATCTGGGGGACGGGAGCCGGTATCCGGAAATCATGGAACTGAACGGTCTGACCTCTACCACCATCTTTCAAGGGATGCAATTGCAAATCCCAGGAAGTTCCGAAGGAAGCCAACCAGGGGACTCCTATGTAAATTATACGGTAAAGCGAGGGGACTCATTGTGGAAGATCGCACGGGCACAGCTCGGTTCTGGAAGCCGGTATCCCGAAATTATGGAACTGAACGGTCTGACAAGCGCCACGATCTATCCGGGGCAGATCCTAAAATTGCCGAAATAGTCCCCGGCATTCGTGGCGTTTGACCAGTCGAAAAATATCTTATCCTTTAAGAGGCAATCAAAGATTTATGAGAACTGCATATAACCTTCGGGCGTGCACCGAACGAACAACGGGGCTTCAGTTTGAAGCCCCGTTGTTTATATGAACCCAATCCCGTGTAAACAGGTGGAAAATGGCAGAGGCCGTTGATCCAGCCATCTCTTTTTGGGACCGTGCCGTTTCTGTAGACCTCCACCGCTTTCTTTAATTCTTACGGCGCCAGCTGCTTCCGCTTGCCGTGCTGGGCCACAGTTACCCTGGGGCAAACCAATCGCTACTTTAGTTTGGTCCCGCGGCCCATCATATGGCGCATTTTTTATGAAAAAGCCTCCTTTTCTTTTAGAAGAAAAAGTTTTTAATAACTCAAAAACAATTCGTAATCAATTCCCAAACATAGTGCTTTTATTATAAAGACATCAAGTGCGGGAGCACAAAATAAAGATTCGTGGAGGCTGTTTGAAATGAAGAAAAAAGATTTTATTACCCTGATCATGAGTACGGTAGGCGGTATCCTATTTGCTCTGGGAATGTGTATGGCGCTATTACCCGAATGGGGCGCAATGGTACCGGGCGTTGTCATCGGCATCATCGGCGCTGTAATCCTGCTGGTCATGATTCTTGTCCGTCGGAAGATGGATGGCAAACCCGCCATTGTTTTCAATGGGAAGGCTATTGGCACCACCCTGTTGGGTGTGTTCGGGGCCATTGTCCTTGGCGTGGGCATGTGCATGACCATGGTTTGGAGCATGATGATTCCCGGTATCATCGTTGGTATAATCGGCATCGTAGCACTGCTCTGCCTCATTCCCGTGGTCAAGGGCTTGAAATAAGGAGGAAGTCTTATGACAAGATGGATTTTTTCGATCACAGCTGGCGTCACAGCATTGGCAGGGCTAGCAATCGCAGGGAAGTATTTTGTTCGCAAACATAACAAATAATTCTATTAAGGAGGCATTCATTATGGCAAAATCCAAGCTGGTTCAGGCTAACGAAAAAATTGCCGAAGGCGTAGTCGGCGGATACAAAAAAATTGAAAACGGCGTTGTGGGCGGTTTTATGAAGATGGAAGAGGGAGTCGTAAACGGATTCAATAAGATCACGGATAAATTTGTCGATGAGTTCCTTACAAAAGACGGAGAGTCCGTGGAAGATGCCAAAAAGCGCCTTGCCCAGGAACAGGAAGCCAGGGAACACTCTCCAAAAGTGAAGAAGCAATCCACTCCATCCAGAAATATGGAAGATGCAATCCGTGACCGTCTTGAAAACGGCTTTAAAACCTGGAATGGCGGCTATGGCGGGTGGCTGCAATGGTGCGACACCCTGTACGAGCCGGACGCCCATTACAATGTATATGGCCACCGCATGCCCCTGCAGCAATACAAGGACATGATGGGGCAACTTTTCCAGCACTACACCATGGAGCTTGGGGCCTTCGATAATATGATTATCCGCGATGACTGGGCGGCTATCCGCTATACGGTCAAAGTCAAGAATTTGGACTCCGGAGAAGAAATCCTACAGAACACCATGGAGTTTGTCCATTTTAAAGACAATCCAGACCCCATCGGCGTCCGCGTGGTAGAAGGATGGGCGCTCTCTGACAGCCCCCTGTCTGCCCATCATTAAAACAGGACGCCCCAAACTCCGGGCCTGAGCGCACCCTGCGTTCAGGCCTTAATTTTTTGTATTTTTAACTATTTTTTACAAAGGCATAATGCCAAGTGAAAAGATTTTAGATTTTCCAGTGGATTGTAACTTCCTCACTGGTAGCGTCAATTTGTGATATGAGAATATCAACCACCTTGCGCTTATCGTCAAAGCTAACGGACTCCCAATCATCCAGATAGCCCGTAATGCTGTCAATCTGTGAAGCGGAAACGGAATTAGCGGTGAGATCGGCCACCAGCTTTAGCTGCTTTTGACGTTCCGCGTCCAGTTCCTCAATGCGGGTATTTGCGTATTGCAGGAGCAGCGGGTTTGCCCCGGACAAAGTGTCCAGAAGTTTCTCGATCTCGCTCTCCGTCTTTGCAAGGGCAACACGGGCGGCGGTCAGCTTCGGATTGTAGCTTTGTTCCTTTCCGCCTTTCAGCGTGTGGAATTTCCGCATCTTCTTAACCATCTCGCCGTACACAAACGCCTCCATGTTTTGCGCTGTCAGCGTACCAGCCCCCTCACAGCTCCCGTTTTCCGCCCGCTGTTTGCACCGCAGGTAGGTAACGCCATTTTGGGCTCTCAGAGCAGCCAGCGCATAGCCGCAGCGCCCGCACTTGATTTTCCCGGCCAGCCATGTATTATGGCATTTGCGGCCATTCTGGAAAGAGGTGTTCTGTGACAGCTTGCGCTGAACAGTCAGCCAGAGCTGGGAAGAAATGCGGCCCTGGTGCGGGGCAATCACAAGAATTGGCTCTTCGCCCTCGCGCCCTTGATAGAGATAACAGCTATTGTCCCCTGTGAACATTTCCGGGGGACTTTCGATTTTTACGCCCTGGGCCTTGAAGTATTCGTAGATGTCCATATCAGCCTGGACATAAACGGGGTTTCTCAGCAGTTTAGAGATAAAGGCCCGTTGCAGCGCCTTGTCATAGACCTTGATGGAATGTTTGACAAAGTACCGGGTTATATCGCCGTAGGAATTGCCCGGCTCCGCATACATTTGAAACATGAGCTCGGCAAAATCCATTTCCGCATTTTCCACCAGCTTCTTTGTCTTGATCCCGTCCATGACGATGGGCTCGGTATCAAAGCCGTATGGCGTCCGGCCCCGCATATAGTAGCCTTTGGCACACCGGGAATAGAAAGCGTCCTGCACACGCATCTGGATGCTCTCGCGTTCAAGCTGGGCAAAGACAATGCAGATATTGAGCATCGCCCGGCCCATTGGGGTGGAGGTATCAAATTTTTCCGTACAGGAAACAAACTCCACATCGTATTGCTTGAACAGCTCCATGAGCTTTGCAAAGTCTACAATGGAGCGGCTGATCCGATCCAGCTTGTAGACAATCACCCGCTTAATCAGGCCCAGCCGGATGTCCTGCAAGAGCCGCTGAAAGTCGGGACGCTCAATGTTCTTGCCGGAATACCCTTTGTCTTTGTATTCCTTACCCTCACCGCCTTTTAACTCATATCGGCAAAATTCAAATTGACTTTCAATGCTGATACTGTCCTTTTTGTCAATCGACTGCCGCCCGTAAATTGCATCAATTCTATTATCCATAATTAGCTCCCTTTCTGTTCGTTGGGAGCCAACCTACAAGTATATTATACCTCTGCCGCCCCCTTACAACAAGGATGACTCCGGCCTGCCTACCCCCGCTGCCCGGCATACTTGCGGAACACTTCAAACAGCCGCCGCTCGATCTCGCGGTTGTGCTTTTCCAGCTCCTGCGGGGAAAAAACGGGGGTGAGATTTTTGACGGTGATTGTCCGATCTCCGAGAACAGCCGTTTTGATTTCACTTTCATATTTGACTTGCGCCTGCATAAAATCCCTCCCATACAATCAAAGAATGTTTTGAAGCATAACAAAGGCCAGCACCACGAAAGTGCTGGCCTTTGGCTGGATATGTACCTCTGGACACTTTGTCCAGAAGTCAGTAAGGGCTTTCCTCAAAGTGCTGCTGGGCCTCTTCCAAACTGCAGAAGTCGAAAACCTCATAGAGCTCCGTCACCACGCGCCGGATGTCGTTGGGAGAAAAACCGCAGTTCTCCATCGCGTAGATGACATAGCCACGGCAGGCGTTATTGCTCCACGGCTGGGACAGCATAGCAGCCAAGACAGAATCATAGTCCATTCTGTTATCCCTCACTTTCATAAATGGCGGGAAGGGCCGCGCTCATTTTCTTGCCCCGTCATAAGACAGCCATACTCGGCGGCGGCGCTCCCCCACAAAGGGGGGGCGGCGGCCTGTGGCCCCCGCACCTCCTTTGCGGAGAGAAAACCTCCTCTCACATACCACCAGAAAAAGAGGGGTGAATGGAGATGGTAACTTAGAAATTTTCCTGCAAATATTTTTTCATGCGGTCAATCCCGCATTTCACGGAGCAGCGGACGGCGCTCTTGTCCACGCCCTCCTCGCGGGCGATCTGACGGTAGCTCTTTTTCAGGATCAAATGAGCGTCCACGCGGCGGCCCTGGATCTCCGGCAGGGAGTTGAGCGCGTTCCACAGACGAAAGAACAGCTCCTTGCGATCCATGAGCTCCTGAGGGCTGGGCTCGTGCAGGCAGGCGGAGTATTCGATCCCATCGTCACAATCCAGGGAATAATAAGCCTTGTTGTAGCGTACCCGTTCCGCATGGGCGGCCTCGCGCCGCTTGCTGGCCATGAGTTCCTCCGCTACCTCGTCAGGCACCTCCACCAGCTCGTCCGTTAAGTACCAATAATAAAAATCTTTCAGATTGATCGTTGTCATAGCTTGTCCTCCATTTTGTTTCGGTTGATGGGTTGAGCAGAAACAAAATGGAAAGCTGGCGGAGAGCGGCACCCAGGGGAGCCGCCTCGCACCTCTGGACAAAGTGTCCAGAAGTCGGACAAACAAAATGCGCCTGCGCGACACAAAGCCACGCAAGCGCACGAAATAACAAATTCATTTATGTACTGCCAAATTTCACATTTACCGCCGGACTGATCCTGCTGGACGGGTGGGCTTTTTTTGACAGGTTAGGGGGGGAGAAAAGGGAAAAGGACACAGCGATACCTCCTGGACACCGCCGTATCCTTAAAAAAGGGCGACTTTAATACACCCCCCGTATTCTCATTTTTCAAAAAGAAAACGGCGGCCTTGATTTCTCAAAACCGCCGTCAGGCTACTGTATTATGTCAGGGGGGATGGATCCCCAGCCGCCAAACAGCGGTTTTTATTATCCCGTTTTCCGCGGTAGCCCCTTATGTTTAAACCTTGGTAATGTTTGTTACCGGGTAAGCGTGTACGAGATTGACAGATTGGCATCTGTGTCAGAAAGATTTTCCACGGTGATCTCAAACTCACCATCGTAAGGAGCGGTAAAGGTAATGCTCCCAGTCCCTGTTTCCAGAGTATAAGGCCAGTTTTCTCCCGAACTTGTGTTACGAATGTTGATTTTAATTGCGTTACTTCCTTCATTTTTGCACTCAAGCACAAATGTATCGCCTTGTTTCCAACTTCCGACACCAAGCGTTACTGGCGCATCTTTCGCAAGTGATATAAAACTATCTCCTGTGTCATCGAGAATGTTTTTTGAATTATCATTCTGAACTTCAACTAAAGTTAAACCATTATAATTAGAAATGAACCATACATCACTTGAATTAGTCTCATTAGTAACATCCACCATTTGCAGGTTACAATCAGAAATGAAGTGTACGTCGCTTGAATCAACCTCACCAGTCACATCCACCTTCTGAAAGTTACCGTCTACGTCAATCAGAACTGCGTCACTCCGGCTAATATGTGAGCCATTATCATTAGTTGCAGTAGCGGCAAACGCCGTAGTTGCACCAGCAATCAAGACAAGTGCCAAAATACAGGCCCCAATAGATATCTTTTTGAATTTCATAATTGCTTCATTCCTTTCTGAAATTGCATTGTTCGTATATACAAATGCGAAAAGCAATTAGTCCTCCCAATGCACCGTTCCCTGCTCAATTTGTTTCAAAATTTCAGCCCATTCTTCGGGCGTAAACTTGGACTCATCATCATGGCTAACAGAAACCAGGGTAATATCCATTGATTGTGCATTTTGCGTGGTACCATTGACATCCATGTGCGCCATATCCTCGATGTTTGTTACCCTGTTATCTGCCTGATTACCTTCTTCCCCCACACGCTGTACCAGAGTGGTATTTCCAATTTCCACAGCTTCCATATCCCCTACCTCTGCGGTAGAAAATCCAAGTCCCATTAGTTCCATATTGTCATCAGTCCTTGCGGCAGCAAATGCCGTAGTTGCACCAGCAATCAAGGCAAGTGCCAAAATACAGGCCCAAATAGATGTCTTTTTGAATTTCATAATTGCTTCAATCCTTTCTGAAATTGCATTTTTGCCAAAATGGTTCCATAAAGCGGACATACCGTTTCTCCGTTCCTCCATTTTAATTAACATCAGCGCATAGGAGGAACGATTTTTTACACCCGTCATACGAATAACCCAGGCATCACAAGACAATTCCGTGTCCCGGTTGGCAAGGACATACATCCCCCAAACCAGCGGATTAAACCAATGGATGCAGAGCACAGCAGCAAAGAGAATTTTTGTGATTGCGTCAAAACGACGAATGTGGACATATTCATGGGTCAGCACATACTGCAATGCAGCCTGGTCATTCCGATCAAGTTTTTTTGGCAAGAGGATCACCGGATGCAGGATGCCATAGGTCAGCGGAGAAGAAATCAAATCAGAGCTTCGCACCTCAATGGGGCGGACAATCTGGTGTGCGTTCAACCACTCTCGGATATACGGCGTATTGTCAGGGACAGACATTCTGAACTTCCGCATACTCCGCAGATAGGAGATGGAAAAATAGAGCGCCAATAGCAGTACGCCAACCAGCCAGAGTATCACAAAGATGGAAATACGCTCTGCTGCAGGACTTGAGACAACTGCACCAGTATCATAAGCGTGTCGGCTCTCCCCTGGTATGGGGAATCCGATATTTCCAGAGGGCAATTTTTGAACCACATCTGAAAAAACATCAAGGTCGATATGGATCTTGAAAGGCATTGGGATAGAGAGTGGCAGGAGCAAGCGCAGAGCTGCGATCATCCACAACGCTAAAAAGGTTGTTTTAGGCAAACGATGGATCGCCAATGCGCGGATAACCACAATGAATAAGATCAATACTCCTCCGGCCACGCTCATTTGAAATAGGCTCATGCGTTACCCCCTATTCCAATTCGCCACCATCCGGCGCAGATTTTCAATTTGTGCCCTGGATAGTTTTTGACTGCCCAGCAAAGCGGCAAACAGTTTATCAGGGGAACCGTCAAACAGTTTGCCAATCAGTTCCTCGGCCTCCGCCTCTTGCACAACCTCTTTTGCAATCAGCGCATGGCACATAAAGTTGGGTTCCCTGCGCTCAATCGCACCTTTCGCGATACACTTTTTAATCACGGTGTAGGTGGTGTTCATGTTCCAGCCAATTTCCCCTTTGAGAATATCAGAAATTTGTTTTGCGGTCTTATCACCTTCTTTCCATAGTACATCCATGACTTTTAGCTCGGAATCAAAGAGCTTAATTGCCATATCACCAAATCCTTTCTTTGAACTATTGCAATAGTTTACGCTATAATACTATCACAATAGTTTCAAGCTGTCAACACTACTCCGATAGTGCAAATGAAAACATTTTGTGAACATGAAATTATTTAGTCGGTGGTATGAAATATGTGGTCGTTCAAATAATAACACCTGAAATGTAAAATTACATTAGGTGATATTATGAAGATTGAAAGAGATGAACGACGGTTTGATTTTCACGATATAGGGCTCGCCATCAAGCGGGCAAGGGAAGCCAGCGGGATGACACAGGAGCAACTGGCCTATATTGTTGACCGGGCTCCGCGCACCATCATGTATAACGAGAATGACGGCCAGCACCCCAGCCTCAACACCTTTTATCAGATGGTGACAATGTTTGATATATCGGTAGATCAATACTTCTATCCGTCCAAAAATAAAGGGAGCGAGTGCAGAAAGCGGATTGACGCCATGCTGGGCTTCCTGGACGAAAAAGAACTGAAAATTGTAGAAGCCACCATCCAGGCGATGAAAGCGGCTAAAGAAACGGAGGATGCGTAAGAGAAGCACGCGCCTCCGTTTTTTCATGCCATGTTGCGGGGGTGCGCGTTTTGGCAAGCAATTCGGGTGTGGCCACACTCCGAAATTTTCACAGGCCGCAGGCCCGTGAAAATGCTTGTTGGGGAGCTCCCCAAACCCGCTGAACTTCTGGACACTTTGTCCAGAAGTCCCGGCGCAAGCGCCTGTTGTCGGCGGCCCGGAGCTAACGCTCCTGGGCCTTATTTTTTTGCTCGTCCGCATGGCCGAGCAGGTGATCGATATTTGCCTTGACTGCCACGGCCTGCCGCATATCCGCCTGGGCCTTGCGGTATTCCGCGTAAAGGGCTTTTTTCTTTTCGGAGAGCTCCCGGCGCTGCTTTTTCAGCGTGTCCATTTTGGGGAGCTTTGCCCCGCCCAAAAGCTCACTCATGGCCGTCTTTGCCGCCCGGTAGTCTGCCAGCTCCGCCTCGTGCTGGGCCAGATATTTTCTGCTATACCGGGCCGCCTTGTAACCGTCAAACACAGGCCGCGTCTTTGCGTACTGCACCACCGCGCCCATGAGCTCGGAGGTTTTGGAAAGGGCGGCCTCCGTGTTCCGCAGCTCCCCGGCCAGCTTGTGAGCCCGATCCACCGCCGCCTCGGTGCTTGCCGCAAGAGCCTCGTAATCGGCAAGCCCATGCTCCCGGAGATACAGGAGCGCGGCGGCCATCTGCTTTATGTTATAGACTTTGGCCCACCGCTCATAGGCCGGGCCCTTGCCCTGGGCCATGCGTTCTTGAATGTCGATGATCAGATTGACGCGCCGGGCCGGGGCCGGGCTGTCCTGGGGAAACTCCGGGATGGGCCGCTCCCCGGCAATCGCCGCCCGGATGTCATCGGGATCGAAACCGGGGCCCAGGGTGGATGCCCGCAGACGGGTGTACTTATCCTGCCCAGGGGCCAGGAACGAGATCGCGCCACCCCGCCCATGCTTCACTTGAAAGCCGGACTCCTCCATGAGCAGCAGAAACGCCGGGAAGTCGGCGGGCTTTTGCTCCAGAGCCGCCACGATCCCCAGCCGCACCCGCTGCTGGGCCGAGGGCGGCTTTTCCCCAATCCATTGTCCATAATGGAGAAAGCGGCCCTTGCTGTGCTGCTTCGGATTTTGAATGACAGACAGCTCGTGCTCAATGCACACCCGGTCAGAGAGCCGCCGCACCGCAAAGCTGGAGCCGATGAAGTTATGGAATTTCCGGGAACAGTCCTGGGCGGTTGAGTTGTAATAAATGTGGTTGTGAATGTGGCCTTTGTCAATGTGGGTACAGACAAAGAACTGATACTTGCCCTTTGTCCAGCGCATAGCCGTTTCATAGCCGATTTTGTTTGCCTCCTCCGGCGTGACCTCGCCGGGCGGGAACGCCTGCCGGATCTGAAAGAACAGGGCCCCGCGCTCCACGGCCCGGCCCGTTTCCGCCTGGTACTGGCTTTTCAGCAGCAGGAACTCAGCGGGGGCGGATGCAGGATCACAGAGATAGGCAGACACGGCCCCCAGCTTTTTCGGATTGAGCCCATAGGCAAACCGCTCCTCCATCGTCTGGATGGCCGTTTTCCCAGCCGCTACTTTGTAAGGCCGGATGTAGGTTGTAGCGATAGCCGTACCTCCTTTCCCAGCAGAAAAATCGGGCGGCGGTCTGTTCCACCCGCCGCCCGGAACTTCTGGACAAAGTGTCCAGAAGTATCAGCTTGCCATAAAATCCATCGCCGCATACTTCACACCATACAGGCGCTCCACCAGCCAGCCGCCCAGGGCCGGGAGCCCAAAGGGAGAAACCAGGAACGCCAGCACAAACATGGCGATGCAGCCTGTGGTCTGCCCGGCCAGCAGGCAAAGGATCGCCAGCAGGGACAGGCCCACACACGCCACAACGCACACAGCGCCCGCCACGCAGGACAGGAACGAGAGCACCGCCACGGCGAGGATCAGGGCCAGAATAAAGGGAGCCGCGATAATTTTTAAGATCGTCCGCATGGTTCATACCTCCTACAAAAGTTTGATATTTGCCTCTATATGTATATTATAACTCCGTAAGAGGGGGCCAACAAGGATGACTCCGGCCCGGCAGAACGCCCGCTTATACTCTGATTTCCCGCACCTCCCGTCCTATGGAGTGAGCATACCGCATGGTGAACAATGTCCCGCCGCGCTCCCGTCCATCATAGACGGCAATCACCCGTTGGGACTCCCCGGCCATGTAGCGGTTTCGCTCTAAAAAGCAAGAGGGGGCATATTCCTGGCATACTATTTTGATCCCGTCACAGGCCCGCAGCAGTTCATGGAACTGCTTATTTTTTGTTTTCAAGCGGCCCGCATAGGGGATGGCAGCCTCCAAAAACAGATCGGGGTTGTGTTCCTTTTGTTCCGCCACAATAGCCGCAAACATAAGATCGGCCCCCTCCGCAAAGCCAGAAATAAACCGGGTATATCCGTCCTGGATTGCCGCCAGCACCTCCCGCCGGAGCTCCTGCTCCACATAGCTGCTCCGCTCCTCCTGGATATTCCGATGGCCCGTCACACAACAAGTCTTTTCAAACATTAAAATCCTCTCCTTTTTTGCAATATTTAAGCCTGTGCGTATTCCAAAGATAAAGGATTTAATATCGTGTGTCAAGGAATACACAGGAAGGTATATCGCATTTCAAGGAGCTGTACGATATACAATAATGCGAGAAGGGAGGGTTGTTCCCGTGTACGAGGAATTTACTCAAAACCGTATCGCACAGTTACGGATGCAGAAGAATGTTTCGGCCCGCGATATGTCGCTGACGCTGGGCCAGAACAACAGCTATATCAATCAGATTGAGAACAAGAAAGCCCTGCCGTCTTTACAAGGTCTGTTCTATATCTGTGAATACTTCGGTATCACGCCACAGCAATTTTTTGATGATGGCAACGCCTATCCCGTCCAGCTTGCCGATCTGGTTGAGGATATGAAAAAGCTGGACGCCGCCTCACTGGAGCATATTGCGGCGATTGTGAAAGAAATGGTAGGCAACAAATAATCTCATGTGCGATGCAAGAAAGCAGGGACAAAACGGAGAGCAGCTGTTCTCCGTCTTGTCCCTATTTTTTGCGCCCACCTCTGGACAAAGTGTCCAGAAGTTGAGATAGCCGGGGAACGGCACGGGGCCGCTCCCCGGCATATCAGAGCCGCACAATGGCGGAGAGCTTTTCCAGGAGATCGGACAGGGGCCGCCACAGCTTTTCATAGTCCCGCTGCAACGCCTTGATCTCCTCCGGGTAAATGCCGCCGTAGGTATTCGCCTGGATCGCCACCTGGTTTAAGTTGTTGGAGCACCGCCGCAGGAGCGACACCAGCTCCTGGACAGGCGACAGGTCAACATGGAGCACATAGCCATTGAGAGCCATTTTCCGCATATAGGCCCCCATATTGCGGATGCCCGCCTCGGCCATACGCTCCTGGATCAGCGCCAGCTCCTCCTCGGACACCATCACATGAAGATGGATGGGGCGGCGGCGTTTCTTTGTCACCGCTCCTCACGCTCCAGGCTCCGGCTGGTGCGGGGCGGTTCCTTTACCTTGTCCAGCGCCTTGTCACGCTCCGGGGGCAGCACGGGGATCGGCGTATTGAATACCCCGGAGAGCCGCAGGGCCTCCTGGTTGATAAGCTCCTGTTTTCGCGTTTTTTCCATAATCAGCACCTCCTCTTGCTGTTGACAGCATCCGGGCCAAACAGGGGCAGGCCGTAGAAACATACGGCCCACCCCAAAAGAGGCCCCGGAAAGCTTTGTAATCAGCGGGGTTTCGGGGGCCTAATTGTCAACGCCCCAGCCCCGCTTTTTCCGCATATACTCCCGCTGTTGTCGGCGGTGGGCTTTCTTTGCACACGCCGCCGAGCAGTAAGCCTGCCGCCGATCCGGAGCAACGGGCCCGCCGCAGATAGGGCAAATCTTAAAATCCGGCCTGGGCCCCTCGGTCAAGAGGGCGGCCTCCAGCGCCGGATCGAGGGGCAGCACCGCCTCACGAAAGTAGCGGCACAGCGCCCCCGTCCAGCATTTCCCCAGCATATAGCACTCACAGTCCAGGGGCAGGCAGCCGCACTCCCGGTCATAGTTGGCACACCATTTTGTCATCAGGGCGCGGATCGCCCGTTTTTCCTCGCGTGTCAGTTCACGGGCCAAGCCGTCACCTCCCGCCAGCCGGGGCCCGCATAAGCTCCCGGTAGCAGGACACGCAGCCGATCCCGCGCCAGTAGGGACACCCGGAGCACCGGGAGCCCCTGGGCGGCTTTGCCGGGGCCGGAGCCTGGGGGCGGGGCTTCTGCTGCATCATCTTTTCATAGGGGCTGTTGGTAAACCTCATTTGTCCGCCTCCTCTCCGTCATCGTCCTCCTCGTCCCAGGGCGGGCCGTCATCGTCCTCGTCCCCGTAGCCGTCCGGCTCGTCATAGTCCGTGAGCTCGTCGCCGTAGTCCTCCTGGGGCGCGGCGGCTTTCTGCTGTTTGGGGCGCAGTACCTTGAAATAGAACGCCGCACCGCCGCCCACCAGGGCCACAGCCAGCACCGCCAGGAGCATCCCCATGTTGCCGCCCGTTTCCGGCTCGGCCTCCTCCGGGGCGGGCTCCTCGGTTGCCGTGGGCTCCGGCTCCGGCTCAACGCCCACGCACTTGCTCATATTGACGGAGCAGACGGCACAATCCGTATTGACGGCCCCCGCCTCGCATTTTTCAGAGCAGGAGCACACCGCTTGTTCCACGCCAGCGGCCTCCGCCGCAGCAAGCAGATCAGCCTCATCCACCACGCTGAAAAAGTAGGTTTCGTACTGTTCGCCCTCTTCGTCCACGGGCTTGTCATAGTCGATGACGATATAGAACGTGTTGCCGCCGCTGGTCTGGACGGTAATAAACTGCTTGTTGGTGTGCTCGTCATAGAGCAGATCGCGGGTCACAAGGTTGCCCTCTTCGGAAAAGCCCTCGCCGGGCTCAATGGTGGGCTCCGGGGCGGGAGTTTCCTCCGTCATGGTGGGATCGCCGTAGTCCGCGCCCTCGCCGCCGTCCGCGTAGGCATACGCCGGGACACTAAAGCCGCATAAAAGAACGACGGCGCAGAGCGCCGCCGCCATCACCCGAAAGCATTTCATCTTCAATTTTCCTCCTTTCCGCCGTCCTCGGACTTCTGGACACTTTGTCCAGAGGTGCCGCTGTCCCGGAGCCGCTGGAGCACCAGGGGCAGCTCCTCCAGGGAAACGCTCATGCCCCGCACGATGTCCACGATCTCCTCGTTTTCCGCCTCCCGGTGCTTTTGCTCCAGCTCTTTCAGCCGGGCCTGCTGTTCGCTGATTTTGGCCTTGACCTTATCAATCTCGGCCTGGATTTTTTGGCTTTTGCTTGCCGCCATAGATAACCTCCTTGTCAGGGTAAACGCCTGTAGGCGTAGAAATGAGATTGCCAGTAGCTTGTATTCAGGTTTGCATATTGGATGGGATCGCCACAATGGATCATCATCCCGTCCCCCACATAGATGCCACAATGGGACACGCCCGCCGTGTCATAGGTGCCGACAAAGAACACCAGATCGCCGGGGCGGGGTGCGCTGGTGGGGGTGCAGATGTTATAAAGCCCCTGGGCTCCCAGGCGGCCCACATTCCAGCCGGAGTGATTGATCACCCAGGACACAAAGCCGGAGCAGTCAAAGGACGTGGCCGGAGAGCTGCCGCCCCATACATAGGGATAGCCCAGGTATTTCTCCGCCTCTTCCAAAATGGCCGCAAAGGTTTCATCGTCCAGATATTCCTCCGGCACGTCATAGTCAGCAGGCGGGTTTGTAATGTATTTCTCCACATAGGCCGACTCCGGGAACAGATCGGGCCTGTTTCCTAGGGTGGACATATAGAGAGCGTAACGGGCCATCTGCTCCTCGCTCATAATTTCCAGGGGCAGATGGGAAAGGTTTTTGTTTTCCAGCGTGACATAGCAGATGTAGTAATTGTAGGGCACCTCCACTGTGTAGGAATTGCCCTCGCTGTCCGTCCGGCTTTCCGTCCGATACCGCACCTCCACCGCCACATCCTCAGTGAGAATGTACTGGCGGTCAAAGAGGGTTTCCAGGGTGCCCTGTACCTGATCCGCCGTCCACGCCCCCTCATGGAGCACCGACAGGATGGAGATCAGCACATAGGGATCGTGCTCAATGCTGTCCAAGTCAAAGTGGTACTCGTCATAGTCGTGGGTACTTTCGTAGTTGTCCAGGTAGTCCTGGAGCTCCGCCTCCATGCCGGAATAGGCCGCCTCCGCCGCAAGCATTTCCTCGTCCTGGGACGGGTAGGTAGTCGCACCCACCGCACCCGCCCCGGCGTTTCCAAGCGTCACCAGGGAAGAAGAACAGGACTGCATCATAAAGAGCAGGAGCACACAGGCCAGGGCCAGCAGCACCCCCACGGGATGCCGCTTCACAAAGCCCGCGATCTTCGCTCCGGCCTTTTCTGTGGCAGCGGCGGTCTTTTTGGCCGCGCTTGCCGCTCCCGTCTTTGCTGCCTCCCGCGCCCTCTTTTGATACTGCTTTTTCAAGCGGTGCTTGCGCCACATCCGGGAAACAGGGTTGCCGGACATTTCCGGGTGCTCCTGGGCGGCCATGCGGAAATGATAGTCCGCCGTGGCCTTGACATATTTGGACTCGGCCCGCTGGACAGCCTTTGCCGGATGCTGCCGGATTTTCTTTTGCACAAACCGCTTGCCATGCCGCAGGCCGGACTCGCCCACCAGCTCGGAGCGGTGGGCCCCCTCGATCCCCACGTTTTCCTGTTCATTCTCATAAATCTTGCCATGCACAAAACCGTGGGCGGCCCCGCCAGCGGCCCGGCCTATCCGCCGCACCGGGCCGGCCTTTTTGGGCGGCTTCTGTTTTGCCAGCTTATCCTTTGCCCGTTCCAGCTTTTCCCCGCGCTCCTCCATGCGGAGCTTGGACGCGGCGGCCTGCTCCTGTTTGCTTTTCTGACGGAACTTCGTCGTCGCAAACTTCGCTTTGGCTCCTTCGGCGGCGCTGCCGCCAAAATCCGCCCGCTCCGTTGCTCCTCCTCTCCCCACAAAGTCTTTTGACTTTGCGGGGCACCCCATCTTCTGGACACTTTGTCCAGAAGTGCGGTTGTCCGCAGCCCCGGCACCGCCTGGGGAGCCGCCCCCAGCGGCCCCGCCAGGATCGGCGGCGCTCTCCCAGGAGCCGGGGCGCTCCCTGGGCTCCTGTTTGGGCTTATTCGGTTTTCGCTTCATTCTTCAAATCCTCCGGACGGGTAGTCAGCAGGTTATAGATTTCTCCACGGGGGAACCGATCCACAAAGGGGATCGTCACATCCCCATAGAACAGCAGGCCCTCGCCGGAATTGCTATGGGTGATGTAGGAGAGCTGGTGCTCCGAAATGCCGAGCTGCTTTGCCAAAATTGCCCGGTCACTTTGGGCCTGGGACAGCAGGATCATAAAATCCGTGTTGTCCAGAATGGCCTCAATCTCCCGGCTGGCCAAAAGGTCTTTGACGTTCTGCGTCAGGGCCGAGGGGACGCAGCCCTTTTTGCGGAGCATTTTCCACACGGCCACAAAGTAGCTGGCGGTGAGCGCGTCCCGGAGCAGGATATGGAACTCGTCAAAATAGCACCAGGTAGAAACGCCGCTGTGAAAATTCACATTGACCGCCGAAGTTACAAAGTCATTGGTAACGTGCATGGCGATCTTGCGGAGGTTTTCTCCCAACCCTTTGAGAACGATGCACACAATATGGGACGTGAGCTTTACGTTGGTCTGGTGGTTGAACAGGTTAAGGGAGCCGGTGCAATAGAGCTCCAGGGCGGTTGCCACACGGCGGGCCTCCGGCTCCGGCTGTTTGAGAAGCTCCTCGTACAAGTCCTGGAGCAAGGGCGGCTTGCCGTCCCCGATCCCCAGGGCCATGTCCCGGTAGATCAGCCGCACACAGCGGTCAATCACGGTCTTTTCGATGGGCTGCAAGCCGTCCTTGCCGCCCACCACCAGCTCACACAGGGACAACAAAAAATCCGCTTTCATGGAAAGCGGGCTTTCGTCATCGTCCAGGTCAAGCTGGATGTCCATAGGGTTGATATGGCTGGGAGAGCCGGGGGCGATCTCCACCACCTGGCCGCCCAGCCGCCGCACCAGCGGGGCATATTCGCCCATCGGATCGACAATGATAATGCGATCCTTTGGGATAGTGAGAAACACGTTGATGATCTCACGCTTTGCGGCAAAGGATTTTCCCGATCCGGTTGAGCCAAGATACAGGCCGTTGGCCGATTTCAGTTTTTTGCGGTCAGCCATGATGACGTTATGGGAAAGGGCGTTCATGCCGTAGTAGAGGGACGGCCCGGCCATGCGGAGCTCCCTGGTCATAAAGGGAATGAAAATCGCCGTGGAGCTGGTTGTCATGCCCCGCTGGATTTCCACCTCGTTATAGCCCAGGGCCAGCGAGGACACAAACGCCTGCTCCTGCTGCCAGTCCAGCCGCTTCAAGGCGCAGTTGTATTTCTGCGCGATGCCGCCCACGGTAAACACATCATTTTCCAACCGCTGCCGGGTGGGGGCGATATTGGTGACCGTGAACGTGAGCAGAAACATCCGCTCGTTGCGGGACTGGAGATCGGCCAGGAGCTCCGCCGCGTCCTTACTGAATGTGATGAGGTCAGGGGGCAGAATGTCGGGATCGTACCCGGCCCGCACCGCCTTGCGCTGTTCCTCCACTTTCATTTTGCCGATGTCGGAGAGCTTGCCCTTGATGGTCTTAATGGCTTTGAGCTGATCCACCGTCTGAATGTGCATGGTAACGGTCATTTCCGCATCCAGCTCCAAGATTTCCGCCAGGAGCTTGTCAGAGAGCTCGGACGCCAAAATCTGCAAGTAGGACGCAGCGCCCCAATACTGGCCCACCCGGAACGTCCGGGATTGCCGGAAGTCGAAGCTGTCCGGGGCGATAAAGTCCTTTGTCCCCATGCCCGTCCGGGGAATGTCCTGCCAGGAGAAGCGGAACGGCTCCCGGCTGCCGGGGTGCATCTGACTGTGAAGCAGCGCCAGCCGTTCCTGCCCATCCATCGGAGCAGAGGGAACGCCCAGCCGTTTCAGATTGCCTGTCACATCGGCCTCCACCCGTTCCAGGCGGGGCCGCGCCTCCGCGATCCCCTCGGCGGGCAGCCCAAACGTGATGTATTTAGACCGCTCGATGCCGTTGTTGCTTTTGGCAATTTGATTTTTCAGCATACTTGTGAACTCGGCCCGGATGCTGTCAAAGTCATCCTGTGCCGGGGGGATATTGACCTTGTACTTGCTCCGGGAACGGGAACGGCGGTTGATAAAGGAGAGCTGGAACGGCAGGGAGCTGTCAAAATAATTGAGGAACGAGCTCCACCCACCGAAAATCGCCGTCTGATCCTCGGTAGAAGCCACGGAATAATTGATGTCCTCATATTCCACGGCTTTCGTGTAGAGCCCACCGGGGAG
Organism: Anaeromassilibacillus sp. An250; assembly: GCF_002159845.1. GTDB lineage: Bacteria > Bacillota > Clostridia > Oscillospirales > Acutalibacteraceae > Anaeromassilibacillus > Anaeromassilibacillus stercoravium. Next base: position 19,449 of record NZ_NFJK01000030.1, read on the forward strand.
CTGGCACACCCCGTCCGGGTGCATCACCAGATAAGGGATCGTCTGCTGGGCAGACAGCGCAGCTTTCCGGTTAGCGGCCTTTCCGGAGCCGCGCTTTGGGCTTTTTACTTTTTGCAATCGCATCCTCCTTTCTCACAGCGCCCCGCTGGGTAAACAGGGCATAGATATTTTCCGTCTGGTAGGGCCTCACCCCAGGCCGCAGGAAACGGGCCCGCAGGACGTTCCGCACCACCTTTTCAAAGGGGAGCCCGTCTTTTTCGTACATCGCCAGCAGGAACGCCGGGAGCGCCACCGCCATCATCAGGAACATGGCTGCCGTGTTGCCGATGGAGCTCCGGGCCAGCAGATAGGACGGGATGCCCACCGCCGCCGCGATCCCGAAACACACAAGCTGGCGTTTCGTCAGGTTAAAGGCCAGTTTGGTCTTGATTTTGGATAAGTCATTGGGGACATTCACATAGGGCATGGATCAACCTCCTTTCGCGCCCACCTCTGGACACTTTGTCCAGAAGTCCGGGACGGTGCTTTCCACCTCGTTCCCCCACACATCCCAGCCGGGCGGGGACTGCCGGGCGAACAGCTCTACTCTGGGCACGTCGCCCATGAGGGCCACGATCTTATCACGGGCCTCGTCCGGCTTTCGGCTGTGTTCCTGGATCGGGGCAATAATGAATTGATGGACGTTTGCCGCCTGCCGTTTCGGGTGTCCCCGTGTTGCCAGCAGGCAAACCTCCGCGTTGCCCCTCGTCCAAAAGCCCAGGCCATAAAACCAGCTCTCGGACTTTCGGTTTTTCTTCAGCCAGACGAAAGCCACAGACTTATATTGAAAGCCCCATGCCTTGATCAGCCGCAGGGCCTCCGGGAGCTGCGGGAACGTAGCCCACAAAAAAAGCACGCTGTCCGGGGCCGCCAGATCAGCCACCGGGAGCGCGCATATCTCGTCAATCCCCATTGTGGGGTAATGTTTCTCCGCCGCACCCTGTAAGCCCTTTTGCGTGTAGCGCCAGGGGGGATCGGCATAGATCACAGAATACTGTCCGATAGTTACACTCCTTTCTCCCCGGCCTCCAATGCTGACCGCGCCAGACGGATGCGCTCTGTGGCGGCGGCGTAGTAGGCGGGGACGGTTTCAAAACAGATGAAGCGGCGGCCCGTATTGAGGGCAGCAACCGCTGTTGTGGCAGAGCCCGCGCAGATGTCCGCAACCACCTCGCCGGGCCGGGTGTAGGTTTTGATGAAATACTCGCACAGGGCCACCGGCTTCTGCGTGGGGTGGACGGTGCGCTGGACGGCTGGAAAGGTCAGCACGTTTCCGGGAAAGCGCAGGCCGTCCTCCGATCCGCTGCCGGAACGGGTAAATTTTCCGTAGTTGGTGCTGTTCCCGTTATTGCCCGCAATTTTCTTGTAGGGCTTGCCCTGCTCAAACTGCGGATTGTAAAGCGGGAGCTTTTGATAGAACACCAGAATATTCTCCGTCTTTTTCAGCGGAGCGCGGCGGGCGTTGAGAAACCCTGTGCAGCGGCTTTTGTACCATACCCACTCATAGCGGAGCATGGACAGGTTGGATGCCCCCAGCACCTTGTCATAGGGGCATTGTGCAAAGAACAGTACAGCGCCGTCCGGCTTGACTGCCCACTTGACCGCCTCCCACAGCTCCGGGAGTGGCAGGGGCACATCCCAAAAGTTCCGGGTGGTGCCGTAAGGCGGATCGGTCAAGAGCATATCCACAGAATGACGGGGCAGGGAGCGCAGGCCCTCAATGCCATCCATAAGGAACAGGCCCTCCGGGAGCTCCGGGGACTTCTGGACACTTTGTCCAGAGGTGCCCTTATCGGTCATCCCTGGCCTCCTTGCCCTTTGCCGGGGCGGGCCGGGCGGCGTTTTCACGGGCGGCCTGCGCCCGCCCTTCGGCTAACTGCTGGGCAATCTTCTTCGCGTCATCCCTGCCGCCCAGCAATTCCCGCTTTTGCAAAACGGACTCTGTTTCCGCCATAAAGCGGTAAACATCGGCCTGGTTGAAGTCCTCCGGCGCTTTCCCGTTCCACAGGCGCGACCCGTCGGGCCCATATCTTCTCGGCATATAACACCCCTTTCTCAATGTGCGCTAAAGATACTTCGCGCAATCGTCCCAGTTTTGAACAGCATGAAGCAGAGCAAAACCGTATAGCCCACGGTGCCCCAAATCGCCCCAATGGGATCTCCTCCCGTGGCAATTCCCTGGATCAGCACCGCATAAATCGCAACACACACCAGAATAAGCATCCCCTGGAAGCCTACGGCAAACAGGGAGCGCAGATAGTTCTGCCCGATCTGTCCCACCTCCCGATGGGAGATCGTTGCCATAGGGATGGGGGCCAAACTGGTGAGCAAATAGATTTCCAACATTCTGCCATACACCAACACAAAAATGACGATGCCCAGCGCCCACATGGTAACGCCAATGATAGAGGACTGGAGCCACAGGCCTAAAAGCGGCCCTAAATCCATCCCCTCCAGGGTGGTTTCCAGCTCCGCCATCATATCCGGCGTGATGTCCGTGGAGCCCTGGATCAGACCGCCCGCCTGGGCGATCACCGTCTGCGACACGTCAAAGACGGCCATCACAATGTTAAAGGTATTTGAGAGAATGAAGATGGCACAAGCGGTTTTGAATATCCATTTGTAGATATTCGCCACGTCAAACTCGTGCATATTGTTTTTTTCCAAAAGCATCTGAATGAGGTCATAGGTGGCAACAAAGGTCAGCACCAGCCCGGCAATCGGCAAGATCACCGTTTCGGAAAGCTGGCGGATGAGGGAAAATACCCCGGCGTTCCACGCCGCCGGGGTAGTCCCCACCTGTAC
>NZ_NFJK01000031.1 GCF_002159845.1 Anaeromassilibacillus sp. An250
CCTTCCGCCATATCCGGGGACGCGGTAAACTTCGCCGTGAACAGGCTGTCCAGGTCCGCCGGCAGGCCCTCGCCGATGTCATTCGCCAGGTACAGGAAATTCACCTGAAGTTCGCCGTCATGGATGCTGTATTCAAACGTATCTCCCAGCACTTCGTTCGGGACAACCTCTGTGCAGGTCAGGCCTTCCGGATACTTCATAACCATCTGCAGGGACGCCACCGGGCTTTCCAGCGCATCCAGGCCACCGATCGTGCCCTTCACTTCAAACTCGCTGCCCGCTGCAACCGTCTCCGGTGCTTCCAGGCCAAGCGCGACGCCGGTCTCCTCCGGAATCTCTTCATAGCTCAGGAACTTCGCGTCCGCCCAGTTGCCGTGGTCGCCGTTGATGGAACCGTTGCTGTCCAGTTCCAGGCGGATGGTCCGCACACCGGTCAGGTCGAGGCTGACAAATTCAGCCGGGACCAGATAGGACATCTCCGGGCTGGTATAGCGGGGCTCCGTCTCGTTGTCGAAATAGACCTTAAAGATCATGGAGTTGGCGTATTCCTTGAGGTGGTTTGCGCCTACCCAGCTTTCGAAGCGGCTATAGCCCTTGCCGGCGATGTCGTAGGTCACCGAGCAATAGGAATGCATGCCGATGCCCTTGCGCTTGCCATCGACCAACGGCAGGTCGAGCGCCTCTCCGTCGGGGCCGGTGACCACCATGTCCAAACCTTCGACGCCGCTGTCCTTGACCGCATGTCCATAGGTCCCCTGGTTATCCAAGGAATCCCATTCCAGGTCGCTCAAATAGACAGCCTTTGTTGTGCAGAACGAAATGCGGTAGACAAACGTGCCGCCGTCCGGACGGTGGACCGTGATTTCGGTCACGCCCGGGACCTTCTTTGCCGGGGAAATCTCATAGGTGACCGCGTCATTGCTCTTTTCCACGGTCACTTCCGGCACCGCGTCGCCTTCTTCGATGGGATAATAATAGTCATACTGTCCCGGATCGAATTCCTGCACCGGTTCCCCGTCGATCGAAATCCCGGTGATCGTGCTGGACGGGTCGATCTCCTTCATCGTGAGGAACTTGGCGTCCGCCCAGTCCGCATGGTCGCCCGTATCCGGCCCGTTGGTATCCGCTTCCAGGCGGAGAATCTTTGTGTTTGCAACCGGGATAGAGATCTTCTGCGCTTCCGTCGCGCCGTTGCCGGACGGCTGGCTCTCATAGATCAGCACGTCGTCAGAATATACGCGGAAGATGATATCGCCCATATTGTCTTTGAGTGCATCGACGCCCACATAGGCTTCGAAGATCTCATAGCCTTTGCCTTCGATGTTGTAATAAATCTCAGACGTGGCATGGGCGCCAAGGCCCTTTTCAAAGGTGGTCCGCTCGCCGTTGACGATCAGCTCCAATTTGGGATTCTCATGCGAACGGTCTTTCTGGATGGCCGTATAAGCACTATAGGATTCCGGTTCAAAGTCCAGATCGCTGAGGTACACGGTGGTATCCAGCTCCAGGGCCTTCTTGACCAAACCGTTCAGAGCGTTCTCCAGTTTGACAGCCGCTTCGTCCAGCTGGCTCTGGGAAACGTCCTCTACGCTGGCGAGCAGCGCATTGGCCTCTTCCATCGCCTCTGCAAGCGGCGCCCAGCTCTCCGGCGTATAGTGCGCTTCGGGCAGGCACTTGGCCTTGTTGACCTGCTCCAACAGCACGTTCACCGAGCGCAGGCCCTCTTTGGCCGCATCCAATGCAGCTATCGCTTCCTGCGCCTGCTCATCCGTGATCGCATTGCCGGATTCCAGCAGCGCATTTGCCGCGGCAATGGCCTCTTCCAGCCGCTGCCACGTTGCAACGGTATAATCCGATTCCTTTAAAGAATCCAATCCGGCCAGATGGTTCTGCAAGCGCTCTGCATTCATATTGTAGACCGGCAGGCCCGCATCTTCCGCCGTCGCCGGACGGAAGCGGACTGCATAGCCCGTTCCATACGCCATGGGATAATACATCGTGTCCGTAGAATCCACGAGGTAGCTGATGCAGATCAGCGGGCTGCTGTTTTTATCGGAAGAAGTCCCGCTCAGGCCGATCTCATCCTCATAGACCTCCGCCACATACTGCTGGCCAGGGGTCAGGAAATCGAGCGGCATCTGCAGCTCGCGGTCGATCGCGGAGATGCTTCCCGCAAACCATACGTCCTCGCCGCGCGCTTTCCGCGCATAGGTCGCATATTCGGACATAGAAGCTTCCAGCACGCGCAGCTCATCCCAATTGCTGGGCAGGTCCTTCCAGAACTGCCGCTCCTGCTCCGGGATCTGCGGGATGTTGGTCGGGTTGCCGTACCAATACAGGGAGTGCATGCCGGTGCGGAACAACAGGGAGGACGCCAGCGCGTACCCCTTGGTGGCCTTGCCCGGATAGCAGAAGGTGTGGTCGGCCGGCCCCTGGATGGCGCGGGTGAACAGGGTGGAGATGTCCTGCGCGATCTGATCGCCCTGGATGCCCTCGTCGCCCAAAATACCTTCCGTGGTCAAAAGGTTCGGGTAGGTGCGCTCCAATCCCGTGGGGACGTATTCGTCGTGGATGGTCAGCACCAGATGATGGCGGGCGGCTGCCTCGACCATCTCTTGGTTGCGCTTTTCATACTCCTGGTCGCCCTCCTGCATAAAGCCGGGCTTTACGCCTGCGGCGCCCCATTCTTCGAAGCGTGCAAATAGCTCATCCACCGTATACCGCCCGTATTTGTCAAACATATGGCGGTTGTTGACGTACAGGATCATGCCGACGCCCTGGGAATTGGCGTATTCACAGATGGCGGGGATGTCCAGATGGGGCTTGAACAGGCCGCCCTCCGGCCAGCCGGGAACGGGTTCGCCCGTGAGCAGGCCGTATGGCGGGAAGCCCTCGCCCGCATCAAACACGCCATCCTCGGGGATAAAGTCCTTCATGATGCGTTTGACTTCGAGCAGTTCCTCGGAATCGCCCGGCTCCGGCTCCAATTTGGACGGGTCCAGGCGCGGGTCGCACCGGTCGTCCAGCTCCGGCCCATACCAGCCGTAGTCCAGCAGGACATACTCAAAGTTCTCCGCTTTCGCGGTGTCGATCCAGTCTTTCAGGGTCTCCGTGGTCTCGCTGCCAGCGCCGAGCATCAGGTTGCGGCCCGGCTTGACCCACTCGGAGAATTTGTACATATCCTCGTCCGCCGGCTCGTTGAGGTTCAGGATGATGTCCTCGTTTTCCGGCAGGCGGGCCAGCTCTTCGGCCACCACAAAGGTGCGCCACGGGCTGCACTTCTCCGTATTGGCGGAGACGTTGACCACGTCCCCGTCGTATTTCGCCTGGAGTGTGCGGTCCGCACACTTCGTCATATACATGACGGCGTAATCGTCCAAATTGGCCTCGCAGATGGAGACCACTTCCCCGTCCGCATACTCCACGGTCATCGGGCGGCAATAATGCCTGCCTTCAAACGATTCCACCGGGATGGTCTGCGGGACGGTCTGGTTGGTTCCCTCATGGATCTGGGCGACCGCGCCCTCCGGGAAGGCAAACTGCGTGTATTCGTCCGTGATCTGGTAGTCCGTTTCCATCTCGGGAAGGACATAGCGGAATGCCACGCCCGTATTGTAGGCGCGCATTTCAATGGTGACCGTCTTGCCCTCTGCGTTGGAAAGGGTGACCGCCGTCTCGTTGAAGCGGTCCTCGATCAACGACTTATCGCCTACGAGAGGGGTCCAGGTCTCGTCCCCGCTGCCAGTCTCCTCCGAAACCAGGGTCAGGTCATTCTGGAATGAACCGGCCGTGGTATTCAGGCCCAGGGTCCCATCCTCCAGCAGGGTGGTCCCATTGAGCACTACATTATAATAGGGGACGCCTTCGTCCATCCAGAAATTGAGCTGGAGGTCTTTGTCCGGCGCTGTTGTGCTTTTGGCGTCCGGCGGGAGCTCCGCGCCGCGCTGCGCAGCAAACGCAGCCGGGGTGGTTCCAAAGCCCGGCGCCGCCAGCGACAGTGCCAACAACAATGCTAACAGTCTTTTTTTCATACTTCTCCTCCTATTTGATCTATGTACACGCGGCGTGTACCTTATTATCCAGCGTGTGCCCTCCTTTCCTGCCCAAAGAAATCATAACAACGCAACAATCCTCCTTTCCAGCAATGAATCGCTCAACCTATAATAGCATAATATCTAATTTAGCAATTGCTTTGTAAAGAATTTTAAGCGCTATTTATGAATTTAATATTTGGATGTATCATATTAATCGTACAGATGATTTTTTGCTGGCCCTATTTTAGCATCTTCTTCCGATCCATTTGCCCGGTGGCAGCCCACATATGGGAGGGCCTTTCCCCCAAACAAATATTATAACACATCCAAATCCATTGTTCGGGATAATCCCTTGTCATATAACCAATATATACACGTTTTGTATTAGGATTTTTTATATCGTGTATTATTTCTATTGTTCTTTTGTAAATTTACTTGTAGTTTAATCAGTAAATATATTTTTTGAAAGTGAAAATATTTCCTATATAACATTATGCTTTGTGAAAAATCGTGTATAGTGTAAAGGAAAAGCCCTATCCGCGCCAAAACCGGCGGATCGGGCAACCCACTACAATCAACACTGGAGACTGCAATATGAACGCTTCAAATCAAAAAAGTATCAACCAGGAGAAGAGCCAGGCCATCAACCGCGCATTAATCATCGACCTCCTCCGGCAACAGGGGGTTTGCTCCCGCGCGACATTGGCCCACCTCTCGGGCCTGAAACAGGCCACCATCACCAATATCATCGCCGAATGCATAACGAGCGGGCTTGTGATGGAAACCGGGTTGATGAGCGGCAGCAAAGGCCGCCGCTCCATTGGCATCACACTGAACGAAGAGCACTGCCATGTCATCGGCATCCGTATGACGCGCAGCGCGTTTTATCTATGCCTGGCGGGCCTATCGGGGAAACCGTTCCACGTGCAGGAATTCCCGATTGCGCCCGGGGAACCCGTGCAGACGACCTTGCCGCGCATCCGCCGGGCGGTGGAAGACACGCTGGCCCAGTCGGAAACGAAGATCGCCGCGGCGTGCATGGCCATGCCCGGCCCATATCACGAGGACCGGGATTGCCTGTTCTTTGTCACGGAGCTCTCCGGCTGGCAAAACTACCCGATCCGGGCGACCCTGACCAAGGGCCTCGACCTCCCCTTCCTGGTGGTCAACGACGCGAACGCCAGCGCCTTCGCCCAGCTCTGGTACCACGGGCAGGAGCCCGCCACGCAGAATATGCTGTATGTGCTCGCCGGGCAGGGCGTGGGCTGCGGCATCATCTCGGAAGGGCGCCTTGTGACCGGGCAGCGCGGGCTGGCCGGGGAATTTGGCCATAATTCCATCGATTACAACGGACTGCCATGCGAGTGCGGCAACCGCGGCTGCCTGGAAAAATATTGCTCCACGCTGGCACTGCGCAGCCGCATCCGGGAACGCCTCGCCGCCGGGGAAGCCTCCAAGCTACAGGCGGACGCGCTCTCCACCGAGGCCCTGGCGCATGCGGTGGCACAGGGCGACCCGGTCGCCTGCGAGGAATACGACCGCGTGTGCGAATTCCTCTCCATCGGTATCACGAACCTGATCAACCAGCTCAACCCGGGCATCATCGTGATCGGCGACGAGCTCGCAGAGATCGCACCGGACCGGATGCTCGCAACCGTGCGCGAGCGCGTAAAAGAGAGCGTCCATACTTTGTCCCCAGGCGAGGTGGCCATTGAGGTCAACCGCCTGCCGGGCAGCCCGGTCCTGTTGGGCGCCGCTGCCTTTGCCGCGCAATCGGTCCTGGCCGACCCCGGCAAGCTGATCCAGGAGGCGGCGGTTTCGCAGGAGATATCCTCCGCGCCGTTGGAATTGGCGGCTCAGTAAGCCGGCCGCATCGAATCATACAAAAAGGGCAGCAGAGATGTTTCTCCGCCGCCCTTTTCAGCGTTCTGCATGCTCCATGCAAATGCTTTTCTTTTCGAAAGGAACCCCCTCTCTCTCCCCTGTAGAGATCCTGCACCGCGGGAAAGAGAGGGGGTTTTTGCTGCGTTATTTTCCGGGAAAAGCCCCGCACAGGGCTGCGCTTTTATAGGGTGATCTCTTTCGTGGCGATCCGCTCCCGGAACGCGCGGTCGTGTTCCACAAACAGCAGGGTGGGACGGCTGGCAAGGAGCAGGTCCTCGATCTGCACCCGCGAAAGCACGTCGATGAAGTTGAGCGGCTCATCCCAGACATAGAGGTGCGCGGGCTGGCAAAGGCTTTTCGCCAGCAGCACCTTTTTCTTCTGCCCTTCGCTGTACGTCTCCAGATCTTTGTCGAATTGTTCCCGCGAAAAATCCAGTTTGCGCAGGATGGCCTTGAACAGGGGTTCGTCCAAGCCCTCCCGCTGTGCCAGCGCGCGCAGGGACCCGTGCAGCCCGGCCGTCCCCTGCGGCACATAGGACACCACGAGATTCCCGCCGATGCGCAGGGCCCCTCTGTGCGCCACCGGTTCCCCCAGCACCAGTTTCAGCAAGGTGGATTTCCCGCATCCGTTTTTTCCGCAGACCGCTACGCGGTCCCCCTGCTCGATGGAAAAGCGCACCTCTGAAAAGACCGTCTTATCCCCATAGAAGGCCGAGAGGTTTTCCGCCTCGGCCAACACGCGCTTGGGGTAGTCCATGGGGTGCAGGCAAAGCGATTCCGCTTCCTCCAGATTTTTCAGGAGCTTTGCCTTCTCTTCCAGCGCCGCTTCCCGCCGCGCCTCGATGGTTTTCGAGCGCTTCATCATCTTGGCCGCCTTATGGCCCACATAGCCGCGGTCCGGGCGGATGCCCGAATTGCGGGTGTCGAATTTGCCCTTTTCAGTCCGGTCGCTCCAATCCGCGGTGCGGCGCGCAGCCTGTGCCAGCCGGGCGGTCTCTTTTTTCAGCTTGGCCTGCTCCGCCCGCTCAAACTGGTCCTGCCGGTTGCGGTTCTCCTGCCAGGAGCGGAAATTCCCCGCCTGTACCTCGATGTCCGCCCGGTTGAGCGCGAGGATATGGTCCACGCAGCCGTCGAGCAGGGTGCGGTCGTGGGAGACCAGGATAAACCCCTTTTTCCCGTTCAAATACCGGCACACGGCGTCGCGCGCCTCCTCGTCCAGATGGTTGGTCGGCTCGTCGATGAGCAGGAACCGGTCCTCGTCGAGGAACAGGGCCGCCAGCAGCACCTTGGTCTGCTCGCCGTTGCTCAAGGTACAAAACGGGCGGTCCAGCACCTCCGCATCCACCCGCAGCAGGGACAATTCCCGCTGTAGCCGCCACAATTCATAGTCCGGCGCGAGCGCTTCCACCACAGCCTGGGTATCCTGCTCCGGATGCGGGACCGGGAACGGGAAATACGCCACGGGGACCGGGCAGGAGATCGTCCCCCGGTACGGGTACTCCCCCAAAAGCAGGCGCAAAAAGGTGGTCTTGCCGCGCCCGTTCCGCCCGATAAACCCAAGCTTCCAGTTGGTGTCCATCTGGAAGGTGACATGTTCAAACACATTATCCGGGTTTCCGTCGTATCCAAACGTGAGATCCTTCACTTGTATCAAAGCCAATGCAATCGCCTCCACGCATAAAAATAAGCCGCAAGAAAGTCACCTTTCCTGCGGCCCTTTTTTATGCGGATCAACAGAGGCGGTCTTGCCGCTCTGTTTTACGGGGTCCGGCCTTTTGCGCGCGCCAAGGTTGCGCAGGCGCTAAGGCGCCGGACGGTCAAAGGGGATTGCAGAACGTGTCGCTTTCTTGCAGGGCATCCCAAGCCAGAGGAACGTCCCGTTCCCCTTGGAAATGCCGGTTTCTTTCAAACACTCAGCAAGAAAAAGTGCGCACGTTTTCAACTCCCATCGTATGAAATCGCTGTCACTATAGCACATGTCCGGCAGCGTGTCAAGGGATTTCAGGAAAAAGGGCCAGTGCGCGGGGGCCTCGCAGGGCGCGCCCGTCCTGGATGGCCTTTCATCAAAAAAAGAACAGCCGGACCCACGCCCACTTGCATGGGTCCGGCTGTTCTGTATCGGCGAATTCGCCGCAGGGTTCAAAACCCTGTTTACTCCCCAAATAACGAAGCTTGTTTGATCAATAGACACGCAGTGCCTCTCGCGGACCTCCGGTCAGGACGCGCCTACGGCGTTCCCTACGGAAGCAAACCGCAATTGGTTTGTTTTGTGCTCCACGTAGGAAGTCCTACGAAAGCTCTTACGCAATCGTCACGGCACAATGCTTCACTGGACGCACGGCGTCTTTTCGCGCCTACGGCGTTCCCTAAGAAAGCATTTAGCCAATCGTCACTGCACAATGTTTCACTGGGACATTGCCCGGCAGGGTGGTATAAACGCCCGTGCTCTGGCCCGGCGTGCCGGTCGCATAGACTCTGTAATAGTAGTCGTTGCCGATCTTCGCCACGAACTGCGTCTTGAGCACATCGCCGTTGCCGACCGTGAAGCTCGGCGTCAGGGTGTTGCCGTTGACCACCGTCATCTTGAAGCAGTATGCGCTGCCTCTCTTCAACGTGAAGTTGACCGTCGTATCGGAAACCACATACGCCTTCTGGCTGGCCACGCCCTGCGCTGCGGATACAACCCCCGCTGCGCCATATGCGTTGCCGATGTTGGCAGACGTGCTGCCCTTGCCGCTGTTGCCCGTGCCCGGCTTTTCCGCCTTGACCAGGTTATTCGCGGCAGCTTCCAGGTTGGTATATGCCTTTGCGACCGCCTGCTCGTCTGCATCCGCATCCGCGGCAACCGTCTTCGCAACGCTCAATGCCGCCTTAAAGGCCGCCACGCTGCGGTCGGTGTAGCCGTCCAGATCCTTCTGCTCCATCTCCGCAATCAGCTTGTTCAGCTCATCCTTGTTCGGGATCTTCCGCAGGGCTGCCATTGCATCGGACAGCTCCAGTGCCTTCGCATCCACGTCGGCCTGCTCTGCATTCGCATTCGCGAGCAGTTCTTCCGCCTCTGCCAGCACGTCCTTGAAGGCCGCCATGGCTTCATCGTCGATGTAGAGGTTCAAGTCAAGGCTGTTCGCCTTGTCCACAACCATCTGCAACATCGAGAAATCGGTCACGCGGACCAGCTGGTCAAACGCGGCACGCAGATCGTCGCACGCCTTCTCGATGTCCCCCGCAAGCGCTTCCTCGTCCGCTGCGACTTCCTCGGCAGCCTCGTAGGCCGGCAGGTAGTTTTCCCAGCTCTCCGGGGTAAAGTCCGCCTCTTCGAGCGCGCGGGCAATCTCCAGCAGCGTGTTCAGCTCGGTCTTATCGCCCGGCGCAAAGCTCAGGAGATGGATCATATCCATCAGGCCGCTCCACGCCTCGTCGATCTCCGCCTGGGTTGCCGTGAGCTCCGCTGCGGCTTCGTTCGCTTTCTCCAGCGCCGCGTCAAAGCGCTCCTTGACGCTCGGGATCACGTTTGCATACTCGTCGCCTTCCTGAAGCGCTTCGGCAATGGCAATCGTCTGCCGCAGGGTCATCTTGTTGACAACCGTAAACGCAAAGTTGAGTTCGGTGTCGGCTCTCGGCATCGTAAGCGAATAGACATATTCGGCCGGGTCGTCAAAGGCCTGCGCCTCGTTGTTGACCATCACGCCGGCGATCTCCCTGCCGTCCACCGCCGGGGCAAACGTCAGATCCAGCTCTGTGCCGGACAGCACGCCGTCCGTATAGCGGCCGATCAGGTCCGCAATGTGCTGGCCTTCTCCGTCCACACTCAGGTTGACCTTGCTGCCGTCGTACTGTACCGTCAGGCTGTGCTCCACCGGCACGTCCTCTGCAAACTCCGCGTCTGCGGTGACGTCCGTGGTCACTTCCATCGTGTACGTATTTTCGGCTGTGAGCGGCACTTCCTCGCCGTTGATCAGCGCGCGGCTCACATAGTACCCCGCATCCGGGGTGAAGGTAAAGGTGACTTTTGTTCCGACGGCTACGGTTTGGCCCGCAACGATTTCGCCACTGTCTGTAGCCGCCGAAATCTTACCGTTAACGGGCTCTGTAAAATTTACGCTAACCTTTTCTTCTTCACTGCTATTCTTTCCAAATATCTGAAGCTCGGTGATGACAGCGTTGACACCCCAATTGGCGTCATACGAACTGTTCACATAGATGCGCAGGCCCAAAATATCCTCCTGCACCGAATCAAAGACAATTTCCTTCTGCTGCTGCTCGCGGTCGGCCGGGTTCTGCTTCCAAGTGATGTCGCCGGAATTGGCAACCGTCTCCCAGGAGCTGCCGTCTTTGGTCACGAGGACGTCAAAGTTCTTCGGGCCCTGGTCCTTGGCAAAGTAGCTCCACAGGATCATGCGCTCGACATCCTTCGGGGTATCCCATGTCACCTGGACATAGCGGTCCTCTTCCGGGATCTGGTCGAGCACCTTCATGCCGAACACGCCCTTGCCGTCTGCGCCGGGCGCCTGGTCGTCATAGATGCCGTCGTTGACAAACGCGGCCTCCTTCTTGTTGCCAAGGGCGGTATCCGGCGCATACGCGGTGCCTTCCGGCGCGATGTTGCGCACGGTTTCCTCGCCTACCGTGACAACGGCGGCGGCCTTCACGTCATTGGTGTTGACAATACATGCCGGCAAGGTGAGTTCGCCGGAGACAGTCTGCTCGCCCGAGGTATACGGGTCGTAGCTCTCGCTGTCCCAAACCACCGGGACCGTGGCGCGCAGGCCGTCCTCCAGGCGCAGTGCAATGGTATCCGGCAGGTCCAATGCATCGAATGCCGTGCCGTAATCCACTTCCTGTGCAGCCGGGTTGGCCGCGGAAACGACCGCAACCTGGGTGCCGGTCCCGCCTTCTGCGACGAATTCTGCGGAAATCGTCACATCTTCGGTGATATTGGTCAGGGTGTACTGGTTGTCAACCGGGAGCACGATCTCCCCATTGACAACAGCCATGTGCGTCACATAACCTTCCGCCGGGGTGAACGTGATCTCCACCGGCAGGCCGTCCAGGACGGAACCCTCGGGGTCGGTGGTAATCGTGCCGTTTTCGGTGTCTGCGATTTCGATGTTGTATGTCTTTACGTCTTCCAGTTTGGTGACCGTTGCGTCCGCCCAGTCGCCGTGGTCGGAACCGATGCCGTCGCCCGCATCGGTCACGCGCAGGGTCAGCACACGGCAATCGTTAAGGACCACATTGACCTCTTCGCGGTCGTTCGCGTTCAGCACTTCGGACTGATAGACGCGCTCTCCGTCGGCCAAAACCTCAAACTGGATGCTCGAGGTGGCAACCTGCATCTCCTGGTCCACGCCGATGAAGGAATGGAACTGGTAGTCGCCGCCGCCCAGATAGATCTGGATCTCGGAGGCCGCATGGACGCCGATGCCGGAGGCGTAGGTCTCCCCGCCCAAGCGCAGGGGGTTGCCGTCGATGGACACATTGCGGCCCGGCTCGTCGCCCCAGCCGACCGTCGCGCTCAGCCACGGATAGTCGCCCAGCTTCGTGACGGTGTTTTCAGGCGCTTTGGAAACCCGGACCGTCTCGGTGTCCAGCGTTGCCGTATCCTCGCTGTCGCCGTCGTAGCGGTAGGTGGCCGTTGCAGACAGGATATAGTCGTCCGCCGGCTTGTCGATCGAGCAGGACGCATCCTCCGGCATGGTGACCTGGAAGGTGACGGTCTTCGTCTCGCCCAAGGCCAGCTCGTCGATGGTCTCGCCGCCGGTGACGGTGAAGCTCTCCGGCGCGTCAAGCGCAATGGAGATGTTCTTCATGGTCTCGCTGCCGACGTTCTCGACTTTCACGTCGAACGCTGCGGTCTCGCCCGCATTGTAAATGCTGGAATCCGAGCTGATCTGGACCGACGCCATCTTATCGATGCTGCCCGGCTCCGCCGCCTTGACGCGATAGAGCTTCACGCCGTGGGCCGGGATTGCGCCGGAGGACAGGGTTTCACTGCTGACTTCCTCGGTCCCGTCGCCCCACAGGTCGGTCACCATGTAGATGGAGCTGGACGGGAGCGTGATGCGGTCGTCCTCGTCCGCCAGGGTGGACAGGTCGACGCTCGCCGTCGCGCCGTCCGCCGCGCTCTTGTTGAAGAAGCAGACCGCTGCTTCGCCGTTCTCCAGCGGCTTCACCAGGATGTCGATGCCGTCCGCTGTGGAAATGCGGCTCGCCTGCAGGAGCAGCGGGTCCTGGTTCAGCGCGATGACCGCGTCGTTTGTGACGATGTCGTATGCGCCGTTGTGCACTTCATGGTCCACACCGTCCGGGCTCGTCTCCGAGACGAAGTCGCGGATGTCGCAGCCCAGGATCAGCGGGGAATTCATCATCGCCCACAGGGAGAAGTGCGCCTGGTTCTCTGTCTCCGTCAGGTTGCCGTTGCCGACCTCGAGCATGTCGGGGTCGTTGTAGGTGCCCGGCTTCTGGTAAGACCAGAGGTTGACCGCGATCTCATAGTTGTTCATGACGGAATTCCAGCTTGCGGAAATGTCGCCGGAAGTACGCCAGGAGTTGGCAAATTCGCCCGCCCAGGTCCAGGGGCTGGTTCTGCCGTGCTCACAGACGGAGAAGAAAATCGGCTTCTCTTCCGCGCCGGTCTGCTCGGCAACGCTTGCCGTCGCCTCTTTCAAGGCGTTGCCCATCTTGGAATACCGGCGGATAGAGTCCGCCTTCTGGCCGTCGATGGGGTTGAAGATCTTGATGGTGTTTTCGCCCGCGTCCAGGTCAATATAGACCTGCTGGCGGCCGGTGTTGCTCCAGCCGCTGGTGCGCGCGATCGTCGTCTCATAGGTGCGCTCCCCATTGACCTCGATCTGCGCATATTTGGACGTGGTGGAGGCGGTCTTCTTAAAGCCGATGGTCAGGACGTACTGACCCGGCTCGTCCACCGTCTTGTGGAAGGTGATGGAACCGCCGTTTGCGCTCAGGCCGGTCACGTAGCCGGTGCCGTAGCAGCCGCCCCCGCTGACCACAGCGGCGTTCCCCTCCAGAATGGCGTCCTCCGCCTGGAGCTGTTCGCCCTCCGGCGTGCCCGCCTTTGCGACCGTGATGTAGTCCACATCCGGCGCCTTTGTATAGCTGGTGTAGCCGATATCGGACCCCATATCGACCACATGGCAATAGTCATACTTCAGGTATTCGACGCCCCACTCCGCAAAGGTCTGGGCGTCCAGTTCTTCATTCCCCGCCGCACCGGGCATATCCTCGCAGGTGAGGTCGCCGCAGGAGCTGTATACGCCTACCTTGAGCGGGTTCTCCGGGTCGAGCGCGTTAACCTGCTTGATGAAATCCGGGCCGCTCGGGAAGCCCGTGAGGTCAAACTGCATCCGGCCGTTTTCGTCGCGCATATTGGACTGCCAGCAGTCGTCCAAATTGAAATACACGTATCCGTGATCGTTTAGATTGGTGTTTACCAAGGCTTTGGCCGCATCCATCGCCTTTTCTTCGTTGATTTTCTCGCGGAAGAAGTTCCAGGTCGACCATCCCATCTGCGGGGGCAGCTTCCCTGCGGCGGCTTCCTCCTGTGCCTTCAGGGTTTCCTCTTTGTCTCTGGCGCTTTCCGCTGTTTCGCCCGCCGCCTGTGTTTGCTCGGTGGCCGGTACGGAAAGGACCTTCTGCAGGACGCCTGAGGCCGCAGAGGACAAAGCCGTCAGGTGGGCGGCGCTTTGGGGCTGCACAGTGTAGTCCGCCGCTGCAAAAGCGGAGGTTGTCGCCGGCGCCATCAGCGCTGCGCAGAGCAGAAGACTTACCAGTGCTTTTACTCTCTTCACGTTTTTCTCTCCTTCTTATACAGGATTCGTTCCTGTGTACTTTATGTAAAAATGGCTGCTGGACCATTTTCACAACGCCAGAAAATCTCTATGGAACAGATATTTACGGTGAAATACCTAAAAAATAAATCTTTGTGCCATTATTTTTATACTATCATTTGCGTAGCTTTCTTTTTATGCTTACAAGAAATTAAAACAAATATCCATATTTCTGCAACAAAAATCCATATAGATTGAGTTTTTATTCATCCTCCGCCGGACTTTTCAAAACGGCAAGCCTTTTCTTTTCCGGGGGATGCATTGAGGAAAGCGTTTTCCAAACAGATCCCTGCCCGCTCCGCGCAGGGAAATCCCCGCAGGGCCGCGCCCCACCCCCCCCCCGAAGACGGCGAAAAGGCAGCTGCGCGGTTGCACAGCTGCCTTTTCGATGTTTTGGGAAATGGTTGTTTATCGTAGATAGAGTTGCAAACAAGATTATTCGGCGACTACCTCAAAGGTAACTTCCGCTGGATTCGGCACGCCGTCCTTCACCACGATGGTTCTCCACGGGTCCTGGTCATCGGGATAGGAATAGCCCTCCGGGATCTCCACCTGGGAATTCTTTGCATAGAGCATATACCTCCCGTCGCCCGGCTTTGGCATCTGGTAATCCATCGAACCGACAATCGTATCCGTGCCGCGCAGCTGGAAGTTCACCTTGACGGATGCATATTCCTCTTCCGGATTTGGATCGGGCTCCGGCTCTTCTGCGCCGACGATATCGAACTGGAAGGTGATGTTGCCCCAATAGGTGCCGGTCACCGGGATGATCTTGGACGGAATGACTCTGTAGCGGTACTCGCCGTCCTCATCAAAGGACATCACTTCTTTATTGAGTTCGCTGACAAAGTGGGATGTACCGTCCTTATAGAAGCCCTGCACCTCATACGGCACATAGTTGTGGCCGCGATAGAGCGCGAAATCCGGGCAGTCATCCGGCATACCGGACTTGCGGGTGCTGGTAATCGAGAGCACAATCTTGCCGCCGTTCAAATTCGAGATGCCTTCCGCCTTGAACGTGGAGGTTGTGCCGCCCTTGACGAGCTGTACGCCCATCGGGATGGTGATGGTATAGGTCGGCTCCGCCACAGCGTCATATTCCAGTTCTACGCTGGCTTTGCCATTGCTAAAGGAATCCTGATCAAACGTTACACTGCCGGGGTTCACGTCCTTTGCCGCTGCAAACGCGGAGGTCGTCATTCCGGCCGCCATCAGCGCTGCGAGGCAAAACGCCATTGCTTTTTTCATAATGATTTTCCTTCTTTCTTTGAACCAGTTTGTTTTTTACGGCAAGAGTATAAGCTCCCAATATTAAGAGCGGGTTTTATTTTGTTAAAAATTGGCTAAAGAAGGGATATTTTGCCGTCTAACGGATACGCGCGCTGTATATTTCCCTTCGAAACGGGAAAAATGGGGACAAGCGGATTTATCCGCAAAAGTTAAAGGCCCCGACGGGCCAAAGGAGAGAAAGCATATGTTGGATAAAATCGCATTGACGCTGCTGATTATCGGCGGCATCAACTGGGGCCTGGTTGGCCTTCTCCAATTTGACCTCGTGGCCTGGATCGGTGGTGGACAGGCCGGCATTATCAGCCGAATCATCTATGTGGTGATCGCTCTGTGCGCCCTTTGGTGCGTCAGCCTGCTGTTCCGCCGCGATGACCATCCCGTCCCCCACGTGAGCTAGACGGGCGTCTTCCGCAATTTGCTTTTAACGGGTATGCGGGCGTTTCTCTGTGGAGTCTGATTTTACATTCCCGTTTTCCATGCACCTATGGGGAAGGGATGCCAAAATTGCCGCCATGGGTTGTACCCGCCGTCAAAAGCAAACAATACAATCCGTATTTTTATATGGTAAAACAACCTGTGGTATCAGAGATGGATACAACAGGTTGTTTTTCTATCCATCGCGTACTTTTCGTTTTAAATGGCTTGTACAGGCCCCGGATGGACGTCTATCCAGCTGCTGCCGGGGGATGCAAAGCCGCATCCCGGCATTTTTCGCGATCGTTTTGACAAACAAACCGCTCCTTCCTATAATTAGAAAAGAAACGCCCTTGTATGCGAACGGCCGCAAGCCAAATTCTGTCACCGTCCGGCGGGGACTTTTTCCGCATTCCGGGCAAAATTTGTTTATTGAAATCAAATGGCTTCTTTCCGAAGCCGGAAAGGTGGTCTCCATGGCAGAAATCGCACCCCTGCGCGCCCTGCGCTATACGGCAAAAGCCGGCAGCCTGGAAAACCTCGTCTGCCCTCCCTATGATGTGCTTGCCCCGGGCGACCGGGAAACCTATCTGGCGCGCAGCCCGTACAACAGTATGCACCTGGAAGTCCCGGATTCCTATCCGCAAGCGGCGGACCTGCTGAACGCCTGGACCGAGCAGGGGATCCTCAAGCGGGATCCCGCCCCGGCCATGTTCATTTATGAGCAGGAGTTTTCCGTCCGCGGGGAAACCCTGCGCAACAAGCTCCTTTTGTGCCGCATGAGGCTCTCCGATTTTTCGGAAAACGCCGTCCTGCCCCATGAGAATACGCTCGACGCGGCAAAGCGCGACCGCTTCCAGCTGATGCAGGCCACGGGCTGCAACATCAGCCCCGTATACGGCTTGTACGAGGACCCAAAGCGCGAAACGCGCGAGCGCATCGAGCGCCTTTCCATGGATACGCCGCGCTACACCTGCACCCTGGATGGGGTCACGCACCGGCTTTGGGTGGTCAACGACCGGGTGGTCCTCGGCGCACTGTGCGAGGATTTCCGGGACCGGCGCATCTACATAGCGGATGGGCATCACCGCTACGAGACGGCGCTGCATTTCCGCAACTGGCGCCGCGAACAGGGGCTGCCCGGCGGGGAATTCATCCTGACCGGCCTGGCGGACCTCCACAGCGCGGGGCTGGCCGTGCTGCCGATCCACCGGCTGGTGCATGGGTTGGAGCACTTTGACGAAGCGGCCCTGCTCAAGCAGTGCGAGGCCTATTTCCAGGTGTATGAGATGGACACCCCTCCGGAATACATCGAGACCAACATGGATGCGCTCCACCGGCAGGCGAAAAAGGCGTTTGCCTACTATTCCGGCGGCAAAACCTGGCATCTGCTGCTTTTAAAGGACGAAGCGCTGATGGACCGGCTCTGCCCGGAGCAGAGCCCGGCCACGCGGAACCTGAACGTCTCCCTTTTGCACAAGGTCATCCTGGAGGGGATGCTGGGCATCGGCGCGGAAAGCCTCGCCAAGCAGGAAAACCTCACCTATACGCGCCATTTTTCCGAGGCCCTGGCATCGGCGCGTTCCGGGGAAAGCCAATGCGTCCTTTTTGTCAATCCGGCCCGCGTCAAAGAGATCCGCGAGGTTGCGGACGCCGGGGAGACCATGCCGCAGAAGTCCACCTGGTTCTATCCCAAGCTGCTCACCGGCCTGGCGTTCCACCCGCTGGACGAATAATCCCGCCGTTCTATGCGCGCAGTTCATTACGTTTCGTAATGTTTTCCACTGTTTCAACAATCCGTTGTTGAAAGTTTTGCTTCTTGAAAAAGCAAGTGGCTCACTTAATAAAATAAATAGGAGGATTTTGCATGTCTTATACCGCTAGTAATACCCGGTATGCCACGATGACCTACCACCGCAGCGGCAACAGCGGGCTGAAATTGCCCGCGCTCTCCCTGGGCCTCTGGCATAATTTCGGTTCCAACGGCAACTACGAGAACATGAAGGCCATGTGTTTCACGGCGTTTGACCACGGCATCACCCATTTTGACCTCGCCAACAACTACGGCCCGGAGCCGGGCAGCGCCGAGCGCAACTTCGGCCGCATCCTGCGGGAAGAACTGCACGCCTACCGCGATGAGCTGGTCATCAGCACCAAGGCGGGCTACACCATGTGGGACGGCCCTTACGGGGACTGGGGCAGCCGGAAATACCTGCTCGCCAGCCTGGACCAGAGCCTCAAACGCATGGGGGTGGACTATGTGGATATCTTCTATCACCACCGCATGGACCCCAACACCCCCTTGGAGGAAAGCATGATGGCGCTGGATACGGCGGTCAAGAGCGGGAAGGCGCTGTACGCCGGGATTTCCCGCTACGACCTGGAACACACCCGGCAGGCGATGGAGATCCTCAAGGAGCTCAAATGCCCGTTCATCATCCACCAAACCCGCTATTCGATCTTTGACCGCCACATCGAGACGGACGGCGTAAAGTCCTTTACCGCGCAGAACGGCTGCGGCATCATCGCGTTCAGCCCGCTGGCGCAGGGGCTTTTGACGGACAAATACCTGAAAGGCATCCCGGAGGACAGCCGCATCAAGACGGACGGGCGCTTCCTGCACGCGGACCAGCTCACGCCGGAAAAGCTCGCGCAGATCACCGCATTGAACGAGCTGGCCAAAAACCGCGGCCAGACCCTGGCGCAGATGGCCCTGAGCTGGGTGCTGCGCGATGGCGAAGTGACCAGCGTGCTGATCGGCGCTTCCAAGCCGGAACAGATTCTGGAAAACCTGGAGATCGTCGGCCACACCTCCTTTACCGAGGAAGAGCTTCGGGCGATCGACGCGATCAGCCCCGCGGAATAAGCAAGCAAAAAGGAACTTCTCTCCCCTTGGAAAAGAAGTTCCTTTTTTACGTATCTGCCTTTTGGGAGTCGTTTTTATCCAGATATACCGATTGCCACGCAGCACACCACATATGCGAACGCAGCAATGAGTAGAGACACCATCGTGGGCGTCTGCCAATCCAATGCCGTCCCCTTTCTCCAGTGATTCCAAAGGAG
The DNA here is from genome assembly GCF_002159845.1 of Anaeromassilibacillus sp. An250. Lineage (GTDB taxonomy): Bacteria > Bacillota > Clostridia > Oscillospirales > Acutalibacteraceae > Anaeromassilibacillus > Anaeromassilibacillus stercoravium. The sequence continues at coordinate 18,533 of NZ_NFJK01000031.1, forward strand.
GCGAATCGCATCTTCGTTGAGCAAGGCCCAGGCCAACAGGAGCAGCACACACCGCCAGCCCTTCCCGATTCCGAACGTCCCTGCCAGCGCAACATAGCTTGCCCCGGCTACAAACAAGGTACTCAATACACGGAACAGGATGGAAAAAAGCTTCTTCCCTTTCTCCATAATCCAACCCCCAGTCTCCTCAAATGCCTGTGTTGCCATGCTATATACGTCTTCTGGACCCACTTGGCGGCCCACGCATAGGGCCTGTGGAAGCTCCCTCTGCAAAATGGGTGGAGGGTTTCCTCCATTTCCATATCCACGCCAATAATATTCATATTTCAACAAAACGATCTATAAATTTCTATTAACATTTTATCACGCTATGCGTTTGGTTTCTATATCTCTTATTTACAAATAAATTGTATCTATTTCGATCAATTCCCTTATAAAATCGGATTTCTTTCCCTTTCGAGGCCCATACCGATGAAAAATAGACGGCCGGACCTATACCGCAGGGCGCCTGCCGCCAAATAAAAAATTTTTTTAATCGTTTGAAGTCATCCCGATGGGAACCTCGTTTTATCAAGTGAACGGCCGTGAAGCACATGCGGATGGAGGGGGTGGACACGGGCAGTTATGACAAATGAATCGTTTTCCGAATTTGTCGGGCAATACGAGAAGCTCGTGTTTACCGTCTGTTTCCAGATGGTGCGGGACTATCAGGAGGCGCAGAACCTCGCGCAAGAGACGTTCCTCGCCGCCTACCGCAGCATTGACCGCTGCCCGCCCGAACACTACAAACCTTGGATCTGCCGCATTGCGGCGAACAAGGCAAAGGATCATTTAAAAAGCGCCTATGCGCGGCGCGTCAGCGCCCCGGGCGAAGAGGCTCTGGACGCTTTGCCGGCCCAAGGCAGCCCCGAAGAAGCGTTCCTCGCGGAGGAGGGCGAAGCCCGCATCCAGGAACGCATCCGGGCGCTGCCGGAGCCCTACCACAAGGTTTCCATCCTCTACTTTTTGGAGGAAAAACCGGTTGAGGACATCGCAAAGCGGCTCAACCGGCCGAAAAAAACCGTACAGACACAGCTCTACCGCGCGAAACAAATTCTGCGCGAGCAGCTGGGAAAGGAGCTTGACCGATGAAACCCTATTTCGACCAAGACGGCCATCTGACCGGCCGCGCGTTTGACGACCTGCTGCATGGGGAGCCGGATGAGCTCGCCCGGCTGGAAATCGCGGAGCACCTGGCCTTCTGCGACCACTGCACCGAGCGCTACACCGCGCGCCTCTGCGAGGACGAGCTGCTTCCCGCCCCGGAAACGCTGCGGCCCTCCGTGATGCGCAGCATCCGGCAGCGCGCCGTGCAGCTGTTCTTCAACCGCTACGTGGCAGCGGGCGTCGCGGCCTGCCTCACCATGCTCTTATGGCTGGGCGGCGTGTTCACCGTGCCAACCAGTTCCCATACGCCGGACCCCTTCCAAAACCTGACCTCCTTTTCGCAGCAATTTTCCGATAAAACCAGGGAGATCGGAGACCGGATGACGGACGGCATCCAACAATTTTTCCAAAGCTTCACCTTGAAAGGAGATTCCGGCAATGAAAAAAAGTAGTTTTTGGACCTTTGTGTTCTCGTTGTTCCCGGGTGCGGGCCACATGTACCTGGGATTGATGAAAAAGGGCGCCTCCCTGATGCTGCTCTTCTGTTTGACCATCGCCCTGTCCGGCTTTTTGAACCTCTCGTTCCTGCTGATCCTGCTGCCGGTCATCTGGTTCTATTCCTTCTTCGACGCCATGAACCTGCGCAACGTCCCCTATGAAGAGCGCATGGCGCGGGAGGATCACTTCCTGTTTGACATGGACGGCCTTCTGAACAAGGACTGGAAGGTGGTCTTGAAGCGGCGCCACCTGCTGGTCGGCATCATCTGCATCTTCTTTGGCGCGTGGATCCTGTTCCAGAACATCGTCGGCCCCTATCTGTACCAGCTTTCGGAGATCATGCCCTGGCTGTACCATCTCATCAACAGCCTGCCGACGATCCTCGTGGCAACCGCCATCATCCTGCTGGGCATCTACCTGGTGACCGGCGGCAAAAAGAAGTATACGGTCCACGAGCAGGACGATCAGGACTATGTGGAATATGGAGGCGACGACCATGATACAAAATGAGACTTGGATGGACATTTCTTCCGGCATCCCGCAGCCTTCCGCTGGGGATACCGCCGCCGGCTGGGAGACCGAAAAGACCCCCTCCCCGGAACCTGCCGGCTACACAGAGCACGCGGCCCCCGGCCCCCAGCCGCTGCAAAAACCCCAGCGCGTGCGCCGGGTGGGGAGCTTCACGATGGGGGTCGCCCTCATCGCCTGCGGCGTGCTGGTGCTCCTCTTCCTGCTGTTCCACAACATGGAGATGCTCTTTACCGCCGCAAAGTGGTCGCCGGTGCTGTTGATCCTCCTTGGCGTGGAGGTGCTTGCAAGCAATTTCCTGTTCCGCAAGGACAAACTCAAATACGACTTCCTCAGCGGGTTCTTCTGCCTGTGCGTCATCGGCAGCAGCCTGCTGCTCTCCGCGGGTTCGGTCGTCTATGAATACGGCGAGGGCCGCTATGAGGCGGAGGCATCCATCTCCCAGCAGATCAGCGACCAATGCTATGAGCAGCTCCAGGGGACGCAGGAGATTTCTTCCCTCTCGGTCCACGTCTCGCTGAACGGCGGCAGCCGGGACCTCCCGCAGACCTACCAGGACCTGCGCGCCTACGACGACGTCCACATCGACGTCCGGCTGGTGGGGCAGGACGCGGACGCCCAGGCGTTTGCACAGCGCTGCAAAGCGATCTCCGACCGGTTGGACACCGGCAACCTCTCCCTGGTTTCGGTCTCCTTCTATGCGGGCAATCTGGACAACGGCCAGGCGGAATACGACCTGACGATCCACGACCGCTTCCAGAAGGAGCTCTCCGCCGAACAGTTGGCGGAGCTGGTGGACGTCACCCAGCCCGAACCGGACGGGGAAGGAACCGTATGACCCCTTCCCAACCAAAAACATACGCCCGGAACCTCCCTTCTGAACTGCACCCCATTTGTTAGACAGTATGATATACTGGATAACAAGTGGGGTGCTTTATTATGCCAAAAGGGATAC
>NZ_NFJK01000032.1 GCF_002159845.1 Anaeromassilibacillus sp. An250
CCCCATGAAGCGTTTTGTCAAGTGCTATTTTGAGTTATTGACGCACAATCAAAGTGAAAGCGCGAAAGTGCAAAGCGCAAAGGGTCTGCACTTTGCGTTTTCAGCTTGCGGGTTCGGGCGGCTGCTTCTTCTTGATGAAGTTGTACCATTGACCGCCGACGCGCCTTGCATCCAAAACACCGCCCATGTTGCGCTTGGCGTTCTGCACCGTCCTTTCAGATATTCCGGCTTCGGCTGCGGCCTTTACAATTTCCTCGCTGGCAAGCTCTTTCCCGTCTGCAAGCAGGTCAAGTATCAGCCGTTCCGCCTGTTCGGTCTTGGTGGCCGTGTTGCCGCCCGCGCCGGATAGCAGCTCGTCGGCGGTAATGTCATACTCGCCTATCCACGAAAAGCCCGTTTCCGGGTCAAGGCAAAAGGCAACGGGCTTGCCCTCCGGCGCAAGGGAAGATTTGTCATGGACGATAACGCGCACATTTGGCTCCCGCTTCACGCGCCCAATCAGCAGGACGCTCCTTGCTGCGGCGCGGAAGTCAATAGAACCTAAGCCCCGGTATGCGCTCTGTCCTCCGGCGGCTTTATTCAAGTGTCCGATAAGGATAACGGCGCACCCGGTACGCTCGGCAACATCGGCAAGGCGGCGGAACATGGGGCGCACCTCGTTTGCCCTGTTCATGTCGGTCTTTTCGCCCATGTACGCCTGTATGGGGTCAAGGATAATCAGCCGCGCCCCGGTCTGCCGGATAGCTCTCTCTATGCGCTCGTCGGAAAGGGAAAGCCCCTGCTTGCTCTCATCAATGACAAGAACACGGTCAAGGTCTGCTTCGGCTTCCATAAGGCGGGGCTTGATGGTGTCGCCCAAACCGTCCTCGGCGGTCTGGTAAATCACATTGAATGGCTCATGCGCTGCCATGTGGGGGAACGGCTTGCGGTTGGTACAAGCGGCGGCAAGGCGTAGGGCAAAGGTGGTCTTGCCCTCGCCGGGGTTGCCTTGCACAATGGTTACTTTCCCAAACGGGATATACGGCTCCCATAGCCATTCAACGGTCTGCGTGTCAACCTCGCTCATGCGGATAATCTCGACGGTTTCTTCCTGCGGCGGCTCTTTCAAGCCGTAAACAGCTTCCCGGATATACTTCCCGTCTGTGATTTCTGCCCGGTGCTGCAATACCTCGTTCCAATCCTTGAAAAGAGGGATAAGCCGGTGGACGGTATAGCCCTCCGGCATGAGCTTTACAAGGCGGCTGCAAGCGTCGTTCCCGGCTTCATCGCTGTCAAGGCAGAGGTAAACGGTCTTGATGTTCGGACGGTCAGAGAGAAAGCGGAGCAGGGCTTTTTCTCCCACGCCGCCCAATGACAGGTAGCTTTGCTTCTGCCATTCCTTTTTGAACAGGCAGAGGAAAGAGATCAGGTCAATGGGTGCTTCAAAGACAAACAATCTTTCGCCCTCGCCCCGGTAACAGAAGTTAAAGGCTTTGTCGCTGCCTTTCACATCAAGCCGGAAGTTTCCCGCCGTTCCTTTGCTGTGGGCGTAGCGCGGTATTCCGTCCTCGTCCCGCCCCACAAATACGGCGTTGTGGTGGGCTGCGTCCTCGTAAATATCGCCGCGGGCAAAGAAAAAGCCCGTCACATCTTCATCAATGCGGCGGGCTGTTGTGAGGTAGTTCCTCGCTGTTCGGTTGTCGCTGTTTGGGGGTGGTAGCCGGAAGTCGGATAGGGACGCGGGGCAAGGTCTGTCCGGCGGCGGTGCGGCTCCCTTTTCTCCTGTGAGAAGTTCTACGGCTTCGGTGAAGCTCTTGCCGAAAAACTCCATAACAAAATCAACGGGGCCGCCGCCCTTGCTCTGGCTGTGCCTGTACCACTTGTTTCCCCGGACGGTCAAGCTGTCGTGCCGTTTCCAGCGGTATTCATTCCCGGCGCGGGTAAGCTGCTCGCCCTGTGATTGCAGGAAAGAAACAAGGTCGGCTTGGTTCGCCCGGTCTATCTGTTCTTGGGTGTAATACAAAAAGCTCAACTCCTTTCATCGTTCTAAGTCGTGCCGCTTGGCGCGGGTCTGCTCCGGCTGGTCGGCTTTCAGCGCAATGTCAACACACTTGCGGATATTGTGCAGCTCGGCAACCTCGGCGCGGGTTTCTTTCAGCTTGGTATATTCCGCTGTTCTCTGCCCGCTGAGAGTGGCGTACTCTTTTTCCCATTCAGAGATAGGCAAGGTCTTTGTCCCTTTCGGCAGATTTGCATGGAGATAGCGGCTCGCTGCGTTCCATAGCGTAAGCTCGGCGCGGTGGGCTTCCTCGTACTTGTCGCGCTTGCTCGTCCAGCCATTTTTCAGCTTTTTCAGCTCGTCGTGAATGGGCTTGTACTCGGTGTAGTTCTTCCCGTATTCAATCAGCTTTTGCAATTCTTTCATGCGCTTCTCGGCGGTTTTCATGCCCTCCCGGATAGCGTCGGCTTGGTCGCTGACAGAGGAAAGGGCAGCGTCCAGCTCGTCAAGGGTGGAAATGCCATGCTCGGAAAGATAGTTGACCGCCTTTGCAACGGTTTTCAGTTCGTCGGCGGTGTGCTGCCTTTGCCAACTCTGCGAATACTTCCGGCTCTTTTCTCTCTGAACGCTTAAATACTTCATCAGCAGATTTGCAAGGCCGGGGGATTGCGGGGGCTGCTCCGGGGCGGTTTCCCGCGCCTTGAACAGTTCGCCAATCCATTCTTTGAGCTTTCCAATCTGCGCCCGGATTTCCCGGATAAGGCGGTTTGCTTTTTGGATATTCCGGTTCAGCTCGCCTTTCTCGGTGGCTATGCCTTTCTTCTCCATTTGACAGGCCGCCACGCCCATGTGGACGGTGGGCAGCTCGTCAATGCCGCGCTCGGCGTTGCTGCGGTGGTCGATGCGCTCCGGGCTTCCGGCGCGTTCAAGGTAGGCGTTTGAAATATCCGCCCATGCCTTGCGCCATAAAAGCGCGTTGCCCTTGTCGTTCCAGCCGGTCAGGTCAACTTTGCGGGCCTTGTATTTGCCGCTTGGCAAGCGAATACGCTCGCCGTTTTCATCAAGGTCATATTCCTTTTTGGACTTCGCCGCCCATGCGCCGCGCTCGTCAAGGGGGCGCATGGTAAGCATGATGTGACAATGGGGATTGCCCTTGCCGGTGTCGTGAATGGCGTAATCAACGCACATTCCTCTGGAAACAAATTGAGAGGAACAGTATTCCCGGACAAGCCGGATCTGTTCCTCTCTGGATAACTCTATGGGAAGCGCCGCGTCAATCTCTCTGGCAAGCTGGGCGTTCCCGGCTTTCTCGTAAAGCTCCACGCTGTTCCACAAGGTTGAACGGTCAGAGAAAGAGGGCGGGGCATTGGGCGGCAGTAGGATTTCCGTATGGACAACACCGCCTTTGCGGGTGTAGTCGTGGGTCATTCCGTCCCACTCATTTGTCAACTTTTCGCCGCTTCGGTAGGCGGCTGCGGCAACGGCTGATTTGCCCTTGCCCCGGCTGACAATGCTGATATTACAATGGTAGATGGCTATGGGTATCACCTCCCGGATAGGATAATAAAACCCGCAAAAATGGTACAGACGCCAACGGCGGGTGTACTGTTTTTGTGGGTGTGCAGGGATAGCCGCGTAAGCGGCGCAAGGGGTGCAGCCCCTTGTTGCGGCAAAGCCGCCAATGTCGGTCAGAGAGGGAAGCAAGCGGCTTTCTCTCTGTGCCGACAAGCCCTCGGCAGAGCGCACGCACCCGTAAGGGTGTATAAGTGCGCCTTTTGTGCCAAAGGGATTATTCGCTTTTCCCGCCCTTGGTGCGTTTTTTCAGATAAGCCCGCGCTTCCTCGCTCGTCAAGGCAAGCCGGAGAAAGGCGGCGGCTTCCTCGTCGGTCATGGTCTTGGCTTCCGGCACAATGCTCTCAAAGACCGCACCCCGGACGATCAGCCGATGGCTGCGCGTCCTGCGTTCCTCTTGGGATAACTTTTGCCGCAACACCTTTTCCCGGTTTTCAAGCTGCCGGATTTTCTTCTTCCCGTCCTCAATCTCGGCTTGCAATTCCTCGCGGTTTTTTTCTCTCGGTTTCGTCATGGGTGGTCACTCCTTTCTACCTGTCGGCATAGAAAAAGGACAGTCGATTTCCTCGGCTGTCCTTTTGATTAGGGTGTTTGGTTTACTCCGTTCTGCTCAATAAATGGGAATATTAAATATCAATACGCCCTTTAATACATTCCTATTAAAACATCAGCTTCGATTGTCAAATGTGTGAGAGTACGCCAATCAACGCAATCTTTTTCAACGCAAAAGAGAAGCGGCGTCATTTCAATAAACGACATTCTTTGTTCTGATGACAACTGTACGGTGGCTGAAACCGTTTCTCTTGAAATGGTTTTAAGATATTTCTCAAAATATTCAACGACAGACTCATTTGAATAATCTGGATTTTTCAAGTGTGCTTGCACTTTAGTCCTGATTTCCCTCAAATGATTTTTCGTAGGAATTACTTTCACAACATATCCGTTAGGAGATAGCAATCGCTGAAATTCTTTGTAGTGTGCAGGCGAAAATATGTCTAAAATACAATCCATACTTCCGTCTTTCAAAGGGATTTTTGATAAGTCAGTAACAAACCACTTCACTGCTTTGCGCTTGTCTTTTTTTGATGCAATCTGTATTGCCTCCCTTGACAAGTCAAAGGCAAAGATGTTTCGTTCTGTTCTTTGCTGTATCTGCCTTGCATAGAAACCCTCGCCGCAACCAACATCTAAAATGTTTCTTATAGATGGCGTATCAGAAATAAACTGTATGATTTTCTCCAACACAACATCATACATGCCATACTCCAAAATTTGGTGCCGGTTGTCAAAAGACCGCTTGCTGTAGTTGGTTTTGGGCGATGATTTTAACAACAAATTTACATACCCATATCTTGAAATATCAAAGCAATGTCCATGTCTACAAATTAGGCTATTGCCTTGTATATCCATTGATTTTGTGCAAATTGGGCATTGAAAATAAACCTTGCTGTCTGCAAAGCGTGATAAATTATTATTCATTTGTTTTTCCTCCGTAATTACATCTCTGCTTCAATAAGCGAGTTATGCAATACGGATAACCGCAACATAACTCGCGGTTTTATCTTAATCTCATAAATGTAACCATTGTGTTGTCCTCCAATCAATTCCGCAGTATTACTCTGCTTTTAGAAAAAGTATAGCACAAAACTATGAACATTTCCACTCTATTTCAGCCTGTCGGCGGCGTTGCTCTCTCTGGCGTACCGCCGCGCCGCTTCCCGCCGTTCCTCGCTGTATGGGGCGGTCAGACGGAAAGAGAAGCGGCCTTTCTCAATGTCAAACTCCATGCAGCCCGTTTCCGGGTCTGCGTCGGTCTGGCGGCACACATCGGGGTGCTGCTCGGCATAGGCGGCAAGCCGCTTCTTCAAGTCGGTATTGTGGGTACGGATATGGATCAACGGGTCTTTCTCATCAAACCAGATGTCTGTGGTCTTTTTTTGCTTGGGAAGCCCTGTTCGCATAAACTCTCCTTTCTGCGCCCCTGTTACGCAATAGGGGCATTTTTCGGGTGTTTTCTCCGGCTCTTGACTTGGAGAAAACGGCGTTTTTGACGATAAAAACCGCCCGGACGGGGAATGTATCGTCGGGGCGGCTGTTATCGCAAAATTTCCGATTTTTCCGGCTCTTGACCGTCCTGCAAGCTGTCGGCAAGTATCACTTTGAGCAGCTTGTCGCGGAATGTTTCTGTGCCGCTGTGATTGAAAAACAATTCCGCAACGATGGTCTGTCCGTTCTTCTGTGTCGTGATGATACTGTCGGGGGTCTGTTCTGCCATAGGCGGCTCCTTTCTCCGGGCGCGAAAAAGGGATTTCCCGTAGCCCGGAAAATCCCTCTTAGTTGTCGGTATTCTGTTTTACTGTGCGGGTGCTGCGGCGGCGGCCTGCGCCTTTCTCCTTGCCCGGTATTCCCGCGCTTTCATGCGGTCATATTCCCGTTGCTTTTCAAGGTTTCGCGCCCGGTACTCCCTTGAATACTGCCGGTGGTAGGCGCGGCTCTTTTCCTTTTGGGCTTCTTCGATTTCCTCCCGCATTTGCCGGACTTCCTGCTCCGTAGGCTCTGCAAGCTGCGTCACTTCGTTCTCAAATCTGCCGATATAGTTAAAATATATCCCGATGTGCTGAACAGCCTGTTTTGCCCTTTTCTTGTCGCGCTCATGCACTTCAATCCGGCTGATAAACTCGTTGAGAATGGCGGGGGTCAGGTCAGTAAAGGCGGCATAGCGTTCCGTCAGCTTCAAAAACTTCTGCGCCCGCCCTCCCGCGTTCTCATAAGCGGATAGCTGCTCTTGGAGTGTGGCAAGCTCCGTTTTCAGTGTGTAGTATTCTTCCGAATATTTTTGCGACATTTGCTCATAGCGGTCTTGCGGGATAGTGCCGAGGGCGTTGTCCTCATAGAGCTTATTCAGCACCTTGTCAATCTGTTCAAGGCGTGTCGTGATTTGCGGGATACGTTTCTGCTGCTTCTTGGTCTGGTCGGTCTGCTGCATGGCAAGGTTCTTTTTCACTAAGGCTTCAAACTCCGCCCGGTTGCTGATAGAGTATCAAGAACTTCGTTTTTCTATACCTGTTACCAATACCCCAACTATAGTGGAATGGCAGTCAAAGCACACTCTGTATAGACCGCTAAGAATTTTACAATCAGATAGAATTACTACTCCGCTTGCAGTTGGGATTATTAGTCCACGAATTATCCTTCCTAAAACAATGGACATAAATAACACGCAGTCCATTTCTTATGTCTTAACTCACGAGTATTTCCATTTGCGGCGCTTCGATATGCTTCGCAAAGTCTTTATATTATGTGCCGTTTGTGTGCATTGGTTCAATCCATTGGTGTGGGTTATGTCAATATTACTGAACCGGGACTTGGAGATGACCTGCGATGAAGAGGTCTTAAAACATTTTGGTGCAAATAAAACGACGAAAAAAGAATATGCTTACGCACTGATTGAAATTGCTGAAGCACGCAATGCATATTCTCCCATTAGGAGTTACTTTAGCACGAATTCTGCCGAGGAAAGAATTATTTCAATCATGAAATATAAAAAAGCTTCTTGTCTATCCGTTGCTATGGCAGCTCTACTACTCGTTTGCTTCACAAACATATTTGTAGCATTTGCGTGTGAAGCCCCTTTACAAACTAATTATGCCGAACCTTATAGTACGGAACTGCTTACTACAGATGGCAAAGTAATATCTCGTTCCATAAATGATTCCATCAACTCCAACTACACAGATACAAGGATTGATAACACAAATTTTTATGGTGAAACCGTGAATTGTATAAATGGCATTTCAGGCCCACATGAAGAATCAAATGCTCACATGGCTACTTATACAAACAATGGGGGAACGTGGTCTCTCAAATCGGGGCAAACGGTGATGATTACTTTAGATGTTGTCCCTGTCGAAAACGCCGAGGACGGATGGAGTGTGTACCTTGGGTACCAAAAAGATGGAAACTATACTATTGTATCAAATCCGCGTATCTTTATTGGATCAACAACGTTGCCCATTACAATTCCAGAGGACGGAGAATACAATTTTTTCATCTTAAATGTATCAGCTGGAAAAATCAGTATTAGCAGTTCTGAAATAAACATCGGGTGATCTAAACTTTAGAAAGGAGAATGTAGGTGTACTCAAAAACCGAGTATGCTTCTGCATGACCAACAGAAAATGAAAAGAAGTACTCAGGATAAACTCGAACTTTTGATCTCCCTTGGTGGATTAGCCGTACTCATTGGTGCGTTCCTTGTATGGTGCAGTAGTAAAGTTGTGAGTATTCCAGGCTTTTGCTCCGCACTTTTGAGTGCAGTATTGTTTGCAATAGTTTGCCTGCGCTTTGTCCCAGAATGGATGTTTTTTTGGCGAAGGCGCTCTGTTCTTAGAATCACTAAAGTTGAACAAGTGCCTACCCACAAAATGGCATATAAAAATATCGAGCTAAAAATCTTTTTCTCATTGATTTTAGTTAACCTCAGTGTCATAGTAGCAGCGTTTTTACTCAGACGCATAATAGGCTATCAAGAAACATTTGTCGATAGTCTTGAGTTTTGGACTTGTACTGATAGTTACCACTACCTTGCAATCGCTCGTGACTGGTACCTATCTGAAGGTGATGTGGATCGCCTTGTCCAACTCGTATTTCTTCCTGGCTACCCAATTGTGGTACGCTTGGTCAATTGTATTCTATACAACTATCTATATTCTGGGTTGCTTGTTTCGCTGCTTTCTTTTGCTGGCGCTGGCTGTGTAATTTATCGGTTGCTTCTTTTGGATTTTGACCACCAAACTGCTATCCGTACTATCAAGTATTTCTGTCTACTTCCTGGTGCATTTTTCTTCACAGCGCCTATGAGTGAAAGTTTGTTTTTGCTGCTGTGTGCATCCTGCCTCTATTTTGCAAGAACAAAGAGGTGGTTGCTTGGTTGTTTGTTTGGTACCCTTGCGGCATTTACCCGATCTCTTGGACTGACACTATTTGTCCCGCTATTTTTTGAACTTGTCGCTGAGTTCAAAAATACGCCAAAAGAAAAAATCCCTATACGGCATTTCATAGAAAAGTTTTTGGAATCACTTTTGGTTTTTCTGGGCTTTGGAGCGTATTGCCTTATAAACTATTTTGTTGCTGGAAATCCATTTAAGTTTTTAGAATACCAGAAAATGCACTGGAACCAACAACTTGGATGGTTCTTTAACACAGCTTGCTACCAGTTAGAAGAGGCAATTAATTCTTACTCATCAAATAGCACGAACCTATTAGGGCTTTGGTTGCCTAATCTCATTGCTATTTTTAGTAGTTTGATAATAATGATTTTTGCGGTTAGGTTAATGCGTCCCAGCTATACAGCATGGTACATATCATACTTTTTAATCGCTATTGGTGCGACATGGTTATTAAGTGCCCCAAGGTATTTGATTACACTAATTCCAGTTCCGCTTGCGGTATCACTCGTAAGTAAAAAAGCAACGATTAACATACCAATATCTATCATAAGTGGAATCCTGTATACCTTATACTTTTATGCATTTGTAATGCGATGGCAGGTATGGTAGTAGTAGAACAAGGAGAGTTGTTATGGCCTACGAATGGCTTCTTTGTCCACTATGTAAGGGCAAAACACGTATACAAGTTCGCAATGATACGGTACTTCAAAATTTCCCACTCTATTGTCCGAAATGTAAGCAAGAAACCTTAATTAATGTAAAACAAATGAATATGGTTGTCATCAAAGAGCCAGACGCAAAGACGCAGAGCCGATGAGCATGAGAAGAACCTCATAGTCATCGGCTCTGCTTTTTTAGCATTGGCTTTTCAATAAGACTTCTTTTGTGCCTTTAATGAATTGCATGAGTAATTATGCGATCATGTTATCAATGCGAGGATATAAAATAGCCTAAAAGATAACTGTTGAATAACGGTAAAAAAGCCGTCGTTCAACAGGCAATTACCATCCCCTCAATAATTCACTTGCGGCGGCCTTGATAAAATCAAGGCCGCCGTTCCTTATACCTTCGACAAAGGAGTGACGCCTCTATACGTTGATACGGCGGCTTTAGGAAGGGGCCGCCGTGAAACAGGAGAAATTTCGACAAAATACGACCAGAGCTTACTTGCCGAAAAAATTCTAACCGGTGACCAGTATCTCCCTGCCGTTGAACAGGCACTATCATGGTCTGCAAGAAAGTAGGATGACGCCTATTTTGAAGGCGTAAGCAACCGCATATCGGAGGCTGCGGAGCAAGAGGAGATCGAGTACGAGAAAGTTTTCATATACAGTACCAAGATGGAGAGCATGGCGAACCGGTATACCTTAGCGCTCTTGAGCTTTATATTGCATCTTGTTGGAGACTTGTTGTTCCTTTTGCGACTGCCGCACTATTCTCCGTACTGCCTTTCGCTCTATATCTTCATGTAGCATACGGGAAACCACCTTTTTGCTGTCAAACATCAAAAGCGGGCTGTACTTCTCGCCGTAAACCTCCTGCGCTCGGTTCTCCGCTTCCTGCTCCTTGCTGGGGCGGATGGCCTGCCTTGCTTCATACAGCTGCACCGGGTCAACGTCCTGAGCCTGCTCCCGAAGCCCGGCATACTCGTCCAGGGCAGCGTCCAGCTCAGCAGAATATTTCTGTTCCTGTTCTTCCAGCCGTTTCAGGCTCTGCTCCATGGCGGCGATGTCTTTGGGAAATTTATCGGCGGCATCTTCCTCGGAATATGCCAGCGACGCCAGAAGCAGATTTTTCTCCGAACGCAGTTCCTCCAAATCCTCTGTCAGTGCCGCAATCTTAGCCGCCAGTTCCCGGTGCCGAAATACATGAACCGCAGAGAGCGCCTCTTTCTCGGAAAGCAGACTGCGGCGCTCCTTCGTCTTATCCCGAATGTCCTTTGCAAGCTGATTGTACTGTGCGAGAGCAGGGCGCAGCGTATTCAGCGAAGTGTTCAGACGCTCCTTGCCTTTGCGGAGATACCTCAGCTGATAGCAGAACAGCAGCAGATTTTTACGCAGATTCTCCATGGCAGCGGCAAGTGCCGGGATGGTATTTTTAACTGCCTGGGCCAGCTTTTTGACCTGTCCCCTCAGATCCCGGAGCAGGGCATTGTCGGTCTTGATCTGCCGGTTCAGCTCGCACCGGTCAGAGATGATACCCTTTTTTTCCATGGCTCTGGCAACCACACCCTCATGGACCGTGGGCCGCTCCAGCAGACCACGCTCGGCATGGCTGCGGTGGTCGATGCGTTCCTCATGTCCGGTGCGCTCCAGATGGCGGTTTGCCACATCTGCCCATGCAGCCCGCCACAGAACAAGTTGCTCATCGCTGTTCCAGCGTTCCGTGATGGGATTTTGTCTGCCATATTTGGTACTTTTGGGATACTTGGATACCCGTTCATAATCCTGGGCCTGCGCTGCGGACGGGGCCATATACACCTTCTTTTTGCCTACCTTGTACTGGTACTGTTTCTCCCAGCCGTCGGCCTGCGCCTGTTTGAACTCGGCGACGGTAAAGCCCCGTTCCTCGCCATCTTTGACACAGAGATATTCTTTCTCGGTCTTGTACTGCCATTTTCCCTTTTCATCCAGCGGGCGCACCGTCAGCAGGATGTGGGCATGGGGATTGTGTCCGGGAGGATATGGGTCATGGATGGCAGCATCAGCGCACATTCCGTCTGCAACAAACTGCTCCTTAATGAAATCTTGCAAGAGCTGGATTTGTTCCTCCCGGCTCAACTCTATGGGCAGCGCCGCCACAAATTCACGGGCGAGGCGGCTGTCCTTTGCGGTTTCGGTTTCCTCCACGGCGTTCCACAGGGTTTCCCGATCCTGCCACTCTGCGGGGGCGGTGGCTGGCAGAAAAACCTGCCGCCATCCAAGTCCCTGTTTGCGGGTGTAGTCGTGCTGCACTCCGTCATACTCGTTGAGCATCCGGGAACAGCTCAGATAGGCCGCAGCAGCCACGGCGGAGCGTCCGGCTCCACGGCTGACCATCTTGGCCTCCAAATGATAAATCGCCATAAATCACCTTGTCCTTTCTGAAAGGGGTGCCCTGTATCTGTGTCAAGCTGCCGGTGGCAGGTTGACGCAGGCAGGCGGCGGGATGGGGTGGCAATATACCACCCCATGAACAGGGGCTTCCAAAACGGAAACCCCTGCGCCGACTGCATGGGCAAGGCTGGCAGTTTGGCAGAAATGCAGCCTTGTCCAGCGGCTCCCGCAGGAGACGCAATCCCCCTCGGAGAGCGCACGTGCCCGACCAACGGGAGGGCTACCACCGCCTGCTTTAGCAGGTGGTGAGTAAGTGCGCCCTTCGGGATAAAAAAGAGGAAGGCCCCCGGTTTCCCGGAGACCTCCCAGCCGTTTTCAATCGTATCCTGCCAGCTTTCGCCGCAGGTATTCTTCCAGATTGTCAAGCCCTACCGCCTGTACTTCCGGCAGCACTTTTTCCAGCACTGCGCCCTCCTGAATGAGCCGCCTTGTCCGGGCTTTTCGCTCCTTCACCCGATCCCGTGCCTGGGCTTCCTCCAAGCGGTGCTTTGCCTGCAACAGTTTCTTTTCTTCACTTGTCATAGATTTACCTCCGTTTCTGCCAGATCAGGTCATAGCCCAGCACATCAGCCAGCTCCACAACCTCCTTGTAGCGGATAGATTCCCGCTGGAGCTTGGCCGATAGGTTGGAAACGCTGTCCGACCTGCCGTATTCCTCATGGAGCCGGTCAACTACCTCCTGCATGGTGTATCCCGCCCGGACGATCTGTGCCTTAATCTCGTTGCGTACCGGCATCATAAAAAATCCTCCTAAATTTACTTGATAAAAAAGCGAAGCCGGTATGCCCTCTGGCATAACCGCTTCGCTGTGTCGTGAAAAATTCTCTCGTCAACAAATCCGTCCAGAATTGCCGGTGTGATGTCCTGTCCACAGGTCGCACCTTCCGACTTTTCTGTTTCGTGTGATTTGGCTTGAAACCGTGCAATTTCCCATGGTTCCATGCACCCGGTTCACCGGGGTGAGAAGCACTGTTTCGCAAAATGATTTCTTCCAACCGTCAAATACTTTTCGATTCCCACTTGCCTTGATTTAGCATGGGGATTTGATCGGTGATTCTGACTGGTATAGCCGTCGAATTGCTATAAAAGGGAGAACAACGGCCAATCAAAGCGTACGTACGTACAGCGTCCTCACAAACTCCACATCCTTCGCTTCCGGCTAAAGCCGAAAGCTCACTCGTTCCGCTGCTCGTCCTTTCCCCAACGGAACCGCTTTACAGGGTTCCGCTGGGGGCCCCAGTATTAACGCCGCCATTCCTCCGGCACATCTTCCGGTACGTACGTACGCATCGAATCACCGGAAAACACTGATATATGATTTCTCACTAATACCTCAATTCCCAGAAATCCACGCACCCGCCGTCCGGCTGCGTTGGTCACATTGTTGCAGTATTCCAGATTGTAGCGGCTCTGGCAGGCGATCAGGGCTTCGCTGAAGCTGCGTGGCTTCAGGGCAGGCAGGTTGTTTTCGGTGCAGTAAATCTGATATGCTTCATACAACTCTTTGGAGCTGGCGGACAGATCGGCTTTCAGGTGAACATACCCGTCAGAATCCAGAAAATCATAGACATTGTTGTTGTCCCGTTTGACTGCTTCCCGGTTTTCTCTGGTGCGGTCACTTTCGGTGAACTTGAAGTTGTTTGCGGCCAGCCGCTGCAATCCCTCAAAAGCCCAGAGCAGGATGCCCTCCACCTCGGCTTTCATCTTCTCGGCAAGGTCGGGATCATCCATACGGCCAGCAGGCTTTTCTTTTGTAGTCAACACCAGCTGGCGGCGGTAAAATCCGTCGCTCCGGTCAAACAGCGCCTGCAAATCTCCGTTGGAGAAGGCCAGCAGCCGGGCGCACATCCATCCCTGATAGCTCTGCTTGCCCTTGCGCTCCAAATCCATCTTGCCCTGGGCGGTCACGATGGACTTTACATAGTTGGTTTGTCGCAAGGCTTCCATTCGCATATCGTCATCCACGCACAGGAGGATATGCTCCAAATCGGCACGAGCAAACCGGTTCTCCGATATTTTCCCGATGCTGCCGTCCTTCATGTTGGAACCGAACAAAGTTCCCAGCACAGCGCCGATCTGTGACTTGCCTTCGCCGCCGCTGCCCTTAATGACCATCATCCGCTGCCCCTTATTGCTGGGAATCAGGCAGTAGCCGATATATTCCTGCAAGGTGGGGATGTCCTCCGGGTAGAGCAGGCCATCCAGAAATTGCAGCCAGAGAACAGGTTTCGGGGCGTTGGGCTTGTAGGACACGGGGAAACGATTGCGGACAATTTTTGGCTTTCCCTCCACAAAGGTCCCGTCCAGAAAAAGTGTCCCGTTGGAAAGATGAATCCGGTCCGGCTCTGGGGGAAAATCCTCCACCAGCGCCGCCAGTTTCATCAGCTCCACAATGTTGCTGATTTTACGGGGAATGTTGCTGACCGCACAGCATTTCAGCTCCTCAAAAATCTCTCCCCGCAGGGGCAGTTCGTTTGTCACACGGCCTTCTGGCGTGAAAAAAGCCCCGTTTGTGAAGATGATCTTGTGCGTCTGCAAGAACTCCTCACAAAACAGGGCTTCGTTGATGCTTTTTCCATCAAACCAGATGGGCATCCCGTCAAGCTGCGCTTTGTTTTTCATGGGCACCGTCCTCCTTTTTCAGCCTGTCCAGCCGTTCCTCCAAACCGGCAATCAGGCCATCCTTGTTCAGCATTTCCACGATTTTCACCCGATGTTCCAGTTCGGCGGCAATGAGCAAATCCGCCAGATACTCCACATAGTCCAGCATCTGGCAGGCTTCCACAAACCGGTCATCCAGAACATCTTCCGGTGTCTTGGGTGCGTACTGCACCTTCCAGCTTTCCAGAAGATGCAGATAATCACACAGCACCCGCAGGCAATGTACTTCCTCCTGCCGGTATGCTTTCAGCTGAGGACGCTCCGGTTTTGGTAAGGCGATTGCCGCCGGGGGCTTGTCCGGGTCAATCCCGAAATCCTGTGCCAGCTTCTGCGCTGCTTCGTAACTGTTCAGGCCAAACAGCCTTGCCACAAGGTCGATCACATCGCCGGTGGCTCCGCAGCCGAAGCAGTAAAAATATCGTTCATTCAGCTTCATGCTGGGGTGTCGGTCCTCATGGAACGGACAGCTGCACATCCCGTTTCGGTTGACTTGCAGCCCATAGTGTTCCGCCGCATCCGGCACACAAATATTCTGTTTTACCAGTTCAAAGAGTGTCATGAAAATCCCTCCGTTTCAGGGCATAAAAAAAGCGGCCTGCCCGGTTCGTTGGGGCAGGCCGCAGTCTTTATGCAGTTTGTGATGTTTCCGTTTCTTTGGCTTTCCGCTTTTCCTGCCGGTAGAACTTCTCCCGGCAGGCGGGTTTGCAGAATTTAGCGTTGGGGCGGACAGACTGGAACGGCTCTCCGCAGCACTGGCATACCAGCTGGTACGGTTCACCCGGAACGATCAGCCCCTCGGCAATCTTCTGTTTGCGCTCCTTCTGGCGCAGATATTTTTCATGGTCACGGATGCGCTTCTGGCGACGCTTTTCCTCCGCAGCCAGTTCTTCCTCGGTGGGTTCAGGCATAGGCACTTCAAACTTCCCGATAAAGTTCAGGTAAATCTCGATTTCCTGAACCCGTTCCCCGGTGCTTCTGTCCGGGGCATGGACCAGAATCTTCTCCACAAATTCATGGATCATAGGGGCGGTCAGCTCGGTGAAATCTGTATATTTCTGTGCCAGCGCCAGAAAGTGGCTGGCACGGTCCGTGTCCTCATGAAACTGGTCCAGCTGTGCCTGCTCGGAGGCAAGCAGCTGTTCCAGCTCCGCCTGTTCCTTCTCATATTCGGCACAAAGCAGCTCGAACCGTTTTTCTTCCAGTTTGCCCATGGCATAGGTTTCATACAGCTTTTTAATCAGCACATCCAGCTCGGCGCTGCGTTTGCGCTCTTTGGCGACCTTGCGTTTCAGCTCCTTGGCCGCTTCCTGCTGGCGAACCTGTGAAATGCTGCGAACTTTCTGAATAAATTCCTCCTTGTTCTGGATGGCATAGCTGGCGGTGGTGCGGATTGTTTCCAGAATCAGGGCGTTCAGGGCTTTGGTGCTGACGGTGTGGGAAAAACACATCTGGGTTTCACGCTCAAAGGTCAGGGTGTAGGTGGAGCAGTTATAGAAGTCGGTTCCATACTCCCGCCCGTCCTTTTTGCGCTTGCCCCGGTGGTTATACATCTTGGCTCCGCAGTCGGCGCAGAACACAAGGCCGGTCAGGGGATTGGCGACGCCGGTGGTATCTGTCCGGCGCACCGTCCGCTTCACCTGCTGAGCCAGCTGCCAGGTTTCCGGGTCAACAATGGCCTCGTGGGTGTTCTCAAAAATCAGCCAGTCGGACGGGTCATTTTTTACCCGCTTATCCCGGTAGGACTTTTTGGAGGAACGGAAATTGACGGTGTGCCCCATATACTCCGGCTTGGTCAGCATAGAACTGACCGTGAAGCCGTACCAGTCATAGGGGCGGCTGGTGTCCACGGTGTTCTTCCGGCTGCCTCTGCCGTTGCGGGCCAGATAATAGGCGGGGCACTCCACCTTTTCCTGTGTGAGTATCTTGGCGATCTCATGGGGGCCGTGCCCCTCCACCGCAAGCCGGAAGATCCGCCGCACCACGGCGGCGGCTTCCTCGTCCACCAGCCAGTGATCCTTGTCCTCCGGGTCTTTTTTGTAGCCATAGATGGCGTTGTTGGTGGTGGGCTTGCCCGCCTTGCCCTTGACACGGTATGCTGCTGAAACCTTTTTGGACTGGTCACGCAGATACCATTCGTTCATGATATTGAGAAAGGGCGCAAACTCGCCGCTGTCCTGTTCCTCGCTGTCGATGTTATTGGCGACAGCAACAAAATGAACCCCATTCTGCCGGAACATTACCTCGGTGTAAAAGCCGGTTTGCAGGTAGTTTCTGCCGATCCGACTTAGGTCCTTACACAGCAGATGGGCCACCTTTCCCGCCTCGATGTCCGCCACAAGGCGCTTCCATGCGGGACGGTCAAAGTTGCCGCCGGACCACCCATCGTCTGTGTAGTGGACGATATTGGTGTAGCCCCGCTGTGCTGCATAACTTTCGAGATAACGTTTCTGGTTCAGAATGGAGTTCGAGTCACCCGTGAGGTCATCGTCACGGGACAGGCGCTCATAGAGCGCAGTGATTTTTTCTTCCGTCTGTCTGTTTGCCATATTAGGCGCTCCTTTCAGACGGACGGCTCATTTGTGGCAGTTCCATTATACCACATTCCGGCTGGTTTGCCAGCCCGTCGTTGCGGATCAGCCGCAAAATTTTATCTTCCATCGTTTCCTCGGCGGTTTCACTGAGGTAGACACGAACTTTATAGGTGGTGTTGCCAATGTGCCGGGTCAGAAACACGGCGTTTTTATCTGCCATAGA
>NZ_NFJK01000033.1 GCF_002159845.1 Anaeromassilibacillus sp. An250
TCGTAACTGTGCAATGCTTGACCGCGTTCTGGCCCGGCAGGGTGGTGTAAACGCCCGTGCTCTGGCCCGGCGTGCCGGTTGCATAGACTCTGTAATAGTAGTCGTTGCCGATCTTCGCCACGAACTGCGTCTTCAGCACTTCGCCATTGCCGACCGTGAAGCTCGGCGTCATGGCGTTGCCGTTGACTACCGTCATCTTGAAGCAGTATGCGCTGCCTCTCTTCAGATTGAAGTTGACCGTCGTGTCGGAAACCACATACGCCTTCTGGCTGGTCACGCCCTGCGCTGCGGATACAACCCCCGCTGCGCCATATGCGTTGCCAACATTGGCAGACGTGCTGCCCTTGCCGCTGTTGCCCGTGCCCGGCTTCTCCGCCTTGACCAGGTTATTCGCGGCAGCTTCCAGGTTGGTATATGCCTTTGCGACCGCCTGCTCGTCTGCATTTGCATCCGCGGCAACCGTCTTCGCAACGCTCAATGCCGCCTTAAAGGCTGCCACGCTGCGGTCGGTGTAGCCGTCCAGATCCTTCTGCTCCATCTCCGCGATCAGCTTGTTCAGCTCATCCTTGTTCGGGATCTTGCGCAGGGCTGCCATTGCATTGGACAGCTCCACTGCCTTTGCATCCACATCGGCCTGCGCTGCGTCTGCATTCAGAAGCAGTTCTTTCGCCTCTGCCAGCACCTTCTCGAAGGCCGCCATGGCTTCGTCGTCGATGTAGAGGTTCAGGTCAAGGCTGTTCGCCTTGTCCACCGTGTTCTGGAGGATGGACATATCCGCACGCATTTCCAGCTTGTCGATCGCTGCCTGCAAGTTGTCATATGCCTCGTCTACGTCCGCCTTCAGGGCGTCTTCCTCTGCATACACGTCCTTCGCCGCGTCGAGCGCTTCCTCGAAGCCCTCGGTCGTGCCCGGCTTGAACTGATCCAGCATGTCTTTCAGCTGCTCTGCAATGTTGATCAGCGGCAGCAGGGTTTCCTTATCGCCCGCTTCGAATTCCAACAGGTGCATTGCATCCAGCAGGTCGCTCCAAGCCTCTTTGACTTCTTCTTCGGTTGCGGCTGCATCTTCATAGACTTCCTGTGCCTTTGCCAGGGCATTCTCGAAGAATTCCTTAGCAGACGGCACCAGGCTGTCGATCACGTCCTGCGGCACAGCGTTGGCCTCTTCCAATACGATACCCAAGATGCTCTTATCCACGCTTGTGAACGTGAAGCGCAGGGTCGTGCTCTCGCCCGGCATCGTGAAGGTGTACGTGCAGCCGTCCGCTGCAAACTCGATGTCCTCGCCGTTGAGCTGCGCTCCGGAGAACGCGCCGTCCGTCGGGGTGAAGGTGAAGGTCAGCTCTTCGCCCGGCTGTACCTTCGCGCCATAGATCGCATCTGTGGAGATGATTTCCTCCGCATTGCCCTCGACGCTCATGGATGCGTTGCCGCTCCACTGTACCGTCAGCAGCTGCGGTTCCTTCGGCAGTTCCGTCACATGTACGGATGCGCCTTCTGCGGTATACGGGACCTCTTCGCCGTTCCAATCGCTCAGCACGATGTCTTTCAAGCCAAACGTGTAATCGCCTTCCGCCATATCTGCGGATGTGGTAAACTTCGCCGTGAACAGGCTGTCCAGGTCCGCCGGCAGGCCCGCTTCGAGATCCCCAGAGATGTATCCAAAGTTTACTTCCAATACATCGTCATGGATGCTATAGGACATCTCGTCCTTGATCGCCTCGTTCGGCGTAACCTCTGTGCAGGTCATGCCTTCCGGATACGTCATGATCATCTGCAAGCCTGCCACTGGGCTTTCCAGCGTATCCAGGCCGCCGATCGTGCCCTTCACTTCAAACTCGCTGCCCGCTGCAACCGTCTCCGGTGCTTCCAGGCCAAGATCCACGTTTGCCTCCTGCTCAGGCCCATTCAAGGTTGCGGCCACAAAGGAGATGTTGCCGCCGTTCTGTGCAATCAGTTCATAGCGCACATACAGCGTGCACTCAGTTTCCGCTTTCAGGTTGATGGTAACCGTGCGGTAGAAGTTGGTGTCCATGTTTTCGAATTCATAGACCTGGTTCTCCGTCACGCCGGAAGCGTCGTAAACCGTCAACCGGCCTGCGCCCTTCCATCCACCGATATAGAGCTTCAAGGTCTTTTCCTGCGGGCCTGCCTTCACCTGCAAGGTAAAGTCGCTGCCCAGCTTGCTCTGCTGCAAACCGGTGATCAGATCGGTTGCTTCCTTATCCGGGGAGCCGTCCGTCCAGCTGAATGCTGTCGGATGATCGTCAAAGTCGATGAGGTCAGCAGAATTTGTCAGAACCAGCTGCTTTTCCTCGACTGCTTTGCGGTTGATGATAGAGGTCGATGCCTGGCCAAGGTGGATCCAGTCCAGGTTGCCCTCTTCGGTCAGGTTTACTTTCGCCGGATACTCAGGCGTCACTTCAACCGTGCGTTCCACTGCCTTATTGTCCTCTTCGCCGGGTTCTGCGTTCGGGTCGCGGAGCGCTGCCGCTGCGAAGGTGATATTTCCGTCCTGGGTTCCATCAGCCGTCTTTGTGTAACGAACCACCAGATCCGTGCCGGTATCCGAGGTCATGTCGATGGTAACCATGCGGTAATAAGACTGATTGTCATCGCCAAATTCGTCTGTCCATACGGTTGTATCCGCGGATTTATCGAAGACTTCCAGTTTCGCCTGGCTCTTCCATCCGCCGATGAATAGGATCAACTGTTTCGGCTGCTCGGTCGCCTGCACGGTAAATTGGAAGCTGGCCCCGGTATCAAAGATAACCGAACCATTGCGGGTTGCTTCTACATTCTGGATCGGCAGGCCGTCCGAATAGCTGAAGGTTGTGCAATAGTCGGTAAAGCCGGCTAAACTGCGGGCATACTGCTTGAGGAAGGTGATCTGCGGGGTGGTGGTATCCTTCCGCACGGTCTCTCTGTAATCGTTGACGTTCGGCTGTACCCAATCCAGGTTGCCCAGGGAAGTCAGATCCACAACATACGGCATTTCGTCGCTGACGTCGATGGTGCGCTTCACGGGCTGCTTATAGCCTTCGTAAGTCTGCGGCTCGTCGTAGTCGAGGTCCGGGACTTCCGGGTCAACCGGGTTTTCGAAGGTAGCAACCAGCTGCATCGCCTCATAGACGTTGCCGGAGACTTCGACTTCGTAAACCACGCCGTCCGCTGCGCCGCCTTCCACTTCCATCGGCATTGCGTCGGTATCCTGCTCCACCTTCGTGAAGGAGAGATCGTCTGTGCCGTTGCTCACGCTCTGCAGCTCGCCCCAGCCCTCCGGCTGATGGATGCGCACGGTCCAGCTGCGGTCGTTGAAGCACCGGTCGCCGTCAAAGGTTCCGTTTGCCGCACCGATGACGATGAAAACCTTGCCGTCCACAAACTTCGTGGAGAGCTCGGTGGTGCGGAACTTGCCTTCCTGATAATCGTTGGAAATGGTGTCGTCCTCATAGAGGGTCGTGGTATCGCTCTGACGGGTGGACGGATAAACGTCCAGCGTCATATGGCTCCAATCCTTCTCCTTCGTGGTCATCATCTCGTCGGCCAGCGGGATAACGGAGCCCTTGCGGATGTACATCGGGGTCTCGCTGATGGGGGCCTCTACTTCGATGCTGCGCGGGCCATAGATGGTCTCGCCGGAGAATGCGTCAATCCATTCGCCTTCCGGGATCCACACGGTGCGCGTGCAAGTATCCTCTACCTTTTCGCCCTGCGGGATGTACTGCATCTTGCAGACAGCCTCGTTCTCTCCGTCATAGTACTCGAAGCGCAGGTCATACGTTTTGCCGGCCTTCAAGATGCCCTCGGACGCCAGCGCAGTGGGCCCCTGATCTTTCCAGGAATCGACAAACATCTCGTCGTTGATAAAGATACGGGCGCCGTCGTCACTGTAGGTCTGGAGCTGGACGTCCTGGTCGCCGATGGTGATCTTGCCAGTGAAGCGGATGCTGAAATCGCCGTCGTTCACGCCGAACGCCGGGGAATCCTTGCCCCAGTCGAAGTTGATGTTGTCAACCGTCTTGACTGCAACCGGCTCGCCTTCCAGATTTTTGTTGTTGAAGAACTCTGCCTTCAAACCCTGCTCCCCGTCCGGGGTCTTCAGCCATGCTGCGGGAACCGCTGGATCGCCGCCCTCGGTATCGGTGATGGTGGGCGCAATCAGGATATCCTCGCCGAGCAGGTACTGGTCATTTCTGGCAGCGCTCTCATACTTGGGATATTCGAAGTCCAGTCTTCTGACCAACGGCATACCGGTCTCATAGTTCTCATGGGACAGGTTGTAGTAGGTCGGAAGCAGGCGATAGCGCAGGTTGACATAATCGCGGATAATGTTCAACGCATCCTCGCCCTTCAGCCAAGGCATACGGCCCTCGTCCGCGGAACCAACCCAAGTGCAGTGCGGGCGGTAGATCGGGGACAGCGTGCCATACTGCATCCATTTGACGTACTCATCCGCCGTCATGTTGTCGGTATTGGTCATATGGCTACCGATATCGGAGGAAATGTACGGCAGGCCGGCGATTGCACCGTACTGTACGGTGAATTCCAGCTCATCCTGCAATGTCTCCTGGTGGCCGACGGTGTCGCCGGTCCAGGTGATGCCGTAGCGGTGCTGCGCAACATCCGGCGCGCCGATGTCGGCGCCGTTGGAGCTGCCGTCGACGTTGCTCATCATGAACAAACGCTCGTCCGGATACACAGCCTTCTGTGCATACGAATAGATGGAGGCACCGATCGCCTCATGGGTGAAGCCCTCCGGCGCTTTGATGGTCGTGGACCAGTTGCGGTCGTACCACCAGCCCTCAAGTCCCAGATCCAAAATGTGGGTCAGGTTATCAAAGCGGAACTTCACTTCATCCGAATCGATGGCGATGCGTTCCTCGCCTGTCCCATCGTCCCTGGTCGGCTCCGGATGGTCGTTGAACATGACGTTGACGCCCATGTCGTTTGCATCCTGGAGGAAGCCTACCATATCCGGGAACAGATCGGTGTTGATCTCATAACCGGTGCCGCTGGTTCCGATGCTCTTGCGCCAGTCGGTATCGATGACGAGATTGTCCAGCGGGACCTGATAGGTCACGTGATAATCCTTGATCTGCTGCAACGCCTGTTCCTGGGTGTTTGCATAATAGCGGCTGTCCCATGCGCCAAGGGCCGAAAGCGGAAGCATCTCGGTCTGGCCGGTCAGCTTGTTAAAGTCCTTGCGGAGCTGTACGCCGTCGCCCTGCGGCAGGAAGACGTACATATCCGGGGCGTCGTTGTTTGTATCAAAGCCGTTGGTGTCCACGTTTTCCGTGTTTTCCGCCGGCTGCGGTGTAAAGCCCCACTCCGGCACGGTCATACGCGGGGTATCGCTCATCTCCCAGGCATACACTTCCTCGCCTGGATCGGGCAAATAGACCTTGCTGCCCGGCATGCCCTTATATTTCCACAGGAGGTTGCCCTCTTTGTCGGAAATGGTGATGCCGGTGATGTCCTGCGCATCCGCGGGAACAGTGATGTCAAACGCGCTGGTGCTCAGGATGACGCTGCCGCCCACATCTTCGCGGGTAACTCCCGTCCCTTCCCAATTGTCACGGTTGGCAATATGGAAGGTTTCGCGGTCCTCAAACCCTTCCGGCCCCTGTTCTTCCAGACGCACAACCGTCGGGGACAGGACCTGAACGCGCACTCTGCCGATGATTTCTGATGTATACCCATTCTCGTTCACCTGAGCAGCAACCGCGACATTCTCATCCGCTGCGGATGCAAACGTCATCGGTGCGCCGCCGGACAAAACGATGGATGCGCACAGCACCAGGCTTAAGATCCGGTTCTTTTTCCTTTTCATACCTTGTTTCTCTCCCTTTTGGACAATCTTTGGATGGTCGTTAAAACATCCAAACGGTTCATCCGGTGAAACAGGAGTCCCATTTCACCGTTTTTTGTGGGCGGCAACCGCCGCCCTGCCCCAAATGAGTGGGACAAAGCTCTCTTTCATGGCGGCAGCGTAACCTGTGCGCTTCAGCCGTTATCCCCTCCTTTCCGGAATCAGAAGGAGCACTATTGTGAATCCACTTTGCTACAGTCGAAAAAGTCTGCACATCCAGCTGATCCGCAATAGAATATCCACAATATTTCCCTCAAATTATGCGTAATTTCAGATACATGTTTATGATATCTTAAATGGAAATCCTTGTCAATGGAATAAATTGTGGTGTCCTAAACTATATTGCGATTTTATTTTAAACGAGCAAAATTTGACCACACAGTTACAGTAGAAGGATTTCTTGCTCTGGCCTTTCTGGGCTGCCATTGTGCCACAAAAAGCCGCCCGGCAGTTTTGCAGGGCGGCTTTTTGATCTATTTTATTTGGATCAGGAAATCCACACATCCATTTGCTCTGCGTCAATTGTCCATGTGTCCCCATCCCGCTTTAGGGTTCCATTGTTCGTCCCAACAGCGCCCAAAGAGCTGCGGTACTTGCTGGCAGAAAAGGCGGCACGGTCTTCCCCTTCCATTGATAAGGACATCGTGAGAAGGATTCCATTCTGGAAACCGTCTTCATCCAGGAGTCCCTCGTCCTCCAATTGCTCCGCTGTGGCTTCCCGGGCAGGATAACCGCTTTGCTCTTCTATATACTGGAGCAAATCTTCTTTTCCATCCTCTGAGAGATCGAACGCCGTCATATCCACCGCGATCAAAGCAATATCGCTGTTCAAGGCGCTGTCCAGCGGATAGATCCAGTCAAAGACCGCTTTGCCCGCTGCCAAGGCCATTTGGTCTTCCTCGGAACGTTCGGCCTCTTGAGGGGGATTTTCCGCTTCGGATGCATCCCCCTCTAGGATCTCCGATCCGTTGCTGGAAGGGGCCGGCTGCGAGGAAGCGGCAAAGCCCCCTGCCGGCGGTTCCGCACGGCATGCAGCGAGGGCCGCTGCACACAACGCTGCACAAAATAGCGCTGCCGCTTTCTTTGCCATCGCCCGTCCCTCCTTTTGCCTTTCCACCCTTCCGCCTTCTGGCACGCGGATTATTCCGCTGTCGGATTCTGCACCGTGCCGATAAACAGCGGCAGGTTGGTTTCGGTATCCACAATCGCGCAGACAAACGGCTGGTCAAACCAGAGCTCCACCGGCTCGCCGACCGGCATGGACATGCGTGCAATCATCTCGACCGCCGTTGCGGCGCCGGCTTTTGCGCCCGCTTCGTCGACTTCGATAAACGCCTTATGCAGCACTTCATTGACCGAGATGTTGCGGTTCTGGTACGTGCCGAGTTCGGTAAAGTCCGCCTTCTGCACGTCGAACGCATCGGTCAGGCCCATCTGCTTGAGCGGCTCTGCGAGTTTTTTCTCATATTCAAACTTGAATTTGGGCAGATGGCTGTTCGCCTCTTCCACCCCGGCGGACTGCATCAGGGAGAGCCACTTTTCGCCGGTCAAAGACTTGACATACTGCTCCACATTCTGTCCCGCCGGGGGCAGCACTGCGGCCAACGCCAAGCGGCCGTCTCTGAAATATTTCAGCATGCCCTGTGCGCCGCCGTCCTTCAAATAGGTCTCCTTGGAGGTCATAAAGGTAGCGTTTTGGTCGCCGCCCGCCGCATGGAAGGTCCCCTGCTCCACCTGGCTCTCGTCATAGGGGACCATCCAGTTTGCTTCAAACAGGACGGTATTGATCAAATACATGATGGCGTCCTGGTCCATTTCATCCAGGATCGCGGGGATCTTTCCCTCGGTATTGTCGCTCACCCATCCGTTGATCCGGTCCAATGTCCCCGGCTCCTTGAAATCCTGCTGGAAAATGCCCGCGCCATAGTATTGGGCGTTCGTATTGAGGAAGGATTGGTTCACGGTCAGCTCTTTTGCTGTATCAAACCAGATGGAATCTGCAATGCGCAGCTTGCGGTCCTCATTGGAGCGCAGGCCATAGAGGAGCTTCGCATTGTTGCGGTTGATCTCCTCCAGGCTGACCTTGCCGCCCCCCAGTACGGATTCGAACTGATCGAGCGTGTTTTCCTCCGCGCCGTTGGCGGTCATTCCCAACGCCAGGTAAACCGAGAGCGGGGAAATCACGCTGTTTTTCTGGGAATCCATGCTGTTCTGGAAGAGCTTGATGGAGAAATCTGCGGCGGCAGAAGCGTAGTTTTGCTCCTGCTGCTCCTCGCTGATCAGCGTAGGTTCGTTCACAGACGCAACCGGCTCTGTATCTGCTGACGCGCCCAGCGCCGGCATACTCATCAACAGGGCGCATACCAGCGCCATCGCGGTGATTTTCTTGAATCGTTTCATTGTTGTTTCCTCCGTTTATTCATTTATATTGGGATCTTTGTCTGCATTTTCCTCCGGTTCATCGGAATGGGTTTCGGGCAGTTGCCCTTTCTCTTTTTTGCGGGAACGCTTCCAAAGCCGCACAATGAGGAGCACGGCCAGGCATACAGCTGCCAGGAGAATCCAGACCGGCAGGCCGCCCACCACAAAAACTAGGACGGCCTCCCCGAATTGGCCCAGGCCCGCCATGGTGGAATGGAACTGCGCGGCGATCCGTTCCCCCAATGTGACAGGCGCCTGGGTGACTTCGGTTTCCCTGGTGACCTCCCGTAGGTCGATGGTGACGGTCATATATTCGATTAAAGAGTCATAATTGCGCAGGGTGCCTGTCAGCTTTTCAATCTCATAGGTCACATCGGAAAGCGCTTGTTCCAACTGCACAATATCCTCCAGGGAACCAGATTGTTCCAACAGCGCCAGGAGCCGTTCTTCCTGGGTGCGCAGGCTTTTGAGGCGGGCTTCAATGTCGTAATACTCGTCGGTGACATTCTGCACGCTGGAATCTGTCCGCAGGACATTCCCGAGCTCCGCGGTGCGCTCCTTGAGCTGGGCCGCCTTTTCCTGGGGAATCCGCAGGATGTAGTGCGCAAAGCGCAGGCTCTGCCCGGAAAGGCCCTCGACGCTGGACTCCTGCACATAGCCTCCTAAGCTCTCATACAAGCTTTGGATTTGTTCAACCGAGTCGTCAAACTGTAAGGTCTCAATCTCATAGTATAAGTTTTCAATCAGTTTTTCGCCGTCCGTGGGCCGCGCCGCCGTATCCAAGCCTCCTGCGCCCGCATCCGTCTCCACGGCGCTTTCCTCATTTGCCGCTTGCGGCATCGCGCCGCCCACCGTATCCATCGCGCCGTATTCCGCAGAGGGGGATTCAGCGGCTGCTGTCGCGTCCGTCCCATTGCTCTGCCCGCTGCACGCGGTCAGCCATCCGCTGCAAAGCATGGCCAACCCGATTGCCAGCGCAATCCCTTTTTGCTTCATCTGTTTCAATCAAATCCCTCCTATCCTTTCTGTATCCGCCCCCTTTGTTCTGTCATACTCAATACACGGCGGCTTCCTGAAATTTTTCAAGAAAATGGTTACAAATGGATGACAAATGGAATCCAAACAAGAGGCGTGCCGTTCTAAAAAATACAGGGCTGGAACAGTCGGATTGCCGTCCCAGCCCCGTATTTCACAAACAGTCCTTGTAAGCGGATTGGTTTGCTCCCCCCCGGCGGCCCATCTGGAAGCATCGGGCCGCCCCGCCGGACAAGGCAAACATCTTTTCCCCTCCGGAAGATTTTTGGGGTACTTATAAAGGATAAATCTTTTTCTTCCTTTTGTCTTTTCATTATTTTAACGGGATTTTGGAATGTTTTATCCAAAAACCGGCGTACCCCTGAGGCAAAGCGCCCGCCGGATTGTATCCCGCAGATATTTTTGCCAGCGCCTGCCCCTTTGCTTCCTCACAAAACCCGAGCGGTTTGATTCACAAATTTTATAGGAAAAGCATGCTACCAAAGCCTTTTTCAGTATGTTATACTGGATATAAAGCAAATTGTGCCATTTTTTTGAACCTTTTAGGAAGGGAAACAAGGATATTATTCGAGCAAAGAAAAGGTAGAGGAAGGAGGAACAAGTACAATTTATGTCGGTATTTTCGCAAAAATTACAAGCCTTGATCCAGCCAAGGATCGACAAGGGACAGCTCACCATCTACGGTTTGGCACGGAACAGCAAAATCGACCGGTCCAGCCTCTACAAATTCATCAACGGGGAACGGCTGCCCGCCAGCACCGAGATCCTGAGCCGCCTTGTGGACGCACTCCGGCTAAGCCCCACGCAAGCCTTCGAACTGAGGGCTGCTTACGATATTTCACGCATGGGGGAGGAGCGCTACCGACGCAGGCGCCACACGCTTGAATTTTTAAATTTTTTCAACCAATATGTGGGCACGCAACCTGCTGAAACGCTTCCTCCTCCGGAACCCCCGCCCCTTCCTTCCGGATGCTCAGAAGTCCGCACAGGGGTCCTTCCGGTCAACAACCTTGTCCAAGCGGTGGTGGGGGCGGAAACCGCACGGCCAAACGGGGAAATTTTGGTCATCGCACAGCCGGACTACGATTTCCTGATCCACACCCTCTCCGCATTGACTTTGGGGCGCGAATGCTCTGTGCAGCACATCCTTTGCCTGGAGAGTGAATCGCAAGAGGAGGATAACCACTACAACTTAGGCTGTCTGCGGGCTGTCGTGGAGCTGATGTTCTCCCTCAAATCCTATCAGCCTTACTACTATTATGACAACATCACCTCCCATTTTAAAAACAGCAATTCCCTCCCCTATCTGATTGTCACCAGCGAATGCGCCCTACAGCTTTCCTATAATCAAAAATACGCGGTATGCCTGCGCGGCGCGGAATATGTTGCCTTTTTCCGCAAGCTCTTTAACGACGCCCGGAAAAACGCCAATCTCATGCTCTCCACTCTGGATACGGTCACAGATAATATCCGCTTTTACCAAAACATTTTCCAAAAGTGCGCCGCACCGCACTGGGTCTGCTCCTGTAGCCCGCACATCCTCCAGTCGATGGATCGGGAACTGTTCGAAAAATACATCTATGATATTCCCGGCCGGGAAGAGATCATCCAAGCGTTTCTCGGTTACTGCGATAGGCAGAGGGCTTTTTTACAAGAAAAGCATGCCTATATCGGCTTTTTCACACGGGAAGGCATCGACTATTTCTGCCGTACCGGGCGTTTCCGGCAAACCCCCAGCTCCATCTACGCCCCTCTGGAGCCGCGCGACCGCTGGGAACTTCTCCGGCGCTTTTGCGAAGAACAGCCGCCCGCCTTCAAAAGCATCTTGCTGCGCAATAACCCAACACCCTTCCCGGCACATTTGGAAGTGATCGCATTTTGGGATGGCTCCATCGCTTTTTCCTATGAGCATACCCCCCATCAATTCCGGGTTATGCTTTTGTTTGAAAAATCTTTAACCTCCTGTTTCGAGGATTTCTTTACTTATCTGGAAAACAGCCGCCACGTTTTTAGCGTCTCCGAAACCAAAGCCTTCCTCCGGCAAAAGATGGAGGAGTTGGAGCGCATGTTTTGACCCATTCCAGCCGGGAAACAGAACCCTATCCGGCGGGCTGCATTATGCCAAAGCAAATTTTATCCCCCTCTCCGGGCCAGCACATCGCCCGGAGAGGGGGATTCTTCTCTTCCATTCGCTTTAATTTCAAAATATTTCTTTTATAATTCGAATTTGTAATAAAATATAAATATATCCTGTGTTTTAATAAATTAACAAAATGCTCTAAATATCAAGATATCTTCTTGAATATATTTAGAGATTTACTCTAAAAAACAGCGGGGGGGTCACCCGCCGAGAAGGAGAGAGGAGTTATCATGAAAGGAAAAAAGGCAAAAGCGCTTCTAGCCATGCTATTGGCTGTGCAGATGGCCGCTTCCGGCGCAACCGTCGCGTTTGCGCAGGGGGCCACGCTGGATGTTGCTCCGCAGCCCAGCCAAGTGCTGGTGGAAGAGCAGGAGGGCGTCGTCTACCTCAGCGACCTGCAATGGACGGACATGACAACCGCTTGGGGGGAACCCCAAAAGGACCAAGGCCTGGATGAAAACCCCATCCAATTCCGGGATGGCAACGGCGGCCATATCGTCTACGAAAAGGGCATCTGCATCCATGCGCCGTCCAGCTTGACCTATTCGATCGAAAACATGGGCGTCGAAGCGTTTGAAGCGGTCGTCGGCATCCACGACGGCGACAACAACGACAAGAAAGAAAAGAGCTCCTGCGAATTTGTGGTGGAGATCGACGGTGAAGAGGTCTACCGGAGCGACGTCCGCAAGATGGACAGCGGCCCCCTCCCCATCCATGTGGACATCCCTGCGGATGCGAAAACCCTGACCCTCATCACCACGGACGGCGGGGACGGCGACAAGCAGGGCGACCACAGCACTTGGGCGGACGCCAAGCTGCTGCTGGACGAATCCATTTTGCAGAACTTAAAGTCCATCTCGCTCCAGGCGGATAACCAGATGTTGCAGCCCGGCGAGCAGGTGCCGGTCTCTGTCAGCGGTACCCTGGTGAACGGGGACGCCGCCGTCTTTGCCCCTGGCGACCTGGTATTCACCAGCGACCATCCGGAGGTGGCATCCGTTTCAGCGGACGGCGTCGTAACAGCCAACGAAAACGGCGTGGCGCAGATCACCTGCGAAGCGACCCTGGACGGGATCACCCGCAGCGCATCGCTGGAATTCATCGTGGGCGACGAAGTGGAAGGTCGCGTCTGGACGCTTCCCTCCCCCAACGGCTCCATTGAGGCCGTCCTGCGGCTGAGCTCTGAGGGCAGCCTGTCCTACATCGCCATGCAGGAGGGCAAAACCGTCCTCGATTGGGCGGCCCTCGGCATGGAAACCAGCGTGGCGGATTTCTCCGAGGGACTGGAATACAGCGGCGTTTCGGAGATCAAGCAGATCGACGAAACCTACACCGTCCCCTCCCGCAAAAAGGCAGAATACGTCAACCGTGCGCAGGAGCGCACCATTTCCTTTACCAAGGACGGCGTCCCGTTTGACGTGACGGTCCGCTCCTATGACGACGGCATCGCCGTCCGTTATGCGATCCATTCGGACGAAGATTTTGAGATTACCGCGGAAAATACCGCGTTCCAGGTCCCGCAGGGTTCCACCCTCTGGCATATGCCCTACGGCAGCGGCGGATTCTCCTATGAGGGTTCCTTCTCCGAAAACCCGGTAGAGAGCGTCACTGGCAACCAGTCCATCCCCCTGCTCGTCAAGACCCCGGACGACATCTTTGCCCTGATTACCGAGGCGGACCTCAGCGGCGGCTATTCCGGCTCCATGGTGAAGGCGGACGGCACGGGCCTGTTGCAGGTTGTCCCGTCCCTGGAACAGGGGTCGAATCCGATCAACGCGGAGGCTTCGTTTGTCTCCCCATGGCGCACGGCAATCATCGGCGGGCTGGACGACATTGTAGAGAACACCATGGTCGAAAACCTCAGCCCGGACCCCGACCCGGAGGTGCAGGACGACTATTCCTGGGTGGAGCCCGGCGTTTCCTCCTGGACCTGGTTGGTCGGCGGCTTTAACATGCAGAGCAACACGACGGAAACCAAGCGCTACATCGACTTTGCCGCAGAGATGGGCTGGGACTACTTTATTATGGACCGCGGCTGGCAGCCGGAAGCCCCGAACCCGGATGGCCAGCGCTATGCCTACGAGGGCTATTTTGATTGGTACGACGAGATCCAGGCGTATGCGGATGAAAAGGGCGTCGGCTTGATCGCCTGGGTCATCTGCGACGATTTGAACACGCCGGAGAAGCGCGCGGAGCGCCTGCCGGAGTGGGCGGCAAAGGGCATCAAGGGCATCAAGGTCGACTTCTTCGACAGCGAGGCGCAGGACCGGATGCAGCTCTATGAGGATATCTACAAGGACTGCGCGAAATACGGCCTGATCGTCAACGCCCACGGCGCGAATAAGCCCAGCGGTGAGGTCCGCACCTATCCGAACGTGCTCACGCGTGAAGCCATCCGCGGCGAAGAGCACTCCCTCACGCCATTCCAGTATTCCGTGATCCCGTTCACCCGCGCAGCCATCGGCCCGGCGGACGTCACCGAACAGATCTATCCTCGTGGAAGCAACCAGACGACGACGGGCTTCCAGCTGGCCTTGTCCGTGCTCGTGCAGAGCGGCATGCACTGCCTAGCCAGCAGCATTGAAGACTACCGCAGCAGCCCGGCGTACTCCTTCTATCAGAATATGCCGGTCGTCTGGGACGACACCAAGCTGATCGACGGCTATCCGGGCGACTTCACCACCATGGTGCGCCGTGACGGGGAGGACTGGTACGGCGCCTGCGTCTCCGTGGATGCACGTGATGCGGAATTCCCCCTGGATTTCCTGGGCGACGGCACGTATTATGCCCTGATCTATCGCGACGGCACCGGCGATAAAAACAGCATGGCCTTTGAGGCGAGGACCGTCACCAAGGAAGATACGCTTTCCATCCCGGTCAAGGCCGGCGGCGGCTGTGCTGTGAAGATCCTGCGCGAAAAGCCCACTTCCCTGGAATCCATTGTGCTGGACCGTACGGAACTCTCTCTGGAAGAGGGACAGTCGGATACGCTGCAAGCCACCCTGCTGCCGGAAGACGCCCTGGTCAAAGATCTGGTCTGGTCCTCCAGCGATGAATCGGTTGCAACGGTCTCCGGCGGAAAGGTAACCGCCGTGAAGCCGGGCACCGCAGTCATCACCGCATCCTCCGCACTGGATCCCGAGGTCAAAGCGGAGTGCACGGTGACGGTCACGGCCAAACCGTTTATCCTCAATGAGGACTTTTGGAGCATCGTGCGCGAAGACCCGGCGAACATCCGGTTGAACGGGGAAAATTCCGTCACCATCACCTCCCAGAGAAGCGATGTTGGTAAACCGGACGGGGACTCCATGGCCATTAAGAACATGGTGGTAAGCGTCCCGCAGGATGAAAACTTTACTGTAACGGTCAAGGTCACTGGAGACCTCTATGCTTCCTTCCAGACCGCTGGGCTCGTGGCCTTCACCGATGAGAAACACCTGATGGGCGCTATGCGCCGCTATCACGAGCGCCTCGGCGGAAACATCTTCGAATGCATGCGCTATGAGGGCAGCTATGATGAATCCACACTCCCCGACGAGCAGAAGGACGTTCCCGCATGGCTCAAGCTGGAGAAAAACGGTACCACCTTTACCGCCTATTACAGCTATGACAATGCAATCTGGGTAAAAATTGACGAGAAGACCTGCAATTCCGTCGGCAATGCCGCGACAGAGGATATCAAAATCGGCGTGATCGCGCTCAACGGCGGCCAAACGGTCAACACCGACATCACCTTCGAGGACTTCACGTATCAAGCAGAGGGCGCAGAGCAGGCGACCGTCCTGCCGTTTGCGGTTGCAAATCCCGAAGCAGAGCCGCAGGAGCAGAACCTGACAGCAACCTATAACAACAAGGACGTCACCTTGACGGTGGACGGCGAACCGCAAAAGATCGCGGACCTGCTCGGCAAGTTCGAAATGAAGGACGTCGCAGACGGCACGGAAGTCGAATTGACCTTTGTGCCGCGCGTGGCGGGCAAGAACTTCCGCTCCGTGACCATCAACGGCGGCGAACCGCAGCTCATCAGCGGCGATTCCTACACCTACACGGCGATGGTCGAAAACGGCTCCATTGCTCTGGACTTCGTCTTCGAAGTGACGGACAAGCGCATCCTGGAAGAGACTTACAACTACGCGAAGACCTATGTGGACGACGGCACGGTCGATTCGCTGGTCACGGCGGCGAAGGAAGCCTTCATGGAGGCTTACAACACGGCGGCAGCGGTATTGGCCGACGACGCGGCAACCCAGGCGCAGATCGATGCAGCCTGGAGCGGCCTGCTGAATGTCATCCACTACCTGGACTTCCAGGCGGGCGACGCGAGCGCGCTGGAAGAGCTGTATAACCTGCTGAGCGGCCTGGTGGAGGACGACTTTACGAGCGACAGCTGGGCGGCATTTGCAGACGCAATGGCGCAGGCAGCAGAAGTGATTGCAGACGGCGAGCCGCTGGAAGCGGATGTCACGAAGGCATACGACGGCCTGCTGAACGCAGCGGAGGGCCTGGTGCGTGCCTCCGATCGGAACAGCCTGAACGACTTGATCGAGAAGGCGGAAGCAGTTGCGGCGGAGATCGCAGAGGGCAAGTATCTGCCGGACGGCCAGGAAGCTTTCCAGGCGGCGCTCGATGCAGCAAAGGCGCTGACGAAGGACGACGCGCAGGCGACCATCGACGCGGCGGCGCAGACGCTGACCGAGGCCATGGCAGCGCTCCGCAAGAAGGCGGACAAGACCGAGCTGGAAGCTCTGCTGAACGAGCTCGAAGCACTGGATGCTTCCGACTACACAGCGACGAGCTATGCAGCGGTTGCAGCTTCGATTGCGAACCTGAAGACCCTGCTGGCGGACGAGACCCTCGACGCAGAAGAGGGCCAGGTTGTTGTGGATAACGCGGTCGCACAGGCGCGCGCGGCAAAGGCCAACTTGGTCGAAGTGGGCAACGGCGGTTCGAACGCCGGCAGCTCCAGCGGCAGCACGTCCGCGAACATTGGCAATGCGTACGGCGCAGCGGGCGTTGTCTCCGCAGGCCAGAGCGTGGCGGCGAACGCCTATGTGGTTTCCGACACGACGGTCAACTTCACGCTGAAGCACGGCCAGGCGTATTGCTTCAAGATGACGGTGGTCAACGGCAACGCTATGACGCCGAGCTTCACGGTCGGCAACGGCGATGTGCTCAAGACGCAGTTCGTGGCGAAGATCGGCAACGACTACTACTACAGAGTCTATGCCATCGGCACGCCGGGCCAGAGCACGGGTGTTTACACGACCCTGCCGGGCCAGAACGCTACGAAGCATTGTGCTGTAACCATTGGCTAATCGAAAATAAAAAGGAAGACTTCTTCCCGATAAACTGCAAGGACCCAGCCCCGGGAGATTTCCTAGGGCTGGGTCCTTCTGTGTTTTTCGCTGCTGTTTTCCGGATGTCGTGTGGGAA
>NZ_NFJK01000034.1 GCF_002159845.1 Anaeromassilibacillus sp. An250
GAGGACGGCATTGCCGGAGAGCTCTCCGAGCCGATCATCTGGAACCCGGAGGGGACGTACCTGACGTACGAAGCAGAGGATGCGGAATTCGACGAAGCATGCTTTGCCAACTCCATCCAGGGCTATTCCGGCACCGGCTATGTGCAGGACAACCGCCCGAACGGCGGCACGGACATCACCTTTACGGTGAATGTGCCGAAGGAAGGCGACTACCTGGTGAGCGCGTTGTACAACAATGGCGGCAACACAACAGACGGTAACTATGCAGCGATCCGTTCGGTGATCGTAGACGGCGAAGACTACGGCACCATGTCGTTCTCGATCACGTTTGAAAATGTATTCTACCGTTCGCCGCGCATGAGAATGCATCTGACCGAAGGCGAACACACCATTACATTTAGTTACAATTACGGCGGCAATAACTACGACCAGAACATGAACATCAACCGGAACAACCTGGCGATGGATCAGCTGATTCTGGAGGACGTCAGCAACACAGCAAGCATACCAACTGAACCGCAGCTGTTGACGGTACAGTGGAGCGGCAACGCATCGATGAGCGTCGAGGGCAATGCAGAGGAGATCATCTCCTCCGATGCAATCTATGGCGCAAAGGTGATGCCGGGTGAAGAGCTGACCTTCACCTTCACCCCGACCAAGGACGGGTTCTCCGGAGCGCAGCTCAACGGCGAGGACATCGAGTTTGCAGCGGACAGCTGCACGTACACCTTCACGATGCCGAACGAGGGCACGACCCTGCGCTTCACGTTCACAAGCGTGGATAAGAGCATCCTGGGAGCTGTCCTGGAGCAGGCCAACGCCGTGCCGCAGGACGTGATCGACGGCCTGGTGCCGGAGGCGAAGGAAATCTTCACCAACGCCCTGACAAATGCACAGACCGTTTATGGCAACGTGAATGCCACCCAGGAAGAGGTCAACGAGGCGTGGAGCGACCTTCTGGATGCGATGCACCTCTTGGAATTCGAAGCGGGCGATAAGGAAACCCTGCTGCCGCTGATCAACATCGCGGAACAGCTGGCGGAGCGTCTGGACGAGTTCAAGCCGGGCACGACCGAGGGCTTCGAGGAAGCGCTCAACGCGGCGAAGGACGTCTATGCCGAGGAGAACCCGCTGAAGGCGGACGTGGACGAGGCATATGACAACCTGCAAGCAGCGATTGAAAAGTTGGAATTCCGTGCGGATATGAGCGCGCTGCAAAGCTTGGTGGACGAAGCGAACACCCTCGACCCGGACGACTACATCCAGGATGAAGCATTCGATACCTTCAAGAGCGTGCTGGCAGAGGCGGAAGAACTGCTCGCGAATGCGAATGCAGACCAGGCCGACGTGGATGCAAAGGCCGAGGCCCTGACGAGAGCGATGGCAGCCCTGCGCAAGATCCCGAGCAGAGATGAGCTGAACAAGCTGATCGCCGAGATGGAGCGGAAGGCTCTGGACGGCTACACCGACCGCAGCGTGGCGGCCTTTAAGGCGGCTTTGAGCGTTGCGAAGACGGTTGCCGCGGACGAGACCGCAGACGGCCAGGCGATTGCAAAGGCATATACCAACCTGGAAGAGGCCGCGAATAACCTGGTCAAGGCGGAGAAGCCGAGCTCGGGTAACAGCGGAAACAGCGGCAAAGGCAGCACGTCTGCCAACGTTGGCAACGCATACGGCGCAGCGGGCGTGGTATCCGCAGCCCAGGGCGTGACCAGCCAGAAGGCGTATGTGGTTTCCGACACGACGGTGAACTTCACCTTGAAGAGAGGCAGCGCATACTGCTTCAAGATGACGGTTGTCAACGGCAACGCTATGACGCCGAGCTTCACGGCCGGCAATGGCGAAGTGCTGAAGACGCAGTTCGTGGCGAAGATCGGCAACGACTACTATTACAGAGTCTATGCCATTGGCACGCCGGGCCAGAGCACGGGCGTTTACACCACCCTGCCGGGCCAGAACGCGGTCAAGCATTGCACAGTTACGATTGCGTAATCGTGGACGAGACATCGAGATAAGAGGGAAGGCTTTTCCCTAATAAACAGCAAGGACCCAATCCTGAGAATCCTCAGGATTGGGTCCTTCTGTGTTTTATTTGTCTATTTTTTGCATGTGGTGGGACTGCGATGGTTGCCTTTATGAAGATTCTTGCCTTGCTTCTGTAGGGCTTCCCATATGGAGCGGAAAACAAACTCTTTTCCGTTTGCTTTCTTAGGGAACGCCGTAGGCGAGAGAGGCACTGTGTGCCCGCCGTAGGCGCGAAAAGACGCCGTGCGTCCGCCGTAGGCGCGAAAGGCACTGTGTGCCCGCAAAAGGTACTGTGTGCCAATCAGGAGGCGTATGAAATCGAACAATTGACAATATCGCTGTCAACAGATTCAGAAACGATGGGGAAAAATACCGTTTCCGGGAGCGCAACGTCGCTCAAAAGGATATTTTGAATGTTTGCCCCGTCGCTTGCTCCAAAAAAGCCCATGTGTTCGGCCTCTTTTGTTACCGTCAGATGGGAGATGGTATATCCATTCCCGTCAAAGCTACCCGTAAAAGGATGGGAGGGACTCCCGATGGGGGTCCATTCCTGCGTTAAGGAAATGTCGTTTTCTAAACGATAATGCCCCGAAAGCGGGTAAACGCTTCCAATGGCGCGCAAATCTTCCTCTGTTTTTACTAAATAGCAGGTTTCTTCCCCAACGCTGGACGTCTGCATCGTGCTGGAGAGCGATGGAGAGACGGAAGAAGAGGGTTCCGCCGGGCGCGAGCTGCACCCAACGAAAAAGATGGTCAAGCCGGCGAGAAAAATCATACAAAGATGCTTCATGGTTGCCCTCCTATAGAAAATGTTTTTTCGGCTAATTATACTTGTTCTTGGCAAGAAAATCAAATGGGAGAAGCGGCCGGCATCTTATTTTTTTGCGGATTGGTTATCCTTTTTCATGGCGAAGAATCCAATCCATACGGTCCACACATAGGCGCAGGTTTTCGGGATCATCAGCATACCAATCATAGGAATGACGTCGCTCCAAAGCACCACCGGAATATAAAACCCAAAACTAAGTGCGATGGTCAGCCACATCCAGCGGAACGCATGGTCATTGTGCTTTTTGGCGCTTTGGTAAAACAACACAATCATAAGCAGCCCTAACAACGCAAAGGGGATGTTGCGGTAGATCCCCCAAGAAAGCGGGGCTTCCGCGCTCAACCACTGGTTCTGCGGCATCATGCACAGGACAATCCGCGCGGCCGACAGGCCATAAACGGCGGCGGTTATTCCGCTTCGCCCAGTCACCTGGTAGCGCGTTCGCCATACATGATAAAGCAGGACATAGAAAATCGTCATGGTGATGGAAGTAATCCACTTGCCGAGGCCCAGAGGTACGGTGTAGTTTTCCAGCCCCGTGGTACAAAGGGCGAGGGCGCGGGGAATCAGATGAAAGGCATCCCCGGCGCCAAGGACCACCGCCATGATTCCAAATAAACGGTACTGTTTGTTCCCCTTGCACCCGCGGATCATCCGGATGCCAATGGTGATTACCAAGATGAGATAGATCGCGTCAAATCCAGTTTCTACAATCGCTTGCATGGGTTACTCTCCTTTATAGGTTCGTTTTGTTTTCGTCAAAACGGCTTTGCCGTAATTGCAGCCGGAACAGGGTGTTTCGCTTGGCTTTCATCGTAGATCGTCCCTACTGAATTCTGAACATCGTTCATTTTGAGGACGGTAATCCCCTCCCATTTTAAGATGGGGCATTTTAATAGAGTGTCCTACGGACAACTTCCAAAACGGCCGAGGAATCGAAATCCTCACGCAACATCGCGGATACGATCAGTGAAAAAAGAATCCCGGCAAACTTCTCTGCCGTAAACCGGCCGTCAAAGGCGTCCGGGCGGATCTTGGAATCCTGTTTTAACACGGAACAGAAGCCGTCTAGAATGTGCCCCCATGCCTGCTGCATCCGTTGTTTTCCTTTTGATTTTTCCTCATGCATAAGACCAAGCGGGTGAAGTGCGAAAAAGCCAGGATATTTTTTACAACCATATTGCATTCGCTCATAGATCCATCGGATACACGCCTGTGTGTCTTCCAATTTTGCCATATCTTCCTGCTGATGAAAAATCTCCCGCCAGACACTTTCGATCGTGGCGCCCATCAGGTCTGCTTTGGAATCAAAATAGTTGTAGATGGAGCCTACCGATACGCCACAGGCCGCAGCCACGGAACGGATACTCACCGCCGACCAACCTTGTTGTTGAATCAGTACCCGGCTGTTTTTTAGGATTTCTTCTTTTGATGTTACTACGGTATTCATAGCCTCACCTCACCGTGAACGATGTTCAGCATAGCGTTCTTGCCCCATTTTGTCAAGCGCTTTTTTGATGCTTTTTATCAGCCATATGCCTCGGGAAAAGGTTCCACATAGGAGGGAACGATTGGCTGCGCTGTGAATAGGGACTCTCTGGCCTGCCAGAGAAAGGGCCAGATTCGCGCATATTGCGCTAAAATTTTAAGGAATAAACCTTAAAAAATTGAACCAAACGGTTAAAAAATTACAAATACTTCCAGCAATATCCGGTGTAGAATTTTGTT
The DNA here is from genome assembly GCF_002159845.1 of Anaeromassilibacillus sp. An250. Lineage (GTDB taxonomy): Bacteria > Bacillota > Clostridia > Oscillospirales > Acutalibacteraceae > Anaeromassilibacillus > Anaeromassilibacillus stercoravium. Next base: position 4,583 of record NZ_NFJK01000034.1, read on the forward strand.
ATCAACAAAATATTTGCCGGCTGGCGGTTGCGGCGAAGGGGGTATGCAGGAGGATCACCGCCAAAATAGGTTCAATTTTTACCGCCGGTTGAAAGCTTTCTGCGGGCGGTGCAGAATTCATTTGCCACCCGTTTGTAGCGACATCTGTCTGGAACGGCGGGAAATTACGAAGGAGGAGCTTATGAAAAAACGGCTATTTAGTCTCATCCTCTCCTTGGCGATGGTCTTTACCATGCTGGCGCCAGCCGCGTCTGCTGCGCCAAAAGGAGACGGGCCGCTTACGCACCATGGATTGCAGGGCGAATATTACCTAGTCCAGGATACAAGCGGCTATCCGTACACGACCTTAAAGGGGATTTATGTGGACCCGAATATCGCATTTAGCGATACGGAGAGCATGCTCAGCAAGCGCACCGGCGCCAGCGATTGGGCGGGCGCGCGCTGGACAGGCCGCCTCGTGGCCCCGGCTACGGGCGAGTACACCTTCTATTTCTACTCGGACAACGGCGCACGTTTGTACGTAGGAGATATGGAAACCCCCATCATCGACTGGTGGGTCAACCAGTGGGACATCGAGCAGAAGAGCGCCCCGATCCATCTGGAAGAGGGCCAGGCCTATGATTTCAAGATGGACTGGTTCGAGGCGACGGGCGGTTCCCATGTGTATGTGCGCTGGTCGAACGACCAGGGCATGGAAAAGACGGAAATCCCGGCCTCCGCATTTTATCTCCCGGCGGACTTCGCTGGCCCGATTGTGGACGACGTGAATACCGACAATGCCCAGTTGGATAAGGACCAAGGGCTGGGCGGCACCATCACCCTGACCGGTGCGAATTTCGCCGAAGGCGTCGCCGCGGAACTGGTGACGCTGGGCGGTTCTTCCCTGGAACCGCAGGCCGTCATGGAGACGGTTTCGGTGAGCGATACCGAGCTGGTGCTCGGCGTCCCGGAGACCGTAAACCCCGGCGCATACCGCATCCAGCTGAAGCAGGATATGTACATCCAAAACGCGGATGAATACATCCTGGTCACGTCCTCTTCCGGCAGCGAGATCGCCCGCAGCGAACATCCGCGCCCGGACTGGAAGCGCGACAAGTGGATGAACCTCAACGGCGTTTGGGACTTCGAATTTGACCCCGACAAGGTGGGCGAAGACGAAGCGTGGTATGAAGACCGGGATTATGCGCTCAAAATCAATGTCCCGTTCCCGTGGGAATCCCCGGCCAGCGGCATTGAAGACGGCTCCTATCTCGGCACCGCATGGTATGAGCGCACCCTCAACCTGGACGACTCCTGGTTTGCCGAAGGCGAACAGGTCTTCTTGAAGTTCGGCGCGGTCGATTGGTTCTGCACGCTGTATGTCAACGGCGAGAAGGTCGGCGACCACGAGGGCGGCTACACCCCGTTTGAGTTTAACATCACCGACTATGTCCAGGCAGGCGACAACAAGATCACCCTGGAGGTCAACGATGAGGCCTCCTACGGCAAGGATGAATACCCGGCGCTGGTCGGCAAGCAGGGCCACAACGCCCCGTGCGGCTATACCCACACCAGCGGCATCTGGCAGACCGTCTATCTGGAGGGCCGCAGCAGCACCTACATGGATTATGCGCACGCGAATCCGGATATCGACAACTCCACCGTCCAGTTCGACCTGAAGGTCCAGAGCGATGCGGACAAGACCGTCACCGTCGCATACGACTTCCAGAGCGTCCTGTGGGACGATGAAAAGGGCGAAAACATCGAGACCGGTTCCACCATCAGCGGCACGCAGGAGATCACCCTGAAGGCCGGTGAAAATGTGGTTTCCCTGGAGCCCATCGCCATCGAAAATCAGAAACTGTGGAACTACGATTCCCCGAACCTCTATGAGGGCACCATCCGCCTGCTCGACGGCGAGACCGAGCTGGACAACGTCTCCACGTATTTTGGCCAGCGCAAGGTCAGCACCGAAAAGTACGACGGCAGGGACTACGAGTACATCTATGTCAACAACGAGCCGGTCTTCCTCTCCGGTTTGCTGGACCAGGGCTTCTGGGAAGAGGGCGTCTACACCGCCCCCAGCGAGGAAGCGCTGAAATACGACATCAAAGCCATGCGCGACCGCGGTTTCAATATGATCCGCAAGCACCTCAAGATTGAAGACCCGCTGCAATATTGCTGGGCGGACCGCCTGGGCATGTTTGTCTGGCAGGATATGCCGCATGCGACGTATATGAATGCCAAGAGCAACGGCGGCGAAACGCCGGGCCGCGCCGTATACGAGTATGCATTGGAAAACATGCTCAACCGCGATTACAACCATCCGTCCGTCATCGCCGTGATGCTCTTCAATGAGACGTGGGGCATCGACCACAACGGCCAGAAAGCCAGCGACGGCATGACGACCAACGAATGGATCCAGCATCTGTACTATAAGACCAAAGAGATCAACCCGCACCTGTTGGTGGAAGATATGAGCCCGTGCAACAACGACCATATCCAGCCGACCGACCTCAACACCTTCCATATGTATCCGAAGGGGTACCAGGGTTCCAAGAACACGGTCGCAGACCGCGAGCGCAACACCTATCCGGGTTCGGCCAATAACTTCTGGGGCGGCTTCCGCCAGGAAAGCGAGCCCTGGCTGAACAGCGAATTCGGCGGCGTGGCTGCATTCGACGGCGACTATGACGTCTCCTGGTGCTTCAAGTATCAGACCGACATCCAGCGCCAGTATGAGAAGCTGAACGGCTATGTCTATACGGAGCCGTACGACATCGAGTACGAGCGCAACGGCGTTTTGACGTATGACCGCCGCGACAAGATCTTCGGCTATGAAGACGTCGCCTATGGCGGGGACATGAGCATCATCGACCTGAACCAGCCGAATTACGTCGGCGTGGACATCGACCCGGCCCTCAAAGCAGCGCCCGGCAGCCAGTATACGGCCCCGGTCGTCGCGATGAACTGGTCCGGCGAGACGCTGGAGAACCCGGTCCTCAAATGGCGTTTTGACGCGACCGACATCTATGGCAACTACATCACCACGGGCAAGAGCGGCGAGGTCCCGATGGACTTTGCGCCGTATACCCGCGAACAGCACGACATCTCCTTCTCCCTGCCGAGCCAGAAGTGCGTGGGCACGTTCACGGTTTGGATTGAAAACAACGGCGGGAAGATCGCAAAGAACTTTGTCAACGTGATCGTCACCAACGGCAAGGACACCGCCCCGGTCAGCATCCTCACTGAGGACAGCGCCGTCCTTCGCCAGGCTGCGGCGGACTCCAACACCATCCAAAACGGCGTTGGCGCGATCACCTATTCCTACACCCTGCCCGAGGGCATCGGCGCAGACGTCCTGAACAGCATGCGCGTGATCGTGGAAGCCTCCTCTTTGAAGGATGCGTCCACCAACTACGGCATCGACAATTCCGCCTTCTCCCAGACGACGGTGGGCAGCGAGCGGCCCTCCGACATGACCGTTTCCATCAACGGCCATGAGGTCGGCACGGTTTACCTCCCGGACAACCCGAGAGACATCCGCGGCACCCTGACCCTGACGCCCGGCGAGGGCAACGGTTCCAGCGCCGGCAACTACGGCTATCTGGTCAACCTCGACATCCCAGATTCCGTGCTGGAAACCCTCAAGGAAGAGCTGGCACAGGACAGCACCTTCACCGTTTCGTATTCGGTAAAGGAAGACGCAGAGCATGCAAACGGCCTGCGCATCTACAATGAGAACAACGGCCGCTATGCGGTCAACCCGATGGTCATCCTCAACCCGGCGGACATCACCGGCGAGACGGTCACCATGGAGAGCGACAACTACAGCGTGGAGAGCGAAGGCGGCTTCTATGCCCGCTACAACGCAGAAACGAACACCGGCTATAAGGTCGATGTGGCGGAAAACGGCGAAGTCACCCTGTCCAAGGTGGACGGCACCGTGCTCGCAACAGCGGATGCGGACGCCTCCTGCGTGAAGGCGACGTTCTTCGACGACCACATCACGGTCTATGCGAACAACAACCCGGTCCCGGTCATCGATTTGTATGACTACAGCGGCTTCTCCGGCGTTGCGCAGGCAATCGGCGGCACCCTGACGGTCGCCCCGGAAAGCTACGATGTGCTTTCCTCCGGCGATGTGCAGGCGGACGTCCAGTTTGCCGATTCCTTTAACGTTGAAAAGACCTTTGGCGAGCGCTATACTCTCATGAGAGGCGATAAGAACCGCCCGAACGATTCCGAAAAATCCGATGGCGTTTGGAACGGCTCCAACGAGAACAACAACCTCTATATGGAGGCGGATTGGGGTAACAAGGCAATCATCAACAACACCGAGTCCACCGACCTGGTTGCAGAGGCGGACATCACGCTGACCGAGGTCAACCCGGGCACCAACGGCAACATGGGCCTGATCGTCCGCGGCAGCAACTATCTGGAGAATGTAGACGGCGCAGACGGCTACTATGCTGGGCTGGGCGAAGGCTATATCCAGGTTGGCCGGATGCACAACGGCTGGACCGAGCTGGCCAAGGTGGACGCACCGGTCGCGGTCGGTGAAACCCACCGCCTGCGCGTGGTAGCGATCGGTTCGAGAATCCGCGTCTATCTCGACGACGAGACCGAGCCGAGAGTCGATGTATACGACGGCACGTATCCCAGCGGCAGCGTGGCGCTGAGAGGCTTCCGCTGCAAGGGCATCTTTGACGACGTGGTGGTTTCCACCGCCCCGCGCTACGAAGCGGACTTTGAGAACGGCAGCATCGCAGAATGGACCTCTACCGGCGAAGCATGGGCACTGGACGGCGGCGCGATTACCGCTTCCGCAGAAGCAACCGCGCTGGTCGGCAACGCCGGCTGGACTGATTACGAGCTCTCCGCGGACGTTTCCGTGGCAGAGGGCGGCAAGGCGGGCCTGGCGGTTCGCGCAGGCGTCCAGAAGGAGCGCGTCTCCGGCTACTATGTGGCGCTGGACGAAGCGGCTGATACGATCCAGGTGATCCGCTCTATGAGCGGCGTCGAGAACGTCCTCGAAGAGGCCAGCATGGAGGTTGCGGCGGATACTGTTTACAACCTCAAAGCGAGAGTGGTCAACAACACCGTCCGCGTCTATGTGGACGGCAGCGACGAAGCAATCCTCGTTGCAAGGATTAACGAATTTGGCAACGGCAAGGCGGGCCTGTCCGTTTTGAGCGGCACGGCCACCTTCGACAATGTCCAGGTCAAGGACCAGTTCATCTATGAAGAGGACTTCTCCGACGGATGCCTGGACGGCTGGAACATCATCAGCGGCGACTTCTCCGTGCAGGACAACATCCTCACGTTGAAGGACGGAGCGGGCAAAAAGATGGTTGACGGCTACACCACATGGGACGACTATGTGATCCAGGCGAAGGTAAAACTGGACGTTCGCCAGGATGTGAAGTCGAACGCTGGCTATATCTTCCGCTGCTCCGACTTTGACGTGGGACAGGACGACCAGTACGGTTATGTTTCCGGCATCAACTACAATGCAAGGGCAACAACCGGCGAAGAAGCCAGCGGCCTGGAAACTGGCGACATCCAATATGGCTGGCGCCCCATTATGAACGACCACTCCTTCCAGATCGACCCGTCCCAGTGGTACGATTTTGAGGTCAAGGCGATCGGCAACCAGATCACAGTTTCTGTGAACGGCCAGGAATACTACACCGTAGAGGACGACGCATACAGCTATGGTATGATTGGCCTGCGCAACTTCAATTCCGGCCTGCAAGTGCAGGATCTGAAGGTTATCCCGGCGGAAGAGTATCAGCAGGAGGTCCCCAGCGAGCATATGCTGACGGTCACCTTCCCGACCACGGTCGAGCTGAGCATCGACGGCGAGAGCCAGACGATCGCGAACCTGATCGGCGCGTACAAAGACGTCGTGATGGCGGGCACCGAGCTCAACCTGGCCTTTGCACCGAGAGTGGAAGGCCGTGAGATCGCAGGCGTCACCGTGAACGGCGAAGCCATCGCGGAAGACAGCTTTGACGTTTCTGAATATGTCTACAGCGCGGCCATGCCGAACGCGGACACCACGATCGAACTTGGTTTTGTCATCGTAGACAAGCAGGTCCTGCGCTCTACCATTGCCATCGCAGAGGAGCAGGCAGACGAAGCAGAGGCAGCCGTACCGTCCGTCAAGAAGAAGTACGAAGCAGCATTGCAGGCGGCGAAGGACGTCGAGGCGGATAAGACCGCAACGCAGGACGAGATCAACACCGCATGGAGCGACTTGATCGACGCGCTGCACTACCTGAGCTTTGCCGCAGGCGACAAGAGCCAGCTGGAGATCCCGATGGAGATCGCAGAGTCCATCAACCGCGACCTGTTTACGCCGGACAGCCTGAAAGCGCTGGACGAAGCGTATGCGGCGGCGGAAGACCTGCTGGACGATGAAGAAGTCCTGGAAGCGGACATCACCGAAGCGGTGGATGCGCTGTATGACGCCATTTATGGCCTGGTCTACCGCACAGACGTCACCGAGCTGGAAGCGCTGGTCAACAAGGGCGACGGCATTGTTGCAAATGCAGATCAGTACATCCAGAACGACGCATGGACAAGCTTTGAGACCGTCCTGGCCGAAGCAAAGACCGTGCTGGAAGATGCAAACGCAACGCAGGATGCGGTGGATACCGCAGCAGAAGATTTGGCAGCGGCGATCTCCGCCCTGCGCCTGATCCCGGATAAGGATGCGCTGAAAGAGCTGATCGGGGAAGCCGAAGCGATCAACACCAGCAAGTACACAGCGAAGAGCGTGGCAACGATGAAGGCCGCATTGAGCACCGCGAAGGCAGTCCTGAACGACGCAGAAGCGACCGAAGAAGAGGTTGCAGACGCAGTCGAGGCGCTGGAGAACAGCATCGACGGCCTGGTCGAGAAGAACACCTCCACGGGCTCGAAGAACAGCGGCAGCACGTCCGCAAACGTTGGCAATGCATACGGCACCGCGGGCGTCGTATCCGCAAGCCAGAACGTGGCGGCGAGCGCATATGTCGTTTCCGACACGACGGTCGACTTCACTTTGAGAAGAGGCAGCGCATACTGCTTCAAGATGACGGTGGTCAACGGCAACGCCATGACGCCGGGCTTTACCGTCGGCAATGGCGATGTGCTGAAGACGCAGTTCGTGGCGAAGGTTGGCAACGACTACTATTACAGAGTCTATGCCACCGGCACGCCGGGCCAGAGCACGGGCGTTTACACGACCCTGCCGGGCAATGCAGCCGTAAAACATTGCACCGTAACGATTGGCTAAGTCCAACATGACAAAATAGAAGGGAAGGCATCTTCCCTATAAACAAGAAAGGCCCAACCCCGGGAGTTTTCCCAGGGCTGGGCCCTTTTGAGCTTCCCCTGTGGAGCGGAAAGCAAGACGAATAGCAGTTTACTTTCGTAGGGAACGCCGTAGGCGAGAGGGACGCCGTGCGTCCGCCGTAGGCGCGAGAGACGCTGCGCGTCCGCATCCCGACCGGAGGTCCGCGAGAGACGCTGCGCGTCCGCATCCTGACCGAAGGTCCGCAAACATTTCCGTTGTTTTGTCAAAAAAAGCTTCTCTGCTCCAAAATCCCCTAAATAGATACTGGCGATTCATGCAGAAAAAATTTTTTGCATAAAATACACATATGTATTGACATAACCGATGAATTATATTAGGATTATACATAGAGCGAATTGTTCGTTCAATATGATAATATATTGAAATTCCTAAAAGCGCGGAGTGCGGCGCGCTGTACATACCGGCGGAGGGATTCTCCGTACAAAGCAAATAGAAGGGGGGGAAGCGCTGCATCAGATCCGCACAATTTATGAAAAACTCTAAAAAAGAGATGGAGGTCAGAAAATGAGTCGGAGAAGAAAAGGCGTAAGCAAACGAGTGCTTTCAGCGGTTCTTTCGGCTGCAATGGTTGCAACGACGATCCCTGCTATGAGCATTACCGCTAGCGCAGAATCTGCCGAGGGAAATATTGAGCTTTCCCGGCAGGTTGCTGCTGACGGTATGGTCTTGCTGGAAAATAGGGACGAAGCTTTGCCAGTGCAACAAGGCACGACGGTAGCGATGTTCGGCCGTGCTATGATCGACTACACGCGCGGCGGCGGTGGCTCCGGCGCAACGAATGTCGATTACACCCGCAATATCCTGCAAGGGATGCAGATCAAAGAGGAGGAAGGGAAGATTTCCCTGTATCAGCCTCTGGTTGACTTCTACACTGAGCAGGTGACGACGAACGGAATTAAAGATGATGCGCAGATCAATGTCACGGACGAGATGATGGATGCGGCGGCGGCAGCAGCGGACACGGCGGTTGTGACAATCGGCCGGTATTCCTCGGAAGGCAGCGACCGTTCTGCGACCAAGGGCGACTATTACCTCAGCGACGCCGAGACAGAACTCATCACCCGCGTGGCGGCAAAATTTGACAAGGTCATCGTTGTGCTGAACGTCGGCGCTGTGACCGATACCAGCTGGATCGACGAGATCCCGGGCGTGGATGCTGTGCTGGTAGGCTGGCAGGCCGGTATGGAGGGCGGACTTGCGACTGCGGACGTCCTTGTGGGCGACGTGAACCCCTCCGGCAAACTGGTTGATACGTGGGCCAAATCGTATGAGGATTACCCGAGCTCGAAGACGTTCAACGAATCGACCGGCTATGTAAATTACACGGAAGACATCTATGTGGGCTACCGGTATTTTGAGACCTTTGACCCGGATTACGAGAAGGTCAATTATCCGTTTGGCTACGGCCTGTCTTACACGGATTTCAAAATTTCGGAGGTCACCGTAGACTTTGATGGCGACGCCCTCACGGGCACCGCCAATGTTTCGGCAACCGTGACAAACACCGGCGATGTGGCCGGCAAAGAGGTTGTGCAGGTGTATTTCAGCGCGCCGCAGGCAGGCGAGGGCGAAGCAAAGATGAGCAAGCCCGCCAAGGAGCTGGCAGCGTTCGATAAGACGGACCTGCTGGAGCCGGGCGAGTCCGAAACGCTGAACATGTCCTTTGCAATTTCCGACATGTCGAGCTATGACGACATCGGAGAAACCGGACACAAATCCGCCTATGTGATGGAAGCGGGCGACTATGACATCTATGTCGGTGATTCCATCAAAAATGCGGGCGAGCAGGGTGTGCGCGGCACATACAATGTCGCAGAGACGACCGTCACAGAGCAGCTGACCGAAAAGCTGGCGCCGACGCAGCTGCCGGAGCGGCTGATGGCGGACGGGAAATACCACGAGATTGAAGTGGCGCCGGGATTCGATCCGCACCACACGATCGCGGCGGAAGGCCAGACGGTCGTACAGAGCGAAGCCATGATCGGCGGCGATGTGACTGTCGAGAGCTTCTACAACGACGATTTCGAGCGCTTGAGCTGCATCGCCATGATGAATGCAAAGGGCAAATATGCCGAGTATGAACTGACGGTTGAAGAGGCCGGGACATATTCGGTCATGATGCGCTATGCGAATGGTAACGCGGATCTAAGCAACTGCTTCAAAGTCCTGGTGGATGGCGTAGCACAGCCGGGCATCCGCTTTAATGCGCCGCAGACCGGCGACGGCAGTGGAAAGAGCGAGTGGTACAACTTTGCAGACGGCGAGCCGTTCTATGTCTACCTGCCGGAGGGGACGCATACCCTGCGCCTGGTAGCAAACGGCAACAACCCGAACTACGATTACATGGTCTTCGAAAAGAGCGATGTAGAGATCTCGGCCCACCAGCCCGTTTCTGCAACGGAACCGACCAAGATTGAGGCAGAGGACTTTGAGTTCTCCGGCGGCACCAATTCGAACTATGTCCGCACCGAAAGCTTCACAGTAGGCGATTATAACGGCGTGTGCCTTGCCTATATGAACTATGCGGGCAACTGGGTTTCGTATTACCTGGACGCAGAAGAGGCTGGCGAATACGACCTGTACTTCAACGTAGCGAACGGCCGCGCGAGATTTGACTGGGACGTGGGCGTTGATGTGGACGGCACCGGCACAGAAAACGACACCATCTGCGTCCCGCAGACCGGCGACGGCAGTGGGGCGAGCGAGTGGTACAACTTCGAGGATATTGGCCCGGTTACCGTCACACTGCCGGAGGGCGAATGCATCCTGACGTTGACCTGCCCAGAGTCCAGTGCATATCCGAACATCGACTATATCACCGTTGAGAAGCACGAAGCGGTCGAGATCCCGGATGAGCCGTTTGAAACGGTCATTTCCGCAACGGAATCCACCCGGATTGAAGCGGAAAACTACAGCAACACCGGTACAGCTTCGGGCAACCCGGTCCGCACAGAAGACTTCACTGTGGACGAGACAGACAGCACCTGCCTGGCCTTCATGAACTATGCGGGCAATTGGGTTTCCTACAATGTGTACGCGGAAGAGGCCGGCGACTATGACGTACTGTTCAATGTTGCCAATGGGTACGATCCTTTCGATTGGGATTTAGGGATTGATGTGAACGGCGTTGCAGTCGAAAACGATATCGTTTCCCTCGAGCAGACCGGTGACGGCAGCGGAGAGGGCGAATGGTACAACTTTGTGGACGTTGGCCCGGTCACCATCCCGCTGGAGCAGGGCAATAACATTGTGACGTTCCGCTGCAGCGCAACCAACGCCTATCCGAACATCGACTACATCACCTTCACGAAGGCGGATGCAGCGGCAGCCCCCGCTGCTATGCGCGCAAGAGCATTCTCCGCGAAGGCGGTTGCAGAAGATCCGGAAGAAGACAGCAAGATTATGCTCCTGGATGTCTATGAGGCGCGTCAGGAAGGCGTCGACTTGATGGACGAATTCCTTGACCAGATCTCGGATGACCAGTTGATCGACATGATGGGCGGCCAGCCGAACACCGGCGTTGCGAACACCGGCGGCATGGGCAACCTGATGGAATATGGCATCCCGAATATCATGACGGCAGACGGCCCGCAGGGCATCCGCATCGGCGTCAACTGCACCGCATGGCCGATCGGCACATTGCAGGCATGCACTTGGGACGTTGAGCTTGTAGAAAAGGTCGGCAAGGCGGCCGCTGTGGAAGCGCGCACCAATGGCATCGACATTTGGCTCGCACCCGGCATGAACATCCACAGAGACCCGCTCTGCGGACGTAACTTCGAGTATTATTCCGAAGATCCGCTGGTGGCAGGCAAGATGGCTGCGGCGCTCACAAAGGGCTGCCAGTCCGAAGACGTCGCCATCTCCCTGAAGCACTTTGCGGCGAACAACAAAGAGACGAACCGCTCCAGCAGCGACTCCCGCGCATCGGAGCGTGCACTGCGCGAAATCTATCTCAAGGGCTTTGAGATTGCAGTCAAAGAGGCCGATCCGTGGACGATCATGTCCTCTTACAACCTGATCAACGGCACGGAAACGTCTGAAAACGCCGAGCTGCTCACGGACATCCTGCGCGGCGAGTGGGGCTTCAACGGCCTGGTAGAAACCGACTGGGGCAACAACTCCAACCACGCCTTCGAGCTGAAGGCGGGCAACGACGTCAAGATGTCCAGCGGTTCCCCGTCCACGCTGCAGAACGCGCTTGACCGGGGCTTCATCACTCGCGACGATCTGGAAAGAAGCGCAGAGAGACTGATGAACCTGATTATGAAGGTCAACACCTTCCAGAATAAGATCGTCAACCCGATCACCGTAGACATCGGCGACAATACCACCTTTAAGGCGGCAGAAAACATCCTGTGGTCTGAGACCGTAAGAGCAGAGGCCACCTCTGACGTAGACGGCGGCAACAACCTCGGCTACTGCGATGCAGGCGCGTGGGCGGAATACCACATCAATGTTTTGACGTCGGGCAGCTACAACCTCTCCGCACGTACGGCATCTTCGGCCGGTTCCGGTGCGTTTAACGTGCTGGTGGACGGCGAGACGGTTGCAAGCTTTGACGTGCCTAACACGGGCGCATATCAGAACTGGGTAACCCAGGGCCCGCAGCAGATCAACCTCGAGGCTGGCGAGCACACCATGCGGATTGAATGGACCGAGAGCGGCTCCAACCTCAACTGGCTGCTGTTCGAGCGCACCGGCGAGCTGGCAACCGAACATGCACTCACCGTTACCTTCCCGGCAACAGTGGAACTGAGCGTGGGCGGCGAGAGCCAGACGATTGCAAACCTGCTTGGCAAATACACAGCCAATGTGATGGGCGGAGATGCCCTTGACCTGACCTTTGCACCGAGAGTGGAAGGCCGCGAGATCGCAGGCGTCACCGTGAACAGCGAAGCCATTGCGGAAGACAGCTTTGACGCTGCCGAGTA
>NZ_NFJK01000035.1 GCF_002159845.1 Anaeromassilibacillus sp. An250
CATATGACAACTTGCAGGCAGCGATCGACAAGCTGGAAATGCGTGCGGATATGTCCATCCTCCAGAACACGGTGAACGAGGCGAACGGCCTTGACCTGAACCTCTACATCGACGACGAAGCCATGGCGGCCTTCAAGACGGTGCTGGCAGAGGCGGAAGAACTGCTTCTGAACGCAGACGCAGCGCAGGCTGACGTGGATGCAAAGGCAGTGGAGCTGTCCAATGCAATGGCAGCCCTGCGGAAGATCCCGAACAAGGATGAGCTGAACAAGCTGATCGCGGAGATGGAGCAGAAGGATCTGGACGGCTACACCGACCGCAGCGTGGCAGCCTTTAAGGCGGCATTGAGCGTTGCGAAGACGGTTGCCGCGGATGCGAATGCAGACGAGCAGGCGGTCGCAAAGGCATATACCAACCTGGAAGTTGCCGCGAATAACCTGGTCAAGGCGGAGAAGCCGGGCACAGGCAACAGCGGCAAGGGCAGCACGTCTGCCAACATCGGCAACGCATACGGCGCAGCGGGCGTTGTATCCGCAGCCCAGGGCGTGACCAACCAGCAGGCCTATGTGGTTTCCGACACGACGGTCAACTTCACGTTGAAGAGAGGCAGCGCATACTGCTTCAAGATGACGGTCGTCAACGGCAACAACATGGTGCCGGGCTTCACGGTTGGCAACGGCGATGTGCTGAAGACGCAGTTCGTGGCGAAGATCGGCAACGACTACTATTACAGAGTCTATGCAACCGGCACGCCGGGCCAGAGCACGGGCGTTTACACCACCCTGCCGGGCAATGCCCCAGTGAAACACTGTGCAGTAACGATTGCGTAGGAGCTTTCGTAGGACTTCCTACGTGGAGCACAAAACAAACCAATCGCGGTTTGCTTCCGTGGTTGCCGCCGTAGGCGCGAAAGACGCTGCGCGTCCGCGTAAGACGTTACACGTCCAGTGAAGTATTGTGCCGTGACGATGGGATAAATGCTTCTAAAGGACACTCCCTTGTGGAGCGAAACACGCCATAATCGCGGTTTACTTTCGTGGTTGCCGCCAGAGGCGTGTCCCGACTGGAGGTCCTTCCCTATAAGCAACGAGGGCCCAGTCCGGGAGTTTTCCCGAGGCTGGGCCCTTTTCTATATTCCATGCTTTTCTTTTTCAGATCGGATGCAGAACGATGGCTTCCTGTGTCTTTAGGCGTTTTTCCCCTTGTTCTTGTAGGACTTTCCCTGTGGAGCGGAAAGTAAACTCCTCGCAGTTTGCTTTCGTAGGGAACGCCGTAGGCGCGGAAGGCACTGTGTGCCCGCGTCCCGACCGGAGGTCCGCGAAAGACGCCGTGTGTCCCCTAATAAACAGCAAGGCCCTCACCCCGGGAGAATTTCTGGGGTGGGGGCTTTTTGCGTGTTTACGGTATTTTATGGAGCGGCCTATTCAAAAGGTTAGAAATTGTGTGTTGAGAGGCTTTTCTAGTTAGATAGTAAATTTTAAAATGCACAAAAAATTGTAAAAGAATCCAGGAAAACTGTAAATACTCGTGCGCGTTAGACTGCTATACTGATAGACGTAAAATTGGCATAAGAATGCCAAAATTTGAATAGGAGGAGTGAATTTTATGAAAAGAACTGGAAAGCTTTGGCGGCGAGTCTCGGCCTGCGTTCTGGCGGTGTCCATGATTTGTAGTATGGCAGTACCGGCTTCCGCCGAAGCGGAGTCCTCCCGACGAGGAAATGTCAATTATGTTTCCAATCAGGGAGAGTTGTTGGAAACCCCGCTGGTGCAGCTGCCTCTGGGAGCAGTAAAAGCGCGTGACTGGTTGGAGAACCAGCTTTTGCTGCAAAAGGACAATTTGACCGGCAATATGAAAAAATTCAACAATTACAATTATGAGACCAGTGAATGGCTCAACCACCAGAGCGGGGATAACTGGGAAAAAGGCACCTACTTCTTCCGCGGGTTGGTGGCATTGGCGTATGCGTTAGATGATGCCGAATTAAAAGAAGAGGCGCAGCAATGGGTGGAGGCGATTTTAAGCAGCCAGACGGAGTCAGGCGCTTTTGGCCCCACCAGCAGCTTGGGAAATTGGTGGTCCCGTATGCCTGCCCTGATGGGAATGCGCGATTATTATGAGGCTACCGTTCACCAAGGGAATCCGGATGAGCGGGTACTGCCTTTCTTTGAAAAATACTACCGTTATCAGGCAAAAGAACTTCCCAACCGGCCTCTAAGCGATTGGGGCGACGCCCGCGGGGGAGACAATCTCGAATGTGTTTTCTGGTTTTATAACCAGGTATATGATCCCGCAGACCCGGAAGCCAGCCAGTGGTTGCTAGATCTAGGTACATTGCTCTATGAGCAGACTTGGGATTGGCAGGACAAATGCAACAATACGACGATACGTGAACACGTTGTCAATACCACCCAGGGAATTAAGGCGCCGCCGGTTTATTATCAGTTCAGCGGCGATGAGGCGGATAAAGTCGCCTATCGTAATGGTATTTTCAATTATAGTGTGGATCATGGCCGAATTGACAATCAGCCCAATGCCGATGAACGGGCTAGGGATAATCGTTCGACACGCGGCAATGAGACGTGCAGCGTGGTGGAAGGATTGTTGACAGCGGAAATATCGGAGCGTATCTTTGGAGACGTCTGGACGGCGGATCACATGGAACGCTTGGCATACAATTCGCTGCCCGCTTGCTTTACGCCGGACTTCAGTGGACAGTGCTATTATCAGCTGCAAAACCAGGTGATCTCCACAGTGGGATACCATGAGTTCGATTGTGACCACGGTGATGACATCGCTTATGGCGCTCCGGCAGGATACGAATGCTGTTTCCCGAACTGCCACATGGGATGGCCAAAATTTGTCCAGAATATGTGGATGGCAACAGAGGACAATGGGCTTGCGCTGGTAGCCTACGGCCCAAACAGTGTGACCGCTAAGGTTGCAGACGGAAAGACGGCACAATTTGTGCAGGAAACGGATTACCCCTTTAAGGATGCAATCCACCTGACTTACAACGGGGAAACCGCGGAATTTGAACTAAAACTGCGCATCCCGGAATGGTGCGAAGCTCCGGAAGTTTCGGTCAATGGAGAGGAACAGGAAGGCGTTATTACCGGCGAATATTATACCATCAAACGCGACTGGCAAGCCGGTGATGAAGTCGACGTACGCCTGCCGAGCGAATTGGAGACCTCCACCTGGTACAACGATTCGGTTGCTGTGGAAAAAGGCCCCCTGATTTTCAGCCTCAAGATTGAAGAAGATTGGCGCACAGAAGACAGCAACGACGCCCGCGACATTCAGCAGGCACATCAGGAGCAGTCCCCTCTGCGTGAAATTTATCCGGCAAGCCGTTGGAACTATGGATTGATTGTCAACCGGGAAAATCCAGCGGAGAGCTTCGAGCTTGTGGAAGCAGAAGATGTGGCGCTTCAGCCCTTTAGTGTGGACAATGCGCCCGTTATCCTAAAAGGGAAAGGCCAGATCATCCCGTCTTGGACGTTGGACGGTAATATCGCCGGCCCGCAGCCCTTTGGCCCGACCCCATACGATGAAAGCTTGGTCGAGGATATCGAGCTGATTCCCTATGGATGCGGCCGCCTGCGTGTTACCCACTTCCCCAAAATCGGAGAACCTTCCGATACAATCATAAAGACAGCGGATGTGGATGCGAAGGAAGTTACAGTCCATGGAACTACTTATCAGGAATTTGACAATGTTGTGGTACCCGCAGCGCGCGACTATACCCTGGAAATTCGCGGCGAGGGAACGGGAAGCGTCATCATTAACGGAAAATATTCTCAGGAGATCGATCTTTCTTCCGGACCGGCGACCATTGAAAACCTGAAGGGATTGATCCCCGGAGACCTCCGTTTTGATGCCGGCCAATACAACAATATCCGTTTGGTGGATGCACGGGCCGATCAGATCGAAGTGATTCCGATTCGCCGGACAGTGGATACCATCAAGATTGTCCACACAAAGCGTTCGGACGATGTAGTGAAGGTCATTACAAACCTTGATCCCCAGGAGACGCCGTTCCGCGTGGAATATGGAACGCAGGAAGGGGTCTATACCAACACGGTCACTGGGTTTGAAACAGGGACGATCACACTTTCAGGCATTGATCCAGAAGAGACCTGTTTTGTACGGATTGCAGCCGTTATTAAAGGCGAAGAAGTTACAGCAGAATGCGCTGTTGAACCTGGTTCGGAGGATATTCTAAAGCCAAATCCCGATGTACCACAGGCTTCTTATACCGGATTTGGGACCGTCGAAGATACAGAACGCGATTGGCTTCTGTATGATCCGGAAGGTTTGGTAGAAATCCAGGAAACACCGGACAACCGCTCGCAAATTCATTTCGGAGTAGGCGAGCGCGTAAAAGCGGTTTTGGATCTGGAAGAAGCTTACGATTGGTCGGACTATGTTGCAGAAGCACAAGTTACCATTGATAAAAACGAATACCGGGATGTAGGGCTGATTTTCCGCGGAACAAAGTTCGGCAACAATGCGGATGAATATTATGGATACTACGCCGGTATCGGCAAAAATGGTATTGTGATAGGCTATGCTGACGGAGGCTGGAACCAGCTTGCTGGGATTCCGCGCGATTTCCAGGCAGGCCAGACTTACACCATTAAGGTAGTCGCCCGCGATGAGTACTTTGCAGTCTATGTAGACGACGAGCTGGTATACCGCTTCCATGATAGCCGTTATGCGGTTGGAACCGTTGGTTTCCGCTCTTGGAAAGAAGCCTTTACGGCGAATGGAGTCCAAGTCCGTCCGGTGACAGAAGAGGATTTGAAGGTCTTTGAAGGTTTTGTAAATGAGGATGATCAGCCGGATTCGGAATATCCACCTTATGTGGAAGCGAATTTCTCGGATGATTTTTCCGATGTAGACGCTTCCAATGCCGCTTGGACGAAGCATGGTGCAACTGACAAAATTCAGATTTCCGATGGATTGTTGCACTTTGGTTCAGACGGCGACGTCAAGGCAATGGCGGGAGACGATGTATGGAGCGATTATGTTGTCAAGGCCGACATCACGTTGACACAGGACAACACACAAAATGCCGGTATTATTTTCCGCAGTACCAATGAAGGCACTGGAGCCAATAATTTCCATGGGTATTACTTTGGCATCGGACACAATTATTGGATTATGGGCTATGGCGATGGAAATTGGTATCAGTTGGCCAGAGAAGAAGGATTTGACTTTAAAGTGGGGGAACCCCACACACTTCAGGTCGTTGCATGGCATGATACCTTCCAATTCTACATTGATGGAGAATTGGTATACCGTTGGGCAGATGCAAACAGCCGCTATCAAACCGGCAAAATCGGTATGCGCAGTTATCAGCGCAGCTTTGATGTGGATAACGTCCTTGTGCGGCCGCTAAGTGCGGAAGAGCTGGAGGAAATGCAGAAACCCACTGTATTGGACGTAGATGTCACTTCCGCGTACAATACCCTGATGGCTTACTATCCGCTGAATTCCGGCGCAAACAGTTATAAAGTGCTGTATGGAACCGAGCCCGGTGTTTACACCCATGAGGAAACCAATATTGCTCATCACCCAAGCCATGCGAAGGATAAAGTGGCTTTCACCGTTCCAGAGGCGGGGACTTATTATGTTAAACTTGTTGCCCTCAAGGACAATACGGTGATTGCAAACTCGGAAGAATTGGAAATCACGACCGATTTCCGCGCGGACACCACGGAAGACCGCGAGAAATTGGCAGATGTTTTGGCACAGGCAAAGGCGGTTGATACATCCAACTTTACTGAAACCAGCTTGGCCCGTTTGGAGCGCGCCATTGCAGATGCGGAAGCACTCCCAGAGGATGCCAGCCAGATGGCAGTCTGCATTGCAAGGAGCATTCTTTATGCAGCCATGACCACGCCGAATTCCCCGGACTTCCCCAATGAGCCGGAAGTGCCGTCCGAGCACATGCTGACGGTCACCTTCCCGAACACCGTTGAACTGAGCATCGATGGCGAGAGCCAGACGATTGCTAACCTGATCGGCGCATATAAAGACGTCGTGATGGCGGATACCGAGCTCAATCTGACCTTCACGCCGAGAGTGGACGGCAGAGAAATTGCAGGCGTCACCGTGAACGTCGAAGCCATTGCGGAAGACAGCTTTGACGTTGCCGAATATGTCTACAGCGCGGTCATGCCGAACGCAGATACCACGATCGAGCTTGGCTTCACAGTGGTAGACAAGCAGAACCTGCGCGCTGCCATTGAGATTGCAGAGGGCAGAGCGGACGAGGCCGATGCGGCTGTTCCGTCCGTAAAGGAGAAATACGAAGCAGCCTTGCAGGCAGCGAAGGACGTCGAAGCAAAGAAGACCGCAACGCAGGACGAGATCAACACCGCATGGAGCAACTTGATCGACGCACTGCATTATCTGAGCTTTGTCGCAGGCGATAAGAGCCAGCTGGAAATCCCGATGGAGATCGCAGAGTCCATCAACCGCGACCTGTTCACGCCGGACAGCCTGGCAGCGCTGGACGAAGCGTATGCAGCAGCACAAGACCTGCTGGACGATGAAGAAGTCCTGGAAGCGGACATCACCGCAGCAGTGGATGCGCTGTATGACGCTATTTATGGCTTGGTCTACCGCGCAGACATCACCGAGCTGGAAGCGCTGGTCCTCAAGGGCGACGGCATTGTTGCAAATGCGGATCAGTACACCCAGAACGACGCATGGACGAGCTTTGAGACCTCTCTGGAAGAGGCAAAAACCGTCCTGGCAAATGAAAACGCAACGCAGGATGCGGTGGATACCGCAGTGAAAGACCTTACGGCAGCGATCTCCGCTCTGCGCATGATCCCGAATAAGGATGCGCTGGAAGCATTGATCGGGGAAGCCGAGGCAATCAATACCAATAAGTACACGACGAAGAGCGTGGCAACGATGAAGGCCGCATTGAGCACGGCAAAGGCAGTTTTGAACGACGACCAGGCGACCGAAGAAGAGGTTGCGGATGCAGTCGAAGTGCTGGAGAACAGCATCGACGGCCTGGTCGAGAAGAGAACCTCCACGAGTTCGAAGGGCAGCACGTCTGCCAACATCGGCAACGCATACGGCGCAGCGGGCGTTGTATCTGCAAGCCAGAGCGTGGCAGCGAATGCGTATGTGGTTTCCGATACGACGGTGAACTTCACCTTGAAGAGAGGCAGCGCGTACTGCTTCAAGATGACGGTCGTGAACGGCAACGCCATGGCGCCGAGCTTCACGGCCGGCAACGGCGATGTGCTGAAGACGCAGTTCGTGGCGAAGGTTGGCAACGACTACTACTACAGAGTCTATGCCATCGGCACGCCGGGCCAGAGCACGGGCGTTTACACCACCCTGCCGGGTCAGAACGCTACAAAACACTGCACGGTAACGATTGGCTAAGTATTTCCTTAGGGCTTTCAATGTGGAGCAAAAAGCGAACTCCTCGCAGTTTGCTTTCGTAGGGAACGCCGTAGGCGCGAAAGACGCTGTGCGTCCGCCGTAGGCGCGAAAGGCACTGTGTGCCCGCTGTGCGTCCGATTGGATAATCGAAGATACTAGAATAAAGGGGAAAGGGCACTGCCTTTCCCTGAAAACGGCAAGGACCCAGTCCTCGGAACTCCGAGGCTGGGTCCTTGCTGTTTTTAGAAAAATTTTGGCTCAGGGAGCAGAATCATCTGCTTCATCGATAGGAATACGGACAAAGACTTTCCGATTTTCCATAGGATTTCTTGCTACGATGAAGTGTTCATAGCATTTCTTTCAGTTGTTCCAGTTGCTCTACCGGCGCCAGACAAGCCCCATTTCGGCATAGATAATACATCACACCGTTTGCCGGGATAGGATAATTCGCGGTATATGGAGCAATTTTTTCCAAGGCCGGTGCATTATTTGTGTTTTTCACCAAGATATGGATAGGTTGCTTTCGAAGAAACGGTTGGGACTCGGACGGGACAGAACCAACGGTAGAACATAAGAGGCTCTTTGGCGGATCTAAGGCCTCTTCCAACGCCAAAAGTGCAAAACAATGCGCCATGGAAAAATCGGCAATATTCCCTGCGAGAAAACGAAGCTGAAGATCCGCATACGTGCGCCAATCTGGTTCATTCGTCAGCGCAGCCAGACGAACCAGCACAAGCGTTGCCACCGCGTTGCCGGAAGGAAGCGCACCGTCATAGAATTCCTTGGGGCGGGTCAGCAGTTGTTCTGCATCCGATGCATAAAAGTAAAAACCACCGTGTTGGTTGTCGAAAAAGGAATGAACCATCGTTGTGGCAAGCGTAACCGCTTCGTCAAAATAGGAAAAATCAAAGGTTGTATGGTACAATTCAAGCAATGCCCAGGCGTAATAGGCATAATCATCCAATTGCCCTGGATAGGCCGCTTCTCCTGCCCGCCAGCGCACCAGAAGGCGGCTGTCGGCCGTGCGCAGATGCCTTTGCAGAAATGCGTGCGCTTGTTGCGCAGCTTCTAAATAGCGGACGTCATCCAAAACAGTATAAGCCTTCGTGAAGGCTACAATCGCCAGAGCATTCCAAGAGGTCAAAATCTTATCGTCCAGATGCAATTCCAGGCGGGAGAGGCGGTACTGGTAGACGGTTTTGCAAAGGCTTTCTATCTCTGCGGGCGGCTCCGTGTAAAGCGGATGATCCAAGAGATTGGGAAGATTCTGTCCTTCAAAGTTTCCACGGGGTGTGATCCCGAAATACGCACAGAAAGCAGCGCTATCCTTGGGGCCAAGTAGATGCTCGATTTCCTGCGGCGTGAATCCGTAATATGCCCCTTCCTTTCCGTCACTGTCCGCATCCTGCCCGCAGTAGAACCCTCCCTCCGGGGAGGTCAATTCCCGCAAGAGATATTGGAGCGTCTGCTCTGCCATCGTACGGAAAAAGGAGCGGCTGGTCATTTGAAATGCCTCCAGCGTGGTATAGGCGAGAAGCGCGTTGTCATAGAGCATCTTTTCGAAATGCGGAATGAGCCAACGACGGTCCGTGGAATAGCGGGAACAGCCGCCTCCGATATGGTCAAAGAGGCCGCCGCGATACATGTGGCCGAGCGTTTGGAGAGCCATTTCTTGCACTTTGCGATTTTTTGTCCGCGCCGCATACCGAAGCAAAAAGAGCAAATTGTGGCACATCGGAAATTTGGGCGCGGCCCCGAATCCTCCATAGTGGGGGTCGAAACGATCCTGTAATTGGCGAACCGCCCGGTCGGATAAAGACAAACTTGGCTCGGCTGCCCTGTGAAACTGCGCGGAGCGTTCTTGGAGTTCCGCGGCGATTTGCTCGCTGGAATGTAAAAGCATCTCCGGTTGTTCACGCCAGAGCTTAGAAACCTCTTGCAGCAGCTCTATAAGCCCCGCTGTTCCATATTGGGCATGTTTAGGGAGGTACGTTCCAGCGAAAAAGGGCTTTTGTGCAGGTGTCATCAAAATCGTGAGGGGCCAACCACCGGAACCGGTAAGCGACTGGCAAACCTCCATGTAGACCGTGTCGATGTCGGGGCGCTCCTCACGGTCTACTTTGATGGAGATAAACTGTTGATTTAGCAGATCGGCAACCTCTTCATCCTCAAAGGATTCATGTTCCATCACATGGCACCAATGACAGGTGGAATAGCCGATGCTCAAAAAGATGGGCAGGTTGTTTTGCTTTGCTACACGGAACGCCTCCGGCCCCCAGGGATACCAATCCACCGGGTTGTGGGCATGCTGCAAAAGATAGGGCGATTTTTCATGGATCAGATGATTTTCATGCATGGGGAAGATCCTCCTGTGCGGGATTATCCAGAAGATTGCCTTTATAATCGAACCGGGAGCCATGGCAAGGGCAGTCCCAGCTTTTTTCGTCCGAATTCCATTCCAATTGGCAACCCAGATGCGGGCATTGCACAGACACGACGAAAATCTCCCCGTGTTCGTCTTTATATACGCCCGCTTTTTTGCCGTCGTATTCTACAATTCCGCCGTGTCCTGGCGAGAGGGCGTCCAGCTCCGCGCGCGGTGGATTGAAGAAGGTACGCGACAACCCGGCGGTTGCATGCGCTGTTTCCTCGATCAGCATTTTGGCAGATGCAGAGGGCTTGAACCGCTGTGGAGAGAAGACTTCGGCGTCCGGATGGTTTCGTCCCATGATTTGGCTGGTCAAAATCTGTGCCGCCACCATGGAGGAAGTCATTCCCCATTTTTGGAACCCTGTGGCGACATACCAATGGGGCGTTGAGGAGGAGAACGGGCCGATGTAGGGAACGCCATCCAAGGTCATGCAATCCTGTGCAGACCAGGCGGCAATTTCACGGCTTTCCGGCCAATAGCGCTGTGCCAGCCGGCGCAGACGGGCATATCGCCCGCCTGCGGCATTTTCTCCGGTGCGGTGGCTTCCCCCGCCGAGAAGGAGTACATTTTCATCCGGCCGGAAGGAAAGCCCGTTCTCGTCGATACCAAGATACATTCCTTCCATCTTAGCGGTATTTTCCAATGCCAGCACATAGCTGCGCTCCTGATGCATGCGCATAAAATAATATCCCGGCATGTTAAGAAAGGGGTAATGGCAGGCAAAAACAATCGTTTCGGCCATCACCACCCCATGCGGCGTCAAAAGGCGATGCTCTTCTACCGATTGGACGGGCGTATGCTCGTAAATTTCCAAATGGGAAGCGACTGCCCGCAAAAAGTGCAGGGGGTGGAAACGCGCCTGTCCGTCAAAGCGGACCGCAGCGCGGACCGAAAAAGGGAGTTCGGTACGCCTAGTAAAGTTTGCCTCGATGCCCAGCCTTCTGGCCACTTGTGCCTCCCGGACGAGGGGTTCCTCTTCCAGGGTGGAATACAAATAGGCAGGACATTGGGTGAATGCACAGTCAATGTCCAGTTCCGCGATCAGAGTGCGGTAGTGTTCCAATGCCTTTTGATTGGCGTGTGCGTACTGCTGAGCCAATTCTTCGCCAAATTGTTCGACTAGGCGGGCATAGAGCAAACCATGTTGGGAGGTGATTTTGGCGGTAGTATTTTTGGTTTGCCCGCTTCCTATCCGCTCGGCTTCCAGGACCACCGGGTGAAGCCCTGCTTTTGCGAGAAAGTAGGCAATTAAAATGCCCGCCATTCCCCCGCCGATTACCGCGACATCTGCACGGAGCTCTCCGCGCAGTGGGGGATAAGCGGGCATATCCGTTGTTTTACTCCAAAGCGACTCCATCAAGAACGAAACGCCTCCCTTCCATCCTTTTGGGAAAAGAGAGGAAAGAAATCTGTTTGATACATAAAAAACCGCCCTTCCATAAAGAAGTGATACTTCTAGTCTTTGAAAGGGCGGAAAAAATATACAGTGGATTGGAAGGGTCAGGTGGCAATCTGGACGGAAGGCCCCTCGACAGAGACGTCTTCCTCTGCGCGCAGCTTGACGGAGGAGGCGTATTCCGTCGGGGTCATTCCTGTGATGGCCTTAAACCGGCGGGAAAAATAATGGATGGTGGAGAACCCAAGCGCGTGTGCAATCTCTGTGAAGTTTTGCCCGCCCTGGCGGATCAGCCGTTTGGCGGCCTCAATCTTGAGCCGGCAAAAGTATTCCATCACCCCGCCTCCCGTTTTGGCGCGAAACATTTTTTGCAGGTTCGAGCGGCCGATCAAATTGTCCTGGCATACATCATCCAATGTGAGGCTGCGGTGAACATTGTTCTCCAAATACGTGATGATTTTGGTGAAGGTGTCCTGGTTGGCCTTTTCGCGGATGGAGGAACTAATTTTTAAATTTGCATCGACGATATTCCCTTTTCGAATCAGGTCGATCAGCATTTGTTCCAGGCTGATTCGAATCAGTTGTTCCGCCCCAAAGGGAGCGTTTTCGCGCCGCTCTAAGGGTTGCGAAGGCGGAGCGTCCAAAGGAGTCGCGTATGCATTGCGCGCCTCGCGGATCATGGCCGCCAAGAGCAGGCTTTCCGAATCGCTCACACGAAGAATTTTGTGCTCGAAGAAACGCATGGCGGGGGAATGGCAACAAAAATTAACCAGAATTAAGTTGGGTGTATGCGCTCCCCGGACCGATATGCTGTGGACCTCCTCCGGTTTATGGAAGATAATATCCCCCTTCCGAAGAAGATAGATGGCATGTTCCGTAGACACTTCAACTTGCCCATTGTCCACATAAAGAAACTCCCAGCAGTCATGTGCAACTTTTGAGGAAGAGAAGTCCTGTGTAAATTCATAATAATGTACAGAAATTAAATAATCGAGTGCGATTCCTTGATTGACCAGCGGGCTAAAAACATCCATGTCCTCACCACATTTCTTTTGCTTGGTTTCGTTCCCTTAAAGCCGTTTAAGGATATGATCGATAGAAACATTTTACACTAAAATTTTAAAATTTTCAATAGATTACTATGTAAATATACATTGAAAAAGGAGGCTTGCAGAGAAATTTTGTCATTAACACGACATAACAAAAGCACCATCGAATGTGCAGACAGCGAATCCGATGGTGCTTCCATTGAGCGAATCTATGCTTATTCCAAAAATCCTTCCACGATGCGTGTTTCGGCTTCCTTTTCCGTCAAACCGAGCGTCATGAGTTTGATCAACTGCTCGCCGGCAATCTTGCCGATTGCCGCTTCATGGATCAGGGCAGCATCCACGCAATTGGCGCTGATTTCCGGAATCGCGCTCACACAACCGTTGTCCATGATGATGGCGTCGCATTCCGAATGCCCGGCGCACTTGGCGTTGCCGTTCACCTTGGAGAGGAAGAGCTGTTTCGAATCGTCGCGCGCAACCGAACGCGAGACGAGATGCGCGCTGGAATCCGTCCCATTCAGATCAACCTCAAAGCTTGTCTCCGCATACTGCTTGCCGTGCGTCATGATTTTTTCCTTAATGACCAACTTTGCGCGATCCTGCAAAATGGCCTTCGAGAAGCGCTTGGTGGAATCCACACCCTTGATTTGGGTGGTTTCCATCTCCATATAGCTGTCTTCCGCCGCTTCGATATATGTCTGCGGGTTGATGATGCGTTCACCCGTACCCTCGCCCATGCCGATATGTTTCTCCACATAGACGACCCGTGCATTTTTTTCGAGGAAAAAGCGGTGGATGCCGTTGTGCTCCGCACCGTCGCAGCCGTCGGAATTGACGCCGCAGCCGGCGACGATTGTCACATCGGCATTTTCTCCGATGTAAAAATCATTGTAGACCAAGTCCTTGACACCGCTGTGCGTGACCAGCGCGGGGATGTAGATCTTTTCGCCTTTGGTGTTGTTCTTGACGATGATATCGATGCCAGGGCGGTCCGTCTTGGATTCGATGCGGACGTTTTCTGTATTTTGCCGTCCGGCACATTCCGAATCTTCGCGGATATTAAAAGCCGATTTCGTCGGTTCGCCCTTCCAATCGGCGACCAATTCCAATAACTTTTTTGCAATGTTGTCCATCATACACCCTCCTCTCGCGGGCAGAAGTGGCAGGTATCTGTTCCGCCCAGCAGCTTGGGCAGCACTTCCTCGCGCGTCCCCTGCGTCAAGACTTTTCCGTTGGAAAGCACCACGATCTCGTCGGCAATTTCCATGATGCGCTCCTGATGGGAAATGATGATGATCGACGAACCGTGGATGCCGTCGTGCAGCTTACGGAATACCTGAATCAAATTTTGGAAGCTCCACAGGTCGATGCCGGCCTCCGGCTCGTCAAAAATAGAGAGCTTTGTCCCGCGCGCCATGACCATGGCGATCTCGATGCGCTTGATTTCGCCGCCGGAAAGGCTTGCGTTGACCTCACGGTCCACATAGTCGCGCGCGCAAAGGCCGACTTCCGAGAGATATTCGCACACCCCGGAGGTGGTCAATTCCCGGCCGGCAGCCAGCGTGATGAGGTCGCGCACCTTGATACCCTTGAAGCGGACCGGCTGCTGAAATGCATAGCTGATCCCCATACGCGCACGATCTGTGATGCTGGCGTTGGTAATATCCTGGCCGTCAAAGAGAATCTGGCCGGACGTCGGCTTGAAAATGCCGGCGACGATCTTTGCCAATGTGGACTTTCCGCCGCCGTTTGGCCCAGTGATCACGACGAATTTTCCACTCTCCACATTGAGGGAAACGTCGTTTAAAATGTCCTTGCTATCGGCAAGGTTGAGAGATATATTTTTTAATTCCAGCATAAAAATTCCTCCAAAGGGACCGCCGGAAAGGGGCGTACCCTTTTATTGTAGATAAATTTACTCCAATTTATCTCTATTATACCAATGCCATGCAGAAAAGGCAATGCATCTACGCAATTTGTTTGCGGTAGCGCACGATGGTGACCGGTTTCCCCAGCGTCAACTCTTGGCGGCCTTCGTCCGGAAGGAAACCGTAGTGGGCGTAGAAAGCGCGCGCCGGTTGATTTTCTTCCAGTACCCAGAGGATTGCCTCCCGGCAGCCGAGCGCCTTTAGTTTCTCCAAGGCCCAATCCATCAACGCGCGGCCAAATCCCTGCCCTTGAAATGGAGGGAGAAGATACAGGCCCTTTACATCCCCAACGTTGGCATCCTCTGTGGGGCAGAAGGCCAACATGCCAGCGGGGACGCCGTCCACATAAACGATGTAAAATTGCTCATTGGAACGATTTTCCCAGGATTTGCGCAGAGCGGCGGTCCTCTTTTCCGGCGTGTATTCCTGCTCGAGAAAATCATCCGGCAATATCCCGCGATACACAGAACGCCAGGACAACGCATGCAGGCGGCCGTATTCCTCCAGGAGCGTTTCATCCAACGGGCAGAGCTCCAAACGCTGCGCGATACTTTGACGCGCGACCGTGCGCAGAGTGTCCCCTGTGAGACGGTAGGTTGTCCATTCGCTCATGGGCACCGCGCCCATGGACCGGTAAAAATCGATGCTTGGCTGGTTCCAGTCAAGGCAGCTCCATTCCAGACGCCCGCAGCCACGTGCAACGGTGATGGCCGCGAGGCGCTCCAACAGGGCTTTGCCATAGCCATTTCCGCGCTTTTCCGGCAGGACAAACAGGTCCTCCAAATAGATGCCCGCGCGCCCCAAGAAGGTGGAAAAATTGTGGAAAAAGAGGGCCATGCCGACCGGAAACCCTTGTTCCTCGCCGATCAGAACCTCGGCCTTTTTCTTCTCAAAAATCCATTCCCGCAGCAGGGCGTCGTCCGCGATTACCTGGTCGGACATGCGCTCGTAATCTGCCAGGGCGTGAATAAATCCTAAGATGGCGGAAATATCCGCTTCTTGTGCAAAGCGGATGTGAAACGAGTTTTGTGCAGGGGTTGGCTTGTCCATCGTTTATTTCCTTCCTTTGTGCAAATGCCCGGCATCCCCGGCGGCGTGACATCCAGGGGTGGCCGGGCACGAAATTATAGTTTGAAATCTTCCGGATTGTATTCGCGCAGCGGCGGTAGATTCTGCGGCGTGCGCTTGAGCGGATCATAGGAAAAGCTGCGGCATTCGCCTTCCGGTGTGCGGTACTTCCCCAATTGACAGACGCATGCCCCGTCAAAATCCGAACTGTGTGCACAGTATTCGCAGCGGACTTCGATATCACTGCGGAAAAATTTTTTGATCCCTTTCCAGGCCATGTTGCATCTCCTTTGCCGGTTGTCCTTGAAACCATACCATAGGCTAACTATTATAGCAGAATTTCTGCAAAAATTCCACTATTGCTTTGCAGTTTCGATTCGGTTGTCTGTAGAGCTACAATACATGTTGGACAGAAGAGCAAGTAAAAGCAAATAAAAAAGTAGAAGGACAGAGCCTTCATAGG
>NZ_NFJK01000036.1 GCF_002159845.1 Anaeromassilibacillus sp. An250
CTACGGAAGCAAACCGCAATTGGTTTGTTTTGTGCTCCACGTAGGAAGTCCTACGAAAGCTCTTACGCAATCGTCACGGCACAATGTTTCACTGCGTTCTGGCCCGGCAGGGTGGTGTAAACGCCCGTGCTCTGGCCCGGCGTGCCGGTGGCATAGACTCTGTAATAGTAGTCGTTGCCGATCTTCGCCACGAACTGCGTCTTGAGCACTTCGCCATTGCCGACCGTGAAGCTCGGCACCATGTTGTTGCCGTTGACAACCGTCATCTTGAAGCAGTATGCGCTGCCTCCCTTCAAGGTGAAGTTCACCGTCGTGTCGGAAACCACATACGCCTTCTGTCTGGCCACGCCCTGGGCTGCGGATACAACGCCCGCTGCGCCATATGCGTTGCCAACATTGGCAGACGTGCTGCCCTTGCCGCTGTTGCCCGTGCCCGGCTTCTCCGCCTTGACCAGGTTATTCGCGGCAACTTCCAGGTTGGTATATGCCTTTGCGACCGCCTGCTCGTCTGCATTCGCATCCGCGGCAACCGTCTTCGCAACGCTCAATGCCGCCTTAAAGGCCGCCACGCTGCGGTCGGTGTAGCCGTCCAGGTCCTTCCGCTCCATCTCGGCGATCAGCTTGTTCAGCTCATCCTTGTTCGGGATCTTCCGCAGGGCTGCCATTGCATTGGACAGCTCCACTGCCTTTGCATCCACGTCGGCCTGGCCGGCGTCTGCGTTCAGAAGCAGTTCTTCCGCCTCTGCCAGCACCGTCTTGAAGGCCGCCATGGCTTCGTCGTCGATGTAGAGGTTCAGGTCAAGGCCGTTCGCCTCGTTCACCGTGTTCTGGAGGATGGACATATCCGCACGCATTTCCAGCTTGTCGATCGCTGCCTGCAAGTTGTCATATGCCTCGTCCACGTCCGCCTTCAGCGGGTTCTCCTCGGCATAGACGTCCTTCGCCGCGTTGAGCGCTTCCTCGAAGCCCTCGGTCGTGCCCGGCTTGAACTCGTCCAGGCGCTCCGCCAGCTGTTCCGCGATGTTGATCAGCGGCAGCAGGATCTCCTTGTCGCCCGCTTCGAATTCCAAGAGGTGCATCGCATCCAGCAGGTCGCTCCACGCCTTGTTGACCTCTTCCTGGTTGGCGTTCGCATCGTCATAAACGGTCTGTGCATTCTCCAGGGCGTTTTCGAAGAATTCCTTCGCCTGCGGCACCAGGCCGTCGATCACGTCCTGCGGCACGGCGTTGGCCTGCTCCAGGACAGCTCCCAGGATGCTCTTATCCACGCTTGTGAACGTGAAGCGCAGGGTCGTGCCCTCGTTCGGCATGGTGAAGGTGTACGTGCAGCCGTCCGCTGCAAACTCGATGTCCTCGCCGTCGAGCTGCGCTCCGGAGAACCCGTCCTTGGTCGGGGTGAAGGTGAAGGTCAGCTCTTCGCCCGGCTGTACCTTCGCGCCGTAGATCGCATCTGTGGAGATGATCTCCTCCGTTTCGCCCTCGACGCTCATCGATGCGTTGCCGCTCCACTGTACCGTCAGCAGCTGCGGTTCGGTGGGGATGGTTTCTTCCACAAAGTGGATCAAATAGGTGCGCTCGCTATCTGCAACACCCGATGCCCAGACGGTAATCTTGGCGGTTCCGGGGATCGCTTCCGCCTGTTCAATGGAGATCCGTGCATAGGATGCTTCGGCCTTCGCGCCCACGTTCGGAACGCCATTTTCGGACGATACTTCCACGGTATACTCCATCACGCTGTTGTCAAAGCCCGGCAGGGCCAGTGTGCTGTGCGGCACATCCACCCATTCCCCGTCCTTCTCATACTGAATCTTCCAGGTGTCCGGTACGATCACGCCGTCGTCCCAGGCACGGTACCAGCAAACTTCCGCCTGCTGAACTTCGATGGGGGCATCAAAACTGTACTGTACCCAGTGCTCCCCAGCGTTCGGGTAGGTCGACCAGGTGCCCTTTGGATTGCCATTCTCAGCGGAGGTTTCCCAACCTTCGCCGTCGTTGACCGCATCCAGACTGGTAGTGGTACAGGTATACGATGCGCTGACCGCTGCATCCTGTTCGGCGTAGGTTCCATCCGTCTTCTGGAGGCGGAATTCCTTCATGCCGACCGGCTTATGCCCATCCATCAGGATGCGGAAATTCTGCGCAGTCACCGGCGTAAAGTCGGTTACATTGAGCACATTGTATTCCGTTGCATACGGTTTATCTCCGTAATAGACCTCTGTGAGAGGAACATTTGTAAAGTCAACCTCGCCCCGTTCTCCCTGAAGCTTCCACTCCATGATACCGGAGGCGACATTCTTGACATCGTTCTTGATATTCAGGCGAATCTTCGTGGTGACAATGGGATCAAATTCGTAGGAATCGTATGCATTCTTTGTGAAATAATTGTATTCGCGGGCCGGCGTCACCGGGACAAATTCTTCGCCATTCCAATAGACGATTTCCAATCCATCCGGGATCTGGACGCCGCCGTTGTCGTCATACCACTTGACGTCGCATCCCCACAGGCTGACCGGCTCATCAAAGTCATACTGCACCCACGGATTGAGCGGGGTCTGGTAAGAGGTCCACCGTGCGTCTGTGCCGTCGTTCAACGCCTCGATGGTGTCGTATTGGGAGACACCGGAGGCGGAAGGCGTCGCGTAGCTTTCCAATGGGAAAACGATACGATCTTCACGCAAATAGATTGCCATAGCGCCGCTTTCACGGTTGTCCCACGCATAATAGGGCGTCATCACCAGAGGCGCATCTATATCTTCGTCGCCGATCTGCACCTTGGCGTTTGCCACAACCTGCATGGCCGGTTTCACATGGTACGGGTCTTCGCTCGGCGCCTGTGTCAAGGCAATTTCCTCTTCCGTCAAGGGCCGTACGGTTATGTTGTCGGCCTCGGCCTCCCGGTTATAGCTGCGCAAGCCAATTCTGCCTGCCTGGTGCTCCAAGTCCTTAAAGGAGCCGACCTGCTCGCCATCGACAAAGAACAGGAACGTATTTTGGTAAGCAAGCACCTTCAGGGTATAGGTCTTACCGAGTTCAATATCATAGGTCTTTTTCCCAAACCGTGTCCAGCTGCCGTTGGCTTTGCCGTACTCTGCGCCTTCCAACCCGATGCCAAAGTAGTAGCCATGGTAATTATCGGCGCCGGAGCCTTCCTGTGTAGAACGAATCAATACGCCTGCATTGCCGGAATCTACGCCATCCTGCCCCAGCGTGATTTCCGCTTCCAAAGCGAAGTCGCTCCATGCTTCGTCGCCTGCAACCAGCTTATTGTTGAGTCCCTTGGCTATGTGAACCTTTCCATCGGCGATCTCGATGTTCTCTTCATCGCCCACTTTTGTCCAGCGCGCAGAGGCAGTTTCGGCGTCTTCGAAATCTTCGCTCAAATTCGCCTCCACATAGGGCGGGTACTCAATGGGGCGGTCAAATTTTTCATCTTCCAGGTTATCTACCCACTTGGTGGTGAAGGTGGCGTCCTTCGGCAGATAGTACTGGTTGATGGCATACTCGTTGTCTACAGCTTCCGCCGCATAGACAATGGGGCCGCGCTTAATCGCGACTTTCCCCTGGTTTGCTTCCACCCGCGGATCGGAGTAGACGCGCTTTGTCTCCATCGTAAAGTTCAAATCAATCGTATCGCCGTCATTCCAGACGCGGTCCAAGACGACGTAGCCCTGTTCATCCGGTTCTGCGGAAATCTCTTCCCCATTGATCGAGAGGGTGTTTCCGTCGGTTGCCCAGGAAGGAATACGCAGGCGATAGGTGAATTCCGTCGGCTGGTCCACTTCCACGGTGATGGAGGCCGTCCCCTCCCAAGGCATATCGGTCTCTGTATGCAGGCCAATCGTATCTTCACCGAGATTGATGGATGCATTGTTGCCGATATAGAGGTTTTGGGTAATCACATCGCCCTGTTGGGTATAGATGTAGCCGCCCAAAGACTCCACTGTACGCATCAAGTTCGGCGGGCAGCATGCCGTGCCGAACCACTCTGAACGGTGCTTATTGCCGTTGCTGCTCATGGGGTTGCCATAGAAGAAGGTGTCGCCCTCAAAGTTTACACAGCTGATGATGCTGTTGTACAGGCCGCGCTCCACAATATCCGCATATTTGCTGTCCCCGAAGAGCAGGTTCATGCGCTGGTTGAACATCACGTTTGCAATGTTGGCGCAGGTTTCGCAATAGGCGGTGTCGTTGGGAAGGTCGTATGCATTTCCATATCCTTCGTTGGACGGATTGGAGCCAATTCCACCGGTGACATAGGTCTTTTTGTTTTCAATGTCATCCCACAGGGCAAGCAGCGCCTCGTCGTACCGGCCGTCCTGCTCCAAGAGGTTGATGTCCGCCATGGCGGTATACATATAGCCGGCGCGCACCGCATGGCCGACCGCTTCCCTCTGCTCCGCTACGGGCAAATGGTCTTGGTCATACTGGTTGTTGTGGTTGGTGCCATGCCGTCCTTCGTAGTCCCCGCGGGTATCCAGGAAGAATTCCGCCAATGTGATATAATTCTGCGCTTTTTCGGCGTATTCGCCGCCGATCTCGTTGCAGAGGTTTGCCAGTTTTACGAGGGCAAGCTCAATTTCCTGATGCCCCGGCACCTGCTTCCATTTTCCCTCGCCGAACAGCGAACACACATAATCCGCGTTCTTGATAGCCATATCAAACAGGCGGGTGTCCTGCCCATTTGTCGCGCGGTAATGTGCTACGGCCGCTTCATAGAAATGGCCTGCGCAATAGAGCTCATGAAGATTGAAGTCCCACCACTTGGGCGTATTTCCATTGGCTCCCAGGATGAAATACGTATCAAAATATCCGTTTTCCTCCTGTGCGTCCACGTAATAGGGGATCCATTCTTCCAGCTTGTCGCGGATATACTGCTGCCCGTCGATGATCTCCTGGTCCCCCATGGGGTCGATTTGCAGGGCATAGCACATGGATTCCAACACCTTATGGACGTCCGAATCCACATAAAACGCGCCTTGGAACGCATCGTATTCTTCCCCGCGGTGCATCTTGGCGGCATTGATGATATTGGGGATGCCACCCGTCGCCTTTTCTACATTGGCTATTCCAGTGGGAATAACCTTGCAGATGAACTGCTTTTGGCGGGCTGTCCAAAAATCATCCGTAATTTTTACGTGGGTGAAATCCACCGATTTGGCGGGTTCCTGCGGCTCTGCGTTTGCCGGCACGGCGGCAAATGCCGTAGACACGCTGGAAAACAGGATGGTTGCACTTAACAGGCACGCTGCCAGTTTCTTTTTCATAAAATCCTCCTTTTCACATGCTCCCTAAAATCTTCTGGTTACAAACGATTAGATGCCTCCTCCCCTTTGATTTTCTCTCTTACCCCAATCATAATCATAAAAAAACAGCTTGTATTTATAAAAAACAAGTAGAATTATACAATTTTTTAACATTTATGTATGAATTAGAAAAAGGAACGTTTCTCATATAAAACTTATTATAGAAATAGAAAATATCTCCTACAATACAGCTCTATGCTCTTCAATTGAGTCCATTCGAATATGGATGGAAAACACAGAAGGCCCTGTCGCGGGAAAGATTCCCGGACAGGAGCCTTGTTGTTTATCGGGAAAATCTTCCCTTTTTATTTAGATGCCCGGTCTACGATTATGCAATCGTTACCGTGCAATGGACGCGCAGCGTCTTTTCGCGCCTACGGCGGACGCGCAGCGTCTTTTCGCGCCTACGGCGGACGCGCAGCGTCTTTTCGCGCCTACGGCGGACGCACGGCGTCTTTTCGCGCCTACGGCGGACGCACGGCGTCTTTTCGCGCCTACGGCGTTCCCTACGGAAGCAAACCGCAAAGAGTTTGCTTTCCGCTCCATATTGGAAGCACTACGAAAGCACTTAGCCAATGGTCACCGCACAATGCTTGACCGCGTTCTGGCCCGGCAGGGTCGTATAAACGCCCGTGCTCTGGCCCGGCGTGCCGGTTGCATAGACTCTGTAGTAGTAGTCGTTGCCGATCTTCGCCACGAACTGCGTCTTCAGCACTTCGCCATTGCCGGCCGTGAAGCCCGGCGTCATGGCGTTGCCGTTGACCACGGTCATCTTGAAGCAGTATGCGCTGCCTCTCTTCAAGGTGAAGTTCACCGTCGTGTCGGAAACCACATACGCCTTCTGGCTGGCCACGCCCTGGGCTGCGGATACAACGCCCGCTGCGCCGTATGCGTTGCCAACATTGGCAGACGTGCTGCCCTTGCCGCTGTTGCCCATGCCCGGCTTCTCCGCCTTGACCAGGTTATTCGCGGCCTCTTCCAGGTTGGTATATGCCTTTGCAATCGCCTGGCCGTCTGCGGTCTCGTCCGCCGCAACTGCCTTCGCAACGCTCAGCGCTGCCTTAAAGGCTGCCACGCTGCGGTCGGTGTAGCCGTCCAGATCCTTCTGCTCCATCTCAGCGATCAGCTTGTTCAGCTCATCCTTGCTCGGGATCTTGCGCAGGGCTGCCATCGCTCTCGTCAGGGCCTCGGCCTTCGCATCCACGTCGGCCTGCGCTGCGTCTGCGTTCAGAAGCAGTTCCTCTGCCTCTGCCAATACCGTGGTAAAGGTATCGAACGCTTCATCCTGGATATAGTCGTCCGGGTCGAAGGTGTTCGCTTCGTCCACCAAGCTTTGCAGCTCGCTCATATCCGCACGGAAGTCCAACTTTTCAATCGCTGCTTGCAGGTTGTCATATGCCTCGTCCACGTCCGCCTTCAGCGGGTTCTCCTCGGCATAGACGTCCTTCGCCGCGTTGAGCGCTTCCTCGAAGCCCTCGGTCGTGCCCGGCTTGAACTCGTCCAGACGCTCCGCCAGCTGTTCCGCGATGTTGATCAGCGGCAGCAGGATCTCCTTATCGCCCGCTTCGAATTCCAAGAGGTGCATCGCATCCAGAAGGTCGCTCCACGCCTCGTTGACCTCTTCCTGGGTGGCATTCACGTTGCCATAAACGGTCTGTGCATTTGTCAGGGCGTTGGTGAAGATTTCCTTCGCCTCCGGCACCAGGCCGTCGATGACGTCCTGCGGCACAGCATTGGCCTGCTCCAGGACAGCTCCCAGGATGCTCTTATCCACGCTTGTGAACGTGAAGCGCAGGGTCGTGCCCTCGTTCGGCATCGTGAAGGTATACGTGCAGCCGTCCGCTGCAAACTCGATGTCCTCGCCGTTGAGCTGCGCTCCGGAGAACGCGCCCTTGGTCGGGGTGAAGGTGAAGACCAGCTCTTCGCCCGGCTGTACCTTTGCGCCGTAGATCGCATCGGAAGAAATGATCTCTTCTGCATTGCCCTCGACGCTCATCGATGCGTTGCCACCCCACTGTACCGTCAGAAGGCGATCTTCCACCGCAAGCGGATTGAGGGTAAACCAATTCAAATTTGTCCCGGAATTCTGGTAGCGGAACTCCAATGTATGCGCTCCCTCTTCCAGGAAAACCGGTTCTTCCATCACGAAGGTGTCCCAAGTTTGCCATGCGCCGGTCTGTACAGGCTGGCTGAACAGCGCGACCGGTTCATCATCCACCAGAATCTCCATCTGCGGGTCCACTTCGTTCATCGCCGCCATACGGAAGCTCAACTGGTAAGGAGCGGACTGTTCCACCTGGATCTGATAGAGCAGCCATTCCCCAGCATTGAGGGAGCCGACATTTTGGCCGCCTTCTCCGCAGTCCTCTACGTTTGCCGCTGCACTCTTCTGCGTATAGTCCTCTGCTTCGATCTGCGTCTCGCCTTCTGCTTGTACGTTCTGCCAGATGGATTCATCGATATCCTGGAGCGTGGCCGCGGCCAAAATAATGCTTCCGCCGTTGCCGCTCGTCGTATAGGATTCCTCGGTCGTAAAGCGGATAGTAATCTTGTCATCCGGGCTTGCCGCTTTGAAATTGATGTCAAATGCACGGAAGCTGTTGATATCCAAGGTATTCTGGTTCACCGTAACATTGTCGCGGAACATCACTTGGCCGTTAATCAGCAGTTCCACAATGCCCTTTGCCTTATAGCATCCTGCATAGACCTTTACCTTCTGCATGTTTTCGCTATACGGCAGATCAAATGTAAATCCATTGCCAATAAACTTGGAGACAATTGCGCCGACATTCTGCGGCTTCAAGCCCTCTGCTACGTCCGATTCCTCATAGACGTATATAAAGGGCGCGTCCCCTGTGACTTCCGTATAGCCGTCGTCCAGATGGACAAAGTTGGTGATAAACGGCTCGGCGATATTTTTCCTTGCATATTCGGTGTCTTCCTTGCTGCAGAACTGAACCCAATCCTTGGTTCCCTCTTCTGTCAGATTCAATGTTGCACGGATCGGGTAGGAAGAACCGCTCACATAGGCGTCTGTCTCCGGATTTGACGCAAGGACGGTCGCGGGCTGATCCACCTGTACCTGGGCATCGTTGTACACGGCCTGTATGGTCAGGGTGGCCTCCCGGTCCTCCATCGGATACACCGGACGATTGACCGACCCATCCGCCATGATTCCCAGACGCCCGTCCGCTGTACTGGATGTAACGGTCAGCGCGCTGCCGTAGATCGGGCCCGTCACTTGGAAATTCAGGGCGCCGCTGATATGCTCGAAATCCGGATTGCCATTGAGGAGCTCCGGCAATGCGGCCTGAATATCCGCCCTTGCGCGGTCCTCGTCCGTGGTGCCCGCCGGCTCCGGCACGACGCTGGACACCTGGCTCTTGTTGCTCTCCTCGCCATTTTGGATGGTGCTGACCGCGACATAATACCGCTGGTAGTTTTCGAGGCCGTCCACGGTGTAGGGAAGCGCGTCCACAACATAGCTCTGAGACCAATCGCCTTCGCTGGTCCCGAGATAAATCACATACTGCTCATACGCTTCATCGGGAACATCCACCGTCAACGAACCGTCGCCGCCTTCCACCTGGATGGAGGCCGGAGGCTTCGGGATCATGCGCCCGCCTCCCTCCAACACAATCCCCTTGAGGGAGATCTGCGCGTCGGAGCTGTTCGTATTGACGCGGTATTCCACATAGAGGTTTCTGCCGTCGCCCGCTGCGCGATAGGGGATTTCCAACAGATAGGTCTTTTCCGCATCTCCCGCGGCGATCTGCTGGCTGACAGACGGCTGTGATGCGTCGGAAATCCATGCGGTCAATGTCGCTGTGGCGTTCTTCACGCCAACCAAAACCTTCATCGTCCGCAAGCCGTTGTCCGCCGGGGCCATCATCATGAAGCCCTCTTCCCCATCGGCATTGCTCTCTTTCACAAGCGCCTGCGCGCCGTCAAAGCCGAGGGACTGCATAAAGGCGTCGTCCTGAACCGTCAGGTTGGAGCGATAGCCGATCGAATTGATGTTGTAAAGAAGGCCATTTTTGCTGACGCGGTTTTGAATGCCGTCGGTGATGCTGGCGTCTTCTTCCGCGGAGAATACGACGTAATCCAGCGCGTTTTGATCCAGCGCCTCTTTCGTGAGCGCCTCTTCCACGCCGGTCAGCTGCTCCGCATCCGCCATCATCATATACGGCTCTTCGTCCGCATCGCCCGTGCCGGGGATGACAAAGCTGCTCTGCCCAGCCGGTACTTCCAATGCATGGAACTCGCCGCCGTTGCGGACATTGAGCGTCAGGGGGCGTTCCGCTTCCACGGTAATTTCAACAGCCGAAGAAGCGTTCGTGCGCTCCGCAGCATGCAGCGATACGCGGTTGACATTCAGATCGTTGTCGCGCATCCAAAGGTTTTCAATCCCGTTGGCCTCGGTGAGATGGATGTCCCAATTGATGGTATCGTGAGGGCCGTCAAGCGTTACGCCTAGGATATCCTCAATCACAATTCCGATCGCCAGGCAGCCGGTCCATCCGACAAAGTTCGGGCGGCTGTTGCCGTCATCCTGTTTCGTGGTGGCGGGCCGTGTGTAATCCGGGGAATAGCATTCCCAGAACGTATGCTGGCCGTTATAGCCTTTTTCGTATACCCGGCACAGGTTATTCACATGGCGGATCGATTCCTCAAAGGCCACATCACTGTAGCCATACTCGCTCAAGCCCTTGATATACTGATAAGAGGCGGGCGCCCAGACGCTGCCATTCCAGTATTTTCCCTTCGGGCGGAAGGCCGGGTCGTCGTAGCTGGCGGTCGACAATCCGTTTGGACGGAACATCTTTTCCGAATTCAACGCATAATCTTCCACCAAGCTCTCGGCGCGCTCCGGTGTTGCAACATGTGCGGCAAGCGCCCACAGGCCCGTCGGTGTTGCAACATTGGTCTGCGTCACGCCGTCGGGGGCAAGGTTGAAATAGAACCCCAGCTCGTCCGACCAGAGCTT
Organism: Anaeromassilibacillus sp. An250; assembly: GCF_002159845.1. Lineage (GTDB taxonomy): Bacteria > Bacillota > Clostridia > Oscillospirales > Acutalibacteraceae > Anaeromassilibacillus > Anaeromassilibacillus stercoravium. Next base: position 10,291 of record NZ_NFJK01000036.1, read on the forward strand.
TTCATTGATCAACCCGGAAAGGCGCTCAAACTCCTGCCGGAAATGCTCTGCCTGCTCGGTCTCGCCGATTTCCTCGGCAATCAAGGCGAGGTAATATGCAAACTGCGCCTCTTGAATGCTCAGGTCGTTATAGGTCTGCTCGCCCTTGCCGGCGGTAGCCGTCACCCACGGCCAATCCTGGTTGGGGGTGTCGTCAAACCCGTTGGCGTCGCCGCTGGTCTTTCCATAGAGGCCGCTGGCCATCTTCTTTTCCCGGTCAATAAATTCATAATGGGCAACCAGACGCTCAAAAATGGTCTTCGGCTGCTGCCCAGGCCCTTGGATAACGGTGGTAAAACGGGACTTATCCCCATGGACCTTATACTGCTCCCACTCTGCCCAAGCCCATAGCGGCGGGTTCAAACCGGTGACATCCGCATAGTCGTAGTAGGTCGTGCCGTTGTTTTCATAGCGCTTGCGGAAAATATACCCGTCGCCGTTAAAAAGCACATCGGAGCTGCTGTAGCAGTTATCGACCACCGGGGAACCTTCGCGCACAAGGCCCACGAGACCGCCCACATAATTGCGTCCCTCTACCGAACAGTTGACGCTGTAGCAGTTGCCGACCACGCTGCCGCTTTCCAGCATACCGACCACGCCGCCGGCGACATTGTTATTCTTATTGGCCATGCCATTCGTGAGGAAATCGACGCACTTGAGCTTGGAATCCCGCACAAAGCAGTTCAGGATCGACGCATTGACTTTTGCCTGTCCTGCAATAACGCCGCTGTTCTGCTCGCAGTAGATTTCCGCATCCACAACGCCGACATTTTTCACCGTGCCGCCCTCGACAAATCCGAACAGGCCCTGTGTCATCTCATCGGTATCGATGCGCATACCGGTGACGGTATGGAAGCCGCCGTCGAAGGTCCCGCGGAACTTATGCTCTTCGCTGCCAACCGGCGTGTGGTTGTTTTCCCCGGTCAAAACCAGGTCGTTCGTCAGAAGATAGAACTTCCCTTCCGTGTCTTCTTCCCCGCTGTTGACACGGCGCGCGAGCTCTTCCAAGTCTGCCACGCTAGTGATGCGGTAGGGGTTTTCTTCGCTGCCGTCGCCTGCAAAGGATAGGGCCTCTGGTTCAGAATACGGCTCCGCAGCGAAAACGGGATAGCCGTTGTTCTCCTGGCCTTCATCCGGTTTCCACTCGACATAGGCTGTATTGCCCTGCCGGTTTTCGTTGAGCTGGTCCACAAAGGCCTGTTCTTTCATCTCCGTATCCGACAGGCCTGTTGTATCGTTTTCCGGCTTTTGCCCCACGCCATTGTTGTGATGTTTGCGTGTGTTGTCGTAGTAGCTGTTGTTGATGGAGCCGGCCCAGAACGCGCCTACGACTTCCGCCACTTCATACATTTCACTTTCGTACTGGCTATAGTAAAAATTATCCAGGGAGTTCAATGTGGGGAACTGGTTATATCCATATTTATCAAACATCATCATAAACATGGTATCCCAGGCATAGATCTCCTCATTGAACGCTTCGTCCACAAAATAGACGTCGTTGGGGTTGATGCTCGTGGAAGCTTTCTTGATGTTGTTTTTGTGGGTGTGCCATGCTTCTTCATAGAGATCCTGCCATTCCGGATGCTCCGAAAAATACACCTTTGGCAAGTCGTCCATGTCAATCTCATAGCCGCCCGCTACAATCTCCGGCTCTTCGGCCGCACCCCACGCTGTGCTGACAGGGGCCATTCCCAAAAGCATGGTTGCTGATAAGAGCAGCGCCAATATGCGATTTCGTTTTTTCATTTCGCTCCTCTCTTTCTACACATATACATCTTCCTATCCGCTAAATTTCATTTGGAACCAAAGCACCCCTCCCTCTTTATGAAGTATTTTCATTGGCAGACGTTCTATTATATGGATGATTATAATATAATTTTTTCACTATATGACAATTTTTAAGAAACAAATTAACAATTTTAAAAAAATTGAAAAATGTAAAAAGCCCCTGCGTCGGAAAACCCCGGACAGGAGCAAGCGAAAAACTTCCTAAAGGCAGGCGAACTCATTGTTCTACATTTAGATGTGAAAAAAGCAGAGAATTATAGAAAGGGCCCCAACCCTGGGAACTCCCGGGGTTGGGGCCTTGCTGTTCTCGGGAAGAAGCCTTCCCTTTTATTTTGTTGTTTCCGATCTGCCAATCAGACGCACAACATTTGTCTACGAAAGCACTTATCCAATCGTCACGGCACAGTGTTTCACTGGAGCATTGCCCGGCAGGGTGGTGTAAACGCCCGTGCTCTGGCCCGGCGTGCCGATCGCATAGACTCTGTAATAGTAGTCGTTGCCGATCTTCGCCACGAACTGCGTCTTCAGCACATCGCCGTTGCCGACCGTGAAGCTCGGCGTCATGGCGTTGCCGTTGACAACCGTCATCTTGAAGCAGTATGCGCTGCCTCTCTTCAACGTGAAGTTGACCGTCGTGTCGGAAACCACATACGCCTTCTGGCTGGTCACGCCCTGGGCTGCGGATACCACGCCCGCTGCGCCATATGCGTTGCCGATGTTGGCAGACGTGCTGCCCTTGCCGCTGTTGCCTGTGCTCGGCTTCTCCGCCTTGACCAGGTTATTCGCGGCAGCTTCCAGGTTGGTATATGCCTTTGCAACCGCCTGCTCGTCTGCATTTGCATCCGCGGCAACCGTCTTCGCAACGCTCAGCGCTGCCTTAAAGGTTGCCACGCTGCGGTCGGTGTAGCCGTCCAGATCCTTCTGCTCCATCTCGGCGATCAGCTTGTTCAGCTCATCCTTGCTCGGGATCTTGCGCAGGGCTGCCATCGCTCTCGTCAGAGCCTCGGCCTTTGCATCCACGTCGGCCTGGTCTGCATTCGCATTCGCGAGCAGTTCTTCCGCCTCTGCCAGCACGCTCTTGAAGGTATCGAACGCCTCATCCTGGATATAGTCGTCCGGGTCGAGGGTGTTCGCTTCGTCCACCAAGCTTTGCAGCTCGCTCATATCCGCACGGAATTCCAACTTTTCAATCGCTGCTTGCAGGTTGTCATATGCCTCGTCCACGTCCGCCTTCAGCGGGTTCTCCTCGGCATAGACGTCCTTCGCCGCGTTGAGCGCTTCCTCGAAGCCCTCGGTCGTGCCCGGCTTGAACTCGTCCAGACGCTCCGCCAGCTGTTCCGCGATGTTGATCAGCGGCAGCAGGACTTCTTTATCGCCCGCTTCGAATTCCAAGAGGTGCATCGCATCCAGCAGGTCGCTCCAAGCCTCGTTGACCTCTTCCTGGGTGGCATTCGTATTGTCATAAACGGTCTGCGCATTCTCCAGGGCGTTCTCGAAGAACTCCTTCGCCTCCGGCACCAGGCCGTCGATGACGTCCCGCGGCACGGCGTTGGCCTGCTCCAGGACAGCTCCCAGGATGCTCTTATCCACGCTTGTGAACGTGAAGCGCAGGGTCGTGCCCTCGTTCGGCATCGTGAAGGTGTACGTAAAGCCGTCCGCCTCAAACGGGATGTCCTCGCCGTTGAGCTGCGCTCCGGAGAACCCGTCCTTGGTCGGGGTGAAGGTGAAGACCAGCTCTTCGCCCGGCTGTACCTTCGCGCCATAGATCGCATCTGTGGAGATGATTGCCTCCGCATTGCCCTCGACGCTCATCGATGCGTTGCCGCTCCACTGTACCGTCAACAGCTGCGGTTCGGCCGTTACGCTTCCCTCACTACGGATATTTTCCAGAATCAGCTGATCCATCGCCAGGTTGTTCCGGTTGATGTTCATGTTCTGGTCGTAGTTGTTGCCGCCGTAATTGTAGCTAAATGTAATGGTGTGTTCGCCTTCGGTCAGATGCATTCTCATGCGCGGCGAACGGTAGAATACATTTTCAAATGTGATTGAGAACGACATGGTGCCGTAGTCTTCGCCGTCTACGATCACCGAACGGATCGCTGCATAGTTACCGTCTGTTGTGTT
>NZ_NFJK01000037.1 GCF_002159845.1 Anaeromassilibacillus sp. An250
AAGTCCTGGAAGCGGACATCACCGCAGCGGTGGATGCGCTGTATGACGCCATCTATGGCTTGGTCTACCGCGCAGACATCAGCGAGCTGGAAGCGCTGGTCCTCAAGGGCGACGGCATTGTCGAAAATGCAGACCAGTACATCCAGAACGACGCATGGACGAGCTTTGAGACCGTCCTGGCCGAAGCAAAGACCGTGCTGGAAGATGCAAACGCAACGCAGGATGCGGTGGACACCGCAGCAGAAGATTTGGCAGCGGCGATCTCCGCCCTGCGCCTGATCCCGGATAAGGATGCTCTGGAAGCATTGATCGGGGAAGCTGAAGCGATCAACACCAATAAGTACACGGCAAAGAGCGTGGCAACGATGAAGGCCGCATTGAGCACTGCGAAGGCAGTCCTGAACGACGCAGAAGCGACCGAAGAAGAGGTTGCAGACGCAGTCGAGGCGCTGGAGAACAGCATCGACGGTCTGGTCGAGAAGAGCACCTCCACGAGTTCGAAGGGCAGCACGTCTGCCAACGTCGGCAACGCATACGGCGCAGCGGGCGTTGTATCTGCAAGCCAGAGCGTGGCAGCGAATGCGTATGTGGTTTCCGATACGACGGTCAACTTCAATCTGAAGAGAGGCAGCGCATACTGCTTCAAGATGACGGTCGTGAACGGCAACGCCATGACGCCGGGCTTTACCGTCGGCAATGGCGATGTGCTGAAGACGCAGTTCGTGGCGAAGGTTGGCAACGATTCCTACTACAGAGTCTATGCCATCGGCACGCCGGGCCAGAGCACGGGCGTTTACACCACCCTGCCGGGCCAGAACGCGGTCAAGCATTGCACAGTAACGATTGGCTAAGTGCTTTCGTAGACGGACGCTATGCGTCCATTGCACGGTAGCCATTGGCTAATCGGAAATGAAAAACAAAAAGGGAAGGCAGTTTCCCTCTAAGCAACGAGGCCCCAACCCCGGGAGAGTCCCCAGGGTTGGGGCCTTTTCTATCATTCAATGCTTTTCTCTTTCAGATCGGATGCCGAACGATGGCTTCCTGTCTTTAGGAAGTTTGTCCCTTGCTTCTGTAGGGCTTCCCCTGTGGAGCGGAAAACAAACTCCTCGCAGTTTGCTTTCGTAGGGAACGCCGTAGGCGCGAGAGGCACTGTGTGCCCGCCGTAGGCGCGTCCCGACCGGAGGTCCGCGAAAGGCACTGTGTGCCTTTGGGTCGAAAGGGATGTTAACCCAATTGAAGCGGTAAAATAATTTGTACCGAAGTGGACATTTTGAGCCTATTAAAACGTTTGGCGATCGTCTTTTCTCCCAGACTTAGGGAAACCCCTACTTTTAACGGATGGGCATGAAAAAGAGAGAAAACCACCCGGATTTTGCTTGAAACCTTGTATAAAATATTCGGATTTGAGGGGTTGACATCATAAAAAAAATGGGGTACTATATTGTTCGTGTCCAAACTAAATAAATGGAAGGTTTTGCGAAAGGTTGTGAGACGGAAGTGGAAAAGGACTGCGGCGCATGGATCAACCTGCTGTCGCACAAAGTCAAGAAGCGCCTGAATGCAACGCTGTGGGATCTGGACATTACGGCAGTACAAAGCCGGGTAATCTACTATATTCTGGCCCATTACCAAGAAACCCCGGTCTTTCAGCGTGACGTGGAAAGAGTGTTTAGTCTCAGCCGTTCGACAGCAACTGGTATTTTACAGTTGATGGAGAAAAAGGGCATTATCCGGCGGGAAAGCGTTGCCAGCGACGCCCGGCTGAAAAGCCTGGTCCCAACCGAACGTGCAGCGGAATTGGACGCCCAGGTGCGCGCGTGCCTGCGTGAGACGGAACGCATGTTGACACGGGGGCTTTCAGACGGACAGGTGCAGCTGTTTAAAGAAATGGCAGCGCAGATGTCGCGGAATCTGGACAACTGGGAGAATCAAACCGTTTCTTGCCCACCCGCCGACACAACGCACTAAGGAAAGAAAAAGTTCGTAACCACAACAAACAGACGTACAACTTGACACATCCGAACAAGGGAAAAGGAGGAATGTCTAAAATGATAAAAGTCTTGGCCCGCAGTATCCGCGAGTACAAAAAGGCTTCCATTCTGACGCCTCTGCTGGTCACAGTGGAGGTCATCTTGGAATGCGCGATCCCCTTCGTGATCGCCAATCTGGTCAACCAGATGCAGGCCGGCTGCTCCATGGACGTCATTGTCAAGTATGGCCTGGCACTGATCATCATGGCGATTGTTTCGCTGATCTTCGGCGGATTGGCCGGTTCGACCTGTGCGACCGCATCGGCCGGTTTTGCGCGTAATCTGCGCAAAGATATGTTCTACAAAATTCAGGATTATTCGTTCCAAAACATCGACAAATTCTCGGTGTCCAGCCTGGTTACCCGTCTGACGACCGACATCACCAACGTGCAGATGGCCTATATGATGATTATCCGCATCGCCATCCGCTGCCCGTTGATGCTGATCTTCTCGTTCGCCATGGGCTTTATCATGGGCGGGCGCCTGGCCATGATCTTCCTGGTCACCATCCCTCTGCTGGCCATCGGCTTGGTGCTGGTCATCCGCGCCGTGACGCCGCTGTTCCGCCGCGTCTTCCGCAAGTACGACGCGCTGAACGATTCGGTTCAGGAGAATGTACAGGCCATGCGCGTCGTGAAGTCCTATGTGCGCGAGGACTATGAGAAGAAAAAGTTCGGTGTTGCGGCCGAAGACGTCCGGAAGGATTTCACCCGCGCCGAGCGGATTATGGCCATCAACAACCCCATGATGCAGTTCTGCGTCTATGCCGGCATGGTCTTTGTGTTGTCCTACGGTTCCTATACCGTTATCACCAGCCGCGGCTTGGCCCTCAATGTTGGCCAGATGTCCTCCATGCTGACGTACAGCTTCCAGATTTTGATGAGCTTGATGATGCTCTCCATGGTGTTTGTTATGATCACCATGTCGATTGAATCCGCCGAACGTATCGTTGAGGTGCTCAGCGAAGAAAGCTCGTTGAGAAGCCCGGAAAACGCTCTGACCGAGGTCAAGGACGGGTCTGTCGATTTCGACAACGTCAGCTTTAAGTATTCTGAAAAGGCCGACCGCATGGCGCTGGCCGATATCAACCTGCACATCAAGTCGGGCGAGGTCATCGGCATCCTGGGCGGCACCGGTTCGTCCAAGTCGTCCCTGGTCCAGCTGATCCCCCGCCTATATGACGTGACCGAAGGCAGCGTCCGCGTTGGCGGCGTTGACGTGCGCAAGTACGACCTGGAGGCCCTGCGCAACCAGGTGGCTGTGGTGCTGCAAAAGAACGTCCTGTTCTCCGGCACGATCAAAGACAACCTGCGCTGGGGCAACCCCAACGCCACCGACGCCGAGATGGAAGAGGCCTGCCGTTTGGCCCAGGCCGACGAGTTCATCCAGCAGTTCCCCGATAAATACGATACATGGATCGAACAGGGCGGTACGAACGTATCCGGCGGCCAGAAGCAGCGTTTGTGCATCGCCCGCGCGCTTCTGAAAAAGCCCAAGATCTTAATCCTGGACGATTCCACCAGCGCTGTCGATACCCGTACGGATGCGCTGATCCGCAAAGGCTTCCGCGAGTTTATCCCGGAGACCACCAAGATCATCATCGCCCAGCGTGTTGCCAGCGTGCAGGATGCCGACCGCATCATTGTTATGGAAGGCGGCTGCATCAAGGCTATCGGCAACCATGAGGAACTGATGGCAACCAATGAGGTTTACCGAGACATCTATCGTTCGCAGAACAGAGCAGGAGGTGAGAAGGATGCCCAATAACACCAGCACTGCACGGGGCCGCCGCGCGCCAAAGGGCGTGTTCCGCCGCTTGGTCCGCACCATCTTCCGCTTTTTCCCAGTGATGCTGCCGCTCACGCTGGTCTGCATTATTATCAACGCAGTCGTCAGCTCCATGCCTTCCGTCTTTATGCAGAACGTCATCGCCGTTGTGGAGGATACCTTCCAGACCGGTGACTGGGCTTCGGCTTCGGGCCGTATTTTCAGCCTGCTGGCAATTTTGGTTACCATGTATATCATCAGTTTGATTGCCGGTGTATTGTACACCCAGATGATGGCTACGATCACCCAGGGAACCTTGGCCAAGCTGCGTGAAAAGATGTTTGACCATATGCAGGACCTTCCCATCCGCTATTTCGATACCCATAACCACGGCGATATCATGAGTTACTACACCAACGATATCGATACGTTGCGCCAGATGATCAGCCAGAGCTTCCCGCAGACCTTGATCTCCGCGATTACGTTGCTGACCGTTTTCGGCATCATGGTCTATTACAGCATTTGGCTGGCCCTGGTCGTCGTTGCGGGCGTCATCATCATGTTTTTCGTCACCCGCTACGTCAGCGGCCATTCCTCCCGCTACTTCCTCAAGCAGCAGGAAGCCATCGCCCGCACCGAGGGCTTTATGGAGGAAATGATGAACGGCCAGAAGGTCATCAAGGTCTTCTGCCATGAGGAAGGCGCCAAAGAGGATTTCGATAAGGTCAACGACGAGTTGTTTGGCAACGCGGAAAAGGCCCACCGCTATGCGAATATCCTGATGCCGCTGTTGGCAAACATCGGCAATGTTATGTATGTGATTGTCGCGCTGGTGGGCGGCGCCCTGCTGTTGAACGGCGCGCCCAACTTCAGCATTTCCGGCATGGCATTCAGCATCAGCATTGTCGTGCCCTTCCTGAACATGACCAAGCAGTTTGCCGGCGCCATCGGCCAGGTGTCCAACCAGGTCAACATGGTCGTTATGGGCCTGGCCGGTGCGCACCGCATCTTCGCCCTGCTGGACGAGGAACCCGAGACCGACGACGGCTATGTCACGCTGGTCAACGCCCGTGAGAACGCCGACGGCACCCTGGAGGAATACCCGGAGCGCACCAACGTCTGGGCGTGGAAGCATCCCCACCACGACGGCACGGTCACCTACACACGCATGCGCGGCGACGTCCGCTTCTACGACGTCGACTTTGCCTATGAGCCGGGCAAGACGGTGCTGCATAACATCTCGCTGTATGCAAAGCCGGGCCAGAAGGTCGCCTTTGTTGGGTCGACCGGCGCAGGGAAGACGACGATCACCAACCTGATCAACCGCTTCTACGACATCGCGGATGGCAAGATCCGCTACGACGATATCAATATCAATAAGATCAAGAAGGCGGACCTGCGCCACAGCCTCGGCATCGTGTTGCAGGATACCAACCTCTTCACCGGCACCGTGATGGAAAACATCCGCTACGGCAACCTCAATGCCCACGACGATGAGTGCATCGCGGCCGCGAAGCTGGCCGGTGCGGACGACTTCATCCGCCGCCTGCCCGAAGGCTATAACACCATGCTGACCGGCAACGGCGCGAACCTCAGCCAGGGCCAGCGCCAGCTGCTGGCCATTGCCCGCGCGGCGGTCGCCGACCCGCCTGTCATGATTTTGGACGAGGCGACGAGTTCGATCGACACCCACACCGAGGCGATTGTGCAGCGCGGCATGGATGCCTTGATGACTGGACGCACGACCTTTGTCATTGCGCACCGCCTGTCCACCGTGCAGAATGCCGACGCGATCATGGTTTTGGATCACGGCCGCATCATCGAGCGCGGCACCCACGAAGACCTGATCAAGCTCAAGGGCACCTACTATCAGTTGTATACAGGCGCGTTGGAGCTGGATTAATCCGCTTGGCTGCTCTGGGCGAGGTACAAAGAAAACCATCGGATCGGAAAGGGGCGCGGCCCCGCTGTTTCCCGGGAAAACCGGGCGGCGGGGCCGCGCCTTTTTCGTTTTGCCCGGCGGGCGTTGCCGGGAAGCAGCCTGGCCTGCGCCGGTGCCCTCGGGAGGATGCCGAAACAATCCAATATGACGCGACTGATTATTAGGCATAATAACGAATATCCTTCCGCGATAGGAAGGCTAATTCGACAACTTTATGTAAAATTTTTTACAATAACAATTAAATGGAAATTAACATGGTTTTTATTTCCTTCCAACAGAGATGTTGTAGGCTTTCTTTCGTACGAATGTAGGCAAACGATACAGTAAGATTTGGAGGGAACCGAATGAATGTGAAAAAGGCACTCTGCGCCCTGCTGGCGGCCACCCAGATAACGGCTGCGATGGGCGGCCTGCCGGTGGCGTATGCAGCCCAGCAGGAGACTGCCCAGTTGGAGCCCCGGATGGTCAGCGCTATGCCGGTCATCGACGGGCAGTTGGGCGACTCCGTCTGGTCCATGCAGCATGCGATGGAAAAGCCTCTGCAGGGTGGGACGGAGCACAGCGCGTCGTTTGACGTCCTGTGGGATTATCAGTATCTGTATGTCGCGGTACAGGTGGAAAACGATACCGACCGCATCGCAGGCAGCGCCTGGATGGAGGGCGACGTGGTTAACCTGTTCTTCGACAAGACCAACCACAAGAGTTCTCCCTATACGGAGAACGACTGGCAGATCGGCGTCGGCTATAACCCCGACGACGCGTTCGACCCCTATATCCTCTTTGGCGGCGGCGTCGTTGCCTCGCAGGAAGCCCGCGAAGAACTGAGCCGCAATATCCTGGCTGCCACGTCCGATACGGACAACGGTTGGACTGCGGAAATTGCAGTGCCGTGGGACAGCCTGGGGATCGACCCCTATCTGCAAAAGGACTTTGGATTTGACATCGGTGTGGATAACAAAAACGCCTCCCATGGTTCCGGCGAAGTGGATTATCTGCTCTGGGAGACCAATGACCGCACCAGCTTCTGGAACGACACCGCCGGGTTTGGCAATATGAGCCTTTCCACCGAAGTGGTGGAAAACACCGACGACGGCGTCATCTACCAGCAGAATTTTGACGATGTAGCGAACGGGGAACTGCCGGAGGGCTTTGCCCCGGCGGCAGGCCAGGAGACCGGCTGGTCCGTGCAGGACGGCAAGCTTGTGGCCGACTTCTCCCGCAGCGGGGAAATCGAGCGCCGCATCGCCCTCCCCGCCCTGGGCGATAACTTCACCTATGACCTGGACGTCACCTTTGAGGACGCGGTCAATACGGGCCGTTGGCTTTCCGCCTTCTACCGCGCCCCGCAGGACAACGGCTTTGGATACTACCATTTCACAAACCGCCTGAACGGTGCCGGAGAGATCTCCATGAAGGGCACGGACAATACCTGGCCCACCGCGTTTGTCAACACAGACGGCACCAGCGAGGCCCAGGCGCTGACGGTTGGCGATACGTACCATCTCTCGATCGCGGCGCTGGGCCAGAACCTCACCCATGTGCGCACCGGCTCGAAAGAGGAAGAGCGCTTTGACCACAGCGTCAATACCTATGAGCACCTGGGAACCTCCCGCCCGGCCACCATGGAGAGCGATTTGCAGGCGCGCGGCCGCTTCGGCTTGCAGGTGGACCAGATGAAAGCCACGTTTGACAACCTCGTCATCCGCCGCCTGGACATCGACACGCTCAACGTGGAGGGACTGCCGGACAGCATCGAGCAGCTTTCGGTCCTGCCGGAGATGGAAATTTCTGCGGCATGCTCCAATGGCGCGACCATCGCAGTGGACAGGAAGGACGCAAAGGTCTATTCCAGCGACCCGGCCGTGCTGCGCATCCTGGAGGATGGCACCATCCGCTCCCTGAACACCGGCAAGGCCACCATCTCGGTGATCGTGGCGAACCGCTTGTTCACAAAGGAGATCGAGGTCACCCCGTCCGACCGGGAACCGGCGATCACGGAACTGCATGTACAGGATAAGCAGAGCATCTATACAGGCGTGGTCGGGCAGAGCGTCCCGGTATCCGCGCTGAAGTTCGACGCTGTGGATGAGCTCCTGGAAAATCAGGTCCTCTCCGGCGACTCCGAAGGGATGGCCCTGGCCTCCTCCGACGAGTCTGTAGTAAAAATTGAGAATGGGCAGTTCGTCGGCGTTGGCGAAGGCGTCGCCACCGTAACCGCGACGATCGACGGCGCGTCCGACAGCATCCTGGTTTGGGTGCGTGCGGATGAAACCGACGACGTGTTCATGAACGTTGACTTTGAAGACGGAACCCTGCCGGCAGATTGGAAACAGATCGGCGGCGGATACGAAATCAAGGAAGAGGGCGGCAACCATTTCCTGGAAATGCAGCCAAGCACCCGCTTTATCGTCCCCATGCCGGAAGGCGTGACGGACTACACCATCGAGGCGGATATGACCTTTATGGCGGCAAGCGACTCCGCGCGCTGGGCTTCGATCATGTACCGCATCCAGAACGAGGACCGTCCGTATTACCAGTTTGCCGTGCGCCAGGATTCCACCGCGACGAACGGCGTGGAGTTTGCCGCCATGACGGCCAGCGGTTCCTGGGATGTCCGCGAGACCGCATCCTTTGATGAGAAGATGGAATACGGCGCCACGCATCACCTGAAGCTCACCATCACCGGTGAGCGCGTGAAGCAGTGGATCGACGGCGAAGAGCTGATCTTTACGGACAAGGCAACCGACCTTACTGCGGGCGACATCGGCCTGCAGTCCAACAATGTGACGGTGCGCTTCGACAACCTGACGGTCCGTCTGAATCCGGAACCGCTGCCGGAGCTCCCGAAGCCGGAAAACAATTATGCACAGGTCAAAACCTTGAATGAAAACCTGGTATCCGCCCCGACGGTCATTGCAGACAGCCTCGCCAGCCTGGACGATGCGGATGCGCTGATCAACGACGACGTGACCAGCAGCGTGATTCTCAAGGTCGAGTTGGAAGACGGCGAATTGGTCTGCTACAGCGGCGAAACCCGCCTGGGCAGCTTCGCAGATGTGATCGACAAGCTCTATGGCAAGCTGATCCTGCTGCTGGAGCTGGACGATGCGGATACGGCAAACGCATTGGCAGCCTATATCGACGAGAACAAGCTGGAAGATTTGCAGGTGGCCAGCACGGACCGCGACCTGCTGCGCTCCTTCCGCGACCAGGCAACCACCACCCGCGCAAGCTTGATTTTGGATCAGGAAACTCTGACGCTGGAAGACGCTTATGAGGCGGTGGGCAACACCAACATTGCAAAGGCAAAGAACATCATCATCCGCCAGTCCGCTGCGACGAAGGAGATCGTCGAAGAAATGCAGCGCCGCCTGATGTCCGTCTGGGTGCTCTCGGACGACACCGTAGTTGGCCAGTTTAAGGCCATCCAGTCCGGTGCAAACGGCGTGATCACCGGCGAGCCGGAGCAGCTCGGCAACCTTGCGGAGATCTTTACCGGCCGCACCATCACGCGCCGCTCCTTCATCATCGGGCACCGCGGCACCCCCGGCAACGCACCGGAGAACACCATGGCGAGCTTTATCATGGCCTATGAGGACTTTGGCGCACAGATGTTTGAAAACGATGTATACCTCACGAAGGACGGCGAGGTCATCATCCTCCACGACGATACCTTCGCCCGTACCACCGATATCCTCACCAATACAAAGATTCCGGACAGCGTGTTCACCAACGGCGTGACCCGCCAGAACTGCCGCCCGAAGGATCTGACACTCGATCAGATCAAACTGCTGGACGCTGGCTCCTACTATGGGCCGGAGTTCGTAGGCGAGCAGATCCCCACGCTCCGCGAACATCTGGAATACATGATCGGCAAAGATGTGGTGATGTTCCTCGAGCTGAAGGACGCTTCCGACGGCATTGAAAAGGCATGCATGGATCTGGTCAAGGAATATGGCCTGGAAGACCAGGTGTGTGCAATTACCTTTAACGCGAAGAGCGTGCCGATTGCGCTCGACGAGATGCCGACCCTTTCCCTCGGCTACCTCAGCGGCGTGGGCAGCGTGGACACCAATAACCCGATGGTGACAGTGCGCAAAGCGCTCAACCAGGTCCTGCCCATGAACACGACCTTCAACCCCTCTTACGGAGCCATCCACAACGAGATGTTCATCGAGCAGATGCAGGGCCGCGGCATGACCTTGTGGCCGTGGACCTATAATGACCGCAGCGCCTTTGACTGGGCCATCGATCACGGCATCAACGGCTTGACCACCAACTATGCAAACTGGGCCATGGATTATGTCTTTGGCGCTGAGGCGGAGCAGGATGCGTACACCGTCAATGCGGGCGAATCCATCTCCCTGAAGGCAACCGGCGAAACAAACATCCACGACGTTGTCACCTACGACACACCGGAGATCGTGGTGCTGGACGGCGAAGATTGCATCAATGTTTCCGGCAACACCATCACGGGCCTCAAGGCGGGCACCGCTACCGTGACCCTGCGCGTGGATTCCCAGATGAACGATAAGACATATGACCTCTACACCGCGCCGGTCACCATCACCGTTGAAGGGCAACTGATGGAGGGCTATGCGCCTGTCAAAACCTTGAATGAAAACCTGGTATCCGCCCCGACGGTCATTGCAGACAGCCTCGCCAGCCTGGACGATGCGGATGCGCTGATCAACGACGACGTGACCAGCAGCGTGATGCTCAAGGTCGAGCTGGAAGACGGCGAATTGGTCTGCTACAGCGGCGAAACCCGCCTGGGCAGCTTGGCAGATGTGATCGACAAGCTCTATGGCAAGCTGATCCTGCTGCTGGAGCTGGACGATGCGGATGCAGCAAACGCATTGGCAGCCTATATTGAGGAAAACAATCTGGTCGATTTGCAGGTGGCCAGCACGGACCGCGACCTGCTGCGCTCCTTCCGCGATCAGGCGACCACCACCCGCGCAAGCTTGATTTTGGATCAGGAAACCCTGACGCTGGAAGACGCTTATGAGGCGGTGGGCAACACCAACGTCGCAAAGGCGAAGAACATTATCATCCGGCAGTCCGCTGCGACGAAGGAGATCGTCGAAGAAATGCAGCGCCGCCTGATGTCCGTCTGGGTGCTCTCGGACGACACCGTAGTTGGCCAGTTTAAGGCCATCCAGTCCGGTGCAAACGGCGTGATCACCAGCGAGCCGGAGCAGATGGGCAACCTTGCGGAGATCTTTACGGACCGCACCATCACGCGCCGCTCCTTCATCATCGGGCACCGCGGCACTCCCGCCAACGCCCCGGAAAACACCATGGCAGGCTATATCATGGCGTTTGAAGATTTCGGCGCGCAGATGTTTGAAAACGACGTATACCTCACGAAGGACGGCGAGGTCATCATCCTCCACGACGATACCTTTGCCCGTACCACCGACATCCTCACCAATACAAAGATTCCGGACAGCGTGTTCACCAACGGCGTGACCCGTGAGAACTGCCGTCCGAAGGACCTCACCCTGGAGCAGATCAAGCTGCTGGATGCGGGCTCCTACTATGGGCCGGAATTCGCAGGCGAGCAGATCCCCACGCTCCGCGAGCAGCTGGAATACATGCAGGGCAAGGACGTCGTCCTGTTCCTGGAACTGAAGGATAACTCGGATGGCATTGAAAAAGCCGCCCTGGATCTGGTCAAGGAATATGGTCTGGAAGACCAGGTGTGCGCGATCACCTTTAACGCGAAGAGCGTGCCGATTGCACTGGAAGAGCTGCCGACCCTTTCCCTCGGCTACCTCAGCGGCGTGGGCAGAGTCAATGCAGACAACCCCATGGAGACCGTAAGCAAAGCACTCAACCAGGTCCTGCCGATGAATACGACTTTCAACCCCTCCTACGCGGCGATCCACAACGAGATGTTTGTGGAGCAGATGCAGGGCCGCGGCATGACCTTGTGGCCGTGGACTTACAACAACCGCAGCGCCTTTGATTGGGCCATCGACCACGGCATCAACGGCTTGACCACCAACTATGCAAACTGGGCCATGGATTATGTCTTTGGCGCTGAAGCGGAGCAGGATGCGTACACCGTCGGTACGGGCGAATCCATCTCCCTGAAGGCAACCGGCGAAACGAACGTCCATGACATTGTCACCTACGATACGCCGGAAATCGTGGTGCTGGACGGCGAAGATTGCATCGACGTATCCGGCAACACCATCACGGGCCTCAAGGCGGGCACCGCTACCGTGACCCTGCGCGTGGATTCCCAGAT
Source organism: Anaeromassilibacillus sp. An250 (assembly GCF_002159845.1). Classification (GTDB taxonomy): domain Bacteria; phylum Bacillota; class Clostridia; order Oscillospirales; family Acutalibacteraceae; genus Anaeromassilibacillus; species Anaeromassilibacillus stercoravium. The sequence continues at coordinate 11,999 of NZ_NFJK01000037.1, forward strand.
GAACGATAAGACGTATGACCTCTACACCGCGCCGGTCACCATCACCGTCGATGGTGAGCCGAGCGAGCACATGCTGACGGTCACCTTCCCGAACACGGTGGAGCTGAGCATCGGCGGCGAGAGCCAGACGATTGCCAACCTGATCGGCACATATAAAGACGTCGTGATGGCGGACGATGCGCTCGAGCTGACCTTCACGCCCAGCGTGGAAGGCCGCGAGATCGCAGGCGTCACCGTGAACAGCGAAGCCATTGCGGAAGACAGCTTTGACGCTGCCGAGTA
>NZ_NFJK01000038.1 GCF_002159845.1 Anaeromassilibacillus sp. An250
TGAGGGAACAGCATTTCCGTGTAAAACCCTACCTGCAAGTAGTTTCGCCCTAACCGGCTCATGTCCTTGACTATGACCGTACCCACTTTCCCGGCTTCAATGTCTGCAAGCATGGCTTGAAAACCGGGTCTTTGAAAGTTTGCGCCGGAGAAGCCGTCGTCGGTGTACCAGCGCAGATTGGTAAAGCCGTTCTGCTTGGCGTAGGTTTCCAAAATCCTTTTCTGGAAAGAGATTTGTCAAGGGTGGATTAGATTAAAATAACCCTCGCGCAAGTGATGCACGAAATCGACGCAGTAGACTTTATATAAATCTCTGCGCCGATTATTTCGCCTAATATCTTGAATAATTAAAGTATGTTACGAGGTCCTTTGCTTCTTATGCACAAACCAAGCGTTACCCTCTCAGAATTCCATCAACACACACTAATTCAATATGATTAAAAAAATATTGTTTAATCGAATCAGAATGATCTACTACGATTATCGTTCTTCCTTTTTGTCTTATACGATCTAGGTATCTCACAACGCAAAAAATCTCGTCGTTACTCAATCCTTTGAAGGGTTCATCAATTCCAAATATGTCTGCCCTAGAATTGATAGCTTTTAAAAGTTTGATTCGAATATTTTCACCCCCGGAAAGTGTTGATATGGGCTGTCCGATTTTCAGATGCCCTAATAGCAAAGAAGACGCTTCTTCTAAGGAGTGTGATATTTTATCGTCTAAATGGGAAAAAAACTCTTTTGCTTCATCAATTGTCATATTCCAAACATCGAATATGCTTTTGCCATTGAGCTTGTATTTTTGAAGTATTTTATTGAACCCTGTGCCATTACATTCTTTGCATTGGAGTTGTATTTTGGCATCATATCCTGTCCCAAATTCTACATATCCGGCTCCCATGCAAACTGGACACATACCTTCACACCCAGTTAAATTAGAAAAAAATCGTCTATCTTTTTTGTGCTTATTCGCAAATAAAGTCGAAATCCTTACAAAAACTCCCAAAGCTGTGGCAACAGAAGAATTTTTATTGCCCAATAAGGGTTTCTGATTAATGTATAAGTATTGCTCAAAATACTGCGGGAAATATTCACGTAATAAAGTGGATTTTCCAACTCCGGAATGACCGGTAATTAGATTCAGACAGCCTTTTCCAATCTTAATATCTACGCCGCTATATGCATATATTGAGTTGTTTATTAAAACATGAATGTTTTCCTTCGCGGGTGCGACTTCCATTTTATTTACAATCCGTTGCTTTTCTAAATAGCTATTTGCATCAATAAGATGCCCACCTAATGATCCACCTTTCTCGCCTAATGCAATAATTATTCTTGCACTATCCGCAAAAACATCACTATGATCAACAACTACTACAGTGTGTTTTTCAGATAAAGCTGTAATACAATTATAGACGGAAGCTTTTTCTCTGCCAGACAATCCGGCTAATGGCTCATCCAAAACCAACAGTAAATTAGATAATTGCGTATTTAGCACTTGAACCATTCTTAATCGTTGAAGCTCGCCCCCCGAAAGAGTAGGAATTGATCTATGAAAGCACAAATGCCCTAAATTTAGTTCAACAGCTTTTTGGACAAACTTATTTATATTATTTAATGCAAATGTTAAGTTGCTATCTACTATTGTGGATATCATTCTTTTGATGTGGTGTTGAAGTTGCACAAATGGCATCATCATAAAGTCGCCAATAGATACGCCAAGAAGTTTGTATTGATCATATTGAGATGAGTATTTTTTTCCGTGACAATATTCACATGTGATATCCGAAAAATATTGCGGAGAAGGTATAAATTTTGCCATCATGGGTTTTTCGGTCATAATCCCAAAGTACCGAGTGCTTCTTCTTGAAAATCCGGAACTCTTTTTATACCGAACAGAATATTTTTTTTCGCTTTCACCATAGAGAATACAATGCTTTTCGTCAGCTGAAAGTTGGCGGAAGGTTTTCTTGCTATCTATTCCATTATCCTCGCAAAACTGTTGGATTATTTGAGCATAGAAGTCCTTGTAACGGCTCCAACACCGAATAGGGTTTTTGCATAATGGCACATCATAATTAATAACTCTGTTTGGATCAAGTACTTTTACAGTGCCTATGCCATGACAATTTTCGCAAAGATTCTCCTCTTTGTTAAGCACGAAAAAATCTTCAGGTAAGCCTAAAACAGCAGAATAAATCAAGATAATACTTCTATTGATTCCAAAATAAGTCCCAATTGTTGAACGTATATTATTATTAAAATTTGATTGTTTAATAGGAACCGCTGGCACCATATTTTTATGCCCTTTTATACGATAGGTAGGCTCAGAAACATCGTCTGCAAACATGGACATAAATTCGTGCTGCCCTATTTGGGCAATTGTGTCGTAAGCCAGAGAGGATTTTCCACTGCCTGAGGGGCCAACAATAAGATTTATCCCATTGCACGCAAGTTGAATGTCAATATTCTTTAAATTATTTGTTTCAATACCCCAGATACTGATTAAATTATTCATGCTCAACCCCCTCAACATTTAGAAGTGTATATACAGTTTACTCATGTCCAATTAAAAAACAAGTGGTGGCTGCCTTCTAAAAGTGCAGCCACCACTAAAGCGGCTTTCGCCGACAAAAAGTATCCAATTGACGTATCAGTCGCTTGTTTGCTCGCTTACAATAATGCGGTACAAATCTCTAATAAAAAACTCCAAGGTCTTTTTGGAATGGACACAAAATCTTTCATCAATAGAATGAATCGTATTCCCAGGCTTAAGGTGCATTGCATTAATAGGACAGCCTCCACCGCAGATGCCTAAAGCCGGACATTCCATACACTCTTCGTGATTAACAGGAGTTAATTGAGACCACTCAATAAAATTTTTGTCCTTTACAGCAACAAAGTCGTCATCATCAATATGTGCCACAAAGTATTGCTTGTTGTGAAGACATCCATGGCATATTCCTACTTGACCATTTGGAGCAATCACAATCTGCCCACCAGTAGTTGCAGCGCAATCAGAAAAATAGACTTGAGCCTTAGAAAAAGATTTTAACTTGCGCATCATACGATCTTCATATATTCCGCGCTCTCGCAGTTCAATAAACTCATCAATGATAAACTGAGCTGCGGCCTCATTATAGCTTTGGGGAAGGACAAAGGTATCGCTCGACATCATAATGTTAAACCCAAAGGCTTTAACACCATAAGTGTCAACCAATTTCAAAATATCCTTCGTGTTTTTAATGGTTTCTTCGCTCAAAGTGACGGAGAGAGAGACATCAACTCCCATTGCTTTGCACATATCAAGCTTCTCTAGAATCCGAGAGAAAACAGGTTTCCCTGCAACATCTACCCGCATACTATTTGCTTCTTCTGTAAAACCATCAATAGAAATTGCGATTGCAACACCAAGCTCATGAAGTCTGCGAACCTTCTCTTCATTAAGAAGCAAGCCATTTGTTACCATCGACATTTCAATATTTCGAATACACTGTTCTTTCTCACGAAGCTCGTTGATTCTCGTAGCAGCATACTCCAATATCTCAAAATTAACCATGGGTTCTCCACCATAGAAAATTAAAACCGGTTTATTCTCTTCCACATCTAAACCGGATGCTTTAATTTGGCGGATAAAAAAGTTGATGGCTTTATCTGCGGTTTCGGCAGACATATTTTCCATTAAAAAATTACTTCGTTTGGCGCAATCATTATTTCCAAGAAAGCAATATTTGCAAGCCAAATTGCACTGCTCGCTCAAGATCATATAGCATACATTAACAGCAGGAGATGGAATTTTGGATCTCACAAATTGCAGAACCCTATCATCCTCATTCTCATCTCGAGTAAGTATCTTGAACTTAGCGAGTTCTTGAACTTCTGTGTAGATTCTTTCCGGAGCATTTTCTATTTTGTCACAAAAAGGGCTTGCAAGCCATGCCTGCAAGCCCTCAAATGCGTCTTTAGATAAATACACCGGTTTCATTCTCAATGAATGGTAGAGTGCAACTGCATCTCCCAAATCATAGGAATGGGTAAACCGAGATATATTTACCATTCGATTTCCCCCGTTTCAGGAACCGCACGGCAAGAGCATGCACAAGTGCAGGAATTACAGGCCACGCAAGCACAGCGGGCCATTACAACAGCCTCGTTGCAAATCATACCAAAGAGCTGCATATACTGAGCATTATTAGCACTCATCTCAAATTACCTCCCATTCAAAATCAGAAACACAACCACCAGAGCAAGAACACCGACAGTTGCACATACAACCAGTGCACTGACCAATGCAAGAAGCAGCGTACGAAAGTGCCTCCTTGCCGATGTTACCCAGCAGAGCTTCGTATGCGTCAGAACCAATACGAATCATAAGATTCCCTCCTTCCTCATCTATTTTCTCTTTCCTAATAATATAGCACTTTTTGTCAATTGTCAAGATACAAGGAATACGGGTTTTACAAGCCTTGAAACACACTATATATAGTATAAAAAGCGATATCAACAGCAATATATAGAAGCACATTGCTGGGAACAAACGTAAAAAATCCAGAAAACCCTTTTGTTTCGGGCATTTTGGCCTTTATCGTATCTTTGGTATAAATTCTTTTTTAAGAGTTATCTCCTGTTTATCGCAGCAACTATATCGAGGCAATGCACGAACCATTATCGGTCTCGCTCTTTATCTTTTTTATTATGCCATATCTGCTGCTCCTTCTGCGCCTGACGCACCATTCGCCGCACAGCCTGCCGCTCCATATCTTCATGTAGCATCCGGGAAACCGCCTTTTTGCTGTCAAACATCAGCAGAGGGTTGTACTTCTCGCCGTAAACTTGCTGTGCCCGATTCTCCGCTTCCTGTTCCTTGTTGGGACGAATGGCCTGTCTTGCTTCATAGAGCTGCACCAGGTCAAAGCCCTGTGCCTGCTCCCGAAGCCCGGCATACTCAGTCAGGGCAGCGTCCAGCTCGGCAGAATGCTTCTGTTCCTGTTCTTCCAGCCGTTTCAGGCTCTGCTCCATGGCGGCAATGTCTTTAGGAAATTTATCGGCGGCATCTTCCTCGGTATATGCCAGCGATGCCAAAAGCATATTTTTCTCCGAACGCAGTTCCTCCAAATCCTCTGTCAGAACCGCTATCTTAGCCGCCAGCTCCCGGTGTCGAAATACATGGACAGCAGAGAGCGCCTTTTTCTCGGTAAGCAGGCTGCGGCGCTCTTTTGTCTTATCCCGAATGTCCTTTGCCAGCTGGTTGTACTGTGTGAGGGCAGGGCGCAGGGTATTCAGTGAAGTGTTCAGACGCTCCTTGCCTTTGCGGAGATACCCCAGCTGATAGCAGAACAGCAGTAGATTTTTACGCAGATTCTCCATGGCCTCAGCAAGTGCCGGGATGGTATTTTTAACTGCCTGCGCCAGCTTTTTGACCTGTCCTCTCAGCTCCCGGAGCAGGGCATTGTCGGCCTTGATCTGCCGGTTCAGTTCGCACCGGTCAGAGATAACGCCCTTTTTCTCCATGGCTCTGGCAACCACCCCCTCATGGACCGTAGGCCGCTCCAACAGGCCACGCTCAGCATGGCTGCGGTGGTCGATGCGTTCTTCGTGCCCGGTGCGCTCCAGATGGCGGTTTGCCACATCCGCCCATGCAGCCCGCCACAGGACAAGCTGCTCGTCGCTGTTCCATCGTTCCGTGATGGGGTTCTGTCTGCCAAATTTGGTGCTTTTAGGGTACTTGGACACCCGTTCATAGCCCTGCGCCTGCGCTGCGGACGGGGTCATATACACCTTCTTTTTGCCCACCTTGTACTGATACTGCTTCTCCCAGCCATCGCCCTGTGCCTGTTTGAACTCAGCAGCGGTGAAGCCCCGTTCCTCGCCGTCTTTGACGCAGAGATATTCTTTCTCGGTCTTGTACTGCCATTTCCCCTTTTCATCCAGTGGGCGCACCGTCAGCAGAATATGGGCATGGGGATTGTGTCCGGGAGGATATGGGTCATGGATGGCAGCATCGGCGCACATTCCGTCTGCCACAAATTGCTCCTTGATGAAATCTTGCAGGAGCTGGATTTGTTCCTCCCGGCTCAGTTCTATGGGCAGCGCCGCCACAAATTCACGGGCGAGGCGACTGTCCTTTGCGGTTTCGGTTTCCTCCACGGCATTCCACAGGATTTCCCGATCTTGCCACTCTGCGGGGGCGGTGGCTGGCAGAAAAACCTGCCGCCACCCAAGGCCCTGTTTACGGGTGTAGTCGTGCTGCACCCCGTCGTACTCATTGAGTATCCGGGAACAGCTCAGATAGGCCGCAGCAGCCACGGCGGAGCGTCCACCTCCACGGCTGACTATCTTGGCCTCCAAATGATAAATTGCCATTGTCTACCGTCCTTTCTGAAGGGCTACTGTGAAACGCAGCAGCCCTCCTTCTGTACTCGATTGCAACAGGTACGTCGTGAAATGCGACGTACCACCAGCAGGGGTGTAACGATTTGTTCCACCCCTGTATCTGTGTCAAGCTGCCGGTGGCAGGTTGACGCAGGCAGTCGGCGGGATGGGGTGGCAATATACCCCACCCCATGAATAGGGGCTTCCACTTCGGAAGCCCCTTTGCCGACTGCATGGGCAAGGCTGGCAGTTTGACAGAAATGCAGCCTTGTCCAGCGGCTCCCGCAGGAGTCGCAATCCCCCTCGGAGAGCGCACGTGCCCGACCAACGGGAGGGCTACCACCGCCTGCTTTAGCAGGTGGTGAGTAAGTGCGCCCTTCGGGATAAAAAAGAGGAAGGCCCCCGGTTTCCCGGAGACCTCCCAGCCGTTTTCAATCGTGTCCTGTCAGCTTTCGCCGCAGGTATTCTTCCAGATTATCAAGACCTACCGCCTGTACTTCCGGCAGCACTTTTTCCAGCACAGCGCCCTCCTGAATGAGCCGCCTTGTCCGGGCTTTTCGCTCCTTCACCCGGTCCCGTGCCTGGGCTTCCTCCAAGCGATGCTTTGCCTGCAACAGTTTCTTTTCTTCATCTGTCATGGGATTACCTCCGTTTCTGCCAGATCAGGTCATAGCCCAGCACATCGGCCAGCTCCACAACCTCCTTGTAGCGGATGGATTCCCGCTGGAGCTTGGCCGACAGGTTGGAAACGCTGTCCGACCAGCCGTATTCCTCATGGAGCCGGTCAACTACCTCCTGCATGGTGTATCCCGCCCGGACGATCTGTGCCTTAATCTCATTGCGTACCGTCATCATCAAAAATCCTCCTAAATTTTCTTGATAAAAAAGCGAAGTCGGCACGCCTTCTGGCATAACCGCTTCGCTGTGTGGTGAAAAATCTCCTTGTCACCAAATCCGTTCAGAATTGCCGGTGTGATGTCCTGCCCATAGGTCGCACTTTCCGACTTTTCCCTTACGTGTGACTTGGCTTGAAATCGTGCATTTTCCCATGATTCCATGCACCCGGTTCACCGGGATGAGAAGCACGGTTTCGCAAAATGATTTCTTCTAACCGTCAAATACTTTCCGATTCCCACTTACCTTAATTTAGCCCTCCGATTTTGCCAGTGATTTTTGATATACAACCGCTGAATTGCTATAAAAGGGAGAACAACGGTCAATCAAAGCGTACGTACGTACACGATTCAGCGCCGCCATTCCTCCGGCACATCTTCCGGTACGTACGTACGCATCGAATCACCGGAAAACACTGATATATGATTTCTCACCAGTACCTCAATTCCCAGAAAGCCACGTACCCGCCGTCCGGCTGCGTTGGTCACATTGTTGCAGTATTCCAGATTGTAGCGGCTCTGGCAGGCAATCAGGGCTTCGCTGAAGCTGCGGGGTTTCAGGGCAGGCAGGTTGTTTTCGGTACAATAAATCTGGTATGCCTCGTACAGCTCTTTGGAGCTGGCAGATAGATCAGCTTTCAGACGAACATACCCGTCAGAATCCAGAAAATCATAGACATTGTTGTTGTCCCGTTTGACTGCCTCCCGGTTTTCTCTGGTGCGGTCACTTTCGGTGAACTTGAAGTTGTTGGCAGCCAGCCGCTGCAAACCCTCAAAGGCCCACAGCAGTATGCCCTCCACCTCGGCCTTCATCTTTTCGGCCAGGTCAGGGTCATCCACACGTTCGGCAGGCTTGTCCCTGGTAGTCAGCACCAGCTGGCGGCGGTAAAATCCGTCGCTCCGGTCAAACAGCGCCTGCAAATCTCCGTTGGAGAAAGCCAGCAGCCGGGCGCACATCCATCCCTGATAGCTTTGCTTGCCCTTGCGCTCCAAATCCATCTTGCCCTGAGCGGTGACGATGGATTTTACATAGTTGGTCTGACGTAGGGCTTCCATCCGCATATCGTCATCCACACACAGGAGGATATGCTCCAGGTCGGCACGGGCAAATCGGTTCTCGGATATTTTCCCGATGCTGCCATCCTTCATGTTGGAGCCGAACAAAGTTCCCAGCACAGCGCCAATCTGCGACTTGCCCTCGCCGCCGCTGCCTTTAATCACCATCATCCGCTGTCCCTTATTGCTGGGAATCAGGCAGTAGCCGATATATTCTTGTAAAGTGGGGATGTCCTCCGGGTAGAGCAGGCCATCCAGAAATTGCAGCCAGCGAACAGGTTTCGGGGCATTGGGGTTGTAGGCCACGGGGAAACGGTTGCGGACAATTTTCGGCTTTCCCTTCGCAAAGGTTCCATCCAGAAAAAGTGTGCCGTTGGAAAGGTGAATCCGATCCGGTTCCGGGGGAAAATCCTCCGCCAGTGCCGCCAGCTTCATCAGCTCCACAATATTGCTGATTTTGCGGGGGATGTTGCTGACCGCACAGTATTTCAGCTCCTCAAAAATCTCTCCCCGCAGGGGCAACTCATCGGTCACACGGCCTTCGGGCGTGAAAAAAGCCCCGTTTGTGAAGATGATCTTGTGCGTCTGCAAGAACTCCTCACAAAACAGGGCTTCGTTGATGCTTTTGCCATCGAACCAGACGGGCATCCCGTCAAGCTGCGTTTTGTTTTTCATGGGCGTTGTCCTCCTTTTTCAGTCTGTCCAGCCGTTCCTCCAAACCGGCAATCATGCCATCCTTGTTCAGCATTTCCACGATTTTCACCCGCTGTTCCAACTCGGCGGCAATGAGCAAATCCGCCAGATACTCCACATAGTCCAACATCTGACAGGCTTCCACAAACCGGTCATCCAAAGTATCTGCCGGTGTCTTGGGTGCGTACTGCACCTTCCAGCTTTCCAGAAGATGCAGATAATCACACAGCACCCGCAGGCAATGTACTTCCTCCTGCCGGTATGCTTTCAGCTGAGGACGCTCCGGTTTTGGTAAGGCGATTGCCGCCGGGGGCTTGTCCGGGTCAATCCCGAAATCCTGTGCCAGTTTCTGCGCTGCTTCGTAACTGTTCAGGCCAAACAGCCTTGCCACAAGGTCGATCACATCGCCGGTGGCTCCGCAGCCGAAGCAGTAAAAATACCGTTTGTTCAGCTTCATGCTGGGGTGTCGGTCCTCATGGAACGGGCAGTGACACATCCCGTTTCGGTTGACTTGCAGCTCATAGTGTTCCGCTGCATCCGGCACACAAATATTCTGTTTTACCAGTTCAAAGAGTGTCATGAAAATCCCTCCGTTTCAGGGCATAAAAAA